>CALMJS010000017.1 GCA_937864535.1 uncultured Paracoccaceae bacterium
CCGGCCTGTCACGCCGGGGGTCGCGGGTTCGAGCCCCGTCAACCGCGCCACTTCTCTCAAGACGCCCAGGGAAACCTGTGGCGTTTTTGTTTTATCAAATATATTATATTTTCAACATATAAGGAGCTCCCGATGTCTACCCTGGATTCGATTCCCTTCTCGCTCGCGATTATCGCTGCCCTGACCCTCGGGCTGGCGCCGTTTTTCCCGGAGCCGCATCTGATCGAAAAACTGCGCATGCTCGCGGCGGGGACCTTGGTCCGGCCAATCGATATCTTTGATCTGGTCTTGCACGCCGCCCCGTGGCTGCTGGTGCTGGCCAAGGCGCTTCGGGCGCTGACCGCAGCCTAGCGGGCGTGCTGCTGCCTTTGTGCTGCAAATATCCCGGGGGTGAGGCCCGTCAGGGCCGAGGGGGCAGAGCCCCCCAACGTAAAACGCCGCGCTGATCAGCGCGGCGTTTCCGGTTAGGCGATGTGCTGCCAATCAGAGCAGGCTCTTGGCCTTGGCTGCGACAGCCGCGGCGGTGATGCCAAACTTTTCATAGAGCGTTTCCGCCGGTGCCGAGGCGCCAAAGCCTTCCATCCCGACAAAGCCGGACTTGGCTTCTTTGCCGCGCTCGCCCAGCAGGTACTTGTCCCAGCCCTGACGCACGGCGGCTTCGACGGCAACGCGCACCGGACCGGCCGGCAACACGCGCTTGCGGTAGGCTTCGTCCTGCGCGTCAAACAGCTCCATACAGGGGACCGAGACCACGCGGGTGCCGATGCCTTCTGCTTCGAGCATGTCACGCGCCGCCAACGCGATTTCGATTTCCGAACCGGTTGCCATCAGGATCACCTGACGCTTGCCCGCTTCGGCATCAGCCAGAATATAGGCCCCCTGAGCGGTCAGGTTCTTGTTGGTGTGGGTCTTGCGCACGGTCGGCAGGTTTTGCCGCGACAGGGCCAGAACCGACGGAGTTTCGGTCTGCGTCAGCGCGATTTCCCAGGCTTCGGCGGTCTCGACCGTGTCGGCGGGACGGAACACCAGGGTGTTCGGGGTCGCGCGCAACATGGCGAGGTGTTCGACCGGCTGGTGGGTCGGGCCGTCTTCGCCCAGACCGATCGAGTCGTGGGTCATCACATAGACAACCGGCTGCTTCATCAACGCAGACAGGCGCATGGCAGGGCGGGCGTAGTCGGCAAAGCACATAAAGGTGCCGCCATAGGGGCGCACGCCGCCGTGCAGGGCCATACCGTTCATCGCCGAGGCCATCGCGTGTTCGCGGATACCAAAGTAGATGTAACGGCCCTTGCGGTTGTCGGGCATGAACACGCCCAGATCGCCGGTCTTGGTGTTGTTCGACCCGGTGAGGTCAGCGGAACCGCCGACGGTTTCCGGCAGGATCGGGTTCACGATCTCCAGCACCATTTCCGACGATTTGCGGGTTGCAACCTTCGGTGCGGTCTCGGACACCTGACGCTTGAAGGTACGGATCGCGCCAGCAAGTTTTTTCGGAGCTTCGCCCGCCAGTTGGCGGTTGAATTCCGCACGGCGGTTGTCGGACAGGGCGGCGAACTCGGCCTCCCATGCGGCGCGGACTGCGGCACCGCGTGCGCCCATGGCTTCCCACTGGGCTTTGACATCTGCTGCGACCTCGTAGGGGCCCCAGTTGACGCCATAGGCGGCCTTGGCGGCAGCCAGTTGGTCCTTGTCGGTCAGGGCGCCGTGACCCTTGGAGGTGTCCTGCGCCTTGTGGCCGATCGCGATGTGGGTCTTGCAGGCGATCATCGAGGGGCGCGGATCGGCCTTGGCAGCGGTAAGGGCTGCGTCGATGGCGACCGGATCATGGCCGTCGATGGCCTGAACGTGCCAACCAGAGGCCGCGAAGCGGGCGCACTGGTCGGTTTTGTCCGACATCTCGACGGTGCCGTCGATGGTGATGTTGTTGTTGTCCCACAGCACGATCAGGTTGCCCAGTTCGTGCTTGCCCGCCAGACCGATGGATTCCTGGCTGACGCCCTCCATCAGACAGCCGTCGCCGGCGATGACATAGGTGCGGTGATTGACGATTTTTTTGCCGAAACGGGCGCGCTGGATTTCTTCGGCGATGGCAAAGCCGACCGAGTTCGCGATGCCCTGACCCAAGGGGCCAGTGGTGGTTTCAACGCCGTCGAGGTGGAAGTTTTCCGGGTGGCCTGCGGTCTTGGCGCCCCACTGACGGAAATTCTTGATCTCGTCGAGGGTCACTTCGGCATAGCCGGTGAGGTAGAGCAGAGAATAGATCAGCATCGACCCGTGGCCTGCCGACAGGATGAACCGGTCGCGGTTCGGCCAGAGCGGTGCCTTGGGGTCAAAGTTCAGATGCTTTTCGAACAAAACGGTCGCGACGTCCGCCATGCCCATCGGCATGCCGGAGTGGCCCGAGTTTGCCCCGGCGACAGCATCAAGGGTCAGGGTACGGATGGCGGTGGCCTTCATCCAGTGGTCGGGGTGCGCAGCGCGCAGGGCGGCAATATCCAAAGTGCAATCCTCTGCTGGTACTTAGGAAAGTATCCCCCGCGTCATATCAGGGAACCATCCAAGATCAAGCGCGAGGGTGACATTGCGGCGCGAAAGAACAGCCAGTTCGGCCCGGTCTTTGCCCTTTTGCCGGTTTCCCTTAGGCTTTGACCTCAAAGGAATGATTCGGCAGATCAATGGCCGAACGGGTTTGGCAGGTAGAAAGCGAGGCGCAGGTGAGCGATATTGCGGAACTGGAACGCAGACTGAGCGCGGCATTGGACCGTATTCGGATCGGGCTGGCGGCTCAGGCATCAGCCCCAAAGGCCGG
This sequence comes from uncultured Paracoccaceae bacterium, assembly GCA_937864535.1. GTDB lineage: Bacteria > Pseudomonadota > Alphaproteobacteria > Rhodobacterales > Rhodobacteraceae > Marivivens. Next base: position 2,813 of record CALMJS010000017.1, read on the forward strand.
GGTCAGCGTGGATACCGCCGACCTGGAGGCAAGGGTCGAAAGGTTGCAGGTCGAATTGGCCGCCGAAAAACAGGCCGTCGCGGACCTCGAAGCCCGCGTCAAGACGCTCAAAGAGCGGCAAGAGAGCAAGATCGCGGATCTGAGCGCCGCCGCTGAAGCGGCCAAGTCGCAGGTGATCGCGCTTGCTGCCGATTTGCAGGCCTTGCGCGAAACCCATGCCGAAGTGCGCGTGACCTCCGACCGTCTGCGCAGCGCCGCCGAAACAGGGGTGGTGGAGCCGGAATTGATCAACCGGGCCATGCAGGCCGAACTCGAAGCGCTGCGGGCGGAACGTCAGACCGATGCCGCCGAGATTGCAGCCGTTCTGGCCGCTCTGGCACCGATTATCGAGGAGGCGCAGTAATGCCGCAGGTGACGATTACGATCGGTGGGCGCAGTTTTTCCGTCGCCTGCCAACCGGGCGAGGAAGAGTTCCTGCAAACCGCAGCCTCGCTACTGGATACAGAGGCCACGACCCTGAATACCCATATGGGCCGGATGCCCGAGGCGCAGTTGCTGCTGATGTCGGGACTGATGCTGGCGGACAAAACCGTCGCGATGCAGGAACAGATGCGCGTGCTGGAGCTGGAAAATTCCGAACTGCGCAGCAAGATCGACGAGCTGGAGGCCCGCCCGTCGCCCGAACCGCAGCGGGTCGAAGTGCCGGTGGTGCCGTTGCATGTGACAGAAACGCTGATGGAACTGGCCGCCCAGGCCGAGGCCTTGGCCGATGCCGTCGAAGACAGGGGGCAGCCATGATCGCCGCAGTTCGCCGTATTTGCACGATCGCTGCGGTCGCTATCGCGCCGGTCCTGTTGCCGGGGGCTGCGCTGGCAATCGCCAAGTTGGAGGTGGTCGATTACGTCTGCGAGCGCGGCGCGACGGTGACGGCGGTTTATGTCAGTTCTGACGGAGCGCCGCAGGTCGTCCTGATGGCCGAAGGCAATGTCGTCACCCTCACGGCTGTTCCCGTCGCATCAGGCACCAAATACCGCGGCGATCCGACGGTGCAGGGCTATTTATGGTGGACCGAGGCGGGTCGCGCGATGCTGGGATGGCTCAATCCCGTCACCAACGACGAATCCGCGCTGTTCTCCGATTGCCGCGAATTGCCCCGCTAGAGCAAATGCAAAAGACCCGGCGTTTTGGCCGGGTCTTTCTTTTGACTGTTGTCGATTACTTGTTGGCAGCGCGGATTTGATCCGCCTTTTCCTGATCAAAGCTCACGCCGCTGTTGGCGAACAACTGATCCAATTCGCCCGACAGGGTCATTTCGGTGATGATGTCGCAGCCGCCGACAAATTCACCTTTGACGTAGAGCTGCGGGATCGTCGGCCAATCCGAAAAATCCTTGATCCCCTGACGGATTTCGTCATCCGCCAGAACGTTGACGTCGGTATACTCAACGCCCATGAAGTTCAGGATGCCTGCAACGCGGCTGGAAAACCCGCATTGCGGCATGGTTTTGGTGCCCTTCATGTAGAGGACGACCGGGTTTGCGGTTACGGTCTCTTTGATCCGGGACTGTGCGTCGGTCATGTCAGTGTCTTTCATAGCTGGGGCGATATGCCCCGATGTGAGGGAGTGGCCCCGAAAGGCCGGTCAATCGGCCTAGGCGGGCACCTTGGTCGTCAGCGCCAGAGCGTGAAGTTCGCCGTTGGAGCCGTCCATCTTGCCCTTGAGAGCGGCGTAGACAGCACGCTGCTGCTGCACGCGATTGAGGCCGCGAAAGCTCTCGTCTTCGACCAGCGCGGCGAAATGTGCGCCGTCATCGCCCTGAACCTCGATCCGGGCCTGGGGGAATGTTTCGCGAAGCAGAACTTCGATTTCTTCTGCGGTGATAGCCATAGATGCCTCCTGTTATGCTCTCAGATGTAGGACTTGGCGCGGGGTGCCGCAAGCGGTTAGCGGGATTTGGGGGCAATGTGATGCCGGAGTTTGTCTAGAAAACTCTGAAAGGCACCGGACATTTTCGGGCTGTCGCGCCATGCGCGTGACAGATCAGCCAAGAGCGCGAGGCGTTCCGCCTCGAGCGCGTCGGTCAAGGCGTGATCCTTGGCGGCGACGAGCATGGTCATGCGTTCATGCAGCGGTCTCAGGTTGCCGAAATCGCGCATCATTGCCGGCAGGAGTTCGGGGGAGTCGCGCCAGCTTTCGCCGTTAAAGCGTTCCTGGATCACGCGCTGACCGGCGCCGGCGCAGTCATAGAGGGTGCAGCCAGTAAATCCCTTGGGACGCAGATCGGCGTGAATGGCGCAGGCGTGTCGCGACAGGTTCGGGCAGGGCTGACCTGCCGGTTTGTCGATGGCGAACATCGGCCCGCGGTCCAGCACCAGACTGACGCAGCAGAGCGCTGCGCAGTTGGAACAATCGGAGGTAAGATCGGGCAGCGTCATCGGGGGTCCGTCCCGCCTGCGGCGGCACGGAGGCCTCCGGCGGAGGTATTTCAAGAAAGATGAAAGAAAAGGGCCCGCCTTTTGAGGGGCGGGCACCGATGGTTAGTTCAGGGCAGCGGCAAAGGCGCTGGTGTAGGTCGCGGCGAGATCCGCCAGCGGGGCGGAGCTGCCGCCGAAGCTGATGGCGTCGCCGCCGAATGTGCCGACGGTTGCCAGCGGAACGCCAGCCTGCGCGGCGGCGGCCATCAAGGCCTCTGCCTGATCGGCCGTGGTGGCGATCAGATAGCGGCCCTGATCCTCGCCAAAGAGGGTCGGGGTGTCGGATGCCTCGAGAGAGACGCCGACGCCAGCGGCCTGCGCCATTTCGAAGGCAGCCAGCGCCAGACCGCCGTCCGAGAGGTCGGTACAGGCGATGATACTGGCGCGGTTGGCGCGGATGAAATCGCCATGGGCGGCCTCGGCTGCCAGATCGACGATGGGGGCATCGCCGTCTTCGCGGTTGAAGACCTCGGCCAGCAGGGCCGATTGGCCAAGGTGACCTACGGTGCTGCCCAGAAGCAGGGCGACGTGGCCTTCGGCGGCCTTGCCGAGAATGGCCTCCTCGACGTTGGCGATCAGGCCAACGGCACAGATGGTCGGGGTCGGCAGGATGCCCTTGCCGTCGGTTTCATTGTAGAGCGAGACGTTGCCCGACACGATCGGAGTGTCGAGCGCGATGCAGGCCTGACCGATACCCTCCAGCGCACCGACGAACTGGCCCATGATTTCCGGTTTTTCGGGGTTGCCGAAGTTCAGGTTGTCGGTGGTTGCCAGCGGTTTGGCGCCGACGGCGGTGAGGTTGCGATAGGCTTCTGCGACGGCCTGCTTGCCGCCCTCGACCGGGTTCGCCTTGACGTAGCGCGGGGTCACGTCCGAGGTGAAGGCCACGGCCTTGTTCGTGCCGTGAATCCGCACGATGCCTGCGCCGAGGCCCGGGGTCTGGACAGAGTCGCCCATCACCTGGGTATCGTATTGGGTATAGACCCATGCCTTGGAGGCGTAGTTGGGCGAGCCGATCAGCGCGCGCAGCCCGTCGATGGCATCGACGCCCGGCACATCGGCCATCGGCGCGGCGGCGGGGGTCGGAACCCACGGACGGTCGTATTCGGGCGCCGAAGAGGACAGTTTCGACAGCGGCAGGTCAGCCTTGACCTCGTTGCCGTGGATGATCAGGAACCGGTCTTCGGGAATGGTCCAGCCGACGATGGCGAAATCGAGGTCCCATTTGTCGAACACGGCGCGGGCTTCGGCCTCGAGTTCGGGACGCAGAACCATCAGCATACGTTCCTGGCTCTCGGAGAGCATCATTTCGTAGGCAGTCATGTTCAGTTCGCGCTGCGGGACGCGGTCGAGTTCGAGCTTGATCCCGAGGCCGCCCTTGTCGCCCATCTCGACCGCCGAACAGGTCAGGCCAGCGGCGCCCATATCCTGGATCGAGATCACGGCGCCGGTCTGCATCAGTTCCATGCAGGCTTCCATCAGGCGCTTTTCGGTGAAGGGGTCGCCGACCTGAACGGTGGGGCGCTTTTCCTCGATGGTGTCGTCAAACTCGGCCGAGGCCATGGTCGCGCCGCCAACGCCGTCGCGGCCGGTTTTTGCGCCAAGGTACACAACCGGCATGCCGACGCCCGAGGCGGCGGAGTAGAAGATCTTGTCCGCGTCCGCGAGGCCCGCTGCAAAGGCGTTCACGAGGCAGTTGCCGTTGTAGGATTTGTGGAACCGCACTTCACCGCCGACGGTCGGAACGCCAAAGCAGTTGCCATAGCCGCCGACGCCCTCGACGACGCCATTCACCAGACGCTTGGTTTTCGGATGCGAGGGTTCCCCGAACGACAGCGAGTTCATCGCCGCGATGGGGCGGGCACCCATGGTAAACACGTCGCGCAGGATGCCGCCAACGCCCGTCGCCGCGCCCTGATAGGGTTCGATATAGGACGGGTGGTTGTGGCTCTCCATCTTGAACACGATGGCCTGATTGTCGCCGATATCGACCACGCCGGCATTTTCGCCGGGGCCGCAGATGACCTGCGGACCGGTGGTCGGCAATTTGCGCAGCCATTTTTTCGAGGACTTGTACGAGCAATGCTCGTTCCACATGGCCGAAAAGATGCCAAGTTCGGTGAAGGTCGGTTCACGTCCGATGATCTCTAGGATCCGCTGGTATTCATCCGGCTTGAGGCCGTGAGCAGCGATTAGGTCTTCGGTGATCTTGGGTTCGTCCATGGTCATTCCCCGCAGGCTGGAAGTGCGATCCCTTTATGACAATGACGGGGGCGGGGAAAGGTGTAGGGACCCTGATGCGCAAAAAAAAATCGCCGGGACAGAGCCCGGCGAAGTCCAACAGGGAGGTATGAAGTTGATGAGCGTTACAGCATCATCGGCTTCGAGGGCTCCAATAAGAGGCACGATATGTTCAATCAAGAAAAATCACCCTAATTGGACGTCATGCCCGATATGCACTGAGCGCATAGCTGATCACTGCTCTTCGCCGCTCAGTTCCTTGATCCGGCGACGGTGCGCGAAAATCTCTTCCTGGACAAAATCGCGGAAGGCGGTGACGCGTTTTGATTGGCGCAGTTCCTCGGGGTAGGCGAGGAACACCGGCACCTCGCCAGACTCGACATCCGGCAGCACCCGCACCAGCTGGGGAAAATCCTCGGTCAGGTAATCGGGCAGGACCCCGACGCCGACATTGGCCAGCACCGCCTGCAGGCCGCCAAAGTAGTTATTGACCGTCAGCGTGCTCTGCACATCGTAACTGAGCAGATGTTGCACCAGCGTCGCCCCAGCGGCGACCTGCGCCGAATTCGGGTTCTGGCAGATCAGCCGGTGCTGGCCGATATCCTCGACGGTTTCGAGAGGGGCGTGGGTTTCCAGATATTCCCGCGTCGCGTAGAGGCGCATGCGGATGTTCATCAGGCGTTTGCGGATGAGGTCGGCTTGGCTCGGTTCTTTCATGCGGATGGCGACGTCCGCTTCGCGCATGGGCAGGTCCAGAACCCGTTCCTCGAGCATCAGTTCGATTTTCAGGTCGGGGTATTTTTCATAGAGCTTGGACAGGCGCGGGGCCAGCCACATGGTGCCAAAGCCGGTGGTGGTCGTGACCTTGAGTTCGCCGAACACTTCTTCTTCGCTGTCGCGAATGCGCGCGGCGGCGGCCTCGAGCCGTTTGTTGATCGATCGGGTCGCGTCAAACAGCAACTCGCCCTGTTCGGTGAGAATCAGTCCCCGCGCATGGCGGTGGAACAGGGTGGTATTCAGCGACTCTTCGAGTGCGCGGATCTGCCGACTGACCGCGGATTGGGACAAATGCAGAGTATCGCCGGCATGGGTCAGCGATCCGGCGTCAGCCACAGCGTGAAATATTCTTAGCTTATCCCAGTCCATCAGGTGCCCGATCTGCTCTTTCAGGGGTGACGAAGGTAATCTGATTACTTTGTCTCTTTAGCTGTCTGCAACCAAAGACGCCATGCATTTTGCGTTTTGTAGGTCAATAGTTGTGACCTATACTGATGTGGTCACAACGCAAGGGAGGTGCGCGATGACCCGGCAGGATATTTCCCTAAGCGATCGTTTTGATCTGACCAAGACGACCGTTCTGCTGAATGGCACGCAAGCCTTGGTGCGGTTGTTGTTGATGCAGCGCGCCCGCGATGCGGCGGCCGGCCTGAATACGGCGGGCTATGTCAGCGGATACCGGGGGTCGCCTTTGGGGGCGGTAGATCTGCAGATGGCCCGGGCGCGGGCGGAATTGCAGGCCTCGCAGATTACCTTTCAACCCGGCCTGAACGAAGATCTGGCGGCCACGGCGATCTGGGGCACGCAGCAGGCAGAACTGCGCGGAGAGGGCCGCTATGATGGCGTTTTCGGCCTGTGGTATGGCAAGGGGCCCGGGGTGGATCGGTCCGGTGATGTGATGCGTCATGCCAATATGGCCGGAACCTCGCGTCATGGCGGCGTGGTGATGGCGATGGGCGATGATCACACCGGTGAAAGCTCGACCACCTTGCACCAGTCCGACCGGGCGATGGTGGACGCCTATATGCCGGTAGTGTCGCCAGCGGGGGTGCAGGAGGTTCTGGACTATGGCCTCTATGCCTATGCATTGTCACGGTTTTCCGGGCTATGGGTCGGCCTGAAGACCATGAAGGACACGATCGAGGTGACCGCTGTCGTGGATGGCGACCCCCACCGGCAGACCTTTGTCACACCGGATTTCCCGATGCCTGCGGGCGGGTTGAACATCAAACTGGGGGCGACGCCGGTCGAGCAGGAAAAACTGGTCATTGATCATCGCCGTTTTGCGGCCGAGGCCTTTGCCCGCGCCAACGGCATTGATCGCCGGGTCTGGGGCAAGCCCGGAGCCAGGATCGGCTTTGTGGCTGCGGGCAAAAATTGGCTGGATTTACAACACGCTCTCAGCCTCTTGGGGGTGGATGAGGCAGAGGCCGGGCGGCTGGGCATCACCACCTACAAGGTCGGTCAGGTCTGGCCGCTGGATATGGAATCCATGCACGACTGGGCCGAAGGTCTGGAGCTGATCGTCGTTGTTGAAGAAAAACGCAAGCTGATCGAAGTCCAGATCAAAGAAGCCATCTTTGACGACCGGCGCGGGCGTCGTGTCTATGGCTGGCACAAGGGAGATACTTGGGAGAATGGTCGGCGGCTGGAGCTGTTTCCGACGCGCTTCGCCCTCGATCCGGTGTTCATCGCCGAGAGAATTGGCGACATTCTGATCGAAGAAGGATGTAAAACTAAGGCGATAGAGAATGGTCTTCAGGCAATTGTTGACGCGCGCAAGGCCGACAATGCCCCAGAGATTGCCGCCCGCACGCCGTGGTTCTGTTCAGGCTGCCCACATAACAGTTCGACCCGCGTCCCCGACGGGAGCCGCGCCTATGCCGGGATCGGTTGCCACTATATGGTGCAATGGATGGATCGCGGCACGGTTGGCTATACCCAGATGGGCGGCGAAGGCGCGAACTGGGTCGGCGAGGCGCCGTTTTCCAAAACAAACCATGTATTTCAAAATATTGGCGACGGAACCTATAACCATTCCGGTGTGCAGGCGATCCGCTTTGCCTTGGCCGCCGGGACGAATATCACCTACAAGATTCTGTATAACGATGCGGTCGCGATGACCGGAGGCCAGACCAATGACGGTAATCTGAGCGCAGATCAGGTGTGCCGCGAATTGCTGGCCATGGGGGTCAGAGAGGTCGCACTGGTCCATGATCCCAAAGAGCAACTCGACCTCGCGAAATTTCCAACTGGCCTGCGGGTTTACGAGCGGGATCAACTGGATCAGGTTCAAAGAGAATTTCGTGAAATCAAGGGTGTGTCGGCCATAGTTTATGTCCAGACCTGCGCGGCGGAGAAACGTCGCCGCCGCAAGCGCGGAACCTTTCCCGACCCCGATCAGCGGGTGTTCATCAATACCGACGTCTGCGAGGGATGCGGCGATTGCGGCGTTCAGTCAAACTGCGTGTCCATCGTGCCGGTCGAAACGCCCTTGGGCCGTAAACGTGCGATTGACCAATCGTCCTGTAACAAGGATTTCTCTTGTGTATCAGGGTTTTGTCCATCGTTTGTCACCGTATCTGGCGGCGTGCCGAAAAAGCCCGAGGTCGCGACAATTTCCGTGCCCGAACTACCGGAGCCAGCACTCCCGATGATCAACGGCACGCATAATGTTGTAGTGACGGGCGTTGGCGGCACTGGCGTTGTGACCATCGGTGCGATCCTCGCGATGGCGGCACATCTGGATGGCAAGGGCGCGGGCATGATGGAGATGGCTGGCCTCGCGCAAAAGGGCGGTGCGGTGTTGGTCCATTGCCGAATTGCCAATAAACCCCAAGACATTAGCGCCATTCGCGTCGCGACCGGGGAATGCGATGCCTTGGTTGGCGGTGATCTGGTGGTGAGCGCCGGGTCAAAAATGCTGGGCCTGATGCGGCTGGGGCGGACCAAGGGGGCTGTCAACAGCCACGAGATTATCACCGTCGCCTTTACTCGCGACCGAAATTTTCAGTTACCTTCCAGTCAGTTAGCGCTGTCTCTCGAGGCGCGGATGAAGGACGGTTTGCACCTCTTTGACGCCTCTGTCGTGGCCGAGCGTCTGCTGGGGGATTCGATCTACTCCAACATGGTGACCTTTGGTGCAACATGGCAAATGGGCGCTATCCCTCTGACAAGAGAGGCAATTTTGCGCGCCATTGAATTGAACGGCGCGGCTGTGGCGGCCAATAGCCATGCCTTTGAGGTCGGGCGGTGGGCGGTTGTCGATCCGGCTGCGGTTGCTCAGATGACCGCTCGCACGGATGCGCCAGAGGTCGATCCAATCGCCTATCGTATCCAGCATCTGACCGACTATCAGGATCAAAAACTGGCGGACAAATATTGCAATGTTCTGTCCGGTATCGCGGATGCGGAATTGCGGGGTGTCGTGGCAAGAGCCTATCACAAGCTATTGGCCTATAAGGATGAATACGAGGTTGCCCGCCTGTTGATGACGACGCGGAGCAAGGCCGCGGAGGCCTTTGACGGTGATCTGTCGCTAACGTGGCATCTGGCGCCGCCGATTTTTGGCGGCTCTGGGGAGCGCCCCAAGAAGCGGGCCTTTGGTCGCTGGTTCGAACGGGCCATGCCTATCCTCGCGCGGCTCAAGGTGTTGCGCGGCACGCCGTTCGATCCCTTTGGCTATCTGGCAGAGCGTCGCGAGGAGCGTCGCCTGATCGCGCTCTATGAGGCGGACATCGGCCGTCTGTCCGGGCTGAACGCGGATCGCGCTCTCGCCTTGGCGGCTTGGCCGCTGGACGTGCGCGGTTTTGGTCCGGTTAAGGCCGCGTCGGTTCGGGACGCGCTGGCCAATCGTGCGGTGATCCTGAGCGGCGGTGATCCGCACGAACGGGCGGCGGACTGATGGCAACGCCTCTCGCTCCGGAGTATAGGCTGGTGAGGGAGGCGACCTTGACCAAAAACGAACGACATGTTGCGCGCGATATCAGCTATGCGACCACAATGCGGTCGCGTTACGGGCGCTGGATCGTGCGGTCGTTGGAGAACGCGACCGGGCGGATCGGTCTGATCCGGCGGGCCCGCGGCTATTCGGCCGAAGTCGCCGCCGGTCGCGATATCTGGCAGGTGATGTGCGACCGTTACGGGCTGAGCCTGACCCTGCGGGCTGGAACGCTGGGGGATATTCCCGCGACCGGGCCGGTGGTTGTGGTTTCCAATCATCCGTTTGGCATTCTGGACGGTCTGTTGATCGGCCATATCCTGTCTCTGCGGCGCGGGGGCGATTTCCGGGTGATGGCGCATCGGGTGTTCATCAACGCCCCCGATTTGCAACATGCGGTGTTGCCGATTGCCTTTGATGAAACCAAGGAAGCGGCGAAAATGAACCTTGAAACCCGCGCCGAGGCGGTCCGCTATCTGCGGGCGGGCGGCTGCGTCGGGATTTTTCCGGGTGGCACCGTCTCGACCGCCCAGCGCCGAGGTGCGCCCGCGCTCGACCCGGTGTGGCGCAATTTCACCGCCAAAATGGTCGCAAAGTCCGGCGCGACGGTGGTGCCGATCTTTTTCGATGGGGAAAATAGCCAGATCTTTCAGATCGCTAGCCGGATGCACTATATGTTGCGGATGGGGCTGCTGATCCGGGAATTTCGCAGGCGGGTGGACAGGCCGGTGAGTATCGCGGTGGGCAAACCCATCGGTCCCGATCAGCTCGCACGATTTGGTGCAGATTCAAAGGCGATGATGGATTTCCTGCGCAAAGCAACGTATGACCTAAGTCCAACCCCGGTGATGGCAGATCAACTGGGATATGAATTCGAGGCGAAATACAGGAAGCGCGATGGCAGTCGGGGTTTTTGATAGTGGTCTGGGTGGTTTGACGGTTCTGGACGCGTGCCAGAAACGCCTGCCCGATGTTCCCTTTGTCTATTTTGGTGACAACGCGCATGCGCCCTATGGGGTGCGGGACGCTGACGACATCTACAATCTGACGACGGCGGCCGTGGAACGGCTGTGGGCTGCGGGCTGTGACCTCGTGATTCTGGCATGCAATACCGCCAGCGCCGCGGCGCTGCGCCGGATGCAAGAAAGCTGGATTCCCCGTGACAAGCGCGTCCTCGGGGTGTTTGTCCCGCTGATCGAGGCGCTGACAGAACGGCAGTGGGGCGACAACAGCCCGCCGCGCGAAGTGTCGGTGAAACATGTGGCGCTGTTTGCCACGCCGGCCACGGTGCGCAGCCGGGCGTTTCAGCGCGAACTGGCGTTCCGCGCCATTGGCGTCGATGTCGAGGCGCAGGCCTGCGGCGGTGTGGTCGATGCCATCGAAGAGGGCGATATGATCCTCGCCGAGGCGCTGGTCCGTTCGCATGTCGAGGCGCTTCAGCGCAAAATGCCGACGCCGGATGCCGCGATTTTGGGCTGCACGCATTACCCGATCATGCAAGAGGCGTTTCAGGATGCCTTGGGTGCGGATGTAAAGGTGTTCAGTCAGGCCAATCTGGTTGCCGAGAGTCTGGCGGACTATCTGACCCGTCGCCCCGAAATGCTGGGGTCGGGCACCGAAACCATCTATTTGACCACGGGCGACCCGAACAAAGTGTCCAACCGGGCCACGCAATTTTTGCGGCGCAAAGTGCAATTCGTCAAAGCCTGATGCGGCAATCGGGCCGATTGTATGCGGGGATAGCCATTCCTACATATGATCGACCCGCGCCGACCCGCCAGCACTGATCCGGAGGACAACATGAGTGGACTAAAAAGCCTCAAGAAAAAACGCCGCATTCAGGTGATCGGATTGGCGGTGTTTGCCTTGGCCCTGTCGACAGGCCTGATAGGCTATGCGATGCGCGACGGTATCAATTTCTATCGTGCTCCGTCCGAGGTGCTGGAAACTCCGCCGCCCGCGACCGAAGTGTTCCGTTTGGGCGGTTTGGTCGAGGAGGGATCGCTGGTGCGCGGCGAAGGCGAGACCGTGACCTTTGTCGTGACCGATAACGCCGCCAGCATACCGGTGGCCTACACGGGTATTTTGCCGGACCTGTTTGGCGAGAACCAGGGCATGATCGGCACCGGAAAATACATTGACGGCGTGTTCCAAGCCTCTGAAATCCTTGCGAAACACGATGAGGATTACATGCCCAAGGAGGTGATGGACAGCCTCAAGGAGACCGGCGTTTACGTGGAACCGGACGCTGCTGAGGGCTCGAATTAACCAATCTGCGTCAGTCTGGCCTCAAACGAGCAGTGAGGCCAATGATGCACACAATCCAAGACATTGCCCGCAGCATAGTGCTGACCGAGGGCGGCTATGTGAACGATCCGGATGATCCCGGAGGCGCGACGCAATACGGGGTCACGCTGGCGACCTTGCGGCGGCTTGGCCGGGATTTGACCCGCGATGGGCAGGTAGATGATGCCGACGTCCGCGCTGTGACGCCGCAGATCGCCGCCGATATCTTTGTCGATCATTATTTTCGCGCCCCGCGATTGGGGGACTTGCCGGAACCGTTATGGCCCTCCGTGTTCGACATGTATGTGAATAGCGGATCGCAAGCCGTTAAAATATTGCAAAAATTGCTCTGCGCGATGCGGCTGGAGGTTGCGGTGGATGGTAGCGTCGGACCGCAAACCGTTGCAGCGGCGCAGCGGGCCTATCAGGCTGCACCGGGCCATCTGGTCGATGCCTATGGGATCGCGCGTCGCAATTACTACTATGGCTTGGCCGATCGTAGCCCGTCATTGCGCAAATTTGCCCGCCGCCGTGATGGTGGCAAGGGCGGCTGGATCACGCGGGCCGAATCCTTTGTGGCGGCAAAATATCATCTGACGGCGGCAGAGCATCAGGCGAGGGTTGCGAAATGGGCGTGATCGGCAAAGTGGTTCAGGTACTGTTCGGCGATGGCCGTACCGCGATTGTCGAAACGATGGGGGCCTTTGTCGAAAACACTGAGGCCAGCGCCCAGCGAGAGGCGGACGGCAAAGCCGCAGCCCTGTCGCAATTCGCCGCCGAGTTTTCGCAGCCGCGCAAGGGGCTGTTTGACCGGTTTATCGACGGGCTCAACAGGTTGCCGCGGCCGATGTTGGCCTTTGGCACGCTGGGGCTGTTCACGGCGGCGATGGTCGATCCGATCTGGTTCGCCAGCCGGATGCAGGGGATTGCGCTGGTTCCCGAACCGCTGTGGTGGTTGATGGGCGCGATCGTCAGTTTCTATTTCGGGGCGCGGCATCAGGCAAAATCGCAGGAATTCCAGAGTTCTGTCGCGCAGACCGCCGCGCAGGCCGCCGAAGTGACCGCGCGGGTCAAGTCGATTCAGGCGCTGTCTTCGGGGGCGCAGGCGGTGCCAGAGACCGACGACAACGCCGCGCTGGCCGACTGGAGAAACGAACATGACGGATGAATGGTCGCGCGACATCGACCTGCGTCTGCACCGTCTGGAAACCTATACTGCCGTCGATGAGGTGCATCGCACGAACGTCGATCATCGCCTGCGCACCATCGAGGATATGCTGAAATGGTTGGTTCGTCTGGTCCTTGGCGCTTTGATTCTGGCGCTGATCGCCTATCTGGTGGCGGGCGGATTTTCGGTTCCGGCCTAGGGTGCGGATAGGTCCTGCGGCAAGGTGAGGCAGGTAAAAAGGGGGCCTGATCGCCCCCTTTTGATTTGGCCTGACGCAATGTTCAGCTAGAACACGGGCATGGTTACAGAACTCGGACACTTTGCATTGATTCTGGGCTTTGGCGTTGCCATCCTCCAGATGATCGTTCCCATGATTGGCGCCCACAAAGGCTGGCGGCGGTGGATGGCCATTGGCGATCCTGCGGCGACAACCCAGTTCATATTGGTCGGCGTCAGCTTTGCCGCCCTGACCTATGCCTTTGTGGTGTCGGATTTTTCCCTGCGGTTGGTCTATCTCAATAGCCATTCCGCGAAACCGATACTGTACAAGGTTTCGGGCGTTTGGGGGAACCACGAAGGGTCGATGTTGCTCTGGCTGATGATCGTGGTGCTGTTTGGCGCCTGCGCCAGCTGGTTTGGCGGCAATCTGCCCGCAACGCTCAAGGCGCGGGTGCTGGCGGTGCAATCCAGCATCGCGGTCGCCTTCTACGCCTTTATCCTGTTCACTTCGAACCCGTTTTTGCGCCTGCAGGTGCCGCCGCTGGATGGACAGGACCTCAATCCGCTGCTCCAGGACCCCGGCTTGGCCTTTCATCCGCCGTTTCTCTATCTGGGCTACGTCGGGCTCTCGATGGCGTTTTCTTTTGCCGTCGCGGCCCTGATCGAAGGCCGTGTGGACGCGGCCTGGGCGCGGTGGGTGCGGCCGTGGACGCTGGCGGCCTGGATTTGTTTGACCATCGGCATCGCGCTGGGATCGTGGTGGGCCTATTACGAATTAGGCTGGGGCGGGTTCTGGTTCTGGGACCCGGTGGAAAACGCCAGTTTCATGCCCTGGCTCTTGGCGGCGGCGCTGCTGCATTCGGCCATTGTGACGGAAAAACGCGAAAGCCTGAAAAGCTGGACCATGCTGCTCGCGATCCTCGCGTTCGGCTTTTCGCTGCTGGGTACGTTCCTCGTGCGTTCGGGTGTGATTACCTCGGTCCATGCCTTTGCAAATGATCCGGAACGCGGGGTGTTCATCCTCGGGATTCTGGCGTTTTTCGTCGGCGGGGCGCTGGTTCTCTATGCGCTGCGAGCTGGCGCGATGGAGGCAAAAGGCGTGTTTTCGCTGGTCAGCCGCGAGAGTGCGCTGGTCGCCAACAATATCCTGTTGGCGGTATCTGCCTTTGTGGTCTTTACCGGAACGCTCTGGCCCTTGGTCGCGGAAATGACCATGGGGCGGGTTCTGTCGGTCGGCGCGCCGTTCTTTAACGCGGCCTTTACGCCGTTCATGATTGCCTTGGCGATCATCCTGCCGCCCGGTGCGGTTCTGGCCTGGAAGCGAGGCAATATTTCCCGTGCGATGTCGGGTCTTTGGCCGCTGGCGATCCTCGCGATTGCGGTCGGCGGGCTTGCCTTTGCGCTTCAGACCGGGCGCTCGGCTGTCGGGCCGGTTGGGGCGATGCTGGGCATCTGGGTCGTGACCGGGGCGATGGCCGATCTTTGGGGTCGGGCAGGGCGTGCCTCTGTGGCGGGGCGTCTGCGCCGGATTGTCGCTTTGCCGCGATCCGACTGGGGGAAATTCTGCGCCCATTCGGGGCTGGGGATTACGATCTTTGCCGTTGCCGCCATGACGGCATGGCAGCTTGAGGATATTCGCACTGCGGACATTGGCGACGAATTCGAACTGGGCGGTTATCAACTGACCCTGACCGCGGTCGAGCGGATCGAGGGGCCAAACTATATCTCGGAATATGCGACCTTTGATCTGGCGCGGAACGGGCGGTTTATTTCGACCCTGCATCCGGAAAAGCGGTTCTACCCTGTCGCGGGCATGCCAACGACCGAAGCGGGCATCGACAACGGGTTTCTGCGCGACGTCTATGTCGTGATCGGCGATCCGCAAAGCTCGGGCGGTTATGCGGTCCGGACCTATGTCAAACCCTTTGCCAACTGGATTTGGGGCGGTGCGCTGTTGATGGCGATTGGCGGGCTGATTTCTCTGACGGATCGGCGGCTGCGGGTCGCGGCGGGCGCGGCGAAACAGCGGGCTGAGATGGTGGCAGCAGAATGATCAAACGTCTGATCTTGGCCGCCACACTGGCCGCGACGCCGGTTTTCGCGGTGCAGCCCGATGAATTGCTGACCGACCCGGCGCTCGAGGCACAGGCCCGCGACATTTCCAAAGGTCTGCGCTGTCCGGTCTGTCAGAACGAAAACATCGACGATTCAAACGCAGCGATCAGTCGGGAACTCCGGCTCTTGGTGCGTGATCTGCTGATGGCGAAATACACCGAGACGCTGGGCGATGTTCTGGAGGCCCAAGGCCAAACCGCCCTCGCGCAGCGGCTGTGGTCGGATGCGGCCAAGGCGGTCAATCCCACCGCCGACCCGCTGGATCTGGACGGTGCCTATCAGGACGAGGTCGCCGCCGAACTCTCCGCGCTCGGGCTCGACGCTCAGGCCATCGTGACACAGGCGCATGGCCAGTTCGACCGCGACGCCGCGAGCGCGCAGGTCGTTGACTTTATCGTTGCGAAATATGGCGAATATGTCCTGCTCAGGCCGCAGGCGGATGGCGCGAATATGGTGCTCTGGGTCGCGCCTGCGGCGATGCTGCTGCTCGCGCTGGCGGTGGGTTGGGCGACGATCCGCAAACGGGGCAATGCTCCGGTCGATCTGACCGACGCCGAAAAGGCGAGGCTAGAGGAAATTCTCAAGTCGTGACGTGCGGTTCTGCTTTTGTCATTGCGGCTTGGATGTAGTCTGCCACCGACAGAACAAGAGGTTAGCCATGGATTATGCCGCAATCACCCTGACCGTCGAGGATGGCGTTGCCGTCCTGACCCTCAATCGGCCGGATAAGATGAACGCGCTCAACACGCAGATGCGGGCGGAAATCACCCATGCGGTCAAGGATGCAGGCGCACGCGCCCGCGTGATCGTCATGACCGGGGCAGGTCAGGCGTTTTGTTCCGGTCAGGATCTGGGGGATGGCGGCAATGCGGCCAACCTCGATCTGGCGCGGGTGCTACGCGACGAATACGTGCCGATGCTCAGCGCGATCTATGATTGCCCGGTCCCGGTGATTGCAGCGGTGAATGGCCCGGCGGCGGGGGCTGGTGCGAACCTCGCCTTGGCTGCGGATGTGGTCATCGCCAGCGAAAGCGCGGTGTTCATTCAGGCCTTTACCCGCATCGGCCTGATCCCGGATGCAGGCGGCACGTGGTTCCTGCCGCGCCAGATCGGTCTGGCCAAGGCGATGGGGTCGATGCTGTTCGCCGACAAGATCCCCGCGCGCAAGGCCGCCGAATGGGGTATGATCTATGAGGCGATTGCCGACGATCACTTTGCCACCTATTGGCAGACCCGCGCGGCGCAGCTGGCGAACGGCCCGACAGAGGCCTATCGCCATATCAAAACCGCGCTCCGTCAGAGCACGACAAATACGCTCGAGGATCAACTGGCGCTCGAGGCGGAACTACAGGGCAAATGCGGCAAGACCCGCGATTTCCGCGAGGGCGTGATGTCGTTTCTGGAAAAACGCCCCGCGCAGTTCGAGGGACGCTAAAGACAAAGGGCTGCCCGTTGGCAGCCCTTTTCGTTAGGTCGTAGAGGTCAGCTGGATCAGCGTCACATCGCTGGCGGCCAAGGTGCCTGAGGTCAGGCTGATAAACGGATCGGTGTCGCCGATATGGTAAACGCCGTCCTCTGTGATCATGATCTCGGGTTCCGTATCGCCGATATACCCGATCAAGATTTCATCCGCACCGCTGACGAAATCGGTGATCACCGCCGGATCCTCGGCCGTGGCCCAATCGCCGACGATGAACAGATCGTTTCCTGTACCGCCGGTCGCGGTATCGTTGGCGCCAACGATCATCAGGTCAGCGCTGGCACCGCCGTTCAGGATGTCGGCAGCCCCGTCATCGGTGCCGGAAAAGTTGAAGGTGGACCGCAGTTCTTCGGTGGTCAGGCGCCCCGAGACGATGGCCTCGATGTCTTCTTCGCTGACGTCACCCGTGAACATGCCGCCGCCGTTCAGCAAGTCCATGCCGTCTTCGCCGAATATCGTGTCAGACCCGTCGCCGCCGTCCAGATAATCATAGCCGGCCGCCCCCAGCAGGACGTCGTCATCCTCGTTGCCTAACAGAACGTCATTGCCGCCGCCACCGTCAAGGCTGTCATCGCCCGTGCCGCCGGTCAGAACGTCATCCCATGCGCCGCCGTCCAGCGTGTCGTTGCCGTCGCCGCCGGACAGGATGTCCTTGCCTTCGCCGCCATCCAGATCGTCGTTGCCCGCGCCGCCAAACAGGCTGTCAAACCCGCTCGCGCCGATCAGGGTGTCGTTGCCCTCATCGCCGGACAGGTTGTCATGGCCATCGCCGCCGTCGATGACGTCATCGCCCAGACCGCCCGCATAACTGTCACCTGCATTCGACAACTCCGGCGTATCTGCCGCGTCGGTGCCGACCGGGACTTCCTCTTCGGGAATGTCGGGGATCTGCCCCTGAGCGAGGCTCTCGATATCGATGGTGGCAAAGGCAGCGATCAGCCCGACGCCAAGGAAGATCATGATGAAGGTCACGGCATTCTCAATTCTTAATAAAATCGTCGATGCATTATACCTTTGGTTTATCCGACTACAAAAGATAAATTTCCCATTAGCCATTTGGGTAGGTGACTATGAAACAGAAACCGTGCCTGTCAGTTGATCAGTTGAGAAACGGAAACAATTTAACCGCGCAAAACAAAAGGGGCCACCCGAAGGCAGCCCCCATCTTGGAGAATCAGAGATCTCAGCGTTCGTCGATCGGGGTGTAGTCGCGCAGACCTTCGCCCAGATACAGCTGACGCGGACGGCCGATTTTCATCTGCGGATCGCCCAGCTGTTCCTTCCACTGCGAAATCCAGCCGACGGTGCGCGACAGCGCGAAAATCGGTGTGAACATCGAGGTCGGGAAGCCCATCGCCTCGAGGATGATACCCGAGTAGAAGTCGACGTTCGGGAACAGCTTCTTTTCGATGAAGTAGGGATCGGAGAGCGCGATCTTTTCCAGTTCCTTGGCAACCTGCAACAGCGGGTTGTTTTCGACGCCCAGCAGTTCCAGCACTTCGTCTGCCGATTCCTTCATCACGGTCGCGCGCGGGTCCATGTTCTTGTAGACGCGGTGACCAAAGCCCATCAGACGGAACGGATCGTTCTTGTCCTTGGCGCGGGCGATGAACTCGGGAATGCGATCAACGGTGCCGATTTCCTTGAGCATTTCAAGGCAAGCCTGGTTCGCGCCACCGTGTGCCGGACCCCAGAGGCAGGCGATGCCAGCTGCGATACAGGCGAACGGGTTCGCACCCGAAGACGAGGCCAGACGCACGGTCGAGGTCGAGGCGTTCTGTTCGTGGTCGGCGTGCAGCGTAAAGATACGGTCCATTGCACGGGCAAGGATCGGGTCCACTTTGTATTCTTCCGCAGGCACGGCAAAGCACATGTGGATAAAGTTCGCGGCGTAGTCCAGATCGTTACGCGGATACACGAAGGGCTGGCCGATCGAGTACTTATAGGCCATCGCGGCGATGGTCGGCATTTTGGCGATCAGGCGGTGCGATGCGATCTCGCGCTGGCGCGGATCGTTCACATCGGTCGAGTCGTGATAGAAGGCCGACATCGCACCAACGACGCCCACCATCGTGGCCATCGGGTGGCTGTCACGACGGAACCCGCGGAAGAAGTAGTGCATCTGTTCGTGGATCATCGTGTGACGGGTGATCGTCGTCTCGAACTTTTCCAGCTCTGCTTTGGTCGGCAGTTCACCGTAGAGCAGCAGGTAGCAGACCTCGAGGTAGTGGGATTGCGACGCCAGCTGGTCGATCGGATAGCCACGGTGCTGCAATTCACCTTTGTCACCGTCGATGTAGGTGATGGTCGAGTCGCAGGATGCGGTCGAAGTAAAGCCCGGATCGTAGGTAAAGACGCCCGCTTGGCTATAGAGCTTGCGGATGTCCAGAACGTCCGGGCCGGAGGTCGGCGACAGCACGGGCAGTTCGTAGGTCTTGCCGTCCAGTGTCAGTGTCGCGGTTTTAGTCTCGGCCATATCAATTCCCCTGTGTGGACCCGTGGCGCTGAAACGCCACAGGAGGTGGTCTTGTGCGCTGCCAAACAAAACGTCACGACGTGGCGTCTGTCTTAGGCTGCGGCGTCCTTTAGGCGGGCGACGGTCTCATCGCGCCCGAGGACGAGCATCATGTCGAATACACTAGGCGAAACCGCCCGCCCCGCAAGAGCCGCACGCAGCGGCCCGGCCAGCTTACCAAGTTTGGTGTCGTTGGCCTCGGCAACGGTGGCAACGGTTTGTTCCAGCGTCTCACGGTCCCAGCTAGCATTTTGCAACTGCGGCGTCAATTCTGACAGTATACCACGGGATACAGAATCCAGCGCCGCCGCGGCTTTCTCGTCCGGGGCCAAGGGGCGAGAAGCCATGATAAAATGTGCTTTTTCAAGGAGTTCCGGGAATGTCTTGGCCCGCTCCTTCAGGCAGTACATCCCCCGCGTCAAACCGTCCCGCTGACCTTCGGTCAGGGCAGGCTGGCCCGTCTCGTCCAAGAATGCCTCAAGTTCATGCAGCAGTGCAACAACCTGCGCTGCAGCAATGTGCTGACCGCAGAGGTTTTCCAGTTTCTTGAAATCGAACCGCGACGGCGAACGCCCGATTCCACCCAGATCAAACCATTCGGTCGCCTGCGCATCGCTGAAAAATTCGTCATCGCCGTGGCTCCAGCCGAGGCGGGCCAGATAGTTGCGCATCCCTGCGGCGGGATAGCCCATCGTCTGATACTCGGCGACGCCGGTCGCGCCGTGGCGTTTGGACAGTTTCTTGCCGTCGGGGCCAAAGATCAGCGGGATATGCGCGTAGACCGGCAGGTCCCAACCCATCGCCAGATAGATCTGGATCTGGCGCGCCGCGTTGGTCAGGTGGTCATCGCCGCGGATCACATGGGTCACGCCCATGTCGTTGTCATCGACCACCACGGCCAGCATATAGGTCGGCGTGCCGTCAGAACGCAGCATCACCATGTCGTCCAACTGGTCGTTGCGGATCGTGACATCCCCCTGCACCTGATCGTGGATCACCGTTGCACCGTCGCGCGGCGCCTTGAGGCGGATCACATAGGGTCCATCGGGGTGGCTGGCCGGATCGGCATCGCGCCACGGCGACTGAAACAGCGTCGACCGCTTTTCGGCCTCTGCGGCCTCGCGGAAGGCCTGAATTTCGTCCTGAGTCGAAAAACATTTGTAGGCTTTGCCTGCCGCCAGCATCTGGTGCGCCACCTCGGCATGGCGCGGGGCGCGTTCAAACTGGCTAACGACATCGCCATCCCAGTCGAGCCCCAGCCAGCGCATCCCTTTAAGAATGGCATCGGTTGCGGCGGGGGTGGACCGTTCCCGGTCGGTATCTTCGATCCGCAACAGGAACTTGCCGCCGCGACCACGGGCATAGAGCCAGTTGAAGAGTGCGGTGCGGGCAGTGCCGATGTGCATATAGCCGGTCGGCGACGGAGCAATTCGGGTGACGACGGGAGTAGAGGACATGTTCAGCTTAACCTTTCGCTAACCTTAGTCGGCTTGAGTGGAGGGGATAAAGGGCCAGAGGGGGCAGGACAAGGGCGCGCGATGGTTTGGATCGTCGGTCAGATCAATTTGCAGCGTGGTCATCTGGCGAATTGGGTCCCGGTGCTGATGGGCATCGGGGCGTTCTGGTTCTTTTCGCTGCCGTATGAGCCGGGCGCGGCGGCGTATTTGTTGGCTGTGGCTGTGATCGCTGCGGGCGGTGGCATGGCCTATTGCCTCGGCCCTCTATGGGCCCCTCTGCCCATCGGTGTGACGTTGGTCGTTTTTGGCGCTCTGATGGCAGGGGTCCATGCGCAGCGTCTCGCCGCGCCGCAACTCGACTTCCGCTACTATGGCCCGGTGACAGGGCGGATCATCGCTGTAGATCGGTCCCAGTCCGAGGCGGTACGGCTGACGCTCGATCAGGTCATTCTGGATCGGGTTGTGCCCGACCGGACGCCGGATCGGGTCCGCGTGTCGCTGCATGGGCCGCAGGACTGGCTAGTGCCCGCGCCGGGGCAAATTGTCGGGATGACCGCGACCCTGTCGCCGCCTTCGGGTCCGGTCGAACCGGGCGGCTATGATTTTCGCCGCCACGCCTGGTTTCATCGTCTTGGTGCGGTCGGCTATACGCGCACGCCGGCGCTGCTGCTGGTTCCGGCCTCGTCCGAAACGCTGCGGCTCGCCCGATTTCGGCAAGCTCTGACGATGGCTGTCGTGACGCGGATCGGCGGCGAGGCGGGCGGATTCGCCGCCGGGATCATCACAGGTGACCGCAGCGCCATCGGCGCGGACACGCTGGCAGACCTGAGGGTCGCGAACCTCGCGCATTTGCTGGCAATTTCCGGCCTGCATATGGGGATGCTCACCGGGTTGATTTTCCTGAGTCTGCGGGTGGGCCTGTCGGTCTGGCCCGGGCTTGCCCTGCGCCTGCCGGTCAAGAAAATCGCTGCGGTGGGTGCGGTCCTCGTCGGGGCCGGGTATCTCGTGCTGTCGGGGTCGAATGTCGCGACCGAACGGTCCTTTGTGATGGTCTGTGTTCTGTTCGGGGCGGTGCTGCTCGATCGCAGGGCGCTGACCTTGCGATCGATTGCCGTTGCCGCGACGCTGGTGTTGATCGTCCGTCCACACGAAGTAACCGGTCCCGGCTTCCAAATGTCGTTTGCGGCGACGGCCGCCTTGATCGGAGTGTTCGGGGCCGTTTCGCTGGCCCGGTTGCCCAAGCCGCTGCGATCTGTGGCGTCATTGATGCTATCGTCCTTGGTGGCTGGACTGGCCACAGCACCCTATGGAGCAGCCCATTTTAACCAGGTGACGCATTACGGTTTGATCGCCAATCTGCTGGCGGTTCCGCTGATGGGAACAGTCGTGATGCCCTCGGCTGTTGTTGCAGCGTTGCTCTGGCCGCTTGGGCTCGAGGCGGTTGGATTGGTCCCGATGGGCTGGGGTCTGCGCGCGATCCTCTGGGTCGCGCATCAGGTGGCCTCTTGGCCCGCAGCGGCGCATCTGGTGCCAACGCCTGCACCCTACGTGCTGGGACTGCTGACGCTGGGCGGGCTGTGGGTGTTGCTCTGGCAGGGGTGGCTGCGGTGGGGCGGTCTGGCCGCAATCGCGCTGGCGTTCATCCTCTGGCCAAGGGTGGATCGCCCGCTGCTGTTGATTTCAGACACCGGAAGCGCTGTCGCCGTACTCGGGCCAGAGGGGCGCGCGGTTAGCCGCGACACGGGCGATAGCTTTGCTGTCGAGACCTGGTTGCGGGCGGATGGAGATCCGGCAACACAGGCAGAGGCTGCCGCCCGGCCAGGGATCGATCGGCAGGTTAGGCGTTTTTCGATACAGGTAGCCGGGCAAACCGTTTTACTGGTCCGCGGGAAAACCGAATTGGCCAAGATCGGCGGTTGCGACGGCGCCGACATTCTGGTCACCGATCAGGACAACGCCGGGCAACGTCCGTGTCGTCTGTTCGATGCGGACATCCTGACACGCACCGGGTCCGTGGCGATCACATCCGATGGCAGGTTGGAGACAGCCCGCGACCGGTCGGGGGGGCGGGTCTGGAACGGCGGGGCAGAGCCGATTGATCTGACCGAGTTAAATCCTCTGACTGCGGGTGCGGCGATCCTCGCCGCTCTGCCGACAGATCTGTCGCTGATCAATAGAGGCCAGGCATTGACCCCAATAGGTACAGTGCGCCCCGCTGACGCAGCGCAGGGTGCGGTCAATAGGACCGGATCAGACCGACGAGACGGCCCTGAACCTTGACCTGATCATCCCGCAGAATGCGGGTTTCATAGGCTGGGTTCGCCGCCTCTAGCGCGATCATCCCGTTGACACGACGAAACTTTTTCAGCGTCGCCTCTGCCTCTTCGACCAAGGCGACCACGATATCGCCGTTGTCTGCGGTCGAGCCCTCGCGAATGATGACGATATCACCGTCATTGATCCCGGCGTCGATCATCGAATCGCCGCGCACCTCTAGCGCGTAGTGTTCACCACTGCCGAGCATGGTTTGCGGCACAACGACGTGGTGCGACACCTCTGAAATCGCGGCGATCGGGACACCGGCGGCAATCCGGCCCATGACAGGCAGTTCAATCGCGCTGATCGTTTCAACCGCCCGCGCGGCAGGGCGTTTGGGGGCAGGGGCCGCGCCCCCGTCGATCACCGCGGGACTGAACCCTTTGGCGATCATGCTGTCGGGGAGCTTTACAATTTCCAGCGCTCGCGCCCGATGGGCGAGGCGGCGAATGAAGCCACGTTCCTCGAGCGCGGTGATCAACCGGTGAATCCCCGATTTCGACCGCAGATCGAGCGCCTCTTTCATTTCATCAAAGGAGGGCGGAACGCCATCACGCTGCACACGCTTGTGAATGAATTCGAGCAGGTCGAGCTGTTTTTTGGTCAGCATTGGCATCCCTGAGAGTTCGGCGCGAAGGGTGCGCGTTTCCCTGATGTTCTACCCATGTTCCCGTTTTGTGTCAACGGTTTGCTTTTACAGCCGTAGAATTTCGATGATGTCGCCGGCTTTGCGGGCAGGGTCCCTGATCGGGCGGATCATCAAGCAATTGCTGGACGCGAGGACCGACAGGAGAGAGCTGTCCTGATCCTGCGCCGGGGTGACATGGCCATGTTCGACGCGGGCGCGCATGTAGTGGGTCCGCGGTCCGTTCGGGCCGGTATCAACCGCCAGGACTGCCGTCTGGGTCTGCGGTAGCACCTCTGTCTGACCCAGCATTTTGCGCAGCATCGGAAGCAGGAACAAAACACCGCAGACAATTGCAGACACCGGGTTCCCCGGTAGGCCCAGATAGGGCTGACCATTGGAAAATGCGCCTGCAATCAACGGCTTGCCCGGGCGCATGGTGATTTTATAAAATGCCCGTTCCAGCCCGAGCTCGCTGGAAATCTGGCCCACCAGATCATAATCGCCGACCGACGCGCCGCCGACGGTGATCGCAATGTCAAACTCGGCCAGAGACGCCATCGCCGTGCGCAGCCCGTCGCGGGTATCGGGGGCGATGGGCAGAATGACACCTTCGCCCCCAGCGGCATCCACCATCGACTTGAGCGCAAAGACGTTCGAGCTGAGGATCTGATCGGCATTCGGCGTTCCGCCCGGCATCACCAATTCGTCGCCCGTCGCCAGAATCCCGACACGGGGGCGGCGGCTGACGGTGACAGATGGGCAGTTCATCGCGGCCAGCAACCCGCAGTCGTAGGGCGACAGCACTCGCGGGGCGGCCAAGGAAAAATCGGGTCCGAAGTCCACGCCCAGCGGCCGGATATTCGGTCCGTCGCCCAGATGTGGCTGAATGGTGATCAGGTCGCCTGCGCGGGTGACGTCCTCTTGGATCACCACATGATCCGCACCGGGCGGGACAGGCGCCCCGGTGAAAATACGCACGGCCTGACCGGGTCCAACATCCCCGGCGAACCCGTGGCCTGCCGCAGACTCTCCGATCACCGTAAAGGTCGCGCCAATCCGGACCTCGGCGTCGCGCACGGCATAACCGTCCATCGCCGCGCTGGGAAACGGCGGCTGCGGCCGCCATGTCCGCACGTCCTGCCGGAGCGTCCTGCCAGCGGCCTGTTCCAAGGGCACATCTTCGGTCCCGATGGGCCGAACCAGACCAAGACAGAGCGCCTGAGCCTCGGCGACCGAGATCACGCCTCGAACCTTCCGCTCTTGCCGCCGTCCTTGAGCGTGACGCGGATACCGCCGATGACCATGTCCTTTTGCACGGCCTTGACCATGTCATGCACGGTCAGTGCGGCGACAGATACGGCGGTCAGCGCCTCCATTTCGACGCCGGTCTTGCCGGTGGTTTTCACCGTGGCGGTGATGCGCACGCCGGGCAGATCATCATCGGGCGTCAGGTCCAGCGCGACCTTGGTGATCGGCAGCGGATGACACAGCGGGATCAGATCGGCGGTTTTCTTGGCCCCCATGATACCGGCCAGACGGGCGATGCCCAGCACGTCGCCCTTTTCGGCCTTGCCGTCCTTGATCAGTGCAAGCGTCGCAGGGGTCATGGTAATATAGCCTTCGGCCACGGCGATGCGGCTGGTCACGGCCTTGTCCGAGACATCGACCATATGCGCCTTGCCGCCCTCGTCGAAATGGGACAGGCCGGACATTACATCACCCCCGGACGATAGGGATTTGCGAGCAGATCGCGGGTCGCGCTGGCCACGTCCTCCTGACGCATCAGGCTCTCGCCGATCAGGAAGGTGCGCGAGCCATAGTGCGCCATGTCGGCCAGATCCGCCGGAGTGAACAGGCCGGATTCGCAGACGATCATCCGGTCACCGGGCACGCGGCGGGCCAGTTGCCGGGTGGTGTCGAGCGTTACCTCAAAGGTTTTAAGGTTGCGGTTGTTGATCCCGATCATAGGCGATTTCAGCCGCGTCGCGCGTTCGAGTTCCTCGGCATCATGCACTTCGATCAGGACATCCATGCCCCAGTCAAAGGCGCAGGATTCCAGTTCCTCGGCCTGCGCATCAGAGACGCTGGCCATGATGATCAGGATACAGTCGGCATGTAGGGCGCGCGCCTCGGCCACCTGATAGGTGTCGTACATGAAATCCTTGCGCAGGGCAGGCAGGGACACCGCGCTGCGGGC
This sequence comes from uncultured Paracoccaceae bacterium, assembly GCA_937864535.1. Taxonomy (GTDB): domain Bacteria; phylum Pseudomonadota; class Alphaproteobacteria; order Rhodobacterales; family Rhodobacteraceae; genus Marivivens. The sequence continues at coordinate 28,626 of CALMJS010000017.1, forward strand.
GGCGGTCAGATACCCGTCCGCCCCCTGAAAGCTGGGACCATCGGTCAGAACCGACAAACAGGTCGCGCCGCCCTTTTCATAGGCAACGGCCAGTTCGGGTGGGTTAAAGTCGGGCCGGATCAGTCCCCGCGACGGGCTGGCCTTTTTGATTTCGGCGATCAGGCCATAGCCCTGACGGCTGGCGATTTTCAACTGTTCGTGAAACCCGCGGGTTGCCGGTGCGGCGCGGGCCATGTCCTCGACCACGGCCAAGGACCGGGCGGCTTTGCGTTCGGCCACTTCGTCCAGTTTATAGGCCTTGATCTTGTCCAGAATGGTGGTGGTCATCGTCGCTCCGGTCTTTGTCGTCTTTGTGTCATGGCGCGGGGCGAGCGGCAACGGCTGCCGGCCCGCCCTGCGCCAAAGGTCTAGGGGTCAGGCCTCAGAGGTGACCTTGGCCAGCATCGTCACCGCGGCCATCGCGCGGCCACTGTCAATGCTCTCGGCTGCCATTGCCACGCCATCGGGCAGGGTGTCCACACGGTCGGCGACGATCAGCGCGGCGGCGGCGTTGAACAGCACCGCATCGCGATAGGCGCCCTTTTCCCCGTTCAGCAGCGCCCGCAGGGCCACGCCGTTTTCCTCGGGCGTGCCGCCCAGAATATCGCGCAGCCGCCAGACGGGCAGACCAGCGTCTTCGGGGTGGACCTCGGTGCCGGTGATTTTGCCATCGGCCAGAACCGCCACAGAGGACGGCCCGGTGATCGAGATTTCGTCCATGCCGTCATGGCCATGGACCAGCCACGCCTTTTCGGTGCCCAGATCCAGCAGGGTTTCCGCCATCGGAAAGATCAGATCGGGGGCAAAGGCCCCGGTCAATTGGCGTTTCACCCCGGCGGGGTTGGTCAGCGGGCCAAGGATGTTGAAAATCGTCTTGCAGCCCAGTTCCTGACGCACCGGCCCGACATGTTTCATCGCCGGATGGTGCATCGGGGCCATCATAAAGCCGATATTGGCCTCGCGCAGGCCGCGTTCGACGATCTCTGCCCCGACCATCACATTGATGCCCATTTGGCCAAGGGCGTCAGCAGCCCCTGATTTCGATGACAGATTGCGGTTGCCGTGCTTGGCTACCGGTACGCCCGCGCCCGCAACCACAAAGGCGGTAGCAGTGGAAATGTTCAGCGTGCCCAGACCGTCACCGCCGGTCCCGACGATATCCATCGCGCCCTCGGGCGCAGCGACGGGGATACATTTGGCGCGCATCGCAGCGGCGGCGGCGGCATATTCGGCCACGGATTCGCCGCGTGCGCGCATCGCCATCAGGAACCCGCCGACCTGCGCGGGGGTGGCCTGACCGGAAAACAGGATTTCGAACGCCTGATTGGCCTGCGCGCGTGACAGCGGACCTTCGGAAGCGGCGTAAATCAGGGGCTTCATTGCATCGGTCATGCCGTCACCTTCATGCCTGCGATGGTCAGGAAATTCTCCAGCATCTTGTGCCCGTGTTCGGAGGCGATGCTTTCGGGGTGGAATTGCACGCCCTGAATCGGCAATTCGCGGTGCTGGAGCCCCATGATCGTGCCATCCGACAGTTCTGCCGTCACCTCGAGGCAGGCGGGCAGTGTCGCGCGGTCCACGACCAGCGAATGATAGCGCGTCGCCTGGAATGGCGAGGGCAGACCGGCGAACACGCCTTTGCCCTCGTGGTGCATGGTGCCCATTTTGCCGTGGACGATTTCATGACAGCGGACGACGTTTCCGCCAAAGGCCTGACCGATGGTCTGATGGCCGAGGCAGACCCCCATCAGCGGCGTCCTGGTTTCGGCGGCGGCCATGGTCAGAGCCAGACAGATCCCCGCCTGATCGGGGTCGCAGGGGCCGGGCGACAGCAAAATCGCCTCGGGCTTCATACCCATCGCATCCTGAACGGTCAGCGCATCATTGCGGCGGACGACGACTTCTGCCCCGAGTTCGCCCAAGTAGTGGACGAGGTTGTAGGTAAAGCTGTCGTAATTGTCGATTAGTAGAAGCATGGCCAGCCGTATCAATCATTTGGGGGTTTTGCCCACCCGAAGGTCGGCGGTATAGTCGCGACATACATGATCCCCAACGGCGGCCAGCGTCAAGGCCACGGGGGCATGAAACGGGCAGACTAATCAAAGGGAAGTGCGCGTGCTGCGAGGATTGTTGATGGGAGTCGCCCTCGGGGCATTGGTCTCGGGGCTGGGTCTGGGGTTGGCGTCGCTGATCGCAGGTCAGCCGGCGGGCTCTGCTCCGCCGGTTGCCCCGATGACAGAGGCCCCGCAGGCGCCGGTCTCGACACCGGCGGTTGCGCCTGCCAGTCCGGCAGAGCCGCGCACGGCAGTGCCAGCCGCCACCGAAAACCCGCCCGCCGAACCCGACAACGGCTTGGCCGTCGATGCCGCGACCGGCATTCAGATCGAGGCGCCGGAACTGGTGACGCCGCAAACTTCAATCAGCCCGACGGATATGGGCGGAACACAGCCTCCCGTCGCCGATACCAGCACCGTGGCGCGGCCCGACCCCACGGCGGTCGCGACAGCGATCGACCTGCCGAAAATCGACCTCGGGACGGTGTTGGCGCCAACGACCGACGGTCCGGTTCTGCCCGCGCCGCAGGCCGATGCGCCCACGACCCCGAGCGCCGAGGCCGATGTCGTCGTCAGTACCGACTCGGTGACAGCCGTGGTCGTGCCAGACGTGGTCGAGCCCGAGGTCACCGATGAACCTGCAGTGGTCGTCGGCTCGGTCCAGCTTGGTCAGACTGCGACCCTGCCGACCGGGGACAACAGCGTTGTGATCCGTCGCGCCGGGACAGATTCGGCAAATGCGGCTGCTCCGGTCGCGGTGCAGTCGGATTATGGGGCAAATGTGGCGGCGCTGGCGCAGTTTGCCGCTGCCTTTAGCAATCCCGGCAACCAGCCGATGCTGTCGGTTGTGATGATCGACGACGGGCAGCTGTCTAACGGGCCTGCCCTGATCCGCTCGATCCCATTCCCGATCACCGTTGCCATTGCTGCCACGGATGCGGATGCCAAGACCCGGATGTCCGCCTATCGGGACGCAGGGATCGAGGTCGCCGCGATCACCGAAATGCCCGCCGGGGCCTCGGCCGGTGATGCCGCTCAGGTGATCGAGGCCGCGATGGCGATCCTGCCGGAGGCCGTTGCCATTCTGGACACCGGCACCAGCGGACTTGCTACCAACCGGGCCGCGACCGATGTTCTGGTGGCCCGACTGGTCGCGGATGGCCGCGGGTTGATCGAGGCTGGACAGGGTCTGAACGAGCCGGCCCGCATTGCGGCAGCGGCGGGGGTGCCGACGGTCACCGTCGCCCGCGATCTCGATAGCAATGATCAGTCGGCGCTGGTCATTCGCCGGTTCCTCGATTTTAACGCGTTTCAGGCGCGCCAGCAGGGAAATACGGTGTTGCTCGCGCGGCTCAGGGCCGAAACCGTCTCGGCGCTGACGCTCTGGGCGACAGCCAACCGGGCCGGGCAGGTGGCATTGGCGCCGGTGTCGGCGGTGCTACTGGATCAGGACTAAACGAAAAGGCCCCGCAGTGCGGGGCCTTTGTCCTAGCGGTTACCGCTGCCTGAGAACCGCGTGGCGTCCTCGGCGGCCTTGCGGATGGCATTCGATTTGTGGACGGTTTCCATATATTCCGCCTCGGGGTCGCTGTCGTACACGACGCCGCCGCCAGCTTGGATATAGAGTTTCTCGTCCTTGAGCACCGCCGTGCGCAGCGCGATACAGATATCCATATCGCCGCCAGCACTAAAGTAGCCGACACCGCCGCCGTAAACGCCGCGCTTTTCCGGCTCCAGTTCGTCGATGATCTCCATCGCACGCACCTTGGGCGCGCCGGAAACTGTGCCGGCAGGCAGACCGGCCAGGAGGGCGGATACCGCGTCCTGATCGTCGGCCAGTTCGCCAATCACGTTCGACACGATGTGCATCACGTGGCTGTAGCGTTCGATGATGAACTTTTCGGTCGGGCGCACGGTGCCGATTTTCGACACCTTGCCGGTGTCGTTGCGGCCAAGATCCAGCAGCATCAAATGCTCGGCCAGTTCCTTTTTATCGGCGAGCAGATCGACCTCGTTCGCCTTGTCCTCGGCGGGGGTGGCACCGCGGGGACGTGTCCCGGCGATCGGGCGGATCGTGACCTGCTTGCCCGCGACCTGCACCAGAATTTCCGGTGACGCGCCGATGATCTGATAGCCGCCAAAGTTGAAGTAGAACATATAGGGCGACGGGTTCGTCCGCCGCAGCGACCGATAGAGCGCAAAGGGCGGTTCGACAAATTCCTGCGTCCAGCGTTGTGCGGGCACGACCTGGAAAATATCGCCGGCGCGGATGTAGTCCTTGGCCTTTTCCACGGCGGCCTTATAGCCTTCGCGGGTAAAGTTCGAGGTGGCGGGGGCCACTTCGCGGGCGGGACGGAATTCGCGGCTATCCACCGGCACCGGACGGTCCAGCGCACGTTGGGCATCCATCACCCGCTCGGCGGCCTGCGCATAGGCAGCCTTGGCCGAGAGGCCGGAATTGGCCCAAGCGGGCGAGACGAGGATCACGTCGCCCTTGACCCCATCCAGAACCGCCACCACCGAGGGGCGCAGCATCATCGCGTCGGGCAGACCAATCGGGTCGGGGTTCACATTCGGCAGGTGTTCGACCAGCCGGATCATGTCGTAGCCCAGATAACCGAACAGCCCCGCGCTTGCCCCGGGCAGACCTTCGGGCAGGTCGATCCGGCTCTCGGCCAAGAGGGCGCGGAGCGAGGTCAGCGGGTCCGTCGGTTCCACCGTAAATGCATCGTCGTCATAGCGGGCGGCGCGATTGACGCGCGCCGTTGTGCCCACGCATTCCCAGATCAGATCGGGGTTCATACCGACGATCGAATAGCGACCACGCACTTCGCCGCCGGTCACGCTCTCGAGCATAAAGGCATGACGCCCCGCGCCCGAGAGTTTCAGCATCAACGAAACCGGCGTGTCCAGATCGGCCGCCAACCGGGTATAGACAACCTGGTTCTGACCGGCGTCATACGCCTTTTGGAAGGTTTCAAAGTCAGGGCTGAGCGCCATAACGGGCCTCTCTTACTGCAGGCTGGAGTGGACTGCGTTTACCGCAGCCGGGTCCACCTGAATTTCGGTCTTGGCGATCAACTGTTGCAGCGTGATCTGGAAAATATCCTGCGCGATCCCGGCGCTGGCCGCATCGCCTTCGGATTTGCGAAGCGCGATGACATCGGCGTTTTCGGGATCAGCGGCGTTGACCGCATCCACACGCACCAGCACGGCGGCGCCGTTATACGGCATCGCAAAGCTGCCACCAGCCTCGGTCGCAAAGACCTGCTGGGTGAACCCCTCCGGCGTGCGGTCGATAAAGCTGCGGCGGGTGACATCGGGGTCGATTTTTGCGGTCAGGCCAAGCGCGGCGAAATCGGTGTCCAGCGTCATCGCGGCGGCCAGCTCCTGTGCCTTGGTCAGGATCGCGGTTTCCATCGCTTCGTTCCGCCAAGCGCTGCGCACCAGCGTGTAGACATCCTCGAGCGGCTGAACGGCCGGTTCGTTGATCGCATCGACACGCAGGGCAAACACGCCGCCGTCCGACAATTCGACCAGTTCCGGATAATCACCGATCTGCGCAGCGGCAGCGGCATCGCGGAATTCCGGGTAGGCCGCCATGCCATCGGTGCTGTCGGCGGTGATGGCCATCGTGCCCAGTTCCATCTGCGAATTGGCAACCAGATCTTCGAGGGTGGCTCCGCCAGCAACGAGGTCGGTCAGACCTTCGACCGAATCGCTGATTACGCGGCGGGCGCGGGCCTGTGCCAGTTCTGCGCGCAATTCATCGCGGGCGTCGTCATAGGTGGTTTCATCGGCAGCGAGGATCGCATTGACGCGGAACAACGCCGGACCCACCAGCGAGGGCAGCGGGCCAACGACCTGATCGGTGCTCGCTGCAAACACGGCCTCACCTGCTTCGGCCAGTTCGACACGGGACACATCGCCCAGATCGACGTCGTCCAGCGACAGGCCACGTTCGGCGACCAAGGTGTTGAAGTCGGTGGTGCCAGCGGTAATCGCCTCCATTGCGGCCTGCGCGGCAGCCTCGTCGGCAAAGCCGAGACGTTCGACCAAACGGCGCTCCGGCACGACATAATCGTCGATGCGTTCCTGATAGAGATCGCGGATCGCCTGTTCGTCGACCTCGACCGTTTCCGAAATCGTCGACGGGAGCAGGACCGCATAGGTCAGCGATTTGGTCTCCGGCGTGGTGAACTGGTCCTTGTGCGCCTCGTGGTAGGCGATCAGCTCTTCTTCGGTCGGTTCGGGCAGCGCCTCGGTCAGCACGCTGGACCCAAGGATCGCCCAGGTGATATCGCGGCGTTCGCCCAGATAAACGCTGCGCAGCGCGGCAAAGCCATCGGCGGTTTCGATGCCGCCGACGATGCCGAGTTGCAGCAGGGTCGCGGCCATTTCATCGCGGGTCAGCTGTTCGTAGTCGGATTCATTGGTGCCGATGCGGGCGAGCGCGTCCTTGTAGGCGGCGCGGTCAAAGCCGCCTGCCAGCCCCTGAAAGGCGGGTTCATTGGCCAGACGTTCGCGCAGCGGCTCGTCGCCCATCGACAGGCCCAGCACGCTGGCTTCGTTTTCCAGAACGCGGCGGTTCACCAGATTGGCCAGCACCTCGTCGCTGATGCCGGCCGACTGCGCCTGCGCAAAGCTGATCTCGATCCCGAGTTGGGCGCGCAGGGTGTCCATCGCCTGGCGGAGTTCCAGCGCGTATTGGTTGAGGGTGATTTCCTTTTGGCCGACACTGGCCAGACGGTTGCTGGTGCCGGTCAGGCTGGTGGTGCCAAACCCAACAAGGCTAAAAAACAGGATGCCGAGAATAACCCAGACGCCGAGTTTTGTTTTCTTTTCCTTCGCCATGTCGGGCGCTCTCCCTCTGCTTGCCCTGTGCGCCAGGGTCGGCAACTGAATAGGCGGGCCTGCGGCCCTGCGCAAGGTCAGAGCGTGACCAAAGCCAGTCTGTCAAACAGCTGTGTGATCCCGGCACGGTCGACATTGGCAAATGCGATGCGCAATTGCCGCGCGGCATCGGGGTGCCCCTCGGGCATGAACATGGTGCCGGGCAGCAGAAGCACGCTCGCCTCTGTCACCAGACGTTTGGCCACACCATCCGACGGCAGATCAAACGGGTGTTCGACGTAGGCAAAATAGGCCCCGCAGCCCAGCAGTTTCCAGCCCTTGGCCGCCAGTTGGCCAAAGCCGTCCAGAATAGCCTGTCGGCGCGACAGGATTTCATCGCGTTCCCCCGCAAGCCACTGCGACAGGTTCTGCATCCCCCACAGCGCGGCGCGCTGCCCCAACTGGTTCGGGCAGATCGTAACGGTGTCGAGGTATTTTTCCACCTCGGCCAAGAGAGCGGGGGCGGCGCAGATCGACCCGACGCGATGTCCGGTCAGCCGGTAGGCCTTGGAGAACGAATAGAGCTGGATCAGCGTGGTGTCCCAGTCCTCGGTGGTCAACAGGTCATGCGGTCGCCCGCTGCGGCTGTCGAAATCGCGATAGGTCTCGTCCACGATCAGGTGGATGCCCCGTGCAGCACAGAGATCATAAAAGTCGCGAAGGGTCTGTGCCGGATATTCGACGCCCGACGGATTGTTGGGCGTGACCAGAACGATCGCGCGGGTTTTGTCGGTGATCAGGGCCGCAGCCGCCTCGGCAGAGGGGATCAGGCCTGCGCCGGGAGACAAGGGCACTGTCGCGACCCCCGCCATATCGAGCCACATCCGGTGATTGAAATAGTAGGGAAGCGGGACGATCACCTCGTCGCCAGCGGTGCAAAGCGCGGTGATGATCGCCGAAAACGCCTGATTGCAGCCAGAGGTGATGGCAACATGGGCGGGGCTAATGGTGCCGCCATAGGCCGCGCTGAATTGGGCGGCGATCTCGGCGCGCAGGGCCGGCAAGCCGAGCACCGGGCCGTAGAGATGGGCACCGGCCTCTGTCAGGATCATTTCGGACATCGCCCTGAGCATCGGTTCGGGCGGGGTTTGCACCGGCGCGGCCTGACTGACGTTGATCAGCGGTTTGTCGGCGGGAAAGGTCACACCCTCGATCCAGCGCCGCGCCTCCATCACCGGAGGGGCAAAGGTCGATTGCGTGCGCGATTGGTGAGTCATGGTGCCGTCCAACTGGTTGTTCGGGCTCAGAGTTCCAAATGCGCGCCTTCGGCGCAAGGTGATATCTCGGCCTGCGGCCTCGGGTGCCTCCGGCGGAGGTATTTGGGGAAAGATGAAAACGGGAATAGAAAACGGGGGCGCGTGGCCCCCGGGAGTCTGTCGTTATTCTTTGCCGCGATAGGGCTGGACATATTGCAGCGCCATATCCCAGGGGAAGAAAATCCAGGTATCCTGGCTGACTTCGGTCACATAGGTGTCGACCTGCGGGCGGCCCTTGGGTTTGGCGTAGACCGTGGCGAAATGCGCCTGCGGGTACATCTCGCGGACGAGTTCGAGGGTTTTGCCGCTGTCGACCAGATCGTCGATGACCAGGACGCCGGTGCCATCGCCGATGATCCCGGCATCGGGGGCCTTGAGGACCTTGGCGGCGGATTGGGACTGGTGATCGTAAGATTTAACGCTGATCGTGTCGACCGTCCGCACGTCGAGTTCGCGGGCGATGATCATCGCCGGGGCCATGCCGCCGCGGGTGATGGCGATGATGGCCTTCCATGCGCCGCCTTCGAGCGGGCTCTGGCCGTCAAGGCGCCATGCGAGGGCGCGGCTGTCGCGGTGGAGTTGGTCCCAGGAGACGTGGAAGCCTTTTTCGTGGGGCAAGCGTTCGGTCGGAGCCATGGTCGATCCTTCAGGTCAGGGCGATTTTCAGGCCAAGCAGAGCGATGAGCCCGCCAAAGGTCCGGTCCACCTTGGCCTTGAGTCGCATGTATGCGGTACGCGCGCGCGGCAGCGAGAAAATCCGTGCCACGACGATATACCAGAGGGTTTCATTGGCGAAAACCGCCGCGAGGATGGCAAGACGCCACGGCATTGGCGTGTCATGCGGAACCAGCCCGACGAAGACCGCGCCAAAGAACACCGCCGGTTTGGGGTTGCTGGCAAAGAACAGGAACCCGTAGCGGATCGCGCCGAGGGTCGAGCGGGGATTGCGGTTCGCGGTCTGCTCGGGCAGGGGATCGCTGGCGTGGGTCCACATCTTGTAGGCGATCCACAGCAGGAACGCGCCGCCAATGATCTTGAGTCCAAGGAAGAGGGCCGGCACCAGTTCAAAGACCAGCGCAAGCCCCGCCATCGCCACGACCGCCCAGAGAAGCGCGCCGATTCCAAAGCCCAGAGCCAGTGCGGTGGCCACGCCAAAGCCCTCGGAGGCGGCGGTGCGGACCGAGAGGACAAAGCTCGGTCCAGGAGAGATCGCCGCAGCGAGGTGGATCGAAACGATCGTCAAGAATGCGGCGATGTCCATTGGCTACTCTTTGTTCATGTCGGGGGCGTCAACGGCCTTCATGCCGACGACGTGATAGCCCGCATCCACATGGTGGGTTTCGCCGGTGACGCCGGTCGACAGATCGGACAGCAGGTAGAGAGCCGAGCCGCCGACTTCGTCGATCGAGACGTTTTTGCGCAGGGGCGAGTTGTACTCGTTCCATTTCAGGATGTAGCGGAAATCGCCGATGCCCGAAGCTGCGAGGGTCTTGATCGGGCCTGCGGAGATGGCGTTTACGCGGATGCGGTCCTTGCCCAGATCCTCGGCGAGGTAGCGCACCGAGGCCTCGAGCCCGGCCTTGGCCACGCCCATGACGTTATAGTGCGGCATGACGCGTTCCGCGCCGTAGTAGGTCAGCGTCAGGCAGGAGCCGCCATCGGTCATCATCCTGGCCGCACGCTGCACGACGGCGGTAAAGGAATAGACCGAGATATCCATCGTCATCAGGAAGTTTTCGCGGGTCGTGTCGACATAGCGGCCGCGCAGTTCGTTTTTGTCGGAAAAGCCGATGGCGTGCACGATAAAGTCCAGCTTGCCCCAGCGCTGTTCCAGATCGGCGAAGAGAGCATCGACCGAGTCCATGTCCGAGACGTCACAGGGCAGCACGATGTCCGAGCCCAGTTCGCCAGCCAGCGGTTGCACGCGCTTTTTCAGCGCGTCGCCCTGATAGGAAAACGCGAGTTCGGCCCCAGCACCGGCCAGCGCCTTGGCGATCCCCCAAGCGATCGATTTGTCGTTGGCCAGGCCCATGATCAGCCCGCGTTTACCTTGCATCAATTGCGACGTCATCTGTTCCCCTTGCCTTTGAGGCGCTATTTGGGTTCGGTGTAGGCGATTGCCCCCGTGTCATCAAGACTATCAGCGACGCTGCGTCACGAATGGTCCGCGAGGGGCGCCAGACGGCAGGACAAAGGACAGGGCATATGACGGACCGGAGTGGAATTTTTGCAGGCGACAGCCCGTTCGAGATCGCGCGGCGCTGGTTGGCAGAGGCCGAGGCGTCCGAAGTGAACGACCCGAACGCGATCGCGCTGTCGACGGTGGACGCAGAGGGCATGCCGAATGCACGGATGGTTCTGCTCAAGGACATCGAGGATGACGCCTTTGTGTTCTATACCAACTACGGCAGTCAAAAGGCGCAGGAGCTGGACCATGCGGGCAAGGCGGCCTTTGTGATGCACTGGAAATCCCTGCGGCGGCAGGTCCGTGTGCGCGGTCTGATCGAACGCGAGGAGGGACCGCAGGCAGACGAGTATTTCGCTTCCCGCTCGCTCAAGAGCCGGCTCGGGGCCTGGGCATCGCGACAGTCGCAGCCGCTGGATGGTCGTGCGACGTTGATGGCCGAAGTTGCGAAAATTACCGCACGAGAGGGAATCAGTCCTGCGCGTCCGCCGTTCTGGGGCGGGTACCGGATTCGGCCTGTCGAAATCGAATTTTGGGCCGATGGCGCCTTTAGGTTGCATGATCGGTTTCGCTGGACCCGTTCGGGTGAGCAGGGCGTCTGGGCCATAAACCGCTTATATCCTTGAGATTCCATAAACGAACGGAGCAAACGCCTGTTTCCTGCTTGTTTTTCATGCCGGTCCGAGGTCTTTTAGCCGGATGAAAATCCAGATCGGATGGGGATCTGGGTTCGGACTGAAAAAGAATGATGACTGATATCGATGCGCAGTCGCGTGTCCTTCGGGGGCGCGTGAAATGGTTTGATCCCGGCAAGGGGTACGGATTCGTCGTTGCGGACGAAGGGGGACCGGACATCCTGCTTCATGCGAATGTCCTGAGAAATTACGGTCAAAGTTCTGTCGCGGACGGGGCCGCGATCGAGCTGAAAACCCAGATGACGGATCGCGGCGTGCAGGCAGTCGAGGTCGTCTCGATCGAAGCGCCGGGGGTTCTGAGCATCGCTTCGACGCTGACGGATCTGCTGGAAATCCCGGCCGAAGATCTGGAGGCTGCCGAGCTCGAGCCGGCGCGGGTCAAGTGGTTCGACAAGGCAAAGGGGTTCGGGTTTGCCAATGTGTTCGGGTCGCCCGATGACATATTTGTGCATATCGAGGTCTTGCGTCGGTCTGGGCTGTCTGATCTGCAAACCGGAGAGGCCGTCGGCATCCGGTGTATCGACGGTAAACGCGGCAAGATGGCAATCGAGGTGCTGATCTGGGAAAGCGCAATCAAATAACGCTCTGGGTGCTGACCCTGATCGGGATCGGGTCAGCCTCGGCCAGCCTCGCGCAGTGCGTCGAGGATAGACTGTCAATCGTTGGCGCCAAGGCCGAGGCGGTCTTTACCGTCGCGGTTGCGGATGATCCGGCCGAGCGGGCACAGGGGTTGATGCATGTCGAATCCATGCCGACCTTGTCGGGCATGATCTTTGTCTACGAGGCACCGTCCCACGCCAGTTTCTGGATGCGCAACACGCTGATTCCGCTGGATATGCTGTTCGCCGATGAGACCGGCGTCATCACCCGCATCCACCCGATGGCGATCCCCTTGGACGAGACGCCGATTGACGGCGGCCAAGGGGTCAAATTCGTGCTGGAAATCAACGGCGGTCTGGCGGCGCGGCTCGGGTTGCAAGAAGGCGACGTGATGCATCACCCGTCGATAGGGAATTGTTCCTGATGAATTTGTTGTCGGTTTGGGCTTTTCAAGCCCGCCGCTGGCAAGTAAAGGGAGGGCAGTCGGGGCGTAGCGCAGCCTGGTAGCGCGACGGTTTTGGGTACCGTAGGCCGTAGGTTCGAATCCTATCGCCCCGACCACTTCACGATAGTCATACTGACGGCGGCCCTTTCGGGGCCGTTTTCGTTTTTCGGGGTCCGCCTCTGGGATTCGCAAAAAATGCAATCCTTGAGGGAATCACTCTATTCATTTCGACCATAGATAGAATTTCCAGTGGCGGCTTTGTGCGGTGCGGACGCATCAAAACGTCACAGTCGTTTCGCCGGTATGTGCGCCGCTGCGGCAAATCCTATCCTTTCGCAGAGGGTGATACTGCCTTGGCTGTGGACAACTTGGGGGATGAATCGCCTAAGAAATGGTAAACAGTTGGGTCAAGCCAAAAGATCGCAAATCTAGCGCAAAAAGATGATTGACCCACTAATGATAGTTTGTGCAGTTTGTGGGCGCTGGCGGTGCGCATACAACATCTAGCGCCGCTTTCGACGTAAAATGACCTCTTCGATCATCCTGATGGATCGTGACCCGCGTCGTGTAACGGCGGGAGGACAGCGTGGTTTTGCGTCAGCGCAGGGATGCCCGAACGGGCGCAGGGACAGCTTTAGGCCACGTAGATGGCCCGACAGAGGATAACTGACGATGAAAATCGAACGCATTTTCACAAAGGCCGGCCAAGACGCATATGCAGATATCGAATTCCGCTCGGTCACGTCAGAAATCCGCAACCCCGATGGCTCTACGGTGTTCAAACTCGAAGGTTGCGAGGTGCCCAGCGACTGGAGCCAAGTGGCCAGCGATGTGATTGCCCAGAAATACCTGCGCAAGGCCGGGGTGCCGTCGGTGCTGCGCCGGGTCAAGGAAAAGGGCGTGCCCGAGTTCCTGTGGCGCAGCGAGCCCGCCGAGGGCGCGACCATGGGCGGCGAAACCAGCGCCAAACAGGTGTTCGACCGTCTGGCGGGTGCCTGGACCTATTGGGGCTGGAAGGGCGGCTATTTCACGTCCGAGGACGACGCCCGCGCCTATTTCGATGAAATGCGCTACATGCTGGCCAACCAGATGGCCGCGCCGAACAGCCCGCAGTGGTTCAACACCGGCCTGCATTGGGCCTATGGCATCGACGGACCGGCGCAGGGGCACCACTATGTCGATTATCGCACCGGCGAGTTGGTGAAATCCGACAGCGCCTACGAACATCCGCAGCCGCATGCCTGCTTTATCCAGTCGGTCAAGGACGATCTGGTAAACGAAGGCGGCATCATGGACCTATGGGTCCGCGAGGCGCGTCTGTTCAAATATGGCTCTGGCACCGGCACCAACTTCAGCTCGCTGCGCGGCGAGGGAGAGCGGCTGTCGGGCGGCGGGAAATCATCGGGTCTGATGGGATTCCTCAAGATCGGCGATCGGGCCGCAGGCGCGATCAAATCAGGCGGCACAACCCGTCGGGCAGCAAAAATGGTGATCGTCGATGCCGATCACCCCGATATCGAGCAGTTCATCAACTGGAAGGTTCTGGAAGAACAAAAGGTCGCCTCGATCGTGGCTGGCTCGAAAATGCACGAGCAAAAGCTGAACGCGATCTTTGCCGCGATCAACACTTGGGACGGGCTGGCGGCAGACGCCTATGACCCTGCCAAGAACGACGCTCTCAAATCCGCCATTCGCGATGCGAAAAAGGTGTCGATCCCGGAAACCTACATCAAGCGGGTGCTGGATTATGCAAAGCAGGGACATTCGAGCATCGAGTTCCCGACCTATGACACCGATTGGGACTCCGAGGCCTACGCCAGCGTGTCGGGCCAGAACTCGAACAACTCGATCCGGGTGACGGATGCGTTTTTGCAGGCGGTGCGCGAGGATGCCGATTGGCAGTTGATCAACCGCAAGGACGGCAGCGTCTCCAAGACGATCAAGGCCCGCGACCTGTGGGATCAGGTCGGCCACGCAGCATGGGCCTGCGCCGATCCGGGCATCCAGTTCCACGATACCGTGAACGCGTGGCATACCTGCCCAGAGGACGGGGCGATCCGCGGGTCGAACCCCTGTTCGGAATATATGTTCCTCGACGATACGGCCTGTAACCTCGCGTCGATGAACCTGCTGACCTTTTACAAGGAGGGCGAGTTCCGCGCGGACGATTATGTGCATGCGACCCGGCTCTGGACGCTGACGCTGGAAATCAGCGTGATGATGGCGCAATTCCCGTCCAAGGAAATCGCGCAACTGTCCTATGACTTCCGCACCTTGGGTCTGGGCTACGCCAATATCGGCGGGCTCTTGATGAACATGGGTCTGGGATATGACAGCGATGCGGGGCGTTCGCTGGGTGCGGCGCTGACCGCGATCCTGACCGGTGTGGCCTATGCCACCAGCGCGGAAATCGCCGGCGAATTGGGGGCGTTTTCGGGATATGCCCGTAACAAAACCCACTTGCTGCGGGTCATCCGCAATCACCTGACCGCCGCACAGGGCAAGTCCGAGGGCTATCAAGGGCTGGCTGTGCGTCCGGTTCCGCTGGATCACGCATCCTGCCCGGACCCGCGCCTGATCACGATGGCGGTTGGCGCATGGGAAGAGGCGCTGGATCTGGGGCAAAAGCACGGCTACCGCAATGCGCAGGTCTCGGTCATTGCGCCGACGGGGACCATCGGTCTGGTGATGGATTGCGACACCACCGGGATCGAGCCGGATTTCGCGCTGGTCAAGTTCAAGAAACTGGCCGGGGGCGGGTATTTCAAGATCATCAACCGCTCGGTTCCGGCTGCCTTGGAAACCTTGGGCTATTCCTCGTCCCAGATCGAGGAGATCATCGCCTATGCGGTGGGTCACGGATCGCTGGGGCAGGCGCCGCATATCAACCACACCGCGCTGATCGGCCATGGCTTTGGGCAGCGCGAGGTAGATAAGGTCGAAGCCGCGCTCAAGACCGCCTTTGACATCCGGTTCGTGTTCAACCAGTGGACGCTGGGCGAAGAGTTCTGCCAAAAGGTGCTGGGCATTCCGGCGGCCAAGCTGAACGACCCGTCCTTTGATCTGCTGCGCCATCTGGGCTATAGCAAAAAAGAGATCGACGCGGCCAACGACCATGTTTGCGGGACCATGACGCTGGAAGGGGCGCCGTACCTCAGGACCGATCACTATCACGTCTTTGACTGTGCCAACCCCTGTGGCAAGCGCGGCAAGCGGTTCCTGTCGGTCGATAGCCATATCAAGATGATGGCCGCCGCGCAGTCGTTCATCTCGGGCGCGATTTCCAAAACCATCAACATGCCCAATTCCGCCACGATCGAGGACTGTCAAAAGGCCTATGAACTGTCGTGGTCCCTCGGAATCAAGGCGAATGCACTCTATCGCGACGGGTCCAAGCTGTCGCAACCGCTCGCCTCGGCGCTGGTCGAGGATGACGATGACGCCGCCGAAATTCTGGCGACCGGATCGCAGCAGGAAAAGGCCGTGACTCTGGCCGAAAAGGTGGTCGAAAACATCATCGTCAAGGAAATCGTCCGCGCCCATCGCCAGAAACTGCCGGAACGCCGCAAGGGCTATACCCAAAAGGCCGTGGTCGGCGGGCACAAGGTCTATCTGCGCACCGGCGAATATGGCGACGGCACCTTGGGCGAGATTTTCATCGACATGCACAAAGAGGGCGCAGGCTTTCGTGCGATGATGAACAACTTTGCCATCGCGGTGTCGGTGGGGCTGCAATACGGCGTGCCGCTGGACGAATTCGTCGATGCCTTCACCTTTACCAAGTTCGAACCGGCGGGAATGGTGCAGGGCAACGACTCGATCAAGTCGGCGACCTCGATCCTCGACTATATTTTCCGCGAACTGGCGGTGTCCTACCTTGACCGGACCGATCTGGCGCATGTCAAACCGTCGGGCGCGTCCTTTGATGATCTGCACAAGGCAGAGGACGAAGCCAACATTAAGGCGCCCAGCGACACGGCGGCATCCAAGTCCTTGGAAGTGCTCAAGCAAATTTCATCGACCGGCTATCTGCGCAAACGTCTGCCGCAAGAGTTGATGGCGGTCGGCGGCATGGGGCAGGTGAACCTGCCGGATGGTATGGTCCGCGCCAAAGTGGCGGAAACCAGCGTGGTCGCGATGACCAGCGCCACGACCACCATTTCTGCCCGTGACAAGGCGAAAATGCAGGGCTATGAGGGCGACCCGTGCGGGGATTGCGGCAACTACACCCTTGTCCGCAATGGCACCTGCATGAAGTGCAACACCTGCGGTTCGACCTCGGGCTGTAGCTGATAGAGTTTCCGGGGCCGGTGCGCTGGCCCCTGACGCGGATCGGGATACAGGCAAAAAGCTAACGGGCGGTACATAAATCCACCCGATCCGTGAACTGGGGGGCCCTGCGCCCCCCATTTCTTTTGCAAGAGGCACCGAGACGGGCAATTAAAAAGCCCCCTATCGACGGGATAGGGGGCCAAATTGCTTTGGGATCAGGTCCGTGCCGGATCAGAACGGGATTTCGTCGTCCATGCCGCCGCCCGAGGACGGGCCGGACGGGCCGCCGCGGTCGTCGTAGCCGCCGCCATAGCCACCGCCCGAGGACGAGCCGCCGCCATAGCCGCCGCGATCATCATAGCCGCCATTGCCGCCAGCGCTGCCACCGCCTTCACCACGACCACCCAGCAGAGTCAGCGTGCCGCCATAGGGACGCAGCACCACCTCGGTTGTATAGCGATCCTGGCCGGACTGGTCCTGCCATTTGCGGGTTTCGAGCTGGCCCTCGATATAAACCGTGCTGCCTTTACGCAGATACTGTTCTGCGATGCGGCCCAAGGCTTCGTTGAAAATGGCGACGCTGTGCCATTCGGTGCGTTCGCGGCGTTCGCCCGTGTTGCGATCCTTCCACGTTTCCGAGGTCGCAATCCGCAGGTTCACCACCTTGCCGCCATTGGCAAAGCTGCGCACCTCGGGGTCACGCCCCAGATTGCCGATGATGATGACTTTGTTCACGGATCCGGCCATGACGCTTCCTCGAATCTAATTCACGGTGTCGGGACGTTACATCACCACGGGATGGTTAATGAAACCCCAATATGCGGATAGGGTCGGAAAACATCGCTATTCGCCGTCTTGGCAAGGAGGCGCTGACGGACTTGTCGGCCTGTAACTGGGGACTTGGCCTTTGGCGGGCAGGCAGGTTATCGTACCCTCCGAAGTTCTGAGGAAGCCCATGCCCCGACGCGCCACGATGACACTTGGTTTCATTGCTCTGGTTCTGAGCCTGCCGGCGGTGGGTGCCCGGGCAGAGGGGGCTGGCTCCGCGGCGCGGATGTCACAGTTCAAAGCCCAGTTGGCAATCCTCGATAGTCGTGCTGCGGTCCAGTATAGCGATAGCGTGCGGTTGATGCCGGGCGGTCGGTCGGACCCGGATAACTATATCCCGACCTATACCGGGGCCTATCGTGGTCCCTATCTGGTGGTGGCGCGGTCAGCGGCGCAGCGCCACGGCATTCCGGTCGATCTCTTCTTGCGCCTCGTCGATCAAGAGAGCCGCTGGAACCCCGGCGCGATCAGCGTCAAGGGTGCGGTCGGCCTCGCGCAATTGATGCCGGACACCGCACAGCAACTGGGTGTAGACCCCACAAATCCCGATGCCAATCTCGACGGCGGAGCCCGCTATCTGCGGCAACAGTTCGACCGGTTCGGGTCGTGGCGTCTGGCCTTGGCGGCCTATAACGCCGGCCCCGAAGCTGTCGAGGCACATGGCGATATCCCGCCCTATGCCGAAACCCAGTCCTATGTGCGGGCGATCCTTGGCGGTTGACCGATAGTCCACCAGATCGCCAGCAAGAGCCCCCAGACCATGATGGCCATCGACACATACATCGCGATGAGCCCCGTGACGGCGGGTGTGGCCACGGAGTAATTGTAAACGATGTGCCAAAGCGCCACGACCAGAACGCTTTGTCCGCTGAGGACATAGACATGGGTCAGGACAAAGGCTCCGCACATCAGGCCGATGGCCCATCCCAAGATCATCGGCGGCCCCATATGGATCATGCTGGCATTGATCCAGAAGAGCGGGGCGTGCCAGACTAGCCAGATGATGACGATGATCCAGATTGCGGTCATGGTGCCAAAGCGGCGCGCCAGTTCCGGCAGCAGATAGCCGCGCCAGCCAGCCTCTTCGCCCAGACCGTTGAGGATATAGACGACCAGCACGCTGGTCAGGGGCGACAGGCCCGTCGGGATACCGGGATAGATCAGCACGCGCGACAGGCTTGGCCGATATCCGAATTGACTGGTGACAATCAGCGCGATGAGGGCAGGCACCATCACCAGCCCCAAGGATCGCAGAGGATATTTCGGTAGACGGATCAGCGCCTTGAGATAGCGCCCGAGGCCCTCTGGGCCGTCGCAGACCAGCGAAACCACCAGGGCCCCGAAGAGCGGCCCCAAAAGACCGGGCAAGTGGCTGTAGCTGGTGCGATATCCAGCGATCTGGCCATTCAGGATCATCCAGCCCCAAAAGCCCCAGGACCAGACAAAGGTGGCGGCGAGAAAGAGGCTGAGCTTTTTGACCATCTTGGACCTCCCTTGGATCATATGTGACCCGAGGGAAACCCAAGTCATTGATCTGGATCAGGCCTGTGCCAGTTTCCGGAAATTACTGGGGGTATGGCCGGTTTCCGCCAGAAAACTGCGGGTGAAATAAGCAGCCGAGGCAAAGCCCAGGTCCTTGGCAATATTCTGGACCGGGGTTTTGGTTTCCCTCAGCCGCAGCCGTGCCTCGTAAAAGATACGGTCGTGCAAAATCGCCAAGGCGGGTTTGCCGCAGGTGTGGTTGCAACAGCGGGTCAGATGGGTCGCCGTCACGCCGAGGTCTGCGGCATAGTCCGAGACATTCTTGCCCGACCCGTAGTCCCGTTCGACCAGATCGGTATAGGCCGCGACCAAGCGGGCCTGACTGGTGCGGCTGCGGGCCATCGCCTCGGTTGGCGGGTGGTCCTTGAGCTGGCGTTCAAAGAACACCGACAGCATCCCCAGCATATAATGCGCAGCGCGGTTATGGCCCTCTTTTTGCGACTTTAGCTCGCGTTCGAGCGCATCGAAATGGCTGACCATTTCCTTTTGGCCAAGCACGTCCTTGAGCCGCAGGTGGACGGTTTCCTTTGGCCATTCCGAGGCCATCGCGGGCGGAATGGTTAGCACAAAGCCAAAGACGCTGTTATTCGCCTCGTATCCATACATGGTGTGGGCGGGGATAAAGATCAGGTTGTTCGGCCCGTAGCCGCTGGTCAGCCCGGCCACGGTGATCCGGCCCTGACCCTTGGTGAAATAGAGCAGGCGGGGGCTGGCGTGGCTCCGCTGTGCCTCTGTCCGCCATTTGCTGTTGGCTACCGAATGCTGGATGGGACGCAGCGCGAGTTTGTTCGCCATCGCCTCGGCGGCCAGAATGGCGCCATGTGGTGTCTGGATCGGGGGTGTGCCGGTTTTTGGCATCGTTTCCTGCCTCAATGTTCGATTAGTGAAACTTTGGCAGGGGGTGATTCGCGAATCAACAAGTATTTGCGGTCAGGCCCGGAATATGGGGGATTACTCTGTGGATGGCCTGTGGATAACCCGCCAGTCGCGCATTTTCGACCGGAACCAAGTCCGCTGGCGCTTGGCATATTGACGGCTGGCGATCACGGCGCTGGTTCGCGCCTGTTCCAGACCGAGCGTGCCACGCAGATGGTCGATCAGTTCGGTCGCCCCAATGGCGCGGGACGAGAGATGCTTGGGGTCCCAACGCGGCAGGATGGCCCGTGCTTCGTCCAGTGCCCCGAGGTGCAACATCTGGTCAAAACGCTGTTCGATCCGGTGGTTGAGCCACTCGACCTCGGGTGTGATGACGATCGGATAGCTGGAGGAGAGGGGTAACAGCGGCGGCGGCGTGTCGCGCTGCCAGTCGCGCATCGGGCGGCCCGTGGCGCGCTGTACCTCCCACGCCCGCTGCACCCTTGCGCGGTTGCGCTGGTCCAGCCCGTCCCGTGTCGCCGGATCGAGATCGGCAAGCAGGGTCTCGAGGCTCAGACCATCGGCCTCTTGGCGTACCTGCGGCGGCGTCGGCGGGATTTCGACCAGCCCGTCGGTCAGCGCGGCAAAATTCAGGCCCGTGCCGCCCACAATAATCGGCCTCTGGCGCCCGCCGAGCAGGGGTTTCACATCGCGCAGCCATTGTCCGGTCGAGTACGGTTCCGAGAGAGGCACATGCCCATAGAGCGCGTGCGGCGCACGCGCCAGATCCTCGTCCGAAGGCCGCGCGGTCAGAATACGCCAGCCGTCATATACCTGCAGCGCATCGGCGTTGATAACCACACCGCCGGTAGTTTGTGCGATTTCAAGGGCTAAGGCCGATTTTCCGCTGGCCGTGGGGCCGGCGATCAGGACCGGAACGTCGGTCGGGATGGTCTCTAACTTGATCACGCGGCTGCGTCCTTTATCGGCACCGCGACGCGGCGTGGAAAACTTTCTAGTCAATTGGGCGGTTTTTTCCACCGCTTAGGATTGATCCTTGGTGCCTTTTGCGACATTTTCCGCCCCGATCAAAGATAGCAAATCAGGAGCGCTAAATGACCGATGCCGGAGAAGTAAGATTCAAGCGGGTCATGCTCAAGATTTCAGGTGAAGCGCTGATGGGCGATCGCCAGTACGGGCTCAATCCGCAAACGGTGGAACGGATTGCCCGCGAAGTCAAATCGGTGCACGATCTGGGCGTCGAAATCTGTATGGTGATCGGCGGCGGCAACATTTTCCGCGGGCTGCAGGGCAGTGCGCAGGGGATGGAACGCACCACGGCCGATTATATGGGCATGCTGGCAACGGTGATGAACGCGCTTGCGATGCAGTCGGCACTCGAAGGGCTGGGGATTTTCACCCGTGTGATCAGCGCCATCCCGATGGATCAGGTCTGCGAGCCCTACATCCGTCGCCGCGCTGTCCGTCACCTCGAGAAAAAGCGGGTCTGCATTTTCGCTGCCGGTACGGGCAACCCCTATTTCACCACCGATACCGCCGCGGCTCTGCGCGCCAATGAAATGAGCTGCGAAGCGATTTTCATGGGCAAGCAGGTGGATGGCATCTACGACAGCGATCCGAAAACCAACCCGGATGCAAAACGGTTCGACCGGATTTCCTACGACGATGTCCTGCGCAAAAACCTCAAGGTGATGGACGCCAGCGCGATCGCCCTGACGCGGGACAACAAGATGCCGCTGATCGTGTTCAGTCTGGACGAGCCGGGCGGGTTCCGGGGGATCCTGGCCGGGAAGGGCACCTACACGACGGTGCACAGCTAATTCGACCCCAAAGCGAGGCCCGAGGGCCTCGTTTTTCGTTGGGCAGTCCGTCCTGCACGGCTCCTGCGCACAATGACAGTTGAGGCTGAACCGGCTATACCGTAAGTAGTCAGCCAAACAAGTAAGTGACGAGACTGACCAATGGCTGATGATTTTGAACTCGATACCGATGACCTGACCCGCCGGATGGATGGCGCAATCGGTGCGCTGCGCACGGAATTCGCGTCTTTGCGGACGGGTCGCGCCTCCGGGTCGATGTTGGAACCGATTCAGGTCGACGCCTACGGCTCGATGACCCCGATCAACCAGCTCGGCACGGTGAACGTTCCCGAACCGCGCATGGTCACCATCAACGTCTGGGACAAGGGCATGGTGAGCAAGGTCGAAAAGGCCATTCGCGATTCCGGTCTCGGGATCAATCCGCAGCTGAACGGCACGATCATCATGCTGCCGATCCCGGAATTGAACGAAGAGCGTCGCCGCGAACTGACCAAGGTGGCAGGCGGCTATGCCGAACACGCCCGTGTCGCCATCCGCAACCTGCGCCGCGACGGCATGGACCAGATCAAAAAGGCCAAGGGCAATGGCCTGTCCGAGGATGACCAGAAATTCTGGGAATCCGAAGTGCAGGATTTGACCGACAAATATATCAAGCAGGTCGATCAGCTGCTGGAAACCAAGCAAGCAGAAATCATGCAGGTTTGACCTGCTGATTTGGGAGGCCCCCGATGACCGGAAAACCAGAACAGGCTGATCGCGCGGGGCCTTGCCATGTTGCGGTGATTATGGACGGCAACGGCCGCTGGGCGCAGATGCGCGGGCGGCCCCGTCTGTTCGGGCACCATGCCGGGGCGCGGCGGGTGCGCGAGATCGTCGAAGCCTGTCCGGCAAACGGCGTCAAATACCTGACCATCTTTGCCTTTTCGACCGAAAACTGGAAACGCACCCAGACCGAAGTTGCCGGTCTGATGAAGCTGTTCCGCCGCTACATCCAGTCCGAAGCCCGCGATCTGCATGCCTCTGGCGTGCGGGTGCGCTTCATCGGGGATCGGGTCAAGCTGGAGGCAAAGCTGGTGACCCTGATGGACGAGCTGGAGCTGCTGACCTCAGGCAATGACCGGGTGCATCTGACCGTGGCCATCAATTACGGTGGCCGGGACGAAGTGACCCGTGCTGCAAAACGGCTGGCCTACGAGGTCGAACAGGGGCGGCTGTCGCACAAGGATGTCGATGCCGAAACCCTGTCGCGGTTCCTCGATACCCATGTGCTGCCGGACCCCGATCTGGTCATTCGCACCAGCGGAGAGGCGCGGATTTCAAATTTCCTTTTGTGGCAGTCTGCCTATTCCGAATATGAATTCGTCGATACGCTCTGGCCGGATTTTTCTGCCGAAGAATTTGGCAAGGTGATCCAGTCCTACACCCGGCGCGAACGTCGGTATGGCGGGGTAAAGGCCTGACGTGAAAGAGAAAATCAAGGATAAATGGAAGGATCTCGGGCCGCGTGTCGTGTCCGGGGTCGTTCTGGCGGTTATCGGTGGCTCGGCTCTGATAGCCGGTGGCGTGATCTTTGCGGGTTTCTTGTCGATCTGCGCGGGCTTGATGATCTGGGAAGTGGCGCGGATGTCAGGCGGCGCCAAGGCGCGGCATGTGATCTTTGGCGTTGTTGCGGGTGCTCTGATCTTTCTCGAGACGCTGATGCGTGTCCCGGGCGAGTCCGTGATGCTGCTGGGGCTGGCGGCTGCGCTGGCCTACACAGGCGAACGCGACCGGATCCGGCTGGGGGCCTATGCGTTTTTCGTGCTGGCCGCCTGCAATGCCATCTGGTGGTTGCGGGTCCAGAGTTTGCCGTTCGCGCTCTGGCTGGTTGTGGTGGTCGTGACCTCGGACGTGCTGGGCTATTTCGCTGGCAAGGCGATTGGCGGGCGGAAATTCTGGCCCTCCATCAGCCCCAAAAAGACATGGGCCGGAACTATTGCCGGCTGGATCGGCGCGGCGGTGGTCGGGGCCTTTTTCGCTGAACCGTCGCCGGTTTCGTTGGTTTTGTTCGTCGGCTTGTCGGTGCTGGCCTCTTTTGCCGGACAAATGGGCGATATCGTCGAGAGCGCGCTGAAACGGCGGGCAGGGGTCAAGGACAGTTCCAACCTGATCCCCGGTCACGGCGGCCTGCTGGATCGGTTCGATGCGCTGATGGGCGCGGCGATGGTGCTTTATCTGCTGCTCGATCTGGCGCGGAACATGGGGCACTAATGGCGCGCAGGGTTTCGATTTTTGGTGCGACCGGCAGCATCGGTCAGAGCACGATTGACCTCATCGACCGCGATCGCGACGGGTACGAGGTGGTCGCCCTGACCGGCGGGCGCAATATCCGGCGGTTGGCGGCGGATGCGATCCGGCTGCGGGCGCAGGTGGCCGTGACCTGTTTCGACAGCGAACTGGATGCTCTCCGTGATGCACTGGCCGGAACCGGGATCGAGGCGGCGGCTGGCACCGCTGCGGTGACCGAGGCCGCGGCGCGGCCTGCCGATTGGGTGATGTCCGCGATTGTGGGCGCTGCCGGGCTCGCTCCGGGACTGGCTGCGCTGAAACAGGGGGCCACGCTCGCCCTCGCGAACAAGGAATCGCTCGTCACGGCAGGACCGCTGATCATGCAGACTGCGCGGGACAATGGTGCGCGTATTCTGCCGGTCGATAGCGAACATTCCGCGATTTTTCAGGGACTCGTCGGCGAAGACCCTGCTGCGGTCGAACGGGTGGTTATCACCGCCTCTGGCGGCGCGTTCCGCGACTGGCCGCTGGACCAGTTGGCCGGTGCCACGGTAGAGCAGGCCTCGACCCATCCGAATTGGAATATGGGCCAGCGGATCACCATCGACAGCGCCACCATGTTCAACAAGGCGCTGGAGGTCATCGAGGCCAAAGAATTCTTTGGTCTGTCCGGCGACCAGATCGAAGTGGTCATCCATCCGGAGAGCCTGATTCACGCTCTGGTCGGATATCACGATGGGGCGATGATGGCCCATGTCGGCGCGCCCGATATGCGCCATGCCATCGGATATGCGTTGCACTGGCCCGACCGTAAACCGCTGCCGGTTGCGCGGTTGAACCTCGCGCAGATCGGGACCATGACCTTTCGCGCACCTGATCCTGCGCGATATCCCGCTCTGCCGCTCGCGTGGCGGGTGATGGAACAGGGCGGTGCTGCAGGCGCAGTATTCAATGCTGCGAAAGAGGTAGCTCTCGACCTATTTATTTCCAAACGCATCGCTTTTTTGGATATGGCTGTGCTTGTGGAAAAGGTTCTTGATCAAGTTTCGCCTCAGATGGACGGGGCAAATGCCGTTCTAGGGCTAGAGTCAATTAGGGATGCGGATGCCATGGCGCGCCGAGTCGCCATGGAAATTGCAGAGCGGGCTATATAAGTATGCTAGATTTTCTTCCGATGTTTGGTAGCGCCGGTTTTACGATCGGGGCTTTCGTCATCGCGTTGTCGGTCATCGTCGCGATCCACGAATACGGCCACTACATCGTAGGGCGGTGGTCTGGTATCCACGCCGAGGTGTTCTCGCTCGGGTTCGGGCCGGTTCTGGTCTCCCGGGTTGATCGCCACGGCACGCGCTGGCAACTGGCAGCGATCCCGCTAGGCGGCTATGTCAAGTTTCTGGGCGATGCGAATGCCGCCAGCGTCGGCGGCACGGCCGGGGGGCGCAACACGATGTTGGGCGCTCCGCTCTGGGCGCGCGCGGCAACGGTGGTTGCGGGGCCGGTGTTCAACTTTATCCTCGCTTTCGTGGTCTTCGCCGGGCTGTCGCTCTATTTTGGCAAGGCGGCAGATCCGCTGACGCTCCGCTCGGTCCCGGATTTTCCGCCGTCGGTGGTGCAAGAGTTGCAGGTCGGGGATGAAATCCTGTCGGTCGAAGGCGTCGCGGCCCAATCCATCGCCGAGTTTGCCGCCGCTCTCGACACCATTCCGGTCGAGCCGGTCCTGTCCTACACAGTCCTGCGGGAGGGCGTCGAAACCGTGGTGGCTGGCCCCTATCCCAACACCACGATTGTGCAGGGGGTGACGCCGAACAGTGCCGCCGATGCGGCGGGTCTGCTTCAGGGCGACGTGATCACCGCCATCAACGACGAGCCCGTCTATGCCTTTGCGCAGATGATCGCGATCGTCTCGGACTCGGACGGGGCACTCTTGACCCTCGACGTCTGGCGGGAGGGCGCGATGATCGAGATCACCGTGCAGCCGCGTCGGTCCGATCTGCCTCTGGCGGGCGGCGGGTTTGAAACCCGTTGGCTGATGGGGGTGACGGGCGGGATTTTCTTTGACCCCGAAACCGTGCGTCCCGGTCTGGGTGAGGCAGCGATCGGTGCCGTCAAAGAGGTCTGGTATCGGCTGTTTACCTCGATTGATGCGGTGCGTCACATCATCGCCGGCAATATCTCGACCTGTAATATCTCGAGCCCGGTCGGCATCGCGCAGGCCTCGGGGGCGACGGCGGCACAGGGGCTGGACGAATTTATCGCGTTTATCGGCTCGCTCTCGGTGGCAGTGGGGATGCTGAACCTGTTCCCGATACCGGTTCTGGACGGTGGGCATCTGGTGTTCCACGCTTATGAGGCCGTAACGGGCAGGCGTCCGACCGACGGCGCCATGCGGGTCCTGATCACCGTCGGTCTGGCCGTGATCCTGTCCCTGACGTTGTTTGGCGTGCTGAACGACTTTCTGCTCTGTCGCTGAGTTTCCCAACTGGTGCCACGATTTCGCCCCAATTGCGGGGCACATCGGGGCATCTGCTATTGGGGAATGGGGATGACGACATTGACCGCTGGCTATCGCAGCCTGTCTTTTTTGATCGAACTGTCCGCTGACCGGATCATGACCGTAGTTTGGATCGGCACCGCACTGGGTCTTGCCAGCTTTGCGATGTCGGCTCTGAACTGAGACGGGACCGATTGGGAACAGATTGCACGCACCCTTCGGGGTGCGTTCTTCGTTTTGACAAGCCCCGCTAATCCCGTTAGTCCTGACCGCATCTGGGACATGTGGATTGGCTGAACGATGCGATTTTCAAACTCTGTTTCGACCGGAAAAACGGGCCGCGCTGCGCTGCGTATGTCGGCCGCTGTTTTTCTGGGTCTGGCGACCTTGGCTCCACTGCCTGCCGTAACCCAGGATTTCAGCTTTGACAGCGTTGTGGTGCGTGGCAATGCCCTGATCGAAACCGGCACGATCCTTACGTACCTGAATTTGTCGGGCGGTCAGGCTGTGTCGGGGGCCGATGTCAACGATGCCGTGCAGCGGTTGCGCGCCACTGGCCTGTTCGAGTCGGTCGATGCCAGCACGGAAGGCGGGCAACTGGTTGTCACCGTTGTCGAATTCCCGACCATCTATCGCATCAACATCGAGGGCAACAGCCTGCTCAAGGATGACGCGCTGCTGCCGCTGCTGTCGTCCCAAGAGCGCCGCGTCTACAACCCTGCCACGGTTGAACAGGACGCTGCCGTCCTCGCGCAGGCCTATGCCGACAAGGGCC
Source organism: uncultured Paracoccaceae bacterium (assembly GCA_937864535.1). Classification (GTDB taxonomy): domain Bacteria; phylum Pseudomonadota; class Alphaproteobacteria; order Rhodobacterales; family Rhodobacteraceae; genus Marivivens. The sequence continues at coordinate 55,665 of CALMJS010000017.1, forward strand.
GTGTGAACGCCGTGATCAGCCCGCGTCTCATCCGTTTGCCCGATAACCGCGTCAACGTCGTGTTCGAGGTAAACGAGAGCGGCGTAACCGAGGTTGAACAGATCGCGTTCAATGGCAATACCGCGTTTTCGGATCGTCGCTTGCGCGGTATTCTGGCCACCAAGCAGGCGGGTGCGCTGCGGGTTCTGGTCGGCTCTGACACCTTTGTTCAGGACCGGATCGAATTTGACAAGCGTGTCCTGACCGATTTCTACCAGTCGCGCGGCTATGTCGATTTCACCGTGAACGACGTGAACGTTGCCCTGACCCGTGGCCGCGAAGCCTATCAGGTGACCTTTGATGTGACAGAGGGCCAGCAGTACCATTACGGCACGGTCGAGGTGGCCAGCACGCTGGCCGATGTCGATCCCGCCCTCTACCAGGAGGTGGTCAGGACCAAGCCGGGTTCGACCTATTCGCCGGTCGATCTGGAAAACGACATCGCCCGCATCGAGGAACTGGCCGTCCGTCAGGGGCTGCAATTCGTTCAGGTCGAGGCCAAGATTGATCGCGATCCCGCCAATCAGGTGCTGAACGTGTCGTTCGAGATGACCCGCGGTCCGCGCGTGTTCGTTGAGCGGATCGACATCGAGGGCAATAATACCACGCTGGACCGTGTGGTGCGCCAGCAGTTCCGCGTGGTCGAAGGCGATCCGCTGAACACCCGCTCGATCCGTCAGAGCGCCGAGCGTATCCGGGCCCTTGGCTACTTTGCCGATGCGTCTGTTCAGGCGCGGCAGGGCAGCAGCGAAGATCAGGTCGTGGTCGATGTGAACGTGACCGAACAGCCGACCGGGTCGCTGTCCTTTGGTGTGAACTACAGCACCGATGGCGGCCTGTCGCTGGTGGCCTCGTTCAAAGAAGCGAACTTCCTCGGACGAGGGCAGAAATTCAATCTGTCGGTTTCGACCGCCGAAACCAACAAACTCTTGTCGTTCAGCTTTGCCGAACCCTATCTGCTGGGCCGTGATCTGGAGGCCGGGTTTGATCTGAACTATCGCCTGACGGACAATGAATCCGCCACCTACGATACCGAAACCTTCAGTATCAAGCCGGGTATGACTTTTAGCGTCAGCGACCGCGGGCGTTTGTCCACCTATCTGATCGGCAGCTATAGCGACATCACGAACGTGTCGACGGCCGGGGACGTGTCGCCCTATATCCTGTCCGACGCCGCCGAAGACGGGCGCTGGTCGGGCGGTTTGGGCTACGCCTATAACTGGTCCAGCCGCCGCGACGGTCTGGATGAAAAATCGTCCTATGTCCTGCGGTTCGGTCAACAGGCCGGATTTGGGGATAACCAGTACCTGCAAACCACCGCGCTGGCCGGGGCTGAAACCAAGGTGCTGGGCGAGGATGTGACCCTGCGCGCCACCGTCGAGGGCGGCTTTCAGGACTTCTACGATGGCACCAGCCTCGTAACGGATCGCTTCTTCTTGTCGTCGTCGCAGATGCGCGGATTTGATCGGCACGGCATGGGGCCGCGGTATTATGACGCCAGCGGCGCGACGCTGATCGACGATCCGCTGGGTGGCAATGCCTATGCCGTGGCGCGGCTCGAGGCGGAATTCCCGCTGGGCCTGCCCGAAGAGTACGGCATCCATGGCGGCCTGTTCTATGACTACGGCTCGCTCTGGGATACCGGTCTGGACTGCGGCGCGGATGCCAACCTGCTGTACTGCGACTTTACCCCGCGCGGCGTTGCCGGTGCGTCGGTGTTCTGGGATACCCCGCTGGGGCCGCTGCGGTTCAACTGGACGTGGGGCATCGAAACCGAAGAGCACGACGAAACCAGTGCGTTTGACGTGACGATTTCGGCCAGCTTCTGATCATGCGCGTCTGGGGTTTGGTGCTGACGGCGGCTCTGGTGTCCCTTGCGGGCACCGGGCGGCTATCGGCCCAAACCACAGAGGCGGCAGAGCCTGCGGTCATCCAGTCTGCGGTGTTGATCCTTGATAAGGACACGCTGTTTTCCGGCACGAAATATGGTCAACGGATCCTTGCGGAAATCCAGTTGGCCCGTGAAACCCTGCAATCGGAAAATACCACGATTGCGGATGGTTTGACGGCAGAGGAAACCGCCCTCGCCGAAGGTCGCCCGACGATGGAGCCTGCGGCGTTCCGGGCTGCGGCGGATGCCTTTGACGCCAAAGTGTTGCAGATCCGTCGTGAACAGGCCGACAAAGAGGCGGCAATCCAGACACAACTGGCCACCGCGCAGGCAGAGTTCGACGCCGCCGTGCGTCCGATCCTCGCCCAGATCATGAGCAGTCGCGGCGGCGCGGTGCTGATGGGGCGGCGCGATGTGATCTTGTATCTGGGGGCTGTCGACATCACCCTCGACGCTATTGCGCAGGTCGATTTGCAGCTTGGCGACGGGACGGCGTCGGGGCAATAGATGCGTCAAAACCGGACCCCGGTCCGGCTTGGCTTGCCCGGAGGGACCGGACTTGCTAGGGAACCGATACTTTCCCCTTTGGGGCCAGACCTGAGGACCATACTATGACCGAAGCCGTGACCACTGCCGATATCGCCCTGATCCAGCGGATCATTCCGCACCGCTACCCGTTTTTGCTGGTGGATAAGGTCGTCGAGATCAACGGCACGCAGTCGGGCAAGGGCATCAAGAACGTCACGATGAACGAGCCGCATTTTACCGGCCACTTCCCCGACCAGCCCGTCATGCCGGGTGTGTTGATCATCGAGGCGATGGCGCAGACTGCGGGCATCATGGTCGGCGTGTCGCTGGGCATGGCAGACAAGAATATGAAGGTCTATTTCATGGCCATCGACGGCGTGAAATTCCGCCGCATGGTCGTGCCGGGGGATGTGCTGGAGATGCAGATCGAAACCGTGCGCGGTAAACCCGGCGGCAAGGTCTGGAAATTCAAGGGCGTCGCCACCGTCGAGGGCGAGATGGCCGCCGAAGCCGAATTTACCGCCATGATGGACATGGGCGCGAAATGACCGCGAACATCCATCCCAGCGCAATCATCGAAGACGGTGCGGTCATCGGCGCGGACTGTGTGATCGGTCCGTTCTGCATCGTGGGCTCTGAGGTGGTGCTGGGCGACCGCGTGACGCTGAAGTCCCATGTGGTGATCACCGGGGACACGCAGATCGGCGAGGATACGACTGTGTTCTCTTTTGCGGTCTTGGGCGAAATTCCGCAGGATTTGAAGTTCTCGGGCGAAAAGACCAGCCTGCGGATCGGGGCGCGTAACCGCATCCGGGAACATGTGACGGTGAACACCGGCACGGCGGGCGGCGGCGGTATCACTCGGATCGGCGATGACTGTCTGTTGATGGCGGGGTGCCATGTGGCCCATGATTCCCAGATCGGCAATCGCGTGATCATCGTCAACAGTTCTGCCGTGGCAGGGCATTGCCATATCGACGACGACGTGATCATCGGCGGTCTGTGCGGCATCCACCAGTGGGTGCGCATCGGCAAGGGCGCGATTATCGGCGCGCTGACGATGGTGACCAATGACGTTATTCCCTACGCCCTCGTGCAGGGCCCGCGCGGGAAACTGGACGGGTTGAACCTCGTCGGATTGAAACGCAAGGGCGTGGACCGCGCCGACATCACCGCGATGCGGGCGGCGTTCCAGATGCTCAAGGACGGCGAGGGCGCGTTTCAGGACCGTGCGCGGCGGCTCAAGGACGAAACCGAGAGCGCCTATGTCCGGGATATGGTCGAGTTTATCCTTGGCGATACGGACCGCAATTTCCTGACGCCCTCCTGATGTATGCGCTGATTGCCGGAACCGGCGACTTGCCCGGTGTTTTGGTTGACAGGCTGGCCGGACAGGGGCAGCGCCCATTGATTTGTGCCTTGGACGGATACGACCCGGATGTACCGGGGGATTTGCCGCTGCTGCGGTTTCGTCTGGAAACTCTGGGATCGCAGATTGCGGATTTGACGGCGCGGGGCGTGACGCATCTGTGCCTCGCAGGGGCGGTACGCCGTCCGATGGTCGATCCGGCCAAAATTGATGCCGCAACCGCGCCCTTGGTGCCGAGATTGCTGGCGGCATTAGGGCAGGGCGATGACGGGGCGCTGCGGGTGATCCTGTCGCTGTTCCAAGAGGCGGGTCTGACAATCGTTGCCGCCCATGACATCGCGCCGGATTTGCTGCCCTCTGCGGGGGTTCTGACGCCGGTGCAACCGGACGCCGCGGCCATTCAGGCGGCGACCCTCGGGCAGGGGCATGTGGCCGATATGGGCCGCCGTGACAGCGGACAGGCCTGCGTCGTGCGCCCCGGCCAGATCATCGCCGAAGAGGGACCCGCCGGCACCGACGCGATGCTGATGTCGCTGATCGTGGATCAAGCGTTGGGCGCGATCCTGTTCAAGGCCCCCAAACCGGGCCAAGATCGCCGCGTGGATTTGCCAGTCATCGGACCGCAAACCGCGCAGAACGCCGCCGCTGCGGGCCTCAGCGGCATCGTGATCGAGGCGGGCGGCGTCATGGTCATGGATATGGCGCGGGTGCGTGACATCCTGATGGCGCATGGCATGTTTCTCTGGATCAGGGCCAAGGTATGACCCAAGCTCTCAAAGTGTTTCTGGTCGCGGGCGAGGTGTCGGGTGACCGGCTTGGCGGGGCGCTGATGCAGGGGCTGAAATCGCTGGTGGGCGAGGTTACATTCGCCGGCATCGGCGGCGAGATGATGCAGGCGCAGGGCCTGAGCAGCCAGTTCCCGATGGAGGAACTGTCGGTCATGGGATTGGCCGAGATCCTGCCAAAATATTTCCACCTCAAACGCCGGATCCGCGAAACCGCTCAGGCGGCAATCGCGTGGCAACCGGACGTGGTGATCACCATCGACGCGCCGGATTTTTCGCTGCGCGTGGCCGCGTTGGTCAAGGCCGGATCGTCGATTCCCACGATCCATTATGTCGCCCCTTCGGTCTGGGCATGGCGGCCAAAGCGGGCGGCGAAAATGGCCAAGGTGGTGGACCACGTTCTCGCGCTCTTGCCGTTCGAGCCGCCCTATATGCAGGCGGCGGGCATGACCTGCGATTTTGTCGGCCATCCCGTCGTGACCGAGCCCAAGGCGACAGAGGCTGACGTCGCAGCATTTCGGGCGGCCTTTGATCTGGGGACGGCGCCGATTGCGCTGATCCTGCCCGGATCGCGCCGGGGCGAGGTGACGCGGCTTGGCCCGGTATTCGGTCAGGCCGTGGCGCAAATCGCCAAGGACCGACCGGACCTGCGGTTCGTTCTGCCCGTCGCGCGGCCTGTCGCCGATCTGGTGGCGCAGACCGTGGCAGATTGGCCGGTGCATCCGGTTCTGCTCGACCCGCGCCAGATCGACGACCCGGAACTGATCAAACGCGCCGCGTTTCGGGCGGCTGATGTGGCCTTGGCGGCCTCTGGGACGGTGTCGCTGGAACTGGCGGCGGCGCGGACGCCGATGGTCATCGCCTATCAGTTCAGTGCCCTGACCCAGATGATCATGAAGCGCATGCTGCTGATCGACACGGTGACCTTGGTCAATCTGGTCAGCGATACCCGTCACATCCCCGAGTTCTTGGCCGAAAACTGTCGCGCCGAAGCGATTGCCCCTGCGGTGGTTGCGGTTCTGGATCACCCCGATGCCCAGCAGGCGGCGATGGCCGTGACGATGGAGCGGTTGGGCGAGGGCGGAGAGGCACCCGGTCTGCGGGCGGCGCGGTCGGTGCTGGCGAAACTGGGCGCCTCTCGCTGATCAGCGGGTCAGCGCCTTGGCCAAGCGGGGCAGACGGGCCTTTTTCAACAGGCTGCGCATATCCCATGGCTCGGCCGACAGGCGCTGCGCCTCGGCCAGAACAGCATGTGCCGCGCGGGTAACCGCCTGAGGGTTTTGGGCAAAGAGCACGAGTAAAAATCCGTCCGGGTCCAGTCGGTCCAGACCTTCCTCGGCGAGGATATGTTTCGGAAAATCGCTGGCGTTGCTGGTCATGATCGCATCGCAATGGCCTGCGATGGCGCTGGCCAGCACGTGAATGTCGTTCGGGTCCGACAGCCAGAGCCGCTGTTCGACCCCCGGTGCCTCGGGCACTTCGGCGCGGGGAAACCGCAGCCGCAGGGTCGCAATCTCGCCCCGCGCGATGGTTTCTGCGCCCGGTCCCAGTTTGACCGTCGCCCGCGCCCATTCTTCGAGGATGCGGGCGGACCAACGGGGTTCGAACAGACCCTCGGCGGCGACGCCCAGCAGAACCTCGCGCATCACGGTTGGAAACAGCACGCAGGCGTCGAGCAGGACCCTCACAGGCGGAAGAACACGGACTTGAGATACCCGCTCTCGGCCAGTTGCGGCATCATCGGGTGATCCGCACCGGCATAGCCGGTATGGATGATCTGCGCGGTCCGGCCAGCGCGGCCAATGCCGCGTGCGCAGGCGTTACGGAATTTCGACAGGTCGGCGGCGTGCGAACAGGAACACAGCACCAGATAGCCGCCCTCGGCCACCAGCGGCGCGGCCAGACGCGCGACGCGTTCATAGGCACGCAAGCCCGCCTCGAGCGCCTGTTTGTTCGGGGCAAAGGCGGGCGGATCGCAGACCACGACGTCGAATTGCGCGCCTTCGGCCCCCAAGGCCGCCAACATGTCAAAGGCATCGCCCTGACGGGTCGCGAACCGGTCGGCGACTCCCATTGCCGTTGCGCCCTGTTGCGCGAGCGCCAGCGCAGGGGCAGAGCCATCCACCGCCAGCGCAGAGGTTGCCCCGCCAGCCAAAGCCGCCAGAGAGAAACCGCCGACGTGCGAGAAGACGTCCAAGACCCGCGCCCCATCCGCCAGCGCCGCGCCAAAGGCATGGTTCGGGCGCTGATCGTAGAACAGGCCGGTTTTCTGGCCACCCAGCACATCGGCCATATAGATTGCGCCATTCATCGGCACCGGGATCGGGCCCGTCGGAGCAGGGCCAAAGGCGACGCGCACCTCTTCGGGTAGCCCCTCGAGGCCGCGCGCCCGACCCGAACCGTTCATGATCACGGTCTTGACCCCGGTCACCTCGACCAGTGCGGCCAAGAGCACCTCGAACAAACTATCCGCCCATGCGGCATTCGGCTGGACCACGGCAGTATCGCCAAAACGGTCGATCACCACCCCCGGCAGGCCATCCGCCTCGGCATGGATCAGGCGATAGAAGGGATCGGCAAACAGCCGCGACCGATGGGCCAAGGCGCGCGCAAATTTCGCGGCAAACCACGCCTGATCAATCACCGCATCCGGTTTTTTGTCGATGACGCGGGCGATGATGCGCGACTCTGGCGTCACCGCAACGAGGGCGAGCGGTTGCCGCTCTGCATCTTCGAGAATAGTCAGCGTCCCGGCGTCCAGTCCCTTGGTCCGGCGGTCGGTGACCATGTCATTCGAATAGACCCACGGAAACCCGTGGCGGATAGCGCGGGCATCGGCCTTGGGCATCAGGCGAACAGTGGGACGGGCGGGGGCGGCAGGGCTTTGTGTCATGCGCCCTCCTACCGCGTTTCCAGCAGCGCGAAAAGGCCTGTTAGCTGAGCTCGGCGGTCAGCGCATCGCGCAAGAAGTCGTGAACAAACATCCGTTCCGTATAACCCTGCGACTCGGTCTCGACCACTTGCGCCGGAGACATCGCGGGCAGCAGCATATGGACCTCATGCGGGGCCTCTAGGATCGCGCCGGTTTTGGCATCGGTGACGGTAATGCGGGCGAGGATGTCATAATCGCCGCGGAAATTATAGCGGGTGTACTGGGTCAAGCCGTGAAACCTGATCAGTTCGACCTCGACATTTACGGGCACATCCCCCCTCAGGGCTTCGGCACCGGCGGCGGCCTCTTCGAACAGGACGCGCAGTTGTTCGTGGCGGTCGGGCCCCTGGTCGCCGCGCCAGACGATATCAGCGCGGGGCTTGATCGTGTTCGCCTCTGACACCGTCAGCGATTGTGGCACCACGACATGGACATCGCGCACAGTGTAACTGCGGCTGGCCTCTATCCCTGGGGACACCAGCTGCGAGTCCATCACTGCGTTCCGCGAGGCCTCTGGCATATCCATACACCCCGCCAGTCCGATCAACGTCATACCTGACATAGCGATAGTTAGCTTGTTCATTCCGGTCTCCACCTGCGGTCCTGATACGCTGGAGTAACGATTGATCCTGCTTTGCGGCGAAATGGCGACAAAACATCGGAAACTTGACGAAATTCCAGCGTTCACTTTCGGAAAAACTGAGTTGTTAGCGTTAACATTTGATGCTATTGGCGCTTTAGACCACTCGATGGAGATTCTTCATGGCCCTGAATCAGACGATTGCAGCCGTCACCGATCGCATCCGCAGTCGGAGTGCCGACAGCCGTGCCGCCTATTTGGACTTGATGTCTCGGGCAGAGGCCGCTGGCCCGCGCCGCGCCCATCTGGCCTGCGGGAATCAGGCGCATGCCTATGCCGCCATGGGGCAGGACAAGGACGCGCTGATCGCCGAAAAGGCACCCAATATCGGGATCATCACCGCTTATAACGATATGCTCTCGGCACATCAGCCCTATGAGACATACCCGGACCAGATCCGCGCGGCAGCCCGCGCCGTTGGTGCAACCGCCCAGGTTGCGGGCGGCGTGCCTGCGATGTGTGACGGTGTCACCCAAGGGCAAACGGGCATGGAACTCTCGCTGTTTTCTCGGGATGTGATTGCCTTGGCTGCGGGCGTTGGCTTGTCGCACAATACCTTTGACGCTGCCCTCTATCTGGGCGTTTGCGACAAGATCGTTCCCGGTCTCGTGATGGCGGCGGCGACCTTTGGCTATATCCCCTCGATCTTCTTGCCGGCCGGTCCGATGACCTCGGGCATCGCCAACGATGAAAAGGCCAAGGTCCGTCAGAAATTCGCCACGGGCGAGGCCAGCCGCGCGGAACTGATGGCCTCGGAAATGGCCTCCTACCATGGTCCGGGAACCTGCACGTTCTATGGTACCGCCAACACCAACCAGATGTTGATGGAGTTTATGGGCCTTCAGCTTCCCGGTTCGTCCTTTGTGAACCCGGGCACCTCGCTGCGCGATGCCCTGACCACGCAGGCGGTGCACCGCGCCGCGGCGATCACCGCTTTGGGCAATGCTTTCACTCCGACCTATAAGGTCTTGGATGAAAAGGCATTTGTAAACGGTTTGGTCGGTCTGATGGCCACCGGCGGCTCCACCAACCTCGTGCTGCACCTTCCGGCGATGGCGCGGGCGGCAGGGATTATTCTTGATCTCCAAGACTTCTCTGACATCTCGAACGTCGTGCCGCTGATGGCCAAGGTCTATCCCAACGGGCTTGCGGATGTGAATCATTTCCACGCGGCGGGCGGTCTGCAATATATGATCGGCAACCTGCTCGAGCAGGGTCTCTTGCACCGCGATGTCACCACCGTCGCCGGTGAGGGGTTGGACCTCTACACTCAGGAACCCATCGTGCAGGATGGCACGCTGGTCTGGCGCGACGGCCCGACCACGACGCTGAACGATAAAATCCTGCGCCCGGCGTCGGACCCGTTCAACCACCACGGCGGCCTGACGCAATTGTCCGGCAATCTGGGACGCGGCGTGATCAAAGTCTCTGCCGTCGCACCGGAACGTCACATTGTCGAGGCTCCCTGCCGGGTGTTCAACGATCAGGCCTCGGTCAAAACCGCCTTCCAGAATGGCGAATTTACCGCTGATACCGTGGTCGTCGTCCGTTTCCAGGGGCCCAAGGCCAACGGCATGCCGGAACTGCATTCGCTGACCCCGACAATGGCGGTGCTTCAGGATCGCGGCCTGCGCGTGGCTCTGGTCACAGACGGCCGGATGTCTGGCGCTTCGGGCAAGGTCCCCGCGGCGATCCACGTCAGCCCAGAGGCGGCAGACGGCGGCCCGCTGGCGCGTCTGCGGGACGGCGATATCGTGCGTCTGGACGCGACACAGGGCACGCTCGAGGTGCTGAACGTCGATCTGTCGACCCGCGCGGTCGCCACCGCCGATCTGACGGGCAATGGCACCGGCGTTGGCCGCGAACTCTTCGAGGTTTTCCGCCGCAATGTCGGCCGCGCGACCGAAGGGGCTGCCGTCGTTCTCTAGTGCAATCCCTTTCATCTTTCTCTAAATACCTCCGCCGGAGGCTCCCGCCCTTGCCACCGGTTTTGACACAAAAGGATATGACATGACGCCCCAAGACGCTTCCATCGCCTCGCGCAAGATTTGCGATCTGGCCCCGGTTGTTCCGGTTCTGGTGATTGACGATGCGGCCTCGGCTGCCGATCTGGCCCGGGCGCTGGTCGCTGGCGGCTTGCCCGCGCTCGAGGTGACCCTGCGCACCCCGGCGGCGCTCGACGCCATCCGCGAAATGGCACAGGTGCCGGGTGGTTTCGTCGGTGCGGGCACGCTGTTGACACCCAAGGATGTCGAGGCCGCCAAAGCCGCCGGAGCGACCTTTGGTGTATCGCCGGGCGTGACCGATGCGCTGCTCGATGCCTGCGAGGCGAATGATCTGCCGCTGTTGCCGGGCACGTCGACGCCGTCGGATGTGATGAAACTCCTGGATCGCGGCTATACCGTGATGAAGTTCTTTCCGGCCGAGGCCAATGGTGGCGCTCCCGCGCTCAAGGCGATTGGTGCGCCGATCCCGCAGGTCAAGTTCTGTCCGACCGGCGGCATCAGCATGAAAAACGTGAACGATTATCTGGCGCTGTCCAATGTGCTGTGCTGCGGCGGCTCTTGGGTAGCCCCGGCCGATAAGGTCAAGGCGGGCGATTGGGCCGGGATCGAGGCTCTGGCCCGCGAGGCTGCCGCGCTGCGCAAATAACGCGGCCTTATGTCCGAATGATCGAGGGGGCCGCTTGGCCCCCTTTTTATTTGTCCGCCGGGATCAGTCCCAGTCCGCGCAGATAGATACCGACACCGGTTTCCAGCAAATCCTCGGGCGGGAAGGGTGATTTGGTGCCCGGAGACCCGCGGGCGAATAGTTCCACCACGCCGTGGCTCATGGCCCAGATATGCGCCGACACCATGCGGGCCGGCGGGCGTCGGTCGGCGGGGATATGTGCCGACAGGTTCATCGCGGCCTTTTCCATCACGCCCAGCGCCCGATGGGCGACCGCGCTCAGATGCGGGTCGCGCTGGATCGAAATCCCGCTTTCGAACATCGCCACATAATGGCCGGGGAATTGCCGGGCAAAGCTCAGATAGGCGCGGCCCGTCGCCTCAAAGGCCTTGAGTGCGGTGGCATGGTTGGCCCCATAGGCCTTTTCCATCATGTCGGCAAAGACTTCGTACCCTTGCCGCGCGGCCTCGGCGATCAGATCATCGCGGCCTTCGAAATGGCGGTAGACGGCGGCTGGGGTGACGCCGGCCTCGCGGGCGGCCTCGGACAGGGTAAATCCGGTGGGTCCTTTTTCCTCGATCAGGCGCAGACAGGCACTGACGAGGGCTTCGCGCAGGTTGCCGTGATGATAGCCGCTCTTAGCCATGCCAAATGCCGATGCCGCCCGCAATCGCCGGGTCGATCAGGCCAAGGGCGGCGGTGTCCTTGTGGGCGTAATTCAGCGGCCAGAGGATCGACCGGATGGTATTCAGACGCGCACGGCGCTTGTCATCAGAGCGGACCACCATCCATGGCGCATGCGCGCTATCGGTCCAGCGCAGGGTTTGGGCGATGGCGGCGGTATACTCGTCCCATTTGCGCAGGCCCTCGACGTCGATCCACGACAGTTTCCACTGTTTGAGCGGGTCCTTTTCACGGTCCAGAAAACGTTGCAGTTGTGCCGCGCGTCCGACGTTGAGCCAGACCTTGAACAGTTTGATGCCTTCATCGACCAGCATTTTTTCAAATGGACTGACCTGTTCGAACCAGCGCACCCGTTGATCTTCGCTGCAAAATCCGAACACGTGTTCGACCACGCCGCGGTTATACCAGCTCCGGTCAAAGATCACGATTTCACCGGCAGTCGGCAGGTGGTCGATATAGCGCTGGAAATACCACTGACCGGCTTCGGTTTCGGTGGGTTTGGGCAGGGCGACCACACGGGCGCCGCGCGGGTTCAGGTTTTCGGTCAGGCGCTGGATCGTGCCGCCTTTGCCTGCCGCATCGCGCCCTTCCAGCAGGATGCACACCCGCTGGCCCGTTGCCTTGACCCAGGATTGCAGGCGTACCAATTCGATCTGCAGCGCCGCCATTTCGGCGTCATAGACCTTGCGTTTGAGTTCCTGATCGTAGGGAAAATCGGGATCGTGCAGCGACTTGGAGTCGGCCTCCAGAATCGCCTGCCGGATATCGGCCGGAGCCTCGGTTTCGAAATAGCGACTGATCGCACCCTCAAATGGCAGGTCCAAGTTTCCCTCCGTCTTTCAGGGCACTATCGCCTGCGCAGGGCCGGAGTTCAATCCGGCGGCCTCTGCGATCCGGTCGATTGCCGCGACGATCTGCGGCACGCGCGTGTGCTGAATCATGTGACCGCCACCGGCCAGCACCGTCAGCCGCGCCTGCGGTAGGGTTTCTGCCAAGCGGCGCGAATGGATGTCGAGGCCCACCACGAGATCGGCATCGCCATGCAGGATCTCGATGGGCAGGCCCAGCGCCCCGTAATGTACCGATTGCGCGGTCAGGTGACGTTTAAGGTCGTTGATCTGGGCGGCATTGGCGCGCATCGACTGGGGACGCACGACCAGCGGCACAGCGCCCCGCGTCAGATAGTCGGGCAACGCCGGTTCCGGCGCAAAGGCGGCAGCCACCGATTGCTGCATGAACGACGTGGTTACAAGGGCCGATGCCAGCGTCGGCAGGACCGCATTACCGACAGGACGGTCTAGCACGCGATAGAGCGGTTCGACACCGCCGGGCCACGGGTAAATCGCGCCTGACAGATCCACCACTCCTGCGATGTGATCCGGGAAATGGATCGCCCATGCCATCGCGACCGCGCCGCCATAGGAATGCCCCAGAACCAGCGGCCGCTCCGCCCCCAGCGCCAGAGCCGCCCGCTGCAATAGAGCCGCTTGATCGGCGGGATCGGTCGAGGTGATCGGATCGGACCAGCCCAGTCCGGGCCGATCAAAGACGATGACGCGGTAGCGATCCGCCAGCGCCGGAGCGAGGCTCTGCATCATGTCACGGGTATTGCCGCTGGCGCCATGGATCAGCACCAGCGCGGGCCCTTGATCGCCGATGGTTTCATAGTGAACCCGGGTGCCATCCACGGTGATGAACTGGCCGGGGGCGGCAAAGTCGCGGTTCCAACCGGCCACCCGCTTGGCCGCCAAAACGGCTGTGACCACCCAGAGGGCGGCCACAGCAACGCAGATTACAGCGAAGATCTTAGTGACCGATATGAGCCAGATCATATGGCGTACTCTGGTAAATTTCGTTTATCCAGTTGCCATATAGGAGGTGCGCGTGGCTTCTCCAGCGGTTCAAAGGTTTTTGTGATGGATCGTTATCGGGATAGTAGTTTTCCGGCACGTTGATCGGTTTACCGGCTGCAACGTCGCGGTCGTACTCTTCCTTGAGGGTGCCGCTGTCGTATTCGAAGTGGTTAAAGATATAGAGCGCGCGGTGGCCGGCATCCTCGACCAGACAGGGGCCGGTCTGGTCGCTGTCGATCAGGATATTCAAGCCATTATGGGCGGCGATCTCGTCGCGTTTCATTTCCGTCCAGCGGCTGACCGGGATCACCATATCATCCGAGAACCCGCGCAAATACGGCGAGGCGGGTGCGCAGTTGCGATGCCGCACACAGCCAAACGCCTTGGCGTCGAGGATATGTTTCTGCACCCCGTGGAAATGATAGATCATCGCCATGCCGCCCCAGCACACGCCAAAGGTGGAATGCACGTGGCTTTGGGTCCAGTTGAACACATCCGTCAGTTCGTCCCAATAGGTCACGTCCTGAAACGGCAGATGTTCGATCGGCGCGCCGGTGATGATCAGCCCGTCGAATTTCTCGCCGCTGTCCGCAACCTCGCGGAAGGGGCGATAGAATTCGGCCATGTGTTCGGCGGCGGTGTTTTTGGTTTCGTGTTCCGACATGCGGATCAACGACAGCTCGATCTGAAGCGGCGTCGAGCCCAAGAGGCGCGCAAACTGGTTTTCGGTCTGGATCTTCTTTGGCATGAGGTTGAGCAGGCCAAACCGCAGCGGTCGGATATCCTGCCGCGCGGCCCGCTCGTCCGACATGACCATCACACCTTCGCGCGAGAGCACGTCGAAGGCGGGAAGGTTAGCGGGGAGTTTGATAGGCATTATGCGCTGTCCTTTACGTTAGGAAGAGGGCTGATGTAATCCCGTCAGCCGCGGGCCTCAAGAGTGCGGGCGATCAAATCGTCAAAGTCCTCGGCTGACTTTACGGCATAGACCTCTTCGGCTTGCAGCGTGATACCCCAGCGTTCCGCCATGGCGCGGTAACGTGGCTGGCGATGGTCCAGCGCCATGCGGTAGGTCCAGCGGATGAAATCGTCGGGGTCTACCTCGTGGTCGGAGAGACCGGTTTCATCCAGATAGCCCTCCCATGCGGCATCGAGGAACTCTGGCTGATAGGCCATCGGTTTCGGTGCGCGGTCAAAGCGGCGGCAGAGCTCGTCGATATGGGCGTCATTGCCTTCGATCCAGATGATCAGGCAATGCGCGGCGAGGGCGGACATGATCGGATCGTTGGCATCCAGAGGATCGACCCATTCGCAAATCGACCCGCCGGTATCGCAGATGAAATGCGGATAGCCATAGAGGGCCGCAGACCGCCGGATGAAATACGACGTATCCATCAGCGCGTCGATTTCGGCACGCCGGAACTGGTCTTGGCGACGGCGGTATTCGTCGATCGGCAGCCCGCCCAGATCGGGATTGCCGGGTTTGCCCAGATAGCTGGAGACCGGGCTGAGGTTATCAAAGGTGATGTTCGATCCGATATAGATCGAATCCGACATCAGGAGGTCCCGCAGGAACGGAACCTTCATCGCCTCGGCCTTGGCGTTGTCGGCGATGTATTCGCCCATGTAGCGCGTGCCAATGCGGTAATCGACAGAGTAGTGGAACCAGTCCCCCTGTGCCCGCAAAAGGTTAGAGACATAGGTCTTGCCCAGTCCGGACATGCCGAACAGCAGGACGTGTTTATTCGGCGCTTCGCGCCAATCTGCGGCGGTCTGATAGATCATGATGCGGTTTCCCTAATCGGCTAGGGGCGGTTTCGCTAGGGCTTTTTGCGGGGCAGGCGTCCGTCGATCACCATTAGACCCAGCGCCAGTAGCACAAATCCCACATAGGCGTGCCAGTCGAGCGCCTCTTGGTACACCACTGCGCCCAGCACGATGGCAACCGGCGCCACAAGGAGGGTCACCAGACTGACGTTTCCAGCTCCGGCGAGGTTCAGGATCTGATAATACAGCCAATAGGCTAAGGCAGTCGCGATCAACGCCAGATAGGCCAGCGCCCCGAACACCGGCGCGGAATAGTGCAGCGTCGGCGGGCCTTCGTAGATCAGCGCCAGCGGGATCATCGCCATCGCCGCACCGGTCAGCATCAGCGCGGCCGAGACCTCGGGCCGCAGCCCCTTGAGCACGTGTCGGGCCAGAACCGCCGAAACCGCGTAGCTGGTCGAGGAGCCAAGGATCGCCACCTGCGCCATGGACGACGGGTCGAAGGACAGTAGGCGGGCGGGGCCGATCACCGTCACTACGCCGACAAAGCCAAGAATGACCCCGACAAACCTGTTCCGCGTCAGCTTTTCATCGGCATAAACCAGTGCGACCAGTACCACGGTAAACACGGCGGTAGCAGCGTTCAGGATGCTGGCCAGCCCCGAGTCGATGGTTTGCTGGCCCCAGACGATCAGAGAAAACGGCAGCGCGTTATTCGTTAGCCCCAAGAGCAGCGTCGCCCCGATTTGCCATCTGCTGTCGGGCAGCCGCAGGCCCGCGATACGCACCCAGACCCACAGCGCCAGTGCGCCGCCTGTCACGCGGATCGCGACCGCGGTCATTACCGGCACTTCGGCCAAGGTGATGCGGTTCGACAGGAACGATCCGCCCCAGATGCACCCCAAAATCAGGATCAAGGTCCAGGCACGCGGCGTCATCGTCATCTGTTTGGTCATTGCGTCCGCCCCCGGAAAAAGAAGGCCCCGCCAAAGCGGGGCCGTTTGGGTCAGTCTTGCGCAGCCAGAGCGGCGAGGCAAGGTCAGAAGCTATAAGAGACCTTGAGGCCCAGACCCGTCGCGCTGTTGCCAGAGAACCGGCCGCCGACGCCTTCGGTGGTGGCATCGCCAAGGTCCACATAGCGGATACCGCCCGAAACCTTGACCTGTTCGGTCACGTTATAGACGCCGCCCAGCGAATAGCTGGTGTAGCCATCAGTCGGCGACAGGTTGCTAGCGGTGCCGCCCTGTGCCGCCTCATAGCCGACGCTGAATACGCCTGCGAATTTCTCGTTGAACCGACGGGCCACGCCGAGGCTGTAGGTATAGGTGTCGGTGTTGTTAAAGTCGGCGAGGTTCGCATCGCCGCCACCAAACGCGGTGCCGAGGAACGAATCGTCCAGCGTGCCTTCGGACCAGTCGGCCCAACGCACCGAAGCCATCAGCAGGGTGTCCGCCGCGATCCCGGTCTGGAAATCGAGGTTCACCGACTGCGGCATGGTCGCGGTCAGGGTGGTCGTGCCAGCACCGACCACGGCCGAAGTGCGGGTGCCATCGAGGGTAAAATTGGTTTCCGACGAATAGGTCAGCGCGGCGCGCAGGGCGATCGACGGGATTTCATAGGCAGCACCGACAACGTAACCGGTGTCGCTGCCGCTGTCGTAGGTGGCGGAATATCCGGCGGTTGCCTGACCGGCGACGGCGCGGTTGTATTCGCCCGAGGCGCTGATCATCCGCGGACCGGCATAGACCGACATATTTTCGTTCAACTGGTATTTCGCCAGAACCGTGATGCCGCTGGTTTCCACCGTCGCGCCCGCACCGTTCAGGACATAGCCCGCAGTGCTGTAATCGACCTCTGCGCCAAAGGGTTCATCCATGATGATCGCCAAGGACACCTTGTCGTTCACGTCCATCTTCAGCGCAAAGCCGAGGCTGGCGTAATCGGGGGCGACGTTGCCGGTCGCGGCGCTGGTTGTGGTCGGCGTAGCGGCGTTATCGATGCCGACACCGGATACGCTGGGCATCGCCAGACCATAGGACAGTTCGAAATACTGGCCTTTTTCGAAAATCGCCCCGACGCCCTGTCCGGAACGATCCAATCCCCCTCATGGGCCATTGCGGTGCTGGCGAGCAGAATAGCGCCTGCGCTCGTAAACTTTTTCATGATTTTCCTCGTGATGGCCCCCTGCGGGCTCATCTTCCCGTAAACCAAAGGTAGCGAGACGTTGACTTTTACGTCAATTCTTTACGCGGCGTCATGCCGACCTCGTAACCCAGCGTCATAAACGCGACTTTGACACAGATCGGATGTTGATCCAATTGGCAAAAAAGATCACTGCCGCACCCAGAAGAACATAGGGATCAAGGGCTTCGTCAAAGAAGGCCATGCCGATCAGGGCAATCAGCGGCAGGCGGGCGAAATCAATCGGCATGACGATGCTGGCCGGCGCCAGTTTGAGAGCGGTCGTCAGGCAGAAATGCGCAAACAGCCCCGCGCAGGACACCAGCACCAGCCAAGGCGCGGTCGCCATGTTCGGCAGGGTCATATGCCCGTCCTTGAGCCCCAGTACGAGGCCCATCACCGCCTGCATGACCGTCAGCCAGAACAGAATGCCGGTGATCTGCGTGTCGCGGGTCAGTTTCCGCGTGAAAATTGCCGAGAGGGCAAAGCCAATCGCCGCGATTCCGGCCATGACCAAGGGCGGCGACAATGTTTCAGGGCTAGGCCGGGTGACGATCAAAATCCCGACAAAGCCCAGCAGGCCCGACAGCACCCCGACACGGCGCATCTTTTCACCCAGCAAGAGCGGCGAGAGCAGGATCACCCAGATCGGCGCGGTAAACTCCATCGCGAACACTTGGGCAAACGGGATCAGGCCAACGGCATAGAACCACAGGTTCTGGCCTGTGAAATGCGATAGGTTGCGGATGAAATGCAGCCCCAGATGATCGCGGCGAATATCGCCCAGATGCCCTGTGGCCCGCGCTACCGAAACGACGATCACGATCCCCAGAATGCTGCGAAAGGTCATGATTTCAAAGGTATCGAGCTGGCCGGATAAATTCCGCCCGGCAATCGCCATCGAACTGAAACTGGTGATCGCGCCAATCATCCAAAGCGCCGCGCGCAGGGTTGCCGTCATCCTAGTCCACCTGCCTGATCTGGTAGCTGCGGACAAAGCCTGCGGTAATCGCGCCCCAGTCCGACGTGCGCACCCGCTCTTGGTGCGCATCAAAGGCGGCCCGACTGTCGAACAGTTCCGCCACAAAGAAACGTCCGGGGGTTGCTGGGTCTGGATCGATGTCGAACCGCAGACATCCCGCTTCGGCGCGGGTCAGGTCGATGTGCACCGCCAAAGCGGGCTCAACCGACGCCAATCTCTCCATCGGCACATCGATGTGGCCGGTCAGTTCAATTTTCATATGGGCTCCTCTTGGCGCAGAGAGGAGCCTTTTGCACAGGGCTTGTCAAACGGATCACAACCGAGTGATCGCACAGCCCACTGTGCATGAGGCAAAAAAATAAGCCATTGGCAATGAAACCAATGGCTTATCCGATGTTTTTATTCCAGTTCGATGGTTCCCGGCGGTTTCGACGTCAGATCGTAGAACACGCGGTTCACGCCTTTGACCTCGTTGATGATACGGGTCATCGTTTCGCCAAGGAATTCGTGGGTGAACGGATATGTATCCGCCGTCATCCCGTCGACCGAGGTCACAGCGCGGATCGCCAGAGCGTAATCATAGGTCCGCCCGTCGCCCATCACGCCCACGGTCCGCATCGGCAGGATCGCGGCAAAGGCCTGCCAGATTTCATCATACAGCCCGTGTTTGCGGATCTGGTCGATGTAGACGGCGTCTGCCTTGCGCAGGATGTCCAGCTTTTCGCGGGTAATCTCGCCCGGACAGCGGATCGCCAGCCCCGGCCCCGGGAAGGGGTGGCGGCCGATGAATTTGTCCGGCAGGCCGAGTTCGCGGCCAAGTGCGCGTACTTCGTCCTTGAACAACTCGCGCAGCGGTTCGACCAGTTTCAGACCCATCTTTTCCGGTAGACCGCCCACATTGTGGTGCGATTTGATCGTGACCGAGGGGCCGCCGGTAAAGGAAACCGATTCGATCACATCCGGATAGAGCGTGCCCTGCGCCAGGAATTCGGCACCTTCGATGCCGTTGGCGTATTTCTGGAACACGTCGATGAACAGACGGCCAATGGTCTTGCGCTTGACCTCGGGGTCGGACACGCCTTCGAGTTCGCCAAGGAACAGATCGGCCTCGTCCGCATGGATCAGCGGGATCTTGTAGGTGTCACGGAACATCGTGACGACCTCTTCGGCCTCGTTCAGACGCAGCAGGCCGTGGTCGACAAACACGCAGGTCAGCTGATCGCCGATGGCTTCGTGGATCAGAACCGCCGCGACCGAGCTATCGACGCCGCCGGACAGGCCACAGATGACCTTTTTGTCACCGACCTGTTCGCGGATGATGCGGATCGCTTCGTCCTTGTAGGACGCCATAGTCCAGTCGCCGGTAAACCCTGCCATTTTGACAAAGTTTTCCAGCATTTTGGCGCCGTTCGGGGTGTGGTGCACTTCGGGGTGGAACTGCACTGCGTAGAATTTGCGCGCTTCGTCCGCGACCATCGCCAAGGGCGCGTTCGGCGAGACGCCGATCACTTCGAACCCGGGGGCGAGCTGGGTCACGCGGTCGCCGTGCGACATCCAGACCTGTTCATTGCCAGCCTCGAACAGGCCAGCGAAGATGCTGTCTTTGGTGTGGCCATCGGCGGGGGACACATAGGCGCGGCCATATTCTGCATGGTGGCCCGCTTCGACCTTACCGCCGAGCTGTTCCATCATGACCTGCTGGCCATAACAAATGCCGAAAATCGGGAGGCCCATGTCGAACAGGGCCTGCGGCGCGCGGGGGCTACCCTCGCGCGTCACGCTGTCAGGACCGCCCGACAAAATCACGGCCTTGGGCGCCATCTCTTGGATGGTAGCCTCTGTAACCGTTTGGTAGGGGCGGATTTCGCAAAAAACATTGAGCTCCCGCAGGCGCCGCGCGATCAGCTGCGTCACCTGGGACCCAAAGTCGATGATGAGGAGGCGTTGATGCTGGGTCATGCCAGCGCAATAGGGCCGCGCCCGCCGTTACGCAAGGGCGTTATCAGGGGGGCGATTGGTGTAAATGTCGCTTTCGCCCCGCAAAGGGCGCAAAATCGGCATTTGACGGATCAGGGGCAAGCTATCTAGGGCTCAAACACTTTTCGGAGGTCGAAATCATGTCGGATGTTGCAGAAGCAGGTGGCCGTCGGGCGCGTGGCGGCGGCGGCGCAGCCCGCCGGGCAGAACGCAGTGCAGTCAGCTTTGAAACTGCCAAATACATCGAACGCAACATTCCTAACCTCGAAGTGCTGAACGACGAGGCCTTGGAAATCATCGAAGCCAACGCAGAAACCATTCTGCAAGAGATAGGCGTCAATTTCCCGGAAAACCCGGCGGCTCTGGAGCTGTGGAAGTCGGTCGGCGCGGATGTTCAGGGCGACCGCGTGCGTCTGCCCAAGGGGCTGGCCCGTTCGCTCTGTGCGACGGCACCGTCGTCCTATGTCCAGCATGCCCGCAATCCGGCCCGCAATGTGGTGATCGGTGGCCGCAATCTGGTGCTGGCGCCCGTCTATGGTCCGCCATTTGTGCGTGATGCCGGTGGCCGCCGCTATGCGACGATGGCCGATTTCGAAAAGTTCGTGAAGCTGGCCTACATGTCCAAGTGGCTGCACCACTCGGGCGGCACGGTGTGCGAACCCACCGATATCCCGGTGAACAAGCGTCACCTCGATATGCTGATGGCGCATATGACCCTGAGCGACAAACCGTTCATGGGCTCTGTGACCGAGCCAAGCCGTGCGCAGGATTCGGTCGATATGTGCAGCATCCTGTTCGGCGAAGAGTTCGTCCAGCAGAACACCGTGATGACCTCGCTGATCAACATCAACTCGCCGCTGACATTCGACAGCATCATGATGGGTGCCCTAGAGGTTTATGCCCGCAACAATCAGGCCGCGATCATTTCGCCATTTATCGTCGGCGGCGCGATGGCGCCGGTGACGGTGGCCGGCACGCTGACGCAGGTTCTGGCGGAATGTCTGGTGGGCGTGGCCTACAGCCAGTTGATTCGCAAAGGGGCGCCGGTGATCATGGGGGCCTTTGTGACCTCGATCGACATGAACTCGGGCGCGCCGACCTTTGGCACCCCCGAGGCCGCGATGATCACCTACGGGGTTGGCCAGTTGGCGCGTCGGATGAACCTGCCGTACCGCTCGGCTGGCGGCTTCTGCGGCTCGAAATTGCCCGATGCGCAGGCGGCCTACGAATCGGCCAACTCGCTCAATATGGGTCTGATGGCGGGCGTGAACTTTATGCTTCACGCCTGTGGCTGGCTCGAAGGCGGTCTGGTTGCCGACTTTGAAAAA
The DNA here is from genome assembly GCA_937864535.1 of uncultured Paracoccaceae bacterium. Lineage (GTDB taxonomy): Bacteria > Pseudomonadota > Alphaproteobacteria > Rhodobacterales > Rhodobacteraceae > Marivivens. Next base: position 77,291 of record CALMJS010000017.1, read on the forward strand.
TTTGTCATGGACGCGGACCAGTTGGGCGCGCTGCATGGTCTGGCCAAGGGCATCGACATGTCTGCCAATGGTCAGGCGATGGACGCCATCCGCCAAGTCGGCCCGGGCGGTCACTTCCTCGGTTGCGACCACACCCAAGCCAACTTCAAGACCGCGTTCTGGCGGTCCGATCTGTTCGACTACAAACCCTTTGAAACATGGGATGAAGAGGGCGCCCGCGACACCCGTCAGCTCGCCTCGTCGCGCGTTGATCGACTGCTCGAGCAGTATCAGCAGCCGGTTCTCGACCCGGCCAAAGAGATGGCGCTGCGTGAATACATCACCAAGAAAAAGGCCTCGATGCCCGACAGCTTTAGCTAAGGTCATCGCGAATTAGACCAGACGGGGCGCGGTTGTTGATTTCAGCAGCCGCGCCTCGCCCATTATGGCGATCAGAACGTCGATATGCCGCGCGAAAGAATATTCGGCGCGCTCATCCAGGCGTAGCCGATTCAGATCTGCCTCGATCTCCATCAACTTGACCAGAGCCTCTCCGGGGCGCGGCAGGGCGGCGGATTTCAGAATCCGTTGCAAGTGATGGGTGCGCCGATAGTCATCGACGCCAAATCTGGCAGACCGGACCAAGAGCATCGGGCGGCGAAGCGCAGCAACCATTCCCAGAATATCGAACATTTTGACCTCCATCGGTTTCGGATGGGGTGAGTCTCGCACAACCCTATGGTGTGTTGCGTCATCGGGGCAGGATACGAACGCTGGCTCTACGAAAATTTATCAATTGGAAACAATGATGTTGTTCAGGTTCTGCCTTAACTTTTGAGTAACCTTCACACGAATAGGTTGCGGCATTGCAGAGGTTCTGAACTGTCAAAAGGATGCAGCACTGGGGATTCCATGAAGACCGCCCAAACTTTAGCGATTGATACCCGCTTGCCCGGCTGGGTCCCCGAAGCTGCCCGAACCTATCTGGCTCATACCGAAGACGGTATGTCCATTCGCGCGATTGCCCGTGCCCGAGATTGCCATGCCTCGACTATCCTGCGGCAGGTGCGTCGGTACGAAAATCGCAGAGACGATCCGCTGGTCGATGATGCGCTGCGCCGTTTGTCGCAGCAGTTCGCCCCCAGCCATTTTGCCCTTTGCAAGGAACAAGATGCCATGCAGTCGAATGTTTCCGCCCGGTCCAACCGTGCCGTCGTCTTTCCCCCTGATCCCGATCTGTCAGTGGCCCGTATCGAACGCGAGGCGCTGCGGGTCTTGCGCCGACTGAGCGAAACCGGTGCCGTCCTTGCCGTGGCCCGCGATATGGAAATGGCCGTCGTCGTGCGGGATACCCCCGATGGGGCCACCCAACGCACGGCCGTGACCGAGCGGGAAATCGCGCAGGCCCTCGCGCTCAGGGACTGGATTTCATGTAATGATACAGAGGCGCGCATTGCCCGGTATCATTTGACCGCTCTCGGGCGCAGTGCGCTCAAGCAGTTGATGGCCAAATCGGAAAATCGGGCCCAGGGGTTTGGCGAAGCTGCGAGCGATTTTGCCGGGGCCGCGCGACTTGCCGAACCGGACGACGAGGCGGGTCGGTGTTTTCGCACACAAGCCGCTGAAAGCCCGCTGGCCGCCTTGGCCCGCCGCCGCGACAAGGACGGGCAACTGTTCCTATCGCGCGATCTGGTCAATGCCGGTGAACGGTTGCGCGAGGATTTTGAACTGTCCTCGATGTCGGGCGGCCCTATGCCCGATTGGCAGGCGGTCATGGGCGGGCATTGCGCGGTTGCCATATCCGCCAAGGGGGCATCCCAGGCGGCGCGTCAGCGCGTGGCGGCCGCATTGGTCGATCTGGGGCCCGGTCTGGGAGATGTGGTCCTGCGCTGCTGTTGCCTGCTCGAAGGGTTGGAGACCGCCGAGCGTAATATGGGGTGGGCGGCCCGCTCTGGAAAAATTGTGCTGAGGATTGGCCTGCAGCGTCTGAAACGCCACTATGCCGATCAAGGCAGCCTGGCCCCGAAAATCGGATAAGCCGGATCAAGGCGCCCAGTACAGCCGCCAGCCGGAAAAACACCTCGCCTCTAGCGCTCCCAATCATTCGTTCCAACGCCTTGTTGCCGCGATCAAGGAACTCTTAGAGCCGCACTCTTAATATTTCGCTAAAGGAAAAGAGCGACCCAAATCTGGATCGCTCTTTTTGGATAGTATCGACTTAGGCTGCTTTGCTGGCGGCATCATCCTTGAGCCAGGCCAGAACGGTCTCGGGCGAAGAGACGCCATATGGGTCCTCGCCATGGTTATCCGACAGGCCGGGTTCTTCGAACCAGGCTTCAATCACGCCGTCCTTAACCACGGCGGCATAGCGCCACGACCGCAGGCCGAACCCGAGGTTATCCTTGCGCACCAGCATGCCCATGCGACGGGTGAATTCGCCCGACCCGTCGGGGATGACTTTGACGTTCGACAGGTTCTGCGCCTTGGCCCACTGGTTCATCACAAAGGCGTCGTTGACCGACATGCAGTAAATGTCATCAACGCCAAGGGCTTGAAAATCGGCAAAGCCGTTCTCGAATCCCGGCAACTGATAGGTCGAACAGGTCGGGGTAAAGGCCCCCGGCAAAGAGAATAGAACGACGCGCTTGCCGCCGAAATAGTCGGCCGTCGTCACGTCCTGCCAACGGTAGGGGTTCGATCCCCCGATGGATTCGTCGCGCACGCGGGTCTTAAAGGTTACGTCCGGTAGTTTGTAACCAACTTTCATGTCGATCTCCTGTTCTTGGCGCCCAATAGGCTCGGGCATTGATTAGAACGATTCCAGACAACCATCAATGCTGCCACGCAGCATTTCGAACGCATAGCTGCCATTCGTTGCCAAATCCGCCAGGAACGCCTATTTGTTACCCATCCGCCGTGGAGGAGCCCGTGATGCGCGATTTGAAAATTCCAGGTCAACGCCACCCCGAAAAGGCACATCGCCCCGACAATGCCCAACCCAAGAAGCCCTCCTGGATCCGTGTCAAGGCGCCGACGTCGGAGGGCTACCGCGAAACCCATCGTATCATGCGTGAGCACAAGCTGGCGACCGTCTGTGAAGAGGCCGCCTGTCCCAACGCAGGCGAATGCTGGAGCCAGGGTCACGCCACGATGATGATCATGGGCGAGATCTGTACCCGTGGCTGCACGTTCTGCAATGTTGCAACCGGCAAACCCAACGCCCTTGATGTGTTCGAACCGGGCCGGGTTGCCGATGCCGTACAAAAGCTCGGCCTTAAACACGTGGTGATCACGTCGGTCGACCGCGATGATCTGGACGACGGCGGGGCCGAACATTTTGCGCAAACGATCCGCGCAGTGCGTCACCGTAGCCCCGGAACCACGATCGAAGTCCTGACGCCGGACTTTTTGAAATGCGGCCCCGTCGCGCTGGAAACGGTCGTCGCCGCGCGCCCGGATGTGTTCAATCATAATCTGGAAACCGTCCCCGGCCTGTACCACGAGGTGCGTCCGGGCGCCCGGTATTTCCACTCCCTGCGCCTGCTGCAGCGCGTCAAGGAACTGGACCCCGCGATGTTTACCAAATCCGGGATTATGGTCGGCCTTGGCGAAACGCGGCCCGCGGTGCTTCAGGTGATGGACGATATGCGCGCTGCGGATGTGGATTTCTTGACGATCGGTCAGTACCTTCAGCCGACACCGAAACATCATGCGGTTGCCGATTTCATCACGCCAGATGATTTCAAAGCCTACGAGAAATCGGCCTATGGCAAAGGTTTTCTGATGGTCTCTGCAACACCGCTCACGCGGTCTTCCTATCATGCTGGCGATGATTTTGCGCGGTTGAGCGAAGCCCGCAAAAAGAAACTTGGACTGGTTTGATCAGGATTTGTCCCAAATCCTGATGCCTCCGGCAGAGGTATTTGGGGAAAGATGAAATGGGGGCGCTGCGTCTGGATCGCGGCGCCCTTTTTCCTTTGTGCCAAAAATATCCCGGGGGAGGCCGCCAAAGGCGGACGGGGGCAGAGCCCCCAAAACAATTTGGGCCCCGCAGGGCCCATATTCATTAGGAGGCTTTGGCCATCCGCTTGCGTTCATGCGGATCGAGGTAGCGCTTGCGCAGGCGGACCGCGTTCGGCGTGACTTCAACCAGTTCGTCGTCATCGATATAGGCAATCGCCTGTTCGAGCGACATTTGGACCGGCGGGGTCAGGCGTACGGCTTCGTCGGTGCCGGAGGCGCGGACGTTGGTCAGTTTCTTGCCCTTGAGCGGGTTCACTTCGAGGTCGTTATCACGGCTGTGTTCGCCGATGATCATGCCCTGGTAGACCGGCTGCTGCGGGTTGATGAACATCTTGCCACGCTCTTCGAGGTTCCACAGCGCATAGGCGACTGCGGTGCCGTCTTCGATCGAGACCAGAACGCCCTGGCGGCGGCCCTGGATCGCGCCTTTGTGTTCGGTCCAGCCGTGGAAGATCCGGTTCATGATGCCCGAGCCGCGGGTGTCGGTCAGAAATTCACCATGGTAACCGATCAGGCCGCGCGACGGGACATGGGCAATGATCCGGGTCTTGCCGTTGCCGCCGGGGTTCATCGACACCAGGTCCCCCTTGCGCACGCCGGTGATCTTTTCCACGACCGCGCCGGTGTATTCGTCATCGACGTCGATGGTGACTTCTTCGACGGGCTCCATCCGGACGCCGCCTTCGGTTTTGAAGATCACCTGCGGACGCGAAATCGACAGTTCGAACCCTTCGCGGCGCATGTTTTCGATCAGAACGCCCATCTGGAGTTCGCCGCGGCCGGAAACGATAAAGGCTTCGCCGCCGGGGGTGTCTTCGACCTTGATCGCGACGTTGGTTTCGGCCTCTTTCATCAGGCGTTCGCGGATAACGCGCGACTGCACCTTCTTGCCGTCACGGCCTGCCAGAGGCGAATCGTTGATGCCGAACAGGACCGAGATGGTCGGCGGGTCGATCGGCTGGGCGAAGAGCGGGAGGTCGATCGAGGTATCGCAGAGCGTGTCGGCCACGGTGGCTTCGGTCATGCCGGCAACCGAGACGATGTCGCCTGCGATGGCTTCGTCGATGGGCTGTTGCGACAGGCCGCGGAAGGCGAGGATTTTGCTGACGCGGAACTGTTCGATCTTTTCGCCGTCGCGCGACAGCGCCTTGAGCGTGTCGCCGGTTTTCAGGGTGCCGGTTTCGACACGGCCGGTCAGGATGCGGCCGATGAACGGGTCAGCGCCCAGCGTCGTCGCGATCATCGAGAACGGTTTGTCGGCGTTTTCGATCTGCTTGGGGGCTTCGACGTGTTTGACCACCAGCTCGAACAGCGCGTCAAGGTTCTTGCGCGGGCCGTCGAGGTCGTTGTCGCACCAGCCGTTACGGCCAGAGGCGTAAAGATGCGGGAAATCAAGCTGCTGGTCGTTGGCGCCGAGGTTCGCGAACAGATCGAAGCATTCGTCCAGTGCACGGTCCGGTTCGGCGTCCGGCTTGTCCACTTTGTTCAGGACGACGATCGGACGCAGGCCAAGGGCAAGGGCCTTGGAGGTGACGAATTTGGTCTGCGGCATCGGGCCTTCGGCGGCGTCAACCAGCAGGACAACACCGTCGACCATGCTCAGGATGCGTTCGACTTCACCACCGAAATCGGCGTGGCCGGGGGTGTCGACGATATTGATACGGGTGCCTTTCCATTCAACGGACGTACACTTGGCAAGGATGGTGATCCCGCGTTCGCGTTCGATGTCGTTGCTGTCCATGGCGCGTTCGGCCACGGACTGGTTTTCACGGAAAGCACCGGATTGCTTGAGAAGTTCGTCAACCAGCGTCGTTTTGCCGTGGTCAACGTGCGCGATAATCGCGATGTTGCGAATGTCCATGGTGCAGCCTTTTTCGGGAAGTTGGGCGCGCCATACAATGCAATCGCAGAAAAATCTAGCCCCTTTGACTAACCTTGATGGCCCGCGTTCGAAAAGAGGTTGATCACGATGATGCCGCCGACGATCAGGGACAGGCCGATCACCGCGGGCAGATCTAGGGTTTGTTTGAACCAGAGCCAACCAAATATGGTGACCAGCACGATGCCGAGGCCTGACCAGATCGCATAAACGATCCCGACAGGCATGAACCGGACCGTATAGGCCAAGAGGTAGAACGAAATCGCATAGCCGATAACCACGATCAGCGTGGGGATCGGTTTCGAGAATTGTTCGGATGCCTTGAGTGCCGAAGTGGCGATGGTTTCGGCAAAAATGGCGACGATCAGGGCGAGGATATGTTTTGGCATGGTCCGCTCAGGTAGCGATGTAACGGTCTTTGCGGTGATTGATGGCGATGACCAGATTGACCACGACAGACCCGAGCATACTGTAGATCACCGTGATCGGATCGCGCACGAAGAAAGCGACCGTAAATAGGCAGAGATCGAACAGAAGTTGTGTCCATCCGGCACGAAATCCCGTTTTGTCCTGCAGGTAAAGTGCCAGGACCCCGATCCCGCCGAGGCTGGCGCCGTGGCGGAACAGGGCGATCAAAGAGGTGCCGCTGATGCAGCCAAAGATCACCGCACCGGCAATCGGATCGACCTGGGCAAAGGTAATATAGCGGGGCAACAGTCCGACTAGGATGGACAGGGTTGCCACCGCGAGAAAGGATTTAATCGTGAAACGCAGGCCGATGCGTTTGTACCCCAGCCAATAGAACGGGATATTCACAACGAAAAATATCAGGCCAAAGCTGTAGCCGGTCATATAGGACAGCAACATCGCCAGCCCCGCCGTCTGGCCGGTGATCAGGCCCAGATGGGACAGGATCAGCACGCTGAACGAGGCCATCAGCGTGCCAAAGCCGATGCCTTGGACGTCTTCGATAAGGGAGTGTTTGGTTGGATCGGTCATGGCGCTGATCTGCCGCAAGGCGAAATCGGGGGCAAGGGGGATGTTTTACCGATTGGCAAAAAACGGATAGGCGCGAATTCGGCGGTCCAACTCTGCCCAAACCGCAGGCGCTCCGCGACGGACGGGCGTGCCGACACGCGTGACCAGCTGATCGTAACTGACGCTGTAATCGACCCAGCTGCCGCCGCCGTTCGCCAAATTCGCCAGCGGCGCCGAGGTCCGGTCGATTGCCTTGGCATAGATGGCCTCTGGGGTCTGCGCGGCCTCGAACTCTTGCCAGAGCGCCATGAACCTGTGGCCTAGCGGGGCCGGGAGCATGCCAAACAGCCTGTCTGCTGCGGCCTGTTCGGCGGCGGCCTGCGCGGCGTGGTCCACCGTGCCGTGGATCGGCGTATCGCCCGCCCAAATTTCCACCAGATCGTGCAGGATCATCATGCGCACGACCTTGGCCCGGTTGACGGGTGCGGAGGCATAGTCCGCCAACAGATCGGCATGCAGGGCGATGTGCCAGCAATGTTCGGCGCTGTTCTCGCAACGGGAGTTGTCGTGAAGCCGGGTGGCGCGGTCCACGGATTTCAGCCCGCAGGCGGTGGAGAGAAACGCTATTCGGGCAAGGAAATCGTCGCTGGCAGGGCTGGGCTGCCCATCGAGGAGGGCCAAGCCGTGACCGTGCATCTCTGGCCACTCGGCGGACAGCCTGACAGCGCGGCCCGTGGTCAGGTTCTCGCGCACCACGTCACGGTGCCAATCGGGGGCCAACGGGCAGGCCAGCGTTTGCAGGATCGGTTGCGCGATATCCAGCCGCCGGGCAAAGGCGGCAGTGGCGCTGGTGCCCGCCTCGAACTCGTCACGCAGGGCATGGAACCGCAGCGCGTCCGCGGTCGGCAAGAGGCCAAAGAGGCGGTCAGCCGCGCGGTGCTCGGCCTCTGCGATGGCGGCAGGGTCGTGCGCCAGATGGATCGGGTGATCACCCGCTTCAATCTCGACCAGATCATGCAGCATCAGCATCGAAATGGCGCGATCGACGTCGACCCCGGCTGCGGCATGATCCGCGAACACCAGGGCATAGAGCATCAGGTGCCAGCTATGTTCCGCAGAGTTTTCCTGACGCTGACCCGAGATGATCAGGTTCGCACGGCTGATGGACTTGAGTTTGTCCGCCTCGTTCAGAAAGGTCAGCCGGTCGTTCAGCGCGGCAGACAGGGTGTCGGCGAGGGCGGTCATCAGTGACCGCCACCACCGGCATTTTCATCGACACTGTTCAGGATCTTGCGCCCCGACATGTCCAAGCGTTCGCGTTTCTCGCCAGAGGCACGGGCCTTGGCGACCCGGTCCTGCAGGAATTTGCGTGCGCGCTTTTCCGACAGGATCACCCGCACGGCGGTCATAAACGCCTCTTGGGTGGTTTGCGAGGCCGCGCCGAGAACCTTGGACACGTCGTCCACCAGATTGGGGTCCCCCAATTCTTCGGCGGCGTCGATGGTGTCCAAGGCCAGTTTCTGAGCCAGTTCTTCGGCCAGACCCATGGTTATCTCGTGTTTTCCGTCAGGCGACGGCGCACGTAGTCCTTGACCGTGGTGTTGAGCGTTTCCATGTGCGGGTCCTCGAAAAAGTGACCGGCGCCGGGAACGATCTCGTGGGTGATGGTAATCCCCTTCTGGTCGTGCAGTTTGTTGACCAGCGCCGTGGTATCATTGGGCGGCGCGACGCGGTCGGCACTACCGTTGATCACCAGACCCGAGGCCGGGCAGGGCGCGAGGAAGCTGAAGTCATACATGTTCGCGGGCGGCGCCACCGAGATAAAGCCGGTGATTTCCGGACGGCGCATCAGCAGTTGCATGCCGATCCATGCGCCAAAGGAAAAACCTGCGACCCAGCAATGTTTCGCGCCGGTGTTCATCGACTGCAAATAATCGAGTGCCGAGGCGGCATCCGACAATTCGCCCACGCCCTGGTCGTATTCGCCCTGGCTACGGCCCACACCGCGGAAGTTGAACCGCAGCACGGTGAACCCGAGGTTATGGAACGTGTAATGCAGGTTATAGACGACACGGTTGTTCATCGTGCCACCAAACTGCGGGTGCGGGTGCAGGATGATGGCGATCGGCGCGTCACGGTCCTTTTGCGGGTGGTAGCGGCCTTCAAGCCGGCCTTCGGGGCCGGGGAATATGACTTCGGGCATTCTTGTCCCTTGCAGTTGTGGTGCCGGATTTCTTGACGAAATTTATCGGACACCTTAGAAGGATTCTAAACCGGTCGGAGATTTCCGACCAGCGGGCAGTTCGGAGTTAATCACCCGCGCCCGTTACGTCAATCATCTTGGCCAAGGTATCGGCTATCGGAGGGCACATGAAACTGAGCACCAAAGGACGCTATGCCGTTGTTGCATTGGCCGATTTGGCGTTGCAGCCCTCGGGATCGCTGGTGACCCTCGCGGAAATATCCAAACGTCAGGATATATCGCTGCCCTATCTGGAACAGTTGTTTGTCAAATTGCGCCGCGACGGTCTGGTCGAGTCGGTCCGGGGACCGGGTGGCGGGTACAAGCTGGCGAAATCGCCCTCGGACATTCGGGTCGCCGAGATATTGGCGGCGGTGGATGAGACGGTGAGTGCGATGCACAAGGGCGCGGGTGCCTCTGGCGGGCAATCGGGAACGCGGGCGCAGTCCCTGACTAACCGCCTGTGGGAGAGCCTGTCGGCACATGTCTATGTGTTTCTGCACCAGTCGCGGCTGTCGGATGTGATCGGCAATGGTCTGGCCCCCTGTCCGGCGGTGCCGGCGCTGTTCGAGGTCGTGGACGAGTGATCCTGCGCAGGCCCATACATGGCCGATGCCAAGGGGGGGCGCTGCCCCCGTCCGCCTGTGGCGGACTCCCCGGAGGTATTTGGGGAAAGATGAAAGCAGGAGTGATATGAGCCGGATCTATCTGGATCATAACGCCACGACGCCGCTGCGGGCCGAGGCGCGTGACGCGATGCTGGCGGCGATGGACCTGTGTGGCAACCCCAGTTCCGTGCATTCCGAGGGGCGGGCGGCCAAAGGTTTGCTGGAGGCGTCGCGCCGGAAGATTGCCGATGCCTTGGGCGCAGGCAATGCGGATATCGTCTTCGTGTCCGGGGCGACCGAGGCGGCGGCCCTGGCCTGCGCGGGGCGCGGGCTGGTCGGGGCGGCGGTCGAACATGATGCGGTTGGCAGCTGGATCGACGCCAGTTTGCCGGTCGATAGCTCGGGGCGGGTTTCGGTCGATGTGGCGGGGCAGACCGCCCTGCAACTGGCGAATTCGGAGACCGGGGTGATGCAGGATTTGCCAGCGGGGCTGGCGGTCAGCGACATTACGCAGGGTTTCGGCAAGGTGGCGTTTGCCTACAGCTGGTCGGGCACCCATATGGTGCTGTGCTCGGCGCATAAGCTGGGCGGTCCCAAAGGTGTCGGGGCCTTGATCATTCCGCAGGGGCATGATCTGGCGGCGCAATTGCGCGGTGGCGGTCAGGAAATGGGTCGCCGTGCGGGAACAGAGAATTTGATTGCTATCGCCGGTTTCGCGGCGGCGGCAGAGGCCGCGCAACGCGATCTGGCGGCGGGCCGTTGGGACGAGGTGGCACGGCTGCGCGACCTGCTGGAAGCGCGTTTGACCGAAGCGGCACCCGAAGCGGTCATTGCCGGTGCGCAAGCCGATCGGTTGCCGAATACCACCTGCCTGATCACCCCCGGCTGGAAGGGGGAGACGCAGGTGATGGCGATGGATCTGGCGGGCTTTGCGATTTCCGCAGGCTCGGCCTGTTCGAGCGGCAAGGTCAAGGCCAGCAAGGTCTTGCGCGCGATGGGATTTGACGAGGCGGAGGCCGGATGCGCGATCCGGGTTTCGCTGGGACTAGACACAACCGAGGCTCAGGTGATGGCGTTCGCTGACGCCTGGGTCGATCGATACAAGAAAATGCGGGCACGCGCCGCATAACAAAGGAGTGGGCCATGGCTGCACTGGACCAGATGGAAGTGAAAGACGGCGTTGATCAGGAAACGGTCGATGCGGTTGCCAAGCTTTCGGGCAAATACAAATACGGTTGGGAAACCGAGATCGAAACGGAATATGCCCCCAAAGGGCTGAACGAGGACATCGTTCGTCTGATTTCGGAAAAGAACGGCGAGCCGGAATGGATGCTGGAGTGGCGACTGGCGGCCTTCGAGCGCTGGAAAACCATGCAAGAGCCGAAGTGGGCGATGGTCAACTATCCCGAGATCGATTTTCAGGATCAGTATTACTATGCCCGCCCCAAATCCATGTCGGAAAAGCCCAAGTCGCTGGACGAGGTCGACCCCAAATTGCTGGCGACCTATGCCAAGCTGGGCATCCCGCTGAAAGAACAGGCGCTGCTGGCGGGGGTAGAGGCCCCCGACGAAGAGCGCAAGGTTGCGGTGGATGCGGTGTTCGACTCGGTTTCTGTCGGGACCACGTTCAAGAAGGATCTGGAAAAGGCCGGGGTGATCTTCTGCTCGATCTCCGAGGCGATCCGCGAGCATCCCGAACTGGTCAAGAAATACCTCGGCTCGGTCGTGCCGGTGACGGACAATTTCTATGCGACGCTGAATAGCGCCGTGTTTTCGGACGGGTCCTTTGTCTACATCCCGCCGAACACCCGCTGCCCGATGGAACTGTCGACCTATTTCCGGATCAATGCCGAAAATACCGGCCAGTTCGAGCGCACGCTGATCATCTGCGACAAGGGCGCGTATGTGTCCTATCTGGAGGGATGTACCGCGCCGAAACGCGACATCGCCCAGCTTCACGCTGCCGTGGTCGAGATCGTGATCGAGGAAGATGCAGAGGTCAAATATTCGACCGTGCAGAACTGGTTCCCCGGTGACGAGAACGGCAAGGGCGGGATCTATAACTTTGTCACCAAGCGGGCCGATTGCCGCGGGGATCGGGCCAAGGTGATGTGGACGCAGGTGGAAACCGGGTCCGCTGTGACGTGGAAATACCCGTCCTGTATTCTGCGCGGCAATGAGAGCCAGGGCGAATTCTATTCGATCGCCATCGCCAACAACATGCAGCAGGCCGATACCGGCACGAAGATGGTCCACCTTGGCAAGAATACCAAGAGCCGGATCGTGTCCAAGGGCATTAGCGCCGGCAAGGCGCAGAACACCTATCGCGGCTTGGTGTCGATGCACCCCAAGGCCAAGAACAGCCGGAACTATACCCAGTGCGACTCGCTCTTGATCGGATCGCAGTGCGGGGCGCATACGGTGCCGTACATCGAGGTCAGGAACAACTCGTCCCGCGTGGAGCACGAGGCGACCACCTCGAAGGTCGATGACGATCAGCTGTTCTATTGCCGGTCGCGCGGCATGGACGAAGAGGAGGCCGTCGCGCTGGTGGTTAACGGGTTCTGCAAGGAAGTGCTGCAGGCGCTGCCGATGGAATTCGCGATGGAAGCCCAGCAATTGGTCGCCATTTCGCTGGAAGGATCGGTCGGATGATCGTCACCACCACCAACGGGATCGAGGGGCGCCGTGTCGTCCGGTACAACGGGATCGTCACCGGCGAGGCGATCATGGGCGCCAATATCGTGCGGGATATTTTCGCGCAGATCACCGATGTGATCGGGGGGCGGTCCGGTGCCTACGAGGCCAAGCTGGCCGATGCCCGCGAAACGGCGCTGCGCGAAATGCAGGACCGTGCGCGCGAACTCGGCGCGGATGCGGTGGTCGGGGTAGATCTCGACTACGAGGTTATCGGTCAGATGCTGATGGTTTCGGCCTCTGGCACGGCGGTTTCGCTGGACTGATGGACAACGTGGTCGCAAAACTTCAGCAGGGACAGCCGGGCCGATTGCGGTTTCTGGCCCGTCACCTGCCGCTGGATCGCAAAATCCAGATATGCGACATTGGCGCGCGCGATATGCGTTCGCCCGCGCCCTATCAGCGCCTGCTGAAAGAAGGGATGGCGGAACTCTCCGGCTTTGAGCCCGAGGAAAAGGCTTTTGCCGAGCTTCAGCAGAAATCCGACGACAGTCGGCGGTATTTTCAGGCTGCCGTCGGCAAACCCGGTCGGTCCAGCTTTTTCATCCATCAGATCGGATCGCTGTCGTCGATTTACCGGATCAAACAGGCGGCGGCAGACTATCTGGGCAAAGGGTTTTGGACCAAGCGCGATATTCGCGAGGTTGAACTGGACCTCGTAGCCTTGGATCAGGTCGCGGATTTTCCGGCCATCGACATCCTGAAAATGGATGCCCAAGGGGCCGAGTTTGACATCCTGCAAGGCGCGCAAGAGCGGCTAAAGCAGGCGGTCGTCGTCATCCCCGAAGTGCGTTTCTATCAGATGTACGAGGGCGAACCGGTCTGGGCCGATGTGGATCGCGAACTGCGGTCACAGGGGTTTGTCCTGCACAAGTTCGTGTCGATGAAATCGGTGACCTTGGGCAGTGCGCAGCGCAAGCGGCTGCAGTCGGGGCCCTTGGCCTCGCAATTGCTGGATGGTGACGCGGTCTATATTCGCAATCTCGAAGCCCCCGATACCGTCAGCACCGAACAACTGACCATCCTTGCCTATGCTGCCGATGCGGTGTTCCACAGCCCCGATCTGGTCGCGGCCTGCCTGACCCATCTGGCCAGACGCGGCATCGTGCCGGAAACGCTGGCCAAACGCTATATCGACCGCCTGCCGCCAGACCTGCGCGGCGAGGCGCCAACACCAAACAACGACGAAACAGACGGACAGAATAACAGCGCCGATACGACGGCGTGAGGAGACTAAATATGCTGCAAATCAAGAACCTACACGTCAAACTTGAAGAAGAGGACAAGCAGATCCTCAAGGGCGTAGACCTGACCATCGAACCGGGCACCGTCCATGCGATCATGGGGCCGAACGGGTCGGGCAAATCGACGATGTCCTATGTGCTGTCGGGCCGCGAAGGCTATGAGGTCACCGAAGGCTCGGCCACTCTGGACGGAGTAGACCTCTTGGCGATGGAGCCCGAAGAGCGCGCCGCCGCCGGTCTGTTCCTCGCGTTCCAGTATCCGGTGGAAATTCCGGGCGTTGGCAACATGACCTTCTTGCGCACGGCGGTGAATGCCCAGCGCAAGGCACGCGGCGAAGAGGAACTGTCGGCGGCAGATTTTCTCAAGGTTGTGCGGGAAAAGGCCAAGACCCTGAAAATCGACGCCGATATGCTCAAGCGTCCGGTGAACGTCGGTTTTTCGGGCGGTGAGAAAAAGCGGAACGAAATCCTGCAAATGGCGATGCTCGAGCCCAAGATGTGCATCCTTGATGAGACGGATTCGGGTCTCGACGTTGACGCGATGAAGCTGGTGTCGGACGGGGTGAACGCGCTGCGCTCCGAGGGTCGCTCGTTCCTCGTGATCACCCACTACCAGCGTCTGCTGGACCACATCAAACCGGACGTGGTGCATATCATGGCCAATGGCCGGATCATCAAGACCGGCGGGCCGGAACTGGCGCTCGAGGTTGAACAGAATGGCTATGCCGATCTCTTGGCGGAGGTGAAGTAATGGCTCTGCCAAAGCTCAAGGCGGATGCAACGACCGCACGTCTGGCGGCGCTGTCGGTTCCGGCTGGTGCGGCTTGGGCCACGGCGGCCCGTCAGGATGCCCTGACGCGTGTGGCTGCGATGGGTCTGCCGGTGCGCCGCGACGAATATTGGCGCTATACCAACCCCGAAACGCTGGTTGCGGTAGAGACGCCGCGGGCATCGGTGTTCGACCCGCAAGAAGACGTGATCTTTGGCAAGGTTGACCGCCTGCACGTCCTGTTCGTCGATGGCGTTTTCGATGCGGAGGCCTCGGACGATCTGGCTCTGGGCGGTATCGAGATCGAGCGCTTGGCCGATGCCACGGCCAAAGACCTCCACTGGGCCAAGGACCTGTTCGGCGTTCTCGAAGCCAAGAGCCAGACCTCGGTCGAACGTCCGTTTGCGGCGATGAACACTGCCTTTGCGTCCGATGGTCTGGTAATCCGCGTCACCGGCAAAGTGTCCAAGCCGATCCACATCACCTACCTGCACCGCCAAGAGACCTCGGACGCGACGTTGCACCATCTGGTCAAGCTGGACGCTGGCGCCGAAGTCACCGTTCTGGAAAACGGTCCTGCTGCGGCCCGCTTTAACAAGGTGATGGAGGTTGACGTGGCCGATGGCGCGACGTTCCATCACATCCGCGCGCAGGGGCGCGACCATGAACGCCGTGCGGTGACGGGGCTGTTCGGGCGTCTGGGTGCTGGATCGACCTTTAAATCGTTCACGATGACCGCCAATGGCGTTCTGACCCGCAACGAGGTCGTGCTGGAACTGACGGGCGACGATTCCTTTGCCCATGTGGCGGGGGCCTGTATGGGCGATGGCCGCGATTTCCATCACGATGACACCGTGTTCATCACCCATGACGCCGAACGCTGCGAGAGCCGTCAGGTGTTCAAAAAGGTGCTGCGCAACGGTGCAACCGGGGTGTTTCAGGGCAAGATTCTCGTCAAGGAAGGCGCGCAGAAAACCGACGGTTACCAGATTTCGCAGGGGCTGTTGCTGGATGATGACAGCAACTTCCTCGCCAAACCGGAACTGGAAATCTATGCCGATGACGTGGCCTGTTCGCACGGCTCGACCTGCGGTGCGATGGATGAAACCGCGCTCTATTATCTGCGCTCGCGCGGCGTGCCCAAGGCCGAGGCACAGAACATGCTGACGCTGTCGTTCCTCGCCGAAGCAGTCGCCGAAATCGACGACGAAGGTCTGGCCGAAGAGGTCCGCGACCGTTTGGCCCAGTGGCTGGAACGGCACCGGGGATGAGCGTCAGCCGCGATATGATCCGCGCGTGGCGTCAGCCGCGTGCGGTGATGGCCAAGCTCTTGGCCATGGGACAGCGCGAAGACCGGGCGCTGGCTTTCCTGATGGGCGCCTGTTTCCTGATTTTCCTGTCCCAGTGGCCATCTCTGGCCCGTCAGGCGCATGAAACTGGCGAAGAACTGACCCAGTTGATGTCCTACGCCTTGCTGGGCTGGATTTTCATCTGGCCGCTGCTGTTTTATGCCGTTGCGGGGCTGAGCCATCTGATCGCCAAGCTGATCGGTGGCAAGGGCAGCTTCTATTCCGCGCGTCTGGCCCTGTTCTGGTCGCTGCTGGCGACGGCGCCTGCGGCGCTGCTCTATGGACTATTGTCCGGCTTTAACGGTCAGGTTGCTGGGACGCATCTTGTCGGGGGGATCTGGGGTCTGGCCTTTGCCGTGATCTGGGTCCTGTCACTGGTCGAGGCCGAAAAGGGGGCTTGATATGTATGATGTAAACGCCATCCGGGCGCAGTTTCCGATCCTGTCGCGGCAGGTCAATGGCAAGCCGCTGGTCTATCTGGACAACGGCGCCTCGGCCCAGAAACCGCAGGTGGTGATCGATGCCATCACACGGGCCTACTCGGATGAATATTCTAATGTTCACCGTGGGTTACACTTTCTTTCTAACCTTGCGACTGAAAAGTATGAAGGCGTGCGCGATACCGTGCGCAAGTTCCTCAATGCAGCGCATGAGGATGAAATCATCCTCACCTCTGGCACCACCGAAGGGATCAACCTGATCGCCTACGCCTGGGCCGCGCCGCGTCTGCAGGCGGGCGATGAAATCGTTTTGTCGGTGCTGGAACATCACGCCAATATCGTGCCTTGGCATTTCCTGCGCGAACGTCAGGGTGTGGTGCTGAAATGGGTCGAACCGGATGCCGATGGCAATCTGGACCCGCAGGCGGTGATTGATGCCATTGGGCCGCGGACAAAATTGGTCGCAGTGACCCAGTGTTCCAACGTGACAGGGACGATTGTCGATGTGAAATCCATCTGCGCCGGCGCCCGCGCCAAGGGTGTGCCGGTGCTGGTCGATGGATCGCAGGGCGCGGTTCATATGGCCGTGGACGTGCAGGATATCGGTGCGGATTTCTATCCGATCACCGGGCATAAACTCTATGGCCCGTCGGGATCTGGCGCGATCTATGTCCGCCGCGACCGTCAGGCCGAGATGCGCCCCTTCCTTGGGGGCGGCGACATGATCCGCGAGGTCACCCGCGACGAGGTCACCTATAACGACCCGCCGATGAAGTTCGAGGCTGGCACGCCCGGTATCGTGCAGACCATCGGCATGGGCGTCGCGCTGGACTGGTTGATGCAGATCGGCATGGATAACGTCGCCGCGCATGAATCCGATCTGCGGGACTATGCCGATCAGCGTCTGCGGGGGCTGAACTGGCTGACATTGCAGGGCAATCCGGCGCAAAAGGCCGCGATCTTTAGCATGACGCTACAGGGTGCGGCCCATGCGCACGACATTTCGACCGTGCTGGACAAAAAGGGCGTTGCCGTTCGCGCCGGCACCCATTGCGCCATGCCGTTGATGGAGTTTCTGGGTGTCGGGGCGACCTGCCGTGCGTCCTTTGGGATGTACAACACCCGGGCCGAGGTCGACGTTCTGGTCGAGGCGCTGGAACTCTGCCACGATCTGTTCGGCTAAGGGCGGGGCCAGCCTTGGCCCTCCCAAATCAAAAATAACACTTTGCCGTTGCACCTGTTTTTGCGATGGCCTATAGCGTCCCCAAGCGTTGCACCCATAGCTCAGCTGGATAGAGCGTTGCCCTCCGAAGGCAAAGGCCAGAGGTTCGAATCCTCTTGGGTGCGCCACTTTCCCTCAAGAATTACCGGAAACTGAACTACATAGCCGCATGTCTGTGCATGCACCCGTTTGGATTCATGGTCCTATGACGCCGATCGCTCCATATTTGGGCCTCTGAAAAAGAAAGGAGCGAGCGATGGCCTATGTCGACTATGTAGGAGCGGAGTTTCCGAGTCTGAATGTCAGCCTCCATGATATTTATCTCAATGGTGAATTTGGCACTTGGGAGGGTGCAAACATCGATGCGGAGTTTGGGGGCGTTATCCCTGATCTGTTTGCGATCGATCTGATCCAAGAGGAATGGACGCTGGTCTTTGGCGGCGATTTTACCTTTGATAACGGTTATCTCGTCGGCGGCACCGTGACCGCCCTTGCCGAAATGCCCTATTATGCCAATTCGGTCTATGACGCCGCGGGGGGCATCCTTGGCCTTAATTTCGATGTCGCAGAGTTGCTGGCAGCAGTCTCTACTGTGGATACAGCCGATGATCTTGCTCTCTTGACGTCGTGGTTCGATGGCAACGATCAGGTTTACCTGTCGCGCTACGGGGAAACCTTTGACGGTGGTAACGGTCGCGACCGGATCAAGGGCTTTGGCGGCGACGACAACCTGTCCGGCGGGCGCGGCAACGACATGATCTGGGGCGGCAAGGGCGACGACGTCCTGAATGGCGGTGTGGGCGATGACGTTCTGCAGGGGGATGCGGGCGTCGATATCCTGATCGGCGGCGGCGGCGCGGATGATTTTGTATTCGTGAGCGCCTCTGACAGCGGCAAGAAGGCCAATGCCGATATCATCAAGGGGTTCGGCGATGCGCCCACCTGGGCTGATTTGAACGTATTTGGCCCGCCGATCATCTTGAACGATTTCATGGGTGCGTAAATAAAAAGGCCCCGCATGCGGGGCCTTTCCTTTTGTGGTGCTGGGGGTCTTACTTGAGGATCGAACGACCGGCGTATTCAGCGGTTGCGCCCAGCATTTCTTCGATACGGATCAACTGGTTGTACTTGGCCAGACGGTCGGAACGCGACAGCGAACCGGTTTTGATCTGGCCGCAGTTGGTGGCAACGGCGAGGTCGGCGATGGTGCTATCCTCGGTTTCGCCCGAACGGTGCGACATCACGTTGGTGTAGCGGGCGCGGTGCGCCATATCCACGGCCTTGAGCGTTTCGGTCAGCGAACCGATCTGGTTGACCTTGACCAGCATCGAGTTGGCCACGCCCTGCTTGATGCCCTCGGCCAGACGGGCCGGGTTGGTCACGAACAGGTCGTCGCCGACCAGCTGCACCTTGCCACCCAGAGCGTCGGTCAGCATCTTCCAGCCAGCCCAGTCGTCTTCGGCCATGCCATCCTCGATCGAGATGATCGGGTAGTCGGCGACCAACTTGGCCAGATAGTCGACGTTTTCTTCGGACGACAGCGACAGGCCTTCGCCCTTCATCTCGTACTTGCCGTTCTTGAAATACTCGGTCGAGGCGCAGTCGAGCGCGAGGTAGATATCCTCGCCCGGCTTATAGCCAGCCTTTTCGATGGACTTCAGGATGAAATCCAGTGCTTCACGCGACGAGGCGATGTTCGGGGCAAAGCCGCCCTCGTCGCCGATCCCGGTGGCCAGACCGGCGTCGTGCAGTTCTTTCTTCAGGGTGTGGAACACTTCGGAGCCCATGCGGACGGCGTCACGGATGTTTTCCGCGGCGACCGGCATGATCATGAATTCCTGAATGTCGATCGGGTTGTCGGCATGTTCGCCGCCGTTGATGATGTTCATCATCGGAACCGGCAGCAGGCGGGCAGAGGTGCCGCCGACATAGCGATAGAGCGGCTGGCCGGTAAAGTCGGCCGCAGCGCGGGCCACAGCCAGAGACACGCCGAGGATGGCGTTCGCGCCCAGACGGCCCTTGTTGTCGGTGCCATCCAGCTCGATCATCGTCATGTCGATGTCGACCTGTTCGGTGGCGTCAAAGCCGACGATGGCTTCGGCGATTTCACCGTTTACGGCGGCGACGGCGTCGAGAACGCCCTTGCCCTTGTAGCGGGACTTGTCACCATCACGCTTTTCCACGGCCTCGTAGGCGCCGGTCGATGCGCCCGACGGAACGGCGGCGCGGCCCATGGTGCCGTCTTCGAGGGTCACGTCGACTTCGACGGTGGGATTTCCGCGGCTGTCGAGGATTTCGCGCGCGTGGATATCGATAATGGTGCTCATAGCAATCTATCCTATGCCAAGGGTTCGGTTGACCGCTCTATAGCTGGCCAATTTACGATAGGGAAGCCGCGCGGGACCGCGACTCGCGATAGAACGTATAAATACCGGAGAGAATAATGATAGCGCTACCAGTCAACATATGTGGGCTGAGTGGTTCGTTGAACACAGTCGCCCCGATGATCAGCGCAAACACGATCCGCGCATAGCGGAACGGCGCGACAAAGGCGACGTCGCCCAGCCGTGACGCGGCGATCAGCATGTAATAGGCGGTCACCCCGATCAACACACAGAGCGTCATGCGGACCGCATCGTCCAGCGTCGGCATCTGCACGGTGCGGTCATCCAGCGCCAGCATCAGCACGCCCATCGGGATCACCGACAAAAACCCGTAGGCCGCCAGTTGCAACGAGGCGATATGCCCCTTGAGAGGGCGGGTCGCCACATCGCGCAGCGACAGGCCAAAGACACCGACCAGCGCCAGCAGCGAGATCAGGCTCACGCCGTCCTTCCACGGCTGGATGACGATAAGCACCCCGACAAAGCCGACCAAGATCGCCGTCCAGCGCCGCCAGCCGACCTTTTGGCCCAAAAACAGCGCGGCCCCCATGGTGACGACCAGCGGCATCGCCTGCAAAATCGCCGAGGTGCTGGAGAGCGCGCCCAAGGTAAACGCGAGGACATAGCCACCGGTGCCGACGAACTCCATCACGTTGCGCAGGATCACGCCGCGTTCAAAGAACACCGGGCTGAACAGGCGCAGCCCTTGGCGGGCCATCATCACCCAATAGACCATCACGCCGCCAACCCCCAGCAGGATCATCACCTGACCTGTCGGCAGATGTGCGGACACCTGCTTGATAAACATGTCCTCAAGGGCAAAGCCGGCCATCGCCAACACCATGAGAATTGCGCCGCGAATATTGTCCATGTCCGGTTCCTAGCTGTTCGCGTTCGGGATATCGGATTTTGCCGAATGGTCAATGATTGCCGAAACCGATCCATGTGCCGCCGGTCAGACTCGGCTGTGCGCCTGTGCCGAGCTTGAAGCGGGCCAGACCCGCCGCCGCCTGAGTGTCGATGGTGCCCAGATCCAGCGCCCTCAGCCCAAGGGATTGGTAATAGTGCATCGCGGCGTCCATCAGCACGTTATGCGCATGGGTTCTGCGGCCCACCGGCCCGGTCCAGCCAATCAGATAGCTGGCCATGCTGCCGTGCTGTGCCATCAGCATGGCGGCGATCACTTCGCCAGCGAAATGACACAGGAACAGGCGTGTCATCCCGTGCAGGGCGAGTTGCGCCAAGAACCTACAGGGGTATCCGCGATAGCCGCGCTGCCGCTGTTGGATGCGGTCCGCCGCCAGCAGCCATTGATCCGCAGGCAGGGTGAAATTCCGGCTTTCGACAGTGATCGGGTTCGCCAGACCCGCCCAGAGACGATTGCGCCATTTTTGCTGCATATTGTCCCGCAGCGGTCGATCCAGCGGCACGATGGCCAGTGTCGCGCCGGTCATGACCTGCCTGTATCCCGCCTGCCGCGCCGCAACCGGATCGGGCTGCGCGAGGTTCAAGAGGCGCACACCGCAGCGCCGCAGGTGCCGCAGTCCGGCGGTGCGATCGTCGAGGGACGGCGCGCCGCGCCAGTCGGGTGCGCGCGAGGACATCCAGACCGGCCCGATGCGCATCGCCAACACCTCTGCATGGTCCAGCGTGATCATACGGGTTTGACGCCCCAAGGCGGTGAGGGGCGCAATCAAATCTTGGCTCTGGTGTAGGGCGGTCATGGCGCGATTAACGCAATCGAAACCTAAGGCTGCGTTAATGGCGCGATGAAACCTGTTGAAAAAATCTATGGCGTGCGGGCTGTTGCCCCAAGACTGACCCCCTTAGGGGCGGCGATTTTGGCCGCCCTCATTGCGGTCCCCGGCGGGTTGATCGTCGGTCTGGTGTTCTGAAAACGAAACAGCGCCCCGAGGGGCGCTGTTGTTTTAGCCGATCTGGACCAGCGCGTGGCGCTTTTTCCCGGCGGACAGTTTGACCGGGCTGGCCAAATCCGCCGCACTGAACATGCGGCCCGCGTCGGTGCAGGTCTCGTCGTTCACCTTGAGCCCGCCTTCGCCGATCAGGCGCTTGCCGTCTTTGCCGGTCTTGGCCAGACCCGAGCGGACGACCAACTGCGCGAGGCTGATTCCCTCGGCCACCTCATCGGCGGCCAGCATCAGGGTCGGCAGATCATCCCCGACGCCACCCTTTTCGAACACTTCGCGGGCGGTGGCTTCGGCGGCGGCGGCGGCCTCGACCCCATGCAGCAGCGTCGTCACCTCGTTGGCGAGGATGATCTTGGCGGCGTTGATCTCGGAGCCTTGCAGGGCGCCCAGACGATTGCATTCGTCCACCGGCAGTTCGGTGTAGAGTTTCAGGAACCGGCCCGTGTCGGCATCCGTGGTATTGCGCCAGAACTGCCAGAATTCGTAGGGCGACTTCATATCGGCATTCAGCCAGACCGCGCCATCGGCGGTCTTGCCCATCTTCTTGCCATCAGAGGTGGTCAGCAAATGGGTGGTCAGGCCGAAAATCTGGTTGTCCAGAACCCGGCGGGTCAGGTCGATCCCGTTGACGATATTGCCCCATTGGTCCGAGCCGCCGAACTGCACCAGACAGCCATAGCGGCGGTTCAATTCGAGAAAGTCATAAGCCTGCAAAATCATGTAGTTGAATTCGAGGAACGACAGGGATTGTTCCCGGTCGAGCCGCGATTTCACCGATTCAAACGACAGCATGCGGTTGACGCTGAAATGCCGCCCGATGTCGCGCAGAAAATCGAGGTAGTTCAGCGTATCCAGCCATTCCGCATTGTTCAGCATCAAGGCCCCGGTCGGGCTGTCGCTGTAGTCGATGTAGGCCGAGAACACCTTTTTGATGCCGGCGATATTGTCGTCGATCTGGGCCGGGGTCAGCAGCGGGCGTTCATCGGCACGGAAGGACGGGTCACCGACCTTGGTGGTGCCGCCGCCCATCAGAGTGATCGGCTTGTGCCCGGTTTTTTGCAGCCAGCGCAGGGTCATGATCTGGATCAGCGACCCGACGTGCAGCGACTTGGCCGTCGCGTCAAAGCCGATATACCCCGGTACCACGCCCTTGCTCAGCGCCTCGTCGAGGCCCTGATAATCCGTGCAATCTGCAAGAAAGCCGCGCTGCATCATGACTGCCATGAAGTCGGATTTGGGATGGTAGGTCATCTTCTGGTCCTTGGTTTTCGCTCGGGGCACTCTATAAGCGGGTCAACGGGTGAGGGAAAGAAGATGTTGCAAGCGACACCGATACGCGCATTGGGGACCATGTCGGGCACGTCTTTGGACGGTGTCGATGCGGCGGTTGTGGTGACAGACGGGGAAACCATCGCCGAGTTCGGCGCGTCGGCCTTTCGTCCCTATAGCGCAGACGAGGCAGAGCGAATCCGCGCGGCCCTCGGCCACTGGGACGGCCCGACGATTGCCCCCGCCGCCGAGGTGGTCGAGGATGCCCATGCGCAGGTGCTGAGCGGCTTTGAGCCCTGTGATCTGATCGGGTTCCATGGCCAAACGGTGGCGCATGATCCCGGCGGGCGCGGAACCCTGCAGATCGGTGATGGCGCGCTCTTGGCCGAGGTGCTGGAGACCCCCGTTGTCTGGGATTTCCGGTCCGCCGATGTGCGGTTGGGCGGGCAGGGCGCGCCGCTGGCACCGTTCTATCATTTTGCCCTCGCGCGGCATGTCGGTGTGCGCAAACCGGTTGCGATCCTCAATCTTGGCGGCGTTGGCAATGTCACTTGGGTGGATCCAACGGCGACCCGTCCTGATCAGCCCGGCGCGCTCTTGGCCTTTGATACCGGACCGGCCAATGCGCCGATCAACGATGTGATGTGGAGCCGTCTGGGACAGACCGCCGATCTGGGCGGGGCGCTGGCCGCGACAGGCGAGGTGGACGCCGATCTGATCGACGCCTTTCTGGCCCATCCGTATTTTTACAAGATCCCGCCCAAGTCGCTGGATCGCAACGATTTCCACGACCTGTCCCGCGCGGCGGCGGCTTTGTCGCCCGCCGATGCCGTCGCGACGCTGACCGCCGCCTGTGCGTTATCGGTGGCGCAGGGGTTCGACCATTGTCCTTCGCTGCCCGATCAGGTCTGGGTGACCGGGGGCGGGCGGCACAATGCGACGCTGATGACAATGCTCTCGGCCACGATTGACGCCGAGGTCATGCCGGTGGAATCGGTCGGGCTCGATGGCGATATGCTCGAGGCGCAGGCCTTTGCCTATCTCGCGGTGCGGGTGGCCCGTGGATTGCCAACCTCTTGCCCGGGAACGACCGGGGTTCGAGCCGCGATTGGCGGCGGCACCATCAGCGGCGTGCTGCCCGCCGCGCTCCGGACCCCGATCCCCGCCCGCGCCTAGGAGGCCGCCAGAGGGGTTACAAGAGGTCCACCCCATAACCCGAAGGCCGATCGGCAAGGCTTGGCCGATCCCGCAATGCTGCGGCGCAGCTTTTTGCCGATGCGGAACTTTCTCGCGGTTTGGTGAGTTCACTTTCCACAGCCGCCCCTATCTGTAGGGGGCATCCGGGCACTGCTCGGTTATCGAGCGAGAAAGGAAAACTCATGAATAAGATCAATGTATTCGCTGCCTCGGCAGCGGCCGTTACCCTATTGTCCGCACCGGCCTTTGCTGGCGGGATGACCCCGGTGATCACCGAACCCGTGGCCACACCGGTGCCGGTTGTTGCTGTCCCGACATCGGCGAATTGGACGGGCGGCTACGCCGGTCTGTCGCTGGGCTATG
The DNA here is from genome assembly GCA_937864535.1 of uncultured Paracoccaceae bacterium. Lineage (GTDB taxonomy): Bacteria > Pseudomonadota > Alphaproteobacteria > Rhodobacterales > Rhodobacteraceae > Marivivens. Next base: position 101,862 of record CALMJS010000017.1, read on the forward strand.
GCGATGCGTCGACCTCGGCCGGGTTGGTCAACAATGCCGACGACTTGACCTACGGCGTCTTTGCGGGCTACATGCAGGACCTCGGCAGTCTGGTACTGGGCGGCGAAGTCGAATTTTCGGGCAGCGACATCGCGGATGGCACCACTGGCGTCGGGATCGAGAGCGAAACCCAGCTCAAGGTCAAGGCGGGCTATGACGCTGGCAGCTGGTTGCCCTATCTGACCGCTGGCTGGTCGAACCTGTCCACAGATGGCGCGGTCAACGCCACCGATACCGGCTATGTCTACGGCGCTGGCCTCGACTACCAGATGACCGACTCGGTCCGCGTGGGCGCCGAAGTGCTGAACCATCAGTACGACGACTTTAACGGCAGTGGCGTCGACCAAGAGATGACCACCATCGGTCTGCGTGCGGCCTATACGTTCTAAACGGTCAGTGCGGCGGGTGTCCCGATGGGGCACCCGTTTGCCGTCTTCGGTCTGTCAAATCCGCGCCAAACAGCGTCTAATGGGCATCGGATGACCTTGGGGGCAGCGATGCAGGCTTGGGTGGCGCTGTTGCGCGGTGTGAATGTGGGCGGCGCGGCGAAACTGCCGATGGCCGAATTGCGGGCCGTGGCCAGTGACATCGGCTGGCAAAACCCGCAGACCTACATCGCCTCTGGCAATCTGGTCTTTCAGGCCGAGGCGGGCGATCACGCGACCCTGCTGCGCGACGGGCTGCTATCCCGACTGGGTCTGGACGTGCCGGTTTTGGTGTTGCCGCATAGCGCCTATCGGGCCTGTCTGGCCACCTGTCCGTTCCGGCCAGAACAGGGTAGCCATCTGCACGGGTTCCTGACCTTTTCACCGCCGCGGCTGGATATGGCGGTGTTTGACGCGCTGCGCACCACCGAAGAGATCGCCGCCGCCGATGGTGTCGTCTGGCTCCATGCCCCCGATGGCATCGGCCGATCCAAGGTTGCCGAAAAGATGCACAAGATCATCTGCGGCGCCCAGACCACGGCGCGTAACCTCAACACCCTGCGCCATCTGTTACAAATGCTGGACGACTCTGCGGCGGGGTGATAGGCATTACTGTATGAAGAGCAACGCAATCATCATTTGCTGCATTATTACCTGCTGACAGTCGTCACGCGGGCCGCTCTTTCACGTTCCAATCGAACAGGTTAGTTGCTAGAGCCCGCGGGCGTAAACCGCGTGTGAGAGGCCGTATGACCACGATCCGACTGCATAACTCGAAATCCCGCAAGAAAGAGGATTTCGTTCCGATCGACCCGACAAACGTGCGGATGTACGTCTGTGGCCCGACCGTTTACGACCGCGCACATCTGGGCAATGCCCGCCCGGTGCTGGTGTTTGATGTGCTCTACCGGCTGCTGCGCCACGTCTATGGTCCGCAGGCTGTGACCTATGTGCGCAACTTTACCGATGTCGATGACAAGATTAACGCCCACGCTGCGGCGACAGGCCGGCCGATCCGCGATATCACCGATGAAACCATCGGCTGGTATCATGACGATATGGACAGCCTCGGGGCGCTGCGACCCGATCATGAACCGCGTGCCACCGAATGGATCGGCGCGATGGTGTCGATGATCGAGGATCTGATCGCCAAGGGTCATGCCTATGAAAAAGAGGGCCATGTGCTGTTCCGCGTGCGGTCCTATGAAAATTACGGGGCGCTGTCGGGCCGGTCTGTGGATGACATGATCGCTGGTGCACGGGTCGAGGTCGCGCCGTTCAAAGAGGACCCGATGGACTTTGTCCTGTGGAAACCGTCCGACGCCGAAACACCGGGCTGGGACAGCCCATGGGGCTATGGCCGTCCGGGCTGGCACATCGAATGCTCTGCCATGTCCTACGAACTGTTGGGTGCTTCGTTCGATATCCACGGCGGCGGCAATGACCTGCAGTTTCCGCACCACGAAAACGAAATCGCCCAGAGTTGCTGCGCCCATCCCGAGGGCGGGTTTGCGAACGTCTGGCTGCACAATGAAATGCTCCAGGTCGAGGGCAAGAAAATGTCCAAGTCGCTGGGCAATTTCTTTACTGTCCGCGACCTCTTGGATCAGGGTATCCCCGGCGAGGTCGTGCGTCTGGTCATGCTCGGCACCCATTACGGCAAGCCGATGAATTGGACAGAAAAGAAGCAAATTGAAGCTGAACTGCTTTGCGATAAGATCGTTTCGGCTTTGACCAAAGCAAAAGGATACATTCAACTCGACTTCGCTTTGGCTCGTGATGATCGCGTCGTCGCGGCACTTGCTGACGATCTAAATACGTCTCTTGCAATCTTCCACTTGCAGACGTCATGCGATTTGCTTCTCAAGATGATTTCGGGAGATGTTGTCCCACATTACAGTAACCCAGTTCCAATAGAGGCCTCATTGGTCATTGAAGCCAATAAGGTGATTGGGTATTGCCGTCTATTAGGGCTCGAAGAACTCTTAGAAGCGCGTGCGCAAAGAAAAGACGAATTAATTCAATCGCTTGAAATCTATGCCGATATCTTGAGCTCAATGCGGACGGCTGCGATGAAAACCAAGGACTTTAGCGGCGTCGACGCGATGAAAACTGCGCTGATGGCCGCCGGGGTCGAGGTCCGCATGTCCAAGGCGGGCGTGGAATTGTTGCCGGGGGCGGGCTTTGATGCCGCCAAACTCGAGGGGTTGAAATGACCAAAGAGCGACTGTTTATCTACGACACCACCCTGCGCGACGGGCAACAGACCCAAGGCGTGCAGTTCTCGACCGCCGAAAAGCAGAAGATCGCCGTCGCGCTGGATAAACTGGGCGTGGACTACATCGAAGGCGGTTGGCCGGGGGCGAACCCGACCGACAGCGATTTCTTTGATGCGGTGCCGGCACTGGATCATGCGGTGATGGCGGCCTTTGGCATGACCAAACGGGCCGGGCGTTCGGCAGAAAACGACGACGTGCTGGCGGCGGTGATGAACGCAGGCACCCCTGCGGTCTGTCTGGTCGGCAAGACCCATGATTTCCATGTGACCACCGCGCTTGGCATCACGTTCGAGGAAAACACCGAAAACGTCCGCGCCAGCATCGCCCATATCGTGAAATCCGGGCGCGAGGCGCTGTTTGACGCCGAACATTTCTTTGACGGGTACAAATCCAATCCGGCCTATGCTCTCGAGGTGGTCAAGACCGCCTATGATGCGGGCGCGCGCTGGATCGTGCTCTGCGACACCAACGGCGGCACCCTGCCGCACGAAGTGCGCGAGATCGTGTCCGCCGTGATCGCCGCCGGTATCCCCGGTGCAAATGTGGGCATCCACACGCACGATGACACCGGCCATGCGGTCGCCAATTCGCTGGCGGCGGTCGATGCGGGCGCGCGGCAAATCCAAGGCACGCTGAACGGACTGGGCGAACGCTGTGGCAACGCCAACCTGACCTCGATCATTCCGACTCTCCTGCTCAAGGAACCCTACCGTAGCCGCTATGAGACCCAGATCTCGGACGAGGCCTTGGTCACGCTGCGTAAAACCAGCCGCATGCTGGACGATATCCTGAACCGGGTTCCGGCCAAGCAGGCACCCTATGTCGGGGCCAGTGCCTTTGCCCACAAGGCGGGGCTGCATGCCAGCGCGATCCTCAAGGACCCGACGACCTACGAACACATCGACCCGGCCTTGGTCGGCAACAGCCGCATCATCCCGATGTCCAATCAGGCGGGCCAGTCGAACCTGCGCAAGCGTCTGACGGACGCCGGGTTCGAGGTCGACCCCAAGGATCCGGCCCTCGGGCGTCTGCTGGATAAGATCAAGGACCTCGAGGCGCGCGGCTATTCCTTTGACACCGCGCAGGCCTCCTTTGAACTCTTGGCGCGGCAGGAACTCTATGCGCCCGCGCCGTTCTTCGAGGTCGAGCGGTATCGCGTGATTTCCGAACGCCGGCGCAATGCCCGAGGTGAAATCGTCACCGTGTCCGAGGCGGTCGTGACCGTCTGGATCGGTACGCAAAAGGTCACCAGTTTCTACGAGAACGACCATTCCGACTCCGAACAGGACGCTGGTCCCGTCAACGCCCTGTCCAAGGCGCTGGCCAAGGATCTGGGTCCCTACCAGTCGCTGATCGAAGATATGGAACTGGTCGATTTCAAGGTCAGGATCACCAATGGCGGGACCGAGGCGGTGACCCGCGTCATCATCGACAGCGAGGACAGCACCGGACGGCGCTGGTCCACCGTTGGCGTGTCGGCGAATATCATCGACGCGTCCTTTGACGCGCTGGTCGATGCGGTAAACTGGAAACTGTTCCGCGACGGGGCTGTGTGATGTCGGTTTCGGCCTGCGCCGATCTCGTCCGTTCGGGCGATCCGGATCGGTTTCTGGCGGCGATGACAGCCCCGCCCGCTACGCGGGATGCGCTGTTTGTGCTCTATGCGTTCAACCTCGAGGTCGCCAAGGCGCCTTGGGTCACGCGAGAGCCGCTGATCGCGCAGATGCGTCTGCAATTCTGGCAGGATGTGGTGAACGATGTCGCGGCGGGCAAACAGCCCCGCGCGCATGACGTGGCCGGGCCGCTGGCCGCGCTGATCCAGCGGGCCGACCTGTCGGTGTCGGTGCTCTCGACGCTGATCACCGCGCGGTATTGGGACATCAACGGCGATCCGTTTGCCTCGGAAGAGGATGTCATCGCCCATATCGACCGCGGTGCAGGCAGTCTGGCGGTTCTGGCGGCGCTGGCCTTGGGGGCAAGCCCCGACCAAGAGGCCGATGTCCGCGAGGCCGCGATAGCCTCGGGCATCGCCAACTGGCTGGTGGCCGTTCCGGCCATCGAGGCGGCGGGGCGCAAACCCTTGGCCCACGCGACCTTGGCCGAGGTGCGCAATCTGGCGGACTACGGTTTGCGGATGCTGATGAAACAGCGGCCAACGGACTTTGGCCCGGCTGTTCCAGCCTTGCGCGCCGGATGGCGGGCCGAAGGTCTGTTGCGTCAGGCGCTGCGCGATCCGCAGGCCGTCCCAGAGGGGCGGCTGGGAACCTCGGATTTCCGGCGGCGCGTCGGCCTGATGGTCAGGGCCGCCGCCGGACGCTGGTAACTCAGGCGCGCGGGCGCAGGCCCAGCCAGATCAGCGCACCGCCCGCCAGCGCCAGAAACGGCACCATCGCGATATTGACGGCGGTCCAGCCTTGGATCGGATCGCCGCCAGAGCAGCTCATCAACCCGCCCGAGGCCAGAGAGGCCAAAGTCACGCAGCCGAACACGATCATGTCGTTCAGCCCCTGAATCACGCCCCGTTCGTGCGGTTGATGCGCCTGCGACAGCAGGGTGGTCGCGCCGATAAAGCCAAAGTTCCAGCCGATCCCCAGCAAAATAAGTCCAGCATAAAAGCTGTAGATAGACGGTGCCGCGCCAGCATCGGCCAATTGCACACCGGCCAGCGAGGCAACGCTAGCAGAGGCGAGGATCACCAGCCCGGTTGCCATGATGGTCCGCACGCCAAACCGCGCGATCAGATGCCCGGTAAAGAAGGACGGGACAAACATCGCCAGAACGTGCGCGGTGATGATGTTGTTAGAGCTCTCGATCTCGTAACCGCAGCCCATGACCGCCAGCGGGGTCGAGGTCATGATCAGGTTCATCAGCGCATAGCTGACCATCCCGACGATGATCGCGACGATGATTTTCGGGTCCTTGAGCATCTCGCCGCGGCTGCGGGCCTTGGGCGCGTCGGCGGCGGGTTTTGCGCCGCGTGTGCCGCGCGGCAGGTCCAGCGCCATGAACAGGAACAGGCCGAACACGTTAATGCCGATCACCACCAGATAACTGGCGAGGAACGGAATATAGCTGATCGTGTCCTTGACCGCGCTATTGAGTTGCGGCCCGATAATCGCCGACACCAGCCCGCCCGCCATGACGTAGGAAATCGCCTTCGGCTTGAAATCGTCGCTGGCGGTATCGGTGGCGGCAAAGCGGAAAAAGCCCTGTGCCGATTGGTAGATGCCGGTCATATAGGAGCCGGCCAGAAAAACGTAGAAATTGCCGAAATAGAGGCCCGCGGCGCAGATCATCGCGCCGATCATCCCGGCAAATGCTCCGAGGATGAACCCGAACTGGCGGCCATTGCGCTGCATCAGCGGCGAGATCCACGGCGCGGTGGTCATCGACCCAAAGACGATCATCGAGATTGGCAGGGTCGCAAAGCAGGGGTTCGGCGACAGCATTTTCCCCGCCAAACCGCCAATGGCAAAGATCATCGGCATTTGCGAGCCGAGGATCGCTTGAGCGGCCACGAGGACAGCGACGTTGCGTTTTGCGCGGCGATGATCGGAATATGATGAATCTGTCATGTTTAGTCCGTTACTGCGCCGCTTCGGCTTTGTCTATCGGCATCTGAGGTCTAACGGCCCCTGCGGTCAATCAAATGTGCAAAGGACCCGGCCACACGGCCGAGGGTGAGCCCCATCGGGGGCAGGCTCTGGCCTTCGGCATCGGTGGCAGAGAACAGCGGATCGCCGTCCGTGCGCAGGGTCGTGGCATAGTGGAATTCATGCGCGGCCCAAGTACCGCCCCAAATCGGGTGGTTGCCTGTGACGGTACGATAGCCCAGATGCAGTTTGCGCTGCGCGAAAGAGGTCTCAAGCCTCAAGAGTCCAGCCATCGCATGGCGGTGTCCGTCGGCATCAACCAGCCCGTCGCCTAGCGTCATGTATCCACCGCATTCGCCATAAATATCAGTTGTTTGGGATGCGATGTTTATGTTTTTAATGAATTGCGACGCGGCGATTTGCCCTGCATAGAGCTCTGGGTAGCCGCCGGGCAGATAGATCAGATCGGCCGCAGGAACGGGATCGTCCGCCAGCGGAGAAAACGGCAGGACGGTCGCACCAGCCGCCTGCCAGCCGCGCAGAAGATGCGGATAGGCAAAGGCAAAGGCAACGTCGCTGGCGACCGCAATCCGCTGCGCCGGAGGTGTGATGGCTGGCGGTGCAGCCTGTGGCAGACCTGCTGCCAGCGACACCAGCGCATCCAGGTCGATATGGGTTTCGATCAGATCGGCAGTCCGGTCGATAAAGTCGTCCAGATCGCTGCGTTCAGACGCCTGCACCAAACCCAGATGGCGCGAGGGATGTTCAACGCCGCTCGCCCGAGGGACGGCGCCGATCACCGGCAGACCCAGCGGCGCCAGCGCACGGCGCAGCATGGCTTCGTGTCGGGCAGAGCCGACCTTGTTCAGGATGACGCCCGCGACGGTGATTGTGGGATCAAAGCGGGCAAATCCTGCGACCAGCGCCGCGATCGACCCGGCCATTTTCGCGGCATCGACGATCAGAACCACCGGCAGGCCCAGATGGCGTGCCAGATCGGCGGTCGAGCCCTTGTTCTGTGGCGGTGCGCCGTCAAACAGGCCCATCGCGCCTTCGACCACCAGCACGCCCGGGCCGCTGGCCAATCCGCGCAGGCGCTCTGGCGTCATTGCCCAGGCGTCAAGGTTCAGGCAATCACTGCCCGATGCCCGCGCGTGAAACCGTGGGTCGATATAATCGGGGCCGGATTTCGCGCTGCGCACCTGCACGCCGCGCCGGGCCAAGGCCCGCAGAATCCCCAGCGTCAGCGTGGTCTTGCCCGACCCGGAGGCGGGCGCGGACAGGACCAGTCCCGTCATGCGGATTCGGCAGGGCGACCCCGTCCCAGAGGATCGAGGTTGCGCGGCGCGTGGCCCAAGGCCATGTTCTGCCAGTCCAGAACCTGACGCATCAGAACCGACCGTCCTACGCAGATAATTGCCGGCGGTTCCAGCGTGGCGGCGGCAATATCCGCCTCCATTGTGGCGAGGGTGGTTTCAAGCACCTGCTGGGCAGCGGTCGTGGCGTTTGTGACCACGGCTACAGGTTCATCCCCCGGTCGGCCCGCGTCGAGCAGGGCATCGCGGATCTGGGCGATATGCTTCATCCCCATGTAGATCACGATTACCTGCGATCCCTTGGCGATGGACTGCCAGTCCAGCGATTGCGGGGTTTGCCCCGACTGGTCATGGCCGGTGACAAAGGTCACCGACTGGTTCACGTCGCGATGGGTGACCGGAATGCCCGCATAGGCCAATCCGCCGATCCCGGCGCTGATGCCCGGAATGATCCGCACAGGAACACCATGCTGGACAAGGGTCTGCGCCTCTTCGCCGCCACGGCCGAACACAAACGGATCGCCGCCCTTGAGCCGCAGGACGCGTTTGCCGGCCTTGGCCAGATCCACCAGATGAAGCGAGATATCCCGCTGCTTGGCGCTCGGCTTGCCGCCGCGTTTTCCCGCATAGAGATGTTCCGCCTGCGGGGCCCAGTCCAGAATGCTCTCTTGGACGAGGGCGTCGTAGATCACCACGTCGGCCTGTCGCAAGGCGTTCAGCGCATGCAGGGTCAATAGGCCGGGATCGCCGGGACCGGCTCCGCAGAGCCAGACCCAACCGGGCTGAAGAACGGGCCATTCAAAGGCGGGGAGAGAAACAGAGTCGGTCATAGGGCGGTTATGCCGCGCTTGGGTGCGACGTGAAAGACAGCAAACGACGAAACACACCGGATTGGCGGCACCCGCGCTGGGACGTATAGTCGCCCCATGACGACGATGACAGACAAACCGCTCAGACGCGGCTGGACGACAGGGGCCTGTGCCACCGCCGCGACGCGGGCGGCGCTGATGCGTTTATGGGGGGATGACTGGCCGGAAACGGTGCAAATTACCCTGCCGCGCGGGGAAGTTCCGACATTCGAGGTGGCCCATCGGGACAATGGCCCGGGCTGGGCCGAAGCGGGAATCATCAAGGATGCGGGCGATGACCCCGACGTCACGCATGGCGCGATGATCATTGCGCGGGTCGAGGCATCAGAGGGCGGCGTGGTTTTCGCAGCCGGTGACGGGGTCGGGACAGTCACCCGCCCCGGTTTGCCGATTGCGGTGGGCGAGCCTGCGATCAACCCGGTGCCGCGCAGCCTGATGGATGAAACCGTTGGCGATCTGGCGGCGGTCTATGGGCGCGCGCCAGATGTTCGGATCACCATCCGGATTCCCGGTGGTCAGGATTTGGCGGCGAAAACATGGAACCCCCGTCTGGGCATTGTCGGCGGGCTGTCGGTTCTGGGAACGACAGGGATTGTGCGGCCATTTTCCTGCGCCGCGTGGATTGCGTCGATCCATCGGGGCATTGATGTCGCACGGGCGGCCGGGCTGACTCATGTGGCGGGCTGTACGGGTGCGACCAGTGAACAGGTGGTGCAGGGCCTGTTCGGTCTGCCGGATGTGGCGATGCTGGATATGGGCGATTTCGCGGGCGGGATGCTGAAATACCTGCGCCGTCATCCGGTCGAGCGGGTGACCATCGGCGGCGGGATCGGCAAGCTGGCGAAACTGGCCCAAGGGGCGCTGGACCTGCATTCCGGGCGCAGTCAGGTCGACTTTGCCCAGGTGGCGGAATGGACCTCTGATCCCCTCATGCGGAACATGAATACCGTCCTGCAAGCCTATACGATTAAAGGAAAAGAACTGGCAGATATCATCGCGTTGCGGGCCCGCGATCAGGCGGCGGCGATTTTGGGCAACGACTCTACCGTTGTGGATGTGGTCGTGATAGACCGCGCCGGAACGATTTTAGCACGGACAGATCAATGATCCTCTTGCTGGCAGGCACGACCGAAGCGCGCAAAATGGGCTGGCTCCTGGCGGACTACGGGATCGCGGCGGTCGCCACTTTGGCCGGTGAAACCAAGGTCCCCGCCGATTTGGGGATCGCGGTGGAAACCGGCGGTTTCGGCGGCGAGGACGGCTTTCGCGCGTTTTTGGCGCAGCGCGGTATCACCGGCGTGATCGACGCGACCCATCCCTTTGCCGTGCGCATCACCGAGCGGACCTATCGCATCTGCACGGAACTTGGGCTGCCTTACATGCAACTGATGCGGCCGCATTGGGAACCCGAACCGGACGACACGTGGTTCATGGTCGACGATATGGCGCAGGTGGCGGATTTTGTCCCGCAGGGCGCACGGGTGCTGGTCGCCGCAGGGCGCAAGGCCGCCGAGGACCTGAGCCTGCCCGGGCGCGAGGTGTTTGTCCGCGTGATCGACCCCCAGCCCGAAAAGGACGGCGTGACCTGGATCGTCGGGCGTCCGCCGTTTTCTCTGGCCGAGGAGGTCGATCTGCTGCGAAGGCATCGTATCGACTGGATCATCGCGAAAAATGCGGGCGGGGCGGCGGATGGTAAATTGCTGGCGGCGCGGCAGTTGCACCTGCCGGTGGTGATGGTCAATCGCCCCCCTGCGCCGGTCACGCCTTGCCGCGAACGGGTGCAGGATGTTCTGGACTGGGTGATGGACCTATGATCGGGCGCATCATCCGAAGCGAGGACTGCGTTGCCGAAGGGGCCGAATGGCTGGCCGCGCGTAGCCCCGAGTTCGGACGCGCCTACGAGATGACCGGCCGCCTGCCACTGCGCCGGACGGATGACGGGTTTCATCGGCTGCTGTCGGCCATCGTCAGCCAACAGGTCAGCGTGGCGGCGGCCACCTCGATCTGGAACCGGGTCGAGGCGGCGGGCATGACCGACCAGGCCAAGGTCGCCATCGCCACCGAAGAGGACCTGCGCGCCTGTGGTCTGAGCCGACAAAAGGTGAAATACGCACAGGCGCTGGCGCGGGCGGGGATCGACTATATCGCCCTGCGCGAGGCTCCGCTGGATCAGGTGATTGCCACCCTGACGGCTGTGTCGGGAATCGGCATCTGGACCGCCGAAATCTATGCAATGTTCGCGCTGGGGCGGGCGGATGTGTTCGCGCCGGGAGATTTGGCCTTGCAAGAGGCGGCGCGCATGTTGTTCGAACTAGAGGAACGGCCCAAGGAAAAGGCGCTGCGGTCGATGGCCGAGGATTGGAGCCCGTGGCGCGCCGTGGCGGCGCGTCTGCTATGGGCCTATTACAAAGTAGAAAAAGAAAGAGAAGGTATCCGATGACACGAGTGCTGAACGCTGGCCGGATCGAACCGGTCTCAGGGGAGATGCGGTCTGCGGTCGTGTTCCTGCATGGCTATGGCGCGAACGGGGCCGATCTGCTGGGGCTGGCGGATGTTCTGGGCGAACACCTGCCGGACACGCTGTTTGTGGCACCCGATGCGCCGGAACAGTGTGCCGGTGCGCCGTTCGGGTTCCAGTGGTTCCCGATTCCGTGGATCGACGGCTCCAGCGAAGAGGAATCGCGGCAGGGTCTCTATCGCGCGGCCGAGGATTTGAACGCCTTTCTCGACGGGTTGATGGTGGACGAGGATCTGCTGCCGGAACAGGTGATGCTGTTCGGGTTTTCGCAGGGCACGATGATGTCGTTGCATGTCGCGCCGCGCCGCGAAGAGGCTGTCGCCGGCATCTGCGCGTTTTCGGGGCGGTTGCTCGAACCCGAACTTTTGGCGGACGAGACCGAGTGCAAGCCTGCGATTTTGCTGGTGCATGGCGATGCCGACGAGGTCGTGCCGGTGCAGGCCCTGCCGCAGGCCGCCGAGGCGCTGCAACAGGCCGGATGGAAAGAGGTCTACGCCCATATCATGAAGGGCACGGGCCACGGTATCGCGCAGGACGGTTTGTCGGTGGCTCTTGCGTTTATGCGCGAACGGCTGGGCTACTGACCCCGCGACTGCCAAAGATTTTGGCAGTCTCTCGCCTCTTGCGTCATATCTTCGTGACCTTGCTGCCCTAAGTCGTTCTGAACGGTCTACGATATGCTGTAGGGCTTGTCTGTTGCCCTACGACATATATAGTTAAGTTACGGCTGGGGCGGGTGCTCCCGCTCTGATGCCGCGACGGGCAGACAGAGCAGGGGAGAATTGCTCCGATGGACGGCGACTTTAGAACACATTTTGTCCGTGACCCTTCGGCGTTGCGACGACATCCGGCGCTGGTGCTCAATGCCGATTTCAGGCCATTGTCCTATTACCCGCTGTCACTCTGGCCCTGGCAAGAGGCGGTCAAGGCGGCTTGGCTCGACCGCGTCGATATCGTCGCGACCTACGATGAAATCGTCCGAAGCCCCTCGACCGAGCTGAGAATCCCGTCGGTTGTTGTGCTCAAAGATTACGTCCAACCCCAAAAGCGCGTGGCCTTCACGCGCTTTAATCTTTTTCTGAGGGACGAATTTTCCTGCCAGTATTGCGGCGGCAAGGGGGATTTGACCTTTGACCACGTTATCCCGCGCGCCCGTGGCGGCATCACCAGTTGGGAAAACGTCGTGGCCGCCTGTGCGCCGTGCAACCTGCACAAGGGGTCCCGCAGTCTGCGTCAGTCGGGTCTGACCCTGCGCAAACAGCCGCGCCGACCCACCGCCGAAGAGTTGCGCAACCAAGGCCGCAAGTTTCCCCCCACGCATTTGCACGAAAGTTGGCTTGACTACCTGTATTGGGATGCAGAATTGGACGCATAGGTAGCAATTGGCTTTCATTCCGCGGTACCGTGGCTAGACTTTTATTCAGGCACAGGGTAACAGGGCGACGTTAGCGCTAACGCGCAGTCGGACTAATAGCGGAGAACAGTATGGTTTCGCGCGTCATTCCGGTCGAGGCATTCGACCTAGTGATCTTTGGCGGTACGGGCGATCTGGCCCGGCGCAAAATTCTGCCCGGTCTATTCCGGCGGTTTCTCTCGGGGCAAATGACCGACGATTCCCGGATCATCGGCGCGGCGCGTGCCGATCTGGACGCTGCGGGGTTCCGCACGCTGGTGGCAGAGGCGATCGCCGAATTTGGCGGCAAAGAGGCCAAAGAGACCGCGGCCATCGCCAAGTTTCTGGAGCGTCTGGATTATGTGTCCATCGACGCCACGGGCGACGGCGGCTGGACCCAGATGCATGACCTGATGCGCGACGGTGTCGTACGGGCGTTCTATTTCTCGGTCGCGCCCAGCCTGTTTGGCGCGATTGCCGAACGTCTGCACGGCTACAACATCGCCAACGACCAGAGCCGCATCGTGGTGGAAAAGCCCTTTGGCCGGGACCTGGAAACCGCCCGGGCGCTGAACGCGACGCTGGCGCAGCATTTCAACGAAACGCAAATCTATCGCATCGACCACTATCTGGGCAAAGAAACCGTCCAGAACCTGATGGCGGTGCGCTTTGGCAACGTCCTGTTCGAACCGCTGTGGAACAACCACTACATCGACCACATCCAGATCACCGTTGCCGAAACCGTCGGCGTTGGCGGGCGCGGGGCCTATTACGACAAATCTGGCGCAATGCGGGATATGGTGCAAAACCACCTGATGCAGCTGTTGTGTCTGATCGCGATGGAGCCGCCGAACATGTTCGAGGCGGATGCCGTCCGCGATGAAAAGCTCAAGGTCATTCGCGCCCTGCAGCGGGTGGATCACCATCACATCGTGCGGGGTCAGTACGACCGCGACGGCGACAAACAATCCTACCGCGAAGATGCGGAAAACCCGCGTTCCTTCACCGAGAGCTTTATCGCGCTCAAGTGCCACATTAACAACTGGCGCTGGTCGGGCGTGCCGTTCTATCTGCGGACCGGTAAGAAAATGAAGTCGCGCGCGTCGGAAATCGCTGTGGTCTACAAGGACCTTGGCCATTCGATTTTCGAAGGTGACGAGGCCCGCCACCGCAATATTCTGGCCATTCGTTTGCAACCGAACGAAGGCATCGACCTTCAGGTGACGATCAAGGAGCCGGGTCCGGGCGGCATGCGTCTGATCGATGTGCCGCTGGATATGTCCTTTGCCGATGCTCTCGGGCCTGACGCCGAGGAGGTGCCGGACGCCTATGAACGGTTGATCATGGATGTGATCCGGGGCAATCAGACGCTGTTCATGCGCGGCGACGAGGTCGAGGCGGCCTGGGCATGGACCGATCCGCTGATCCGCGATTGGGAACGCCGCAATGACGTGCCCAAGCTCTATGATCAGGGATCGACGGGGCCGGATGATGCGCTGATGCTGATGCACCGTGACGGGCGTCGCTGGCGCGACATCAAGGGCTGAACCGGGACGCAGGGAAAGGAAAATCGATGGAACTGGTGGAATACGCCGACGTCGAAATGATGATGATCGATCTGGCGAACGTCATCGCCGGAGAGCTGCGCGAAACGCTGGCGGTCGAGGAGATGGCCAGCCTTGCTGTACCCGGTGGCACCACGCCCGGTCCGATCTTTGACACGCTGTGCGGCGTCGATCTGGACTGGGGGCGGGTCAATGTCCTGCTGACAGATGAACGCTGGGTGCCCGAGTCCTCGGATCGGTCGAACACGCGGCTGTTGCGGGAACGGCTGCTGGTGGATCGCGCGGCCGCGGCGACCTATCTGCCGCTCTTTGCCGAGGGTGGTTCGGCCGAAGAGATGCTGCCGCAGTTGTCGCAGGCCATCGCGCCGGCCCTGCCGCTTTCGGTGTGTTTGTTGGGGATGGGCGCGGACATGCACACGGCCTCGATTTTCCCCGGTGCGGACCGGCTGCACGATGCGCTGAACGGGTCGGATATCCTCTATCCCATGCGGGCGCCGGGTGCGCCGGAACCACGGATCACCCTGTCTGCACATGTGCTGCGGCAGGCGGTTCGTCGGCACATCGTGATTACCGGCGACGCCAAGCGGGCCGCTTTGGACGCCGCTCTGAAACTCTCTCCGTCCGAGGCGCCGGTAGCGGCGGTCCTCTCGGGCGCAACCGTACATTGGGCACGCGCATGACCTTGTTTTCTGCACTTAAATCACATTTGGCATCTGTCGCTGACCGCCGGATCGACAGTCTGGTCGATGCGGACCGCGCTGCGGCGTTTTCTGCCACGTGCGGCGATATGGTGTTGGATTATTCCAAGACCAACATCGATGCGACGGGCCGGGCGCTGTTGATCGACCTGCTGGACGCAACCGGCGTCGCGGCCAAGCGCGATGCGATGTTTGCAGGCCGCAAGATCAACGAGACCGAGGGCCGCGCGGTTCTGCACACGGCGCTGCGCAATCTGGACGGCGGCGCGGTCAAGGTTGACGGCAAGGACGTGATGCCGGGTGTGCGTGAAACACTGGCCCGGATGCGCAGCTTTGCCGAGGATGTCCGCAGCGGAGCGATTTCCGGTCAGGGCGGCAAGATCACCGATGTGATCAATATCGGGATCGGCGGGTCTGACTTGGGTCCGGCGATGGCCTATCGGGCGCTACGTCCCTATGTGGACGGGCCGCGCTGCCACTTTGTGTCCAACGTGGACCCGGCTGACATTGCCCAGGTGATGGAGGTTTGCGACCCTGAAACCACGCTGGTGATCGTCGCCTCGAAGACCTTTACCACCATCGAGACCATGATGAACGCCAAGACGGCGAAATCGTGGATGTCGGAACATGTGACCGACCCGTCTGCGCAATTCGCGGCGCTCTCGACGGCGATGGACAAAACCGCGGCCTTTGGCATTCCGGCGGCGCGGGTCTTCGGGTTCGAAGACTGGGTCGGTGGCCGCTATTCGATGTGGGGACCGATCGGCCTGTCGCTGATGATCGCGGTCGGACCGGACCATTTCGATGCGTTTTTGCGCGGTGGACAGGCGATGGACCAGCATTTCTGCACGACAGAATGGTCGGAAAACCTGCCCGCACTGTTGGCGCTCGTGGGGATTTGGCACAATCAGGTTTGCGGCTATGCCAGCCGCGCTGTGCTGCCCTATGACAACAACCTCGCCCGTCTGCCTGCCTATTTGCAGCAGCTCGAAATGGAGTCCAATGGCAAGGGCGTGAGCATGAATGGCGCCGATCTGCCATTCGACAGTGGACCGGTGGTCTGGGGCGAACCCGGCACCAATGGCCAGCACGCCTTCTATCAGTTGATCCATCAGGGCACGCGGGTGATCCCCTGCGAATTCCTCGTGGCGGCGCGCGGTCATACCGATGACCTGCACGATCAGCACCAGTTGCTGGTCGCCAACTGTCTGGCCCAGTCCGAAGCCCTGATGAAGGGGCGTTCGCTGGACGAGGCCCGTGGCAAGGTCGCCGGTAAATTCGACGGCGCCGAACTGGAGCGTCAGGCGCGCCACCGCGTGTTCCCCGGCAACCGTCCGTCGATCACCATCGCCTATCAGCAGCTCACGCCGTTTGTTCTGGGGCAGATCATCGCCCTGTATGAACACCGCGTCTTTGTCGAAGGTGTTGTGCTGGGCATCAATTCCTATGACCAGTGGGGCGTTGAATTGGGCAAGGAACTGGCCACCGCGCTGCAGCCGATTGTCGAAGGTAAGGCCTCGGCAGAGGGCAAGGACGGATCGACGGCGGCCTTGGTCGGATATCTTCAGTCCAAGGGACTGTAAGACAAAAGCGGGCCTAGGCCCGCTTTTTTATTGTCTGTCATGACGGGGTTTGGTCTGGCGGCGCCCCTGTTGGGGGTTCAGGGACGCCTTGGATCTGGTCGGCGACTGGATCACCGACTAGACCTTTCCCTTACATCTTGGGGGTCAGAACCGCGTCGATGACGTGGATCACGCCGTTGGACTGCATCACGTCGGCGATGGTGACATGGGCTGCGGTGCCGTTCTCATCGGTCAGCGTGACAACGCCGTCCATCAGGGTCGCGGTCAGGGTACAACCGCCCAGGGTCGGGACAGCATGGGCGCCGCCGTCACCTTCGATCATGCCGATCAGGGCTTCGGCCATCACCGAGGCACCAACCACGTGGCAGGTCAGGACCTTGATCAGCGTGTCCTTGTTTTCCGGCATCAGCAGGGTGTCGACGGTGCCGGCGGGCAGGGCGGCAAAGGCGTCATTGGTGGGGGCAAACACGGTGAACGGGCCTTCGCCTTGCAGCGTTTCAACCAGTCCTGCGGCCTGAACGGCAGCAACCAGCGTGGTGTGGTCGGCCGAGTTCACGGCGTTTTCCACGATGTTCTTGTCCGCATACATTGCGGCGCCACCGACCATCGGGTTTTCCGCCATAGCGGCGAACGGCAGGGCGGTGATCAGGGCAACAGTCGACAGAAAGGTCTTCATCGGATTTTCCTTATCCATTGGGTTTGTATGCCAAGGATACGGGGCTACCCCTTCGGTTAGATCAGTCCGATAAGTCACATCTCAGTCACATGTTTTTGCGCGGGCCAAGTTTGACTTTGGCCCGACGCAGGCTATGCGGTCAGACCGCCGCCGTCACGATGATCTCGACCAGATAGTCGGGGGTGGCCAGTTTGGCCTCGCCGGTCCAGCGCGCCGGACAATGACCTGCGGGAACCCAGGTGTCCCAAACGCCGTTCATCTCGGCAAAGGTGGCCATGTCGGCCAGCCAGATCTGGGCGGTCAGGATGCGGGTCTTGTCGGTGCCGCAAGCCGCCAGCAGGCGGTCCACCTCGGCCAGAACGGCACGGGTTTGCTCGGCGACCGAGGCCCCCGGTGCGCCCACTTGCCCGGCCAGATAGGCCATGCCGTTGTGAACGACGGCCTGGCTCATGCGGGGGCCACATTCGATACGTGTGATTTCGGACATCAGACTCTCCGTTGAATACTGAGACGCTGATAGCCGCAGATGCGGGTCTGATCCAGACCGAGCGTTCCAATTTTGAGAGGCTGGAGCGGGTAGCGGGAATCGAACCCGCGCCAAGAGCTTGGGAAGCTCGTGTGATACCATTTCACCATACCCGCGCAGGGCCTGACGTAATCTGCCGCGTTGGCAGCGTCAAGCCCTCAATCGCGCAGAAGTTTAACCGCGCCGCCGCCGCCGTCCGCCGCCTTCACCGCCCGCCTGAGCGTTGAAATCGACCTCTGGCAGGGTCACGAGGCCCGACAGGTTCGGGAAGGGATCTGTCGCATGCGGGATCGCATTGGCGTTGACAAAGTGTTCCTGAAACTTGGGCGCGATGGCGGTTTCGACCTTGGTGATCTGGCGCACGGTGGCCTCGATTTCCGCACGGGCAGCACGATTGCACAGAGCGATGCGCGCCCCTGTCCCTGCGGCGTTGCCCGCGCTGATCACCTTGTCCAGCGGCACGTCGGGGATCATCCCCAGCACCATCGCATGTTTGGGGCTGATATGCGCGCCAAAGGCGCCGGCCAGCACGACGCGGTCCACATTGTCGACCTCCATCTCATCCATCAGCAGCCGCGCACCAGCGTAGAGCGCGGATTTGGCCAGCTGGATTGCGCGGATGTCGGTTTGCGTCACGGAAATGCGCGGACCACCGTCCAGCGTGCCGTCATAGACCAGATAGCTGTTGGTGCGCCCCGTGGGTTCGCAGCGCGGCGTGCCGACCTGTTCGGCCGAGCCGATCAGGCCCTTGGGGTCAACGATGCCAGCGATCCGCATTTCCGCGACCGCCTCGATAATGCCGGACCCGCAGATGCCGGTGATCCCGGTGGCGGCTGTCGCCTCGGCAAAGCCGGGCTGATCGGACCAGAGGTCACAGCCGATGACGCGGAACCGCGGTTCCTTGGTCACGGGGTCGATTTCCAGCCGTTCGATCGCGCCGGGCGCGGCCCGCTGCCCGCTGGAGATTTGCGCCCCTTCAAACGCGGGTCCGGTCGGAGAGGAACAGGCCAACACGCGGGTTTTGTTGCCCAGCAGCAATTCGGCGTTGGTCCCGACGTCGACGATCAGGACCAGATCTTCGGACTGGCCCGGCTGTTCTGACAGGGCCACCGCCGCAGCGTCGGCACCGACGTGTCCGGCGATACAGGGCAGGATATAGATCCGCGCGGTGCCGGGTAGGGCGGTCAGGCCCAGTTCCGTCGCCGACAAAGAGACCGAGTCAGACGTCGCCAGCGCAAAGGGGGCCTGCCCCAGTTCGACCGGATCAATGCCCAGCAGCAGGTGGTGCATGACCGGGTTACAGACGAACACCGCCTCGACCACTTCGTCCAGATCGACGCCAGCCTCTCGGGTGATGTCGCGGGCCAAACCGTCAATCGCATCGAGAACCGCGGTGGTCATATCGGCGGCCCCCGTCGGGTTCATCATCGAATAGGACACGCGGCTCATCAGGTCTTCGCCAAAGCGGATCTGCGGGTTCATCACCCCGGCGCTCGCCACCACGTCGCCGGTGCGCAGGTCGGTCAAATGCGCGGCGATGGTTGTCGAGCCAAGGTCTGTCGCCAGCCCCAGCAACCGCCCGTCATAGAGGCCCGGCCACGCGGTGACGATCTGCGGAACAGCGCCCGCACGGTTAACGGCCACGGTGATTTTCCAGCCGCCCTTGCGCAGGACGGTTTGCAGACGGCGCAGTACCGGCAACGGCGCGACGGCATCGGCAATCTGCCACTGGTCCGACAGCGCCCGCTGAACCCGCTGCAAATCGCCCGAGGGTTCGTGCATGTCGGGCTCTTCGACTTCGATGTAGAAAAGCTGGGTCGCCGGGTCCATGACGATATCGCGCTGGGTGGCGGCTTTGCGCACGACCTGGCGGTGAACCTGGCTCTCGGGCGGGACATCGATCACCACATCGGACTGGATGCAGGCCTGACAGCCCAGACGACGCCCGGTTTTCAGCCCGCGCACCCGATCATAGCGTTCCTCGACCGCGTTAAAGGCGGTCAGCGCATCCTCGGCCACGGTGACGCCATGCTTGGCGAATTCGCCGTAGGATGGTTGGATCTGGCATTTCGAACAAATGCCGCGCCCCCCACAGACCGAGTCAAGGTCAACCCCAAGCTGCCGCGCAGCAGTCAAAACCGGCGTGCCGACGGGAAAACGCCCCCGCTTGCCAGAGGGGGTAAAGATCACCAGCGGATCATTCGTCATGTGCGTACCTGTGGTCGTCTTGTTCGCGATGATCCGGTTATAGGCGCGATGCGGCAAAAGCGGGGGTCTTTCGCGTCATCTTTTGCACGAGATGCGGCATTCGTGTCGTTTTGGGGCGGTTTGGACTTTCCCCTGACAGCGTTCCATGCAATAGGGACGCGCCAAACGACGCAATCCATGGAGCACCTGATGGAGATTCGTGAGGCCCTCACATTCGACGACGTTCTATTGGTCCCGGCGGCGTCTTCGGTCCTGCCTTCGACCGCGGATACGCGCACCCGTGTGACCCGGAACATCGCCCTGAACATCCCCCTGTTGTCCTCCGCAATGGACACCGTGACCGAGGCGCGCATGGCAATCGCGATGGCGCAGGCTGGCGGTCTGGGCGTCATTCACAAGAACCTGTCGGTCGCAGATCAGGCCCGCGAAGTGCGCCGGGTCAAGCGGTTTGAATCCGGGATCGTCTATTCGCCCGTCACGCTGACCCCCGAACAGACGCTGGCCGATGCCAAGGCGCTGGTCGAGCGGTACAATTTCACCGGCTTTCCGGTGGTCGACAAGGATGGCCGTGTCGTCGGGATCGTGACCAACCGCGACATGCGCTTTGCCACCAGTGACGCGACGCCTGTGGCCAAAATGATGGTCACCGACAATCTGGCCGTTCTGCGCGAGCCGGTCGATCGCGAGCAGGCGATCAACATGATGAAAGAGCGCCGGATCGAAAAGCTGCTGGTGACCGATGCCACCGGCAAACTGACAGGTCTGCTCACCCTCAAGGATACCGAAAAATCGGTCCTGAACCCCACCGCCTGCAAAGACGAACTGGGCCGCCTGCGGGTGGCAGCGGCGACCTCGGTCGGCGATGCGGGCTACGAGCGCAGCATGGAGCTGATCGACGCTGGTGTGGATATCGTCGTGGTGGATACCGCGCACGGTCATTCGGCTGGTGTCCTCGAGGCGGTGCGCCGTATCAAGGCCGAGAGCAATGTCCAGATCATCGCGGGCAACGTCGCCACGGCGGCGGCGACGCAGGCGCTGATCGATGCGGGTGCCGATGCGGTCAAGGTCGGGATCGGGCCGGGCTCGATCTGTACGACGCGGATGGTTGCCGGTGTGGGGGTGCCGCAGCTGACGGCGATCATGGATTGCGCCAGCGTTGCGGGCGACGTGCCGATCATCGCCGATGGCGGCATCAAATTCTCGGGCGATTTTTCCAAGGCGATTGCGGCAGGCGCGTCCTGTGCGATGGTCGGGTCGATGATCGCGGGCACCGATGAATCTCCGGGCGAGGTGATCCTCTATCAGGGCCGGTCGTTCAAATCCTATCGCGGTATGGGTAGCCTTGGCGCCATGGCGCGCGGGTCTGCGGATCGCTATTTCCAGAAAGACGCCGCCAACGACAAACTGGTTCCCGAAGGCATCGAAGGTCAGGTTCCCTACAAAGGGCCGGTTGCCACGGTGCTGCACCAGATGGTCGGCGGTCTGCGCGCCAGCATGGGCTATACCGGCAACGCGACCGTCGAAGAGATGCGGAGCAACTGCCAGTTCGTCAAGATCACCGGCGCGGGCCTCAAGGAATCGCATGTCCACGACGTGCAGATCACCCGCGAGAGCCCGAACTACCGGATCGGCTGATGCTGGCCGACGGGATCGCAAGGCTGACTATTCCCGAGGGCGAGATTTTCGCCCTCACCGACGGGGCCGGCACGTTCGGCCCCGATGTGTTTCCGACAGTCTCGGACGAGGCGCGCGCGGACCTGCTCGCGCGTGCTGGCGAAACCGAGGTTCGGACTGAATTCAACGCCTATTTGTTGCGGCTGCACGGCCAGCCTTTGACCTTGGTCGATACCGGCTGCGGCACGCTGTTCGGGCCCGGTTGTGGCCGGGTGCCGGGTTTGCTGGCCGCATTGGGCGTGCAACCGGGTGACATCGGCAGGATCATATTCACCCACCTGCACCGCGACCATGTCGGCGGCGCGGTCTACGCCGATGGGCTAGCCTACCCGAATGCAGAAATCGTCCTGTCACAGGCCGAGGCGGAGTTCTGGCAGGGCAAGGACGCGACGGCGGGCGAATTTCTGGCGCAGGTCGCACCGCGCACCGTCACCGACGGCCAAGAGATTGCGCCCGGTGTCACGGCGTGGATGCTGCCGGGCCATACGCCGGGTCATATGGGGCTGCGGATCGGGCAGGTCGCCTTTGTCGGGGATATCCTGCATTCGGTTGCGATGCAGGCCGCCGCGCCCGAGACCTGCACCAAGTTTGACAGCGATCCACAGATTGCCATTGCCTCGCGCCGCGCGGCGCTGTCCTTGGCCGCTGCGCAGGACCTGACCGTGATCGGGAGCCACTTCCTCGCGCCGATGAAATTCGCCAAGGCCAGTGGACAGGGCGATGGCTATGCTCTGGTGCCTGTCGCATGACCCCGGCGGCGCGGATCGCAGCGGCGATTGACATTCTGGATGCGGTATTGGCGGGCCAACCGGCCGAGGCCGCGCTGATCAATTGGGGGCGGGCGTCACGCTTTGCCGGGTCCAAGGATCGGGCGGCGGTGCGCGACCACGTCTATGACGGGTTGCGGCGGCGTCGGTCGGCGGCGGCCCTTGGTGGAGCCGAGACCGGTCGCGGTATCATGCTGGGTGTGTTGCGGTCGCAAGGCGCGGACATCGAGACGATTTTTACCGGTCAGGGCCATGCGCCGGCTGTCCTGTCCCCCGCCGACACCGGACGCGATCCGGTCGGGGCAGAGGCCGTGGATTGGCCCGAGTGGCTCTGGCCCCATCTGGTCGCGGGCTGGGGCGAGGATGCGGCAGCTATCGCCGCGGCCCAACAGGACCGCGCTCCGGTCTTTGTGCGGGTCAATATCGCCCGGACCACACGGGAGGCAGTCGTGGCGTCCTTGGCAGACGAGGGAAATGCTGCGGTCCCGCATCCTGTTGCGACGGCCCTCAAAATCACCGACAACGCGCGGAAACTCCAAACCTCGATCGCCTATGACGCGGGTTGGATCGAGATGCAGGATGCGTCGTCTCAGGCGGCAATCGCTGCGCTGGATGTGACCAAGGGCCAAACCGTTTTGGACTATTGCGCGGGCGGTGGTGGCAAGTCGCTGGCCTTGGCCGCGCTGGGGGCGCGGGTCACGGCCCATGACGCCGATCCTCGCCGGATGAAAGACATCGAGCCGCGCGCACAGCGGGCCAAAACCCGGATCGAAATCCTGTCCAAGGTGCCCGGCGGGCGGCTGTTCGATCTGGTTTTCTGTGATGCGCCATGTAGCGGCAGCGGAACATGGCGACGTACGCCGGACGCCAAGTGGAAGTTCGACGCCAAAAGGTTGAGTGACCTCACCGCGATTCAGGGGCAAATTCTCGATAATGTAGTCGGTTCTGTGGCCATCGGCGGGCGGCTGGCCTATGCGACCTGTTCGGTGTTGCCGCAGGAAAATCAGCAGGTTGTCGAAGGTTTTGTTGCCCGCCATTCGGGGTGGAGTGTGGTGAAAACTCTCTCGTTGCGGCCCGGAGAGGATGGCGACGGGTTTTATCTCGCGATTCTCGAACACAACCCTTGATTGTTTTTCCGCAAGGCGATTAGCTCGGTCCTGTTAACTTTGAATTAACTGCAATGGCGCATGTTGTTTCGAAGGATAAGGGGACTCGCGTGCCATCAGGACTTGTTCGGAAATACTCGGCTCAGACTTTGGGGCTTGGTGGGGTGCTGGCTCTGGCGGGACTTTCGCTAGCCCTGACCCAAGAGGCGCATTTGCGTCTGGGGCTGATGATTTTTGCCGGGGTCTTGATCTGCGTCGTGCTGTTCTTTGGCATCCGGCGGGCTTTGGCTGCGTTTCTGCGCAGGGTGATCGATGATCATCTGGGCGATCTGATCTTGGCCGAGGATGCTGCGTCGATCCTGACCGACGATCAGGGCCGCGTCATCGCGCGAAATCATGCCGCGACCGACCTGTCCGGACCGGATGTCGCGCAGGTTTCGGATATTTTGGGCAGGTATTTTGCCAATCCCGTTGCCACCGCCCTGCGTTTCCAGCACCACGCCATGAGCGGGCGACAGGTCACAGAATCCGTCACCACGCGCTCTGGCTCTTATGCGGTCAGCGTCGCGCGGGCAGGGGCGCAACGGTTCATGTGGCAATTCACGCCGATCCGCACACCGCAATCCGAGGTCGCGACGGTATTTCCGATGCTCACCGCCGGACCGACGGGCACGATTTTGTTCATGAACGACGAGTTTCGCAGCCTCGTCGGCGGGAGAGCAAAAAACTTGCAGGCCATCTTTGGCCCTGCCGAACCGCAGTCCGGACGGATCGTGACCGTGACCACGGTAAACGGGCCAATGGCCTGCATGACGGTGGTGATCCACGCCTCGGGCGGGCGCAGAGAAGTGGTTTTGTTGCCCGGTGCCGCTGTGCCAACGCCGGCATTGGCCAGTTGGGACGCGATCGAGGATTTGCCGGTCCCGCTTCTCAAGGTGGCGCGCACCGGTGAACTGCTGTCGGCCAACCGGGAGGCGCGAATCCTGCTGGGCGACCCGCAGGGCGAGTCTCTGCGGCTGTCGGATCTGCTCGAGGGGCTGGGGCGGCCGATCATCGACTGGCTCGACGATGTTGCTGGCGAGCGGACCAAAAACACCCGGGAGTTTCTGCGGGGCACGGGCGAGAAACAGGATTTCTTTGTGCAGGTCGCGCTGCATAAAACGGCAGATGGGCGCCATGACGAACTGATCGCCGTTCTCAATGACATGACCGAGTTCAAGTCGCTGGAGGCGCAATTTGTCCAGAGCCAGAAAATGCAGGCCATTGGCCAACTCGCTGGCGGCGTTGCACATGATTTCAATAACTTGCTGACGGCGATCTCCGGGCACTGCGATCTGTTGCTCTTGCGGCACGATAGTAGCGATGTCGATTATGCCGACCTCGTCCAGATCAATCAGAACGCCAATCGCGCCGCCAGTCTGGTGGGGCAGCTGCTGGCGTTTTCGCGCAAACAGAACCTGTCTCTCGAGGTGCTGGATTTGCGGGATACATTGTCGGACTTGACGCATTTACTGAATCGTCTGGTGGGCGAACGGATTGCCCTCTCGCTGTCCTACGATCCGGTGCTTTTCCCCATTCGCGCCGACAAGAGGCAGTTGGAGCAGGTGATCATGAACTTGGTCGTGAACGCCCGCGACGCGATGCCCGGCGGTGGCAGTATCCGGGTCGAATCGGAAAATATCACACTCAAACAGGACGTGCGCCGCGATCGGGCGACCGTGCAGGCGGGGCGCTATGTTCTGATCCGGGTGGTGGATGAGGGACACGGAATACCGCCAGAGAAAATCAACAAAATCTTTGAGCCCTTCTACACGACCAAGCGCGTGGGCGAGGGGACCGGACTGGGGCTATCGACCGCCTATGGCATCGTCAAACAGACCGGGGGATTTATCTTTGTCGATAGCGAGGTTGGGCGCGGCTCCGTGTTTTCGCTCTATTTTCCGTGTTACGACCAGAAATTGGAGGTCGTTGCCGATAATACCGCCACGATCCCGGCGCGGCCGCGACAGAGCCCCCGCGAAGGTGTCGTGCTGCTGGTAGAGGATGAGGCTCCGGTACGGACCTTTGCGGCGCGGGCGCTGCGGCTCAAGGGGCTGACCGTTCTGGAGGCAGACAGTGGCGAGACAGCGCTCGCGATGTTGGCCGATCCGGATCTGGAGGTGAATCTCTTTGTGACCGATGTGATCATGCCGGGGCGCGATGGGCCGACATGGGTCCGCGAGGCGCTGAGCACGCGGCCCGCGACACCGGTGATTTTTATGTCCGGCTATGCCGAGGATGCCTTTGGCGAAAACCGGGCGCTGGTGCCAAATTCGGTGTTTCTGCCGAAACCGTTTTCTTTGGCGGATTTGACGGCCACCGTCCTCGAAACGATGGCCAGCGCCAGCGCGGCCTAGTGGCCGGATGCGACATGCGCCGCGCAGCCAACGAGTGCGGCATAGTCGTCCTCGACCACAGTGACCGAGAAATTGCCCATAAAGCCGGCAAAGCGGCCCTTGTCGCGGAAGGCCTCCGCGAACCCGAAGGTCCCGAGATAGGGCGCGATTGCACGGGCGACGCCGCCCACCAGATAGACGCCCCCAAACGGGAGCTGGACGAGGGACAGATCGCCGGCGACCTTGCCCAGCATCTGGACAAAGACCCGCGCGGCCTCGGTGGCGCGGGGATCGGACCCGTCCTGACAGGCCTGCATGATCTGCGCCGCCGAAATTTCGCGCGGGTCGTTTGCCTCGGCGCCGAGCCATGCGTAGACCCGCTCGAGACCGCGCCCGGACAACACGTCCTCGATCGCGGGGAACCCGTGGGCGGTGGACACGAATGCGCAGAGCCGCAGTTCGGTTTCGGTCCGGATAGGCAGGCTCGCGTGGCCGGATTCAGAGGGGGTGACCAGTCGGCCCGCAGCGGTTTCAAACACCGGGGCCGAGTTGAAGCCGGTGCCGACGCCGATCACCAGTTTGGCCGCGTGTTCATTGGATTCAGTGCCGGTCAGGATCGGACGCAGGTTTTTCTGGTCGATATAGCCTACCGCGTGACCTTGCGCCTGAAGATCGTTCAGCAGGGCGACACGCGATGCGCCAGAGGCGCGCGCGAGGGTGTCCTTGTCCATGGTCCAGTCGAGGTTGGTCATCGTGGCTCGACCATCGCGGACCGGACCGGCCACGGCGACGCAGACGGCGTCGGTCTTTGGCGTGCCGATGTCGGCCAGATAGGTCCGCAGCACGCTCTCCAGCCCCGGATAGTCAGCGTTCGAGAATCGCATGACGGTGTCTTCGCGCACGATCTGCCCATCGGCCAGAGCGACCCGCGTATTGGTTCCGCCAATATCGGCAACGAGCGATACGGATGTGGTCTTCGACATCTTGAAACACCTTGAAAAGCGGAATGTTAGCGCTGTAGTTGTCAGGTTTCAGCCATTCCTGCAAGTCCTTAGAAAGGCCAGTTAACTGGCCGGCGCAGGTCCGGTCGATTGTCCGACCATCAGTTCGGCCTCGAGCAGTTCGCCGCGGCACGGCGCGTCCGGATTGGCGATCCGTTCGAGAAGCAACTCGCCGCTCAGGCGGCCCGCCACCCGGACCGAGGACCGCGAGGCGGTAAAGATCGGAACGTCGTCACCGTTCGGTAGGTAGGACAGCATGTCGTCATAGGTCACGACCGACACGTCGCGGCCCAGCCTGATACCGCAGTCCTGGATCGCACGGCGCACCCCGATGGCACAGATCATCGAGGCAACCAGAAACGCGGTAGGCGGCCGGTCTAGAGCCAACAGCGCACGGGCATCGCGATAGCCGTAGAGTTCGGTCATCACGTTGGACCGCAAGAGCTCCGGATCAACCGGTAACCCACGCGCGATCAGGGAGGCCTCGTATCCGGCGCGGCGGCGAATAGCAAAGTCCATGAACTCGAGCCCGTTGATCAGCGCGATCCGCGTATGGCCGAGGTCGAGCAAGAAATCGGTTGCCCGCGAAAACGCCCTACGATTGTTCACATCGACCCAGCAATAGGGTTCGTCTATGCCACTAGAACGACCGTGCACCACAAAGGGGATCTGCAGATCGTTGAGCAGAGTAATGCGGGAATCATGCGTGCGGGGCCCATGCACCACGACGCCATCTACGGTGCCGCGGGATTTGATCTGGCGATAGGCGTCAGCCTCGCGATCGTCCTCGACCACGGTCAGCACCATGTCGTAACCCGCCTTGGAATAGGCCTCGCCCGCACCGGCGATAAAGTCGCCGAAAATCGGGTTGTTGACCATGTCGATGCGGGGCGAGACGGGAATCACGTGGCCAATGGCCATTGCCCGTCCTGTGGCCAGTCCCTTGGCGCGAGTGTTCGGTCGATAATTGTGACGATCAGCAGCCCGCTGAACCCGGTCGCGCGTTTCCTCGGATACCTCGGGGTATCCGTTCAGGGCACGGCTGACGGTCGTCTGGCTCAGTCCCAGAATCGACGAGAGTTCCTTGAGGTTCATCGGGTATTCCAAAGCGCTTTAGTTCGTTGATTGAGAATACTCGGAGTGTGGGCAATGGTCAAATCCTTGTGGCATTTGCCTATTTTTCTGCATTTGCAAAATGATTGTTCGGGGGCGGGGGGTGCTTTAGCCAGTTGACAGATGCTGCAAAACGGGGCAAATCTGTGGCCAGTCAAAGCGCTTTGAAACTGGTTCGAGCGCTTGATGTTTGAAAACGCAGTCGCGTGTTCTTGGGAGGGAACCATGAAGACAAAGTTTTACGCAGGCGTCGGTCTGCTCGCCTTGACCGCCGGTATGGCGCAGGCTCAGGATCTGGTGTTTGCACCGGGCGAGGGCGCGTTCAACTGGGACAGCTACAACGCATTCGACGCTGCACATGATCTGGCTGGCGAAACGCTGACCATTTTCGGGCCGTGGCGCGGTGACGACCAGGTTCTGGTCGAATCGATGCTGGCCTATTTCGAAGCTGCAACCGGCGCAGACGTGGTCTATTCGTCGTCCGAGAGCTACGAACAGCAGATCGTGATCGACCTCGAAGGCGGTAGCCCGGCCAACATCTCGGTTCTGCCGCAGCCCGGTCTGATCGGCAACCTCGCAGCTCAGGGCTTTATCACCCCGCTGCCCGAAGGTACCGAAGCCTGGATGAACGACAACTACGCCGCTGGCCCGTCGTGGGTCAAGCTGGGCACCTATGCTGGCCCGGATGGTGCGAACCACTTCTACGCATTCCCGTACAAGGCCGACGTAAAGTCGCTGGTCTGGTATTCGCCGGAAAACTTTGAAGATGCCGGTTACGAAGTTCCGACCACCATGGAAGAGCTGAAGGCGCTGACCGATCAGATCGTCGCTGATGGCGGCACCCCGTGGTGTATCGGTCTGGGTTCGGGCGGTGCGACCGGCTGGCCGGCGACCGACTGGGTCGAAGACATGATGCTGCGCACCGCAACCCCCGAGCAGTACGACGCATGGGTCAACCACACCCTGCCGTTCTCTGACCCGATTGTTGTGAACGCGATCAACGAATTCGGCAACTTTGCCCGTAACGACGCCTATGTGTCGGGCGGTGCTGGCGCTGTTGCGACCACCGACTTCCGCGACTCGCCCAAGGGTCTGTTTGCGTCGCCGCCGCAGTGCTACATGCACCGTCAGGCCTCGTTCATCCCGGCGTTCTTCCCCGAAGGCACCGTCGTGGGTGAAGATGCAGACTTCTTCTACTTCCCGGCCTATGCCGAAGGCGATCTGGGCACCCCGGTTCTGGGCGCTGGCACGCTGGCCTTCATCACCAAGGACAGCCCCGCTGCCCAAGCCTTTATCGCATGGCTGCAGACCCCGATCGCCCACGAAGTGTGGATGGCGCAGAAGGGCTTCCTGACCCCGATGAAGGGCGTGAACACCGAGCTGTTCGGCGACCCGACCTTGGGCAAGATGAACGAAATCCTGCTGAACGCCACGACCTTCCGGTTTGACGGTTCCGACCTGATGCCGGGCGCTGTCGGTGCAGGTTCGTTCTGGACCGGCATGGTTGACTACGCTGGTGGCAAGTCCGCCGAAGAGGTCGCCGCCGAGATCGACGCCTCCTGGCCGGCGAACTAAGCGGACCGCTCACGGATCGCTAAGATAACGGATAATCCGGGCCTTGTGTCCGGATTATCCCCTTCTGGGGCATCGACGAAGGGGAGGGGCGATGAATCCCGCACTTCAAGGTTTAATGACCATCGTGTTCGGCGTAGGGGGCTGTGTGGCCTACTATTTCCTGTCGAACCTATTTCTGGACAAGGTGATCTTTCCGGCCAAAGGGCCGAAAGCAGGGCGCAATATCAATCGCGCCAATCTGGTCCGTCCTTGGCTATTCTTGGCACCGGCACTGATGGTGCTGGGTCTGTACCTCGCCTATCCGGTGATCGAGACGCTGCGGCTGTCTCTTACCTCGCGGATACCGGGCGGCGGATATGAATTCGTCGGCCTGCGCAATTATTCGCAGCTCTTGGGCGAGAGCAAATTCTGGGAAGCCTTGCGCAACAACATGCTCTGGCTGGCGGTTGTGCCTGCGGCCTCGACCGCGCTGGGGCTGCTGGTCGCGCAACTCTCTGACAGGATCGGCTGGGGCTCTCTGGCCAAGTCGCTGATTTTCATGCCGATGGCGATTTCCTTTGTCGGTGCATCGGTGATTTTCAAACTGGTCTATGACACCCGTCCGCAGGGACAGGAACAGATCGGTTTATTGAACGCGCTCTGGCTGGGATTCGATGGCGGCCTGTGGTCGTTTGTCGTTCTGCGGGCAATCCCGGTGGTTCTGATTGCTGCCTTTGCGGCGCTGGTGATCTATGTCGGTTGGTCGCTGATCCGTCCGATGACCGACGCGCGGGGCCGTCCGGGCAATCTGGCGATGAAATCGCTGCGCGTCGTCGGTGCGGTGATCTGCGCGTGGCTGGTCTGGGTGTCGGTGTCCGGCGCGATGGGCGTCATGGCGGCGAAACTGGCGTTCGGAACGCCGCAGACATGGCTGACACTGCCGTTCTATAACAATTTCTTTCTGATGATCGTGTTGATCTGGATCCAGACGGGCTTTGCGATGGTGATCCTGTCCGCGGCGCTGCGCGGGATTCCAGAGGAAACCGTCGAAGCGGCAATCGTCGATGGCGCAGGGCCGATGGCGATCTTCTTCAAGATCAAAGTGCCACAGATCATGTCGACCATCGTTGTGGTCTGGACCACAATCACCATCACCGTCCTCAAGGTGTTCGACATCGTGTTCGCGATGACCAATGGCCAGTGGGAAACCCAGGTTCTGGCCAACTACATGTACGACAAACTGTTCCGGGCCTTTGACTGGGGCGTCGGCTCTGCCGCCGCGATGGTCATCATGCTGTTGGTGACGCCGATCCTCGTCTGGAACGTCTACAACGCCCGCAAGGAGATGCGCTGATGGACAATATCGCAGGTTCCAAATCATCGCTGAGCTGGGCGGTGCATCTGTCGATGCTGCTGTTGGTGATCCTCTGGATTTTCCCGACGGTTGGCCTCTTGGTGTCTTCCTTCCGGACGGGCGACCAGATCGTCACCTCTGGCTGGTGGAAATCGTTCATGTCGGCCGAGCAGGTTCTGACCCTGAGGGCAGCCGATCCAACCGACCAGATCCAGCAGGGCGGCGTCTGGGTCGTCGAGGGCAATCTCTTTGTCGATATGCCGCAGTATGAGATTGCATCGTGGGGCACCTCGTCCAAGGACGTCGCCGCACATGAACCGGGCGCGACTGTTGACCTGAAGGATGGTGAAAAGATCACCGTGCAGGCCAATGGCGATTACACCTGGACCGCACCCGAGCAATTGTCGGGCCGTGGGCAGCGCGTGTTCGTCACCGCCGAAATTCCGCCGGTCTTCACGATCGACAACTATGATCGCGTGCTGGGGCAGGGTGTGCTGACCGATCTGGTCATCTATCTGGCCGGGGCCTTGGCGATCACCGTCGCGGCGCATTTCTCGCTGCGCGGGCTCGGGTTCGCCGAACCCAAGGGCTATGCGATCTTGATCGGCGTCGCTGCTTTCCTGCTGATGAGTGTGGTTCTTGGACTTGGCTCGGGCATCAGGACCGGAGCGCCGGGCGACGATATGGGACGGGCGTTCTTTAACACGCTGACCGTGACCATCCCCTCGACGATCATCCCGATCACCGTCGCCGCCTTTGCCGCCTATGCGCTGGCGTGGATGGATTTCCCCGGTCGGTCGCTGCTGATTGCCGCGATTGTGGGCCTGCTGGTCGTGCCGCTGCAACTGGCGCTGATTCCGCTGCTCAAGTTCCACAACGAGGTCGGCATCGGCAAGGGCTACCTTGGCGTCTGGCTCGCCCATACCGGATTTGGCATGCCGCTGGCGATCTATCTGCTGCGCAACTACATGGCCGGTCTGCCGCGTGACATCATCGAAAACGCCAAAGTGGACGGCGCCACGGATTTCCAGATTTTCGTGAAAATCATCCTGCCGTTGTCCTTCCCTGCGCTGGCGTCCTTTGCGATTTTCCAGTTCCTGTGGACGTGGAACGATCTGTTGGTGGCCAAGGTGTTCCTGATCGACCCGACCCAGGGCACCACCGTGATGACCGACCAGATCGTCCAGATCATGGGATCGCGTGGCGGTCAGTGGGAAATTCTGGCAACAGCGGCCTTTGTGTCGATCGCTGTTCCGTTGGTGGTCTTCTTCTCAATGCAAAAATACCTCGTGCGGGGCCTCCTCGCCGGGTCCGTGAAATAAGGAACGTGGCATGAACGTGGTTCTGTCGAACACTGAAAACCCCGATTGGTGGCGCGGCGCGGTGATCTACCAGATCTACCCGCGCAGCTATCAGGACAGCAACGGCGACGGGATTGGTGATCTGTCGGGGATCGTCCAGCGCCTGCCGCACATCGCCTCGATGGGCGTGGATGCGATCTGGATCAGCCCGTTCTTTACCTCGCCGATGAAGGACTTTGGCTACGACGTTTCGGATTACTGTGACGTCGATCCGATGTTCGGCTCGCTGGCGGATTTCGATGCGGTGGTGGAAACCGCGCATAAATACGGCGTGCGCGTGCTGATCGATTTGGTGATGTCGCATACCTCGGATCAGCACCCGTGGTTCAAAGAGAGCCGCGCCAGCCGCGACAACGCGAAATCCGACTGGTACGTCTGGGCCGAACCCAAACCCGATGGCACCGCGCCGAACAACTGGCTGTCGATCTTTGGCGGACCGGCGTGGCAGTGGGACGCGCGGCGCGAACAGTACTACCTGCACAACTTCCTCGTGTCGCAGCCCGATCTGAACTTCCATTGTCCGGACGTCCAAGAGGCGCTCTTGGACGTGGCGCGGTTCTGGTTGAACCGCGGCGTGGACGGGTTCCGGTTGGACACCATCAACTTCTACATGCACGACGAAATGTTGCGCGATAACCCGCCCTTGCCCAAGGTAGAGCGGAACGCCGATACCGCTCCGGCGGTGAACCCCTATAACCACCAATTGCACGTCTATGACAAAAACCACCCCAAGAACGTCGAGTTTCTGGAGCGGCTCAGGGCGGTGATGCAGCCTTTTGGTGCAGCGGCTGTGGGCGAGGTTGGCGACAGCCAGCGCGGTCTGGAGATCCTCGGGGAATATACCTCGGGCACGGATCGCATGCAGATGTGCTATGCGTTCGAGTTCCTCGGGCCGGAGCGTCCGGGCGCTGCGCGGGTCGTCGAGGTGTTGAGCAAGCTCGACGCTGCCGCGCCCGAAGGCTGGGCCTGCTGGGCGTTTTCCAACCACGATGTGGTCCGGCATGTGACCCGTTGGAGCTTGCCGCTGGCGGGGGTGCGGGCCTATGTGACCCTCTTGATGACGCTGCGCGGATCGGTCTGCATCTATCAGGGCGAAGAGATGGCTCTGCCAGAGGCAGACATCGCGTTCGAGGACCTGCAAGATCCCTATGGCATCGAGTTCTGGCCGGAATTCAAGGGCCGCGACGGCTGCCGGACGCCGATGGTCTGGGACACGGACAATCAGAACGGCGGGTTTACAACCGGCCGCCCGTGGTTGCCCGTGCCCTCGGAACATCTGGCACAATCGGTTGCCGCCCAAGAGGCCGATCCCGGTGCTCTGATCCACTTCTATCGCAAGGCGATTGCCTTCCGTCATGCGCATCCGGCCTTGGTGGGCGGCGATCATGTCGGTCTGGCTGCGACCGGCGACGTTGTGCATTTTACCCGCGTGTCGGGGAGCGAACGGATTTTCGTGGCGGTGAACCTGAGCGATGCGCCTGCCGATCTGGAGGCCCCGCAAGGGTCGTGGGACCCGATCGGCGCGGAACTGGGCGGGGCACATGTGTCGGCCGATGGCAAGCTGCACCTTGGCCCGTGGCAGCCCTATATCGCGCGTGAACGGATTTAAGGGGAGGGGAAAATGGCTGAATTGAAACTGACAGATGTCGCCAAGGTCTATGGCGGTGGCGTCGAAGTCCTCAAGCACATCAATCTGGATATCAAACAGGGCGAACTGGTTGTTTTCGTCGGTCCCTCGGGCTGTGGCAAGTCGACCCTGCTGCGGATGATCGCCGGTCTGGAAAAGATCAGCGGCGGGACGCTTGAAATCGACGGTCAGGTCGTCAACGATGTGCCCCCCGCCCAGCGCGGGATCGCGATGGTGTTTCAGTCCTATGCGCTCTATCCGCATATGACCGTGCGGGAAAACATGGCCTTTGCGCTGAAGATCGCGAAAAAGTCGCAGGCCGAGATCGACGCAGGGATCGAAAAAGCTGCCAAGATTTTGCAGCTCGAGCCCTATCTGGATCGTTTGCCCAAGGCCTTGTCCGGTGGGCAGCGGCAGCGTGTGGCGATTGGTCGTGCGATTGTGCGCGATCCCAAGGTCTATCTGTTCGACGAGCCGCTGTCGAACCTCGACGCCGCACTGCGGGTCGCGACCCGGATCGAGATTGCCCAGCTCAAAGAGGCGATGCCGGACTCGACGATGATCTACGTGACGCACGATCAGGTCGAGGCGATGACGCTGGCGAGCCGGATCGTGGTTCTGGCCAATAAGGGCATCGCGCAGGTTGGCACGCCGCTCGAGCTCTATGAGCGGCCCGAGAACGAGTTTGTGGCGCAGTTTATCGGCAGCCCGTCGATGAACCTGTTGCCCGGCGAGATCGTCGAAACCGGCGCGCGGACGGTGATCAAACTGATCGGCGGTGGTACCGCGACGTCTTTGGTGCCGACGACGGCAGCCGATCTGGGAGCCAAGGTCAACGTCGGGGTGAGACCCGAAGACATGATCCCCTGTGCGGCGGAGGATGCAATTTTCACCGGCCGTGTCGGGATCACCGAGGCGCTGGGAGAGGTCACGCTGCTGTATTTCGATAAGGTCGGAGACGCAGACCCGGTGATCGGTAAATTGCCGGGCATTCACCGTGACATCCGTGGCACGACAATCAGCCTGCGGGCCGAGCCGGACAAGGTGCAGGTGTTCCTGAACGGCAAATCGCTCTGGTATCGTTGAGATCCAAGTGAAAACGGGCCCCGAGGGGCCCGTTTTTGTTTGGGGGCGCTGCCCCCGCGGCTGCGCCGCTCCCCCGGGATATTTGGTGCACAAAGGCAATGGGGAAGGGCGCAGGGAGGAAAGGGTGGTTAGCCCCGGCGGCGTCCGCCCCGGCGACGGCCTTCGCCCTCGGCTCCGGCGGCGCTGGGGGGTTTGTTGAAGCGGATCCATTCCCCGCCGTGCGGGTCGTTGTTCGTCAGGAGGTTGGCGGCGCGGATGGCCTCCATTTCCTTGCCTGCGCGGGCCTGGGTGGAGCCGATGCCGGTGAGTTGGCAGAAGGTTTCCAAATCGATATCCTCGGGGACGATGATGCCAGCGGCGGCGAGTTCGTCGCGCTTTTCCTGGATTTTCGAGGCGGCGACGGGCAGGGCGCAGGGGTTCATGATCGCAGAGGTCATGCCGGCGCCGATCGCCATCGGCAGGAAGGCGTTGTTGATGCCGTGACGGTTCGGCAGGCCGAAGGAGATATTCGACGCGCCGCAGGTGGTGTTGACGCCGAGTTCCTCGCGCAGGCGGCGGACGAGAGCGAAGACCTGCTGGCCGGCGGTGGCCATCGCGCCGATCGGCATGACCAGCGGGTCGACGACGATGTCATAGGCCGGGATGCCGAAATCGGCGGCGCGCTGGACGATTTTCTTGGCGACCTCGAAGCGGACATCGGGATCTTCGGAGATGCCGGTGTCGTCGTTCGAGATGGCGACAACGGGGACGTTGTATTTTTTGACCAGCGGCAGGACGAATTCCAGCCGTTCCTCTTCGCCGGTGACCGAGTTCAAGAGCGGGCGCCCCTTGGCGGCGGCAAGGCCAGCCTCGAGTGCGGCGGGAACCGAGCTGTCGATACACAGCGGCACATCGACGAGGCCCTGCACCAGTTCCACGATGTTGCGCATCAGCGGCGGTTCGGTTTCGTTCGGGTTGGGGTTCGAGTTGTAGACCACACCCGCGTTGATATCGAGGATGGTCGCCCCGCAGGCAACCTGCGCGATGGCGTCCTTTTCAACGGTCGAGAAATCGCCCGCCTCGAGTTCGGCAGCGAGCTTTTTGCGGCCCGTCGGGTTGATGCGTTCGCCAATGACGCAGAACGGCTGGTCAAAGCCGATGATGGCTGTTTTGGTCGCAGATTCGACGATAGTGCGCGTCATAGCAGGTCCTTAGGCTGAAGCGGCGGGAGTGGCCGAGCGGCCACCGTTTTCGATGGTCCATTGTGCGTTGGTCTTGATCCCGCCCAGCGGGAAGAAATGCACATGGGTGATGTTGAAGTCCGGGTTCGCGGCCTTGTGGGCGGCGAGGTCGGTCAGGAATTCGGTCGGCTCATATGGCAAGAGCAGCTTGGTGACGTCGAGGGCGCGTTTTTGCAGCACCCGCAGCGAGGGGCCGACGCCGCAGGCCATCGCGAATTTGATCAGGGTTTGCAGTTTGGCCGGACCGGCGACACCGATATGGACCGGAATGGTCACGCCCGCATCGCGCAGGGCGTTGGCCCACTCGATGACCGGCTGCGCCTCAAAGCAGAACTGGGTGGCGATGGCCATCTGGGCATCAGTGGTTTCGCTGAACTTCTGTTTCCAGCGCAGGGCCTCCATGACGTTTTTGTCGCTGCCATCGGGGTCGATGTCGCGGTTGCCTTCGGGGTGGCCGGCGATGTGCAGGCGCTTGAACCCGTAGCGGTCGAAGAGGCCGGTCTCGATCAACTGCATCGAGTTGTCGAAATCGCCATGCGGCGTCGAAATCCCGCCGCCCAGTAACAGCGCCTGCGTGACGCCTGCGTCCATGCTATAGTGTTTGATCCAGTCTTCGAGAGTTGTGGCATCCTTGATGATTCGGGCCGGGAAATGCGGCATCGGATCAAAGCCTTCATCGCGCAGACGGGCGGCGGTGGCGATCATCTCCTCGATCGGGGTGCCGTCGATATGGGCGATGTAGACGCGGGTTCCGGCAGGCAGCAGCTCGCGGAAGTTTTCGACCTTTTCAGCGGTGCGCGGCATCACCTCGATCGAATAGCCGGCGAGGAAGGCTTCGAGATCGGCGGTGGCGAGCGGGGCGGTGTCTTTCTTTTTCAGGAAAGGAAGCAGGGCCATGATCGTATCCTTTAACATGTCGGGCGCCGGATCACGCGCGGCCCAGATTTTCGATGAGCTGTTTCAGGCGGGTCTGGTCAAATTCGGCGTCGATGCGGGCGGCCTCGGCGGCTGCGACCTCGGCATCGTCGCCGTCGACCGTGTAAGGGGTGGCTTTGCGCCATTCGGACAAGTAATCATCGGTGCCGGCCATGCCTGCCTTCATCGCGGCGCGGTCGATGGCCTGCTCGAAACGCTCGGGCAGTTGCACCTTGGCGCCGCGACGGCCCTTGCCGACGATGATCTGCGCCGGGATGTCGCGCCAGTAAACGAGTGTGACTTCGGCCATTCGTGATTCCCTTGTTCTGTCACGGCTGTTGTATGCCTGCTCGAAACCGACACGCGGTCGGTTTTCGACATGGCGCGACAGGACTGCGACGTGGCGACCATATGACGGAACAATGACGGCAGGGCTTGCGTCGACGGCGGCGGGGTCATACGTTGGTCCTAACTCGAAATGGAGGGCGTAGTTATGACGCCCAAGCGTCCCGAAGGTGCGGGCGCGTTCCCGAAAGCGGTCGAAAGCCCCGCGCCAAATCCGCCCGATCCGGCGACGCTCTATGCGGCGCTCGATCTGGGTACGAACAGTTGTCGAATGTTGATTGCCCAGCCCAAGGGCAGTCAATTCCATGTGGTCGACAGCTTTTCGAAATCCGTGCAGCTGGGCCAGGGACTCGAGAGTTCGGGCAAGCTGAGCCGTGCCTCGATGGTGCGGACGATCAACGCGCTGCGGATCTGCAAACAGAAGCTCCAGCGGCATAAGGTGCAGCGGATGCGGCTGGTCGCAACCGAGGCCTGTCGCCGCGCGCGCAATGGTCAGGCGTTTATCAACCAGATCCGCCGGGAAACCGGGCTGCGGCTCGAGATCATCGCCCCCGAAGAAGAGGCCCGTCTGGCCGTTATTTCCTGTGCGCCGCTGGTCAGCACCAAAACCGAACAGTTGCTGGTGGTGGATATCGGCGGCGGCTCGACCGAACTGGTCTGGATCGACATGACCAATGTGCCGCGCCGCGAAAGGCCGCGGTCTATCATGCGGCTGCATCGCGGGTTTGTGCAGGACCCCGGTCCGTTTGCCGCGGCGCGGGTGGTGGACTGGATATCGGTGCCGCTGGGCGTGGCGACGCTGCGCGAACAGTTCGAAGACGTGGAGGATGACGCTGCCCGCTTTGCGCTGATGAGCTGGTATTTCGAGGAACATCTGGCCAAGTTCAGCCCCTATACCGCCGAACAGCAGCGCGAAGGTTTCCAGATCATCGGCACTTCGGGCACGATCACCACGGTTGCGGCCAGTCATCTGGGGCTCAAACGCTATGACCGAACCAAGGTGGACGGGCTGCGGATGTCCAGCGATCAGATTGACGCGGTGATCCGGGATTATCTGGCGCTGGGGCCGAACGGGCGGCGCAATGACCCGCGGATCGGGCGCGACCGTCAGGC
This sequence comes from uncultured Paracoccaceae bacterium, assembly GCA_937864535.1. Lineage (GTDB taxonomy): Bacteria > Pseudomonadota > Alphaproteobacteria > Rhodobacterales > Rhodobacteraceae > Marivivens. The sequence goes on from CALMJS010000017.1 coordinate 140,161, forward strand.
CCTGATTATGTCGGGCAGCGCGATTTTGCAGGCCCTGATGCGGATCTGGCCGACCGACCGGATGTCGGTTGCGGACCGTGGGCTGCGCGAAGGCCTGCTCTATGCGCAAATGAGCGCGGACGGCGTGCTTGAGGATGCGCCCTACTAGGGGTAAACGGGCCCCTTGAACAGGAATGGACCGATGGCAAAGAAACCGGGACAAAAGAACACCAGCGGACGCGGGCAGCGCGATCTGACGATCAAGGTCAAAACCGCCCGTGGGCGCACGATCAGCTCGACCAAATGGTTGCAGCGGCAATTGAACGACCCCTACGTTAAACGCGCCAAGGCCGAGGGCTATCGCGGACGCGCGGCCTACAAGATCATGGAACTCGACGACAAATACCGCTTTCTCGTGCCCGGTGCGCGGGTGGTCGATCTGGGCTGTGCGCCCGGCGGCTGGTGTCAGGTCGCGGTGAAACGCGTGAACGCCCTTGGCGACAAAAAGGGTAAACGGATCGGCACCGTGCTGGGCGTCGACCTGCAAGAGCTGGAGCCCCTAGCCGGGGCGCAGATGCACACCTTGGACTTTCTGTCCGACGGGGCCGATCTACAGGTCAAAGAGTGGCTGAACGGCGAGGCGGACGTGGTGATGTCCGACATGGCCGCCGCCGCGTCGGGCCACAAACAGACCGACCACCTGCGCATCATCGCCCTGTGCGAGGCGGCGGCCTATTTCGCCTTTGACGTGCTCACCCCCGGCGGCACCTTTATCGCCAAAGTTCTGGCGGGCGGGGCCGAGGGCGAATTGATGCATATCCTCAAGCGGAAATTCAAAACCGTCGCCAATATCAAACCGCCTTCGTCACGCTCGGACAGCTCGGAAAAATTCGTCGTCGCCCGAGGCTATCGCGGCCGCGACGAGGCCGAGCAATGGGACGGCGACGTCTCCGACGACCCGGCCCCCTATTCCGACGAGGAAGAATAATCGCATTCCCCCGCGCGGGTTTAGGTGCGTGCGGGGGAGTTGTTTTGATGGGGGTGAACGTAAGTCGCCCCAATTAAAATTGTTTAGCCTTTTTCACACTTTCACGTAAGGTAGTGTATCGAGGTCAATGGCGCCTCTCGGGGTAAAGATGTAAAGTAGAAAGACTTCTAATTAGCTAATCCGATGGCTGATGTAGCATTTGTTCCATTAATCGATAGGTCAGGTTCTAAGGACATCCAAAAATTTCTCTACGTCCAACCCTCGACGAGCGACCATTTCACGTGGGCAATAAACAAGACAACCTTGAATTCCATGTCTCTCAGCCATCTCAGCGGTGATTAAAGGGCCGATTTTGAACCACCGCGATTTTCCAGCAATCGGGGGCACATTTACATAACCAGAACTGATATGGGCTCCTGCAAAAAAGAACACTTCTGGTTTTGAATGAATGGTAGTTGACTTGTGTTTAATGCCTCCTGTGGCAATATTTGAATGAAGCCCTTTTTTGCTCGTCACTTCGACTTTCTTCGGACTGAACTTTGGCGAGAATGGCCTCAGACGCTCTAGGCCATCGAACTGCGTGTTAACTGGTTCACGCAAGAGCGGGTGCTCAAGGTCGAGCTGCTCCAGCAAATATTGGCCTTTCGCGAAGTTACACAGCGCACACGAAACAACAAGATTGTCGAGTGAGGAGTGCCCACCCTGACTCCGAGGAATAACGTGTTCAAATTGAAGCCAAGTTACTTGGAAACCTGAATGCTGTTCGGTATTTTTCCTACCCCACGGTACTTGCGCTGGGTAGAGTTGATGAGCAATTTTCCGGATATCGGCAAGAACAACAGGTAAGCCGCAGTAACGGCACCTATAGCCATCACGCGCCAAAACTTCCTTCTTGATCGAGGCTGATGGCGGTTTGTCTCGCTCGGTTTTCGGTATGACCTTGCCTTCGTATGCCGAGCTCGAGTTGATTATGTTTCTGCGACTATTCGCCCAAGCATCGTTTAACCACTTCCAAGTGATCGGGCAATTTGCCTTATCAAATAGCGATGCAGCGAGTGCATAATCAGTAGCAATATGCGCATCTACAGCGCTTATTAGTGAGTTGATACTTTCCATTACTTCAGCGGTTGGCGCTTTAATGTATTGTCGCATCAAACAACTCCTAGGCTAAAATGATAGCCACTTTGAGAATAAATTTTAAACTTGTGAAGTCAAGATGCAGAAATGAATATTCCACAACTGCTGCTGATACTGAATCTATTTTTTATGTTCTCCAAGATTTCAATTTTTTATTTGCTGATCGTTATCAGTGGGGCCTCGCGCAAGATGAAGTGTAATAATCTTACCAAGCTGATTAAAAGGTCCCCACACCCCACGAAAAAGGGGCCTTACGGCCCCTTGGTTACAGCACCCAGCCTTGGCGGGGGAAGTGGCAGGTGTAGCCGTTGGGGAAGCGCTCCAGATAGTCCTGATGTTCCGGCTCGGCCTCCCAGAAGGGGCCGGCGGGGGCGACTTCGGTGACGACTTTGCCGGGCCATTTGCCAGAGGCGTTGACCGCCGCGATGGTGTCGAGGGCGGTCTGGCGCTGGTCCTCGGTCAGATAGTAGATGCCCGACCGGTAGGAGGTGCCGATATCGTTGCCCTGACGGTTCAGCGTGGTCGGGTCGTGGATCTGGAAAAACCCCTCCAGCAGGCGCCGATAGCTGGTCTGCGTGTCGTCAAACAGCACCTCGATGCCTTCGGCGTGGGTGCCGTGGTTGCGATAGGTGGCGTTCGGGACATCGCCGCCGGTATAGCCGACGCGGGTCGCAATCACCCCCGGCATGCGGCGGATCAGATCCTGCATGCCCCAGAAACATCCCCCCGCGAGGATCGCCTTTTGCTCTGCCACCGACTTAGCCCTCAATCTGGTCGAGATAGTCACCGTATCCGGCAGCGACCATTTCGGATTTCGGAATGAAACGCAACGCTGCCGAGTTGATGCAGTAGCGCAGCCCGCCGCGTTCGCGTGGCCCGTCGGGGAACACGTGACCCAGATGGCTGTCGCCAAAGCGGGACCGGACCTCGACCCGCTGCATCCCGTGGCTGGTGTCGATCAGTTCGACGATATGCGCCGCTTCGATCGGTTTGACAAAACTGGGCCAGCCGCAGCCCGACTCGTACTTGTCGGCCGAGGCAAACAGCGGCTCGCCCGAGACGATATCGACATAGAGGCCGGGGGTTTTGTTATAGAGCAGCGCGCCCGTGCCCGCCCGTTCGGTGCCCGCGTTCTGGGTGATCCGGTATTGTTCGTCCGTCAGCGCGTCGATCGCGCTCTGGCTGCGGTGATAGGTTTTCATAGTCGCACCTCCATGGCGCGTTATATGGGGCGTGCCGGAGGGGGTTCCAGTGGCCGGCCTGCCTTTTTAGCCAGGTTGACGTTGGTCGCATATTGGAAAAGGCTGTGGATATTATGTTCCAGAAATTATCAAAATGCCCGCATTGACCGATCCGCTAGATGTTGCCTTGGCAATTCGTAGCGCTGCGACCCAAAACAGTGTGGTCGAAACACTGGTCACGTTTTCGCGACCGCTGGGCTATCCGTGGTTCACCATCGGGCGTCTGCCCGGCCCGCATGAGGCTGTGGGCGAGGACTTCTTTTATTCGAACGTCCCCGCAGAGTGGAGCGCTGGCTATTACGACCACGATCTGCAGGCGCATGACCCCGTCGGGCGGGCTGCGGCGGTTGTCGACGTGCCGATGACCTTGGGCCAGATCGTCGCGGGCGAGGCTGGCTTTGCGCTCGATGACAAGGCGCATGAGGTTCTGGATTTCGGCGCCTCGCTCGGGATGAGGGCTGCCCTGGTCGTGCCCGTGTTTGGTGCCTTTGGGTATCGCGGTCTAGTGTGCTTTACCGGCCCCGGTCCCGACCCGTCGCTGAAGGATCAACTGGGCTTGGCCGTCGTGGGCCGCGAGGCGCATAACCGGCTGATGATCTTGCAGGATATGCGCGCGACCGTGTTGCCCGAAGACCTGTCCGAACGGGAAAAGCAGGTGCTGGCGGCGCTGCGGGCCGGGATGCGTGACGATGCTATTGCCGCCTCTCTGGGAATCGCCGTCCGGACGGTGCGGTTTCACATCAACAATGCCCGCGAAAAACTGGGCTGCCGCACCCGCGCCGAAGCAATTGTCCGTGCGGTTGCGCTGAATCTGATCTGACCTGTCACAAGTGACAGTGGTCTTGGCAGGGTTTCCTGTCATAGTTGCGCGCGGGCAAATGTTTCGCCCTGCGGGAGACCCACTTGGAGACGGTTATTCTCCAAGCCTGCACTCTGGCCAGTCAACTACTGCTCGGCCGTCTTATCTGACCCAATCTAGGCGGCCCTTCCATCCGGCACATGTTGCGGCATTGGTCGCAATCGCGGACCCGACCGCGGTTGCGACCATTTTGACTCTGGCTGGACATAGTGTGCGGCCAATGAGTCATCGACCGTCCCGGATGGGCGTTTGTCTGACGAAGGTGGCGTGAAACACGAAAACCCGCGCAGACCGTGGTCGTAACGCGGGTTGTTTCGGAACGTTTCCACTTGGGAAAGTGGCGGAGAGACAGGGATTCGAACCCTGGGTGGGCTTGCACCCACAACGGTTTTCGAGACCGCCCCGTTCGACCGCTCCGGCACCTCTCCGCGGGGGTCGTCGTAGCGGGGCGTTTAAAGACAGTTGCGGAGGGGCGCAAGAGGAAAATTGCAAAAAAACGAAACACATTAACCGCAGTTCGGCATGAACCTTGGAAAGCGACCGGAGGGCCGCTAAGGTGTCCCATAAGTTGACTAGGTGACGACCATGCAAAGTGTGATGGTGGTGCTGGGAGTGCTCTTTGCGACGGCCGGGATAGCGGCAGCCGACCAGAGTGACCGCATCAGAGGTATCTTCGAAGATTTGCGTCAGCCCGATGCGATCGAAATCCTGTCGCAAGAGGGGATTTCCAATGCCATGGTTCTGGTCGATGGTTTGATCCCGGTCGATTCCTATGATGCGTGGCGCGCGCGGGTGGCAGAGCTTTATGATCCAGTCGCGCTCGAGCAAGAGGTTTTCGAGACCTTCCGCGCGGTGCTGGTGGGGCAGGATATGACCGCTGCTGCCGAATTCTATCAGTCCGAATTGGGGCACCGGATCGTCGATCTCGAACTCGAGGCCCGTATCGATATGCAGGACCCGGCGATAGAGCAGCTGGCGCGCGGCGCTGTGTTCAGCGCCATGTCGAATATGCCGCAACGGCTGCGCGACGTTGGCGTTTTCATCCAGACGACGAATCTGATCGACCGCAACGTGGCCTATGGTCTGAACGATAGCATGGCATTCTATATGGGGCTCGCCGATGGCGGCGCGTTGGACCCCAGCTGGACACCAGATGTCATCCGCCAAACGGTCTGGAGCGAGGAGCCCTTTATCCGGTCAGGCACGATGGAATGGATGAACGCCTATCTCTATCGGGCCTATCAGCCGCTGAGCGACGAAGAGATGCGCATATACCTCGAATTTGTGCAGTCTCCTGCTGGTGAAGTGCTCAATAACGCCATGTATGCGGCCTATGATCAGGCGTTTGTGCGGATCAATCGAGAGATGGGGCGGTTCGCGGCAGAGTTGATGCTTTCGAGTCAACTCTAGCTTGACTTTAGAGGCGTTTGCAGGAATAAGCCCGCATCTCGGGCAGAGTCTGTCCGGGAGTATGATTCAATACAGCCCAAAAGGGCGCGCTGTTCACGGGTGGCTTTGGCCGCGAACGCCTAGCGATAGGGACCTCAGGACGCGGAAATGAAGGAAGATAGCATGTTTGCGGTTCTGAAGACCGGCGGCAAGCAGTACAAAGTCGCCTCGGGCGACGTTCTGCGCGTCGAAAAGCTGGCAGCTGATGCTGGCGAGAAGATCCAGTTCAACGAAATCCTGATGATCGGTGCCACCGTTGGTGCCCCGCTCGTGGCTGGCGCTGCTGTGCAAGCAGAAGTGATCGACCAGGTCAAAGCGGAAAAGGTTATCACCTTCCACAAGCGTCGTCGTAAGCATGGCTCCAAGCGGACCCGCGGTCACCGTCAGCAACTGACGCTGGTCCGGATCACCGACATTCTGGAATCCGGCGCGGACGCAACCGGTGTCAAGGCCGCCATCGGCGCCTCGACCAAAGCCTAAGAGGAGAGTCACCAATGGCACACAAAAAAGCAGGCGGTAGCTCCCGTAACGGTCGCGACTCCGCTGGTCGCCGTCTTGGCGTGAAAAAGTTCGGTGGCGAATTCGTCATTCCGGGCAACATCATCGTCCGTCAGCGCGGCACCAAGATGTACGCAGGTCAGGGCGTTGGCATGGGCAAGGATCACACCCTGTTCGCCACCAACGAAGGCACCGTGCAGTTCTACTCGGGCCTGAAGGGTCGCACCTTCGTCAAGATTCTGCCAGTGGCAGAGGCTGCTGAATAAGCCGAGACCTTACCAGGTTAAAACGGGGGGATCGGCGCAAGTCGGTCCCCTCGACTTTTTCCGTTTGTTACACTTTTCGTGCTTTGGTGCCGTAGGGGAGAGGCGCCAGTGTCACTTTGGTTTCGAGGAGGAACCGCCATGTTGGATAAGGTGTACCAGCAACCGACCATCACCGCAGAGCGTTTCGTTCTGCGCCCGCTTCGCAAATCCGATGCGGGGCTGGTTGGGATGTATTCGGCAGATGAACGTGTCGCACGCGGTACGCGGTCGATTCCGCATCCATTGCCACCCGGCGCGACCGAGGCGTTTATTGCCCGTGCCTCGGCCACGGATCGGACAGAGGATGTCTGGGCCATCGACGGCACAGCCAGCAATATGGCCGAAGTGGTCGGTTTGGTCAGCATGGAACGCATGGACCGCGACCAGAGCGAAGTGTTTTTCTGGGTCGCTCCGGCGTTCTGGAATACCGGCGTCGCCACCGAGGCGGTACAGGCGGTGATCGCGGCCAACCCGCATGATGCGCAGACCATCTTTGCCGAAGTGTTTCAGGACAATCCCGGCTCGGCGCGCGTTCTGACAAACAGTGGTTTTGCCTATCTGGGCGATGCCGAAGCCTATTCCGTCGCCCGTGGCAGCACGGTTCCGACGTGGACCTATACACTGAAACTTAAACGCTGATCCGGGCCGGCTATTCGGGCTGCCTCTTGAGAAGCGGGGCGCGATACCTTAGGTGACGCGCCTATAACCTGAAAGCCGAACCGATGAAGTTTCTTGATCTCGCCAAAGTTTACATCCGCTCGGGCAGCGGTGGGAACGGATGTATTTCCTTTCGCCGGGAAAAATTCGTCGAATTCGGTGGCCCGGATGGCGGTGACGGTGGTCATGGCGGCGATGTGATCGCCGAGGCTGTGGATGGTCTGAACACTTTGATCGATTTCCGCTATCAGCAGCATTTCTTTGCCGATAACGGCCGTGGTGGCATGGGTCGCTGCATGACCGGCGAGAGCGGCAAGGACATCGTTCTGCGCGTCCCCGTTGGCACCGAAATCATTGACGAGGACGAAGAGACCGTCATCGCCGACCTGACCGAGGTTGGCCAGCGCATCGTTCTGGCGCGCGGCGGCAATGGCGGCTTTGGCAACCTGCATTTCAAATCGGCGACCAACCAGGCACCGCGCCGCGCGAACCCCGGCCAAGAGGGGATCGAGCGGACGATCTGGCTGCGTCTGAAACTGATTGCTGATGCCGGCCTCCTTGGGATGCCGAACGCCGGCAAATCGACGTTTCTGGCTGCAACCTCGAACGCGCGCCCGAAAATCGCGGATTACCCGTTCACCACGCTGGTGCCGAATCTGGGTGTTGTCGGCGTGGATGGCGTCGAATTCGTCGTTGCGGACATCCCTGGCCTGATCGAAGGTGCCTCTGAGGGGCGCGGGCTGGGCGATATGTTCCTTGGCCACGTGGAACGCTGCGCGGTTCTGTTGCACCTGATCGACGGTACGTCGGAAGACCCGATCCGCGACTATGAAACCATCATCGGCGAACTCGAAGCCTATGGCGGCGATCTGGCGGATAAACCGCGCGTGACGGTCCTGAACAAGATCGACGCGCTGGACGATGAAGAACGCGACTTTTTCAAAGAAGAATTGGAAGAGGCCAGCGGCGGTCCGGTCATGCTGATGTCTGGCGTGTCCGGCGAAGGGGTGCAGACTATCCTGCGTGCGCTGCGGGCGGAAATTGATGACAACCGCCTGCGGATCAAGCGCGGCGAGGAGGAGGATAAACCTTGGCAACCCTAACTGCCGCCAAGCGGCTGGTGGTCAAGATCGGGTCGGCCCTGTTGGTCGACCGCGCAACCGGGACATTGAAATCGGATTGGCTGGTCTCCTTGGCCGAGGATGTCGCAGCTATTCGCAAACGCGGCACCGATGTGATTCTGGTCTCATCCGGCTCGATCGCCTTGGGGCGAGAGGTGTTGGGCCTGCCCAGAACCGGGCTGGCCTTGGAACAATCGCAGGCTGCTGCGGCCGTCGGTCAGATCCGGCTGGCCCGCGCCTACGAAGAGGTGCTGGCCCCGCATGGCATCATTACCGGGCAAGTGCTGGTCACGCTCGACGATACCACGGACCGTCGCCGCTATCTCAATAGCCGCGCGACGATGGAGACGATGCTCGCCTTGGGCGTGACACCCATCGTGAATGAAAACGACACGATCGCCACGGACGAAATCCGGTATGGCGACAACGATCGGCTAGCGGCGCAGGTCGCGGTCACAGTCGGGGCGGATCAGTTGATCCTGCTGTCGGATGTGGACGGGTTCTACAACGGCAACCCCAACCTTGATCCGACGGCGCAGCGGTTCGACGTGGTCGAGCGTCTGACGCCCGAGATCGAGGCGATGGCGGGCGACGGGGTTTCCGGCCTGTCCAAGGGCGGCATGATCACCAAACTGATGGCGGCCCGCATGGCGACAGAGGCGGGTTGCGCGATGGCGATCACATTGGGATCGCGCATTAACCCGTTGATGCAGTTGGAAAATGGTGCGGCTGCCACGTGGTTTTTGGCGCATGATGATCCGCAGGCGGCACGCAAGCGCTGGATCGCTGCGATGAAGCCCAAGGGCGAAGTGCAGGTGGATGACGGTGCTGCGGCGGCGCTTGGGAGTGGCAAGAGCCTGCTGCCCGCTGGCCTTTGTGGCGTCACCGGCAAATTTGGACGCGGTGATCCGGTTGCTGTGATGGATCGGTCGGGCAAGCGGCTGGCCCTTGGCCTGACCCGCTACACCTCGGACGAAGCGCGGCAAATTATGGGCCGCAAAACCGCAGAGATCGAGGCCGTGTTGGGCTACAAGGCCCGAACCGCCCTGATCCATCGCGACGATATGGTTGTTTGAGGAAAAGGGGCAAAGATGACCGAGACGCACAACATCACGGAAATGATGGCCGACATCGGGACGCGCGCCCGTGCTGCGGCAGCGGAATTGGCCTTTGCCAGCCCGGAACGCAAACACGCCGCCCTGATCGGCGCAGCCGAGGCCGTTTGGGCCAGCCGCCAGGAGATCATCGACGCCAATTGTGAAGATTTGGTGTTTGGCGAGGAAAAAGGCCTGAGCCCGGCGATGATGGACCGGCTGATGCTGGACGAAAAGCGTATCCGCGCCATCGTTGACGGTCTGCGGGCCGTGGCGGAACAAACCGATCCGGTCGGCGCTGTGATCGCGGAATGGGATATGCCCACCGGCCTGCATATCCAGCGGGTTCGTACGCCCTTGGGCGTGGTGGGCGTGATCTATGAAAGCCGCCCGAATGTGACGGCGGACGCGGGCGCGCTCTGCCTGAAATCCGGTAATGCGGTGATTCTGCGCGGCGGTTCCGAGAGTTTCCATTCGTCGCGGGCGATCCATGGCTGTCTGCAATTGGGGCTGAAACAGGCAGGTTTGCCTGTCGATGCGATCCAGTTGGTTCCGACCCGCGACCGCGAGGCCGTGGCGGCGATGTTGCGCGCTGTCGAACATATCGATGTCATCGTCCCGCGCGGCGGCAAGGGGCTGGTCGGTCTGGTGCAAAAAGAGGCCCGCGTTCCGGTCTTTGCCCATCTCGAAGGCATTTGCCACGTTTACGCCGACCGTGATGCCGACCTCGATCTGGCGCGCCGCGTGGTGCTGAACGCCAAAACCCGCCGGACCGGGATTTGCGGTGCGGCGGAATGTCTGCTGATCGACTGGCAATTCTACACCAAACACGGTGCCGTGCTGATCGAGGACCTGATCGCGGCCGGTGTCGAAGTGCGCACCGAAGGCGAATTGCTCAAGGTGCCGGGCACGGTTGCGGCGGCGGCGGATGATTTTGGCCGCGAGTTTCTGGACAAGATCATCGCGGTAAAGCTGGTCGATGGTGTTGATCAGGCGATTGCGCATATCCGCAAATATAGCTCGAACCATACCGAGAGCATCCTGACCGAAAACCCTGTCGCGGTTGCGCGGTTCTTTGAACGGCTCGACAGCGCGATTTTGATGCATAATACCTCGACCCAGTTTGCCGATGGTGGCGAATTCGGCATGGGGGCAGAAATCGGCATCGCAACCGGCAAAATGCATGCGCGTGGTCCGGTCGGGGCCGAGCAATTGACCAGCTTCAAATATCTGGTCACCAGCAAGGGAGCCTGCCGCGCCTAAAGCGACAGGACCAATTTTTCGGGCGCAAAGGCGAGTGCGGGTGACAGGCCCGCCCGCCGCGCCGCTGACGGCAACAGCCAAAACTGCAGGTCCGCCGCCTCGATCGAGTGTGTGCCGGTCATAGCGTCCTGCCACAGCCCAGTCCGGTCCGTTACACGCGGCCCCGTTGCGGTCAATTGCCAGCCCTCGTCGCAAGTGACGTCAATTTGACCGCCCAGGGGTAACATGGTTTCCAGGCACATGATCGCCAGAAACGCCGCCTTGGCCTCTGGTCGGGGGACAGGCCAGGTGACATGCCATCGCGTTTTGACCCGCGCCTCTGCCGATAGCTCCTCCAGCAGGTCGCGCAGGTCGCGGGGAGCGCAGGTGAGGGACGGCGCAGCGGTGCCGCAGGCGATCCGGAAAAACCGAACCCGGGCCGAGGCATGGCCCACGCTGCGCATAATCAGCGAGAGTTCGGGCGTATTCTGCAGGCCGGCGAGTTCCAACAGCTCTACGCCATTGCCGATCGCCCCGATTGGACTAATAAGGTCATGGCAAATCCTCGACGCGAGCAAGGCTGCGAGGTCGACTGCCACGTCAACTGTTCCACTTTCGGAGTTCATCCTATGGACCTCAATTCAATTCTCGAACCGGGTATGCTGGTCCGCCATCCGAACCAGCCCGACTGGGGCACGGGCCAGGTGCAGTCCAACATCGGGGGGCGGATCACAGTTAATTTTCCGGACGCTGGCAAAGTTGTCATTGATGGCAGCCGTATTTTCCTAACAATTGTACCGTTCGACGGTCATTGATCGAATTTGACCACCAAAAGGTTAACAGGTGGTCAACGTCGCTCGGTCTTGCGTCGAGATATGGTTTGCGCCTAGAACGCCTGCACCTTGGATAATGCCAGTCGCTTTGATGAATGCAACCAATGATTGTTTGATTGTGCGCCTCGCGCAGTCTCAGGATGATATTTTGGCGGCTCAGCGCCTGCGTTACCGCGTTTTCGTGCAGGAAATGGGCGGAACGGGTCCAATGGTGGATCACCAGCTACAGCTCGAAGCGGATAAGTTCGATCCGTATTTCGATCATCTTTTGTTAATCGATCCGCGTCAGGATGAACCAAACCATGTCGTGGGGGTGTATCGTCTGTTGACCTGTGAGGCCGCCAAGCAGGCAGGCGGGTTCTACTCTGCCGCGGAATATGATCTGACGCCGCTGGTTCAATCGGGGCGCAAACTGCTCGAACTCGGCCGGTCCTGTCTGGACAAATCCTATCGTGGCGGCACGGGCATGTACTATCTGTGGAACGGGCTGGCGGCCTATGTGGCCGAACACGGGATCGAGGTGCTGTTTGGTACGGCCTCTTTCCATGGGACGGATTTCGCGGCGCTGGCGCCGTCGCTGTCGCTGCTGCACCATAAACACCTCGCGCCAGCCCCGCTGCGGGTCCGGTCACGTGCGTTTCAGACGATGGACTTGCTGCCCGTGGATCAGATCGACCGGATCGCTGCGATGCGCAACACGCCCGCCTTGATCAAGGCCTATCTCAAAATCGGCGGGACTGTGGGCGAGGGGGCCTATGTCGATCACGCCTTCAACACCACGGATGTCTGTCTGATCCTCGATACCCAGCGGATGAATGTGGCGCAGACCGCGCTCTACACTGGACAGGTCCGTCGATGACCTCGCCATTGTGGACGCCCGAGTTCGAGCCCCCCGTGCAGGTGATGACACCGGCGGGCTGGGTGCGTGTGCTGGTCAAGGGACTGGCCGTCGGGGCTCTGGTTCTTGGCGGTCTGGTCGTGTTGCTGGCGCTGCGGGTGATCGAGCGTCCCATCTGGGGACAACGCCGTCCCGTGACACCGGCCATCACCTGTTTTGTCTGCCGTAATGCCCTCAGGCTGATCGGAATCACGTTCCGCACAGAGGGGCGACCCTTGACCGGCGCCGGCGCTGTAGTGGCGAACCATTCCAGTTGGCTGGATATTTTCGTGCTGAATGCGTCAAAACGGATCTATTTCGTGTCCAAGGCTGAAGTGGCGTCATGGCCGCTGATCGGCTGGCTGGCCCGCGCCACAGGTACAGTATTCATCCGCCGCGACCCGCGTGAGGCTGCGGCCCAGATCGAGGTGTTCCGCGAACGCCTGTCCTGTGGTCATCGGTTGCTGTTTTTCCCGGAGGGGACATCGACGGACGGCCGCAATGTCATCCCGTTCAAACCGACGCTCTTTGCCGCGTTTTTGTCGCCAGAGCTAAAGGACAAATTGTATATACAGCCGGTTTCGGTGATCTACCGCGCCGCCGAGGGCGCAGATCAGCGGCAATATGGCTGGTGGGGCGACATGGAATTTGGCCCGCATTTGCTGGCTACATTGGCTGCGCCGAAACAGGGGTCGGTGACGTTGGTCTATCATTCGCCGCTACGGGTTGCGGATTACACCGACCGCAAGCAATTGGCCCGCCACGCCGAAGAGGCCGTTCGCAGCAGTCTGCGACAGGCCGGGGTGTTGGACAACTAGCGCGGGCCGGGTCTAGCCCATGACCGCGCGAATGGCCCGCAGCGCGGCTGCGGCGTCGTCCTGCTTCCAGATTTCATCGCCAATGCCAAAGAAATCGGTGTAGGGCGTCAGGGCACGAATGGTGTCGTGATCCAGCGCCCCTTCGGCGACGCAGGGCACTTCGATCATCTGCGACCACCACTGGAACAGTTCGGTGTCGGCCTGCTCGCCCGTACCCAGCGTGCTGATCCCCGCCGGGCCAAAGCTGATGTAATCAGCGCCAAGTTCGCCCGCTGTCATGCCGTCATGGCGCGACCCACGACAGAAGGTCCCGACGATGGCATCGTCGCCCAATTGCTTGCGCACCATTTTAACCGACCGCGCCCCATCTATCAGATGCACACCGTCCAGACCGTGGCGTTCGGCCAACAAGACATGGCTTTCGATGACAAGAGCGATATCGCGCTCGTGGGTCAATTCGCGCAGGGCATCAGCCGCACGGCCCAGACGGTCTTCGTCGCGGGTGGCCATCGACAGGCGCACACAGGCGACCGGAACCGCGTCCAGACAGGCGGCGAGGCGGGGGGTAAAGGTCGAAATCTCGAAATCGGCCGGGGTGATGAGATATAGTTGCGGCAGCTCTACAGTGTCGGACATCATCGCCCCCTTTGGTCTGTGGTTCGCGCCGATATAGCCGCCCTTGCGCGTCTGCGAAAGTCCCTTGGGCTTGCTTGGTCCCATTATCCCGCGTATCACGCCGCCCAACCTGAAAGGAGCCCGCTATGCCCACTGGCCTGCCGCAACCCGCCTTTGTTCTGATCCGTCCGCAGATGGGCGAAAATATCGGCGCAGCCGCCCGGGGGATGTGGAATTTCGGACTCGACCGCATGCGGGTCACGACGCCGCGCGATGGCTGGCCCAACCCCAAGGCCGTGGCGATGGCCTCTGGCGCGGGGCGGCTGCTGGATGAGGCGCAGCTCTATGAGACGACGGCCGACGCGGTCGCGGACTGCGCCTATGTCTATGCCACCACGGCGCGGCCCCGTGGTCTGACCAAACCGGTCCTGACGCCCGAGGCCGCCATGCAGGACGCCGCCCGGCGGATCGCCCAAGGGCAAAAGGTCGCTGTGATGTTCGGGCCGGAACGCGCCGGCATGGAAAACGAGGACATCGCGCTGGCCAATGCGATCATCAACGTGCCGGTCAATCCCGAGTTTTCCTCGCTTAATCTGGCGCAATGTGTGTTGCTGACGGGTTATGAATGGCGCCGCGCCTCTGCCGAGATCGTCCATGAACGCATGGACGGCAGCGCCGATTGGGCTACTCAGGTCGAGGTCCAGAAACTGGCCGAACACTACGAAGAGCGGATGGTCGAGGCGGGGTTCTTTTTCCCCGAGGATAAGGCGCCCTCGATGAAGATGAATCTGCGCAACCTGTGGTCGCGGATGCCGCTGACCCGGCACGATGTCCAGATGCTGCACGGGGTGATGCGTCAGATGGTCCGCTGGAAAGAACGCGGCTGAGCCCTTGCCGCGCCCCGCGCCGCGCCTTAGGTTCCGCCCCAACTAGGAACGGAGGCAGGCATGGCGCAAAAAACGCGCAAACTGTTCGAAGAGGTGGGCGACGCCCCCAAGGCGACCGCAGCTGCGGTCGGTGCGATTGATTCCCGTCGGCGCGGTGCGCGCGGGGCTATCCGCGTTTGGCTGATGGTGATTTTTGCGCTGGTCGCGGCGATGATCATTGTGGGCGGCCTGACCCGTCTGACCGACAGCGGTCTGTCGATCACCGAATGGCGTCCGGTCACCGGGGCGATTCCTCCGCTGTCACAGGCGGATTGGGCTGCCGAATTTGAGAAATATCAGTCCAGCCCGGAATTTTTGCTGCAAAACAGCGCCATGTCGCTGTCCGAGTTCCAGTTCATCTATTGGTGGGAATGGGGCCATCGTTTGCTAGGCCGGGTGATCGGTCTGGTTTGGGCCGTTGGCTTTGTCGGGTTCTGGGCGACCAAATCCATCCCGACCGGCTGGACGCGGCGTCTGCTTCTGCTCGGGGTTCTGGGCGGATTGCAGGGGGCTGTGGGTTGGTGGATGGTGCATTCGGGGCTGAATGACACCGCTCAGGAAATCGGGCGCACCGACGTCGCCTCCTACCGCTTGGCGACCCATCTGGGTCTGGCCTTTGTGATCTTTGGCTTTACCGCGTGGTATGTTTTCCTGTTGGGTCGGTCCGAGGCCGATCTGATGCAGGCGCGCCGCTCGGCCAATGCCAAGCTGTTCGGTATGGGAACCGGTCTGATGCATTTCGCGTTCCTGCAGATTTTGCTGGGTGCCTTGGTTGCCGGCATCGATGCGGGGCGCAGTTTCCCGACCTGGCCGATGATGGGCGACGGGTTCCTGCCGCCCTATATGTTCGACCTGACCCCGGTCTGGCGGAATTTCTTTGAAAACGACGGGCTGGTGCAGTTCATGCACCGGATGTCGGGGTATCTGCTGATGATCTACGGTATCGTGGTCTGGAACCGCGCCCGTAAATCGCCCAATCGTCGGGTGCGGTTTGCATTTAACGCGGTATTGGCGATGATGCTGGTACAAATGACGCTGGGAATTGTGACCGTGCTGCAATCGGCGCATCTGCATGTGGCCATCACCCATCAGGCGGGCGCGATCGTGCTGTGGGTGTTGATCCTGCGGGCGCGCTATCTGTCCCGTTACCCTGTCGCCCAATCCGTTAGAGAGGCCTGAGATGACTGCATTTGATGAACTGGTCGCCTTTGACCGCGATACCCAGGCGCTGGCGCAGATCGCAGGCCGTTTGGGCTGGGATCAGGAAACCATGATGCCGCGCGGCGCGGCGGACCAGCGCGGAGACGAATTCGCCGCGATCGAGGCCGTGCTGCATGCCCGTCGTACCGATCCGCGCGTCGGGGAGTGGCTGGCCAAGGCCGAGCCGGGCGACGAGGTCGGCGCGGCCATCCTGCGCCATATCCGCCGGAGCTATGACCGCACCAACAAGGTTCCGGCCAAACTGGCCGCCGAACTGGCGCGGATCACCAGCAAGTCGCAGGGCGTCTGGGCCGAGGCCCGCGCCAATAACGATTTCGCGGCCTTTGCCCCGACCTTCAAAGAGGTGCTGCGATTGCGGCGCGAAGAGGGTGCGGCGCTGGCCGAAGGCGGTGATATCTATGACGCGCTGCTGAACGATTATGAACCGGGTGCGAAATCGGCGGATCTGGTCGCGATGTTCGACGCGATGCGCCCGCGGCTGGTGGCCCTGCGGCAGGCGGTGCTGGATCGTCCCGAACCCAAGGCGCTGGATCGCCACTTTGACGAGGCGGTCCAGTTGAAACTGTCGACCACCTTGGCGACGACCTTTGGCTATGACCTGTCGCGCGGTCGCATCGACAAGGCCGTGCATCCCTTCAGCTCGGGCTCTGGCAACGATGTGCGGATCACCACCCGTACGGCGGCCTATGATCCGTTCAACTGTTTCTATTCGACCATCCACGAGGTCGGCCATGCCTGCTATGAGCAGAACATCGATCAGGCCTATCTGCTGACCCCGCTGGGCAATGGCGTGTCGATGGGCGTGCACGAGAGCCAGAGCCGCATCTACGAAAACCAATTGGGCCGTAGCCGCGCCTTTGCCGGCTGGCTCTACGGGCAGATGCGCGATGCCTTTGGCGATTTCGGCATTTCGTCCGAGGATGAATTCTATGCCACCGTGAACCGCGTGTCGCGCGGCTATATCCGGACCGAGGCTGACGAATTGCAGTATAACCTGCATGTGTTGCTGCGGTTTGACCTCGAACGGGCGCTGATCCGGGGCGAGCTGGAGATTGATGATCTCGAAGCCGCATGGAACGACCGTTTCGCCGCTGATTTCGGCTATGCGGTCGATAAGCCGTCGAATGGTGTGTTGCAGGATGTGCATTGGCCGGTAGGTCTGTTCGGCTATTTCCCGACCTACAGTCTGGGCAATGTCTATGCGGGCAACCTGCATGCCGCGCTGCGCGAGGCGATCCCGGATCTGGATGCCGATCTGGCGCAGGGGCGGACCGCGCGGGCGACTGGCTGGCTGCGTGATAACCTGCAACAGCATGGCGGTTTGTACGAGCCGCGCGAGACGATTGTGCGCGCCATCGGCAAAGAACCGACCGAGGCGCCGCTGCTCGATTACCTGGACGCCAAGTTCTCGGACATCTACGGTCTCTAAATGACGGAAACCGCCCGGCTGTCCCGCAGTTATGCCATTTGGTTGATCGCTGTGGGGCAGCTGGTCGGCTACGCCAGCCTCTATTACAGTTTTGCTGCGCTGATCGGTGTCTGGCGGGCCGAGTTCGACTTTCCGCCCGGCGTTCTGGCGGCTGGGCTGATGGTGTCCACGCTCTTGGCGGCGGCGACGGCACCGTTTACGGGGGCGCTGGTGGATCGGGGCCGGGCCATGGGACTGATGGTCTGCGGGCCGCTGGTCGGGGTTGTGTCACTGGGGTTACTGGCTACCTCGCAAACGCCGTGGGGCTATTTGCTGGCATGGACGGTGAACGGGTTTGCCCAGTCGATGTTTCTCTATGATGTCGGTTTTGCCTTCCTCGTACGGCGTCTGGGGCCCGATGCCCGCAGTGCTATCGTCCGCGTGACGCTGGTGGCAGGGTTTGCCTCGACGCTCGCGTTTCCGGCGGCGGCGCTGTTGTCGGACGGTCTGGGATGGCGCGGTACGCTCTGGGCGGCGGCAGCAGGACTTGCACTGATTTCGCCGTTGAATTTTCTGGCCGTTCGCCATTTGCGTCAGGGCGAAGTGATCATAGCCGACCTGAACCGGCACCAGAAACATGCCGCGCGGCTGGCCGTCCGTCGTCCGGTGTTCTGGATCGTCGCGCTGGTCTTTGCGCTGATCGCGCTCAATCACTGGATGCTGATCACCTACTTTTTGCCGATTGTGACCGGTCTGGGCGCTGCGGAAAAAATGGCGGTGATCGCGGCCTCGCTGGTCGGGCCGGGGCAGGTTGCGGGGCGGTTCCTGCTGATGAAGGCCGAACAGCGGCTGAGCAATCGGGCGGCTACTGTCGGCGTTGTGTCGGCCATGCTGCTATCGTCGGTGCTGCTCAGCCTTGCCGGGGCGGCGCCTGTGCTGATCTTTGGCTTTGCGGTGATCCAAGGGGCGGCGGGTGGCATCGTGACGATCCTGAAACCGGTTTTGATCAGCGAAATCCTCGGGCGCGAAGGGTTCGGCACCATCGCCGGTTTGGTCCAACTGCCAGCAACGATTGCGACCGCGCTTGGCCCGATGTTGGCGGCGGGCCTGTTGGCGGCCGCCGGGGTGGGGGCGATTTTGCTGACCAGCCTTGTTCTGGTCAGCATCGCCCTGTCGATCGTCGTCTTTAGCGGGCTTGGATCTAGGACTTAGCCCAATCCGGTGCCCGCTTTTCCAGAAATGCCGTGATGCCTTCGTCGGTATCGCGGTCCAGCATGTTGTTGACCATGACCTCTCCGGCAAAGGCATAGGCCTCGGCCGTGGTGAGTTGGGACTGTTCGTAGAAGGCGCGCTTGCCATGGCGCACCGCGCTGGACAATTTCTGTGCGATCACTCCGGCCAGTTCCTCGGCAGCGCCAAGCAGTTCCGGCTCTGGCACGGCGCGATTGATCAGCCCGATCCGGCGCGCCTCTGTGCAGTCGATGAACCTGCCCGTGACCAGCATGTCAAACGCCGCCTTGCGGGGGACGGTGCGGGTTAGGGCCACCATCGGGGTCGAGCAGAACAGGCCGATATTGACACCGTTGACACCAAAACGTGTGCCCTCGGCCGCGATGGCGAGGTCACAGGTCGCAACCAGTTGGCATCCGGCGGCGGTGGCGATGCCATGCGGGGCGGCGATGACGGGCTGCGGAATCGCTTGGATCGTTTGCATCAGGCGGCCGCAGCGGTCAAAGAGGTCCTTGAAATAGGCGGCGCCTTTGTCAGGGGACTGGCGGCCCGCCTGCATTTCGCGCAGATCATGGCCGGCGCAGAACGCCTTGCCTGCGCCCGACAGGATGACAGCGCGGATATCGCTCTGGGCGATGTCGTCAAAGGTGGCCTGCAAGGCCTCAATCATGGCGTCGGATAGCGCGTTCAGCCGCTCGGGCGCGGTCATCCGAATATGGGCGATGTTGTTTGTGACGTGGCGTTCCAGCAATGCCATCTTGTGTCCTCCCTGATCCTGCGGCCAGCTTAGGCGGTCAAAGAGGAGGTGGGAAGCATGACATTTGCGATGGACTGTGCGGCATTAACGCAGTTCCTGGCCAGCGATTTCGCGCAGGTCGCCGATATGTTCGAGGTTCTCGAGGTGACCGAGGCCGGTTTGCGGGTGCGGCTGATTGTGAATGACAGTCATCTGCGCCCCGGCGGCACGGTGAGCGGGCCGACGATGTTTGCCCTCGCCGATGTCAGCGTCTATCTCGCGATCCTGTCGCGCATCGGGCCCAAGGCGCTGGCGGTGACGACCAATTGCAGCATCGACTTCATGCGCAAACCGGCGGCGGGCTGTGATCTGATCTGCGATGTGCGCCTGCTCAAGGTCGGGCGGGTGCTGGCGGTGGCCGATTGTCTGATCACCTCGGTCGGGCAGGGTGATCCGGTCGCGCGGGCCAGCATGACCTATTCGATCCCGCCAAAATAAAAAATGGGCGGGATAAACCCGCCCAGTTGTCAGGAAGAGCCGGGGATATCAGGCCCTCCAGAAATACTTTGCCGCCTCGCTCTGCGCCTGCTCGGCAGTCAGGCCGATGTCGTTGAACATATGGTCCGGCAGGTCGCGCAGGTGTTTTCGGGTGCGGCGGCGCTGGTCCCAGGTCGCAGCAACGACCGCCGCACGGACCAGCACGCGGGCCAGCACGGAATGCGGCGCGGGAATGGCGATCGTCGGGAACGGAACCGAAGTGTCGAACGTCTGGGACATGGAAAACCTCTTGACTTGTATTGGTACAATCATAACTATTGCATGAGTATTTGGGTACAATGTGCCCGCAATCCTGTCTAGGAATACATTGTGACTGATACAATTTGGTGCCCTGATCTGGACAATGCGGTTGGGCCGAAATACCGCGCCATCGAAATCGCTATCCGCGAAGCGATCCGGAAGGGAACCCTGCCAGAGGGCGCAAAATTGCCGCCTGTCAGGGATTTAGCATGGAAAAGGAACGTCACCCCGGGCACCGTTGCGCGCGCCTACAAGAATTTGGTCGATGCCGGCATCCTCGAGGCAGGGGTCGGCAAGGGCACATTTGTACCAGAGCGTAGAGTGGTACAATCGGAGGCGATCATTGATCCCGGCGCGACTCTGCTCAGTCCGCGGCTGCCAGATATGGGGCAGGGGAAGCTGATCCGTCAGGCGATGATCGATTTTGCCCAAGGGGCGAGTTCGGACACCTTGCTTCGCTATCCGGTGCGCGAACATCATGCTCCGGCGCGTGAGGCGTTCTATCACGCCCATAAGACCATGCCGGTTGGTCAGTTCGGACCGGACAGCACGGTGATCACCCATGGCGGCCAACATGCGATCGTCATGATCCTGCAGACTGTTTTGCGCGGGGCTGGCCCGACGGTCATGGTCGATGAGTTGACCTATAACGGGTTCCGCCGTGCGGCGGAATTGTGCCGTGCGCCGACAGTGAGTGTCGAATGGGACGAAGAGGGCCCGCGTGTCGATCGGTTCGAAAGCCTGATCCGTGATCATGGCGTGCGGATCTATCTGACCTGCTGCGATGTGTGCAACCCGACAACGATGACCACGTCGTTGCGCCGTCGCGGGCAGATCGTGGACCTGTGCAGGCAATACGGTGTTCAGATCATTGACGATGACAGCTATCGTAACGGCCCCTTCCGAGGGCCCAGCTATCGACAATTCGCGCCGGAATTGGCGTGGTATGTCACCTCGCCCTCGAAATCGATCTCTGCGGCGATGCGGATCGGGTTTGTCCTGCCGCCCGAAGGCTGGCTGAACCCGTTTATCCGGTCTGCCACTTTCAATTCCTTTGGTGTGCCGACGATGATCACCTCTGTTTATGCCGCGGTTCAGAGCCATCCTGACCTGCCGGGAATTATGGAGGCAACGCGGGCGCATATGCTGTCGCGGCTGCGGATGGCGGTGAATGTCTTGGGGCGCCACAAAATCCGCTGGCAGGAAAACGTGCCGTTCCTCTGGCTCGAATTGCCGGACGGCTGGCGCAGTGGTGAATTCTGCCGCAGCGCCGAGGCGCAGGGGATTTTCCTGAAATCCGCCGAGGAATTTGGCCCCCGCGAGGGACGCCGCGTTCAGGCCGTGCGGATCGCCATCAATGGCGGCATCGGTTTGGACCGGTTCGAGGCCGCTGTCGGCACCCTGCGGCATCTTTTGGATCATCCGCCAGAGCGTTTGACGGTGTGATTTGTGGGGTAAAATAATACCTTTATTGTAACAGATTGTTTTTGAACGTTTTTATTTGACAATAGGCGCTTGACTGGGGTGTTTTGCTGTATATAACCCGCCCATCCGATTGATGGGCCTTGTGCCTGCCAACGACCAACGACTGGTGATACATGAAAACCTATTCTGCTAAACCGGCAGAGATCGAAAAGAAGTGGATCCTGATCGACGCCGAGGGCGTTGTTCTGGGCCGTCTGGCTTCGATCATTGCCAACCGCCTGCGCGGCAAGCACAAGCCCACTTTCACCCCCCACATGGACATGGGTGACAACGTGATCGTTATCAACGCTGACAAAATTCAGCTGACCGGTAACAAGCGCGAAAAGCCGAACTACTGGCACACCAACCACCCGGGCGGCATCAAGTCCCGCACCACCGGCCAGATCCTCGAGGGTGCACACCCCGAGCGCGTCGTGATGCAGGCCGTCAAGCGCATGCTGCAGGGCAACCGCCTGTCGCGTCAGCAGATGACCCACCTGCGCGTCTTCGCTGGTGCCGAGCATGGCATGGAAGCCCAGAAGCCCGAAGTTCTCGATGTCAAGTCGATGAACAAGAAAAACACGAGGGTCTGATAGATGGCCGATCAACTGAATTCGCTCAAAGACCTGGCTGGCGCTGCTGAAGCCGTGGTCGAAGTTGCCGCTCCGCGCGAGCCGGTTCGCGATGCTCTGGGCCGTTCCTATGCCACCGGCAAGCGTAAAGACGCTGTCGCTCGTGTATGGGTCAAGCCGGGTTCGGGCAAAGTCACCGTCAACGGCAAGGAAATGGCTGCCTATTTCGCCCGTCCGGTGCTGCAGATGATCCTGCGTCAGCCGTTCTCGATTGCCGGCGTGGAAGGTCAGTTCGACGTTTACGCCACCGTTGCCGGTGGTGGTCTGTCCGGTCAGGCCGGTGCAGTGAAGCACGGTATCTCCAAGGCCCTGCAGCTGTACGATCCCAGCCTGCGCGCCGCCCTCAAGGCCGCTGGCTTCCTGACCCGCGACAGCCGCGTGGTTGAACGTAAAAAGTACGGTAAGCGTAAAGCTCGTCGTTCGTTCCAGTTCTCGAAGCGTTAATTTCGAAAGACCATATAAGTCAATTAAATCAAGGGCTTGCAAGAAATTGCGAGCCCTTTTTGTATATAGCAGAAGTGCAGCATCAGCCTATGCTGCTTGACGTTCGAGTTTAGCGAAATTAGCATATTTGTAGCGTTTGAGGTTGCTACGTAGGGTGCTGCTGTGGCGTTTTACGAGGATAGGGTGGAGCACTTTGGTGGTACGCTTGTGCTGTTCAAGCGCAACCTTGCTGTCGCTGTCCCCAACGCCAAATCACATCGCAAGCAAGCGTGGTATATGCGTTTGAAGATTGGTGGGCGCAAAGGCTACATCACACGCAGTACGAAACTGACAACGTACGAAGACGCTTACGAGTACGCAAAGAACGAACTTTTGCGTCTGCAACACGCTGCAAAACTTGGGCATAGTTTAGACGATTACACGTTTGAGAAGCATTGGAACGATTGGTTTGAGCGCAACAAAAAGAATGGCACTTGGACTGAAAGCAGACAGTATTGGCACGAAAAATACGCTGCACGTTATTTCAAGCCTTACTTTCAAAACAAAGACGGCACGAGTGTGCTGCTAAATGAGATTACGCCAACGATTGCTGCTGCTTATTGGGATTGGCGTATAACGTATTGGGCAAGCGACGAAGGTGTGCGCTTGCAGAAGTACAATCCAAAACGACGTGGTGCGAAAACAAGCAGCACGAACAACGCAAAAAAAGCGCCAGCAGCCAAAACGCTGTTGATGGAGCAAAGTGCGCTTAATCAAATATTTTATGATGCGTTTGAGCGTGGGCGTATGCAGCAAGTTTTCAAAATGCGAGCGCCTACGAAGAACAATAAGCCAACACGACGTGCTGGGTTTGACGCTGAAGAATACAACACGCTGACACGCTACTTGCGCAGTTATAGGGATTGCGTGGGCGTGTTTGCAGACAAGCGACTGAATGCTTGGCATAAACTTCAACGACAGCAGATGTACTATTTTGTGCTGTTTTTGGCGAACAGTGGGCTGCGTGTGGGCGAAGCACGTGAAATGATTTGGGCTGACGTGAAGACTGACGTTGCTGTTGAAGGCAGCGACAGTGTGATTGCAGAAGTGCGTGTAAGCAAGGTGCATGCTCTCATCACTTTCGGCACCCGATTGCATCGAGTTTCCGCAGTTGATCGCGCAATCCTTCGGCACCAAGTTGCGTGAAGGCTCGGCGCCGAAGGCCCGTCACTAAAGGTTGTCGAAACTGGCATCCCGACGGCGCAGTGAATCGCCACGTAGCTTGATGTGATGCCGATCTCGCGAAAGGCGGTCCATAACGGCATCGGCAATGACTTGGTTGTCGATGTATCCGTGCCAATCATTATACGGTCGCTGCCCGACAATGATCGTTGACAGGGTTCCAGCACGATCCTCGATGATGTCGAAAAGGATTGATTTTTCCTGCTCGCTCATCGCGACCTTCCCAAAATCGTCCAAAATCAACAGCTTGAATTTCGCCAACTTTTCGCGCTCACGGAGATACGAGCCATCCTCAAGTGTCAAGGACATGCTGTACAACAGATCAGAGACCTTGAAGTAACGGGATTTGTATCCTGCCCTAATGGCTGCGGTGGCAATGCAAGCGGCGATCCAGCTTTTTCCAGTACCCGTTTCCCCGCTGACCAAGATATTCCACGCGTGCGGAATCCACTCACATCTGAGCAGTTCTTGCATGATCGCGGGTTTGAAACCGCGCGCTTCGGCTTGGATCAGTTCCTCTGGCGCGGCTTTCACGGGCAGCTTGGCTTCGTTAAGCATTCGTGCCAGCCTGCTGGATGCTCGCCGCTCTTTTTCGGCGATCAACAGCGACGCGATCCGCTCGATAAAGGCCATCTCGGCGTAAAGCGGGTCGCCTGACTGACGGTCGAGGTTATCTGCGAAGCCAGACAATGAGAGCTCGCGCGCCAGCGCGACAACGTGTTCATGCTGCATCGTCGTCCTCCTCCGCGTAGTAATCCGCGCCACGAATATTTCCCGAGGGCTGCATCGTCGGACCGGGGTCAGGGCGTATGGGGCTACTTGGGCCTCGGGCGAGAATTTTTCGCAGCGTATCAGCATCGATCTGGTTCCGGCGAATGGCCTCAGAGCAGGCAGCATCAATAGTCGGCTTGCCATGAACGTTGGCCGTCTTTAGTAGCCGTTCAAGCATATTATAGGTTGCGCGAGGATTTCCGTTCTTTTCCAGATGAAGCGTAACAAAGCGTCCGAGGCCCGGCGTGTAGCGGGTTGCATATTCGATCAAAGCGTCGGGGCTCTGCCGCCACATAGCTTGGTGGTTCTCGGGCATGTGCGCCGGATCAATGACAGGGTCATCATCTTGCGGCGTGACAATTCGACGAGGGTGCACGGCAACCAGAGATGAATCATGATAAATTTCGATCGTTGCTACAGTCGTCTTAATGTTCACAAGCTTGCCGATCAGGCCATAAGGTACACTGTAGTCGCGGCCGTCGATGTTTACGCGATAATGGCGCTGGACTCTAATCCCGACCCTTATCGTCCCATAGTCGTAGGCCGTCTCGGGAAGGCTCCGCAGATTTTGCGCTTCGCGAGTTTGGAAGCGATCGACCCGCGACATTTTCCAGCGCCGCATGACCTTAAGGTTGAGACGCTTTAGAGCCAACTGTAGCAGATCATTCAATTCAGCCAATGAACGGGGCTGCTTGTCGCGCAGAATTCTCCGGTAGTATCGTTGGGACAGTTTCACGATGCCCTCAACGGAACCCTTGTCTCGTGCTTCGCCGCCACGCGCTGGATCCGGGACCAGTTGGTAGTGATCAAGGAAAGCCTGAAACGAGGGGTTTATCTTTGCCTCCCTATTTTTGCTGCGCGCGACATCGATCGCCGCCTTGAAGTTGTCCAATACGATCCGCTTTGCTGTGCCGTTCAGGAGCCCAAAAATGCTGATCAAGCCGTGAATCGAATCTGAACGGCTTTGGCTGGGAATGATCCAGCCAAGGCAGTATTGGGAAAATGGGAAGTGAGCGAGCAGAATCGTACACTTGACCTTCTCTCGTCGAGCGTTGATGTAGCATGGCTGAAACCCGGCAAAGTCTATTTGCAGCACTTCGCCTGGGCGGTAGTGGTGACGATATTCCGGTGCTCTCTGCTTAAGAAGCGCGGACAGCCTGCGAGCAAATTGCCCATAGCTCAGGTACCGCTGATCAGCTTCGCCGAGCGGCGCCTTGAGATAGTAATCGTCGTAAAAGTCCTGAATAGTGTCGCCCGTGCTTAGAATGTGCACAACAGCCGCATCCCAGTCAGGCTGTAAACACTTGGATTTCCGGGTTTTTGAAGGTAGTAGGATATCTCGCAGCCGGTCGTCGGTGCAGTCAGCCACTCCCTCTGCCGTGAGTCGTTGTTCATCTGCACGCCGCCGCATGCTTCGAACTGTGTCCCGATCCCTTTTGATAAGCCGCCCGACCTGAGAGTGGTTGAGGGATGGGTCAAGCAGCCGCTCGGCCATTCTTCTTATCTCTGATTTCATGTCTTCCTCGTTAATTTTGCACAACGCATACGCGTTCGCCCGGCAAAGGCGCCGGTCCTTGACAAGTCGGCGGCTATCGAGGAAGCTGTTAAAAAGGGTACCAACCTTACGAGAGCTTCTCGGGAGAGCCGCCGTTTATTCGGCGGTTTTCTTCGTTTATTCAGTCATCTACATCTCCATAAATCTCAGGCCACAGGGCCGCAGGCGTCGTTTCGAGCGCATCTGCGATGATCGTCGCCGCACGTCTCGACTTTTTTCTCGAAGCGGAAACTGCGGCGAGTACCGATCGGTCTATTCCGGCTTCGGAGGCAAGTCTTGCGAAGGAAAGCTGCCGTTTGCCCAACTCGTACCGGACGCGCTGGTGTCGGAGGTGTTTGTCCTGCTGACTTATTTGCATGACGATCCATCAAAATGCCCGAATCACAGCTTGCCCCTTTAGAAATACCATGTCAACACATTGAAAAATCTACGAAAAAACAGAATGTAATTTTGTAGATTGTAGCTGGATACTCGCCGCAAAATTTTTGGCGCAGGCATCGTCACGCCCGCCGCTGTCATCGTGATGGACCTGCAGTCTGGAAGCGCAATTTTGAGAAAGGGCACAAAGCCGAGTGCGGCCACTATCCGGAGCCGAGCAGCCGTTCGACCTCGGCGAGTAACTCGGATGCCGAGATGTCTAGCTGACCTGCGATGGTATGCAGCGCTGTCAGGGTAGGCTGGCGGTTTTGGGTCTCCAGCAGAGAGATGTAGCTCATTGAAAGATCACATCTAAACGCCAGTTCCTCCTGCGAAAGACCGGCCTCTCTGCGCCGCCGCCGGAGGACGGTCGCGAAGGCTTTCAAGAGGTCGGGATTGCTGCGCTCCATCCCCAAGGTAATGGAGAAGCTTGCGCGATGTATCTAATGACTATAGTCATATTTTCATTACCATAGTCATAGTGAGGGAGACATGTTCCGAATCCCGCAAGTACTCGCCTGTTCGTTGGCTCTGCCTTTCAACTTCATTGTTGTCGACCCCTCGGCCGCCCAATCGCTACCGCCGCCGGACGGGTACGACACGCTGACGCCTGCCGTCACCGTGCCGGTGGCATCCTACGATTTCGCCATCCTCGGCATGAAACCCGGCATGCCGATAGAGGATGCGCTCAGCATCGCAGAACAGCATCTGGGCGGAGGTTTGCTGCCGGTCGGCGGCACGCTTCAGGTGACAAGCCCGGACGGAAAGGCATTCCGGACCGACCTGCGGGTCGGCTATGAAACGCCAGAGATCGACTTTTTCCTGCGAAATCAGAGCGCCGAGCCCTATGACAGCATCCAGATTGACGTCTCCACCCCGGCCACCGGCTCGGTTGTGACTGCGATCCGGCGGGAGGTTCGCGTTCCGGCCCGCGAGGGGCCGGATGCCGCTGCCCTGCGCGCGCAGCTGGAAGGCTTGTACGGTCCGCCCTCCGAAATCCCGACGCCGCTGCCGAACCCGTCATGGCTGTGGGCGCTGAATCTGGACTATGCTCCGATTCCCTTGCCCGAGCCCTATGATCCAACGGCATACAGCCCCTGCAACCGTGGCCTGCCGAGCAGCGGGCGCTATGAATACCGCCTCAATGACCAGTTGGCCGGAGATCGCAAATGCGGCGTGACTTTTTCTGCCCGGCATGACGCCAACGGCGACACGATCACCATGTGGTTCAAGCTGATCGACTATAATCTGGTGGTTCAGGACCATGATGCCGCCAACGCCCAGATTGACGAAAAACTGAACGCGGCCGCCGAGCCATCGGACATGAAGCTATGACCGAGATCAGCGAGAGGATGAAAAGCATGACGGCTTGGCTGGACTATCTGCGTGAGCACCCGGAGGATGACTTCGATTCCGTGATGGAGCTGCGGATCCCGATGAGCATCCAGCTGGAAATCATGCGCAAGGCCGAAGAACTGCGGTTGCGGCCGCTTGATGTCGTGCTGTACGCGCTGGCGGATTACGGAATCGCGAGACAGAAGATCTTGTGTATCTGAGCATAGCTGCCGAATAGCTCTCGCGACGAATCTTTCCAAATTCGCAGGACATTGACACCTTCACCGACATCATCACCCCCGACCTCGGCGTCGCCCTCGTGAATCTCCACATCCATGGCTGCGTGGATGTGCAGGCCGCAAATCAGCTTTGCGATCTTGGTCTGGCCGTCCCCGCGACGTTTGCCCGGCGCGTTCCCGGATCCGGCCTGCTATCCTTCGAGGCGCTGGAACTGGAACTCGCTGGCTATATCGAGATCAACAGAATCGACCAAGCCCGCGCCATCCGGCACCGCTTCGTACAGGATGCGGTCGCCAGAATGGCGGTCGATCAGTTTGCCGGGGAAGACAAGCTGGTCTTTCAACGGTCTTATCTGGAAGGGCTGACGGGTTTAGATCTGGCGACCAAACATCAGCTGACGGCGGTAGGGTGGCGAAAACGACAAGCATAGCGCCGCCAGTTTGGCGGGAGCTGTCGTCGAAATCGGCCCACAAGAGACATTGGCCGTCCGCTTGAGATGCTGCGGTCGCACTCCGCTTTGCGGTCGTTCGCTGCAAATGCAAATCCAAGAGTGAGCGATGGCTGATCGGAAAGATGGCCAATTAGCACTTTTGCGGCGAGTTTAGCATGTGCGATCCTCGGATCGCCTCTTTTAAATATTCGCTTGAGCCGTCTAACGTTAGGCATGACAAAAAGGAAAACACCTGAACCGGTCCCTGCTAGAGTAGCAGACAGCCACCTGCCGTTGATTTAATTCAGATTATGCACTGGACGAGTCAGACCTTTTAGGCAACAAAAACACTCAGAAATCGTCGCGCGAGCCAGGAGTTCTCCGAGCCAAGCCGCATCATCAAAACGGAGAATGATATGTCCCACCCCATCACGCGCCGTGGGGCGCTGGCCACGCTTGGTGCATCCACGGCCCTGATTGCTGCCCCAGCTCTGCTGCGCGCAGCCCCCGCCCCGCGTCTGGCACTCTATGGTCCGCCCGCTGGCCCGACCTTTACGCTGGCCCATGCGGTCAAATCCGGTGCGCTTGCGGGCATTGCAGACGATGTGAGCCTCACCGTCTGGCGCAACCCCGACGAGCTTCGCGCCGGGCTGACCTCGGGCGCCATCGACCTCTCCGTGGTGCCTGCGCAGGCGGCTGCGAACCTTTACAACCGAGGCATGGGGATTCGGCTGGTCAATGTGATGACTAACGGTCTGCTCTACGTGATGGCCAAGGAGGGCGCGGTCGAGAATGGTCTGGCCGGGCTTGCGGGCAAGTCGCTCGCGGTGCCGTTCCCCAATGACACCCCTGATTTCGTGATCCGCGCACTCTTGGAGCGGGAGGGGCTGACGGATCAAGTCGAGCTATCGACTCCGGCGACACCGATGGAGGCGGCGCAGATGCTGTTGGCGGGACGCGTGGACGCTGCCGTGCTTGCCGAACCCGTGGCGACCGTCGCCACGATGCGGGCAAAACAGGCGGGCGCGAGCCTCGCCCGCGTCGTGGACCTGCAGGAGGCGTGGGGCGCCGTCACCGGACTTGGCCCGATCGTGCCGCAGGCAGGGCTGGCCGTGACCAAAGCGTTCAGCGAGTCCCATGGCGACCTGATCGAGCCGCTGCACGCCGCCCTCGTCGCCGCCACCGCTGACGTCCTGGCCAACCCGCAAGTTGCTGGCGCGGCTGCTGCCGAGGCGCTCGAGATGCCTGCGCCGATGCTGGCCGCCTCGATCCCGCATTGCAACCTGACCGCAACGAAAGCCACCGAGGCCCGCGCGCCGCTGGAGGCCATGTTCGAGCTCATGCAATCCGCCAACGCCGAGATCCTCGGGGGCAAGCTGCCCGATGACGGGTTCTACGCGCTGTGAAACTGGGATCGGCCCTGTCGGACCGGGCGGGACGACTGCTCGACTTTGTCTGGTCCGGCTGGGCCGGTCTTGCCGCGCTCGCGCTCCTGGCGGCGGCGTGGCAGGCGGGGCACGAGGCCTGGGGGGATTTCATCCTGCCCGCGCCTTTGGCCACGCTCGACGCCGCCCTCGGGCTGCTGGCCGATCCCGGCAGCCTCGATCTTTTGCTTCTGACCGCGGAACGCTCGCTCACCGGCTTTGCCATGGCGACGGTCGCGGGCATCGTGCTGGGTCTGACCGCAGGCTATGCGCCGGCGGTCATGCGGCTGGCCCGGCCGCTGCTCACGGTTGTGCTGGGCGTGCCGCCCATCGCCTGGATCGTGCTGACGATGATGTGGTTTGGCACCACCAGCACCACCGTGGCGGTCACCATCCTGATCGCCGCGACCCCCATGGTTTTCGTTGCCGCCGCCGAAGGCATCGCCACCCGCGACCGCGAGCTTGGGCAGATGGCCGAGGCCTTTGGCTATCGCCTGCCCGGGCGGTTTCTGTTCGTTGACCTGAGGCAGGCAGCCCGCCCGATCTTTCCGGCGCTGGCGCTGGCGCTGGGCACCGGTTTCAAGGTGGCGATCATGGCCGAGATGCTCGCCAATGCGGGCGGTGTCGGCGGGGCGCTGGCGCGCGCGCGTGCGCTGCTCGACGTGCCGCAAGCGCTGGCATGGGTGGTGCTGTCGGTGATCGCGCTGATCGTCGTCGAATACGGTCTCGTGCGTCCGATGGAGAGCGAACTCGAACGCTGGCGCCGGGCCGCGCAGCCCTGGGGGGTCAAGCGATGAACGCGCTCACGCTGGAGCGGATCGGCCACGCCTATTTCGGCCAGTCGGTGCTCGACGACATCCATCTGGAGGTGGGCCAAGGCGAGGTCGTGGCGCTGGTCGGCCCGTCGGGCTCGGGCAAATCCACCCTGATCCAGATCGCCGCCGGGCTGGTCGATGCGCGCGAGGGGCGTATCGGGCGGAACTTCTCGCGGCAGGCGATGATCTTTCAGCAACCGAACCTGATGCCTTGGGCGACCGCGCGCGAGAATATTGGCTTCCCTTTGCGCCGGGCTGGCGTCCCGCGTCGCGACCGTGCGGCCCGGATCGACGAGGCAGCCGTGCTGGCGGAGTTGGAGGAAGACGACCTCGGGAAATACCCCGTGGAACTCTCTGGCGGTATGCGCCAGCGCGTCGCCATCGCCCGCGCCCTTGCCGTGCGCCCGGATTTCGTCTTTTTCGATGAGCCGTTTACCGCACTCGACGTGGCGCTCAAACGCCGGATGCAGAACTTGGTCATCGCCGCAGCACGCGAGGCGCATTTCGCGGCGCTCTTTATCACCCACGACCTGATGGAGGCGATCCGCATCGCCCATCGTATCGCCGTGCTCGACGTGCGCGGACGCGGCATCGCAGGCCTGCGCGCGCTCGACGGTGGGCCGGGGGACCGCGACGAAGCCGAGATTTTCGCCCTGCGCCAGCGGTTTCTGGAATGCGACCCGCTGTTTCGGCATATCCATGACGTCGATGAAAGGAAGCGCCGATGATCGGACGCACCATGCTGAGCCAACCCCGCGCACCGGGGGCGCTGCCGTGGTGGCGCGTTGTCGAAGACGAAGGCTTTCGCCTGTTCTTTCCGCTGGCCGCGCTCCACGCCGCGCTCTGGCCATTTCTGTGGGTCGCGGTGTTGGCGATGGATCTGCCCTTTGCCGACCCGATGCCCGCGAGCGTCTGGCATGCCTCGGAAATGATCCTTGGCTCTTGGGGGGCGGTCCTGATCGGGTTCATGACCACATCGGCCCCCGAATGGACCGATACGCCACGGTTGCGCGGGATGAGCCTGTGGCGGATAGCGATGCTCTGGGGCACGGCGCGGGTGATGGGGTTGATCGCGTGGGACCCTCTTTTGTGGGTGTCGCTGGTCTGCGACCTCGCATGGATGGGCACACTGATCTTCTATCTGATCCGCACATCGCTTGTCCGGCGGACCGACCGGCTTTTGCCCTTCATCGGCTGGATTGTGGCGCTGACCGCGGGCGCAGTGGTGACGCGCTGGTCGATGGCGATGGGCGAGGTGCCGCTGGCCGAAGAGGCCATCGTGCTCACGGGTCTGATATTCATGGGTATTCTCGGCCTCGCGATCGGGCGCATTTCGGTGCCTGTCGCCAACCATTTGCTTGACCCGACCGAAGCGACGGTGCCGTTTCGCCCGCATCCCGGCAAGCTCAACCTGTCGCCGGGATTGGTCGCGGTGGCGGTGATCGGCGAACTTCTGGGCCTGTCGGACCCGGTCACGGGCTGGCTCTGGATTGCCGCCGGTGCAGCCTTCGTGGATCGGATGTCCGAAGGCTTCATCGGCCGCACGGCGTTTCGCACCGAGATCTTGGGCCTCATGGCCTCGGCGGGCGTGGCTGGTGCCGGGCTGATCGCGCTGGGGGCATCTCGACTTGGTGCTCCTTGGGGCGAGGTGCCGACCTTTCACCTTGCCATCATGGGGGGGATCGGTTTCGGCGTCATCTCGGTCTTTGCCATCGCGGGTAAGTTCCACACAGGTCAGCGTCTCGGCCAAGGCTGGCTGACACGCGGCGCTTATTGCTGCATCGGCGCGGGCATCGCGTTGCGGGTGTTGCCCGAAATGGGCTTGATGCCATGGCCGCCCGGCCCGCCTCATGTGCTGGCAAGCCTCGTCTGGGCTGCGGGCTTCATGCTCTGGTTGATCGACTACCTGCCCACACTCACCGACTCCAAGACATTGGATGTTGAGCAGCTGTGCTGACGCGCTTCGTAGCCTGGAGCCCCACCAAAGGCATACTTCACGGTGTCGAAATCTACTTCTTCTTGGCGGAGGTGATCGTCCACTACATGCAATGTATGGGCGCTCAGGCCAAAGGCTCGATGGTAATCTGCGCCGTTCGCGCAGCTGCGGGGCGAGCACCGATCGGCGTTGGCCCGCATGCTATGTATTGCGGTCGTTCATGACGAGCGCAGCGAAGGTCGGCTCTCCGCCCGTCCTGTCGAACGCATCGCAATCGCGAAGGCGAGAACCGCTGCGATATTTGAGGTCTCCGCGCTTCTCGCCTTCGCTGCCCGTGGAAACAGAATTTTCTGCACCTGCTGAAGATCGTGCAACTAGGTGCCGAAACTTAGTGCAAGCGGGTGCCGATCCGAGTGAGAACCAGCAGCAAGGAAACGAAAAAGGGGCAAGCACGTTTTGTGCAGACGCAGCCAAGTGCAAATGATTACTTAAAGCGTTGGCGTGAAACTTCGCCATACAACAAAACGAACGACTTGGTGTGGTTTGGGCAAGTGGATGCAGCGACACGTACAGTGCAGAAGTTTGTGGATTTAAACAGAGGTTTTCAGCAGTTCTTGCAGCGTGTGCCATACAATGAGCGCAAGGATGGCTTGTTGTACGATAGGGATGGGGACAAGCGCAGTTTGTACAGTCTGCGACACACATATGCGACGCTGCGCTTGGAGAAGGGTGACGTGAGTGTGTATGACTTGGCTATGAATATGGGCTGTAAGGTTGCACAGATTGAAAATCACTACAGCCATCTTGTGTCAAAGAAGCGCAGACACGAGATAACGAAGACGAAACGTGCAACAAAGGCAGTGGCGCAAGCAGCAGACGACGCAGAAGACAGTTTTGTGGTAGAGGCGCTGAAACGCTTTAAGCGTGGCGAGTTGAGTGAGACTGCACTGTTGGAGATAATGAAAACGCAGCGGTAAGTCTTAAATCGCGTCTTCAAAAAAATGTAGAAGCGGCAAATGAAATGAATCCTAGTAAGGAAAGCACATGATGAGAGCGCTTACGTTAAGAGATTTAGATGCAATTGAAGATACGTTTCTTAACTCGTTTTCTGCAGAGGAAGCGCCAATAGCATGCGCTGTTATTGCGAGTTTGATTTCTGAAAATGATAGTCAAAGTAATTTCTGTTTGGGATATGAATTGGATGGCAAAATTGTAAGTGCAGTTGGTTTTTCTCCAGTATGCTTTGATGTAGAAGCGGACATTTCAGCGTATATTTTGGCGCCATTAGCAACTCATAAACTGCATCAGAAAAAAGGTGTTGCCACAAAGTTGATTGGTGCTGCAAAATCGCACTTTATTAAGAATAGTGTTGATGCATTACTGGTTTATGGGGATCCAGCATATTATGGGAGATATGGATTTGACGTTGGTTTGGGGAAGCATTTTGTACCCCCATATCCGCTTGAGTATGAATTTGGTTGGCAAGCATTGATGCTTAACGACAAAGATGTGCACAAAGCTACTTTAAAATTTACTTGTGTAAATGCTTTGTCTGACGCTGCACTTTGGTGACTACTAAACCAACTCTACAGCGTTAGCCAATTGTTAAGCATTCACGTCTATGTAGCGTTGCGTTGTGGCTATGCTGCTGTGTCCAGCAAGTTCTGCAAGCACACGCACACCAACGCCTTTGCTTGCCAAACGTGTAATAAACGTGCGTCTGCCGCTATGCGAACTTGCGTCCTTCAAACTGCACGTTTTGTAGATGTGTAGCAGCAGTTGGCACATTGTGTTGGCGCTGAAGAAGTTGCCTTTTTGGCTGCAGAACAGTGCTGCTGTGGGCGCTGTATTGCGTAGGGCAGTGCGATACTGTGCAAATTGTCGTTGCAGCGTCTTGTTCAAATACACTGTGCGTGTGCGTCTGCCCTTTGTTTGTTCAGCAGCAAGCACGAAACTGCTGCGTACTGTACCAAGTTCGTCATACACGTCGCCAACACGCAGCGCAGCAAGTTCCTTTGCTCGTAAGCCAGCGTTAATACTGAGTAGGACAATGGTTGTGTCGCGTGTGCTGTGCTGACGTGTCGCGCAGTACGCCAACACACGCTTGATTTCTGCGTCTTTGAGCGTCTGCGCTTGTCTCACTACTTGCTCCCAAATCTGCTGTTTTCTGTGTGTTTTTTGTATTTTCTGACATTGTGTTTGGACAACGATTGATTTGAGAAAATTGAATTGTTCGATTTCAATTACTTAAAGCAGAATGTCATACAATGCATATAGTATGACATTATTGTTTGTGTTCAGTGTCTTGTGTGTAAAGAGTAGGTTTGAACCTACTGTTTTGTGTGAGTGTGTTTGAAACACTGTGTTCAAGTGATGTGTTTGAAGTGTTGTCTTTGACTTACTATTTGAAATAAGAACAGCGTCGTCTGCAAAATGCAGCAACGCTTTATTGGCGATAGCCAGCACGTCAAGTATAGGTATAACCTTTGTTAGACTGCGTTATGTATATTTGGGTTGTTGAAGGTGGCAGCAAGGCACGTGCAGCGTTTCGCTGCGTATGTCGTCAAACTCCTTCCAACAGTAGCCTTTGCGTTCGTAGATAAATTCGATGTTGTCTTGTATCAGTATGTTGTCAGCGCCTTGTATGTGCCTTGTCCAATGTGTCTCTGCTGTACGCCAAATTGTTCTATACTGCCTTAAGTGTGTGCCTTTGATAAAGAAATGGAAATGCGTGTTTGTACGTGTCTTGCCTCGTTCAATAAACACCAACCTTTGTAGTCTTCTGCCTTCGTCATAGTCGCGTCTGCGTAGTATCGCTTTATCTATTGTATTAAAGTAGTGCTGTATGTCTTTGTGCGCCTTGGGACTGTCGTGAATTTTGTGCGCTGACGTGGTAGCTGCTCGAAGAGGAGACCCACGTATGAGCATCGACAAAGACCTGTTGGACCGCCTGATGGCTGGCCGATCGCCTGGCGATTTATTTGGCCAGAGCGGCATCTTGGCGGAATTGACCAAGGCGCTGGCGGAGCGTGCGCTGAGCACGGAGATGGACGTCCATCTCGATGAAGAGCGCGTCGAGGAAGCCGCAGAGGGGCGCAATCAGCCCCGAAATCGGCGCAACGGCAGCAGCCAGAAGACGGTGACGACGGACAGCGGCAAGGTGGTTCTGGACATTCCCCGCGACCGGAACGGCACCTTCGATCCGGTGCTGATCGCCAAGTATCAGCGCCGCTTCCCCGAGTTCGACCGCAAAATCATCAGCATGTATGCCCGGGGCATGACGACCCGCGAGATCCAGGGGCATATCGAGGAAATCTATGGCGTCGAGGCCTCGCCAAGCTTGATTTCCGCGATTACCGACGCGGTGATGGAGGAGGTCACCGCTTGGCAGAACCGCCCTCTGGAGCCCTGCTATCCGATCGTCTTTATGGACGCGATCCGGGTCAATATCCGCAGTGATGGGGCCGTCTCGAACAAGGCGGTCTTCGTGGCCCTCGCGGTTCTGCCCGACGGCACGCGGGACGTCCTGGGGCTTTGGTTCCAGGCCAATGAGGGCGCGAAGTTCTGGGCCAAGGTCCTGAGCGATCTGCGCAACCGGGGTGTCCAGGACATCCTCATCGCCGTCGTCGACGGGCTGAAGGGCTTCCCTCAGGCGATCGAGGCGGCCTTTCCCCAGACGCGGATACAGACCTGTATCGTCCACCTCCTGCGCCATTCCATGAACTTCGCCAGTTACAAGGATCGCAAGGCCGTCGCCGCCGCCCTCAAGGCGATTTACACGGCGGTGGATGCTGACGCAGCCGAACTGGCCCTGGCAGAGTTCGAGGATGGCGATCTGGCCAGGCGGTATCCGGCAATCGCGCCCAGTTGGCGCCGGACCTGGAACGAGGTCATCCCGTTCCTCGATTATCCGCCCGAGGTGCGCAGGCTGATCTACACCACGAATTCCATTGAGGCCTTGAACTCGAAAATCCGCCGCGCCGTCAGGACCCGCGGTCACTTCCCAAGCGACGACGCAGCGGCGAAATTGATCTATCTGGCGCTCAATGCTACATCGACTGAGTGGAAGCGCTCGGTGCGCGAATGGCACGCTGTCAGAAGCCAGCTCGCCATCATGTTCGAAGACCGCTTCCCAATGGCCTGAAAAACGCGTCAGGCACAAAATTCCGCACAGTCCCGGCGCCTTGCGTTCGTGTATTTCTGTTACATCAAAATATTTTGCTGTGCCAAATAACCAAAATCGTTGTTGCGCAACCCAAGTTGCACCTTCTGCCTTAATGCGTTCGCGTAGTTCGTGTTCTCTGTAGTTACTGTTTCTCATCGATAAATACTCTGCGTAAGAACCAACAAAGTGCTTACGTGTATTTATGCACGAGGTGAAAAACAGTGACGAAAATGGTTTTGGAAGAAATTAAGCGCGAACTTATGGCTGCGAATGCTGTTAAGGGCGAAGAAGAGTTTTGTGTTGGGTGGCTTGGAAAGAACGCAAGTTATATGCGCACATTGAGGTTTCAAAATTTACAGCCAAGTGCAGATGCATTGGCTGTCTGTGCAAGTAAATTGAATTATTATCGTTCAAAACTTGAACGTAGCAGTGAAGCGCGACATAGGGTTTGGGCAGAGCGTTTTGCGACACTGCACGAAAAATGTACAGTTGCACTAAATGAACAAGCAGAAGCAAAGTGGCGTGTTGCAGAACGAATGGGCGCTGTTTGAAATGGGTTTTATGGGTAGAAAAAGTGCGCAGCAGTTTTTGGTAGGGAAGTACTTACAGTTTTGGGGTGGTGATTTAGCACCTATATGGCTGCTGCAATGAGTGCTTTGGCTGATGTGCAACGTGCGCTGAATTTGATTAGGCAGATAACGAGTGAGGAACGTGCAGCAGTGCGCTTGGGGGTGTTGCGATTGATGGCAAGTGTGATTGCTGACGAGGTACGAGACATAGAACAAAGCACTGCGCCAAAACAAAAGCAGCGTCGTGCCGTGCGTTCTGTACCTATACCCAAGTCGCCAAACACACCCAAGTTGCAGCAAGCAGCACCAAAGCAGTCCTCACAGCAGCAACAGCAGCAGCCCAACACGCAGCCAATTCAACCCATCAAGCCCATAGCGCCCAAGTAGTGCTTACATCGGAAAACGATGTAAGGATGAGGGTGCAGTGGTCGCGCACAGCGTGTGTAGTAAGCGTACTGTGGGGGTGAGGGCAGTGTGGCTGCTGTTGGCTGCTACACGCTGTGAGGGCGCTGTGTGTGCGTTTTTGGCGAGAAAAGTGGCGATTTGTGTGGTGTCAAATAAGTAGTTGCACGAGCGGCGGACTGGCATAGTGATGTTTTGAATAAATGGGTTACGAGCAAATTTACGCGAGCAATCGCAAAATAATTATTAGCAGTTTATTTGCAGAATTTTAGAGGAATTATTAAGTAATTGTTATTAAATAATAAATCAACTTTCCGAATAGCGAAGCGTTAATCGTTTCGCGCTTGGTTACAAAGGGAAGGGCACCTCCGGGTGCCCTTTTCGTTTTGGCGGACGAAAAAAAAGGGGGCGCTGCCCCCTCGGCCCTGTCGGGCCTCACCCCCGGGATATTTTCAGCACAAAGGCATCAGGTGCCGCAGAAGGTGGCGGCAACCTGCTGGTGGGGGAGCGGAGGATTCTGGAAGTCCGCATTGGCGGTCATGGGGGCGGTTGTCGCCGCGAGGAGCGCGCGGAACGGGGCAAAATCGCCCTCTGTGGCGGCATCGATTACTGTCTGGATCTGGTGGAGGCGGGGAATGACCTGCGGGTTCGTCCGGCCGATCTGGTCATGGTCAGGGCGGAGCGCGTGCCAGTCGCGCAACCAGTCAAGGTGATCGGGATGGTTCAGCGGGCGGTCCAGCGCGGCAAAGGTCAAGGTGTAATCCGCACCGATGTCCATCATGATGCGCAGGAGCCGGTCGACAAGAGCGACTGCGGCAGGTGTGCACGGTAGTCCGAGTTTGGCGGTCATCAGGCGATCCTTGGCGGATTGGTACAAATCGCCAAAGGTGTTGATGGTTCCGGTAAATTCCTTGATCGCGCGATCCGCATCGGGCATGAGCGGCACGAGGCTGCTGGCAAATTGCGCGATGTTCCACAGTGCGATTTGTGGTTGGTTGGCAAAGGCGTAGCGGCCCTGGCGGTCTATCGAGGAAAAGACAGACTGCGGGTGGTAACTGTCCATAAACGCGCAGGGGCCATAGTCGATGGTATCGCCGCAGACCAGCATGTTGTCGGTGTTCATCACGCCGTGGACAAAGCCAAGCGCGGTCCATCGGGCGATCAGGTCTGCCTGCCGCGTCATCATCTCTGACAACAGATCTGCGGGGCCTTGTGCCGTCGGGAAATGCCGGGCGGCGGTATGGTCGAACAGCGCCCGCAGGCCGGAGATATCGCGGTGATAGGCGCGCAGCTGGAAGGTGCCGACGCGGATATGACTGGAGGCGACACGCGTCAGAATGGCTCCGGGGGTATAGCCGGGTGTCGGGGCGTCACGATAGATGCTCTCGCCGGTTTGCACAGCCGCGAGGGCGCGGGTTGTCGGGACGCCGAGTGCGGCCATGGCTTCGGACATGATGTATTCGCGCAGGACGGGCCCCAGGGCGGCGCGCCCGTCGCCGCCGCGCGAATAGGGGGTGCGGCCCGAGCCTTTGAGCTGCAGGTCAAAACGGTGGCCTGTCGGGCTGACGATTTCGCCCAGCAAAAGCGCACGACCATCGCCGAGACCGGGATTCCAGCTCCCGAACTGGTGTCCACCGTAGGCCTGTGCGAGGGCGGTCGGGACCTCGGCGTTGCCGCCGAGCACGGCGAGGGCCGGGTCCGAGCCGAGCCAGTCCGCCGGCAGGCCGAGGCTGCCAGCGAGGTCGGTGTTGACGGCAATCCATGCGGGAGAGGCAACCGGCGTTGCCGATTGCCGGGAAAACAGGGCGTCCGGCAGGGATCCGTAAGTGCTGGTGAAGGCTGGCGTCATGACTTTCCTGGGGGCGCGTGCGGTGGACCGGTGGTTAGAGCGGGTCGGTCAGCAGGAGCGTGCCGTCCTGCGCCTTGAACCCGACCTTTTCACAGAACTTGATCATCCCGGGATTGGTTTTGGGGACCCGGGCGTGCAAGGCGCGCACGCCGCCCTGGCCGAGGGCGACCGCCACGGCATGCAGGACCTCGGTGCCGATCCCGCGATTGCGGACAGAGGGGCGGATAAAGGTCTCATCCACCCAGCCCTCGAGGCCGGCACGGGCGACGGACCAGCAAAAGGTCACCACCACATAGCCCAAGGGCGCACGCTGCGGGCCGATGAGCCAGATCGCGCCGTGATGGTTGTCCTCGAGCAGGGTACTGACGGTGAGGTCGCGCAGATCCGGATCGCTGCGCTGGCCGGTTTCATCATGGCAGCGTTCCATCAGGGACAGGATGCGATCCTTGTCCTCGGGCGTGGCGAGGAAGATGGAGGCGCTCATAGCCGTGCCAGTCGATCCGCCAGGAGGCGGTAAAAGCCTTCGGCGTGGATGTCGCCGATGAACAGCGCATTGGGTTTGCGGTGGGTGACCCGCCACCAGTCGGCCACGGTCATGCCGCGGGTGAGTTCAGAGGTGACCTCGATTTCGACGTTGATATGGCGACCGCTGAACAGGTGGGGGTCGATGAGATAGGCGATGGTGCAGGGGTCATGCAGCGGGGCGCCTTCGGAGCCGTATTTTTCCATGTCGAACCGTTCAAAGAAATCGGTCCATTCCGCGACGGCCGTGCCGACCCGTGTCCCGAGGGCGCGGAAGGCGTCGATGCGCGGTTTGGTGGTCAGGGCCTTGTGGGTGACATCCAAGGGCATGACAACCAGTGGGGCGCCAGATTTGAAAACGATATCAGCGGCTTCTGGGTCGACGTAGATGTTGAACTCCGCGGCGGGCGTGATGTTGCCGACCTCGAAATAGGCGCCGCCCATCAGGACGATTTCCTGCACGCGGGCGATGATGTCGGGGGCGCGCTCAAAGGCGGTGGCGATATTGGTCAGGGGGCCGATGGGACAGAGAGTGACCGTGCCGGAGGGCTCGCGGCGCAGGGTGTCGATGATAAAGTCGACCGCATGCTGATCCTGAAGCGGCATGACCGGATCGGGCAGGGTCGGGCCATCAAGTCCGGTTTTGCCATGCACGTGTTCGGCCGTCACCAGAACAGGCCGGACCATCGGGCGGTCGCAGCCGGCAAAAACCAGGACATCCGGACGTCCGGCCAATTCACAGACGATCCGCGCGTTTTTCTGGGTCAGCGCCAGCGGGACATTGCCGCCGACCGTGGTGATCCCGAGAAGGTCGATGTTTTCGGGGCTGGCGAGGGCCAGAAGGATTGCCACGGCATCGTCCTGTCCGGGGTCGGTGTCGATGATGATTTTGCGCGGAGCGGCGAGGTTGGTCATGGGTGTCCTCAGGTTGATCGGCAGTTGGAGGAGGGGGGCTCTGCCCCCTCGGGCCTGCGGCCCTCTCCCCCGAGGTATTTAGGGAAAGATGAAAATGGCGCGGTCAGACACTGCGGCCGGTGCCTTGTAGCACGCCGTGTTCCAAGGCGTAGCGGGTGAGGCCGGCGGTAGAGCTGATCCCGAGTTTGCGTTTGATATTCTTGCGGTGGGTTTCGACGGTGCGCACCGAGATATCGAGGGCGAGGGCGACGTCTTTGTTCGATTTGCCGGCGGCAAGTTCGAGGAGTACGGTCTGTTCGCGGCTGGTCAGTGGTTCGCTGCCGTCCGAGATTTTCGGCTGGAGCGAGCCACGCGCCCCGGTGCACAGATATTGCGTACCAGCCATCACTTGATTGATTGCGACATGGATTTCTTCGGTCGGCACGTCCTTGAGCAGATAGCCGGAGGCGCCGTGGGACAGGGCGGCAGAGATATATTCCGGCGAATCGTGCATGGACAGGATCAGGATCTTGGTTTCCGGGCGACGTTCGAGGATCATTTCCGTGGCCGAAATCCCGCCAAGGCCGGGCATATTGAGGTCGAGCAGGATCACGTCCGGCGCAAGTCGGACCACCTGGTCGACGGCATCGCGACCATTGGTCAGGGCGGCCACGATGGTGATGTCGTCATAAGTCTCAAGGATCGCTTCGATGCCCTCTGCAACCATCGGATGGTCGTCGACGATGAGAATCTTGATGGTCATGCCGGTTCCTTGGTTGGGCTGCCGGGGGGCAGCATGTGGGTTAACGGCACGCGTGCCTCGATCACTGTGCCGTCGCGGGAGGACTGGATCTGAAACCGGCCGTCGAGTTGTTCGATCCGTTCCATCATGTTTCGCAGCCCTAGTCCACCCGTGGCTGTCCGCCGCGGCGGCTGCGGCCAGGCCATGCCCTTGCCGTTGTCGGCGATACGCAGCAGAGCGCCTTCGGGGGTGCCGCGCAGCATGATGTGGACATGGCTGGCCAAGGAATGGCGTTCGATATTGGTGAGGGCCTCCTGGGCGATGCGGTAGAGGGCGATGCGCGCCTCCTGGTCGAGGCGGCCCCGGAAGACCACGGTCTCGAATTCGATGGCAATTCCGGTGCGGGCGCTGAAATCCTCGGCCAGGGCCTTGATTGCAGGGCCGAGGCCGAGATCGTCAAGGACGCCGGGGCGGAGGTCCCGGCTGATGCGGCGGACCTCCTGGACGGTACTGCCCAGAGCGCTGATGCCCTTTTCGAGGCTCTCGCCGGCGCGCGGATCGCCGGTCGCCAGCCGTCGCCGCGTCAGTTCGAGGGCATAGCGCACGCCGACCAGCATCTGGCTGACGCTGTCATGCAGTTCCCGCGCGACGCGGCCCCGTTCCTGTTCCTGCGTGTCGATGATGCGCTGGGTCAATCGTTTGAGTTTGGCGTCCGCCAGTCGCCGTTCGCGGATGTTGAGCAAGAGGCCCGAGGCAAAGACGCCGACCAGTGCGAAAATCGTGATGATCAGGATATAGAGGGTTGTACGCCGGATCCGGCTGTCGACCTCGGCCTTGGCCTCGGCGACGGAATAGAGCACGTCGTCGATAAATACGCCGGTGCCGACGACCCAGCGCCAGTCCTGGAGCCCGTTGACATAGACGATCATCCGGCCCAGTTCGCCGGTCGAGGGCCGGGGCCAGTCGAAACTGTGGTAGCCGCCGCCTTCCTTGGCGATGCGGATCAATTCATCGACGATCACGGTGCCGTTGCTGTCGGTCAGGCCCAGCCAGTTGCGGCCGATCAGGGCGGTTTGGCGCGGGGCGA
The DNA here is from genome assembly GCA_937864535.1 of uncultured Paracoccaceae bacterium. Classification (GTDB taxonomy): domain Bacteria; phylum Pseudomonadota; class Alphaproteobacteria; order Rhodobacterales; family Rhodobacteraceae; genus Marivivens. The sequence goes on from CALMJS010000017.1 coordinate 183,107, forward strand.
CGAGGTTGGTGCCGCTGTAATCAAAAACAAAGAAATAACCGTCCGGACCATAGAGCATCGAGGACAGGATGCGGGTAACCTCGAGTTTGGCCCGTTCATCATCGGGCGCGGCGCGGCCATAGATGTTCACAAATGCGGTGCGGGCGATCGAGAGGTAGTTTTTCAGCTCCTCTTCCTTGACGCGCAGCAATTGCTGTTCGAGGGCGGCGATTTCACGTTCCGAGAGTTGCCGCGATTGGCGTTCCACCACTGCGGCAATCAGGCCGACCGCGATGATCAATGGCACGGTGGCGAGCAAAAACAGCTTTTGCCCGTAGGTCAGGTCCAGAAGATCACGAAGGGCGGCGCGGTTGAATTTCATATCGAATCGATAGGTCAGAATGCCGGGAATCGCAAAGCAAAACCGAGGACCGGTATGAAAGCGGTAGATGTTACGCTGCGCCCGACCACCGAAATTGGTTAGATTTCCACGTCAATTTCGACCGGTCTACGTAATACTCGGTATTCCCAGCGCAAGGAAATTGCGTCTAACCTATGTCCACTAGCAACGGTCGCAGCTTCAGGAGAGGGGGCTGCGATGTTTTGGGAGGATATTAATGGATCGTCGTTCTTTCTTGCGGACCTCTGCCATGGGCGGCGCTGCCGCTGCAGCCACCGGCCTGGCCGCTCCGGTTTACGCGCAGGGCAACCGCACTCTGACCCTGGTCACCACCTGGGGCCGTGGTCTGGCTGGCGTGCATGACGCAGCCCAGCGCGCCGCCGACTCGATTACGGCAATGACCGACGGTCAGTTGACTGTTGAACTCAAGGCCGCTGGCGAGCTCGTCGGTGCCTTCGAGGTGTTCGATGCTGTGACCTCGGGTCAGGCCGATATGTACCACGGCGCCGACTACTATTTCATCAACCAGCACCCGGGCTATGCCTACTTTACCGCTGTTCCGTTCGGCATGACCGCACAGGAACTGGCGAACTGGTATTACTACGGCGGCGGTATGGAACTGCACGATGAACTGGGCCAGATCTTCGGCATCAAGTCCTATCTGGCAGGCAACACCGGCGCGCAGTCGGGTGGCTGGTTCACCAAGGAAATCGCTGGCCCCGAAGACTTCCAGGGTCTGAAGTTCCGGATGCCGGGTCTGGGCGGTCAGGCTCTGGGCAAGCTGGGCGCATCGGTCCAGAACCTGCCGGGCGCAGAAGTGTATCAGGCGCTGGCCTCTGGCGCGATCGACGGCACCGAGTGGATCGGTCCGTGGGCCGACGAAAAGGCCGGTTTCCAGGAAATCACCAAGTTCTACTACACCGCCGGCTTCCACGAGCCGGGCGCGGGTCTGTCGCTGGCGATGAACCGCGACGTGTTTGACAGCCTGACCCCGGCCCAGCAGAAGATCTACGAGATCGCATCTGCCGAAGCCCACCAGAACAACCTCGCACAGTTCCTGTCGAACAACGGTGCAGCGCTGCAGCGTCTGCAGGCTGGCGGCGTCAAGGTTCTGGAATTCCCGGACAGCGTTTGGGATGCGTTTGGCACTGCGTCCAAGGAAACGCTGGACCAGTATATGGGCGACGAAATCTTTGCCCGTATCCGCGCCTCGGCCGAAGAGTCGATGAAGACGACCTCGAACTGGATCACCCGTTCGGAAGGCTCTTACCGCGCCCAGCGTGACCGCGTTCTGGGCTAAGTCCGAACGGTAGAGACAAATGGCGGGCCTCTTCGCTTGGTCGGAGGGGCCCGTCCGTGATCATAGGACAAGTGTCGTGCCGCGGAACGGGTGCGACCTATTGGGGACATCATGGAAGAAGACATTGCCTGTAGCGGATTTTTCGCCGCACAAGCCGATGGCACCATCAGCTGTCTGGACAAGTTTGAATCTGGCGGGGCCCTCCAATGGATTTTGGGGAACCTGCTCGAGGCGATCTACAACCTGATTTATGCGGTTTCGCATCCCTCGCTGTGGCTGGATTGGGTCACGTGGGGCAATACGACCGAAGACAAGCAATCGCTGCTCCGGTTTGTCTATTACGGGGCCTCGGTCGAGTTCTTCTTTGTGATGTTTGTGCTGGTGCTGATCGTTTCTGCGATCGGGTTCTGGCGCAACGATATCATGTGGGGCTATGTCCGCGGACTGGAAGGCTTTGCCAATCGGCTGGGCCGTATCATGGGCTGGTCGGGGCTGGTGATGGTGATGCTGCAAATCGTCATCATTTTCTTGCAGCGCGTTTTCGCGGTCAGCCAGATTTCCTTTGGCTTTGGCATGGTCGTGACCTTCGACGTGAGCTGGTGGTCCGAAAGCCTGAAGTTCTACAACGCTTTGATCGTGACGATGTGCGCGACCTACACCTTTGTGCAGGGCGGCCATGTGCGCGTCGATCTGGTGTATTCGAACATTTCCTATCGCGCCAAAAAGGCCGTCGATATGTTCGGCTCGATCGTGTTCATGATCCCGACGGCGGTGGTGGTCTGGCTCTATGGCTGGTTCTTTATGTGGCGTCACCTGATGGTTCCGAACGTGTCGGCCTCTGACACCTTGGACAAGGTGATGCGCAAGGCGCCTGCCGTGAAATGGAACGTCGAGACCATCGGCTTTAGCCCGAACGGCTTTAACGCCTATTTCCTCTTTAAGATGCTCTTGCTCGGGTACACCGCACTTGTGATGCTGCACGCTCTGGCCTTTTTTTACCGGTCCTATCTGGAGCGCAAGGAAGGCATGGCCAGCGAAGGCAAGTATCTCGACAAAGACAAGCTGGGCGATCCGCAGGCCGAACTGGTCGCGGAAATCCACTAAGCGAAGGACCACATTATGTTCGGACTTGATGGCGTAGAAATCGGCCTGATCATCGTCTTTTTGACGCTGTTCGGCGCGATCCTGTCGGGCTTTCCGGTGGCCTTTGCCATTGGCGGCGCGGCGGTTATATCATTCGCCCTGATTGCCGGGTTGGACAGCATGGGACTGCTGATCCACCACGGCATTGATACCAGCGCAGCGGAATATCACGCGCTGACGGGATCGGGGATCAGACCCGATGCGATATCCGTCTTTACCTATCCAGACCTGCCAACGCAGGCCGTTTCGGTGTTCCCCGACGGCTGGATGGTGGCGATGGACCGCAATATCGCGTTTATCGTCAACCGGATGAACGAACGCGTTCTGGCCGGCCAGTCGATCGAAACGCTGCTGGCGGTGCTGATGTTCGTGATGATGGGCATCATGCTGGAACGCAGCCGGATTGCTGACGAACTCTTGACCAAGATGGCGCATATCTTCGGGCCGCTGCCCGGTGGTTTGGCGGTATCTATCGTGGTTGTGGGGGCGTTTCTGGCCGCTTCGACCGGAATCGTCGGCGCGACCGTTGTGACGATGGGGCTGTTGGCGCTGCCGACGATGCTCAAGAACAAATATTCGCCCGAACTGGCGACGGGGGTGATTGCGGCCTCGGGGACCTTGGGGCAGATCATTCCGCCCTCGATCGTGATCGTGCTGCTGGGCACCTTGGCCGGCGACCTCTATTCCGCAGCGCAGGAAAACCGCGCGCAACTGGCGGGCTGTACCGATGCCTTGACCTATCTGGGGGAACCGGCGGTCGTTTCGGTCGGCACGCTGTTCCAGTCGGCGATGCTGCCGGGCATTCTGCTGGCGGTTCTCTATGGTCTCTATGCCTTTGGCTATGCCCTGCTGAACCCGTCCAAGGCCCCGGCCGTGATGACCGAAGGTCACGCGGCCTCGGTCTCGAGCAAGGGCGAAAAGCTGACCTGGTTCCTGGGTGTGCCGGTCGGTCTGATCGTGATCATGATCGGTCTGGGTCAGGTCGGCGTTCTGGGTAGCCAGTCGGTGATCGTCGATAGCTACACCGACGCTGGCCAAACGGCGAGCCTGCGCACCAATGTCGGCGAAGAATGCAAGACCGCGATGATTGCCCTGCACGGGCAGGAAAAGTGGGACGCGGCCCTAGCCGAACAGGCGGCAATTGACGCCTCGGGCGGCGTGGCAGAGTCCCGTCAATTGGGCGAAGAAGAGCGCGCCGCGCTGGTCCAGCAGAAAATCGACGAAGCCCCTGCCTTGGGCACCGGGCTGTCGATCCTCGCGCTGATCATCGCGATCACGCTGGCCGCAGGTCGGGGCATCAACCCGATGGCCAACCCGCGTCCGTTGGTGATCGGTGCCGTTGGCGTCGCTCTGTTGCTGCTGCTCGATATCCTGCTGATCACTCCGGTCTCGACACCGGGCACGGTGACGCTGCTGATCGCGATCCCGCTCTACATCAGCTACATCGGGGTCAAGGCTGCGGCTGCGGAACTGGCCAAGAACGAGATCGTCAAGGTCGTGTTCCCGCCGCTGGTTCTGATCGTGGCCGTGCTGGGGTCGATCCTGGGCGGTGTGACCAACCCGACGCCGGCTGCGGCGCTGGGGGCAGGTGGCGCCATCCTGCTGGCCGTCGGGCGCAAGCTGGCCGATGCCGGCCGGTCGTCGCCCATCGTGGTCAACACGGCAATTGCCATCGTGGTCATGCTGGTTGTCGGCAGCAACTTTGACATGCGGACCGGGCCCGAGATGACGCTGGAGAACAAGATCGCCTTTGGCGTCGCGTTCCTTGCCTTCCTCTACGCCATGTTCGGCCTGTTCTGGAGCTGTGTCACCCTGTTCAAACTGGGGGTTCTGGGACCGGTGGTGCGCGAAACCACCAAGGTGACCTCGATGGTCTTCACCATCCTGATCGGGTCGCAGCTTCTGAACCTCGTGCTGATCTCGTTCGGGGGGGAACATTACATTCAGGACTTCCTCGAGTCGTTCTCGAATGAATGGACGGCCTTCCTGATCGTGATGCTGGTGCTGTTCCTGCTGGGCTTCGTTCTCGATTTCCTCGAGATCATCTACATCGTGATCCCGATTGTCGGGCCGGTGATTTACGGTGGATCGTTCGATCCCAAGTGGGTCACCATCATGATCGCGGTGAACCTGCAGACCTCGTTCCTGACCCCGCCGTTCGGCTTTGCGCTGTTCTATCTGCGCGGCGTGGCTCCGGCAGAGGTGACAACAGGGCATATCTATCGCGGCGTGGTTCCCTTTGTCCTGATCCAGGTCTTCGGGCTGGCGCTGTTGGCGCTGTTCCCGTCGGTGGTGACGATTATTCCGAACCTGCTGAACTGATCGGGTACACATAACGCCAACGGGCCGCTCTGATGAGCGGCCCGTTTCGTTTTGCGGCATCTGATCGGCGGTTACAGTCCCGCACAAAAAAACCGGGCAAAGCCCGGCCTGTCTATCCTCTGGTCGTGGTGATCAGCGGATGGTGCGCGCGTCGGGCAGTTTGATCTTGGCGACCTGTTCCGCAATGGGTTCGACCGACAACGGATGTGTCTCGGTTTCATAGTCGGCAGGATCGTAGAGCCGTTTCCACTCGCCCTTGTGAAACAGTTCTAGCGCCGAGAAATTCGCCTTATAGCCCATCTTGCGGCTGCCGGGCACCCAATAGCCCAGATAGACGTAAGGTAGCCCCATTTCCTTGGCCAGCCGGATATGATCGAGAATGAGATAGGTTCCCAAAGAGTTCTGTGCCAAACTGGGTTCAAAGAACGAATAGACCATGCTCAGCCCGTCGTCCAAGATATCGGTCAGGCTGACGGCCTGAAGCAGGTTCTCGCCCTTGTCCTTGTGCCAGTATTCGACCAGCCGCGACCGGATCGGCGTCTCTTCGACCATGGCGGCAAACTCGAACAGGTCCATATCCGCCATCCCGCCGGTGGCGTGACGGCTATCGAGATACCGTCGAAACAGGTCATACTGGTCGTCCGTGGCCCAAGGGCTGGTGGGGCGACGGACCAGATGAGCATTGCGCCGGACGGTTCGTTTCTGCCCGCGCGTCGGGATAAAATCGTCAACGACGATGCGGGCCGACAGGCAGGCGCTGCAATCGACACAGGAGGGCCGATAGAGGACGTTTTGCGACCGACGAAACCCCTGCTTGGACAGAGCATCGTTCAGTTTTTCCGCACCTTCACCGGACAGGGCCGTAAACAACTTCCTCTCCATCCTGCCCTCCAGATAAGGGCAAGGCTGCTGTGCCGTCACGTAAAACTGGGGCGCAATGGGAAGAGTGTGGCGCATACTGTCAATCGGTAACCTGCCGATAGAGTAGCAAGTCTATTTCGCAACGCCAAGTATTCATTGGTCTATTAGAGGCCGCGATTGATCGCCGCAGTCCCCAAAAGATGGTCGGTCAAGCCCTGTTTGCGGCCAGAAAGCAGCATCATGAGAATGGAAACCAGTTGCAGCGGCGCGACCAGCACCGACAGCGTGTAACCGCCGGTGTGCATCAGCGCCAGAGCGCTATCAAAAGGCCGACCGTCCAATGTCCGCATTTCGATGCCCATCATCCGCATCCCCCAAGTGGACGAGCCGCCACTCAGCGTCCACCAGCGATAGACAAAGCCGACAATCGCGAAAAACGCAGGCCAGAAGAAGATTGCGGTAAAGGCGGTAAAGGGTGTGAGGATCAATCCCAAAAGGCCGATCAGGAAGCAGTCGATCAGCCATGCGATCCCGCGCTTGAGCGGTACATTCGCATAAAATTCGGGGGACTGGTCCGGATCAGGCAGGCCGGGGATCAGGGTGTAATGGGGCATGGGATCAGGTCTTTGAAAATGGAGCCGTAAAGGAGGCGGCCCGTTGCGGGGCCGCCAGAGGGCGATTTAGACCTCGGTCGAGGCCGAGCCCTGCGGGCGATTGACGCGTTCGTCCATGAACTGATCGAATTCCGATTTGTCCTTGGCTGCGCGCAACCGTTCGAGGAAGGCTTCGAATTCGTCCTGCTCGTGTTCCAACCGGCGCAGCGTTTCCTCTTTGTACGAGTCAAAGGCGCTATTGCCGCTGGTTCGATAGGCGCTGCGGCCTGACATCATATGCCCGTGGGAACGACGGGCGGCGCATTTGCCACTGAACATGCGTTTACTCCAGATCATATAGGCCAAGAGGGCCAAGCCGACGGGCCAGAAAAAGACGAAGCCCAGAACCATAGCGGCGATCCAGGCTCCTTTGCCCTTTTCATCCAGCCACATTTCGGTGCGGGTTAACCAACCGCGGCCAGTATGACCGGGGTGATAGGAGGAGGTCGTGTCATTCATAGCTGTGGTCCTCTTGTGTTTCTGTTTTCCATGTGAAGCCTTTTCACATTACAGCATATCGGGAGGAGCAAGGCCCGCTACAAGAGGTGATGTTAAAATAATTTACATTCTTGTCGCTAGGTTCTCAGACCGTGAAATCGGCAACCGTGGCGCCGGTGATCCGCAGCAAATCCGATGGGGAAACCGGAAAAATATGGCGCGGGGTTCCGGCGGCGGCCCAAATCTGGTCGAACTCGCGCAGACGCGGATCGAGAAAGGCGCGGATCGGCGACAGATGTCCAACAGGCGACACGCCGCCGATGGCAAATCCGGTCTGATCCCGGACGATTGCAGCATCCGCTCGACCCAAAGCCTCGCCCGCCGCGGCGCTGGCCTTGTCCGCGTCGACCTGATTTCCGCCAGCGGTGAGAAACAGGATCGCCCGCCCGGAGGTGAGGCCCACGAAAATGATCGACTTGGCGATTTGATCGAGGTGACAGCCCGCAGCCTCGGCGGCCTGTTGTGCGGTCCGGGTTTCTGCCCCCATTTCCAGCGGCTGACAGTCCAGCCCTGCGTCAATAAGGGCTTGGCTCACCCGTTTTAGGCTCTTGCTCATTCTGGTCTTGATCCGTTTGATGATAAACGTTGAAATGCCGGGAACACGGCTATTGCCGGCTAGGGGTACACATCTAGATGAGCTTTGAAAGCAGGATTTCGCATGTCCCGCGTCCATTTGACCTGCAGCGCGCTGCCGATGTCATGGCGTTGCTCCCCGAACTGCCACCGAACACCACCGATTTGCTGCGTGGGGTTGCCGGCTCCAGCCCTTATCTGGCCGGGCTGATCGTCAGGGAACGCGACTGGCTGCTCGCCGCTCTGGACGATCCGGAGGCGGCGACCAAGTCGGTTCTGTCGGCCGCGTCGGTCTTGTCTGCCGAGGAGCTGGCCACCGGATTGCGAGAGGCCAAACGCCGGATCGCGGTTCTCACCGCCATAGCGGATCTGGGCCGGGTCTGGCCGCTCGAGACCGTGACACGGACCCTGTCACTCCTGGCCGATGTCGCCGTGGACACCTGTCTGAAACGCCTTGTCGGTGCGGAAATCGCCCGGGGCAAGATACCCGGTCTGACGCAGGACGACGCGCAAACCGCCGCAGGTATGGTCGCCTTGGCCATGGGCAAGGGTGGCGCGTTCGAGCTGAACTATTCCTCCGACATTGACCTTATCTTGCTGTTTGATGGCGATCGGCTCGACCCGGCCATCGTCGATGACGCCCGTGCCTCCTTTATCAAGGTGACCCGCCGGATGACCGGCATTCTCTCGGATGCCACCGATCAGGGCTATGTGTTCCGGACCGATCTGCGGTTGCGCCCCGATGCCTCTGTCACGCCGGTGTGCCTGTCGATGGCTGCCGCCGAACACTATTATGAATCGGTCGGCCGGACGTGGGAACGGGCCGCCTTTATCAAGGCACGTGCCGCCGCCGGAGATATCGAGGCAGGCGCGCGTTTCCTGACCACGCTTACCCCCTTTGTCTGGCGCAAGCATCTGGATTTCGCCGCGATCCAGGATGCCCACGATATGCGCCTGCGCATTCGCGACCACAAACGGCTCAATGGTCCGCTGCGTCTGGATGGCCACAACGTCAAACTGGGCCATGGCGGCATCCGCGAGATCGAATTTTTCACCCAGACCCGCCAGTTGATTGCCGGGGGCCGCGACCCGTCGCTGCGGGTGTCCGGCACGCGGCAGGGCCTGCGCCGATTGGCCGATGCGGGCTGGGTCGATGAGGCGGATGCGGCCACGCTCTACGGCCATTACAAATTCCTGCGCGATGTCGAACACCGTCTGCAAATGATTGCCGACCAGCAGACCCATGCGCTGCCCACCAGCGATGACGGGTGGGACCGTCTGGCCGCGCTCATGGGGACGACGGTCATTGAACTGCGTAACCACCTCGAAGAGACCTGTCAGGAGGTGCATGCGCTGACCGAAGGGTTCTTTGCTCCGGGGCAGGTGCGGCAACCGGTCGACGATTTCGGTGCCGAGTTTGAAGAACGCTGGCGCACCTATCCGGCGCTCCGGTCCAGCCGGGCGGTGGAACTGTTCAAGCGCCTCAAGCCGCAGATTCTGACCCACCTCAAGAGTGCCGCCAAACCGCAAGAGGCCCTGCTGCAATTCGACGGCTTCCTGCGCGGTTTGCCCGCCGGGGTCCAGCTGTTTTCCCTGTTCGAGGCGAACCCGCAGCTGACCCGGATGATCGTCGACATCTGCGCAACCTCGCCGGCCTTGGCGACCTATCTGGCCCGCAACTCGGCGGTTCTGGATATGGTGATCGGCGGTAGCTTCTTTTCGCAATGGCCGGGTGTAGAGGCTTTGGTGCAGCACCTGCACACCGCACTTGCGCTTGCTGGCGATTACGAGGCCCGTCTCAACGCTGCCCGCCGCTGGATGAAGGAATGGCATTTCCGCATCGGTGTCCATCACCTGCGCGGCCTGATTTCCGCCCGCGATGCCGGGTTCCAGTATGCCGATCTGGCGCAGGCGGTGATCGCTGGCCTCTGGACCGAAGTGGTGGCCGAGTTTTCCCGCAAACACGGCGCTCCTCCCGGTCGGGGCGCGGTGGTGTTAGGAATGGGGTCGCTGGGCGCGGCGCGGCTGAACGCCGGTTCGGACCTTGATCTGATCATGATCTATGATGCTGACGGGCTGGAAATGTCGCAAGGACCGCGCCCGCTGGCGGCACGTCCCTATTACGCCCGCCTGACGCAGGCGCTGGTGACTGCGGTGACCGCGCCGATGTCCGATGGCCGCCTTTACGAGGTGGATATGCGCCTGCGCCCCTCGGGCCGCCAGGGTCCGGTCGCGACCTCCCTGTCCGCCTTTCGCGACTACCAGTTGAACGAGGCCTGGACATGGGAACATCTGGCCTTGACCCGTGCCCGTGCCATCGCCGGCACGCCCGACCTGATGCCCGAGGTCGAAACGATCCGCCAGGAGATCCTGACCACCAAAGCCAAGGGCCAGAGCGTCCTCGCCGATGTGGCCGACATGCGGCGCAGGATCGCAGAGGCCAAATCGCCCAAGGGACTTTGGGATGCCAAGATCGGTCCCGGTCGTCTTCAGGACATTGAACTCTGCGCGCAAACCGCCACGCTGCTGGCAGGGGGGCCGGACACCGACCCTGACAGACAAATCCATGTCGGTGTCGCCAGTGGGTGGATGAGTGCCGCTGATGGGACATCGCTCCGGTCGGCCAGTGATCTACTCTGGCGCCTGCAGGCCGCCGCACGCCTTCTGACAGGGGACGAACTCGATCCTCAGACGCTGGGCGAAGGTGGCAAGCAGTTGATTTTGCGCGAAACCGGATTTGATGATCTGGACAGCCTCGCTCAGGCCCTGCAAGAGGCCGCGCAGCAGGCCGATCAGATCATCTCCCGCCTTTTGGACCTATCATGACCAAAGATCCACTCGACCCGACTGGTATCATCGCCGAATCGTTTCGGATTGACGACATCACCCTCGAAGATTGCCGCAGCATCTTTCTGGACTGGGTGCTCAAAATGCCGGTCGATAGCGATATGTCGACACGGGTTCGTGCACTTTTGGACCGCCATGGCGATCAGCCCGCGGATCATCCAATGACCAGAACGCTCGAACTCGCCTTGACCACACCCGAAAAAACCGGCCGCCGCGGTGGCCGGGGCGCGCGTCTCGGTTACTAACTTTGCGATCGGGCTGCGGCCTGCCTGCCTTTGTGCGTCAAATATCCCGGGGTGAATGGGCCGCAGGCCCAGAGGGGCAGAGCCCCTCACACGCCCTCTTGTCCGGGGCAGAGCCCCTTACACGCCGGTTGCGCCGCGGCGGACCTTAGCGACCTTTCCAGATCCATCCCCCCCCGAGAATCCGCGAGCTCTCGGGATCGTAGAAGACGCAGGCTTGCCCCGGGCTGACGCCTTCTTCGGGGGTGAGCAGTTCTACCTCGCCCTCTGTTGGGTTGATCACGCGCAAAATCGCCGGAGCAGGCGGGCGGGTCGAGCGGACTTTGACAGCGATTTCTCGCTCCGGCTGATCCGTGAAACTGCCGTCGCCCAGCCAATTGACCTCGCGGATCGGAACGGTCCGCGTGGCCAGCAGGTCTTTCGGACCAACCACGACCTGCCGTTTGTCGACGTCCAGTCGCACCACATAGAGAGGGTCGGCCAGCCCGCCAATGCCCAAGCCGCGGCGCTGGCCGATGGTGTAGTGGATCACACCGCGGTGCTGGCCCAATACGGTGCCATCGACATCGACAATATCGCCCGGCTCTGCCGCGCCCGGGCGCAGTTTTTCAATCACGCTGGCATAATTGCCATTCGGAACAAAACAAATGTCCTGGCTGTCGGGCTTGTCCGCAACGGATAGACCGTATTTCGCAGCCAGTGCCCGGGTTTCGGCCTTGGATTTCAGATGGCCCAAAGGAAATCGCAAAAATTCCAACTGTTCCGGCGTCGTCGAAAACAGGAAATAGCTCTGGTCGCGATTGGCGTCTGCCGCGCAATGCAGTTCCGCGCCATGGTCGCCGACCATGCGCTGGATATAGTGGCCTGTCGCCATGCAATCGGCGTCCAGATCGCGGGCGGTTTGCAGCAGGTCCTTGAATTTTACCCGTTCGTTACAGCGAATACACGGCACGGGCGTCGCCCCGGCCAGATAGCTATCGGCAAATTCCTCGATTACGGCGTCCTTGAAAATATTTTCATAATCAAGGACATAGTGCGGAAATCCCATCTGCTCGGCCACACGGCGGGCATCATGGATATCGCGGCCCGCGCAGCAGGCTCCTTTTTTTGCCAGAGCCGCACCGTGATCATAGAGCTGCAATGTCACGCCGACGACATCATAGCCTTCTTCGGCCAGTTGCGCCGCCACCACTGACGAATCGACGCCGCCGGACATGGCGACAACGACCCGGGTTTGAGCCGGCGGCTTGGCAAAGCCTAGAGAATTCAGCGGGTGATCGAGTGACATGACGGCCTCCGAGCTCGGGAAGTCCAAGGGAATATAGGAAAATGCTAAACACTCTCAAGCCCCGGTTTCACCGCTCTTTAAGTGTCTGGCGCACAGGTTCGGCTGCGAAAAGAGAGATGAGGCTCGAATGTATCTTAAAAAAATCGAAGGACCGCGATCCGTCACCTTGCCGGATGGCACAAAAATGACCCGTGGCGATCTCCCGCCGGCGGGGACCCGCCGCTGGGTTGCCTCGCGCAAGGCGGCTGTGGTCAAGGCTGTTGCGGCGGGTTTGATCAGCAAGGCCGAGGCGATCGAGGATTACGAACTGTCCGAGGAAGAGTTTGATGCCTGGCAACTGGCGGTGTGCCGACACGGCGTGAACGGATTGCGAGCAACGGCTCTACAAAAATATAGACAACCATAGGTAGAACATGCGCAAATGATCCTGACGGTAACGTGTAATTAACCAGTGCTGTTCTAGAACGGTGTCAGGAGATGAATGGAGAACCCGGATGCGCGTGCTGCTGATTGAGGATGACCCCACCACGTCAAAAAGCATCGAAATGATGCTGACTCATGCAAACCTGAATGTCTATTCGACCAGTTTCGGTGAAGAGGGTGTCGAACTGGCCAGACTCTACGACTATGATCTCATACTCCTCGATATCAATTTGCCGGATATTTCTGGCCATGAGGTGTTGCGCCAATTGCGGCTGGCGCGGATCGAAACGCCGATTCTGATCCTTTCGGGGGATGACGGCACCGAGAGCAAGATCAGAGGATTCGGTTTCGGTGCGGACGACTATCTGACCAAACCCTTCCATCGTGAGGAACTGATCGCCCGCATTCACGCGATCATTCGCCGGTCCAAGGGGCATGCACAGTCCGTCATCCGGACGGGCAAGATCTGCGTCAATCTGGACGCAAAAACCGTCGATGTGCACGGGACCACGGTTCATCTGACCGGCAAGGAATACCAGATGCTGGAACTGCTTTCGTTGCGCAAGGGAACGACTCTCACCAAGGAAATGTTCCTCAACCATCTTTACGGCGGCATGGACGAGCCGGAATTGAAGATCATCGATGTGTTTATCTGCAAACTTCGCAAGAAATTGATGCAGGCGACCGATGGCGAAAATTGTATCGAGACGGTTTGGGGGCGGGGATATGTCTTGCGCGATCCAGAGATCCGGACAGAGCCCAAGCGGGTGGCGGTTGGGGCCTAGGGCGCGGGCTGGATTTTGTGGTCTGGACGGGGGCAGGAACGCCGCCTAGAACTTCGGCAAACTCCGTTGCACGGATATCTTGCTGACAGGGAACCTCGTGGCTGACCAATCCTCCGATCTGGAACATAAGACGCCAGACCAGTTAACGCAGAGTGAAGCGCAGGCCGAACTGGCGCGGCTGAGCGATGTGCTGACCCGTGCGAACCGCGCCTATCACGGTGAGGACGCGCCGTTTCTGTCCGATGCGGACTATGATCGGCTGCGGCGACGGAACTCTGCCATCGAAGAGCGGTTTCCCGAATTCAAGCGGGAGGATAGCCCGTCGCGGCAGGTCGGGGCTGCCGCTGCGGACGGGTTTGGCAAGGTTACCCATGCCGTGCGTATGCTCTCGCTGTCGAACGCGTTCGAGGACGCGGATGTTCAGGGCTTTGCCGATCAGATCAACAGCTACCTGAACCGGACAGGTCCGCTCGAATTTACCGCCGAGCCCAAGATCGACGGTTTGTCATTGTCGCTACGCTACGTGGACGGTCAGCTGGTACAGGCCGCGACGCGGGGCGATGGCGAAATCGGTGAAAACGTGACGGCGAACGCGCTGACGATCGACGATATTCCGCAGCGCCTGACTGGTGCGCCCGAAGTGCTCGAGGTGCGCGGCGAAGTCTATATGAGTCACGATGATTTCGCGCGACTGAACCAGCGTCAACAAGACACCGGGGGCAAACTCTTTGCCAATCCGCGCAATGCGGCCGCAGGCAGCCTGCGGCAACTGGATGCGGCGGTCACCCGTAGCCGACCATTGCGATTCTTTGCCTATGCCTGGGGCGAGACATCCGCACCGCTGGCCGAAACGCAGGCCGGTGCGATCGAACGGCTTGGGTCGCTGGGGTTCCAGACCAATCCGCTGACCACGGTGTGCCGGTCGATTGACGATTTGCTGGCGCATTACCGGATGATCGAACAGAGACGAGCCTCGCTCGGCTACGATATCGATGGCGTCGTGTATAAGGTAAACGACCTCGCATTGCAGCGTCGGTTAGGGTTTCGGTCGACCACGCCGCGGTGGGCGATCGCGCATAAATTCCCCGCCGAACTCGCCTGGACCCGACTGGAGGGCATTGATATCCAGGTCGGTCGCACGGGTGCGCTCTCGCCTGTGGCGCGGCTCATGCCGGTGACGGTCGGCGGCGTGGTGGTGTCAAACGCGACGCTGCATAACGAAGATTACATCGCCGGACGGGATTCGAACGGTGCCCCGATCCGCGACGGCAAAGATATTCGCGTCGGGGATTGGGTGCAGGTCTATCGCGCCGGGGATGTGATCCCGAAAATTGCCGATGTGGATCTGAGTAAACGCCCCGATGATGCCACGGCTTTTGCGTTTCCGACGCTGTGCCCCGAATGCGGGTCCGAGGCCCATCGCGAAGATGGCGATTCCGTGCGGCGCTGTTCGGGCGGACTGGTCTGTCCGGCCCAGGCGGTGGAACGGCTGAAACATTTCGTGTCCCGCGGCGCCTTTGACATCGAAGGTCTAGGGGCAAAACAGATCGAGATGTTCTTTGGCGATCCGACGCTGCCGATCAATGAACCTGCCGATATTTTTACGCTGGCGCGGCGGGATCAGGCCAACCTCGGGAAACTGCAAAACCGCGACGGATTTGGCGACAAGAGCGTTAAGAAACTCTTTGAAGCGATTGAAAACAAACGAACGATTGGATTGGGGCGGTTTCTCTTCGCGCTTGGTATCCGTCATCTGGGCGAGGTTGCGGGCACCAATCTGGCCCGACATTTCATGTCATGGACCGCGCTTCTGACGACCGTGGATCGCGCGCATGAGGCGGGGAAACGGTATCTCTTGGCCGAAGAGGCGGTAATTGCCAAACGGGCGGCCGATTTGTCGGCCGGGCAACGCCCCAAGTTGCAGGCCGTTCGTGACAAAATCTGGTCTGATCCGCCGGTGCCCGCCGATAGTCGTGCGGCATGGGACGATCTGGTCGCGGTGAATGGCGTTGGCGCGGTATTGGCTCTGTCACTGGTGACGACACTGGCCCATCCGCAGGAACGCGCAGTGATCGAGCGTTTGGTTGCCGAATTGACGATCCTGCCGCCAGAGGCGCAGGCCACCGATAGCCCCGTTGCAGGCAAGACCGTGGTCTTTACCGGCACCTTGGAAAAAATGACGCGGGCCGAGGCCAAGGCGCGGGCAGAGGCTTTGGGGGCCAAGGTCGCCGGGTCGGTCAGCGCGAAAACCGACCTCCTGATCGCCGGTCCGGGCGCCGGGTCCAAGGCGACCAAGGCACAGGAACTGGGGATCAAAGTGATCGATGAGGACGACTGGCTCGGCCTCATCGAGGGGCTATGACCGGCCGTCCCGAAATCCTCTGGCCGCTGTTCGGGGCGCTGTCGACGCTGGACGGCGTTGGCCCCAAAACAGAGGCGATTCTGGCGCAGTCCGGTATCTCCCGGCCGCGGGACCTGCTGTTTACCCTCCCGCATTCGGGCGTTGATCGTCGTCGGCGGTCCTCGATCCGCGAGGTGAGCCCGCCTACCACCGTCACGGTCGAGGTCGAGGTGATCGCGCATATCCCGAACCGTCAAAAAGGGCGACCCTATCGAGTCACGGTGCGGGATGCCGAGGTCACGTTCCAAGTGGTGTTTTTCCATGCGCGTGGGGACTATCTGACCAAGGTTCTGCCGGTCGGGGCCAAGCGGCTGATTTCGGGCAAGATCGAATTGTTCGACGGTGTCGGACAGATGGTGCACCCCGACCATATCGTGGCGGCGGATCAGGTGCTGGATTTTCCGGATTTCGAACCTGTCTATCCCCTCACGGCGGGGGTGACGCAAAAACAGATGTTCCGCGCCTCGCGCTCTGCCTTGGCGCTTGCTCCGTCGCTGCCGGAATGGATCGACGGGCCTCTCAAACAGCGCGAAGGCTGGCCGGATTGGCTCGATGCCGTCGCGGCCGCCCATGCGCCGACCGATACAGCCGATCTGTCGCCCCATGACAAGGTGCGTCAGAGGCTGGCTTATGACGAGTTGCTGGCGCATCAACTGACCTTGGCGCTGGCCCGTGCGCAGGTCCGGCGGAGCAAGGGGCAGGTCAATGTCGGGACCGGGCGGCTGAGATCGCGGGTCTTGGCAGCCTTGCCCTATCGCCCGACCTCGGCACAGAGCCGGGCGATCGAGGAAATTGCCCATGACATGGCCAGTCCGGCGCGGATGAACCGTCTGTTGCAGGGGGATGTCGGGTCCGGCAAAACGCTGGTGGCGCTGCTGGCCCTGCTGATCGCGGTCGAGGCGGGCGGGCAGGGCGTCATGATGGCCCCGACCGAGATCCTCGCGCGGCAGCATCTGGCCGGGTTGCAGCCGCTGGCAGAAACCGCTGGCGTGGTTCTGGAAATCCTGACCGGCAGGGACCGCGCCTCGGAACGGGCCGCGAAACTGGCGGCTCTGGCCAAGGGCGACATTCACATTCTGGTCGGCACCCATGCGGTTTTTCAAAAAGACGTGGTCTTTCGCGATCTTCGTCTGGCTGTGGTCGATGAACAGCACCGGTTTGGCGTGGCGCAACGAATGGAACTTGGCGCCAAGGGGACGGCGGCCGACGTTCTGGTAATGACGGCCACGCCGATTCCGCGCAGCCTGTCGTTGGCGCAATATGGCGACATGGACGTGTCGGTTCTGGATGAAAAACCCGCCGGACGACAGCCGATCCAGACCGCTCTGGTCAGCACGGCGCGGCTGGACGAAGTGGTTGACCGCTTGCGCCGGGCGATTGCTGAGGGGCGTCAGGCCTATTGGGTTTGTCCGCTGGTCGAAGAGTCCGAGGTCAGCGACATGACCGCCGCCGAGGACCGGTTCAAACATTTGCGCGCCGCACTGGGCGAGGGAGTCGTTGGGCTGGTGCACGGCCAGATGCCGCCCGCCGAAAAGGACGCGGCGATGGCGCGGTTTGAAAAGGGCGAGAGTCAGGTGCTGGTGGCGACCACGGTGATCGAGGTGGGCGTGAACGTGCCCAATGCCTCGATCATGGTGATCGAGCGCGCCGAGAGCTTTGGCCTCGCGCAGTTGCACCAGTTGCGGGGCAGGGTCGGGCGCGGTTCTGTCGCCTCGACCTGTCTGCTGATGTTTCAGGCCCCATTGTCCGAGAGCGGCAAACGCCGTCTGGAAATCCTGCGCGAGACCGAGGACGGTTTTCGCATTGCCGAGGAGGATTTGGCGATGCGCGGGGCCGGAGACATGATCGGAACTGCGCAATCGGGTCTGCCGAAATTCCGTGTCGCCGATCTCGAACGGCAAGCCGGGCTGATGCAACTGGCGCAATCCGACGCCCGAAAACTGCTGCTGGAGGACCCCAAATTGCTCAGCGACCGGGGCAAGGCGGCACGAACGCTGCTCTGGCTGATGGAGCAGGACAAGGCGATTCGTTTAATTTCAGTGGGTTAGATCGTCCCCTCTAATTTGTTCACTTTTGTTCCTAAAAAGTTCTTTACAGACTCGCTCTGAAATGGGAACAAATAGGCAACAAAGGTTAACGCACAGGAGGAAGTGACGATGGCAAAGGATTTCAAAGCCGTACTGATGCGGTCTCCGCAGATGGTGCTCGCGGACTTGGTGGGTGTCGCCAGTTTGGTGATCATCTTTTACGGGGCGATGCTGTTGCCCGGCCTGTTGTGACCTGAGGTCTGCCTGACCGTGTTTCCTGCCGACCGGCACGTCGTCTGTCCCATTCGTCGACGAGGCTAATGTCCCTAGCCCAACGGAGCCCTGCCTTTCCGGTTCCGGTTCGGATCCCACTCGAAACACGGACTTTCCGCCGCCGCCCTTCCCCGGGCTGGCGGCGGTTTCTTTTAGATTTTATAGGCAAACCGCAGGCCGCCCCAGTGGCGGCCATTGACCATGATCGGGGCCGAGAGGTCCTTCATCATCACATAGGTGCCGCCGCCCATGTCACGACGGTAGACCTGCATCAGAAACGGTTGCGTGTTGCGCCCGGATTTGAGCCCGACACGGTCATCAAAGATCCGCCTGTTGCGGCAGTTCGCCGTGTTCCAGACCGGGTCCAACCCCTGCGGCAACGAGAATTTCTGGTTATGTGTCGGAAGGTAACCATTGATATCGACCGCCGCACAGAACACGACACGCGGGTCCACCTCCAGCGCGGGCTCCTGGAATCTGGGCAGGATCTGATCCGTAAGCGGCAGATAACGCGTCGTGAACTGTTTGGGGTTCGTATCGGCAATCGGCATATAGTTCGTGTCGAAGAGCTCGGTTTCCGAAATCTCGCCCTTCTTGATTGCGGTGCTAAAGGTCTCGCCGATCTGGGCGGCAGTTTTGACCACGTAATCTATGAACTTTTTATCCTCGGACGCACCGCCCGACAGGATCGACAGTTGAACGATGGTTTCGCTGTCGTCGACCATACTGTGGATCTGTTTGCGCGATGCTTCGACCCCGCGGCCGGTATCTTCGGCACCCTCTGCGATCGACAGGAACGCAGGCCCGAACCCCGACACGGCGCGGGCGATTCGACCGGCTTCCTGACTCATGTTGCCCGATGTCCGCACGGTCGTTTCCAACTGGCTGCGCATCGCACTCATTTGCGCGTCGGTCTGCTCGGCTTCGGTGATGACGCGCGCGGCGAGGGTCTGAACGCTGCGGGATTCGGTCCGCAACGTGCCAAAGCTCTTGGTCATTTCCGCGACACTCTCGGATACGGCGGTCGCGGCCTTGGTGGTGTTGCGGGACAGATCGTTGATCGCTTCGGCCACGACGGCAAAACCGCGGCCGGAATTGCCGGCGCGGACGGCTTCGATCTTGGCGTTGATGGCAAGGATATTGACCTGACGGGCAATCGTCTGGATTTCCGCATTCAGCTTTTCAACGGATTTGAGACGGGCAACCACCTCTTCGAGGCGCGTTTCAACCGATCGCACCCAAGTGGCCACTTCGCGGCTGCATTCGTTCGAGGCCTGCACACTGGCAACGCTCTCGGTCAAGCCGGCGAGATTGCTCTCGGCCAGCTCGGACACCAGCCCGATCGCGTCTTGCAAGGCGTCGTTGGCGGAGCTGATGGCGTCGACACGTTCATGCAGCGCGCGCATTTCCGCGACCTGCTTTTGCGATTTCTGCCCGACCTCGTCCAGAAAACCGGACAATTCGACAATACCGGCGGCCATCGTCGAGCCGACAGTTGCAATCTCGTTTAAGACTTTGCCGTTCCCGGAACCGGGACGACGAAGATCAAAGTTGTCAAACATGACCTCTCCTGTCTGCGGCGCCGAACAGGCTACCGCCGTGCATTCAGGCCGACCTTCTCCTCCGCTCTAGGCCTCCATCGCCAAGGCCTGCGCCATGGCATCGACGGTTGCATCGAACGCGAGCAGGATCGATGCGTGCCTATTCTTGTAGTCTCGGGCCGGTAAGAGCGCCTCCAACCCGTCGAACGGCGCTGAAGGAACCGGTCCTCCGTCTTTGAGCATCGCCCGCAACTCCTCACGGGCTTTTGCTACCTCGGGCAGGCTACGGCCGATGATGGTCCCCCCCATGATGGCCGCCGATGCCTGTCCCAACGCACAAGCTTTAACGTCCTGTCCGAAGTTTGTTATAACGCCGTCGCGCATTTTTATGTCGACGGTGACCGTCGATCCGCACAGAGGCGCCCGTTTTTTGACCGTTGCGTCGGGGTCAGCCAAGCGGTCTGTGAACGGCATATCCGCCGTCAGCGCCAAGATTTTGGCGGAATAGAGTTTGACGAGATCAGAACTGTCAGACACTGGCTTTCCCTTTCCTCAGATTTTGCAATAAATAGGCCACAGAACATCTTTTCAACAGGTCTGATCCGATGCGCTTTGATCCCACAAGCCTAAAGTATGATGAAAACGGGTTGATCCCGGCGATCGCACAGGATGTCGAGACCGGAGATGTGCTGATGTTGGCCTGGATGAGTCAGGAGGCCGTCGAGCGGACCATTCGCACCGGGCGCGTCACCTATTGGAGCCGGTCGCGCAAATCGTTCTGGGTCAAGGGCGAAACCTCTGGCCATGTGCAGGAACTGGTCGAGTTCACCTTTGACTGTGATCGCGATTGTATTCTGATGCAGGTGCGGCAGGTGGGTCCGGCCTGTCACACGAACCGACGGTCATGTTTCTACACCGCCGTGCGTGACGACCATGAGGTCGAACTGATGCAGCCGATGGCTGAGTGAGCCAGCGCTAGAGCCCGACCATGCGGCGGATGTCGGCCGGGGTTGCGCCCTCTGCACGGTATTTGCGGATCGCTTTGGCGTCATCGCGTTTGGCGAGGCGTTTGCCGTTCTCGTCACGGACGAGTGCGTGATGGTGGTAGACGGGGGTGGGTAAGCCGAGCAAACGCTGCAACGCGACGTGGATGCGGGTTGCCTCGAACAGATCCTGACCGCGGACGACATGCGTTACGCCTTGGGCCGCGTCATCAAGCACGACCGACAGATGGTATGATCCGAGGAAGGTTTTGCGTGACAGGACAATATCGCCGACTTTGGTCCGGAGATCGTCCGGCGAGAATTCGATCTGGCCGGTTTCGCCATCGGGACCGCTGCCTGTTTCGGTGAAATACAGGAACTCGCCTTCGCAGACGCGGTATTCGCCGATCTGGATCGCGGCCAGCGACATATCGAGCCGGAGCGCCACGTCTTCGGGCATCGGTGTCAGACTTTGAGGCATGCCGATCTTGTGGTGACAGGTGCGGGGGTAAACGATCCCGTCGGGGCCGAAGTGCACAACGCCTTCCTGCGGGGCCGAGGCAGCCTCGTGGATATCGCGACGGGTGCAGGTGCAAGGATACAGGAGGTCGCGCTGCCAAAGGGCATCTAGGGCTTGCCGGTAGGCCGGTAGCCGCTCTGACTGGCGCATGACCGGCGTTTCCCACCACAGCCCGAGCCATTCGAGGTCTTCGTAGAGTTGTGTTTCCCATTCCGGTTTGGACCGTTCGCGGTCTATATCCTCGATCCGGAGCAGGAAGCGCCCGTTTTCCGCCATCGCCATGTCATGCGCAAGGATAGCGGAATAGGCGTGACCCAGATGCAGCGGGCCGGTTGGGCTTGGCGCAAACCGGGTCACGTATTGCATTAGATTTGACCGCTAAGCCATTGATTGAAATCTTCTTTGGCGCGATCCGTGTAGCCCTTGTAGCGGTCTTTGCGACCGCGGCGTCCACCACGAACACCGTCCAGCGGCGGGAACAGCCCAAAGTTCACGTTCATCGGCTGGAAGGTTTTTGCATCCGCGCCGCCGGTGATATGGGTGATCAGCGCGCCCATGGCCGTGGTGTTCGGCACCGGATCAATCGTCCGGCCGTGCAGTTCTGCCGCGGCAAGACGACCAGCCAAGAGCCCCATAGCCGCGCTCTCGACATAGCCCTCGACCCCGGTGACCTGACCGGCAAAGCGGATGTTTGGCCGCGATTTCAGCCGCATTTCGCTGTCCAGCAACGTCGGTGAATTGATGAACGTGTTTCGATGGATGCCGCCCAGACGGGCAAACTCGGCATCTTCGAGGCCCGGGATCATCTTAAAGACGTCCTTTTGCGCGCCGTATTTCATCTTGGTCTGGAACCCGACGATATTATAGAGCGTGCCCAAGGCGTTATCGCGGCGCAATTGCACCACGGCATAGGCCTTGGTTTCCGGATCATGGGCGTTGGTCAGGCCAATCGGCTTCATCGGGCCGAACCGCAGCGTTTCGCGGCCGCGTTCGGCCATCACTTCGATCGGCAAGCATCCGTCGAAATAGCCAGCGGTTTCGCCTTCGTGGAACTCGGTCTTATCGGCTGCCAAAAGGGCATCGATAAAGGCCTCGTACTGATCCTTGGTCATCGGGCAGTTCAGGTAGGCGGTGCGCTCTTCCTCGGTTTCGCCCTTGTCATAGCGCGACTGCATCCACGCCACATCCATATTGACCGAGTCGAAATAGACAATCGGGGCAATCGCGTCGAAAAACGCGAGGTGGTCGGCGCCGGTTTCGCGGCGGATCGCCTCGCCAAGGGCGGGGCTGGTCAACGGGCCGGTCGCGATGATCCAGTGACCTTCGGTCGGCAGTTCGGAAATTTCCTCATAGGACACGGACACATTGGGATGCGCCATCAGTGCGGCGGTCACGCTCTCGGCAAAGGGGTCGCGATCCACCGCCAGCGCGCCGCCAGCGGGCAGGCGGTGCTTGGTCGCCATCTGCATGATCAAGCCGTTGGCCTGACGCATTTCCCAATGCAGCAGCCCGACCGCGTTCTGTTCGCTATCGTCCGAGCGGAACGAATTCGAACAGACCATCTCGGCCAGATGACCG
The DNA here is from genome assembly GCA_937864535.1 of uncultured Paracoccaceae bacterium. GTDB lineage: Bacteria > Pseudomonadota > Alphaproteobacteria > Rhodobacterales > Rhodobacteraceae > Marivivens. The sequence continues at coordinate 205,744 of CALMJS010000017.1, forward strand.
GTGCGATGGGCAAAGGTTTCCACCTTTGGCCGCATTTCATGAATGACCACGCGCACGCCGGCGTTTGCAGCCTGCCACGCAGCCTCGGACCCGGCCATGCCGCCGCCAATGATATGAAGTTCCTGTGTCATACCGCGGATGTAGCCGCGACGCAGGCAAAAGAAAAGATCAGGCAGCGCCGGTCGGCGTAGTATCGGCACGATGACGGAATTGCGCCGCCTCCGGGATGGCGGAGACGGCGCTACGGGATGCTAAAATAGCTTCAATCGAGCAAGGTCATGTCCGGATAAATCCTGCTACACCGACCAGTCGCATAATCGCTTGCCCCGTAAGATCGAGTCTCTTGGGTACGGCGTTGACTATCCCTTAGTATATAACAGACCTATACGAATAGGTATGGAATACCTGACCCCCGCAGGTGGGAGAGCAAAATGAAAACGCCCGCCGTTGCGGGCGGGCGTTTTGTCATTCGTCTTCGCCGGCTTCTTCGATCCGGGCGACCGAGACCACGGTCTCATCGGGGCCGGTGTTGAACACCCTGACCCCGCCCGCGCTGCGGGACCGGAAGCTGATGCCAGCAATCGGCACGCGGATGGACTGACCGTTCGAGGTCACCAGCATGATCTGGTTGTCATCTTCGACCGGGAAGCAGGATACGATATCCCCGCCGCGCATGGTTTTCTCAAAGGCGGTGACCCCCATGCCTCCGCGACCGCGGACGGGATAGTCATGCGAGGAGGTCAATTTGCCAAGGCCCTTGGCCGTGATCGTCAGGATCAGGTTTTCCGCCGCTGACATTTCGGCATAGCGTTCGGTCGACAATTCGCCTGCAGGCACGTCCTCTTCGTCGGTGACATCCTCTTCGGTGACGCCAGCCATGGCGCGGCGCATCTTCAGATAGGCAGCACGTTCCTGCGGGTCCGCCTCGAAGTGGCGGATGATCGACATGGACACTACGCGGTCATCGCCCACCAGTTTGATGCCGCGCACCCCGGTGGAATTGCGGCTGTTGAACACCCGCACGTCGGTCGAAGAAAAGCGGATTGCGCGGCCGGAATTGGTCACCAGCATGACATCGTCATCTTCGGAGGCGATGCGTGCGTTCACCAGTTCGACGCCATCGGGCAGTTTCATCGCGATCTTGCCGTTCCGCATCACATTGGTGAAGTCGGACAGTTTGTTGCGTCGCACGTCCCCGTCCGAGGTCGCAAAGACGATCTGCAGGTCGTCCCATTCCTCTTCGGGGCGGTCAACCGGCATGATGGCGGCAACAGACACACCCTGCGGGATCGGCAGGATATTGACGATGGCCTTGCCCTTGGCGGTGCGGCCGCCCGAGGGCAGGCGCCATGTTTTCAGCTTGTACGCCATGCCGTCCGTCGTAAAGAACAGCAGTTGCGTATGGGTATTGGCCACAAAGAGCGTCGTGACGACGTCCTCTTCTTTGGTCTGCATGCCCGACAGGCCCTTGCCGCCGCGTTTCTGGCTGCGGAATTCGACCAGCGGCGTGCGCTTGATCCAACCGCCAGAGGTCACGGTGACAACCATGTCTTCGCGCTCGATCAGGTCTTCGTCGTCGAGGTCGGCGGCCCAATCGGCGATCTCGGTGCGGCGCGGGACGGCAAACAGGTCTTTGACCTCTTGCAGTTCGGCCCCGATGATCCCCATGATCCGTTCGCGCGACCGCAGGATGTCGAGGTAATCTTTGATCTTGGAGGCCAGATCCTGCAATTCGTCGGTGACTTCCTGCACGCCGAGCTGTGTCAGACGCTGAAGACGCAGATCCAGAATGGCGCGGGCCTGAATTTCCGACAGGTTATAGGTGCCGTCGTCGTTGACCGGATGCAGCGGGTCATCGATCAGTTTGAGGTATTCGATGATCGAGCCAGCCGGCCAGCGACGGGTCATCAGGCGATCCCGCGCCTCGGCGGCATCCTTTGACGCGCGGATGGTCGCGACAACCTCGTCGACGTTGGTCACGGCAACTGCCAGACCGCAGAGGATATGCGACCGTTCGCGGGCCTTGCGCAGCTCATAGGCGGTGCGGCGGGCGACGACCTCTTCGCGGAAGGTGATGAAATTCGACAGGAAGCCGTAGAGCGTCAGCGTTTCCGGGCGGCCATTGTTCAGCGCCAGCATGTTACAGCCAAAGCTGATCTGCATCGGCGTAAAGCGGAACAACTGGTTCAGCACCACATCCGGGGTCGCATCGCGTTTCAGTTCGACCACGACACGCACGCCGTTGCGGTCGGATTCATCCTGCACATGGGCGATGCCTTCGATCCGTTTGTCGCGGGCACATTCGGCGATCTTTTCGATCATCACCGATTTGTTCACCTGATAGGGGATCTCATCGACAATGATCGCCCAGCGATCCTTGCGTAGTTCTTCGATGTGGGTTTTCGAACGCAGAACCACCGACCCGCGCCCTTCGAGATAGGCCTTGCGCGCGCCAGAGCGGCCCATCATCACGCCGCCGGTCGGGAAGTCCGGGCCGGGGACATACTGGATCAGGTCGGCGGCCTCAAGATCAGGGTTTTCGATCAAGGCCAGCGTCGCGTCGATCACCTCGCCGAGGTTATGCGGCGGAATATTGGTGGCCATACCCACCGCAATACCGCCAGCGCCGTTGACCAGCATGTTCGGGAACCGGGCGGGCAGAACGGTGGGCTCTTTGTCCTTGCCGTCGTAGTTATCGACGAAGTCGACGGTATCCTTGTCGATATCGGCCAGCAGGAAGCTGGCGGATTTGTCCATGCGCACTTCGGTATAACGGAAGGCGGCGGCCTTATCCCCGTCCATCGAACCAAAGTTGCCCTGACCGTCCAGCAGCGGCAGCGACATCGAGAAGTCCTGCGCCATCCGCACCAGCGCGTCATAGATCGCGCTGTCCCCATGCGGGTGGTATTTACCCATGGTGTCCGACACCGGGCGCGAAGATTTCCGGTAGGGTTTATCGTGAGTGTTCCCCACCTCGTTCATCGCATAGAGAATGCGCCGGTGCACCGGTTTCAGCCCGTCCCGCAGGTCGGGAATAGCCCGACTGACGATCACGCTCATGGCGTAATCGAGGTAGGAGGTCTTCATCTCTTCGATGATCGAGACCGAAGGGCCAGAGTGGACCGGACGGTCTGTGCCGGGTTCTTCTGCGTTTTCAGGGGTTTGCGGGGTATCTGTCACGCTGTTGGCCTGTCTGCCTTATGGCTTTTCCATCTTTGTTGCAGCTTTATAGCGCAGGGCAAAGGGCAGGCGCAACCTGCCATGCGCCGGATGTTTGGCAGCCTAGAGGGCTAATGGCTAACAAATTGAAAGAATTGACAAAATATTGGCATGTGGTTTGCTGGACCTATGGCGGCAACCAAGAGGTGAACCGATGCACGAAGAAACGGAATTGATGTTAAAAGGCTACGGGCTGACGACGGCAGAAATGTTCTATCGGATGCCGGATTATCCCCATGTCCTGAACAGCTTTATCTGGCAGGATTACGATCTGGCGCCGGATCACGCCCGGCTGTTTCGGTTCATCGAATTCTGGCAGCGCGAAATCGAGGGGCCATTGCATTCGGTCCGCTTTGTCCACCGCAAGCTGATCAGCGCCGGAGAGTGGCGCAATGTGGTCGGCGAGTTCACCCTGCATTAGCGCGCCGGGGGCTTTGCGCCCCCGGACCCCCGCAAGGTATTTTTAGAAAGATGAAAGGGTTAGACGGCGCTGCGCGTCGGTCGATCAAAGACCCGGCGACCCAGAAGGCTGGCGGTGAGGTCGACCATAAGGTTGGCCGTGCGGCCGCGATCGTCGAGGAAGGGGTTGAGTTCGACCAGATCGAGCGAGCTGACAAGGCCGCTGTCGCAGAGCATTTCCATCACCAGATGCGCTTCGCGAACAGTTGCACCGCCTGGGACAGTGGTGCCGACCGCCGGAGCAACCGCGGGGTCGAGGAAATCGACGTCCAGAGAGACGTGCAAGAGGCCATTGGCTGCCGCGACGCGATCAAGGAACTCCGAGAGCGGGCGGACGATACCGATTTCGTCAATGGTGCGCATATCGACAAGGAGCGCCTCGCCGTCGGTGAGGAAGCTGCGCTCATCGGGGTCGACGGACCGCAAGCCGATCATGGCGATCTGCGACAGCGGGACCGGGTTCGGGACGGGCGGGAAGGCGTCAAAGCCGGGGCGTCCGGTGATATAGCCGACAGGGGTGCCGTGTAGATTGCCGCTGGTGGTGGTCAATGGCGTATGCACATCGGTATGCGCATCGAGCCAGAGCACGAACAGCGGGCGCCCGAGGGTGGCGGCGACATCGGCCATGCCTGCGACCGAGCCCAGCGACAGGGCATGGTCGCCGCCCAAGAAGATAGGCAAGCCCTGTGGCGCCTGATCGCAAGCCGCATGACGCAGGGTTTGGCACCAGCCGATGTTTTCGGCCAGGGCATGCAGATGAGAGGGGCTATCGAGCGGCGGCGCGACCGGTTGCGGGGCGAGGTTGCCGAGGTCGCTGACCTGATGGCCGAGTTCGGCGAGAGCATCGCTCAGGCCCGCGGTGCGGAAGGCGTCGGGGCCCATCAGGCAGCCGCGGCGCCGCTTGCCGCAGTCAACAGGCGCGCCGATCAGGATCACATGGGTCATCGGTGTTTCCTCTGGAACAGGCGGGAATGCTAGGACGGACCGCCGCAGTGTTCAATCGCGACGCAGCGACGCCCGCACGGCGAGAGCCCAGACCATCAATAGGCCAAATGACATGACCGCGTTCCACGCCGGCATCGAGAGGCCGAGCCATTGCCAGCTGATTTGATCGCACATCACCAGTTTCGGGCCACTGTCGACTGCCAACAGGTCGCTGGCCGAAAGATTGGAGAGGCCGGAACCGGTACAACTGCTGGGGCCGTCCCACCATTTCTGCTCGACTCCGGCATGATAGACGCCAAGCCCTGCTGTCGTCAGGGCCGCAAGGAGGCCGAGGATCGGCAAGGCCGCCCCCTGCACCACGAGGGCGATCAGGGCAATCACGATGGCCGCCGCATGGGGGTAACGCTGCCAGAAGCACATGGCGCAAGGCGGCAGTCCCATCAGCAACTGGAAGATAAAGTAGGCGCCGCCCAAGAGCGCCGCAGAACCGCCACCTGCCAGCAAAATCAATGAATTGCGCGTGAGTTTCATAGGAATTTCACCATGACAAAGCCGCCGACCAAAATCACGCAAAAGAGGGTGAACATCAGGCCGAGGCGCTTTTCGATAAAGTCGCGGATCGGCGCGCCGAACTTCCACAAAAGCGCCGCCACGATAAAGAAGCGTAGCGCGCGTGCGGCGATGGCCGAGAGGACGAACGGCACAAGCGCAAAATGCAGGACGCCCGAGGCGATCGTGACGACCTTGAACGGGAGGGGGGTCACCCCAGCGATCAGCACGGCCAGCACGCCCCACGTGTCGAACTGGGTCTTGAGGGCTTCGAATTCGCTGCCCTTGCCATAGAAGTCGAGGATCGGTTGTCCCAGCACATCGAACAGGCCGTAGCCGATATAATAGCCCAGCAGCGCACCGAGGACCGAGGCGATGGTGGCCACCGCAGCGATTTTGAAGGCGTCCCTGGGCCGGGCGATGATCAGCGGGATCATCAGCACGTCCGGCGGAATTGGAAAGAAAGACGATTCTACGAATGACACCGCCGCGAGCGCCCAGAGAGCGTGGCGGGACCGGGCCAGGGATAATGTCCAATCGTAAAGTTTGCGGATCATAATACAGCTCTGTTGTTGCGAGGGTGTTAGGCCATGTGCCCGCACTCAGGTCAAGGATCATGGATGCCTGCCGGGGTCACAATTCGATTAGCGGCGACAGACAGGGCAACTATTTGGGGGCGGTATGAAATTTCTTGCGGTTGCACATTGACGCCGTCCGAGGCTCGGGCTATTCGGACGGCGTCGGGCCGGTGTGGCGGAATGGTAGACGCAGCGGATTCAAAATCCGCCGGGGCAACCCCCCGTGGGAGTTCGAGTCTCCCCACCGGCACCAGTTTCTCAGGATAAATCACTGGATCAGATCGTGCCTAAGGGTCGGTCGGAGTCTATTTTCGTGGTGGCTTTGGCCGTTGACCGGCAGGGTCGCGAATTAAATGACGTAACGTTAGGTGGCAAGCGATCCCATCCGTTGGAGTGTCGAGTTCGCCCTCAAAAGTTGAGAATTATTCTACCTATTGTAATATGAATAATGATGCTCGTTGCCATTTGGGGAAATATGTTGACCAGAACGGCAACTTCGTTTCCAGAATGCAAACAAAGGTTGCAAATTTCTGAGAATTTTTTGCATTTTCGCCTTATCTAACCGCTTTGGGCGCGTCTAAGACTTTTGGATCGTTAATATACTTTTTGCTTTTCAGGTCATATTCTTTCGGCTAATTAAAGCCTGTCCAACTGGGGGACATATGGGCTGTTTGGGGCGGCCTGAGAGCGGCGAAAGCCCACTCTCGAAAAGGTGTCTGCGAAAGGGTGCTCTTTTCGCTTTGATTTGAACGCGCGCCGAATTGGGTTTCGGTGCGGCTGGTCAGATCGTGCCTTCTCCATCCGTGGAGAGGTGCGAAATGGCCAAGGGTCGTACGTTGGTTCGTATTGACCCTGCGGATGGAGAATGGTGACGATGTCGTTCAAATATGATTGGGGTTCGTGCCAGTGGGGCACCACGTCCAGCTACAGCGGGTCCTGGGGTTCAGTTGACTGTACAGTCAAGCAGTCCAGCAGCGGCAGCACCACGTCATATAACAACGACAGTTGTTACCAGTTTTCGTCCCATTCGGGTTCGGGCCATCTGGACATCGACTATGGCACGCCGGTTCAGAACGTCTCGTTCAATCTATATGGCGTTTCGCTGAGCCAGTGCGGTTCGGGCAAAACCTGCGATGTCACCTTTTATGACAAGGACGGCAATGTCGTCCCGACCCAATACACCTGGAACGGGTCCTGTGTTGTTGTGACCGCGTCCAAGCCGGTTTGCAGCATCGATATCGACCAGAACTCTTATGACTGCGATTTCAACGTCGGCAGCATCAACTGCGATCCGCTGCCCGGTGATGGTATCGTCGAGGGGACCGGCGGGAACGATCTGATCGACTATGACTATCTGGGTGATCCCGATGGCGACAAGATCGACCATAACGACGCACTTCGCCCGGGCGAATATGGCAATGACGATATCGTTGTGGCAGGCGACGGAAACGACACGGTTCTGGCCGGTGCGGGCAATGACGAGGTCTATGGCGGGGCAGGGGATGATAGCCTGTCCGGCGGCGCGGGCAACGATGTTCTGATTGGCGATGCCGAGTCGGCGACCTACGGTTCGCCCGAGGCGGTGACAACCGTCCGCGAGAGCTTTGAATGGGACAAGGCGCCGGACCCGAATGCGTGCTCGGCCAACGACCTGATCGACAACGACGACCGGATCACCAATTTCGTACAGGACACCGGCGAGGCCAAGGTCACCTTTACGATCAGCAATAGCAGCGGCACGCCGACGACGACCTATTCGGACAAGACCCAGCTGGTCACCGGGATCGATAGCGGCACCGAGACGATCGATAGCACGTCGGCGCTGGATTCCTATCTCAACTCCAAGGGCGAGTGGGTTGAATATAAACTACAATTTGACGTTGGCGTGTCGAATGTCGAATTCCGTATCAACGATATGGACTACGACTCGACCGTGCGGGTGTTCGCCTATGACGCCAGCGGTCAAAAGGTTCCAGTTGTCCTGACCGCAGGCAGCGGCATCACGCTCTATGACACCGACGGCGTCAACGGAACCGATGCCGGCGCGTCCAAGGGCGGCGACGGATCGAACACCAGCAACACCTATTCGATGCTGGTCGAAATCGCCGGTCCGATCACCAAGTTGGAAATTCTGCACTATCAGGACGGCTATGATGACTCGGGCATTACGGTCACCGATATTTTCTACGATGTCACCACCGTTGACCCGAACGCGGGCGTTCCAGGGGCGGATTCGATCTCTGGCGGCGACGGCGACGATCATATCGACGGAAACCAGGGCAACGATGTGCTGGCGGGCGACGCTGGCAATGACCGCATCATCGGCGGCGACGGCGACGATACGATGTACGGCGGGGCCGGCAACGATACCATCGACGACGTGATCGGCACGATCAACGATGGTCAGGGGAATGATGTCGCCTATGGCGGCGATGGCGACGATAAGATTTTCACCGGTTATGGTAACGACACGCTCTATGGAGGGGCGGGCAATGACACCGTATCCGGCGAGGCCGGGAACGATTATGTGTCTGGCGATGCAGGCAATGACCGTCTGATCGGTGGTGACGGCGACGATAGCCTGCTGGGCGGCGACGGCGACGACGTCATCGACGATGTCGAAGGTACGGATAACGACGGTCAGGGCAACGATTATGCCGATGGCGGCAGCGGGAACGACCGTATCTACACCGGCCTCGGCAATGACACGTTGCTGGGCGGTGAAGGCAACGACCTGTTGTCCGGCGAAGCGGGGAATGACACGCTCACCGGTGGCGACGGCAATGACGAGATGTACGGTGGCAATGACCGCGACGTGATCTTTGGCGGTGCCGGAGACGAGGTTTATGGTGGCAGCGGCGGCGATGACTACGACATTCTGGATCTGACCGGCAAGGGCCCGTTCTATCTGGACAATGTCACACCGGACGCCAACGGGAACGGCTACAACGGGACGGTGGTCTTTGTCGACGCCAACGGCGTTGCGACCGGCGAAACCCTGACCTACGAAGAGATCGAAGAGGTTCGCGGCGACAATGTCGGTCATCGTCCCGATGCCGCCAATGACAGCACCTCGACCAATTACGGTCAGGCGGTCACTGTGCCGGTGTTGCTGAACGATACCGACCTTGATGGTGATACGCTGACGATTGTGTCGGCCAGCTCTCCGGACGGGGCCGTGACGGTCAACCCGGACGGGACGCTGACCTTTGTGCCCAATCAGGGCTTCTCGGGCCCGGCGACGATTGTCTACACGATCACCGATGGAACCAGCACAGACAGCGCAACCGCAACGGTGAATGTCGCGGCGCCGCTGCTGGATGGCACTGTTGAGGGGACCGCGGGCAATGACGTCATCGACGGCTCTTACCTCGGTGACCCCGACGGGGACCGGGTTGACGCCAATGATGCAATCCTGCCGGGTGACACGGGCAACGACGACCTGATCTACGGGTATGGCGGTAATGACAGCATCCTCGCGGGTGACGGCAACGACGAAGCCTATGGCGGCACCGGAAATGACACCATTGACGGCGGCGTGGGCAATGACACGCTGTTTGGCGATGACGGCAACGATACGCTCACGGGTGGCGACGGGAATGACATCGTTTATGGCGGCAACGGTAACGACTCTCTGCACGGTAACGCAGGGGTTGATACGCTTTATGGCGGGTCGGGTAACGATGTGGCCGCAGGCGGCGCGGGCAACGACGTTGTTTACGGCGATGATGGCAATGACACGCTGACCGGCGGCGATGGTGATGACGCGGTCTATGGCGGCAACAACAACGACAGCATCGGCGGCAACGCCGGTGACGATAGCCTCTATGGCGGCGCCGGTGACGATACGCTCGATGGCGGTGCCGGAAACGATCTGGTCGATGGTGGCATCGGCAATGACTCGATCCTGACCGGCGACGGGCGCGACAGCGTTCTGGGCGGCGACGGCAATGATGTGATCGACACCTCGGCGCCGCTGACCTCGGGTGGGTCGCCGGATCTGGCATTCCCGGGTTTGTGGACGGCGGATCTCGATCCCGACAATGACAAGGATACCGTGGATGGCGGGGCTGGCAACGACCGCATCCTCACGGGTGACGACGATGACAGCATCATCGGCGGCGCGGGCAACGACTATATCGACGGTGGCTGGGATAAGGACACGATCGACGCAGGGACCGGCAACGATACTGTTATCGGCGGCGAAGGCGACGACAGCATTCTGGGTGGTGACGGCAATGACCTGATCTACGGCGGGATGGACGACACCTACCCCGACGCGATCAACGTTCCGAACGCAGATGGCGATCCGGTTCTGTCCAACGGCAAGGATGTGATCGATGCCGGCGCGGGCGATGACACCGTCTATGGCAAGGATGACGACGACATCATCTATGGCGGCACCGGCAATGATTATCTGGACGGTGGCGTTGACGATGACTCGGTCGATGGTGGCGCGGGCAATGACCGGCTGATCGGCGGTCAGGGCAACGATCTGTTATCGGGCGGCGACGGCAATGACAGCCTGAGCGGTGACGACGGAAATGATAGCCTGACTGGTGGCGCAGGTAACGACAGTCTCTCTGGCGGTGACGGACAGGACGCGATTGACGCAGGGACCGGCAATGACACCGTCGACGGCGGGGCTGGGGACGACAGCATCATCGGCGGTACGGGCAATGACTCGATCATCGGTGGTGACGGTGACGATACCATCGATTCCTCTGGTGGAGCGCTCGCCGGCCGTCCTGATCTGGCCTATCCGGGCCTGTGGACCGCGGACAGCGATCCCTACAATGACCGCGACACCGTCTTTGGCGGTGCTGGCAATGACCGCATCATCACCGGCGATGACGATGACACCATCTATGGCGGCACCGGCAACGACTATATCGACGGCGGCTGGGACAAGGACAGCATCGACGCAGGTGACGGTGATGACACCATCATCGGCGGCGAGGGTGACGATACGATCAACGCCGGCGCTGGCAACGACCTGATCTACGGCGGGCTGGATGACAGCTATCCCGATACGATCAACGTGCCGGACGACAATGGCGATCTGGTCGTCAACAATGGCCGCGACACGATCGACGCGGGCGACGGGGACGATACGGTTTATGGTCGCGATGACGATGACACCATTTATGGCGGCTCGGGCAACGATCTGCTCGATGGCGAAATCGACGATGACGTCATCTACGGCGGCACCGGCAATGATACCGTTCTGGGCGGTCAGGGCAACGACACGCAGTTTGGCGATATTGGCAACGATATCCTCAGCGGTGGCGACGGCAACGATACGCTCTATGCCGGCGACGGTCAGGACCACATCACCGGCGGCGCGGGCGTTGATACGCAGTTCGGCGGCTTTGGGTCGGACACGTTCTTTGGCGGCAATGGCAACGACGTTGTCTATGGCGGCGAAGATACCGACAACGGCGATTGGGACGTTCTCGATCTGACCGGGTCGAATGTTACCAACATCACCTACACCTCGACCGACCACGAAGACGGGATCGTCACTTTCCAGGACGGGTCGACCATGACCTTCTCGGATATCGAGAATGTCATTCCCTGCTTTACGCCGGGGACCCTGATCGCCACGCCCAAGGGCGAAAAGCTGGTTCAGGACCTCTGCGTCGGCGATAAGGTGATCACCCGTGACAACGGCATCCAGGAAATCGCTTGGGTCGGGCACAAACAGATTACGGGCCGTCAGTTGATCGGTTCGCCGCATCTGCGCCCGGTTCTGATCAAGGCCGGATCTCTGGGTCGTGGCCTGCCGGAACGGGACATGATGGTGTCTCCGAACCACCGTATGCTGATCGCCTCGGACCTGACGCAGCTCTATTTCGAAGAGCGCGAGGTTCTGGCCGCCGCCAAACATCTGGTGGGCAGCGGGGGCATTCATCAGGTCGATGCGATGAGCGTGACCTACGTCCACTTTATGTTTGAACGCCACGAGGTTGTTTTGTCGGACGGCGCATGGACCGAGAGCTTCCAGCCGGGCGATTATAGCCTCAAGGGGATCGGTGCCAGCCAGCGCGACGAAATCATGGAACTCTTCCCCGAGCTGAAGGAAAAGCACGGGTTGGAGAACTACCAAGCGGCGCGGCGTTCCCTGAAAAAGCACGAGGCGAAACTGCTGGTTCAATAAGGTTGCAGCTGAATCGGGGATCGCGACCCCGGTTCAATCCCGTCTGATGTGGGGTCAGACCTTCAGCCCCGGCTGCCATCGTGCAGTCGGGGTTTGACGTTTTTTGTCAGCAGTGTGGCTTAACGTCCTGTTTCCAAACGGAACGTTTCCCAATCCTCGGGCGTGTCCAGATCTCGCCGCGCCCGGTTTCCCGGCAATGCGATCAGGACGGTTTCGTCGCGATGGCGTCGCACGATAGGATCGCCGCCGCTATCACCCTCCAGCGCGCTGAATTCGCCCAGCAAGGAGGAGTGAAACAAAATCGGGTGCCCTGGTTTGCCATCCTGTGTCTGGCCGCGCCAAATTCGCGCCGTGGGGGCGATGGTCGGGCCGTTGGCTACTGCGCGCAGGTCTCCGGATTCGATTTCCGCCAGATCCCCTAGCAATAACAATACGTTGTGGCCCGAATTTAATGCGGCCATAGCACCGCGCAATGTGCCGGACATGCCTTCGGCAGCCTCTGGTATCGCGAGGACGGTGACCGGAAGATCGGCCAAGGCCCCAACACGCGGATGATCGGCAGAGGGTACCGCGATAAAGACTGGCAGGCCAAGCTCTAACGCGCGTCTGGCCTGCAACCGAAGCAGCGGCACCCCGTCCACCGGCTCTAGCAATTTGTCGCGGCCGCGCATGCGCGAGGACGAACCCGCAGCCAATATCAGTATGACGGTCATTCGCCTGCCATTGGTCGCATTCGCGCCACCGAGTTACGGGATGATGCGCGTGTATTTTGTCCCCTGAAGGGTCGCACCGACGCGGAACCCTGCCTGGGCAAAGACCACGGCGATCACCGGAGAGGACGATGTCGTAGTATCCGCCCGCAGCATCTCGCCCTTATCATTCAGGGCATAGGCGATATCCGCACCGGCCGACCAGCCCTGCGAGCGACGGAATTCGGACAGAGCATCCTGCGTCATAAAGAACAGGACATGGCTGAACTGCTGGCCACCGATTTGCAACCCGGCACTGGCCCCGGCAGCGGCATAGTAATCGACGGTGGTTTGCCCGATCCGCAGGGCACCGCGCCCATACATGCCACCAATCCCGAGGCCGACCTCGGTCACGACGGGCATAACCAGCATCCCGGTCGATTTATTGGCCAGATCGCGGGTCGCCGGATAGGCGCTGTACATATAGCTGAGGGTGCTGTCCACGCGGGCGTCGATATCGGCGGCGCCATTGGTCCCGATCCCGTTCCCGCAGGCGGCCAAGGTTGCTGCGGCAGCAGAGAACGCAAAAGTGCGGCGGTTCAAAAGTGTCATGCTCTTGCCTCTTTGATGGCTTTGATCATTTTGGCTGGACTATAGGAACTCCGCCGCGCTCTGTCACCTGAAAGGCTACTAACCGTTCAGAATACGCGCGGCCTGCGGCGCGAAGTAGGTCAGGATGCCGTCGCATCCGGCCCGTTTGAACGACAGCAGACTCTCGAGCATCACCTTGTTTTCATCGAGCCAGCCATTGGAGGCGGCGGCTTTGAGCATCGCGTATTCGCCAGAAACCTGATAGGCAAAGGTCGGCACGCCAAAGCTGTCCTTAACCCGGCGGCAGATGTCCAGATAGGGCATGCCCGGTTTGATCATGACCATATCCGCGCCCTCCATCAGGTCGCGTTCAACCAGACGCAGGGCTTCGTCGCTGTTGCCGGGGTCCATCTGGTAGGTCTTTTTGTCGCCCTTGAGCGCGCCGCTGGCGCCGACCGCGTCGCGGAATGGGCCGTAAAACGCGCTGGCGTATTTGGCCGTGTAGGACAGGATCGACACGTTGGTATGTCCCTCGCTCTCCAGCGCGGCGCGTATGGCGCCAATGCGGCCATCCATCATATCCGACGGCCCGAGGATGTCCGCGCCGGCCTCCGCCTGTGCGAGCGCCATATTCACCAAAGCCTCGACGGTTTCGTCATTCAGGATCTCGCCATCAACGACATAGCCGTCGTGGCCGTTGATGTTGTAGGGGTCGAGCGCGATATCGGTCATGATCGCGATCTCCGGCACGGCATCCTTGATCGCGCGGATGGCGCGGTTGGTCAGATTGTCGGGCGACCACGCCATGGCGCAGTCTTCGGTCCGGTCGGCCATGGCGGTATAGGGAAACAGGCAGATCGCCGGAATGCCGAGGTCATAGGCCTCCTTGGCGGCCAGAACCACGCGGTCAACGGTTTTGCGGGTGACGCCCGGCATCGACGCAATGGCGTTTTCCTCGTTCGTGCCCTCCATCAGGAACACCGGCCAGATGAAATCATCGGGGGTCAGTGTATGTTCGCGGACCATCGCACGCAGCGCGGCGGATTTGCGCAAACGGCGAAACCGAGTGGTCGGATAGGGGGCTACAGTAGGTTTCATGGCGGGCCTTTCATGTCACAGGTTCTGGGTGCCACGGTTTTTTCCTCTTGCCAAGACTGGGCATCCGAGAATCCCGCGGATAACCTGCGGCAGACTACACCCATTCGTGGACGACCGGCACGTGCTTGACCTGATATTTGAAACCATCGACCTGCGGTCGTTTTCGAATTTGTGGTATTGGATCGCTCTGGCCGTCCTTTGGTCTACGACCAGCCACTGGATATTGGGTGCGCCCTATGACCTGATCCAGCGCGCGGCCCGCGAAGGCGGCGTGCCACTCGGCGATCTTCAGGCAGTGGTGACGGTCCATGTGCGCCGAACCCTGTTTATCGCGCGGCAACTGGGGGTCTGGCTGGTAGGGGGCGTGTTTTTCGCCCTGACCTCGCTGGCGATCCTCGGATTTTCCTACGATCTGGAGTTTGCGCAATCGCTGGTCCTGATGGCGTTTCCGATGTCGATCGTCTGGGCGCTCTCGATCCGGACCGCATTCAAGATCGAGGCCGAGGGCCTATCGCCGGACACGCTGTTCCGGCGTCTGCGGGGGCTGCGGACCCAGATACATCTGATCGGCGTGATCTCGATTGTCGCTACGGCGAGCTATGGGACATTCCTGAATTTCGGTGGCGCCAAGGGGTTTTATTGACCGTTGGACGTCGCCGCCCATTGACACAGACCATAGTCGGGGTAGGTCACAGGCATGGTTGATCAAAGACATATCACCGTTGCCGGTGCCCCCGAAGGCTATGATGCCAAGCTCATTCTGGACGAGATCGCGAAATCGGGCGGTCCGGTCGTTCACATTTCGAGGGACGACAAACGTCTGGCGGAAATGCAGGCGGCGTTGGCATTTTTTGCTCCTGATATGCCGGTCTTTGTGTTCCCGGCGTGGGACTGTCTGCCCTATGACCGCGTGTCGCCCAATGCCGATATTTCGGCGGCGCGAATGGCGACCTTGGCGGCGCTGGTTCATGGGATGCCGGACCAGTTCGTGCTGCTGACCACGCTGAATGCGGCGACGCAGCGGGTCCCTGCGCGGTCCATTCTGCGCGAGGCGGCCTTTACCGCCACTGTCGGCAAGCGGCTGGACGAGGCGGCGTTGCGGACCTACCTGACCCGCATGGGCTTTACCCAGTCGCCTACGGTGATGGAGCCGGGCGATTACGCGGTCCGCGGCGGAATCATTGATATTTTCCCCCCCGGCGAATCCGGCCCGGTCCGTCTGGACTTGTTTGGCGATGTATTGGACGGCGCGCGCCGGTTCGACCCCGCGACGCAGCGGACCACGGAACGGTTGCAGGTCGTCGAACTGGCCCCGGTGTCCGAGGTTATTCTGGACGAGCCGTCGATTACCCGTTTTCGCCAGAATTACCGGATCGAATTTGGCGCCGCTGGCACCGATGATGCCCTCTACGAGGCGATCAGCGCAGGCCGCAAACATGCCGGTCAGGAACACTGGCTGGGGTTCTTTCACGACCGGCTCGATACGCTGTTCGACTATCTGCCCAGAGCGACGATTACGCTGGATGATCAGGTCGGGCCGTCGCGTGTGGCGCGCTGGACCTCGATCCTCGATACCTATGACACCCGATTGGCAGCCCTGAAACAAAAGGGTCGGTTGGACAGCGTCTATAAACCCGCGCCGCCGACGCTGATGTATCTGGACGATGCCGGTTGGGACGCAGCGGTCGCTGGCCGCCGGGTGTTGCAATTCAGCCCTCTGAAACAGCCGACCGGCATGGGTGTGATTGACGCGGGTGGGCGGATCGGACGCGATTTCGCGCCTGAACGCCAACAGGAATCCCTAAGCCTTTTCGGCGGCTTGCTTGCCCATATTAAAGTACGTCTCGAACACGGGCCCGTCGTGATCGCCTCTTATTCAGAGGGGGCGCGCGAACGTCTGATGGGCCTGCTTGAGGACGAAGGCGCGGGCGAAACCATCGGCGTCATGAATTGGTCGCGGGTGGGCAAATCGGGCATCCACCTCGCGGTCTGGCCGCTGGAACAGGGGTTCGAGGCGCCGGGGTTGACGGTGATTTCCGAACAGGACGTTCTGGGTGATCGTCTGATCCGACAGTCGCGCAAGAAACGCAAGGCCGAGAATTTCCTGACCGAAACCCAAAGCCTGACCCCCGGCGATCTGGTGGTTCACATTGAACATGGTGTGGGCCGCTATCTGGGGCTCGAGGTGATTACCGCCCTCGGCGCGGCGCATGAATGTCTGGCGCTGGAATATGCCGAAGGGTCCAAGCTGTACCTGCCGGTCGAAAACATCGAACTGTTGTCGCGCTATGGCCATGAAACCGGCTTGCTCGACCGATTGGGTGGCGGCGCATGGCAGGCGAAAAAGGCCCGGATGAAGGAACGCATCCGCCAGATGGCGGATCGTCTGATCCGGGTTGCGGCCGAGCGTGCAATGCGGCACGCGCCGGTTTTGACGCCGCCGGATGGCATGTGGGACCAGTTTCTGGCCCGTTTTCCCTATGCCGAAACCGAGGATCAGCTACAGGCGATTTCCGATGTGCTGGACGACATGGAGTCAGGCCGTCCAATGGATCGTCTGATCTGCGGCGATGTCGGCTTTGGCAAGACCGAGGTTGCGATCCGCGCCGCCTTTGTCGCGGCAATGTCGGGTGTGCAGGTCGCGGTGATCGCGCCGACGACCCTCCTTGCCCGCCAGCACTATAAAAACTTTGCCGAACGGTTCCGCGGCTTTCCGATCAATGTCCGGCCGCTGTCGCGTTTTGTCTCGACCACCGAGGCCGCGAAAACCCGCGAAGGCATGACCAACGGGCAGGTCGATATCGTGATCGGCACCCATGCCCTGTTGGCCAAGGGAGTGAATTTCAAGAACCTTGGCCTGTTGATCATCGACGAGGAACAGCATTTCGGTGTGCAGCACAAAGAGCGCCTCAAGCAGATGCGGTCAGACATCCACGTGCTGACCCTGACCGCCACGCCGATCCCGCGCACGCTGCAACTGTCTCTGACCGGGGTGCGCGATCTGTCGATTATCGGCACGCCGCCGATCGACCGTCTGGCGATCCGGACCTATGTGTCAGAGTTCGACACCGTCACCGTGCGCGAGGCGCTGCTGCGCGAACATTATCGCGGCGGGCAATCGTTCTTTGTCGTGCCGCGTGTCGCGGACCTGCCCGAGATGGAACAATGGCTGCAACGCGAAGTGCCCGAGGTCAGCTATATCATCGCAAACGGCCAGATGGCCGCGGGCGAACTCGACGACCGGATGAACGCGTTTTATGACGGCAAGTATGACGTGCTCTTGGCCACGACCATTGTCGAGAGCGGGCTCGATATTCCGACCGCCAACACGATGATTGTCCACCGCGCCGACATGTTCGGTCTGGCGCAACTCTATCAAATCCGGGGCCGCGTCGGTCGGTCAAAAACCCGCGCCTACGCGTATCTGACGACCAAACCACGGGTGAAACTGACCCCGCAGGCGGAAAAGCGTCTGCGCGTTCTGGGCAGTCTCGATACGCTGGGCGCCGGGTTCACGCTCGCCTCGCAGGACATGGATATTCGCGGCGCCGGGAACCTCCTTGGCGAGGAACAATCGGGCCATATCAACGAGGTGGGCTATGAGCTCTACCAGCAATTGCTGGAGGACGAGATCGCCCGGATCAAGGCGGGCGGCGCAGAGGGCCTGATCGAGCAGGACGACCACTGGTCACCGCAGATCAACCTTGGGGTGTCGGTCCTGATCCCCGAGGATTACGTGCCGGATCTGGACGTTCGTCTGGGCCTCTATCGTCGCCTGTCCGGCCTGACGACCAAGGTCGAACTTGAAGGCTTTGCCGCCGAACTGATCGACCGTTTTGGCAAATTGCCTAAGGAAGTGAATACCTTGATGCTGATCGTGCGGATCAAGGCGATGTGCAAAAAGGCCGGTATCAGCCACCTCGATGGTGGTCCCAAGGGCGCGACCATCCGTTTCCACAACGACAAATTCGCCTCGCCCGCCGGTCTGGTGGATTTCATCCAGTCGCAGAACGGTCTGGCGAAAATCAAGGACAACAAGATCATCCTGCATCGCGATTGGCCGAAAGAAGCGGACAAAATCAAAGGCGCCTTTGCCATCGCCAAGGAACTGGCAGAAAAACTGGTGCAGGAGAAAAAGCGCTAAACCGGGTCGCTGTCGCGCCGGATGCGCGCAGTCAGCACGGCGCCCAGCGCGGCAAAGATCACGGTTCCTACGATCAGCGGGACCGGCGTGCCGTCAAAGGCCTGTCCAACGGGGACGGCCATGACCAGCGATCCGATCGTGGCGCAAGCCATGGTCACAGACGAGGCCAGCCCGGCGATATGGCCCATCGGTTCCAGCGCCAACGCATTGAGATTGCCCAAGGTCAGGCCCATCATCATGAAAACGCTGGTGGAATAGACGAAAAACGACAGCAGTTTGGCGAGGTCGGGCAGCGGTGATATCCAGATGCCGAGGGCGAGGATGCCGAACACGACGCTCAACCCCAAGGCCGCCTTGACGATTTTGCGCATGCCAAGCCGTCCCACGAGGCGGGAATTGACATAGGACGATGTCGCCGCGATGGCCGCGGTCGCGCCAAACCAATAGTGAAACTGCGCCCCCTGACCAAAGGTCAGATCATAGACCGGCTGGGCCGAGGTCAGAAAACTGAACAACATCGCGTAGCACAGCACCTGAACCAATATTGCCAGACGGCAGGTCGGGTGCGCGAACATTTCGCCTGTGGCATGCCAGAGGTTGGCTAGCCGGAACGCTGTTCGCTCGGACTTTGGCAGGGTTTCAGGCTGACGCAGCGCAAACCACGTCATCGTTGCAATCCCGAACAGCGCGAACACCGCAAAAATCGACCGCCAGCCAAATGCCTCCATGATAGAGGCGCCGGCCAAGGGGGCCATCGCCGGCACGACGCCGAAAATCATCATGACAAAGGACATCGTGCGCGCCATGTCCCGGCCCGTTTGCCCGTCGCGAATGATCGCGATCGACACGATCCGCGGCGCAGCGCCGCCAACCCCCATCAGAAATCGCGCCGCCAGCAGCAGTTCCAGTGTCGGTGCGCGATAGGCCACCAGTGCCATGACGATGTAGAGCAGCACGCCGCCGATGATAATCGGCCGACGACCAAAGGCATCGGACAGAGGACCGACGATTAACGTCCCCGTTCCCAGTCCCAGCGCCAAGGCGCTGACGATCAGTTGCGCCCGGTTCGGTGCCTCCGGGGTCAGATCCGCCGCGATATCTCCCAATCCGGGCAGCATCGCGTCGATAGCAAAGGCAACAATGGCCGAGGCAGCAGCCATGAGGCCAATGAACTCGACGCGGGACAGCGGTTTTGTCGGAGAAAACACGTAAGAAAAACCAAATCTAGTTTGAAGGGGTTTGCGCCTGTTCCGCCAGTTCCCTGATCACATTGATCCAGACTTCGGTCGGTTGCGCACCCTGAACGGCATAGCGATGATCAACAATAAAGGTGGGAACCGAATTGACCCCCATTTTGCGACTATGGGCCTGACGGTCCCTGATGTCTGCAATATCCGCATCACTGGCCAAGAGTCTGCCGACCATCGCAGGGTCCATGCCCATTTTTTCAGCAATATCAATCAGAACGCTGTGCTGGCCAATATCGCGACCTTCGGACCAATAGGCGCGGAAAATCGCGTGGACCACTGGGGTCTGACGACCCTCAAGGCCCGCCCAATGGATCAGGCGATGCGCGTCGCGGGTGTTCGGCGTGCGCTTGATCGCCTCAAAGTCAAAGGTGACGCCTGCAGCCTGCGCGTGTTCGGCCAGCGGCACATGCGCTTTGGCGGCCGCTTCGCGCGAGCCGAACAGCGTCTCTAGATACTCGGCCCGATCCACACCGGACAGCGGCAGATCAGGGTTGATCTGATAGGGGTGCCATTCGATGTCAAAGGGGTGATCCCCCGACTGTTCCAAGGCGCGGATCAGATAGGCCTTGCCCACATAGCACCACGGACAGGCCGGATCGGCGAGGATATCAAGTTTGACCATGTTCGGCCTCCCAGGTTTGCCGCAGCGCGCGGCGCAAGAGTTTGTTGTTCGCACCCCGTGGTAGCTGCGGGACGCGCAGGAACAGACGCGGGCATTTGTACCGCGCTAGGCGGCTGGATGCATGGGCGATCAGGTCCGATTCCGGCAGATCACTCTGTGCGCAATAGAACAGCGCGATCACGGTCGTCTCTGCCTTGACCGTCAGTTCGACAGCAGCGGCTTCGGTCAGGCCGGGATAGGTGGTCATCGCCTCTTCGACCTCGACCGGAGAAACGCGATAGCCGCCCGCGTTCATCATGTCGTCATTGCGCCCCTCGTACCGCAGAGCGCCGCCGGGTTGGCGGCTGGCAACATCGCCAGTCAGAAACCAGTCGCCGGAAAATTTCGCGGCGGTTTCCTCGGGTCGATCCAGATAGCCGAGCATCAGACCGGGGTCAGAGCGGTGGACGGCGATCACCCCGTAATCGGCAGGGCCGTTGTCGGCGATCAGCGCGATCTGGCGCCCCTGTTGTGGATAGCCGAGGGTGCCGGGCGGCGCGGGCCGCGAGGGGGAGGCGGACACAAAGGTCGAACATTCCGACATCCCATAGGCTTCGTAGATTTCAGTGCCGGTCAGAGCGGTCCACTGCGCCCGTAGCCCATCGGGCAGCTTTTCACCGGCCGAGAGCCCGTGCCGTAGCTGTGGCAGTGACGGCATCTGCGCCCGCAGCATTTGCCGATAGACGCCGGGCGCGGCGGCAAAGATCGTCGCCTGATGGTCGCTGAGCATTTTGGGCAGGTCCTGCGCGCTGGTGCCCGCTGGCGGGATCAGGGCGGTGGCGCCGATGGCCCAAGGGTCCATCAATCCAGTACCCAGCGTGTAGGTCCAGTTGAAGGCCCCGGCGTGCAGTAGGCGATCGTCGGGCCGTAGCCCGTACCAGCCATCGATCATCATGCGCCGTGCCCAAACCGCCCGATGCGCATGGACAACGGCACGGGGCTGCCCCGACGTGCCAGAGGTATAGATGATATAGGCGGGTCTGTTCGGGTCGCCCAAGTCCCAGTCGCAGGGCGGTGCGTGGTGGAACTCGGTCAGCGCCTGCGCACTCAGCACGGGCGCTGAATGGTCCGGCAGGGTGATCCCCGTATCTGCGATAATCAGCGCCGGTTTGATTTCGGCGGCGATTTTGCTGATCTCGGGTCCGGTCAATTGCGAACTGGTCGGCACCGGCACCAGCCCGACGGCGATACAGGCCAGATAGGTCATCGGAAAGGCGGGTGTATTGCCCAGCCGCATCAAAGCGCGATCCCCCGGACGCAGGCCGCCCTGCAAAAGGCCGGTTCCGATCCCGCGAATGGCCCGTTCTAGATCGCGATAGGTCCAGTCCTCTTGGCCCAAGACGGACAATGCGATTTTGCTGGGATCATCGTCCGCACGCGCCAAAACATGCGCGGCCATATTAAACTGGGTCGGCAAGGGGGTATTGTGCGGTATTTGCATCATGATGTCTGGCTAGACCTCTGTGATGACAGTTGCAAGCGATCCCGCCGTAACGATATAGAAAGCCTATGACAAACACCGATAATACTAGCCTAATTCGTATCGCCCGGGCCAGTGGAACGTCCGAAGTCGCGCCGCCCCTCGATTTGGGGGCGCGGGTGCGCGAACTGCGCAAGGCGCGCGACTGGACGCTGGAACAGGCCGCGCAAAAGGCAGGTCTTGCCCGCTCGACGCTCTCCAAGATCGAAAACGGCCAGATGTCTCCGACCTATGACGCGCTGAAAAAGCTGGCAGTCGGTTTGGGGATCTCGGTGCCGCAACTGTTTACCCAACCCAGCAAGGGGCAGGTGAACGGGCGGATGGCGATGACCCGCAGCGGCGAGGGGCAGAACCAGATCACCACGACCTATGAACACGAACTCTTGGCTGACCAGTTGACCAAGAAATCCATGCTGCCCTACCGCGCCCGGATTCGCGCTCGCAGTATGGACGAATTCGATGGCTGGGTGCGCCACGACGGCGAAGAATTTCTGTATGTGCTGACCGGAACCATCCGGCTGTTCACCGAATTCTACGAACCTGTAGAAATGAAGCGCGGCGACAGCGCCTATTACGATGCGACGATGGGACACAATGTGGTGTCCACTAGCCAAGAGGACGCGACGATCCTCTGGGTCACGTCGCTGACCTAGCACTCGGAATGACAAAGGGCCCCAGTGGGCCCTTTGATGTTTCTAGAACCAGCTCTGGATGCTACGGGCCCCTGCGGCGATGTCGTCCCCGACACCAGCCACCGTGTTGCACCCCGCCAAAGCCAGCAGGGCGCACAGTAGAAAAACCTTATTCTTCATACCACCACACATCCGGTTGCCAGCCCGGCCAGTCGCCGAAAATCGGCACCGTTGTCGGGTAATGGAGGTTCTTGGAATGGGCGATCCGGCTGATATTCCATTGATAAATCGGAATCACATAGCGACCGGCGGTCAGAACCCGATCCAGTGCCTTAACCGCCGCGACAAAGTCGTCCTGCGAGGGCGAGGTCAACAGACGCCCGATCATTGCATCCACGGCGGGGGATTTGACGCCCATCAGATTGCGCCCCCCGGGGGTATCGGCACCTTCGGAGCCAAAGTAGGAATACTGTTCGTTCCCCGGCGAGAGCGACAGCCCACGGCGATAATAGGTCATGTCAAAGTCATAGGCGTCGGTCCGTTCTTTGAACTGCGCACTGTCGACGTTGGTGACATGGGCCATGATGCCCAGACGGGCCAGTGATTTGATATACATATCCGCGATCGACACCATTTCGCTGGCGCCGGTTTGCAGCAGGATTTCGAATTCAAACGCTTTGCCATCGGCGTTTTTCAACACTCCATCGGCGCCGACAGTCCAGCCCGCCTGTTCCAGAGAGGCCAGTGCTGCGCCGATCCCCGCGCGGTTGGTTTCCGACCCGTCCGACACCGGCAAGGCATAGCCCTCGATGGTGCCGACAGGCAGATCAGCCGCAAACGGTTCGAGGAATTCCAGAACCTTGCCCTGTGCGGGGCCAGCATCCATCGAGAGCGGCGAATTCGAGTAATACGAGGTGATCCGCGGCTGATTGCCGCCGGTCATTGCCTCGTTGATGAATTCAAAATTGAACGCGTACATCAGCGCATCGCGCACCCGGATGTCATCAAACGGCGCGCGGCGGCTGTTCATCACAAAACCCGTCATGCCCGAGGGCCGTTCGTGCGGCAGTTCCGCCTTGACCACATCACCCGATTGCACGGCGGCAAAGTCATACTGACTGGCCCAGCGGGCTTCGTTGAATTCACGGGTAAAGTTCGTCTCGCCGGTCTTGAACGCCTCAAAGGCCGGAGTTTCATCGCCAAAGAACTCGATCCGCAGCGTGTCCAGATTGGCCGTTCCCCGGCGGAAGGGCACATTGGCGCCCCAATAATCCGGATTGCGGGTGAACTCGACATAGCGGCCCATTTCATAATCCGAAACGGTATAGGGCGCAGAGGTCATCGGGATCATCCCGGGGGCGTCAGCCGCGAAATCCTTGCCGTCGAACTGCGACTTTTGCAGGATCGGCCGCATGCCCGCCAAGAGCGCGAGTTCCTGATCGACGACATTGAAGGTGATCTTGACCGACCGCTCGCCGGTGGCCTCGATGCTGGCGACCTTGGACCAGAACCCGCGATAGCGGCCATGCCCCACGGTGCCCAGGGTTTCATAGGACCAGATCACGTCTTCGACCGTGACGGGCGAGCCATCGGCGAATTTGGCATCCGCGTTGAGGGTGAATTCAACCCATTCGCGATTCGGCCCGAGCTCGACCGATTCGGCCAACAGACAGTAGAGAGAGAAGGGCTCGTCCAGCGAACGCCCCATCAGGCTCTCGCCGATGATATAGGACAATTGCCACGGAACGTTTCCGGTATCGACATAAGGATTGAGGCTGTCAAAGCTGCCAACCTCTGCGGTCACCATCGCGCCGCCCTTGGGCGCATCGGCGTTGGCGTAGGGCAGGGATACAAAATCAGGGGCCAGAGCCGGTTCACCATACATAGCTATACCGCATGTCGGCTCTGCCAGAGCGGTCGTCGCGGCACAGATCGCCGCTAGGGCCAAGGCTGCGCCCCGTCTTTGGACCCGCGTTCGGGCCAGTGTCAAAGATGACATTTCGTAAACAATCCCCTGTGATGCCTGTGTTGATTTTCGTCCAGCGTATCGGGGCTAGCGTTGCTTTTCAAACTTTTAGCTTGGCCAAAGCCATTCAAACGCTTATAAAGGGGGCACTGCTCGATAGGTTTCTTGCCTGTATGAAACCTGCCTCAATGACTTAACGCCGGCCTCGTGCCGGCGTTTTTTTATTGGCGCTTTGCGGGTTTTCCCGACCGGACGAGGAGCCCGTCCAGATCAGGGAATCGGTGTCACTGTCAATCGCGGTCCAATCACAAAGACACGATCCTGCGTTGCTATTTTCTGCGGGTGCAGCATTATTGGCCCCAAGCAGCCCACGGGCGCAGAGCAATGAAGGAAGTCAAGATGACACTGTCAGGCAAAACCGCGGTTGTGACCGGTTCGAATTCGGGAATCGGTCTGGGTGTTGCGCGCGAATTGGCCCGCGCCGGGGCGAATGTGGTTCTCAACTCTTTCACCGATCGTCCCGAGGATCATCAACTGGCCGCGGATTTGGCCACAGAGTTCGGCGTCGGGGTCCGCTATATTCAGGCCGATCTGTCCAATGGCGATCAGGCGCGCGCGTTGATCGAAACTGCCGGTCGCTGCGATATCCTCGTGAATAATGCCGGTATCCAGCACGTCGCGCCGATTGACGAATTTCCGGTGGACAAATGGAACGCCATTATCGACATCAACCTGTCGTCTGCGTTCCACACGACGGCCGCGGCCCTGCCGATGATGCGTGCGGCGGGTTGGGGCAGGGTAGTGAACATCGCGTCGGCCCACGGTCTGACCGCCTCGCCCTATAAATCGGCCTATGTCGCGGCCAAACACGGGATCGTCGGCCTGACCAAGGTCACAGCCCTGGAAACCGCGCGCGAGCCGATCACCTGTAACGCAATCTGTCCGGGCTATGTCGCCACGCCGCTGGTCGAGGCGCAGATCCCCGACACGATGAAGAAATACAACATGTCCCGTGAAGAGGTTGTGGAGAAGGTCCTGCTGGAACGCCAGCCGTCCAAACAGTTTGCGACGGTTGAACAATTGGGCGGCACCACCGTGTTCCTGTGTTCCTCGGCGGCGGACCAGATCACCGGAACCACCATCAGCGTGGACGGCGGCTGGACCGCGCTCTGACGCGCACCTTGTGACGAGGCAGCCTTTTGACGAGGCACCGGGCGAGCCGTTCGCCCCGCGCCAGCCTGTCAACGGAAGGACAGCCGGATGGTCCACAGAATCAACCTGGCTCTACAAGGCGGCGGCGCGCATGGCGCCTTTACCTGGGGGGCGCTGGATCGCCTGCTCGAAGAAGAGGATGTCGAGGTCGCCAGCATTTCCGGCACCTCTGCCGGGGGGCTGAACGGCGCAGCGTTTAAGGCCGGGCTGGTCATGGGCGGGCGCGAGGGGGCCAAGGCGAGCCTCAACCGCGTATGGGGTAGCGTCGGCGCGAT
This sequence comes from uncultured Paracoccaceae bacterium, assembly GCA_937864535.1. Taxonomy (GTDB): domain Bacteria; phylum Pseudomonadota; class Alphaproteobacteria; order Rhodobacterales; family Rhodobacteraceae; genus Marivivens. The sequence goes on from CALMJS010000017.1 coordinate 231,652, forward strand.
CACCCATCCGGGATTGTCACGCTGGATGGCCCCCTTTGCCCAAGCGACCGAACTCTATGCCCATGCGTTGACCTATTCGCCCGCGTATTTCTGGTTCGACAGCATGTCGCGGGCCTTTTCGCCCTACACGTTCGGAATGGTGGTTGCGAACCCGCTGGAACGGATCATCGAGGATTTCGAGTGGGAGGCGGTGAAATCGGGCGAGGGGCCGGAACTGTTTGTCTCCGCGACCAACGTGCGCAGCGGCAAAATCCGCGTCTTTACCGGCGACGAGGTGACAACGCAGGCCATCCTTGCGTCGGCCTGTTTGCCCACGCTGTTTGAGGCGGTGGAAATCGACGATCCCAAAACGGGCAGGCGTGAGGCATTCTGGGACGGCGGCTATACCGGTAACCCTGCCTTGTTTCCGTTATTCGCCAAACACTTGCCGGACGATATTGTCATCGTGAACACCAATCCGCTCTACCGCGAAGCCGTGCCCCAAGACAGCCAGTCGATCCAGAACCGGATCAACGAAATCAGCTTTAACACCTCGCTGTTACGGGAATTGCGAGCGATCAGTTTTGTAAAACGGCTGATCGCTCAGGGGATGGTAGAGGACCGCGCGATGAAGGATGTGCTGGTCCATCTGGTCGAGGATGACGCGCTGATGACCGAACTGTCGGTGGCGACGAAACTGATCGCGCTGCCGGTGATCCTGGACAAGCTCAAGCTGGCGGGCCGGGCGTCGATGGACAGGTTACTGGCCAACCGCAAGGCCGATCTGGGTCGCCGTGGCAGCGTCGATCTGGAGGCGATGTTCGGGTGATCAGGACTTGGGCTTGGTCGGCAGACTGGCAGGATCGACCGCGGTCACCTTTTTGTCTTTGTCATTGGGATAAACGAGCCCGGCAGAGATGATCAGTTTAGCCGCATCTTCGACCGTCATATCGAGGTAGATCAGGTCGGACTCCGGCGCAAACAGCAAAAATCCAGAGGTCGGGTTCGGAGTTGTCGGCAGAAAGACCGACAGGATTTTGCCTTCGGGCGGCACGCGGCGCGCGACCTCTCCCTTGGCCGGTGTCGAGACAAAGCCGATCGCCCAGAGTCCCTTACGCGGGTATTCGACGAGGCAGGCCTTGTCAAAACTGCTCTCGGTCTGGGCGAACACCGTTTCGGCGATCTGTTTGGCCCCGTTATAGATAGAGCGAACGACGGGGGTGCGGTCGATCAGCCCCTCACCCCAAGACAGAAAACTGCGCCCGATCAGGCCTTTGGCAACCCAGCCGACCGAAATGGTCACGATCAGGAACAAGATAACGCCCAGACCGCGCACATTGACGTGGATGTAGTCGGGGCTAAGGGGGTTCATATCGCCGAAATAGCGATTGATCAGCGCCTCCGGGTGATAAGACCCCGGCACCAAGGGCCAGACAAAGCCGTCAACCCAGCCGACCACGCTCCAGATCAGCCACGCGGTCAGGCCGATCGGAGCCACGACCACAAGCCCCGCCAAGAAGTTGTTGCGAAGCCCGCCAAAAATCGAATGGCGGCGTTTTGGCGGTTCGAGATGCGTAAATTCGTTCACGATGGGCCCGGTTTGACTTTGTACGTTCTACTTAGGGATTGGGACCCTGGCCCACAATTCCCCGAACCGCTATTTGGCTGATTTATGTGACAGATTGTGCAGAGCGACCGCAATTTCCGACGCCAAACGCGCATTGTTCAGCACCAGTGCAATATTGGCGGTCAGGCTGCGGCCCTCGGTCATCGCGAACATCCGGTCCAGCAGGAACGGGGTCACAGCCTTGGCGGCGATACCTTGCGCGTCGGCCTCTTTCAGGGCGGCCTCGATCACCGGGGTGATTTCCTCTGCCGCGATCTCGGCCTCGACGGGGATCGGGTTGCAGACCAATTGCCCGCCCGGCAGGTCCATCAGGCCGCGCATCTGGTGCGCCTTGGCGATGCTGTCGGCGCTATCCATCCGCAGCGGCGCCGGAATGCCCGACTGCCGCGACCAGAAGGCCGGGATTTCGTCCTGACCATAGGCAATCACCGGAACGCCCAGGGTTTCCAGCACTTCAAACGTCTTGGGCAGGTCCAGAATAGCCTTGGCCCCGGCGGCGACGACGGTCACGGCGGTTTGCGCCAACTCGTGCAGATCGGCCGAGACGTCAAAGGTGGTTTCCGCCCCGCGATGGACCCCGCCAATCCCGCCGGTGGCAAACACGCTGATCCCTGCCAGTTCCGCCGCAATCATCGTCGCGGCAACGGTCGTCGCGCCGGTGCCACCGGTCGCGATGCAGGCCGCGATATCGGCGCGCGACAGCTTGGCCACGTTATGCGCCTGTCCAAGGCTATCGAGCTGCGCGGCGTCCAGCCCGATATGCAGCGTGCCGTCCAGCACAGCGATCGTCGCGGGAACAGCGCCATTGGCGCGGACCTCGGCCTCGACCAGACGGGCGGTTTCGACGTTCTGCGGGAACGGCATGCCGTGGGTGATGATCGTGCTTTCGAGTGCGACGAGCGGCTGACCGGATTTCATCGCCTCGGCGACTTCGATCGAAAAAGACATCGGGATCATCTTGGAATTTCTCCTGAAACATAGGTCGCGGCTGCGTTCAACGCCCGCTGTAGCGCCGAAATCCGGTCCATGCCAGCGCGTTCCGACGCGATATGCGCCGCCATAAAGGTATCGCCTGCGCCGGTCACGCGTGTGACCAGAACCGGTGGCGGAGTGAGGGTGATCACGTCTTCGGCTGTGGCCTCGCTGGCCGACCGTCCACCATCCGTCACCAGGACCCGGCGGCAGCCGCGGGCGATCAACGCCCGCGCACCCTCAGCCGAAGAGGCAAAGGTCGTTTGACACAGCAGACCGGCCTCTTCGAGGTTGACGTAGAGCGTCGCGGACGGATGGCCAACCAGTGCCAAGAGGCGGTCCGCCTTGCCGGGGCTGGCTGGCGCAACCCGAAGATCGGCCCGCGCGAACAGCGGCGATATCGCGATCCGGCGCAGCAAATCGACGGTCAGGTTGCCGTCGAGCGCAACCAGCCCGTCCCACGGCACATCGGCCGTCCCAAGTGCGCCATCCGACAGCGCCCGCAAAATCTTGTCATCTGACCGCTCCAGCGAATGGGCATCGGCGATGGCGGCGATGAGACCATTGGCCCCCTCGACAGCCATATATTTATCGGTGGGCAGATCGTCCGACCGATAAACGTGGTCGGTGACCATTCCCATCCGCCTCGCCTCGCCGATCAGCTCGTCGCCCTCGGCATCGCGGCCAATCGCGGTGAGCAGCGCGGGTGTCAGCCCAAATCGGGCGAGGGTCATCGCGATATTCATCGCAACGCCGCCCGGTAGCCGCGTGATATGACCCGGAACATCCGAGCCGACCCGCATCACAACCGAAGAGCGCCCGATGATGTCCCACAGGACCGAGCCGATACAAAGAATGTCTGGACGTGTGTTCATGGTGCTGTCATGCCCTGCCAAACGGTCCATCGCAAGCCGTTGTTGGGGTTCCCTTGCGTTCTGGACTTGCGTTCCTGTGAAACATCCAGTAAGCGGCCCCCACTTAAACCCGCAGGCGAAGGCGGGCCCTATGGGGAGACATCCCATATGGTCCACCGGTTGGACAACAGTCTGATCCTTCGTCGAGGCCAAACCGGAAAGGATAAGGACATGGCTCTCCCCGAGTTCACCATGCGCCAGCTGCTGGAAGCAGGCGTACACTTTGGTCACCAGACCCAGCGCTGGAACCCCAAGATGCAGAAATACATCTACGGTTCGCGCAATGGCATCCATATCATGGACCTCACCCAGACTGTTCCGATGCTGGATCAGGCTCTGGCCGCTGTTCGTGACACCGTTGCCCGTGGTGGCCGCATTCTGTTCGTCGGCACCAAGCGTCAGGCCCAGAAGCCGATCGCTGAGGCCGCTGAAAAGTGCGCACAGTACTACATGAACCACCGCTGGCTGGGCGGCACTCTGACCAACTGGCAGACCGTGTCCCAGTCGATCCAGCGCCTCAAGAACATCGACGAAGCTGCTGAGCGCGGCTTTGACGGCCTGACCAAGAAAGAGCGTCTGAACGCCGAACGCGAACAGACCAAACTGCAGGCCTCGCTGGGCGGGATCCGCGAAATGGGCGGCGTGCCGGACATGCTGTTCATCATCGACGTGAACAAAGAAGACCTGGCCATCCAGGAAGCCAAGAAGCTGGGCATCCCGGTCGTCGCCATCGTCGACACCAACTGCTCGCCGGACGGCGTGGACTACGTGATCCCGGGCAACGACGACGCTGCTCGCGCGATTGCACTGTACACCGACCTGGTCGCTCGCGCTGCTCTGGACGGCATGACCACCCAGCTGCAAAAAGCTGGCGTTGATCTGGGCGCCTACGACCTGATGGCCGAAGAGGCTGTGGCTGCAGAAGCCGCTTCGGAATAATCCGAACCGTTTCGCAAAACTCTTACCGGGCGCTGGTATTCCGCGCCCGGACACCCAATTTCAGGAGATGTGACATGGCTATCACCGCACAAATGGTGAAAGAACTGCGCGAATCGACCGGCGCTGGCATGATGGACGCCAAGAAGGCGCTGACCGAAACCAACGGCGACATGGAAGCCGCTGTTGACTGGCTGCGCACCAAAGGTCTGGCCAAGGCTGCCAAGAAGTCCGGCCGTACCGCCGCTGAAGGTCTGGTTGCTGTCGCTGTGAACGGTGGCAAGGGTGTCGCTGTCGAAGTGAACTCGGAAACCGACTTTGTTGCCAAGAACGGCGAATTCCAGTCGATGGTCACCGCGATTGCCAACGCTGCTCTGACCGTTTCGGACGTTGAAGCGCTGAAGGCTGCTGACCTTAACGGCAAGTCCGTCGAGGCGACCCTGACTGACGCGATCGCCAAAATCGGCGAAAACATGACCCTGCGCCGGATGTCGGTGATCGAAGGCCAGAAAGTTGTGACCTACATCCACAACGCTGCTGCTGACGGCATGGGCAAGATCGGTGTTCTGGTTGCCATCAACGGCGACAACGAAGGCTTTGCCAAGCAGGTCGCGATGCATATCGCCGCTGCCAACCCGGCCTCGCTGTCCGAAGCTGATCTGGACCCGGCTGTGGTCGAGAAGGAAAAGCAGATCCAGATGGATATCGCGCGCGAATCGGGCAAGCCCGAAGCCGTGATCGAAAAGATGATCGTTGGTCGTATGGCCAAGTTCGTTGCTGAATCGACCCTCCTGGGTCAGGCGTTCGTTGTGAACCCGGATCTAACCGTTGCTGCCGCCGCCAAGGAAGCTGGCGTCGAAGTGACCGGCTTTATCCGTCTGGAAGTCGGCGAAGGCATCCAGAAAGAGTCCAGCGACTTTGCAGCCGAAGTCGCTGCGATGAACCAGAAATAATCTGGTCCATAGGATTACCTCTGAAAAGGCCCGCCGTTTGGTGGGCCTTTTTGTTTCCGGGTGCCGGGATCTGTGGGGCAGGGACTGCGGACATGAAAAGGGCGGCACAACGTCGGGAATACGCTGTGCCGCCCTGCAATCTGAGGATACGCCCGGGATGGGATGGGACGTACCGCCAGTTCGTTGTCGATGTCCCGATGCAAACACCGGCGACACCAACGACCGGTTTCCCGGCCAAACCAGATCACCCGTAAATCAGTCGGGGTTGCTGATTTGTTTCTGTCCCAGGCCCAATAGCCACCACTCACGGACACTCACCTTTTGGCAAATGACGCGGCGTAACTAAAGTCAGGGAAACCAGACCTGACCAGTCAGTCAAACCGCAGAGGCCCAGATTTCGTGGTTAGAGATCCAGAACAAACATCTGATTGTAGAATGCTGCCTTGAGAACCGCTTGCGCGGTGGTGTCCACGTCCAGAGCCTCGCGGGCGAGGCGCAGGTGTTTTTCGACAGTCGCGGCAGTGAGGCCCATCAGAAAGGCGATGTCCTGCGTTGTCTTGCCGTCGCCAACCCACTCCAGAACCTCGCGCTGGCGCTTGGTCAATTGCCGGGACCGATTATAGGGCAGGGTCATCAGTTTGAGGTAGACGACATTGTTGGCGACCGTGATCTGGCGGCCGTGTTCAGCCCAAATCTGATCGACGTCGTGTTGTGACAGACCCGGCCGGGCCGTCAGGGCGACAGCGCCTTTGGTGCGCTGGGTATTCGAACGGAAGCTGATCGTGTAGCCGGCAGTGACGCCCATAGAGGCGTTGAATTCGGCCACACGCAATTCGGCCGGAGACAGCTTGTTCTGGGCGATCTGGGTTTCGATCCAGCTCCAGCTACAGGCGCCGACATTCTCATTGGCCCATCGCACCATCGGCGCATTGAAATACAGACCGTCGTCAATAAAGCTCTTGATATAATCGTCGGTCTGGTTGGTCAGAACAACCCAATCCTGCGGATCACCCAATGAACTGCTGGTCCGGTAGCGCGTATAGCCGAAAATGATCCTGTCAAAGCCGTACTGCGCCATTTGCACGGAATGCAGCGCCCATAAATCCTCGACCGAAGGCGAATTTGTGATCGAGTCGATGTAGTCGATAAAGTCAGGCACGCGCCACCGAGGTTCTTTTGCTCTCAATAATTCTACCTATTGGTAACATTTTTGACAAAAGTACAATAGCGCCTTTGGTGCATCTTTTATTAACATAATACTGATTATGCAATTAATGGAATTGCGGTGGTGCTCTATAGATAGACTTGCGGCGCCCCGCAGGACGCCGCTGATTCAGCCCAGAGAATACCCGGCTCCGCGCACAGTTCGGACCGGATCGCTGTCGCCGTTTGCGGTCAGCGCCTTGCGCAAGCGTCCGACATGGACGTCGACAGTTCTGGTGTCGACATAGATGTCGCGGCCCCAAACCCGATCAAGCAGCTGGTCGCGTGACCAAACCCGGCCCGGTTTTTCGATCAGCGTGGACAACAGTCGAAATTCGGTCGGTCCCAGTTTGACCGGTTCGCCATTGCGTGTCACACGATGGGTTTCGCTGTCGAGCTGGATGTCCTCGTAGACCAGCACCTGCCCCGCCAAGGCCGGACGTGACCGCCGGATCTGACCGCGCACCCGCGCGAGCAGTTCGCCGACGGAATACGGCTTGACGACATAATCGTCGGCACCGGTTTCCAAACCACGCACGCGATCCACCTCTTCGGACCGCGCGGACAACATGATCACCGGAATGTCGCGGGTTTCGATCCGCGATTTCACCCGCCGGCAGACCTCGATCCCCGAAACATTTGGCAACATCCAGTCAAGGACGATCACCTCGGGCGCATCTTCTGCGATCAAGAGCAGCGCGTCTTCGCCATTGGTCGCCTGCGATACCCGGAACCCTTCCGCTTCGAGGTTATAGGCCAGCACCTCGCGTTGCGCGGGTTCATCTTCTACAACCAGAATATGGGCTATCTGCGACATCGCTTAGACCTTGGTGCTCAGGCTCGTGGTGTCCATTTTCGGACGCGGATCTTCCGGCAAATCGCCGGTGACGAGGTAAACCACCTGTTCGGCGATATTCGTCACCAGATCACCCATCCGTTCGATGTTCTTGGCGATGAAATGCAGGTGCATGCAGGGCGTTATGTTGCGCGGATCTTCCATCATGAAGGTCAGGAATTCGCGGAACGCGGTGTTATACATCTGGTCGATGTCCTGATCGCGCAGCCGGACCTGCTCGGCCAGTTCGGCGTCGCGCTGGATAAAGGCGTCCAGCGCATCCTTGAGCATGCCCTGCACTTCGCGCGCCATCCGGCGCAGCGTCGCGGTTTGACCGTCGAGGAGGCGCTGTTCGGCCAGAACATTGGTCCGCTTGGCCATGTTTTTGGAATAGTCGCCAATGCGTTCCAGACTGCCGGCGATTTTCATCACCGTCAGGACGGTCCGCAGGTCCTTGGACACCGGGGCACGCAGCGCGATGCAAGTGGCGCTGGCTTCGTTGATCTTGATTTCCAGCTCGTCAATCGCCTTGTCGCGGCGACGGACATCTGCGGCCAGTTCCAGATCGCGGGTATCCATCGACTGTGCGGCGTCGAGAATCGAGGCCTCGACCAGCCCACCCATCCGCAGAACCAGAGCCTGGATCGACTCGAGGTCGCGATCGTACGAGGAAACAATATGCTGAGACATTCGGGCGCTCCTTAGCCGATCCGGCCGGAAATATAGCTTTCGGTGCGCGGATCGCGCGGATTGGTAAAGATCTGGCCGGTATCGCCATATTCAACCAGGTTTCCTAGATGGAAGAACGCGGTCTTTTGGCTGACGCGGGCGGCCTGCTGCATCGAGTGGGTGACGATGATCACCGAATAATCCTGACGCAGTTCGTCAATCAATTCCTCGACTTGCGCGGTTGCGATGGGGTCGAGCGCCGAACAGGGTTCATCCATCAACAGAACCTCCGGTTCGGTGGCGACGGCGCGCGCGATACACAGGCGCTGCTGCTGTCCACCCGACAGACCCGTGCCGGGCGCGTGCAGACGGTCCTTGACCTCGTTCCAAATGGCGCCGCGGCGCAGAGCCTTTTCAACGATTTCATCGAGCTCGGCCTTATTCTTGGCAAGGCCGTGAATCCGCGGGCCATAGGCGACGTTGTCGTAGATGGATTTCGGGAACGGGTTCGGTTTTTGGAACACCATGCCGACCTTGGCGCGCAGTTGCACCGGATCGACACGCTTGTCGTAGATGTCTTCGTTGTCGAGCAGGATATCGCCCGTCACGCGGCAGATGTCGATTGTGTCGTTCATGCGGTTCAGACACCGCAGAAAGGTCGACTTGCCACAACCCGACGGCCCGATAAAGGCGGTCACGGTTTTGTCTGCGATTTCAACGTTCACGTCTTTGATGGCGTGGGAGTCGCCATAGTAAACGTTGACCCCGCGGGCTGCGATTTTGATATGTGTCATGTCTACCGCTCTGTCGATGAGACTCATTTGGTTCATGTGCAAGTCCTCCATTTACCAGCGGCGCTCGAAACGGCTGCGCAGGATGACGGCGATGATGTTCAGGGCCAACAGGAACACCAGCAGGATGATGATACCGCCCCAGGCCCGTTCGTAAAAGGCCGGGTCGGCGCGTTTGGCCCATTCGTAGATCTGGGCTGGCATGGCCGAGTTCGGTGCGGTGAAGGCATCGAAGAAACCGGACGGATAGTTGGTCGCCACAAAGCCGACCATCCCGATCAGCAGCAGCGGCGCGGTTTCGCCGAGGGCCTGCGCCAGACCGATGATCGTGCCGGTCAGAATGCCGGGCGCCGCCAAGGGCAGGACGTGATGGAACACCGCCTGCATCCGCGACGCACCGACGCCGAGGGCGGCCTCGCGGATCGAGGGCGGCACGGCCTTGAGGGCGGCACGGGTCGAAATGATGATCGTCGGCAACGTCATCAGCGTGAGAACCAGCCCCCCGACCAGAGGTGCGGATTTCCGCAGCGCGTCGATCCCCAGAGATCCGCCGCCGAACTGGATAAACACCGCCACGCCAAGGATACCGAAGACGATGGACGGCACCGCGGCGAGGTTCGAGATATTCACTTCGATCAGGTCGGTCAGGCGGCTCTTGGGTGCAAACTCTTCGAGATAGATCGAGGCAGCAACGCCAATGGGCAGCGACAAAAACAGCACGACCAGCATCATGATGAACGAACCCACCACCGACACGCCCAGACCAGCCTGTTCAGGGCGCTTTTCCGAGGCGTCAGAGCCAAAGATGAAAGCCGGGTTGAATTTGAGCGACAATTTCCCCGCCGCAGCCAATTGGTCAACGATGTCCAGATGTTCGGCATCGAGGTTCTTGTCATTGGCAAGCGCTTCGCGGGTGACGCGGCCCTTCATGTAGCCGTCCACGCGCGACGAGCCGAGAACCGTAAACTCGACCGTTTGGCCCATCTGTTCAGGGTGCGCCAAGGCGTAGGTCCGAATTTGATCGCCCGTGGCCGAGGATAGCATGTCGCCCAGTTTCGTGGGGTCCATATCGGTCTGAATGCCCACTTCGGTCAATTCGGCCAGCAGCGCCTCGCTGACCATCGCCTTGTACTTTGCGGTCTTGAGCGTCGAGTTTTCGGCGTCTTCAATCGCAGCGGGGTCTAGGGTCACCGAAAGGGTGACAAAGGTCTGCTTGAACGCCGGGACGCCGTTAAACAAAATCGCCGTCAACAGCGTCAGCAAAAACGCGCAGCCGATCCCGATGGCGGCCAGGCCGTAGATCTTGAACCGGGCTTCCGACGCATTGCGACGCTTGGTCCGCGCATCTTGCACCAAGAGCGAGGATTTGGGTTTCGAAACAGGTGCGTCGGTCATTCGTATTGCTCCTGATATTTACGGACGATGAACAGCGCCAGAACGTTCAGACCCAGCGTGATGACAAACAGCGTCATCCCCAGCGCAAAGGCCACCAGTGCCGTCGGCGAGGAAAAGTCCAAGTCGCCCGTCAACTGCGCCACGATCCGCGTGGTCACCGTCGTCATGGCATCAAAGGGGTTCATCGAAATCTGTGCCGCGGCCCCTGCCCCCAGCACGACGATCATCGTCTCACCGATGGCACGCGAGGCGGCCAACAGAATAGCGCCGACAATCCCCGGTAGTGCAGCCGGCAAAACAACCTGACGGATGGTTTCCGAAGGCGTCGCGCCAAGGCCCAACGACCCGTCGCGCATCGCCTGCGGCACCGCGTTGATAATGTCGTCCGATAGCGATGACACAAAGGGGATCAACATCATGCCCATCACCAGACCGGCCGTAATCGCCGCATCGGCACTGGTCATCCAGTTCACGCCAAAGGTGCCACCATCCCCGAACAGCGTGCGCAGCAGCGGCCCGACAGTCAGCAGGGCAAACAGACCGTAAACGATGGTGGGGATGCCCGCCAGAACCTCGAGAGCGGGTTTCGCGATCGCGCGCATGGACGAGGAGGCATATTCGGACAGATACACCGCAGCGAACAGCCCGATCGGGACCGCCACCAGCAACGCGATGAGCGAGATGAACAAGGTGCCCCAGATCAGCGGCAACAGCCCCAACTCGCTCTCGCCCTGGAACGAGGGCGACCATGTCAGGCCAAAGAAGAAGTCCGCCGCCGGATAGAGGCCAAAGAATTTGATCGTGCTAAAGACCAGCGACAGCACAATGCCGACCGTGGTCAGAATGGCGATAGAGGCCGACAGGATCAGCAGGCTGCGGACAAAGTCCTCGACCTTGTTGCGGGCCATCATCGTCGGCGTGACCTGGCGTCGGGCGATCAGGAAACCGGCACCTGCGACCATGAGGACCACCGCCGTCAAAGCGATCGACCCGATCCGCGACAAGGCGCGGAACTCGAGTGCGGCCGCATATTTATCCTCGGTCGGATCAGAGCCCAGCGCCACGCCAACCGAGCCGAGCATGCCGCGCAGATCGTCGGGCATGGCAGAGGTCTCTTGCGGTAGCAGTCCCTGCGCCGACATCAGGTCAAGGCCCTTGGCGATGTTCTGCACATCGTCAGCCATCAGGCTGCGCTGAATGTCGTCCTGCGCCGAGGTGATCATCGGAGCGACAGCGTGGTTGATGATAAGCGGCTGAACAATCACCCAGACGATCAGCACCAGAAACGCGGGTACAAATGTCAGGATCGACGTGTACCAGCCATAAAAACCGGGCAGCGAGTGTAAGAGCCGTGATTTCCCCTTAACCGTCCGAAGCACAGTGGCGCGCCCCGCGAAAAAGGCCACAGCCGCAATGACCAACAGCAGCACAAAGAGCCAGAGAACCGGCATATCTTACCTCTTTTCAAGCGATGGCGGGCCACTTTGCAATGACCCGCCCGTAGCTGTGATAGCGCTGGGGGCGCGTGAACGCACCCCCAAATTTGCCATTACTTGGCCATGACTTCTTCGGCAGCAACAGCAGCCTGGGTCGCAGCCAGTTCCGGATCAGCAACCAGACCGTAGGCAGCGAGCGGGCCGTTCGGGCCAGCCAGATCGTCAGAGACAAAGAACTCTGCGTATTCCTTCAGGCCGGGGATCGCGCCGATGTGGGCTTTCTTGACGTAGAAGAACAGCGGACGCGACACCGGGTAGGACCCGTCAGCGATGGTTTCGGTCGACGGAGCGATGCCGTTCATCGTCGCAACCTGCAGCTTGTCGGTGTTGTTCTCATAGAACGACAGGCCGAACACGCCGAACGCGGTCTTGTCCGAGTCGATGCGGGCGAGGGTTTCGGTGTAGTCGCCGTCGATGTCGACCGACTTGCCATCGGTGCGGATTTCCATGCACGAGGCTTCGGCGGCCTTGTCGTCGTCACCGTTGGCAGCTTTGAACAGGTCGAACGCGCCGGTGTCTTTGCAGCCCTGGACGATCACGTTGACTTCGAACACTTCGCGGGTGCCGTGCTTGGTGCCCGGGATGAAGGCCTGGATCGGGTTGGCCGGCAGAGCGGCGTTGGCGTCAGCCCAGGTTTCGTTGGTGTTGTCGACCAGTGCGCCGTCCTTGACGATCTTGGCACCGATGGCGTTGAACCAGTCGGAGGGGGTCATCGCCCAGTCAGCGCCGTTCGAAGCGTCGGTCGCGAACACGATGCCGTCATAGCCGATGCGGACTTCCATGATGTCGGTCACGCCGTTGGCGGCACAGGTCTCGATCTCGGAGTCCTTGATCTTGCGCGACGAGTTGGCGATGTCGATGGTGTTTTCGCCAACGCCTTCACAGAAGGCCTTGAGGCCAGCCGACGAACCGCCGGATTCGACAACCGGGGTCGGGAAGTCGGTGTTTTCACCGAAAGCTTCTGCAACGATCGACGCATAGGGCAGAACGGTCGAAGAGCCAGCCACCTGAACGTTGTCACGGGCGACAGCAGCACCAGCCGAAACGGCGGCAATCGCGATGGTCGAGGCGGTCAGTTTCATGAAGGACATATGTAACTCCAGTCTTTCGAACTTGCGCTACGGGCGCTCCCCGTAGCTTGCAGGCCGTGATCTAAGGCTGCTTTCACACTCTTTTGTGACAGTAATGTAAAAGTTTCATGACATCGTCCAACAATTGCCCCAGCATGGGTTAATCTATTGGAAGAATGACGGAAAAAACGGTTCCCTCACCTTCGTTACTTTCGATTTTCAGGCGCCCGCGATGCCGATTCACGATGTGTTTTACAATCGCAAGCCCAAGTCCGGTGCCGCCCACTTCGCGCGAGCGGTGTGAATCAACTCGGTAAAACCGTTCGGTCAGACGCGGAATGTGATGCGCGGCGATCCCGTCGCCGTAGTCGCGCACGGAAATGACCACCCCCCGCCCCCGCAACAGCGGCAGGATCGCGGGTTCGGCCACCGAAATCTCGACCTTGCCGCCGGTGATTCCGTATTTGATCGCATTTTCGATCAGGTTGGTAAAAACCTGCCGCATCTGCATCTCGTCCGCTGGCAGGACTATCTGCTCGACCTCCGCAGCATAGGCGATGCTCACCCCCGACTTGGTGGCAAGAGGCGTCAGCGCGCTGATTGTGGACTTGATCAGCCCGCAAATGTCGATCTGATCGCTGGGCCGCTGGCGTTCGTTTTCTTCGACACGGCTGAGCGACAACAGGTCCTGCACCAATTGCGACATCCGCCCCGCTTCGCGCTCCATGATCCCAAGGAATCGGTCCCGTGCGTTGGCATCGTTTCTGGCCGCCCCGCGCAGCGTTTCGATAAAGCCGAGCAGCGCCGTCAGCGGCGTCCGCAATTCATGGCTGACATTCGCAACGAAATCCCGACGCATCTTGCCTGCATCTTCGAGCGGGGTGATGTCTTCGAACGACACGAGGATATAGCGTCCGCTCGCCCCTGCGACCGGCGCGATATGCACCCGATAAGAGGTATCGCGGCTTCCTTCGCGACCCAGATACATGGATTCGGTCGGCGCGCCGTTCATCATGCTCTGCTCGACCGCGTCCAGAACCGCAGGTTGCCGCAAGGCCGTGATATAATGTCGTCCCGGCAGGTCCGCCCCGAACAGTGCGCGGGCCACGGGGTTCACCGCGACGATACGTTCGTTCGGGCCGATCAAGACCGCCGCAAGCGGCAGTGCCAACAAAAGTTCGATTGCCAAATCAGAAGAGTTTTCCATGGCCGCAAGTTGTCCGGACAATTTGAAAATAGCAACCCAATCCAAACTCCCCCAATTTAGCGATTACAACTACTTGCTTTCGTGCATTAATTGTTTTCACATGATGGCAAGGCTGTCTTCGGGACAAGACAAGCAAGGGGACGACGGATGGGAATGGCGATCCAATTGGAAAATATGCGCACGTTTGATCGGGCGCGGATGCTGGTTGTCGGGCGATCCGATCATTGGGTCAGCGGCGCGCGGTATGACGACAGTATCCGGTTTATCGATGTCATGGGACTGACAGCGGAAAACCTGCGGGACTTCTGCCCGGATATGGTGATGTCGGGCCTCTTTGTCGGGGCGTTCGACGCCCTCGACATCGCGACACGGCTAAGGTCACTGGGTTACGTCGGGCCCTATCGGGTGGTTTGCCGTGACCTGCCCAATCCCGGTCTCGTCCGCAAAGAGATCGCGGAGGCGGCGCCGGGGCTCGATTTCGATATTCTGGCGGTGCCAGAGGTCAGCGGCACCGTCCACTGATGCCGGGCTGTCGCGCCCGCAAGGCTATGTCTCCCGCGCCAGTTCCCTGAGACCGGACCTGAAACGGCGGGCATTGATCTGGTAGTTGATGGCGGAGCGGGTCAATCCTTCGATCTGCTCTTGCGTCAGGGTGCGGGCCACCTTGCCCGGTGCGCCCACCACCAACGAGCCATCGGGAATGACCTTTCCCTCGGTGATCAGCGCCCCGGCGCCGATCAGGCAGTTTTTGCCGATCACAGCGCCGTTCAGGATTGTCGCGCCCATCCCGACCAGTGAATTGTCGCCGATCGTGCAGCCATGCAGCATGGCCTTATGACCGATGGTGCAGTTCGTGCCGATGGTAAGCGGCGAGCCCATATCCGTATGCAGAACACAGTTTTCCTGCACATTGCTGCCCTGCCCGACGACGATCATTTCATTGTCGCCGCGCAGCGTGCAACCGAACCAAACCGAGCTATCCGCCAATAGCGTCACTTTGCCGATCACATTGGCATCGGGGGCCACCCAAACGCTGGGATCCACCAAGGGCATCGCGCCGTCCAAAGCATAGATCATCTGGCCTCAAACTCCTTGTTCAGTCCGCGGACAAAATCGTTCAGTCCCGGTTGCCGGTCCGCCCGCGCCCGCTCGGCCTCCAGAATGGTCTTCAACTCCGCCTCTGCCGCGTCGATATCCCTGTTGATGATCACATAGTCGTACTCGGCCCAATGGCTGATCTCGTCACGGCTCTTGGCCATACGCCCTGCGATGACCTCTTCGCTGTCCTGCGCCCGCCCCCGCAGCCGCTGCTCCAGATCGGCGATGGAGGGGGGCAGAATAAAGATCGAAACCACATCCTTGCCCAGCGAGGAGCGCCGGATCTGCTGGCCGCCCTGCCAGTCGATATCGAACAGCGTATCCCGCCCTTCGCGCATGGCGACCTCGACCGGACCTTTTGGCGTTCCGTAATAGTTCCCGAACACTTCGGCGTGTTCCAGCATCTCGCCTGCCGTGACCATGGCTTCAAAGTCGTCCTTGGTCCGGAAGAAATACTCGACCCCGTCGGTTTCCCCCGGACGCGGCTTGCGCGTGGTTGCGGATACGCTGAACTTCAGGGACGGGTCCCATGCCATCAACCGCTTGGCCAGAGTCGATTTGCCCGCGCCCGACGGCGAGGACAGGATAATCAACAGGCCCCGGCGTTGAATTTCGGTCATAGTTCACTCCACATTTTGGATCTGCTCGCGCATTTGGTCGATCGCAGCCTTGAGGTCCAATCCGACAGCCGTCAAGGCCGTGTTCTGGGATTTCGAACACAGGGTATTGGCTTCTCGGTTAAATTCCTGCGCAAGGAAATCCAGTTTCCGCCCGGCAGGCGCCGCATCGGTCAGCATCGTCCGAGCTGCCGGAACATGAGTCCGCAGGCGGTCCAGTTCCTCTGTCACGTCGGTCTTGAGGGCGATGAGGGCCAGTTCCTGCGCGACGCGGCCCGGGTCCAGATCGCCGGCCTCCTGCACAATGCGCCCGAGCGCCTCCTTCAGAGCGGTTTCCATCGGCGCGCGCCGCTCCTGTGCTACCTGCGCGGCTTGGGCGACCAGCACCTCGATCTGCGCCAACTGTCCCGAAAGGATGTCAAACAGCGCGCTGCCCTCGGCTTGCCGCATCTGCGAGAACTCCTCGAGCAAGGTCATGAAATCCTGCAGCAAAAGGCCCTGTAGCTCGGACTGGTCGTCCGTGGTCTGGCTTTGCACCCAGACACCGCGCAGCGCCAGAACCTCGGCCGCACTGGCTGCGGCGACCGCGATCCCGCGCGCCTGCGCCCGCGCTGTAATCAGCTCGAGCGCCGAGAGAACCCGCTCGAGCTGCCCCGCATCCAGATCCAGACTGCGCTCACCCTCGTCGCGGGTCAACCGCAGGCTCACGGTTACACTGCCGCGGGTGATCCTTGCAGCCAGGGCACGCCGGATCTCCGACTCAAGTGCGGCCATGCCATCCGGTATCCGTAACCTTAGGTCTAATCCGCGCCCGTTGACGCTACGCAGATCCCATTGCCAACGGGTTAGGCCGGACCCTCCGGTGCGGCTGGCAAAGGCTGTCATGGATCGGATCATGCGGACCTCCTCGGAATTTGCCCCTGCTATCCCAAAAATCGCTCCGGAAACACCCCAAGTCTTTGAACAAAGGTTTACCAATTAACTTAGCCCGCAAAAATTGGTCCTAATTTTGCACAATTGCCCTAAGAATTGAGCCACATTCCGAAAGGAACCGGCAATGGACTTTGAGATGACAGATGACCGCGACCCGCTGCCCGCCATCAACGGTGAGAGCCTGATCCAGAGCATCGAGAGATACTGGCGCGAATTGGGCGGGCACCACGGTTTGCCGCACCGTGCCGACGTCGATCCGGCCCGCATCGACGCGGCCCTGCCGTGGTCCTTTATCCTCGAACGCGTAGCGACAGGGCACGCCCGGTTGCGGGTCAGCGGGCAGCAGCTGAATGACCTCGCGCAGATGGATACCCGCGGTATGCCGCTCT
Source organism: uncultured Paracoccaceae bacterium (assembly GCA_937864535.1). Lineage (GTDB taxonomy): Bacteria > Pseudomonadota > Alphaproteobacteria > Rhodobacterales > Rhodobacteraceae > Marivivens. The sequence goes on from CALMJS010000017.1 coordinate 248,736, forward strand.
CGGTGTTCTTCACGCCCGAGGCGCGCCCGACCCTAGAGCGCCTTCTCGCCCATTGCTTCGATCTCCCGGCCATCGTCGATGTCCCCGTGCTCTCGCCGCGCAGCCTGACGCGCCACAAACTGACCGGCCGGATGATCCTGCTTCCCCTTGCCAATCGGCCCGGCGCCCCCGAACGCGCCTTGGGCGCTCTGTTTGCCGACGGAGCCAGAGGTCGCAGCGCCCGCCACTTTGGCATTCCGGAGGATGAAACCCACCGCATTGTGCCGGTCACTCAGCCCCGGACCCTGCTCAGGGCGCTGTCAGGTGGCGCTAGATCCCAGCAGATCGCCGGCCCTGCGCCGCGTCCCGCCCTGCGTCTGATCGTCAATAACGGCTGACCCGCCCGTTCATCTTTCCCCAAATACCTCGGGGGAGGTCCGCAGGACCGGGGGCAGAGCCCCCAAAGAAAAAGCCGCGCAATCGCGCGGCTTTCTGCGTTTCAACCACTCTGCCGATCAAACGGCCTGGGCCTGCATCAATTTGGTCCGGCGACCGGACAGTTCTTCGGCCACAAGGAACGCGAGTTCCAACGACTGCGATGCGTTCAAACGCGGATCGCAGGCGGTGTGATAACGGTCGCTCAGGTCCTCGTCGGTCACTGCGCGCACGCCACCGGTGCATTCCGTGACATCCTTCCCGGTCATCTCGAAATGGACGCCCCCCGGAATGGTGCCTTCGGCGTTATGCACGGCAAAGAATTCCTTCACTTCGCGCAGCACGCTGTCGAACGGACGGGTCTTGTATCCGGTCGAGGACTTGATGGTGTTGCCGTGCATCGGGTCACAGGTCCAGACGACGTTCGCGCCCTCTTCCTGAACGGCCTTGATCAGACGCGGCAGGTGTTCGCCCACGTTGCCCGCGCCGAACCGCGCGATCAACACCAGACGGCCCGCTTCGTTTTGCGGGTTCAGGCTGTTCATCAGCGACTTCAGATGGCCCGAAGTCATCGAGGGGCCACACTTCAGACCGATCGGGTTCTGGACGCCCTTGCAGAATTCGACATGGGCACCGTCCGGCTGGCGGGTGCGGTCGCCGATCCAGATCATATGACCGGAACCCGCCAGCCACTTGCCGGAGGTCGAGTCGAGGCGGCACAGGGCCTCTTCGTATTCCAGCAGCAGCGCTTCATGGCTGGTAAAGAAATCGACGGTCTGCATCGTGTGCGCGGCTTCGTCACGAATGCCAGCGGCTTCCATGAAATCGAGCGTGTCGCTGATCCGGTTCGCCAGTTCGCGATATTTTTCCGCCTCGGGCGAGGCCGTAAAGCCGAGGGTCCACGAATGCACCTTGTGCAGGTCGGCATAGCCGCCGGTCGAAAACGCGCGCAGCAGGTTCAGCGTCGCGGCAGCCTGCGTGTAGGCCTGCAACATACGGTCCGGGTCGGGAATGCGGGCTTCGGGGGTAAAGTCAAAGCCGTTGACAATATCACCGCGGTAGCTCGGCAGTTCCACGCCGTCCATCACTTCGGTCGGGGCCGAACGCGGCTTGGCCATCTGGCCCGCCATGCGGCCGACCTTGACCACAGGGACCTTGGCGCCATAGGTCAGCACCATCGCCATCTGCAGCATCACCTTAAAGGTGTCGCGGATGTTGTCGGCGCTGAACTCGGCAAAGCTCTCGGCGCAATCGCCGCCCTGAAGCAGGAAGGCCTCGCCACGGGCAACCTTGCCCAGTTGTGCCTTGAGCTTGCGTGCCTCGCCAGCAAAGACCAAGGGCGGATACGACGACAGCTTGGCTTCGACAGCCTTCAGCTTTGCTTCGTCCGTATACTCGGGCATCTGAACCCGGGGCTTGGCGCGCCAGTCAGATTTGTGCCACTCGGTCATTTTATCGCTCCCAATCAATCAAAAACGGATACCGTACAGGTTTAGCGGTATCGGGTCCGGTGTTTATAAGCCGGTGCCCAAGAGGGGCAATGGGGAAAAGACATCAAAGTTGCGAAAAAGCTGCCCGTACGCGACATATTATGCCGCAATTAGTTCCTCTTGCGCCCAATCCTCAAAAGATGTTGAGGTCGCGCAAACTGTTTAGCCCAAGAGCCAAGCCATGGACGACCTAGAGAACGAAGTTCAACTCATCGATGTTGACGCCCCCGCCAAACCTCGGAGGTTTATCTTTGTCCTGCTGGACCGGTTTACCATGCTGTCTTTTGCCAGTTCTGTCGAATGTCTGCGCATTGCCAACCGCATGTCGGGCAAGAAACTCTATGAATGGGGTCTGGCTGGCGATGGCGGTGAAACCGTAACCTGTTCCAACGGCGCGGAATTCAAGCTGGACATGGATCTGGCCGAGTTGAACCGCGACGATGTTGTAATGGTTTGCGGCGGGCTGGACGTGCAATCCGCCACCAATCGGCGTGTTGTCAACTGGCTGCGTCGCGAGGCGCGGCGCGGGGTCACTGTCGGCGGGCTTTGTACGGCGGCCCATGCTCTGGCCAAGGCGGGCCTGCTGGATGGCAAGCGCGCGACCATCCATTGGGAGAATCAGGACAGTTTTGCCGAAGAATTCGAAGAGGTTCTGCTGACCAAATCGGTCTTTGTGGTGGACGGAAATCGCCTGACCGCTGCGGGGGGCACGGCGGCGCTCGACCTGATGCTCAAAATTATTGCAGATGATCATGGCGAGGAACTGGCGAATGCGGTTGCGGACCAGATCATCTATTCCTCGATCCGTACCGACCAGGACACGCAGCGCCTGTCGATCCCGACCCGGATCGGCGTGCGGCACCCGAAATTGTCGCGTGTGATCCAGATGATGGAAAAGAATATCGAGGAACCGATCAGCCCGGCGATCCTGGCCAAGGATGTCGGCATGTCCACCCGCCAGCTCGAACGCCTGTTCCGGCGCTACCTCGCCCGCTCGCCCAAGCGGTACTATATGGAATTGCGCCTGCAAAAGGCCCGCAACCTGCTGATGCAGACCGATATGAGCGTGATCAACGTGGCGCTGGCCTGTGGATTCGCCTCGCCCTCGCATTTTTCCAAATGCTATCGCGCCCATTATGAAACGACTCCCTATCGGGAGCGCGGCAGTCACGGAACGCGCGAAAGATCGGAAATGTAACATGACCCGCCGCGAATGGCATTCGCAGGTCAATCGCGGCGAAATTCGACAATTTGCGGTCAAACTGACGCTCTGTCACGCTTTCCTTTTCCATTTGGTACAATTAGCCTGTGCGCCAGGATAACCAATCCGATAGGGAGCCTAACAATGAAAAAAATCCTGCTGGCTTCGGCCGCGACCGCCATCATGGCTGGTGCTGTGTCCGCTGAAGACATCAAAATGGGTGTGATCCTCGGCTTTACCGGCCCGATCGAATCCCTGACCCCGGACATGGCTGCTGGCGCCGAGCTGGCAATGTCCGAAGTGTCGGCTTCGGGCAAATTGCTGGGTGGAACCACCATTACCCCCGTTCGCAAGGACTCGACCTGCGTTGACGCCGCCGCCGCAACCGCCGCTGCCGAAGAACTGATCGCCGAAGGCGTGAAGGGCATTTTCGGCGCCGACTGTTCGGGCGTTACCGGCGCGATCCTGTCGAACGTCGCTGTGCCGAACGGCATGGTGATGGTGTCGCCCTCGGCCACCAGCCCGGGCCTCTCGACCGTCGAAGACAACGGCCTGTTCTTCCGCACCGCCCCGTCCGACGCCCGTCAGGGTGTTGTGATGGCTGACCTGCTCAAAGAGCAGGGCGTGACCTCGGTGGCTGTAACCTACATCAACTCCGACTACGGCAAGGGTCTGGCTGACAGCTTCCAGGCCGCATTCGAAGCCATCGGCGGTTCGGTGACCATTTCCGCAGCACACGACGTTGGCAAGGGTGACTACTCGGCCGAAGTCGCGGCGCTGGCTGCTGCTGGCGGCGAACGTCTGGTCGTAGCCGGCTATGTCGATCAGGGCGGCGGCGATATCGTGCGCGCCTCGCTCGACGCTGGTGCGTTCGAACTGTTCCACTTCCCCGATGGCATGATCGGCGACGCCCTGCCCGCCACCTTTGGCGCGGAAATCGACGGCTCGTTCGGTCAGGCTCCGGGTTCGGACAACCCCGGCTATCAAACCTTTGTTGATCTGGCTGGCTCGGCCTTTAACGGTCAGGGCACCTATGCCGCTGAATCCTATGACGGTGCCGCTCTGATGCTGCTGGCGATGCAGGCTGCCGGTTCGACCGATCCGAACGTCTACAAGGACTTTATCGAAGGTGTTGCCAACGCTCCGGGCGAGCCGATCATGCCGGGCGAACTGGGCAAGGCCTTGGAAATCCTCGCTTCGGGCGGCGATGTTGACCTGATCGGCGCCACCGGCGTTGAACTGGTGAACGGCGGCGAAGCTGCGGGTTCCTACCGTGTTGTCACCTTTGAGGGTGGCGAAATGAAAACCGCTGGTTACCGGTAATCGGTCGCTAGGGTGATTTTGCGGCGCGGGGCCATGTCCCGCGCCGTTTTCCATATCAAGAGCGCGTTAACGCGCCGTGGGGATATACATGATTGTTGTCGAAAACCTCCACAAGCACTTTGGCGGATTCAATGCCGTCGATGGTGCGAGCCTGAGCATCGAAAAAGGGTCAATCACCGGATTGATCGGACCTAACGGTGCGGGAAAAACCACTCTTTTCAACGTGATCGCGGGCGTTCTTGAACCAACGTCGGGCCGTGTCACCATGGATGGCGAGGATATCACCGGCCTTCCGCCGCACGAATTGTTCAAAAAGGGCCTGCTGAGGACCTTTCAGATCGCGCATGAATTCCACTCGATGACGGTGCGGGAAAACCTGATGATGGTGCCCGGCGGCCAATCGGGCGAAAGCCTGTGGAACACGTGGTTCGGCCGCAAACGCATCGCCGACGAGGAACGCGCCCTGCGCGCCAAGGCGGATGAAGTCCTAGAGTTTCTGACCATCACCCATGTTGCCGACGAAAAGGCGGGCAACCTGTCGGGCGGCCAGAAAAAACTGCTGGAACTCGGTCGCACGATGATGTTGGACGCCAAGGTGGTGTTTCTCGACGAGGTCGGCGCAGGCGTGAACCGCACGCTGCTGATGACCATCGGCGACGCGATTTTGCAGCTTAACCGCGACCGCGGTTATACCTTTGTGGTGATCGAACACGACATGGATTTCATCGGCAAAATCTGCGGCCCGGTCATTTGTATGGCCGAGGGCAAAAAACTGGCCGAAGGCTCGCTCGCCGAGATCAAGGCGAATGAACAGGTGATCGAGGCCTACCTCGGCACCGGCCTCAAGAACAAAGACAAGGTGGGCGCATGACCGAGCCATTCCTGATCGGAGAGACCATGACCGGCGGCTATGGCCGTGGTCCGGACATCCTCCACAGCTGTACCATCAGCGTCGATCCCGGACAGATTGCCGTGATCGTCGGCCCGAACGGCGCGGGCAAATCCACCGCGATGAAGGCGATTTTCGGCATGTTGAACGTGCGCAGCGGCTCGGTCCGGCTGGCAGGCGAGGACATCACGAAACTGACCCCGCAAGAGCGTGTGATGAAGGGCATGGGGTTTGTTCCGCAGGTCCGCAACATTTTCCCGTCGATGACCGTCGAGGAAAACCTTGAAATGGGCGGTTTTATCCGCACCGACGATTTCCGCGACACGATGGAACAGATCTACAGCCTGTTCCCGATCCTGCGTGATAAACGCCATCAGGCGGCGGGCGAACTCTCGGGCGGTCAGCGTCAGCAGGTTGCGGTTGGCCGCGCCCTGATGACCAAGCCGAAGGTGCTCTTGCTCGATGAGCCTACCGCCGGCGTGTCCCCTGTCGTGATGGATGAACTCTTTGACCGGATCATCGAGGTGAGCCGTACTGGCATCCCGATCCTGATGGTCGAACAAAATGCCAAACAGGCGCTGGCCATCGCGGACCGCGCCTATGTTCTGGTTCAGGGTGCCAATGCCCATACCGGCACCGGCGCTGATCTCTTGGCCGACCCCGAAGTCCGCCGTTCGTTCCTTGGGGGCTAAGATGGATTTTCTCAACGCTTTGGTCATGTTGACCAACTTTGTTATCATCCCTGCATCGGTTTATGGCGCTCAGCTTGCGCTCGGCGCCTTGGCGATCACGCTGATCTATTCGATCCTGCGGTTTTCGAACTTTGCCCATGGCGACTCGATGGCCTTTGGCACGGTTGTGACCATCGGCGTCACCGCCCTGTTCCAGAGCTGGGGCCTGCATCTGGGCCCGCTGCCGACCGCGCTGATCGCCCTGCCCTTTGGCGTGATCGCCACCGCGCTGCTGATGATCGGCACGGACATCGCCGTGTACCGGTTCTACCGCGTGAAACGCGCGGCCCCGATCGTTTTCGTGATGGCCTCCATGGGCGTGATGTTCGTGATGAACGGCGTGGTGCGTTTCCTCGCCGGGACCAAGGATATCTCCTTCGACGATGGCGTCCGCTTCGTGATCAAGGCCGCCGAGTTCAAGAAATGGTCCGGCCTCGATCAACCGCTGGCGCTGCGGTCTACCTCGCTGATCACGCTGGTGGTCGCGGTTGCGGTCGTGGCTTGGCTGTTCTGGTTCCTTGGCAAAACCCGCACCGGCAAATCCATGCGCGCGTTTTCCGATAACGAGGATCTCGCGCTCTTGTCCGGCATCGCGCCGAACCGCGTTGTGATGGTGACATGGGCGATTGTCGCGCTGCTGACCACGACGGCCGGGGTGCTCTATGGTCTGGACAAGGCCTATTCGCCCTTCACCTACTTCCAGCTTTTGCTGCCGACCTTTGCGGCGGCCATCGTTGGCGGTCTGGGCAGCCCGCTTGGCGCCATCGCAGGCGGCTTTGTCGTCGCCTTCTCCGAAGTCGTTGTGACTTACGTCTGGAAACAGGTGGCAGCCTATCTGCTGCCCGCCGCGCTAGAGCCGACCTCGCTCATGCAGATCATGTCGACCGAATACAAGGTCGCCGTCAGCTTTGCGATCCTCGTCGTGGTTCTCCTGTTCAAGCCCACGGGCCTCTTCAAAGGACAATCGGTATGACCTATCAGACCCGAGTTCTGTTTTACGCGGCCATCGTCGCCCTTCTGTTTATTGTCGAAGGCACCGTAGACGCGTGGATTTTTTCCGGCAGTTGGGACACCTCGCTCGCCGTTCTGAATATGGCACTGGTCTCTGCGATCATGGCCTTGGGCGTGAACCTGCAATGGGGCTACGCCGGACTGTTTAACACCGGGATCATGGGCTTTGTCGCCCTGGGCGGTCTGGCGGTCGTGCTGACCTCGATGCCGCCGGTGCCCGATGCTTGGTCCGCAGGCGGTCCGCGCATCCTGTTCGGTCTGGCGATTGGCGCAGCGGCGGTGTTGCTAGCGATTTTTGTGCGCGGCAAACTGCCAGCGGGGCGCGCCCGCGGCCTTGCCACCCTGGCGGTGCTGGTTGGCGGATTCTTCTTGTTCCGCTCGATCTTTGATGGCGGCGTCGCTGCGGTCGAGGCGGTCAACCCTTCGGTCACCGGCTACCTCGGCGGTCTCGGCCTGCCGGTCATGATGTCCTGGATCGTCGGCGGTATCTTTGCCGCAGGGGCTGCATGGCTGATCGGCAAAACCACCCTCGGTCTGCGGTCCGACTATCTGGCGATTGCGACGCTCGGCATTGCCGAAATTCTCGTGGCTGTCATGAAAAACGAAGGCTGGCTGGCCCGCGGCGCCAACAACGTCATCGGCCTGCCCCGCCCGGTGCCCGATCCGGTGATGCTCCAGCAGGACCCCGCCTTTGTCGAACAGGCCGCCTCTTTCGGCCTCTCCGCGGTCGAGGCTTCAACCCTCTACATCAAGCTCGGCTATACGCTGTTCTTCACCATCGCGCTGGTTGTGATCCTTGTTCTCGCCCAACTCGCCCGGCACAGCCCTTGGGGCCGGATGATGCGGGCGATCCGCGATAACGAAACCGCCGCACGGGCGATGGGTAAAAACGTCACCCGCCGCCATTTGCAAATCTTTGTCATCGGCTCGGCCGTTTGCGGGATTGCGGGCGCGATGATGACCACCCTGGACGGGCAATTGGTGCCGACGGGCTATAACCCGCTGCGCTATACCTTCCTGATCTGGGTGATGGTGATCGTTGGCGGCTCGGGGAATAACATCGGCTCTGTGCTGGGCGCTTTCCTGATCTGGTTCTTCTGGATCAAGGTCGAATCCATCGGCCAATGGTTCTCGATGCTGGCCCAGACCGGTTTCGCCGGCACCTGGTTTGCCGATCAGATGAAGGAAGCCGGCGCCCACATGCGACTGTTCTCCATGGGGATCGTCCTGCTGTTGGTCCTGCGGTTCAATCCCCGCGGCCTCCTGCCAGAACGCTAAACCAAAAACGGGGCCTTCGGGCCCCGTTCTCTTTATCTGCCTTTGTGCCCCAAATATCCCGGGGTGAATGGGCCGCAGGCCCAGAGGGGCAGAGCCCCTCACTTACCCCAAGGCTTGCAGGCGTTTCAGCAGGCTCGACGTGTCCCACCGCCCACCGCCCAGTTTCTGTACATCCTTGTAGAACTGGTCGATCAGCGCGGTCACCGGCAGGCTGGCCCCGGTCTCATCGGCCGTCTCCAGACAAATGCCCAGATCCTTGCGCATCCAATCCACGGCAAATCCATGGGTGTAGTGATCAGCCAACATCGTCTTGTGCCGGTTTGCCATCTGCCAGCTTCCTGCGGCGCCTTGGCTGATCACCTCGACCACGGCTTCACCATCCAGACCCGCCTTTTGCGCAAAATGCAGCGCCTCGGCCAATCCCTGCACCAGACCGGCAATCGCGATCTGGTTACACATCTTGGTCATCTGCCCTGCACCACTCTCGCCGATCCGGCGACAGATCCGGGCATAGGCCGCAATCACCGGCTCTGCACGATCATAGGCCGCGACGTCGCCGCCGCACATCACCGACAACACTCCGTTTTCCGCTCCGGCCTGCCCGCCCGATACCGGCGCATCCACAAAGGCAATCCCCTGTTCGCCCCCCGCCGCAAACAGGTCGCGCGTCACCTTGGCCGACACCGTGGTATGATCAACAAAAACTGCTCCTGCACTCATACCCGCAAACGCCCCCTCTGCTCCCAGGCAGACACCGCGCAAATCGTTGTCGTTGCCGACGCAGGCCATCACAAACTCGGCGCCCGCCGCAGCAGCCCGCGGTGTCAGCGCCATCACTCCACCATGCTGCGCGACCCAAGCTTCGGCCTTGGCAGTCGTGCGATTGTACACCGTCACATCATGGCCCGCTTCCATCAAATGACCGGCCATCGGATAGCCCATCACCCCCAACCCCAAGAATGCGATTTTCGCCATCTGCTTGCCCTTTCGTGTTTTGCCAAATATCCGGTTAAACGATACCTAATGCCCGTCACGCTTCTGGTAAAGCAATGGGTTGGAACCACGGGGGACCGATGTCGTCACTGTTTCGTTGGATGCTCTGGATCACCAGCGCCGCCTTTGGCTCTTTCGCGATCTTTTTGCTGTCAGCCTATTACTTTGCGGCCCGGTCCTTGCCCGATTACGACATGACCTTGCCTGTCGCTGGCATCGACGGCCCGATAGAGATCGTGCGCGATCATTCCAACGTCCCGCATATTTTCGGAACCACGGACCAAGACGTCTATTTCGCCCTCGGCTTTGCCCATGCGCAGGACCGACTTTGGCAAATGATCGTGGCCCGCCGCACCGTTCAGGGCCGCCTGTCCGAGGTGTTCGGCAAGCGGACCCTGTCCCAGGACATCCTGATGCGGCGGCTTGACCTCTACAACCTCGCGGTTGCCAGCGAAGCCGCGTTGACCGATCAGACCCGCGCGGCGCTGACCGCCTATAGCAATGGCGTGAACGCGTGGCTCGACACCGTCAACAAAGGAGCAATGGGTCGCGGCGCGCCCGAAATGTGGCTCTTGAACCAGCCTGTCGCACCCTGGCAACCCGCGGATTCCATCGCGCTGATGAAACTCTACGCCCTGTCGCAAACCGCCCAGCTGGATGCAGAAATCCTGCGCGCCAATTTGGCCAAGGTCCTGTCGCCAACCCGGTTGAACGATCTGCAGAACACCGCGACAGAGGCCCGGCCGCAGGCGACACGCGCCTACCCGGAGATCGTGACGAACCTGCCGCCGGAAACCTTGACTGGCCCGGCCCCGTATGACCCGCTCTCGCCCCTGCCGGTCTGGACGACCGGCGGCAGCGGCAATGCCTTTGCCGCGGGTCTTGGCCGGTCTACCAGTAGCTCGACCCTCTTGGCCAATGATCCCCATGACCTGCTGACGTCTCCCTCCGCATGGTATCTGGCGCGTCTGGACTTGACCTCCGGCGGGGTGATCGGGGCAACACGGCCGGGCATTCCGGCTATCCTCAGCGGTCGTTCAGCCGATCTTGGCTGGGCAATCTCTGCGGCATGGATCGACGATCTGGACCTGCACCTCGAACAGGTCAATCCCGACAATCCCGATCAATACCGTGGCCTGACCGGCTGGGAGACCTTCCGCTCGCGCGAGAGCATCATCGACATCAAGGATGCACCCGCCGTCACAATCCGCCTGCTCTGGACCGAGAACGGCCCGATCCTGCCACCCGACCTGCGCGGGCTCGACACGCTTCGTCCCGCCGGACACGTCATCTCCCTGTCCTGGACGGGTCTTTCGGACAACGACACCTCCCTCGATGCCATCGTCGGACTGATGAGCGCAACCAACGTACGCGCCGGAGTCGCGGCCGCAAAACCCATGGTCGCACCCGCGATGGTACTGACTTTGGCAGATCGCAACGATATCGCGCAAAAGCTCGTCGGCGCTGTGCCGATCCGCGATCCGCAAAACCAGGGCCAGGGCAGGCTTCCGGTCTATGGCTACCTCGCCGAAAATCGCTGGCAGGGCACCCGATTGTACGAGGACCTGCCGCAGATCGTGGACCCGGTTGACGGCATTCTGGGATCGACCAATGGCCCGATGTCCGGCACCGGCGCAGATCTGACGTCGCTGTGGGGCGACACCCAGCGGATGTTCCGCTGGGACCGCCTGATGCAGGCTCGCGAAGTCCACACCCGCGACAGCTTTATAGAAGCGCAGCTTGACACCGTCAGCAATGCCGCCCGCTCGCTCTTGCCGCTGGTAGCCGCCGATCTTTGGTACACCGGCAGTCCCGCCCCCGAAGGCACCCCCGAACGCCGCCGCCAACAGGCGCTTGACCTTCTGGCAAACTGGAACGGGGAAATGAACGAACATCTCCCCGAACCCCTGATCTACGCAGCCTGGATGCGCGCGCTTCAGGATCGCCTGGTGCGGGATGAACTCGGCGCGCTGGCCGATAGCCTGACGCAGGTCGATCCGATCTTCATCGAACGGGTCTATCGGAACGTTGACGGTGCTGCGGCCTGGTGCGATATCCTGCAGTCCGCACCGCAGGAAACCTGCGCAGACATCGCCCGCGACGCCCTCGATCAGGCCCTGATCTGGATTGCCGAAACCCAGGGCTCCGCCGTCGAGGCTCTGCGCTGGGGCGATGCCCACCGCGCCACGCATATCCATCCGGCCCTTGGCGGCTCAACACTGTTCTCGTGGCTGCTCAACATCGAACAATCCACCTCTGGGGGCGACAGCACCTTGATGCGGGGCCTGACGGGCGGCCAATCCGCCGCTCCGCTCTCCAATGTCATGGCCGCAGGCTATCGGGGCGTCTATGACTTTGCGGACCCCGACAGTTCGGTGTTTGTGATCTCGACCGGCCAATCTGGCCACCCGCTCAGCCGGTATTATGACGATCTGGGGGAACTGTGGCGGCGTGGGGAATATATCCCGATGTCGCTCGATCCGTCATTGGCCCGCGCCGCCGCTGTCGGTGTGACGCATCTCGCGCCCGCCCCATAGGCCGCACCGCGGCTTTCATCTTTCCGAAAATACCTCGGGGGGAGCCTGCAATGCAGGCGGGGGGCAGCGCCCCCCTCGCGGGATCAGAGTTTGGCGAACCGTTGTTGCTGGACCTCTGTCCAGACCACCTTGATGCGATACCCGGTTTCGGTCTGCTCTTCGCTTTCAACCACACCCTCTTTGAACAGCCAGGCGCGCGCCTTGCCAGCCGAGAACGGCATAGTCAGAACTTCGGTGATCTGCGCAGGCCGCAACTTGGCGGAAATCGCTTCCAGCAGGATGCCCAAGCCTTCGCCGGTCACCGCCGAAATCGCAAAATGGTCTTCGGCGCGTAGCGCCTGATTGCGCACGGCTTCGGCGTCGTCTTCCGCCAGCAGATCGACCTTGTTCCAGACCTCGATGGTCGGCGCGGTTTCAGAGACGCCGAGGCTGGTCAGGATTTTGCGTACATCCTGCGCTTGCTCTTGCGTCTGCGGGTGGCTGATGTCGCGGACATGCACGATCAGATCGGCGTCCAGCACCTCTTCGAGCGTAGCCCGGAACGAGGCGACAAGTTCCGTCGGCAGGTCCGAAATGAACCCCACGGTGTCCGACAGGATCACCTCGTCGTCGGTCGGCAGCACAACCCGGCGCATCGTCGGGTCCAGTGTCGCAAAGAGCATGTCCTTGGCGAAGACCTCCGCTCCGGTCAGATAATTGAACAGCGTAGATTTTCCCGCGTTCGTATATCCGACCAGCGCCACAATCGGAAACGGCACCTTGGCCCGCGCCGCGCGATGGAGCACGCGGGTTTTGACCACGCGGTCCAACTGACGCTTCAGCTTGATCAGTTGATCGTCGATGGCGCGGCGGTCGGCCTCGATCTGGGTTTCCCCCGGACCGCCGACAAAGCCAAATCCGCCCCGCTGCCGTTCAAGGTGGGTCCATGCCCGCACCAGACGGCTGCGTTGATAGGAGAGCGCGGCCATTTCGACCTGTAGAACGCCCTCGCGGGTGCGGGCGCGGTCGGAAAAGATTTCGAGGATCAGCGCGGTGCGATCCAGAATCTTGACGCCCCATTCTTTTTCGAGGTTGCGCTGCTGAACCGGGGTCACATGCCCGTCAATCAGCACGAGTTCGGCCTCATTCTCGGCCAAGCGGGTCTTGATTTCTTCGATCTTGCCCGACCCGAACAGCATCCCGGCGTGGCGCTTGGGCAGCGGAACGATTTCCGATCCGATCACCTCCAACGCAGGCAGGGCCGCAGCGAGCGACACAGCTTCTTCGAGCGCCGGGCCAGCAGCCCGCCGTTCACGATCGGTACGGATATCCGGGTGAAGCACCCAGGCCCGGGTTGCGGGCCTGTCGGTTTCCATGATGTCTTACTCTTCGCCGTCGTAGAGGCTGATGGGAGAGGCGGGCATGATGGTCGAAATCGCGCTCTTGTACACCAGCTGCGATTTGCCATCGCGGCGCAAGAGGACGCAGAAACTATCGAACCAGGTGATGTCCCCCTGCAGTTTGACGCCGTTCACGAGAAAGATCGTTACCGGAACCTTTGCCTTGCGAACATGGTTAAGGAAAGCGTCCTGAAGGTTTTGTTTGTCAGCCGCCATTGGCGTGCTCCTTCTTGTTGTTCTTGCGGCTGTGGATCAGCCGACATTGAGGCTGAGTATGTCCAACAGTTTGGCGAGATTCCAGCCCCAAAATCAACCAAATGGCACACCATTTACTTGCGCCAGAAATCCGGGTTCAGCAGAGCGATGATCGCCAACGCCTCGAGGCGTCCCAAAACCATCGCGAGTGAGAGGATCACCTTGGCTGCGGGCGGAATACCGGAAATGGCGATGGGCGCATCCGTTGCCACCTCTGCCAGAGGACCGGTGGTCGACAGCGCCGCAACGGACAGCGCGACCGCACTCTCGAACTGCACGCCGGTCAACGACAACAGCACCATGACCAGCGATATCGACAGCGCAAAGAGCATGAAGAACACCCATGAAATCTGCGCGCCCTGACGGCGGATACGCCGCGCGGCCTGACCTGAACCGCCGACGGACGACGGATGTACCATGCGTTCCAGTTCGCGTTCGGAATGCCGGTAGAGCGCATAGACCCGTAGCAATTTGACACCGCCCGCCGTCGTCGCGATCCCGCCCCCGATCAGGGACAAGCCGACCAGCACCAGGCCGGGGCTGGACAGCTCTGACCAGTTCGCCACCGTCACCCAATAATGCGACTCGTACCCTGTGGTGGTCATGAACGACATGACGGTAAACACCCCGCCCCAGAGCGCGGATAGCCCCATCCAGAACCCTTCGATCTCGTGGCGCTCGACCTCGCCCAGATAATGGCGCAGGAACAAAAAGGCCGGCACCACCACCAACAACAGCCCGGCAAGCCGGATCTCGGGGTCCTTGAACAGGTTGCGCTGCTCTGTCGCGTAGGTGTCACGGCTAAAGGTCAGACGGGATACCGCAAAAACCATGAACGCAAAGATCATAACCTCGCCGACAAACCCGCTCTTGGCCCAGTAGAGCCCTGCAACCGGCGAAATACCAGAGGTCGACAAGGTGCCCATCGCATGGCACAGCGCGATGAACGGCGGGTCCCCGGCCAAGGTCAGGCCCAGCCATAGTACCGCCGTCAGGCCGACATAGATCGGCGCCAAACGACCCGCGAAAATCGCCAGCCGCTCTGATGTGTTCGCCACGCGGGAAATCTGGACAAAGCTGCGCATTTGCCCGCTGGGGGCAGCGGCGGATTGGACCTCGAACCCACCGAGGTTCAACGGCGCCAGAATCGCCACGGCTGTGATCCACGAAAACAATCCGCCCAGCCAGCCGACCAGCGACCGCCACAGGTGGAGCGAAGACGCCAAACGCCACGGGCTGTCATAGAGCGTCGATCCGGTGGTCGTGAAGTCCGAGACCATTTCGAACCACGCGTCGAAAAACGTCGTGCGCCCGTGCGCCTCGTAGAACGGGATCGCCAATAATACCGGCAGCACCAGATAGGCCGCCAACAGGGTAATCAGGTGGCTGCGCGCCATCCGGCGCGGCGCGCGCCCCCAGGTCGAAACCCCGATCAGCGTGGTGAGCAGCGATACAAGGATGGCAGAATAGAGAAATGTCCGCGCAACCAGATAGTTGACATTCACAACCGCATGGATGGCCGGAACCAGCATCGCGAGGGCTGAAATGCCCATCAACAGAACGAAAAACGGCAGGGTTGTCAGACGCTGGAACATGTCGGATCAGAAGAAATCGATCGAGACCTGCAAGAGGCGTTCGACCTCTGGCACATCGGTCGACATGGTGAACAGCGCGATCACATCGCCCTCTTCGATCCGCAGATTCCCCATGGGTTTGTGATAGACGCCATCACGCAAAATCCCGCCTACCAACACCCCTTCGGGGAAGGCGATATCGCGGACCTTTTCTCCCGCAATCGGCGAGGTACCCAGAACCTGCGCCTCGATCATTTCAGCCTCGGCATCGCCAATGGAATAAACGGCACGTACACGGCCATGGCGGATGTGGCGCAGGATCGACGACACGGTTGTGGCACGGGGGTTGATGTAGGCGTCGATATCGAGCGGCCCCATGAGCGGCACCAAGGTCGGATCGTTCGTCAGACAGATTGCCATCTTTGCCCCCAGCGCCTTGGCGCGGACAGAGACCAGCATGTTGGTTTTATCGTCATCGGTCACAGACAAAACAGCGTCAGCCGTCGCGATATTGGCCTCTTCCAGCAGGTCCGAGCTCATGCCGTCGCCGTGCAGCACAATCGTCCGGTCGAGCGAATCCGCCGCGATTTCGGCCTGGCTTCGGTCGCGTTCGATGATCTTGACCCGGACCCGGTCGGTGCGCCCCTCCAGCGCCTTGGCCACGGCAAGACCGACATTGCCGCCGCCGATGATCACCACGCGCTCTTGCTTGGAGTTGGTCTTGCCAAAGACCTCGAACGTGCGGTTCACGTCCTCTGTACGGGCAAAGAGATAGACATTGTCCCCGGGGAAAATCTGATCGCCCGGCGCAGGCGCAAACAGCGTACCGTCACGCCGGATACCGACCACGATGGCCTGCAGGGTCGAAAACAGATCGGTCAGTTGGCGCAGCGGCGTGCTGATCACCGGGCAATCTTCGTCGATGGTGATACCGATCAACTGGGCCTTTCCACCGAAAAACGCTTCGGTATCAAAGGCTACCGGCGCGGCAAGCCGCTGAAGAGCGGCCTCGGCCACCTCGAGCTCGGGGCTGATCACCACATCGATGGGCATATGATCGCGGCGGTAGAGATCGGAATAGATCGTCGCCAGATAGTTCTGCGCACGGATGCGGGCAATCTTGCGCTGAACGGAGAACACGGAATGCGCGACCTGACAGGTGACCATGTTCACCTCGTCCGAATGGGTCGCCGCGATGATCATATCCGCATCGCGCGCTCCGGCGCGTTCCAGAACATCGGGATAAGAGGCGTTGCCGGTCACACCGTTCACATCCAGCGTTTCGGTCGCCCTGCGGATCAGTTCAACGTTATTGTCCACAACCGTGACATCATTTTTCTCTGACGACAGGTGCCGCGCAATTTGCCAACCGACCTGACCTGCCCCGCAAATAATGACCTTCATGTCGAACCTTCCGCGTGTTTCGCGCCTAGCTGTCGCACGGGACCGCCACATCGTCAATAATCGGCCTCTTATGAGACGTCATTCTTGCATCTCTGGGTTGATAGGAAGCCTGACCCGCGTCTAATATATTGAAATCTATTAGAATGAATTTGATATAACATCATGGACTTGGGCATGTCAGAAAATTATCGGTCACAAGTGATGTCCTCGGGGCGTATCGGCCAGAAAGCCAGAACCAGAAGTCTCTTGCTGGCTGCTGCCCGTGACCAGATGTCGAAGAATAGCAACCTGACCGTCGCGACTGTAGCAGCAGCGGCGGGCATTTCAACCGCAACCGCCTATCGCTATTTTTCTGATCCCGAAGCGCTCAAGCTCGAAGCGATCCTTGCCCTTGATATGGGCGACGACGGAGCCTTTCTCGACGAATTTTCCCGCAGGACGATCGGATTAGGCGATCCGGTCGACCGCGTGGTCGAGGCGCATCGGATCATGGTTGATTTTGTTCGGCGGAACGAAGCCGGATATCGCCTGTTCATCGCCAAGGGGCATGAACAGATCGCCCGCGCCGGAGACGTCAAAACGCAACCTCGTGGCAACCGCAGGGTTCCCTTGATCGAGATGGCCCTGTCTCCTGCGAAATCCCGTCTGGGCGATCGGTTCAACTATATCGTCCAATCCGTCGCCGCGGCCTGCGGGCCGGAACCGTATTTTGTCCTCAAAGACGTCTTTGATTTGTCCGAGGAACAAATCGACGACATCTCCGAGGCCAATCTACGCCGGTTGACGGCTGTCCTGCTGGTGGCCTAGTCGATATCCTCGTCTTCGAATTCTTCGGACAAATGCGCGATCCGTCCCCCTGATTTCGATGTGGTCACCACACCCAACGATTTCAGTTTACGGTGGAGCGCGGACCGCTCCATCCCGACAAAGGACGCTGTTCGGCTGATATTGCCGCCGAAACGGTTTATCTGGGTCAGCAGATATTCGCGCTCGAACAGCTCGCGGGCCTCGCGCAGCGGCAGGGTCGCCAGCGCACCGGACAGGACGACACGGCCTTCATCGGACCCGCGTTCCTCTTCGGCGGGCAGCTCCTTGGCCGAGATCGGGGCAACCGAGTCCCCCAAGATCAGCACGCGTTCAATCACGTTCTTTAGCTGCCGAACGTTCCCCGGCCAGTGCATCGTTTGCAGCATCGCCCGCGCATCCTCGGCCAGTTCGCGCAGAGGCAGGCCCTGCGTGCGGTTCAGGTGGGCGATGAAATGTTCGGCCAGTTCCGGAATGTCCTCGCGACGCTCTTCCAGCGTCGGTACGGCAATCGGCACCACATTCAAACGGTGGTAGAGTTCCTGCCGGAAGTGACCGGCCTCGATCGCTTGGGTCAGGTCGCGGGTCGTAGAGGTGATCACCCGCAAATCGACCTGAATCTTGTCGTTGCCGCCGACGCGGGTAAAGGTCTGGTCCACCAGTACCCGCAGGATTTTTGACTGGGTTCCCAATGGCATATCGGCGATTTCGTCAAAATAGACGACCCCGCCATTCGCCTGTTCCAGCAGGCCCTGTTCAATTCCACGCTCGCCGCCCTCACGGCCGAACAGCACGTCCTCCATCCGGTCGGGATCAATCGAGGCCGATGCGACAACGATAAACGGGGCTGTGGCGCGGTTCGAATTGGCGTGGATATAGCGGGCGGCCATTTCCTTGCCCGAACCCGGCCCGCCTGTCAGCATCACCCGGCCATTGGATTTCGTGACCTTGTCCAACTGCGTTTTCAGCAGCCGAAACGCCGCGCTGTCGCCCAGCATATCGGCGGGCGGAGTTTCACCGCGTTTGAGCTGCTGGTTTTCCCGACGCAGACGCGAAGCCTCCATCGCGCGGCGGATAACGACCAGCAACTGGTCGATATTGAACGGCTTTTCGATAAAGTCATAGGCACCCTGCTTGATCGCCGCGACGGCGATTTCGATATTCCCATGCCCGGAAATGATGACAATCGGGATATCGGGGTGATCGCGCTTGACCTTTTTGAGAATGTCGATCCCGTCCATATGGCTGTCCTTCAGCCAAATATCCAAGATCATCAGCGCCGGCTTTTCCTTGCCGATCTCGGCCATGCATTGATCGGCATTGGCCGCCAGTCGGGTGGAATACCCTTCGTCACGCAGAATGTCGGAAATCAGTTCGCGAATATCACGTTCATCGTCGGTAATCAGAATGTCGCTCATGGTGTTCTCACTCTTGCGCTTTTGCCGGTGCGCTGGCGGGCACCTGAACCGGCAGTTCGATCACGGCACAGGCCCCGAAATGGCCCGTCCCATCATAGGTATCGGCGTCGTGCAGTTGCAGCAGGCCGCCGTGGTCTTCGATAATTTTCTTCACAATGGGCAGGCCTAGGCCGGTGCCCTTTTCGCGGGTCGTCACATAGGGTTCGAACAATCGTCCGCGGTCCTGTGGTAGTCCGATCCCGTTATCGGAAATCGTGATCCGGGCAATCGCACCGCTCATGGCCATTGCAATCCGGATTTCGCCACGACCTTCGAAATCTGTCTTTTCTTTTCTGGTTTCAATGGCTTCACCGGCATTCTTAATCAGGTTTGTCAGGGCCTGACCAATCATCGTCGGATCGAGGTCCGCCATAACTGGTCCAGCAGGCGCGTCAAAGCCAAAGGTCACATCCGGCTGACCAGCCTCTTGGAGCGTGACCGCATCACGCAGCAATGCTGTCAGGTCGTGGCTGACCTTGACCGGCTCCCGCATGCGGGCGAACAGCGAAAATTCATCGACAATGTGGCGGAGCGCGTCGGTCTGGCGCACGATGACATCTGTCATCTGCTCGAGCGTATCCGAGTCCTCTCCCAGTTTCGGCGCGAATTTGCGTTTGATCCGTTCCGCCGACAGCTGGATCGGCGTGAGGGGATTTTTGATTTCGTGGGCGATCCGGCGTGCCACATCCCCCCAGGCTGCGGTGCGCTGCGCCGTCACCAGATCGGTCACATCGTCAAAGGCCACAACGTAGCCTTCCAGGTCCTTGGTCTCGGTGCGGCGTGTCCCCATGCGCACAAGCAGCGTTTCCTGATGTCCGGACCGGATCAGATTGACCTGGGCCTGGACCACCTCGCGCCCTTCGGTCAGCAGACTGTCAAAGGTCGCGCCGAACTCCGGCACGGCGACCCCGATCGGCACATCGCGCAGCGGCCCTGTCATATCCAGCAATCGCCGCGCCGAGCGATTGGCAAAGGTCACGCAGCCGTCCGGATCGAGTCCGACAACGCCGGAGGTGATCGAACTGAGCACCGAGTCGAATAGGCGACCGCGCTCTTCGATCTGGGCGGTATTGTCCAGCAATTCGCCCCGCTGTTTCTTTAGCTGGGTGATCATCGTATTGAAATCGCGGCCCAATTGGGCAATTTCATCGTCCCCCGGCTCCTCGTAGACGCGGACGTCCAGATCGCCCTGCCCAACCCTTTGCGAGGCGGACACCAGCCGCCCCACGGGACGCGACAGCCGCTCGGCAAACCACATACCCAGCCAGCTGGCCGCGAGGATCAGGATTACCGCAAACCCCAGATACAAGAGACCGAATTCGAACAACAGCCGACCGCGATCGTTTTCGATCTGGTTATACAGCCCCACCGTTTCCTGCGTTTCATCCAGCAATTGCAGAATTTCGCCATCCACCGGACGGCTGGTATAGAGATAACGGTCGAGAAAGCTCTTGAGAGGCAGGACAATCCGGAATTCGTGATTTTCCCAGTCTTCGATCAGCAGGACACCCTTGGCCTGCGCCTCGGCGATCTGATCCGCGGTCAAGGGCTCCATATCGAACTGGTAGGACCCAACGGCGCGGGCGCGATAGGCGCCGGAGCCGTCGATGACAAAGGCTTCGTTCAGGCTGCGATCTATAGTGCCCTGAATGTCGGCAAGCGCCTCTCGGACTTCGCCATCGGACATAAAGGGCGTCTCTTGGCGTTTGGCGTTCAGATAATCCGCGATCGCCTGTGCATCGCGGGTCAGTTCGCGCCGATGTTCCTCCTTGTAGGCCTGAGCCGCCGCCAAGGAATTGTTCAGCACATTGCCGACGCGGCTAGAGAACCAGCCTTCGAGACCGATGTTGATCGTAAGAACGGCAAAGACAGCGACCAGAACCGTCGGGATCAAGGACAAGAGGACGAAAACGCCCACCAGCCGCAGGTGCAACCGTGACCCCGCCGACCGGGCACGCCGCGCCGCAACCATGCGCGCCAGCCGTCCCAGAACCAGCGCGGCGACGGTGAGGATATAGACGAAATCCACCAGCAGCGTCAGCCGCATGAGATTGTCGTCGCTACCCTGATCCAGCGGCCCGAGAACATAATAGGTCAGGCCAACCAAAGCCGGCCCCAGAACCACAAGGCCCAAAGTCGATGCGTTCTGCACAGAACGCCTTCGCTGCCACCGGCTGAACCGGCTAACCAGCACCACGATCAGCGATTGCCTCACTGCCTGCCCTGATGTTTTGCGGGTCACCCCGCCACCGCATTTGTGCGGAAGTTGGCGCTAACTGCGACTCTTCCGCAACTGTTATGTGGCGAATTTACATCAGCTTGCGGCGCCGTGTCACGCGAATATCCAGCTCTGTGATCTTCTTGCGCAAAGTATTGCGGTTGATCCCCAGTAAATCGGCACATTTTGCCTGATTGCCGCCAGTCGCATCCAGTGCGATCTCGATCAGCGGGGTCTCGACTTCGCGCAAAATCCGCTGATAGAGACCCGGCGGCGGCAATACCCCGCCATGCAGATCAAAGTAGCGCCGCAGATGTTTGTTGACCGAGGCCGAGAGCTTGTCTCCGGCATCGCCAGACCGCAGCGGCTCCATCGCGGGCTGGTTTTGCAGGATGGATTCCATTTCCACGCGGGAAATCTCTTCTTCGGCGGCAGTGACGACCAGACGGCGCATGGCATTTTCCAACTGCCGCACGTTCCCCGGCCAGCTATAGGCCCGCGCCAGATCCAGTGCTGCCGTCGACAGCCTGCGCAGCGGCATGCCGTCTCTCTCGGCCCGCGTCAGGAAATGCTCGGCCAGCAGCGAAATATCGTCCACCCGTTCGCGCAGGGCCGGTACGGACACCGTCACCCCGGACAGACGATAGAACAGATCAGAGCGGAAATCGCCGTTTTCCATCTGGCCCATCAGGTCGCCCTGACTGGTCGCCATGATGCGCGGGGCGTTCTCGCCCAGCGTGTCGAGCATCCGCACGATCCGCGCCTGCGTATCGTCGGACATGTCGCCAACCTCGTCAAAGAGGATCGAGCCGCCCTTGGCACGCGCCAGAACCGTCGAAGGACCGTCCATGCCCTGAAGGTCGGCAGCAGAAACCACCACAAACGGCTGGCCGCGCCGGTCGGATAGATCGTGCACGGCCTTGGCGATCAGGGATTTTCCGGTGCCACTCTCGCCGGTGATCAGCACGGGCAGCGGCGTGTTCATCACCCGTGCAACCAGACGGTATAGCGCCTGCATCGCCGGGGTCCGCCCTACCAAGGGCAGATCGCCAGACCGATCCGCAGCCTCTGCCCGCGGGGCGGGCGCACGCCGCTTGACCTCGAGGGCGCGGGCCGCGCGCTTCATCAGATCGGGCAGGTCAAAGGGTTTGGGCAGGTAATCGTAGGCTTCGGCCTCGGCCGCCTGAATGGCGGTCATGATGGTATTTTGCGCCGAGATCACGATCACCGGAAGACCGGGCCGCGTGGCGGAAATTTTCGGCAATTGTTCCAGACCGTTCCCGTCCGGCATGATCACGTCCGAGATCACCAGATCGCCCTTGCCCTCTTCGATCCAGCGCATCAGCGTTACCAGAGACGAGGTTGCGTGGACCTTGCATCCCGCGCGGGTCAGAGCCTGCGTCAATACAGTGCGGATCGTGCGATCATCATCAGCGACTAATACTGTTCCGTCCATCACTGGTCTCCATCAATATGTTCAATAGTCTTTGGGGCCAGCGGCAAGGATATGCGGAACACCGTCCGTCCGGGGATCGAGTCCACCGAAATCCAGCCGCCGACGTCGGCAATCAATTTAGACACGAGGGCGAGTCCGAGCCCGGTGCCATTCTCGCGGCCGGACACAAAGGGTTCAAAGACATCCGCCGCGATCTCTGCCGGGATACCCGGGCCGTCATCGATAATCTCGATTTGCAGCGGCAGGCGCGCGTGAGTGCCATCTGGCCGACGCACCCGCAACGACGGGTCATAGAACGTATGCAGCCGGATCGAACCGCCCTGCCTGCCAGCCTCCGACGCGTTCTTGAGCAGGTTGAGAAATACCTGCAAGAGCTGATCGCTATCGGCCATCGTCTGCGGCAGGGAGGGATCATAATCCTCGATAAACAGCATATGGGCACCAAAACCCACGCTGGCCGACTGCCGCGCCCTGTCCAGCACATCATGGATGTTCACCGGTTTCAGCGCCGGGGGCCGCAGGTTGCCGAACTGTTCTACCTGTTCGAGTAGTTTCACGATCCGGCGGCATTCGTCCACGATCAGATCGGTCAATTCCTGATCTTCGCTCGACAGGTTCATCGACAAGAGTTGCGCCGCGCCCGTGATCCCGGCCAGCGGGTTCTTGATTTCATGCGCCAGCATTTCGGCCATACCAATCGCCGATTTTGCGGCCTTGCCCGAAGATAGGTTGACGGTCATCCGGCTGGCGACTTCGCGCGGGGAAACGATCATCACCATATGGCTGAGGGTACCCTGAAGCGGCGCAAACTGGATGTTGCACAGGATCGGCGGCCGTTCGCCCGATCCGACGTCGACATCGTTCACAAAGAGCGACGAGCGGTTGGTTTTCGCCCGCTGATAGGCTTCTTCCAGCGGCGCGTTGATCATCACCTTGTCCCAGACACTGAATCCCAGCAGCGCCTTGGACGACAGGTTCAGAAAACTCTCGGCCGAGGGATTGAGATCAATGATCTGGTCATCCTCGCTCAGCAGCAGCGCCGGAACCGGAATCGAATTCCACAGGTTCTGATCCGCGATGCTCATGCTGCTACATCCTGTTCAGGTGTCAGCGCATCCGGCAACAGAGTCTGGACCTCGACACAGGTGGCAGCCGTCAAAACCGCACGCCGCAGACCGGTCGTTGTCCCCACCGTATCCATATACCACCCCAAATGTTTACGGGCGACCTTTGCGCCCAATTCCAAGCCGTAAAAGCCCAGCATCGCGTCATAATGCGTTGCGACCATGTCGATAAAATCTTTTCCTGTTGGAATTTTCGGGCTTTGCGCCCCTGTCAGTCCTGCGACAACCTCTGCCAGAACCCATGGCCGCCCCTGAGCACCGCGGCCGATCATCACGCCATTTGCCCCCGATTGCGTCAGGGCCGTTTGGGCGCTGGCGGTATCCGTGATGTCACCATTGGCGATCACGGGGATCGACACCGCGTCCTTGACCGCGCGGATAGCGGCCCAATCTGCGCTGCCTTTGTAGAACTGGCAACGGGTCCGACCATGGATGGTGATCAACCGGATGCCGGCGGTCTCGGCGCGTTTGGCCAATACTGGGGCATTGAGCAGCGCGTCATCCCAGCCCAGACGGGTTTTCAGCGTCACAGGAATATCGACAGCCTGAACCACCGCCTCGATCAATGTCAGCGCGTGATCCAGATCCTTGAGCAGGGCCGAACCGGAATACCCGTTGGTCACCTTTTTGGCGGGGCAGCCCATGTTGATATCGATCATTCTGGCGCCGTTGTCCTGCACCAGTTTCGCGGCCTCGGACATCCAATAGGCCTCTCGACCGGCCAGTTGGACCGCCGTGTTGGTCTGATCAAAGCCGAGTTCGGCCTTTTCGCGCACACCGGGTTTGGCTTGGATCATTTCCTGACTGGCGACCATTTCGGACACCACCCATCCTGCCCCGAAACTCCCCACCAATTGCCGAAACGGCAGGTCGGTAATGCCAGCCAGCGGCGCCAAGGCGACGGCTGGCGCGAGGGTGACATCACCAATGGTAAGAGATTCGCTTAGCGGCACGGGTTCATTGCTCATTTGTTGGGCGTTCGTCACAGACTTAATCGCCCAATGTAACAGCCACAACGGACAATGCGCCCAATTTTGAGCAAATTGTCAGATGTGATGAAATTTTGTGCAACTCGCCTAGCTCTGCATCAGGATTGTATTGCCGCCCGCAGACCCTCGCGGTAGAGCCAGCCAAAAGGAGCCAGTATGACCACCGCGGCATTGATCGTAGCAGCAGGACGAGGACTTCGCGCGGAGGGCGACGTGCCGAAGCAATGGCGCGAACTGGCGGGGCGGAGCGTTCTGGCCCATACGGTGGACCGCTTTGCATCCTGCGACCAGATCGTGATCGTTCTGCATCCCGACGACATGCACCGCGCAGCCGAGTTTCCGGCCTGTCTGTGCGTTCCCGGTGGCGCAACGCGGGATGCCTCCGTGCGTGCCGGTCTAGAGGCCCTGACCCGGAGGCCGCCGGACAGAGTACTGATCCACGACGCAGCCCGGCCCTTGGTGCCACACGCGGTGATCTGCCGTGTGCTCGACGCGCTCGAAACGGCCCCTGGCGCGGCCCCCGCGCTTGCGGTTATCGATGCTCTCTGGCTGGGGACGGATGGCGTGGTCAGCGGCACGCGCGACCGCAGCAACCTCTACCGCGCGCAAACACCCCAAGGCTTTCAGTTCCCCGCCATTCTGGCCGCACATCGCGCCCATCGCGGCTCGGCCGCCGACGATGTCGAGGTCGCCCGCGCCGCTGGCCTGAGCGTGGCGATTGTCGCCGGCGATGAGGCCAATTTCAAAATCACCGGCCCGGAGGATTTCGCCCGCGCCGAAGAACGACTGAGGACCCAAATGGATATTCGTACCGGTAATGGTTTTGATGTGCATGCGTTTGAGCCCGGAGACCACGTCTGGCTCTGCGGTGTCAAGGTTCCGCACTCCCACGGGCTCAAGGGTCATTCCGACGCCGACGTAGGGATGCATGCAGTCACCGACGCGATTTACGGCGCTCTCGCGCGGGGGGATATTGGCCAGCATTTTCCGCCCAGCGATCCGCAGTGGAAAGGTGCGCCCAGCCATATCTTCCTCGAACATGCCTGCGCGCTGGCCCGCGAGTTGGGCTTTGCGATTACCCACGTGGACTGTACCCTGATCTGCGAACGCCCAAAGGTCGGCCCACATGCCGCATCGATGCGTAGCGAAATGGCCCGTATCATGGCGCTCGACGTGGATCGCGTAAGCGTCAAGGCAACGACGTCCGAACGTTTGGGTTTCACAGGCCGCGAAGAGGGCATTGCCGCAATCGCAACCGCAACATTGGTGAAAGCATGAAAGTCCTGACAAAACTCGCCGTCACTGTGTTTTATGCAGGACTCCTGCGTCCGGCCCCGGGCACATGGGGGTCGCTGGCCGCGCTGCCCTTGGCTTGGGCGGTCTATCAGATCGGCGGCATCTGGCTGTTTGGCCTCGCGACGATCGCCGCTTTCTTCAAGGGCTGGTACTTCACCAACCGCTATATCGCCGATCTGGCCGACCATGACCCGTCAGAGGTGGTGATCGACGAATTGGTTGGACAATGGATCGCGCTGTTCCCGGTCATGTTCGGAGCGTCGATGATGGGGGCGGATGTCACGCGCCTGTGGCCGGGCTGGGTCGCGGCCTTTGCCTGTTTCCGGCTGTTTGACATCTGGAAACCGTGGCTCGTTGGCCGGGCAGACCGTCGCGGCGATGCCCTGGGCGTGATGCTCGACGATGTCTGGGCCGGGGTCTTTGCCGCCCTAGTCACTGTCGCACTGGCCGCGTTTTCTCATTTGGTGCTGATGTGATCGCCGAATTTCTGGTCGCGACCGCCGCCGCCAAGGGCGTGAAAATCGCTACAGCAGAGAGCTGCACCGGCGGTCTGGTCAGTGCCGCAATCACCGAGGTTCCCGGCTCCTCCGCTGTGCTAGACCGCGGCTTTGTCACCTATTCCAACGCAGCCAAGGTGGCGATGCTGGGCGTCCAGCAGGCCACCCTCGACCGTGTTGGGGCTGTGTCCGAAGAGGTCGCGCGGGAAATGTGCCTCGGTGCGTTGCGCAATTCTGCGGCACGAATTGCGGTTTCCATCACCGGAATTGCTGGTCCGGGCGGCTCTGATCACAAACCAGAGGGGCGGGTCTGCTTCGGCATCACCGACGGGGCGCAAACGCTGGTTGAAACGATAGAATTCGGTGCAATCGGTCGCGCGAACGTCAGGGCTGCGTCGGTCAGCCATGCCATCGCCCTGCTGCAAAAGGCACTTCTTTCAGTTTAGATTGTTTTTTATACAAAGCGGACCTTTGTTCGCTTAATTTTTAATCAATTTGCTAATTGCGCATTCTCTAGGCACCTATTCAGCACCCTGCCCCTTTCATTGGCAGCTTAAATAGTGCTCTTGCCCCACCAAGAATGGGAAAACCCAAATTTGGAGGGGACTATGAACGGTGGCGATACCGCCTGGATCCTTGTGGCAACGGCCCTGGTTCTATTCATGACTTTGCCCGGACTGGCGCTGTTTTATGGCGGCCTCGTGCGGGCGCGGAATGTGCTGAGCGTCTTTATGCACTGCTTTGCCCTTGCTGCTTTGATGTCGGTGCTCTGGCTGGTGGCTGGCTATTCCATCGCCTTTGGTGGCGAGGGCGCAGTCTGGGGCGGTTTGGACAAGGCGTTCTTGAACGGCGTCGATGCGGACACGCTGTTCGGCACCATTCCCGAAGTGTTGTTCTTCGCCTTCCAGATGACCTTTGCCATCATCACCCCGGCCCTGATCGTCGGCGCCTATGTCGAGCGCATTTCATTCGGCTTTGTGCTGCTGTTTTCGTCGCTGTGGATGCTGGCTGTCTATGCGCCTGTGACACATTGGATCTGGGGTGGCGGTTTTCTGGCGGCGGGCGGCATCTTTGGAGAATCCGGTACCGTGGACTTTGCCGGCGGGATCGTAGTGCACGAAACCGCTGGCCTCGCGGCGCTGCTGATTGCCATCGTCCTCGGCCCGCGGAAAACCCGCCATACCCCGCCGCATAACCCCGGCATGGTGTTTATCGGCGCATCGATGCTCTGGGTCGGCTGGTTCAGCTTCAATGGCGGCTCGGCGCTTGGCGCGAACGGCTCGGCGGCGATGGCGATCACAGTCACCCATCTCTCCGCTGCTGCCGCGTCGCTCTCTTGGGCGCTGTGGGAACGGATCAAATTCGGCCGCGCTTCCATGGTCTCGATCGTTACCGGTTCCATTGCCGGCCTTGCCTCGATCACGCCCGCGGCTGGCTCTGTCGGCCCGGCCGAAGCCCTGATCATCGGCGGTATCGCCGGGGTTCTGTGCCAGGAGGCCGTCGTCCTGATCCGCGACCGGATCAAAATCGACGACTCGCTCGATGTCTTCGCTGTGCACGGGATTGGCGGCATCTTTGGCACGATCATGATTGCCGTCCTCGGAGCCGGATCATGGATCGCACAACTGGGTGCACTTGCCATCGTCGGCGCCTATACCATCGTTGTCACCTTTGCGCTGATCTTCATCACCCGTGCCCTGATCGGGATCCGGGTCGACAAAGAAACCGAAACCAACGGTCTCGACCTCGCTGTCCATGGTGAACGCGCCTACGACCTCAATACCTAAACAAAAGGGGCCGCGCGGCCCCTTTTTCTTCGACCAAACAAAAAGGGGCGCAACCGCCCCTTTTCATCTTTCTATAAATACCTCCGCCGGAGGCATCGCCCGCAGGGCGACTTAGGCCAGTTCCTCAACGATCACGAGGTCGCGTTCTGACGCGCCCTTCGCAAAGGACAGCGCCTCTTGGTAAGCATCCGAATAATAGCAATCATGCGCCGCCTGAAGGCTGGGGAACCGCGCCACGACGTTGCGCTTGCGGTCATTGCCTTCCAGCTGCTCATAGGCGCCGCCCCGGCACAGGAACACGCCGCCGTGGTCAGCGATCGCGCCCGTGGCGCGTTTCGCATATTCCATATAGGCGGTTTCGTTCGTGACGTGAACGTGTGCGATCCAAAGTGCCGTTGCCATTATTTTGCTCCTGCGATGATGGCTTCGGCGGCTGCAATGGCTGCCGTAGCGTTTTCCACCGATGCGCCGCCGCCCTGCGCCATATCCGGACGACCGCCGCCGCCCTTACCGCCCAGTTCGGGGGTCACAACGCGGATGATGTCGGCTGCCGAAACCTTGCCTGTCAGGTCCGCGGTCACGCCGCAAGCGACAGCCGCCTTGCCATCGGCATCGGCAATCAGCAGGACGACGCCCGACCCCATCTTGGCCTTCATCTCGTCGATGATGCCGGGCAGGTCTTTGCCGGTCACGCCAGACAGCACCTGAGCCTTGAACGCGACGCCGTTGATCTCTCTGGCGGGCTCTTCGGCCTTGGCGCCACCGGACATCGCCAGTTCGCGGCGCAGTTGCGCCACTTCGTTGGCCAGCGCTTTGCGTTCAGCCTGTAGATCACGAACGCGTTTAACCATTTCAGCCGGCACTGCGAACAGCGCGACCGATAGATCGTTCAGAACACCAAAATGCTCCTGCACATCGGCAAGCGCATGACTGCCAGTCAATGCCTCGATTCGTCGAATTCCTGCTGCCGAGGCATTTTCAGACAAAATCTTGAAAAAGCCGATGTCGCCAGTCTGCTTGACATGCGTACCACCGCAAAGTTCGATCGAGTAGGTGTCGCCACCCTGCCCTTTGCCCGACGCGGCCTTGCGGCCCATCGACACAACGCGGACCTCGTCACCGTATTTTTCGCCGAACAGCGCCTGCGCACCCAGACCACGGGCGTCATCCGGCGTCATGATCCGGGTTTCGACCTTGCTGTTCTGGCGGATCATCGCGTTCACGTCGGCTTCGACCTGCGCGATTTCCTCTGCGGTCATCGCCTTGCCGTGGCTAAAGTCGAACCGAAGACGGTCCTGCGCGTTCAGCGACCCGCGCTGGGCGATATGTGCGCCCAGAATTTCGCGCAGCGCCTCGTTGAGCAGGTGGGTGGCCGAGTGGTTGGCGCGAATATCGCTGCGGCGGGCGTGATCGACCTCCAGACGGGCCGGCTGGCCCTTGGACACGGTGCCCTCGGTCACTTCGCCGATGTGGATAAAGATGCCCGCGGCCTTCTTGGTATCCGTCACGGTGACGGTGCCGGTGTCGGTCTTGATCACACCGCTATCGCCCACCTGACCACCGGATTCGGCATAGAACGGGGTCTGGTTGACCACGATCTGAACAGCCTCGCCCTGCTTGGCCTCGGTGGCGATGTCAGCCCCTTTGACCACGGCAACGATCTGGCCTTCGGCCACTTCGGTGTCATAGCCAAAGAATTCGCTGGTGCCCGACTTGTCGGCCAGATCGTACCAGACCGAAGCATCGGCAGCCTCGCCCGAACCCGACCATGCCGCGCGCGCCTTGGCCTTTTGCTCGGCCATCGCGGCGTCAAAGCCGGCGGTTTCTACCGCACGGCCCTTTTCGCGCAGCGCGTCCTGCGTCAGGTCGAGCGGGAAGCCATAGGTGTCGTAGAGTTTGAACGCAGTCGCGCCCGGCAGGTCTGCACCCTCGTCCAGACCCGACAGTTCGTCATCCAGTAGTTTCAGACCGCGATCGAGCGTGGTCTTAAACCGGGTTTCTTCCGCCTTCAGCGTTTCCGAAATCAGCGCCTGTGCCTGACCCAGTTCAGGATAGGCAACGCCCATCTGTTTGACCAGCTCGGGCACCAGACGGAACATCAGCGGGTCCTTGGCACCCAGCAAGTGCGCATGGCGCATGGCGCGGCGCATGATGCGGCGCAGCACATAGCCGCGTCCCTCATTGGACGGCATCACACCGTCGGCAATCAGGAACGAGGTCGAACGCAGGTGGTCGGCGATCACGCGGTGATGCACGTTGCCCGCTCCATCCGGATCGGTCGAGGTGGCATGCGCCGAAGCCTCGATCAGGGCGCGCATCAGGTCAGTGTCATAGTTGTCGTGCTTGCCCTGCAAGAGCGCGCCAATCCGTTCCAACCCCATGCCGGTGTCGATGGACTGCATGTCCAGATCGATCATCGAGCCGTCTTCGAACTGTTCGTTCTGCATAAAGACGTTGTTCCAGATCTCGATGAACCGGTCGCCATCTTCGTCCGGCGAGCCCGGAGGGCCACCGGCGATATGTTCGCCGTGGTCAAAGAAAATCTCGGTACAGGGACCGCAGGGACCGGTCGGCCCCATCTGCCAGAAGTTGTCCTTGGTCGGGATGCGGATGATCCGGTGATCCTCAAGGCCAGCGACCTTTTTCCAGATGTCGGCGGCCTCGTCATCGGTGTGGTACACGGTGACCAAGAGCTTGTCCTTGGGGATGTCGAAATCCTTGGTCAGCAATTCCCAGGCAAAGGTGATCGCCTGTTCCTTGAAATAATCGCCAAAGGAGAAGTTCCCCAGCATTTCAAAGAACGTATGGTGGCGCGCCGTATAGCCCACGTTATCGAGGTCGTTATGTTTACCACCGGCCCGCACACATTTCTGGGCAGTCGTTGCGCGCACATAGTCGCGGCGCTCTACCCCGGTAAAGCAGTTCTTGAACTGCACCATCCCGGAGTTGGTGAACATCAAAGTAGGGTCGTTGCGCGGCACCAAGGGCGACGACGGCACGACGGTGTGGCCGTTACGTTCGAAAAAGCCCAGGAAAGTAGAGCGGATATCGGCAAGGCTCGTCATGGCGGTCCTTCAGTCAAAGAGTCCGTTGTGGAATAGCCCCCTGACCCAGCGGCGTAAAGTCTAATGCAAAAGGCCGGGGGCTGCCCGGCCTTTTTTTTGGATGCTGTGTGGCCGATCCGACCTTACATTTCGACCAGATCGTCGTCCGATCCGCCGTCGTCGTCGGACATGTGGAAATCCAGACCATGGGCGGCGCGGATCTTATCTTCGATCTCGAGGGCGATCGCGGTGTTCTCGCGCAGAAAATTCTTTGAGTTTTCGCGCCCCTGACCGATCCGCTCGTCGCCATAGCTGAACCAGGCGCCGGACTTGTCGACGACACCGGCCTTCACGCCCAGATCCAGCAATTCGCCGGTCTTGGAGATGCCTTCGCCATACATGATGTCGAATTCCACCTCCTTGAACGGCGGCGCGACCTTGTTCTTGACGACCTTGACGCGGGTTGAGTTGCCCACAACCTCGTCACGATCCTTGATCGAACCAGTGCGGCGGATATCCAGACGTACCGAGGCGTAGAATTTAAGCGCGTTGCCGCCGGTGGTGGTCTCGGGGCTGCCGAACATCACGCCGATCTTCATCCGGATCTGGTTGATGAAAATCACCATACAGTTCGACTTGGCAATCGAGCCGGTCAATTTGCGCATCGCCTGACTCATCAGGCGGGCGTGCACGCCGACGCTGCTGTCGCCCATATCGCCTTCGAGTTCGGATTTCGGCGTCAGCGCTGCGACCGAGTCGACCACAACCAGAGACACCGCACCGGACCGCACCAACGTATCGACGATTTCCAGCGCCTGTTCACCGGTATCGGGCTGCGAGATCAGCAACTCGTCCAGATTGACGCCCAGTTTCTTGGCGTACTGCGGATCGAGCGCGTGTTCCGCGTCGACAAAGGCGCAAACACCGCCCTTTTTCTGTTCCTCAGCCACGACATGCAGGGTCAGCGTGGTTTTGCCCGACGATTCGGGACCAAAGATCTCGATGATCCGCCCTTTTGGCAAACCTCCGATGCCGAGCGCGATATCCAGCCCAAGTGACCCGGTCGAGGTCGACTCGATCTCTGCGACGGGTCTGTCCTTGCCAAGTTTCATGATCGACCCTTTGCCGAACTGCCGTTCGATCTGGGCCAGCGCTGATTCCAGTGCCTTTTGTTTGTCGGCGGTGCGTTTGTCGTTCATGCTGAGAATATCTGCCGTTGCCATGCTTGGCTCCTTATTCCACACCCTGCCTAGGGCGGCAATCGTTGCATTTGTTCTGCTCTTGTTCCCATGTATGAGATCAAAACAAGAACATTTCAAGAAATTTCTTCCATTCACTCTCTATACCTTTGGTTAAAGAGTGGTTTACGCTGCTCGCAGCACATCGGGTTTCAGAACAAAATGTTGGTTTTCTTACAGGAAAGACTGGTTTTACTGTCGGTTCCCAAGACGGGGACCACCGCACTCGAGGGCGCGCTCTCGCCCCGCGCGGCAATCGTATTGCGGGACCCGCCGAATTTGAAACATGCCCCTCTGCAGCGCATGCACAGGGTGCTTGCTTCGCTGATTGACCAGCCGGCTTCGACCGATTTTGAAACAGTCGCGGTGGTCCGCCATCCCGTTGACTGGCTCTCCAGCTGGTATAGGTATCGCCATCGCGACGAGTTGCGCGGCAAGCCCAATAGCACCTTTGGCCTGACCTTTGACGATTTTGTACTGGAATACTGCAAAACCCGGCCCGCGCGTTTTGCTGCGGTGGGCTCGCAGGCCAATTTTCTGGCTCCGCCCGATGGCAAACTGCCGGTGACGCATCTGTTCCGCTATGAGGCCCAACCCCTCATGCTGAGGTTTCTGGAAAAGCGTCTGAAGAAAAAGATCAAACTGAACCAGCTCAATGTCTCTCCGGTGATGGAGGCGAAACTGTCACCCGAGGTTGAGTCGAAATTCCGGGATCGGCACGCGGCAGAATTCGAGATTTGGGAGCGGGCGCAAAGCTGAAAGAAATTCATAATCATCATGACGATGATGAATTTCACTAATCTCGCAACCAGAGGTATCACGCGGGTTGTTTAAAGGAGCCCGCCGATGTCCAAACCGATCCGCGCCAAAATTTTCGACCGTCTTGCGGCTGCTGCACGCGACAGGATTTTGATCCTTGATGGCGCGATGGGCACCCAGATCCAGCAATTGGGCCTGTCCGAAGAGGATTTTACCGGCCATGGCCACGGCCATGACCACGGGCATCATCACGGACATGGCGCAGGCTGTTCGTGTCACATCCACTCGGACAAGCCGCAAAAGGGCAACAACGATCTGCTGAACCTGACGCAGCCGGATGCAATCGAAGAAATCCACTATCGTTACGCCAAGGCCGGCGCGGATATCGTTGAAACCAATACGTTTTCCTCGACAACCATCGCTCAGGCCGACTATGGCCTGCAGGACCGCGCCTATGAACTGAACGTGGCTGGCGCCAAACTGGCCCGCAGGGCGATGGACCGCGCCACCGCCGAGGATGGCCGCCCGCGTTTTGTCGCCGGTGCGGTGGGGCCGACAAACCGAACCGCCAGCATCAGTCCGGACGTGAACAACCCCGGCTATCGCGCTGTAACCTTTGATGAATTGCGGATTGCCTATGCAGAGCAGATCCACGGTCTGATTGATGGCGGCGCGGATATCATCCTGATCGAGACGATCTTTGACACGCTGAACGCCAAGGCCGCGATCTTTGCCGCCGACGAGGTATTCGAGGAAAAGGGGATCATTCTGCCGGTGATGATTTCCGGCACGATCACCGACCTGTCGGGGCGCACCCTGTCTGGCCAGACGCCGACCGCCTTCTGGTATTCGGTCCGTCACGCGAAACCCTTTACGATCGGGTTGAACTGCGCCCTTGGTGCCAATGCGATGCGCGAACATCTGGCGGAAATTGCAGGCATCGCGGACACAAATGTCTGCGCTTATCCGAACGCCGGTCTGCCCAATGAATTCGGCGAATACGACGAAAGCCCCGCCGCCATGGCCCGCCAGATCGAAGGCTTTGCCAAGGACGGTCTCTTGAACGTCGTCGGTGGTTGCTGCGGATCGACCCCCGAGCACATCGCGGCGATTGCGGCGGCGGTGGCGAAATACAAACCGCGCGCCATCCCGACGATCCAGCCGCTGATGCGCCTGTCCGGCCTCGAACCCTTTGTTCTGACGAACGATATTCCGTTCGTGAACGTGGGTGAACGCACCAACGTGACGGGTTCTGCCAAGTTCCGCAAACTGATCACCAATGGCGACTATACCGCCGCGCTCGACGTTGCCCGCCAGCAGGTCGAGGCCGGGGCGAATATCATCGACATCAACATGGACGAAGGCCTGATCGACAGCCAGCAGGCGATGGTCGATTACGTCAACCTGATCGCTGCCGAACCGGATATCGCCCGCGTGCCGATTATGGTCGACAGTTCGAAATGGGAGGTGATGGAGGCGGGCCTGAAATGCATTCAGGGCAAGGCGATCGTCAATTCGATTTCGCTGAAAGAGGGAGAAGCCCAGTTCATCCGTCAGGCGAACCTCTGCCGCCGCTACGGCGCGGCCGTTGTCGTGATGGCCTTTGACGAAACCGGTCAGGCCGATACAGAAGACCGCAAGGTCGCCATCTGTACCCGCGCCTATAAAATCCTGACCGAGGATGTCGGATTTCCGCCCGAAGACATCATCTTTGACCCCAACGTCTTCGCCGTGGCGACCGGGATCGAAGAGCACAACAACTATGGCAAGGATTTCATTGGCGCGACCAAGCGGATCACCGAGACGCTGCCGCATGTTCACATTTCCGGCGGGGTGTCGAACCTGTCGTTTTCGTTCCGTGGAAACGAACCGGTGCGCGAGGCGATGCATGCCGTGTTCCTGTACCATGCGATCCAGAACGGTATGGATATGGGCATCGTCAATGCGGGCCAACTGGCGGTCTATTCGGAAATCGAACCCGGCCTGCGGGACGCCTGCGAAGATGTCGTGCTGAACCGCCGTCCCGATGCCACCGAACGGATGCTCGAGGTTGCCGAACGATTCCGCGGCGAAGGCGGCGCCAAAGCCCGCGAAAAGGATATGTCCTGGCGCGAATTGCCGGTTGAAAAACGGCTGGAACATGCGCTGGTCAACGGGATCACCGAATTCATCGAGGGCGACACCGAAGAGGCGCGGCAGAACGCGACCCGCCCGCTCGACGTGATCGAAGGGCCGCTGATGGCGGGTATGAACGTCGTCGGCGATCTGTTCGGCGCGGGCAAGATGTTCCTGCCGCAGGTGGTCAAATCCGCCCGCGTGATGAAACAGGCGGTTGCCGTCCTGACCCCCTATATCGAGGCAGAAAAGGATGGCACCGCGAAATCGGCGGGCAAGATCCTGATGGCCACGGTCAAGGGCGACGTCCACGACATCGGCAAGAACATCGTTGGCGTCGTACTGGCCTGCAATAACTACGAAATCATCGACCTCGGCGTCATGGTGCCGGCGTCGAAAATCCTTGAAACCGCCAAGCGCGAGAACGTCGATATCATCGGCCTTTCGGGCCTGATCACGCCGTCCTTGGACGAAATGGTGCATATGGCGTCCGAGATGGAGCGTGAGGGCTTCGACATTCCGCTGCTGATCGGCGGTGCG
Organism: uncultured Paracoccaceae bacterium; assembly: GCA_937864535.1. Taxonomy (GTDB): domain Bacteria; phylum Pseudomonadota; class Alphaproteobacteria; order Rhodobacterales; family Rhodobacteraceae; genus Marivivens. Next base: position 284,539 of record CALMJS010000017.1, read on the forward strand.
ACCACCTCCAAGGTCCATACCGCCGTCAAGATCGCGCCAAAGTATGTTGCCGGTCAGGCAGTTTATGTGACCGACGCCAGCCGTGCCGTCGGCATGGTGTCGTCGCTGCTGTCGTCGAGGGCCGAAGAGGTCAAAGCCGAGGTCCGCACCGACTACGCCGATATCGCCGACCGCCATGCGCGCGACGAACGAGGCAAGACCCGCGTGACGCTGGCAGACGCCCGCGCGAATGCACTGCGGATCGATTTCAGCGGCTATACGGCCAAGGTTCCGTCTTTCCTTGGGACACGGACGTTTGCGGAATGGTCGCTGGCCGAACTGGCGCGCTATATCGACTGGACGCCGTTCTTCCAGACTTGGGAACTCAAGGGCCAGTATCCTGCAATCCTCGAGGACGCCAAACAGGGCGAGGCCGCGCGGAGCCTCTTTGCCGATGCTCAGGCGATGTTGGAGAAGATCGTGACCGAAGGCTGGTTCCGGCCCAAAGCGGTGGTGGGCTTTTGGCCTGCGACGGCCGATGGCGACGACATTCGCCTGTTTACTGGCGAGGATCGAGCTGAGACCCGCGCTGTGCTGCATACTCTGCGCCAGCAAACCGCCAAGCGAGACAACCGCCCGAATGTTGCCTTGGCCGATTTTGTCGCGCCGCAGGATTACATCGGCGGGTTCGTGGTCACCTGCGGGCCCGAGGAGGACGACATCGCCGCCCGGTTTGACGCGGCGCATGACAATTATTCCTCGATCATGGTCAAGGCGCTGGCCGACCGCTTTGCCGAAGCCTTTGCCGAACGGATGCATGAATTTGTCCGGACCGAACTCTGGGGCTACGCCGATGAAACCTTTGCACCCGAGGACCTGATCCGCGAACCCTACAAGGGCATCCGCCCGGCCCCCGGCTATCCCGCCCAGCCGGACCACACGGAAAAGGCAACGCTGTGGGATCTGCTGGACGCAGAGACGGCTACCGGCGTCGCGCTCACAGAGAGTTATGCGATGTGGCCTGCCGCGTCGGTTTCGGGCCTCTATATCGGCCATCCGGACAGCTATTATTTCGGCGTCGGCAAGGTCGAGCGTGACCAGGTCGAAGACTATGCAGCCCGCAAGGGGATGACCGTGACCGAAGCCGAACGCTGGCTATCCCCGATCCTGAACTACTCGGCCTGAGGGCCGGGTCAGCCTTGTACCAGGGTCGTGCAGGGAAAACAAAAAAGCCGGGCAATGCCCGGCTTTTTCTTGGAAGTTCGACTGATTAGTGGCCAGTCTTTTTCAGAACGACACCCACAGTCTGGAACAGCAGACGAATGTCCGACTTGAGCGAGAGATCAGCGACGTAATCTTCGTCAAAGTCCACACGCTCGATAAAGGTCGTCTCACCACGACCGGAAACCTGCCACAGGCCGGTCACGCCCGGACGCACATCGTAATAGGCACGGCCGCCAGCCTGATCGTAATCCGCCTGTTGCGACGGCAGAAACGGACGCGGTCCGACAAAGCTCATCTCGCCCCGCACGACGTTATAGAACTGCGGAAGCTCATCAAGGCTAGTCGCACGCAGGAACCGGCCAACGGTGGTGATCCGCGGGTCTTTGGCCAACTTCTGGTTCACTTTCCATTCCCGCGCGATCTCGGGATCGCTCGCACACATGTCCTCGAGAACCTTTTCGGCATCGACAACCATCGTGCGCAACTTCAGGCAACGGAAAACCTTGCCATCCAGACCAACACGGTCCTGAACAAAGAAACCGGAGCCGCCATCCCGACGCACCCAGAACCACAACACGGCGATCACTGGAACGATGACAGGCGCCGCAATCAGAGCAATCAACAAATCACCGGCACGCTTGAAATACCGCGCATAGATCCCGGTCTTGGTTTTCGGTTTTGCAACAGCCGGAGAAAAAACGGCCTCAACCGCAATATCTTCAAAATTTGAAATCTTCATTTCGCACCTCACTCGCGCTCAAATCAGCGATCGGTAACCTTCGTCGAACCAGGTGGCCCAACTCGAACCGCCTTCTTTTGAGTCCTGCGTATCGCCGTCAGGAGGACTAAAAAGACCGTTCGCACACACTTTATATCCTGTTGGGTACCCTGTTCCCCTCATTCGAGCAAGTTTTCTGAAGGGTAATCTAAATTTTTTGGGCAATTTTCGGCAGTTTTTTGCCTCATTAGCGTGCATCGATCAAAATTGCGCCACCGATGGTTGTTATCCGCCCGATTTCGACCACATGTTTGCTGCCGCAGCGACAGGATTGGAGACTTGACCATCGGAAAATCTCTCAGTGATTCTCACCAGTTTGTGCTGGGTTTGCGCTAACCCTTGGTGATTCACGGTCAAAAACGGGACATTTTGCATATACATTCTCCCGTCGACTGGATGCACAGATGAAAATTAGCGGACAACAGTTCGTGTAACGTGACGTCATATGCTGCAATGCAGCACGCTATCGTCAGTGAGATTTTGGGAGATCGCCACAGCCGACGTCGGGGCGATGGCATTTCTGACGGCTGTTACCAGCCCAAGCCGACGCCGATCCGCTGACTAGCCCGCCGACTAGAACTGATGTGGCCGAGCAGGCCCTCAACGGCCCTCAACCGGGCGTTAGTCGTCACGAAGTGATTAGAAAATTGTCTTATGACAAAAAGAGTGCACAAAATTTCTGCACCGCAGCGAAATGCTGTTTCTTGCGTGCAAAATTAAATGACAGTCTGCCCGATCTCGCGCTGACTGGACCCGAGTAGAAGCGGTGGGGTTTCGGCCCTGACATTGCTCACAGTCCTGAACATCTGCTCCTCCCGAGGAGAGCAGAAAGATTGTGAAACCGATGCTAAACCGTTGCTCCAAAATCAAAAAATCCAAAACAGAGAGGGCGCATTGATGCGTATCACCACCCTATTGACCTCCAGCGTTACCGCTGTCTCGTTCTTTGCCGGCACTGCCATGGCGCAGGATAAGGTCACTTTCCAGCTCGACTGGCTACCCGGCGGCGACAAGGCCCCGATCTATTTCTGCATCGCCCAAGGCATCTGCGCCGATGCGGGTCTCGAGGTGACGATCGAACCGGCCCGGGGATCATCCGAGGCGATTACCAAGCTGGCCACCGGAATTTCCGATATCGGCAGCGCCGGAATTGGCGCGCTGATGAGCGCCGTCGCCATGGAAGACGCCCCGGTCACTGCTGTCGCCTCGATCTTTAACATGGGTCCGCACGCCTTCTACACCACCGCGGACAAGGGCATTACGTCGGTCGCCGATCTGGCGGGCAAATCCGTCGCGACCTCGCCGTTCACGGAATCCAACGTCTATCTGCCGCTGATGTTGGCGGACAACGGCATGTCCGAGGCGGATATCTCGTTGACCAAATCCGACCCCGGCACGCTCGGTCCGCTGCTGATGACGGGACAGGCCGACGCGATCATCGCGTGGCTGACCGACGAAACGCGCTATACCAATCAGGCGCTGGACGCGGGCAAAGAGATCGTCATCCTGCCGTGGTCGGACATGGGGCTGGAACTCTATTCGGCGTCTCTGGTCGCCAGCGACAAATTCCTCACCGAACGTCCCGATGTGGCAAAACGCTTCGTCGCTGCCTTCCTCGCCTCGATCGAGTTCGCGCAGGCCAATCCGGACCTCGCGGCCGCCTCGGTGGCGGATATGGTGCCGGAACTGGCGCTCGAAGATGTCAAAGGAAGCTGGCTGGACGCCTCGCAGTTGATTTTCAATGATGTGACCGAAGTGGACGGTCTGGGCGCACTCGAACCTGAACGTCTGGCCGCAACCTAGGCCCGCGTGGCGGCGGCACAGGGACTGGACCCGGCCGCCCTCGACGCGGAAACCGTCGTCGATCGCAGCTATTTGCCGGAGTAACCCTATGATGCAGGCCCCGGACGCCGTTCATTTCCAAGGCGTCGGTCAGGTTTTCAAAACCGCGACCGGCCCGTTGATTGCCTTGGACCAGGTCAATCTGACCTTGGCACGTCACGAATTTGTCGCCGTTCTGGGGCCATCTGGCTGCGGTAAATCGACTTTGCTGCGGCTGGCGTCGGGTCTCCTGGCCCCCAGCGCCGGGCGGGTTTCGGTGTTCGGGACACCGATGACCCGCCCGCGCACAGACATCGGAATCGTTTTCCAGCAGCCGACCCTTTTGCCTTGGGCCTCGGTGCTGGACAACGTGGTGTTTCCGGCCAAACACATGCGCGGACGGGTATCCCAAAAGGACCGCGCACAAGGATTGGAGGTTCTGTCCAAGGTCGGGCTGTCAGGATTTCAGGACCGCCTTCCGAGTGAACTCTCGGGCGGAATGCAACAGCGCGTCGGCATCGCCCGTGCCCTGTTTCTGAACCCCGACATTCTGCTGATGGACGAACCGTTTTCCGCGCTTGATGCGCTGACGCGGGACGCGATGGGCTATGAACTGTTGCGGCTGTGGCAGGCCAGCCCGAAAACCGTGATGTTCATCACCCACTCGATCCCCGAGGCGGTCTTGCTCGCCGACCGCATTCTGGTCATGTCCGCCCGTCCGGGCCGCGTCATCGCCGATTTGACGGTTCCCCTGTCCCGCCCCCGCGACGAACACGCCCTGCGCAGCGCGGAAATCCAGGATTTCGCAGGCCATCTGCGCGATCTGTTGATCAAACGAGAGGCCGCCTAAGTGTCTGAGACCATTGCCCCTACCCCGGCCAGTTCCTCTCCCAGCCAGCGCCCCGTCTGGGATCGCCTGATCGACATGCCTGTGGCCCTGCCCTTGATCTGCTTTCTGGCGATACTGATCTTGTGGGAATCCTCGACACGGCTGTTTTCCATCCCCAGCTATGTTTTGCCTGCACCCAGCCGGATCGCGGGCGGGTTCAGCAGCATCAGCGCCGGACGCTGGGCCGAACATATCTGGGCAACGCTGCGGGTCGCTATCATGGGATATGGCGTTTCGATCCTGATTTCGCTGCCGATCGCGATCGGGCTGGCGAAATCGCGGTTCATGTCGCGGGCGTTTTATCCGCTCTTGGTGGTGATCCAGTCGGTGCCGGTGGTGGCCGTGGCACCGATCATCATCGTGGTTCTTGGCACAGATGACGCCCCGCGGATCGTCATTACCTTTATGATCGCCTTTTTCCCGCTGGTGGTGTCGATGACCACCGGCCTGATGGCGACGCCGCCGGAACTGATCGAACTGTCCCGCTCGCTGAATGCGCCAACATGGCGCGAGGTCTCGCAAATCCGCCTGCCCTTTGCCACGCCCTATATTTTCTCGGGGCTGCGCATCTCGATCACACTCGCGGTCATTGGCGCAGTGGTCGCGGAATTCGTCGCCGCAGAAAAGGGCATCGGCTATTTCATCCAGTTTTCCACCTCGATGTTCCGCCTGCCAGAGGCATGGGCCGGGTTGACCGTGTTGGTCATCATGTCGCTGACCCTGTTCCAGACCATCAGTTTGCTGCAAAAATTCGTCTTTCCGTGGTCCCTACCCAAGGATCAGCGATGACCCAGACGCTGATCACCAATATCGCCTATGGTCTGACCGGCGACGCGGCAGGCAGCCGATTTTCCGGCGCCCTGCGGATCAAGGACGGGATCATCACCGCCATCGGCGCGTTAACCCCAGAGGCCGAGGATTCCATCGTCGACGCTGCGGGCTGCGTGGTGACGCCGGGCCTGGTCAATACCCATCACCACCTGTTCCAATCCGTGCTCAAGGCGGTGCCAGAGGGGATGAACGCGCCGCTGGACCTGTGGCTGAAACATGTCCCCTATACCTATTGGCCGCTGATCGACACCGAGATTTTGCGCACCTCTGCCCAGATCGGTCTGACGGAATTGATCCTTAGCGGGGCGACAACCGTATGCGATCATCACTATGTGTTCTGTGATCGCTATGACTATGATCCGGCTCAGGTGCTCTTTGACACCGCCGCCGAATTCGGGCTTCGTTTTGTGCTCGCGCGGGGCGGCATGACCAAGGGGCGGCCGTTTGACGATCCCGGCATTCCGTTGCCACCCTTGGAAACCCTCGACCAGTTTTTGACCCAGACCGCCCGCGCGGCGGACCGTTGGCATCAGACTGGCCCGACCGCGATGACCAAACTCGCCGTCGCGCCTACGACGCCCACCTTTAACGTGCTGGCCAGTGAATTGCCGCTGATCGCGTCCTTTGCGCGGGACAAAGGGCTGCGCCTGCACGCGCATTTGTCGGAAAACAAGACCTACGTTGACTATACCCAGTCGCTCTATGGCCTGCGTCCGGTGCCGTGGCTGGCGCAGCAGGACTGGCTGGGACCCGATGTCTGGTTTGCGCATCTGGTAGAATGTACACCAGATGAACTGCGGCTCTTGGCTGAGACCGGTACCGGCATGGCCCATTGCCCACAGGCCAACGCCCGCTTGGGTTCGGGGATTGCCCCGGCTGTTGCCTTGGCGGCCGCAGGAGGATGTGTGTCACTCGCCGTAGATGGCGCCGGGGCGAATGAGGCGGCGGATATGGGCGCCGCGCTCTATAGAGACTTTGCTCTGCATCGCAGCCAGAACGGGCCAGAGGCTTGCACAGCGGAAACCGTGCTGCACTGGGCCAGCGAGAGCGGCGCGCGCATGCTGGGCTTTGAAAACCTTGGCCGCATCGCGGTCGGACAACAGGCTGACCTTTGTCTGTTTGACCTCGGCCATCCGCGGAACATGGGCCTGCACGATCCCGCTCTGGCACCCGTGATCACCGGCGCAGCCACCGTCAAACACAGCTTTGTAGCTGGCAACAGGCTGGTTGTGGACGGACAAATCCCCGGCCTCGATCTGATGGATCTTGGCGAACGCGCGCGTAGTGCAGTTGCCATGCTCAAGGCCAAACGCGCCCAATGCGCAACATGACTTTAACCCCGGAGTAGAAGCAGTCAGCGCCCTGATGGCGTCGGTCATTGCTCCTCTTACTAGGAGACTAAACATGAGTAAAACCTACGAACTGGCTGAATTGAATAAGGAAACCACCTTTGGCGGCGTCGGGGAAACCATCGACCGCGAGGTGCCGCAGATCGACATGTCGAACTTTGCGACCCGCAAGGCCGAGATCACCGAACAGCTCTGGTCGGCGGCCACGGAGATCGGGTTCTTTCAACTGACCAACCACGGCATCCCGCAAACGCTGGTCGATGAGGCCTTTGCCCTCTCGGCTGAATTTTTCGATCTCTCGCCCGAGGAAAAATCGGCCTATCCCCTGCGACCCGGCACCAATTCCGGCTGGGAGTACAAGGCGCAGGTGCGCCCCTCGACCGGAACAGCGGATAACAAGGAGAGCTACCAGATCACCCTGCCACGGATGAAGGACCTCTGGCCGGTGTCCGGTCAGGTGCCGCAGTTCAAGCCGGTGATGATGGCCTTCGAGCGGCACAACTGGGCCTTGGCGATAAAGGTTCTGTCCTGTTTTGCCGACAAACTGGGATTTCCCACGGAATTCTTTACCGATGGCCACAATCCTGAATCGCCACAGTACCAATCGACGCTCCGACTGATCCATTATCTGGGGATGGAGGACGCCAAGCCCGAGGATTTCAAATTCTGGCGTGCCGGGGCGCATACCGACTTTGACTGCCTCACGCTCCTGCACCAAAAGGCCGGTCAGGGCGGTCTACAGGTCTGTCCGGGCAAGGATGCGAACGGACGCGCCATCGGCTGGACCGATGTGCCGCCGCTCGAGGGCGTGATCACTTGCAATATCGGGGACATGCTGATGCGCTGGTCCGATGATCGACTGCTGTCGAACCTGCACCGTGTGCGGATGCCCAAACCCGAAGAATACCTCGGCCCGCGCTATTCGATGGCCTATTTCGCCCAGGCCAATATGGATACGGTTTTGGCCGGTCCCTTGGGCAAATATGACCCGATGACGGCGCATGATTATATCCAGATGCGGCTCAAGGCGAATTTCGCGGGCTAGGCGTTTGATGGAAAACCGCCAATCAGCGGCTTGCATTCCCGGCTGGTGATAGCCAATCCTGAGGCAGAACCTTGCCTCAGGACCCATGATGTCAAACGACCAACTCGCCGCGATTATCCATCAGGAACAGACGCTCATTCTTCCCGCCTTTGATGAGGCGATCGCCTTTGATATCGGCACCCGTATTCGTGCCAAGGCCGCAGCGATCCAAGCGCCGATTGCGATTGTTATCAGTGCGCCCAATCGCCGGTATTTCTTTACCTGTCTGGCTGGGGCAACACCGGAAAATGAAGATTGGGCCCGCCGCAAAATGAACGTGGTGTTTACCACCTATAAGTCGTCCCTGCGACTGGGACTGGAGTACAAGGCGGGCGGCCTCGATCAGTGGCCCGAAATGAACCTGCCCTATGCAGACTTTGCACTACACGGCGGGGCATTTCCGCTGCGGGTCAAGGACTCTGGTCTGGTCGGGGCCATAGGTTTCTCTGGCCTGCCCTCGATCGAGGATCACCTGCTGATCACCGACACCCTCGCCGAGGTCCTCGGGATCGACCCGCTGCCCTTGCCGCAGTGACCCAGAGTTCGCTGACACCAATGCGACGCTGACCGGTGCCGTTCGCGCGCGGTCAGCGTGCTGATTGGCCCGTAACGCACTGGAAACGCACGTAGTTTTGGCCCGTTTGTCGACCTATTATTGACCCGTGGTGGCGAACGCAAAAGCCGCCCCGTTGGTCGACTCATAAGCTTTTGATATTTGTGGCAGATTCTGGTTTCGGGGATAGGATTTGGCCTCTGTCGAACACATCCGATCCCGATCCCACCCAGAATCCGTTATATATGTGCCAATTCAGGCCGAAACTCGTAAAATCTCGGCTTATAAATCAGTTTGTTTCAGAAGGTCTCGGAGGCCGGACGCAAGATTTCCCAGCCGAACCCGCCTGCGGAGTGGGTTATCACCGACAAACCGGATCTCCGGATCAACGAGGATGACCTCTGTGCGCGTGGCCGACCTCCCCGCCCCACGCCCGGGCGATGTGATCGTGATCGGCGCCGAGCGCTTCGTGATACAGGGCGAGCCGCTGCGGGATCGCGAACGGCTGATCTGGACTCTGGACCTGAGGCCTGCGTGACCCGATGAAGCTGAAGCTGGAAATCAGCCCCGACCTCGCCGCCCTGATGCAGGCGAAAATCGCCGCGGGCGAGAAGGCCGTCACCACCGCCATGCGCGAGGCGGGCGCGGGCCTGAAATCCGCCTGGCGCAGCCAGATCACCGGCGCGGGGCTGGGCACCCGGCTTGGCAACTCGATCCGGCTGGCCACCTATCCCAAGGGCAGCGAAAGCCTGAACGCCGCAGCGTTGGTCTGGTCCAACGCACCGGTGATCGTCGGCGCGCATGACACCGGGCCGCTGATCCGGTCGCGCAACGGGTTCTGGCTGGCCATCCCCACCGCCGCCGCAGGCAAATCCACCCGCGGGGGCCGCATCACCCCCGGCGAGTGGGAACGCCGCACGGGGCTGCGGTTGCGCTTCATCTACCGGCGCCGCGGGCCCAGCCTGCTGGTGGCCGAGGGGCGCCTGAACAGCAAGGGCCGTGCTGTGGCGTCCCGCGCGAAAACCGGCCGCGGTCTGACCACCGTGCCGATCTTTCTCCTCGTGCCACAGGTCAGGCTGCGCAAGCGGCTGGATATGGCAAGGGATGCAGAGCGGGCCATCGACAGCGTGCCCGGGCGGATCGTGGCGCGGTGGGTGGAGGGGCGAACATGAAACGGTACTGGTCTGCAAACAGGCTCAGATCGCCTCCAAAAGCAGTTCACCGGTCGAATTCCGCCGTGTCCATACCGAAATCGTCGACGAGGGCCTGGACTTCTTGGGCATTGAGCACCCCGGGGTACTTCTTGTGGGCGACGTAGACCCCCTCTAGGGCAAGATCCCACTCCCCGACATAGAAGAACTCTCGATCACCCGACATGTCGATGCCGGCCCGTTCGAGGATTTTGATCTGCTTTTCAAGGAGTTCAATTGCTTCTTTGTCGTCCATCTGGGGCCTTGGTTCTTCTTCACCCGGCTGGAATACCGGTTATTCTTCGGATGGCGGCACTTCGGCCCACACCAGGTATTGGTATTCCCCGCCCTCACTCAAGGCACGCTGAACGATGTCGCGGATATTGGCGGCAGATCGCTGTGGATCGAGAAAGATCTGCCATTCTTTCTCATAGCCTGGACTTCTGTTCGCCAAGAAGTCGTACTCGAAGGTGCGCCCGGTTCTACTACCGCCCCGAATTCTAACGACTTCCAGCCGCGCAACGCTGTAGCCCCGCGACGCCATGAATTCGTTGAACTCGAGCATTACGCTTGAGGGCTCAACATACACGAATTTGCCAGCTTCGAGCTGATCCAGCATTTCTTCAAACTCTTCGCGCATGTTCACTCCAATGGCCTGATGATCGGGTCGGGTTCATTTTCCGTTTCCCAAAGGGGGCGGTTCCGATTGCTTACAGCGACGACGCGCCCCTCCGGGCTCAAGAGAACCCAATGCCCGTCCTGTCCAGTCAGCAAGGTCATGTCTTGGCCCCGGTATCGACCACGTCCGGCGACGATTCCACTAAGATCAGGCCGGGGATTGGCGATTATGTCATCGATTTGCCCGACAGTGTGCCCTTTTCCTGTGATGTATTCCAGCCCGTCGCCCTTGCCGCCGTGGTCCCCAATCGTATTCCCGCCAGGGGTGGTGAACGCCTCATCCCGACGTGCCTCGACAATGTTCGGCCCCACCTCATCCGGGATCGGCGTGGAAATGATGTTGCCGGTCGGGTCCTCGGCGGCGGGCGAACCCGTGTGGTTCGGAAGCCCAAGCACATCGGCCGGGTAGGTTTCCAGCCACTGCTCGATGCGTTCCGGCGTAAAGCCGGGAAGCTCACCCAACCGACGTTCGCCCTCGGTCAGTTCCGGGAAAACCTCGACCCAGCCTTGGGCAATCGTGCCGTCCTGCAGCCGCAACCGGCCTTCTGCAAAGGCGTTGTAGGCTTGCTGCACGAAGTCTCCAAGGGCGAGTTGTTCAGCAGGATCTCCTTCGATGACACGCACTATGGTGCCAGGGTTCAACATCTCGTAAAGAGCAGCCGCCTGGCCTGCGATCTGCGCGGCCTCAACCGACTTCGGCAAACTGGACCCCAGACCAGAGATGACTGATTCCTGCACCAGTTCGTGAGCCATAGCCGCAAGGAGCCCTTCGGCCGATCCGGGATCCACGCCAAGGATTTCTGCCGCGCGTTGCAGCCGACATTCTGTGGCCAGACGCGTGAATTCCTTCAGGGCGCCGCTGGCGGCCAAAGCCGCCAGAGCGGCGGTTCCAAGCGGCGTGATCGCGACGGCACGGAGACCGAGGCGACGCAAGAGGGCATCCACGGGCGCCTCGGCCGGAAGGGCAAGTTCTGCCAGTAACACATCATTCCGCGATCCCGATGCGACGGGCCCTGCGACACACCGACAGTTGTGCGCCTGTCCCGGATGGCCTCCAGCGGGCGGCTCGTCCCAGCGAAACACCTGATCGTCGTATTCGGCATGGCTGTCACGGACTTTCGCGTCGTCCTGGGAGCGCCAGATGTATCGCTCGATGCCAAGGTCCTGCTGCCGAAGCTGGTTTATCAGGCCAGCGAAGGCGCGGAGCACGCGTTCTTCCATTGCAGTCCTTAGCGGACGCAGGCGCTGCGGATGGGTCTCATATTCCTCGAAGATGGCCGTCAAGCGCGCATCCCATTGACGCAGCGCTTCCTCCTTCGCATCCGAAACATCGCGAAGGTCGGCTTCGGTCACCCAGGGCACGGTGTCCGGGGGCGTCAGCGCATTCAGCAGCATCCGGGCGTTGTCGGCGATCACGCGGTCCAGTTGGTCGGTGAAATCGGCCCGCAGTTCGGCATAGTCGGGGAAAACCGACTTGATCGAAATGCCTGCACGGTAGCCGTATACGGCACCGTTCTGCCGTGCGAAAACGTATTGCCCGCTGCCGCCGTGGCGGAGGAAATCCCGTAGATTGTGCTGCATGGAACCTCCCGCTGACCCGCGGGATGTTTGTAGAAGTATTTGGTAAAGAAGCGATCACCTCACCGCACGGTGCATGCAACGCGGCAACGGCAAAAAAAGGCCGGGAGATTTATGTCAATGCCCACCACCCGCGAACTTGCCCTCGCCGCGCTGCACGCGCGGCTGCAGCCGCTTGCCGCCCTCACCCTGCGTGACGAGGTTCTTCCTGAGCGGATCCCGGCGGCAGGGTTGATCATCCTGCGCGACGGCCAGCCGGGCGAGCCGGAGGTGCCATTGGCGGAGCCTTTGGCGGCGCGATCCTCGGCTTTTCCGGGGCCGCCATCGGCGGTTTCATCGGCTCCACCATCGGCTCGGTCGTCGACAGCTGGATCGTGTCGTCGCTGGCGCCTGCCCAGAAGATCGAGGGGCAATGGCTGGATTCCCTGCGCATCACGTCCGCGACCGAGGGCGCGATCATCCCGCGCCTCTACGGCCGGATGCGCATCGGGGGCAACATCATCTGGGCGACCGACTTCCGCGAGGAGACCAGGACCACCACGCAGGGCGGCGGCAAGGGTGGCGGCGGCGGCAGGGTCCAGACGACCGAGTATCTGTACTATGCCAAGGTACAGTTCATGCTGCCCGAGATCACGTGATCCCATGCCTGGCCTGCTGCAATCACGAGTTTGGCGTGGACAAACCGCTTGCTGTCGGAAGCGTCGACCTTGAACATCTCGACGCCCGAGAACCGGGGCAGTTCGGTTTTAGGGAAGTAGGTCGAAGCGGCATCGATCAGCAAATCCGTCGGCGGCTCCCCCATGATGGTCCTCAATCGAGCCAGCCCTTCGAGTTTCATGTCCCAATAGGGCGACACGACAATCAACCGCTCTATCCGATCATCGCCCACGCTGGCAGCGATCTGGTCGAGGATTGTCGCGTCCGGACGATCATGCAGCAGCGTGATTTCGCGTTCGGCTTCCTGCTCTGGTAAAGGGTTTTCCATGGCATCACGCAGCCATGGCGACGAACGTAGCGCCCTCTGCATGGCGGTCGCAAACCAAAGGTCATCCGAGGGAACCTTGCTGCGAATGTAGTTAAGTGCCGCCGCAAAATGACGGGCATTGCCCGTCACGTCTTCGCCGTAGGTGAGGCTGGCGACCAGTTCCTTGTTACCACCTAGGCCGAGCGCGGTCAGATTAGCCGAGCCGATCAGCAATCGGCCCTTCTTCGCCCCGATGAGCAACGTGATCTTGGGATGGAAGGCGCCCGGCGCATCGGCCTTGACGAGATGATAGCTGCTTCCTGCGAACTTCGGCGTGCCCAGTTCGGCAAAGCTCTGGTTGACCATCTGCCGGTCAGCAAGGATCACGATGTTCCGGCAGCCGGAACCCCGCAGCCGCGAGAACGGCACGTCCTCGAAGGCCTGCGCTCCGAAGGCGTAAGTTGTCAGAAATGCCGAGTGAAAACCGCTTTCGGCGAATACATCAAAGTACTTCATGCGGCATCAAGCTCCGCGCGGCCGAAGTCGGTCAGGCCTGCATCGTCAATCAGCTTGACGTCCCGAAGGAACCGCATGGCTTGATCCAGGCGTGGGCTGCTTGGCGACACCCGGAAACGATCCCTGTACCGCAGCAATCCCTCCTCGGGCTCGATCAGGAAGGTATAGGCTTTCTGATTGCGGAACTTGCGCGACGCCACCCAGAGATGGCGTTTCAGGACACGTTCCCGAACCAAGGCGACAAGGACAGTTCGGGCATTCTCCTGCTCTCGCGCCTGCAGGTATTTGCATTCTGTCCGCAGCGACTGGAAGTGGTCCGGCGCATTAAGCGCGCTGTCCAGCAACTCGCCGAAGGCCGCCGCCCGTTCGACGAGCGCCGCGACAAGCGCCACGACAGATTCCATTCGCGTTGCCCGATCCCCCGAAGCCCGGGCCTCGACCATGCGCCTGTCAGCTAACCTCGCGGCCTTGGCCGGATCCAAGCCTTCGAGCAGGCTCGCAGAGTAGTCCCGCCAAGTCATGCCGCCGGGCACGTCAACAAGGCCGACCAATTCCGTGACCACATCACCGAGCGGCATCCGCCTCAATTCCGCTTCTTGCAGAATGTCCAAGGCAAGATCGAGGATGTTCTCATAGGCAAGCCGCATGAGGTCACATGCCTGATAAAGCGCCCACATGACGCGAACGTCCTCGATGGCAGGAGCGGACGCGGCTGCCGGATGGCCAGCACTGAACCATTCCCATTTCACGGCTTCGGCGCGCGGCACCTCTTTCGTCGTATCAATGAGCTGCAGAAGCATGATTGCGGTGGATCTTCGCAGCTTGTCGGGCGCGATTGCTGGCGACACCTGGCCAAGCAGCACTTGGACGAGCAGCCGATGTTCGGCGCTGCCCGCCACGATCTCGGAGGGTTGCATCGGCGCCATCCGGTCGAGATCGGCTAGCGTCACTGTTCCGGCTTTCACGCAGCGCAGGAATGCAGTCCCGAGCTCGCCAATCTCCGCGGCGAAAGCCTCTGCCAATGGAAGTGCGCGGTTCGTGCAGACTGCAATCGGGTTCCGATCATCGCCAAGTGTGATCAGGCCCATCTCGAACATCTGGGTGGCATAGATGCCGCCGAATGCGCCACCTTTGTTGCGCAAGTAGCGCTGGCCGACGTCCGTGTCCGGATCGGCCCCGACTGAAAAGTCGATGATCGCCTCCGGATCGTTCTGAACGTCGCCCAGTTGCTTTTGCGCCCAATCTATGCCGGCAACGCCTAGTTCAGTCGATCCGCGCGCAGCAATCAGGGCAAAGAGGGTCTCACAGCGTCGCTGGAACGCCCGGAAGACAACGGGGTCAGTGTCTCCCTTCTCCCTCGCGTAGACTTCAAGCATCCAGACAAAGAACGAGTAATACCTGAAGCGAAGCGTGATGGTGCTGATGCCCGGCAGCAGGGATTGGTAGATCGCTTCGATGGGGCGCTGCATTCCAAGGGGATCGAGACCGCCATCCTGGCCGAGTTCAGTCCATTCGGGGAAACCCGGCCCAAAATCCTTCATCTTCAATCCACCGTCGAGAGAACCACGGTTTGATGATGACGGTGACCTGCCACAGAACTTTCATCCAGCCGCGACCGGAGCCCGGTTGGTGTTTACG
>CALMJS010000018.1 GCA_937864535.1 uncultured Paracoccaceae bacterium
CGCGGGTGTGGCGAAATTGGTAGACGCACCAGATTTAGGTTCTGGCGCCGCAAGGCGTGGGGGTTCAAGTCCCTCCACCCGCACCATCCCCCCCCTCAGCGTGATGATACCTTCGGGCCTGCGGACGCGGTGCGTCTCAGCCGCTCTCGCCTCTCAACATCGTCATGGGCCATAGACGGCACAGCTCCTGTGCCTCATCCTCGAGGTGGCCGGTTTGGGCGAGTATGATCCGCGCCAGTTCGCGTCCGACATCGGTCAGCGAGGTCGAGAAACAGGTGAGAGATGGCCGCAGGTGACGGGTCGCGGCACTGTCCCGAAATCCGATAATAGCCAAGTCCTTACCGGGTTCCAGCCCTTGGGCGCGCAGGGCAGGATAGAGGCCGAGCGCACTCATCTCGTTCGACAAAATCACCGCGGTGGGCCGATCCGGCAGGGACAGCAGATGACCGCAAAGCCCCGAACCGCCCTCGACGGTCGGCGGCGTTCGCATCACCAGATCGGGATCAATCGATAGCCCGGCCTCGGTAAGCCCACGCTCGTAGCCTGCCAGAAACAGGCGCCCCAGATTCAGATTGTCAGCGGGCAAAGACACGGCGATCCGGCGATGTCCCGCGCGGGCCAAATGATGAACCGAGGTGTTCGCTACGCTCTCGAAATCGAATTCGACCGAGGCATGTTCAAGGCCGGACTGACCAAGGGTCACAAAGGGTATGCCCGCGGTCTGGAGGTGCGCGATGCGGCTGTCCCGAGGTTTGAGGCCAGAGAGGATCATAGCATCCACCATCCCCCGTGTGACGATCCGTGCGAGGTACTCTGCCTCGGGTTCATCGCTGGAGCAGGGCAGGACAACCAGATCCAGCCGGTGTTGTCGCAGCACCTGTTGGACGCCTTCAAAGACTTCGAGGAAAAAGGAATCGCCGTTTATCGCGAGGCCTTGGGTGATCATGAACCCGACAGTATGGGTCGCGCCGTCGCGCAGCGCACGTCCGGACTGGTTGGCGACATAGCCAAGGTCGGCCGCAGCCTTGAGCACGCGCGCGCGCGTTTCGGCATTGATGTCGAAACGACCGTTCAGGGCCTTGGACACGGTGCTGATCGACAGGTCCAGATGCTTGGCAAGTTCTCGAATTCCCTTGATCACGAAATCGCCTCCTGTGGGTCGGTCTTGACAGGTCGGTTGCAGAAAGTCTAGGTTTCGAAAACGTTTTCGAAAATCGCGCGGAATCGGGGCGCTCGATCACAGACCGTGTCGGGCAGGGGGCCGCGGCGCGGGGCAATCAGGTCAGGGGCTGGTGCGCTTGATCCTGTGGAACGCGCCATCACAGGGATGAAAATCATGAAAACCTATCCACATCCGTCGGGGCAAGGAACCATTCCGGCGGTCATATTGGGCCTGATGCGGATCGCGGATATGGAGGATCGCGCGATCCAGACTCTGGTCGACAAGGCAATCTATCTTGGCATTACCTTCTTTGATCATGCCGATATCTATGGCGGCTCGCGGCATAGGTCCGAAACCCGGTTCGGGGAGGCGATCCGGCTGTCGGCCAGCCAGCGCGACGCCGTCCAGATCCAGAGCAAAGTCGGCATCTGGCTCACCGGACCCGAAGACGGGTTTCGGCCCAAGTCCTTCGACTTTTCGACGGCCCATATCGTCGCGCGGGTCGAGGCCTCATTGCAGGCGCTCAGAACCGATTATCTGGACGTTCTGCTCTTGCATCGGCCAGATGCGTTGATGGAGCCACACGAGGTCGCCGCCGCCTTCGACCGGCTGGCCGAACAGGGCAAGGTGCGCCATTTTGGCGTTTCGAACCACACGCCGGGGCAGATCGCACTTCTCCAGACCTGTGTGCGCCAGCCGCTGTATTTCAATCAGGTGCAATTGAGCCTGACCCATGCCAGTTTGATTTCCCAAGGCATGGTTGCAAATATGATGGCCGAGCCGCAGTCCGCCTCGCGCGATCTGGGGCTATTGGACCATGCGCGGCTCACGGGCATGATCCTGCAGGCCTGGTCTCCGATGCAGGTGGGCCATCGTCCGGGTGTATTGGTGGGACATCCCGATTTTCCGGTACTGAACCAGCGACTGGCGACCATCGCCGAGGCATACGGAACGACAGCGACAGCCATCGCCTGTGCGTGGATATTGCGACATCCCGCAGGAATGCAGGTCGTCATGGGGACCACAAACCCGGAGCGGCTGCTTGATGCGGCAAACGGGGCGGCTGTGACCCTGACGCGCGACGAATGGTACAGTCTCTATCTCGCCGCAGGCAATCCATTGCCCTGAGATTGCGGGGTTAGCCCGATCCGGTTAGATAAAACGCGGTACTAGAGAGGGAACCTAATGGCCACTATCAAAGAAATCGCCGAAGCCGTCGGGGTCTCAATCGGAACAGTGTCACGGGTTCTGAATTATGATCAGACCCTGTCCATCTCGGCAAAGAAGCGGCGTGCGATCATCGAGGTTGCCGAACAGATGAATTACATGACGCCCCGCCGGCGCAATGCCGAGGAGGCGGCAGAACTGTCGTCGGTTGCCCTGGTGCATCTGCTGAAGCCCGAAAAGGAACTGGCCGATCCCTATTATGTCGCTCTTCGTATGGGGATCGAGCGCCGCTGTGCGGAACTGCATGCCGAGGTAATCAAGGTCTATCGCAATGTTGCCCGACCGGACGGGCGGGCTCTCAGTCAGGCCTCTGGCGTGATTGCCATCGGAACGCAGAGTGTCGATGATATCGCCTGGCTACGCAAACACGCGCAAAATCTGGTGTTCGCCGATACGATGGCCGACGTTCCGCGCTCGGACAGCATATGTGCCGATCTCAAGGGACCGATGGTCGAGATGTTGGCGGCTCTCGTGGCCAAGGGGCGCCGGAGGTTCGGCTATGTCGGGGTTGATGAACTCCGCGGTCAGGCCTTTCGGGAGTTTCTCGAAGACAAGGGATTGTTCGACCCTGATCTGTTCGTTGTTTGCGACATTTCCGAGGAAGACGGTCATCGGGTGACGCTGGACCTGATGTCGAGGAATTTGCCGCCCGATGCGATTGTTGCCTTTAACGACACCATTGCAATCGGCGTCTATCGCGCCCTGCATCAGCTGGCGGTTTCCATCCCCGGACAGGTCTCTGTCGTCAGCTTCAATGACATCCAGGTGGCCCAATATCTGTCGCCGCCACTGACCACGGTGCGACTGCCGACAGAAGAGATCGGAGTCACCGCAGTCAACCTGCTGATCGAGCGCGTCGGCGGTCGTGATCTGGACAAGAGGATTTCACTGGTTCCAACGGTCGAATGGAGGTTAAGTCATTGAATTTTATGATAGAAAAATATAGTAAAAAATAGAAAAAAATATTAGTAAAAACTCGCCGCAAACTGTACATTGTCCTTACCGATCGGAAGAATCAAATTCATCACATGGGAGGAGAGAACAATGGGGGTTCGTTCCAAAATCTGGACGAAATCATTGGGGATGATGGCTGTTTCCAGCACATTGGCGCTGAGCGCCGGTGCGGGCTGGGCGGCTGACCTGACAGTCTGGTGCTGGGACCCGAATTTCAACGGGTCCACTATGGAAAAGGCCTTTGCCATCTACCAGGCAAGCCATCCGGAAGACACGCTGACGATCGAGTATTTCGACAAGACAGCACTTGAACAAAAAATGCAGACCCAACTGGCCGCGGGGGTCACGGATGGATTGCCCGACATCGTTCTGGTCGGGGATGAAATGGCGCAGAAGTTCCTTCTGGCATTTCCGGGCGCTTTCGAGCCGCTGACCGACGAGTTGGACTATGCCGCGATGGCGCCGAACAAGGTCGCGGTGGCGACGGTTGACGGTGAAACCTATTCGATGCCGTTCGATAGCGGTGTGACGGGGTATTTCTACCGCTCCGACATTCTGGGCGAGGCCGGATATACTGCGGCCGACCTCGAGGATATCACCTGGGATCGGTTGATCGAGATCGGTCAGGATGTTCTTCAAAAGACCGGCAAGCAATTGTTGCCGATCGACACAAACGATGCCGGTCCTTTGCTGATGATGATGCAGTCCGCCGGCGGCTGGTATTTCGATGCGGAAGGCAATCCGACGATCAAGGACAACGCAGCTCTCCGGGCGACGCTGGAAACCTACGCGCGTCTTGTGAATTCGGGGATCGTCAAGCCGGTCAACGGCTGGCCCGAGTATACAGGGTCCTTTACCTCTGGAGAAACTCTGTCCACCTATATCGGGGTCTGGATCACCGGCACGATCAAGGCCAATGCCGATCAGGCAGGCAAATGGGCTGTCGCGCCGATCCCGCGGCTGGACGGCGTTCCCGGAGCCGTGAATGCCTCTAACCTTGGCGGGTCGAGCTGGTACGTCTTTGCCGATGCACCGAACAAGGACGACGCCATCGATTTTCTCAAGACCGTCTGGGGCGCTGATATCGATTTCTATCAGCAGATCCTCGTTGAAAACGGCGCGGTCGGTTCGCTGATGACCGCCCGTGACGGCGAGGCCTATCAGGCTGTCGACGATTTCTTTGGCGGGCAGCCAGTCTGGCAGAACTTCTCGACATGGTTGAGTGAAATTCCGCCGATCAACTTTGGCATCTATACCCAAGAGGCCAACGCGGCCTTGGTGGGCCAGCTGCCGGCATTGTTGGCTGGCGGGGATGTCGACGAGATCATCGACGCCATCGATGCGCAAGTCCAAGCGCAGATCCAGTAACCGGGCTCCCAGGTGACGATCTCCCTCGTCATCCTAAGTCAGCCAGCGCCCTAGGGCCTGGGAGAATGGTGGGCCAGTCGATGGCCCACCGAATTCCAAGGGAAGGAGGAGTCCATGGCTTCTGGAGTAGCGCGCCGAGAGGGCATTGCCGGGTGGGGCTTTGTGATGCCCGCCTTGGTCTTGCTGGGCGTTTTCATGATTTACCCGATCCTGTCGTCGCTCTGGATGAGCTTTCAGGTCGGCAAAGGGATGAACCTGCAATTCGGCGGTTTCAGGAATATCGCACGCCTCGCCGGCGATGCGGTCTTTCTCAAGGCACTGGCCAATACCCTGCTGTTTCTGGTGATACAGGTGCCGATCATGTTGGTGACGGGGCTGGTTCTGGCGGCGATCCTGAACGATCAGACCTTTCGCGGCCGGACAGTGTACCGCGCGATGATCTTTTTGCCCTGTGTCACGTCGCTGGCGGCCTATTCGGTCGTGTTCAAGGCGATGTTCACCGCAGACGGGGTGATAAACCACGTTTTGATGGCGCTGCATCTGTCCGACACAGGCGTGCCGTGGATGACCGATCCGTTCTGGGCGCGGGTACTGGTGATTATCGCGATCACCTGGCGCTGGACGGGCTACAATATGGTTTTCTACCTCGCGGCGATGCAGAATATCGACCGGTCGATCTATGAAGCGGCCCGCATTGACGGTGTTCCTGTCTGGGCGCGGTTCAGTCGGCTCACGCTGCCGATGATGAAGCCGGTGATCCTGTTCACCACAGTCATTTCAACCATCGGAACACTGCAACTGTTTGACGAACCCAACCTTCTGACACGGGGCGGGCCGTCGGACGCGACGCTGACACTCTCGATGTATATCTACAAACTGTCGTTCCAGTTCATGCCAAGCTTTGGCTACGCGGCGACTGTCAGTTACGTGATCGTTCTGCTCGTCGGTCTGTTGACGGTTGTCCAGTTTTTCTTTGCAAGGGATCGTCTGAAATGAAACCGGTTTCGATTTTGCGGCACGGATTTGTCGGGCTGGTGGCGGTGTGGTCGGTGTTTCCCTTCGTCTGGATGGCTGTCGCGGCGACGAACAGTTCGGCCGATGTGATCAAGGGGCGCACCTTGCCCGGAGGCTATTTGATCGAGAATATCCAAGCCTTTATGACGGCAGTAGATTTGCCACGTGTCCTGTGGAATTCCGCCATCATTTCCGGCGTGGGGACGGTGTTGACGCTGACGGTTTCGGCACTGGCGGGCTACGGCTTCGAGATGTTCCGGTCCCGGTTCCGGGAACGGGTGTTTGCGGGCCTGATGCTGATGCTGTCGATCCCGTTTGCGGCCCTGATGATTCCGCTGTTTGTCATGATGGCCAAGGCAAAGCTGATCAACAGCTATTCAGCCGTCATCCTGCCGATGGTTGCCTCTGTTTTTGTGATTTTCTACTTCCGTCAGGCAACCAAGGCCTTTCCCCGGGAACTGAGGGATGCCGCCAAGATCGATGGACTTAGCGAATGGCAGATCTTTGCGTTTGTCTATGTGCCCGTCATGCGGTCCACCTTTGCCGCGGCGACGATCATCGTCTTTATGGCCAACTGGAATAACTATCTGTGGCCCTTGGTTGTTTTGCAGACCAATGACAAGTTCACTCTGACCCTGGCCGTCGCGTCGGTCGGCATCGGCTACACCCCCGATTACGGGCTCATCATGGTCGGCGCGATTGCTGCCACCCTGCCAACACTTCTGATTTTCTTCCTGCTTCAGCGTCGCTTTGTCGAAGGCATGTTGGGCGCAGTCAAATAGGACCACCCATGACAATCTGGTTTGATTTCAACGAAGACTGGCTCTTCGACGGGGAAAGGCTTGTCTGTCTCCCGCATAACGCGATGGACCTGCCATTCCACTATTTTGACGAAAAGGCCTATCAGCGGACCTTTTCCTATGAAAAACGTTTTTCCGTTCCCGAGGCTTGGCGTGGGCAAGAGATCACCCTCCATGTCGAAGCCGCGATGGCGGACGCTCGGGTGTTTCTGAACGATACGCTGATCTGTCGGCATCCTGACGGGTACACGCCCTTTGAGGTGTCGTTGACCGCGGGGCTGGTTGCCGGCGAAAACCGGATAACCATCGTTGTCGACGGGACCGAAAACCCCGCAATTCCTCCCTTTGGCGGGCAGATCGATTATCTGACCTACGCGGGGATCTACCGCGAAGTCTGGATCAAGGTCGCCGCGCCCGTTTCGGTCGGCGGGGTCAAGATCGAAACGCCGTCACAGACCGCGCTGACGGCGCATGTCAGCCTGGCCAACCCGCGTGGCCTTGATCTGGACGGTGTGATTGTGGCGCGGTTGGTGGGCCCCGATGGACCCGTTGCCCAGATGTCGACGCCCGTGCAGGCGGACACCGCGGTTGTGTGTTTCGACGCTCTGACGGACGTGCAGCTCTGGGACCTCGAGACTCCGGTGCTCTATCGGCTGGAGCTGGAGCTTGAGACGCCGCATGGTCGCGATGAACTGGTCCAGCGGTTCGGGTTCCGGACCCTCCGTTTCGATACAGACGGGTTTCGTCTTAATGGCCGCAAGATCAAGCTGGTCGGTCTGAACCGTCATCAGAGCTTTCCCTATGTCGGCTATGCACTGGGGCGCGAGGCGCAGCGTCGGGATGCCGAGATCCTGAAACGCGACCTGCGCATCAATATTGTGCGCACCTCGCATTACCCGCAGAGCCGACATTTTCTGGATGCCTGTGACGAATTGGGTCTGCTGGTGTTCGAGGAGATCCCCGGCTGGCAACATATCGGGGATGCGGATTGGAAGTCCGCCTCGGTTGACAACCTGCGGGCGATGATCCGTCGCGACTGGAACCATCCCTCTATCGTTTTGTGGGGCGTGCGGATCAACGAAAGCCAGGACGACCACGAATTCTATGCGCAAACCAACAGGGTCGCCCGGGACTTGGACCCGACCCGACCGACAGCGGGCGTTCGCTATATTACCCACAGCGAATGCCTCGAGGATGTGTTTGCCTTTAACGATTTCTTTCTTGGACAAGAGGAATTCAATCCGGCCCGGCCACGTCAGCCCCTGCGCAGCCAGCGAGAGGTCACTGGTCTGGAGCATGACCTGCCTTATCTGGTCACCGAATTTAACGGCCATATGTATCCGACCAAGGTCTTCGATCAGGAACAGCGGCAGGCAGAGCATGTGCTGCGGCATCTGTCCGTTCTCGATGCGGCGTTCCGAGATCCCTCGTTCGCCGGTGCCATCGGTTGGTGCGCCTTCGATTACAACACCCACAAGGACTTTGGCTCCGGGGATCGGATTTGCCATCATGGCGTTATGGATATGTTCCGCGAGCCCAAATTCGCGGCCCATGTCTACGCCAGCCAGTCCGACCCCGATCAGGGCGCCGTTCTGGTTCCCGTTACCTATTGGTCGCGCGGCGAACGGAACATGGGCGGGGTTTTGCCGCTGATTATCCTGACCAATTGCGACGAGGTCTGCCTGCAATTGCCGGGGGCGGACCCGCTGTGGTTTCGTCCGGATCGCGACACCTTTGGCCATTTGCCCCATCCGCCCGTGATCATCCGTGCAGAAGATGTCGAGCGAGGCGGGATCGGGGTCTGGGGCATGTCGTGGGGGGGTGCGGAGTTCACCGGTTTCGTTGCGGGACAGGCGGTCGTCAGCCGTTGTTTTGCCGCCGACCCTTTACCCACGCGGACAGAAATCGTTGCGGACGCATTGTCAATTCGGGCGGGTGCGTCACTGCGGGTGATCGCGCGCGTGCTGGATCAGGCAGGAAACAAGCTGCCGTTCTTTATGGATCCGATGAGCATCACCGTCGAGGGCGCAGCGACGCTCTTGGGGCCGGATATCGTGCCGTGCCGTGGCGGTTCTGTCGGGTTCTGGCTGCGGGCCACCGGACCCGGTCACGTCCGTGTCGCCGTCGAAACCGCCCGGCTCGGGGTTGCCACGACAACGATAGAGGTACTTTGAGATGTCCTATCTGACACTTTCGAAGGTGAGCAAATCCTTTGGTGGCCACGAGGTCATCAAAGGGGTCGATCTACGGGTCGAACAGGGCGAATTCACGGTCTTTGTCGGCCCGTCCGGCTGCGGCAAGTCAACACTGCTGCGCATGATTGCAGGGCTGGAGACGATTACTGGCGGCGATGTCTGTATCGACGGCGCGAGGGTAAATGATGTTGACCCATCGGCGCGGGGCATCGCGATGGTGTTTCAGTCCTATGCCCTGTATCCGCATATGACTGTGGCGCAGAACATGGGATTTGCCCTCAAATATGCGGGCCATTCAAAGGCCGAAATCGCGACCCGCGTCGGTATGGCGGCCCAGATACTGGGATTGGACTCTCTCTTGGCCCGTCTGCCGGGCCAGTTGTCGGGAGGTCAGCGTCAGAGGGTTGCGATCGGGCGGACCATCGTCCGCGATCCCAAGGTGTTCCTGTTCGATGAACCGCTCTCCAATCTGGATGCGGAATTGCGTGTGCAGATGCGGATCGAATTGGCGCGGCTGCATAAACGGCTGGGCGCTACCGTGATCTACGTCACCCACGATCAGGTCGAGGCAATGACGCTCGCAGACAAGATCGTCGTTCTTCGAGATGGCAAGATCGAGCAGATCGGATCGCCGCTCGACCTCTATGACAGGCCGGTCAATATGTTTGTCGCCGGCTTTCTGGGGAGCCCCAAGATGAATTTTCTGCCCGCCATCGTTGAACGGGGCGGTCTGCGGCTGGTGGACTTTCCCGAGGTCGTGCTGCCGCTTGGCGTGGCACAGGACCTCGGCGCGCGGGTCAGTGTCGGGCTGCGGCCCGAACTGTTTGGACCCAGCGGAGAGATCGAACTGGCCCTGACTGTCGATCTGACCGAGTACCTCGGCGATGAGACCTATGTGTATGTCCGTCTGGGCGGGGATCAAATCCTGACGATCTCGACGGGCAATGATCGTAGCGTGCGCGCCGGAGATATCTTTCGGCCAAGGTTCGATCCGGCGGCGGCACATGTTTTTGATGCCGATGGACTGCGATTGGGGACTAGGCCGATCGCCTCTCGTCTGCCTTAGTTGAGACGAGAACATGAACTTCAACCCAATATTCTGAGTGAGACACATGTCGTTCAAAATTACCATTATCGGTGCGGGCTCTGTCGGCTTTACCAAAAAGCTGATCATGGATCTGTTGAAGGTGCCAGAGTTCGAGGACGTCGAATTCGCGTTGACCGATATCAACAGCCGCAATCTGGACATGATCGCCGAGATTATCCGACGCATCGTCGAGGTGAACGGACTGAAAACCCGTATCTCGGCCACGACGGACAGGCGTCGGGCGCTTGAGGGTGCGCGTTATGTCATGAACGTTGTCCGCATCGGCGGGCTCGAGGCCTTTGCGTCCGATATTTCGATCCCGCTCAAATACGGGGTGGATCAATGTGTGGGCGATACGATCTGTGCAGGGGGGCTGCTCTATGCACAGCGGGGCATTTCGGCGCTGCTCGACTTTTGCAAGGATATCCGCGAGGTCGCCGAACCGGGAGCCTTGCTGCTGAACTATGCCAATCCCATGGCGATGATGACATGGGCCGCCATCGACCACGGCGGGGTGAACACGGTTGGCCTCTGCCACGGGGTGCAGAATGGACATCGTCAGATCGCTACGGCGCTGGGCGTGCCCTATGAAGAGACCGAAGTCATCTGCACCGGGATCAATCACCAGACATGGTATCTGGATATCCGGCACAAGGGCCGGAAGATCGGCCAAGACGAGTTGATCGCCGCATTTGAACAGCATCCCGAGTTTTCGCGGCAAGAAAAGGTCCGCATAGATGTCCTGAAACGGTTCGGGTTCTACTCGACTGAATCCAACGGGCATCTGTCCGAATATCTGCCGTGGTATCGTAAGCGGCCGGATCAAATTCTGGACTGGATCAGTCTGGACGAGTGGATTCACGGGGAAACAGGCGGCTACCTCCGGTACACGACTGAAAACCGCAATTGGTTCGAGACCGATTTTCCAAAGTTTCTGGCCGACGCTGGCAAGCCTCTCGCGGATCATGTGCGGACGGATGAACATGCCAGCCATATTCTGGAGGCGCTGGAGACCGGGCGGATCTATCGCGGGCATTTCAACGTCAAGAATGGCGGTGTCATCACCAATCTTCCGCAAGACTGCATCATTGAGAGTACAGGGTTTGTCGATCGCTTTGGCATCAACATGGTCGAGGGCATGACCTTGCCGGCAGCCTGTGCGGCGACCTGTTCTGCGAGTGTGAATGTCCAGCGGATGGGGATGACGGCGGCGGTGACAGGGGATGTCGAATTGCTCAAGCAAGCCGTGCTGCATGATCCCTTGGTCGGAGCGATCTGCACGCCCGAGGAGGTCTGGCAGATGGTCGATGAAATGCTGGTCGCGCAGGCCGCTTGGCTGCCGCAGTATGCCCATGCCATTCCGGCCGCTCAGGAACGGCTGCGGTCGCCAAAGGTCACGACACGTCAATGGTCGGGCGCGGCGCGGATCGACGTCAGGTCGGTCGAGGAGTTGCGTGCCAACCGGGATCGCAAGGCGTCCGAGAGTCACGGTCTGGGGACCAAGGTCATGGGCTGACCGCGGGTCGGTCTACGCAACCCCGGACTATCGGATGGAATTGGACCGCCGCAGGCGTCACGGCCTGCGGTGGGCGGGCGGTGTTTTCGATCCATACGGACACACCATCGACGAAGAGAGTGAACATGCCAAGAGCCAACACGACTGAAAACTATCACGCCGCCGCTGACCGCTATGACTCCATGCATTATGCGCGGGCAGGCAGGTCTGGCCTGAAACTCCCGCGGCTATCGCTCGGGCTTTGGCAGAATTTCGGAGAGGCCGATACGCTTGCCAATGGTCGCGCGATGGTGCGGACCGCCTTTGACAACGGGATCACCCATTTCGATCTGGCGAACAATTATGGGCCGCCGCACGGTGCGGCAGAAACAGTGTTCGGGCGGATTTTTCAGGACGACTTGCGGCCCTATCGCGATGAAATCCTCGTCTCGACCAAGGCAGGCTATGATATGTGGGCTGGTCCCTACGGGGCAGGCGGATCGCGCAAATCGCTGCTGGCCAGTTGCGATATGAGCCTCAAACGCTGTGGCCTCGACTATTTCGACATTTTTTACCACCATTGCCCCGATCCGGAGACCCCGCTGGAGGAAACCATGGCGGCTCTGGATCATATTGTCCGGACGGGGAGGGCGCTCTATGTCGGCGTGTCGAATTACGGGCCGCAACTGACCCGGGACGCGGCAGAGATCCTGCGGGATCTGGGGACGCCTCTCGTGATCCACCAGCCCCGATATAATATGTTCGACCGTTCCATCGAGCAGGGACTGGGTGACGTGCTGATCGAGCAGTCGATCGGGGCAATCGTGTTTTCCCCGCTGGCGCAGGGTCTGTTGAGCGAAAAATATCTCAACGGCATTCCCGCGGACAGTCGCGCGGCGCGTCCCGAGATCCGGCATCTGACAACCGCGGATATCGACGCGGACAAGATCGCCAAAGTTCGTGCCCTCCAGCGGGTTGCGCAGGCGCGCGGCCAGTCCCTGTCGCAAATGGCCGTGTCATGGGTTTTGGCCCACCCTGCGGTCTCGTCCTGCCTGATCGGTGCGCGACATAGCGACCATATCCGGCAGGCCCTCGGGTCGCTCGCGGCTTCGACCTTTGACGATGCAGATCTGGGCGAGATCGAGGCGATCCTCGCGCGCTAGGGGAGCCAAGGACGCATCTCCACCGCAACACCCGTGAAACCCGCTGTAGAACGGCGCAGGCAAAGCCCATTGAGAGTTGCGCTTTGGTGTGGTTTCACCTTGCATGGATCGCCTTCCGTCAATAGAAAGGCGCCTGATTTAGGTGGCCGCCCCGTCGGGACGGCCTGAACGAGACGTAAAGGACGCATACGATGCAGGTCACTGAGACCCTGAACGAAGGCCTCAAGCGCGGCTATACCATCACCGTGACTGCCGCCGAACTGGAAGCGAAAGTCAACGAGAAGCTGGTCGAAGCCCAGCCTGAAATCGCCATGAAAGGCTTTCGCAAGGGCAAAGTCCCGATGTCGATGCTGAAAAAGCAGTTTGGCCCCCGCGTTCTGGGCGAGTCGATGCAGGAAGCCATCGACGGCGCATTGGACAATCACCTGAAGTCCTCGGGCGATCGTCCGGCTGCTCAGCCGCAGATGAAAATGGTTGGCGACAACTGGAAAGAGGGCGACGATGTCGTCGTCGAAGTGTCCTACGAATGCCTGCCGGCCATTCCGGAAGTCGACTTCTCTGGCGTTGCTCTGGAGCGTCTGATCGTCAAAGCTGACGACGCATCCGTCGAAGAAGCCCTGAACAACCTCGCAGCGACCGCAAAGTCGTTTGAAACCAAGCGCAACGGCAAGGCTGCCAAGGGCGACCAGGTTGTGATGGATTTCGTTGGCAAGGTTGACGGCGAAGCCTTTGACGGCGGCTCGGCCGAAGACTATCCGCTGGTGATCGGGTCGAACTCGTTCATTCCGGGCTTTGAAGACGGTCTGGTCGGCGTGAAAGCCGGCGAAGAGCGCGATGTCGAAGTGACCTTCCCGGAAAACTACGGCGCAGAAAACCTGGCTGGCAAAGCCGCTGTGTTCACCTGCACCATCAAAGACGTGAAGAAGGCGGTTGACGCCAAGATCGACGACGAACTGGCCCAGAAGTTCGGCGCAGAAAACCTCGAAGGTCTGAAGGGTCAGATCAGCGAGCGTCTGGAAGCCGAATACAAAGGTGCCGCCCGTGCGATCGCCAAGCGTTCGCTGCTGGACGCGCTGGACGGCGTCGTTTCCTTTGATCTGCCCTCGTCGCTGGTCGAAGCCGAAGCCAACCAGATTGCGCACCAGCTGTGGCACGAAGAAAACCCGGACGTGCATGACCATAACCATGGCAGCATCGAGACCACCGAAGAGCACACCAAGCTGGCCGAGCGCCGCGTAAAGCTGGGTCTGTTGCTGGCTGAAGTCGGCCAGAAGGCCGAAATCAAGGTGACCGATGCCGAGCTGACCCAGGCTGTTCTGAACCAGGCCCGTCAGTACCCGGGTCAGGAGCGTCAGTTCTTTGAATTCGTTCAGCAGAACGCCCAGTTCCGTCAGCAGATCCAGGCGCCGATCTTTGAAGACAAGGTTGTTGACCACATCTTTTCGATCGCCAATGTGACCGACAAGGAAGTGTCCAAGGATGACCTGCAAAAGGCCGTCGAGGCACTGGACGCGGAATAATCCGGGTCAAATCGTTGAGATACAGAAGGGCGCCCTTGGGTGCCCTTTTTGTTTTGCGCCACACTTTTGAGGCGATCTTTGAGTTTGTGAGTGGAATTTCTCTTTCAGACTGAACGCTATGGGCCTAGCATACCCTAAGGGCATGCCTGTGCAGAGGGCGCCCGAATTTCGATAATGCGTTAGATATAACCAAAGGCACCGAATAGGGGTGGAGAACATGGGGGGACTAGGGTTGAAAGGAATTATATTCGCCGCCTTTACACTGGTGGTGGCCGGATCGGCGGCGCAGGCCTGTCCTGACTATAGTTTGCAGGCAGGCGAGTCATATCGCGCTGGCGGCGGGCAATTGCGCAGTCCTTCGTTTTTTAATGTGGTCGCCGGTGGGGACAATTACATCTGGAACTGTCCGAGTATCAAACCCGGCACAGATCAGGGCGCGGGGTATTTCACATCTGCCCCCGATTTCCGGTTTTTCTTCGAGGGAATGGCCGGTCTGCAGTTGGTCTTGAGTGTAGATAGCCAGTGTGACTCGGCGTTGTTGATCAATACGGCTTCGGGGAACTGGTACTATGACGACGACGACAATGGCAATTATGACCCGCGAATCGTTCTGACACGACCCGCCGATGGCCAGATCGACATCTGGATTGGGACATATGATGGGCAATATTGTGACGCGACTCTGAGAATGGAAACATTTAGTCGCTAAATCGTGAACAATCGAGTTGCGAGAAAGGCCCCTTTTCGGAGGGGTCTTTCATTATTGATTCCAGATGTTTGGGAATTGAACCTCATCCAGTTTGCGCACGTCTGGGTAGAAATTCCATTTGGATGATACATCTACCTGAAAGACTAATAATCCTGTATCCCTATTGTTAATCGAGACGGTTCAAGAGTGGCCGTTAACTGTAAGTAATTAAAACCTTTTTTGAAGGGGTCCTGTCATGAATTTCGTCAAATCCGCCGTCGCGGCCGCTGCGTTTGTTACCTCTTTTGCCGGTTCCGCAAATGCAACAATCTCGACGATCTACACGGACATCTTGTCGGGTGTGGCGACCTTTACGGCGACGGCGACGGGGGCGGGTGCAACGGTCTCCACGGACACTCTGACAGGGCTCGTGAATTATTCCCCGGCTTTTAACCGGCCCGGTTATACGATCACCCGCGTGGATGGCGAAGACATGCGTGTCCGCAGCTACGGCACGATGTCCGGCGACGGGATCAAGATTGATCCTGCTCTCAACGCTGGCCTGACCGAGCCGTCCGGAACCCGCCTGTCTCCTGAGAGCTACATGGACTCTGGCATCCAGTTCACCTTTACCAGCCCGATCAATGCGATTGGTTTTGAGGTCGGCGACTGGGGCACCTGCTGCAAGCACCCGACCACCGACCTCTTTATTTCGTTTGATGGCGGTGCGCCGATCCTTGTGGCTTCGGCAAACGGGGCGAGCGATCCGCGGTTCCCGTCGCAGGCCACCGGTTCGCTGGTCTACGAAATTTTCGTTGCCGCATTTGACGATAGCGGCTCGTTCACGACGGTGACCTTCTGGGGGAACGGCCTGAACGAACGTCTGGATGCCGGCGGTGCGCTGCGCTACGCCCTGCTTGACGAAGGGTCCTTGCCGGCTGTGCCGCTGCCGGCGGGTGCGGTCCTTATGCTGGGCGGTCTGGCGGCTCTGGGCGGGCTCAAGGCGCGCCGCAAGCAGGCCAGAGCGTAATCCAAGGGTTACATTCTACCAAATCGATCGGGGGGCTCGCGCCCCCCTTTTTTTGATGCTTTCGTATGAAGGTCGGGGCGTTTTTAAAAATTTGTCCAAAAAATGGCGTAAAGGTGCAAATAATTCTCCAAATGACTATAAAATGCGTATACTAATAGAGGATAGGCATATGCCTTTTGGGATATTTGACTCGTGGTGTGGGTCGAAAGTGAGGGAAAATGACTTTTAAGAGCAAGATTGGCGCTGTTGCGCTGGGACTCTTCGCATTTGCCGGTTCGGCCAATGCGACGATTGCGACGATTTATGATAGCGTGACCAACGGTCAGGCGATCTTTAACTCGACCGTGACTGGCGCTGGCGGCACGGTTGCCGTTGACACCTGGACGTCGATGACGGACGGTTACGCTGCGGTTAGCCGTGGTGACTATACGATCACCCGTAACAACGGTGGAGCGCTGAACTTTAACGGATATGGTTCGCTCTCCGGCGAAGTGGTCAGCATTGGGCCGGCTGTAAACTCTGGCTCTACCGAAACGTCGGGCACCCGTTTGTCGCCGGAACTCTATTCGGATGCCGGCATCACCTTTACCTTTACCAACGCGATCAACTCGATCGGGTTTGAGGTGGGTGACTGGGCAACCTGCTGTACCAACCCGACGACGGATCTCTTCATCTCGTTCGATGGTGGTGCACCGATCCTCGTGGCTACTGCATCCAACTCGTCGGATGGGTATTTCCAGACCCAGACCGGTGGCTATGGCTATGAAATCTTTGTCGCAGCGTTCGACGACAGCGGCACCTTTAACACCGTAACCTTCTGGGGTAACGGCATTGGTGAAGTGCTGTATGCGGGTGCTGAAGTTCGCTACGCGCTGCTGGACGAAGGCACCGTTCCTGAGGTTCTGCCGACCGTTCCGCTGCCGGCTGGCGGTCTGCTGCTGCTGGGTGGCCTCGGCGCACTGGGCATCGCCCGTCGTCGCAAGAGCTAATCCTAGCCAACGCTTGATTTTGAAAACCGCGCCTTTGGGCGCGGTTTTTTTATGACCGCCGATTGGGTGGTTGGCGGCAAGTGTAATAACAAAAGGCCCCGCCGAAGCGGGGCCAAATGCGTCAATCGGGCAGGGCCCGGATTGATTATTCGTCGTCGCCAGCAGCTGCGCCGACTTCGTCGAACAGCTCGGCGATTTCCGATTCAGCAGCGGCTTCTTCTTCAGCGGCCAATTGCTGGATCGACTTGCCCGAGGCCTGCAGCTCAGCTTCTTCTTGCGAACGAGCTACGTTGATTTCGATCGAGCAGGTGACTTCCGGGTGCAGAACCACGTTCACGCTGTGCAGGCCCAGATCCTTGATCGGAGCAATCAGCACAACCTGACGGCGATCCAGCGAGAAGCCGCCTTCGGTCGCAACGATCGAGATGTCACGCGGGGTGACCGAGCCGTACAGCGCGCCACCATCGGCGGCCGAACGAATCACGATGAACTGCTGACCGTCCAAGCGCGCAGCCAGTGCATCGGCTTCGTTCTTGGTTTCAAGGTTGCGGGCTTCGAGCTGGGCCTTGTCGGCTTCGAAACGTGCCTTGTTGGCGGCGTTCGCGCGAAGAGCCTTGCCCTGCGGCAGCAGGAAGTTGCGAGCATAGCCGTCCTTGACGGAAACGACATCGCCCATCTGGCCAAGCTTGGCCACGCGTTCGAGAAGGATAACGTCCATTGTGTGTCTCCTTACTTAACGGCGTAGGGCAGCAGAGCCAGGAAGCGCGCGCGCTTGATGGCCTGGGCCAGCTTACGCTGGTTCTTGGCGCCGACAGCAGTGATGCGGGCCGGAACGATCTTGCCGCGCTCAGAGATGTAGCGCTGCAGCAGACGGGTGTCTTTGTAGTCGATCACCGGTGCGCCTTCACCCTCGAACGGGTCGGACTTGCGGCGACGGAAAAACGGTTTGGTAGCCATGATTTAGGTCCTTTGCTCGATCAACTTAGCGACGTTCGCGACGTTCGCTGCGCTCACCGCGCTCGCTACGTTCACCACGTTCGCCACGCTCTTCGCGCTTCTGCATCTGGGCCGAGGGGCCTTCTTCGTGAGCGTCGACCTTGACGGTCATAACGCGCATCACGTCGTCGTGCAGACGCATCAGGCGTTCCATTTCCTGCACTGCAGCAGCCGGAGAATCGGTGCGCAGGTAGGCATAGTGGCCCTTGCGGTTCTTGTTGATCTTGTAGGCCATCGTCTTGACGCCCCAGTATTCGTTGGCGACAACTTTACCACCGTTGTCAGCCAGAACGGCC
The DNA here is from genome assembly GCA_937864535.1 of uncultured Paracoccaceae bacterium. Lineage (GTDB taxonomy): Bacteria > Pseudomonadota > Alphaproteobacteria > Rhodobacterales > Rhodobacteraceae > Marivivens. The sequence goes on from CALMJS010000018.1 coordinate 17,985, forward strand.
GAGAAGTGTTCGATCAGACCTTCGGCCTGCGCATTGGACAAGTCCTGACGCGCAATGAAGACATGCTCGTAAAGCGGCATGTTAGCTCCTGTTCTGTGCGGCGCATTTCATCGGGCGGGCTGACCTTCCGCTCCCACCCACGAGAGTCTGCGCAGTTCATATGATCTGCGGAAGGATGCGGCCTTATACAGGCGGCGGCTGAAAAGGCAAGCGCGCTGACGGGCGTCGTGTCGTATGCGTTTTGGACCCGTCATGCGACATTCTTAAAGTTTTCTTTCAATTATCACGCTAGCGCCAAGGGGTCGCCACCTTTTCGCCGCGTTCCGGGGGCCTTCTACAACCCGGGATAGTGGGAGCACTAGAATGAACGCAATGACGAACGGAATGGGGTTCGGTGATCTGGGGCAAATAGCCGTCCGCGCGCCGATCTGGGACGATTCTACAGTTGAGAAAACCTATTGGGGTTACATCATTCGGGCCGCGGATCGCGATGGATGGGTCGTGCGGGGGCTACAGGGCGTGGCGCTGTTCATTGGTGTGGCGAGCGCCTGCGCGGCCTTTGGCATGTGGCTGACGCCGGGGGCGCTGTTGCATGGCGAGGTGGCGCTGATCAAGTTGATCCTCTCCGGGTTTCTGGTCGGAATTGCGGTGGTGATGCTGCGCTATGCAAATCGCGGGACCGAGGTCGAGCTTCAGGTCGATACGAATATGAACGAGTTGCGCGAGGTCGTGCGCAACCGCGTGGGAAAGCCGACGTTGCTGGGCCGCTACCGTTTCGATGTCGTCGGGGGCGTGTTTCTGGACCGCGCACGCGCCGGGGATGGGCGTGCGGCGCTGATGCTGCGATATCGCAATACAGCACAGGTTCTAGAGGTCGCTGTGGGTCCGCTGCACCGGATGGAGGCGCTGCGAGACCAGTTGGGGCAGGATCTTTTGGCCCCGAAACTGGCGGGGTTGATGCGGCGTGCCTGACCCGGGGCCGGACAGGAGGACGACAAAGCAACGCGGGTCATACCGCGTTGTTTGTTTTTCCAGCACTGTTTCTTGAGCAAAGCTGCCCGACGCGCTAATGCAGTCTGAACCAAGAACGAAGGGAAGGGACAGATGCGGGCATTCGTATTTCCGGGGCAGGGCGCACAGACGATCGGCATGGGCAAGGCGCTGGCCGATGCCTATCCGGCGGCCAAGGCCGTGTTTGAAGAGGTTGACGCGGCATTGGGCGAGAGCCTGTCTGCCCTGATCTGGGAGGGTGACATCGACACCCTGACCCTGACACGCAATGCGCAGCCTGCGCTGATGGCCACCTCGCTGGCCGCGATGAAGGCGCTAGAGGCCGAAGGGATCACTATTTCGGCGGCCGATTTCGTTGCGGGCCATAGCCTCGGCGAATATTCGGCGCTGGCGGCGGCCGGGGCGCTGTCGATTGCGGATACTGCGCGGTTGCTGCGCATTCGCGGCACCGCCATGCAGGAGGCCGTTCCGGTGGGGGTCGGCGCGATGGCGGCTCTGCTCGGGCTCGGGTTCGAGGATGCCAAGGCTGTCGCCGAAGAGGCCGCGCAGGGGCAGGTCTGTCAGGCGGCCAACGACAACGACCCGTCGCAGGTGGTGGTGTCCGGCCACAAAGAGGCTGTCGAGCGCGCTCTGGAGATTGCCAAGGCCAAAGGTGCCAAGCGGGCGCTGTTGCTGCCGGTGTCTGCGCCGTTCCATTGTGCCCTGATGCAACCCGCCGCCGATGTGATGGCGCAGGCGCTGGATGGGGTCGAGATCAAGGCGCCGGCGGTTCCGGTCGTGGCCAACGTGCGTGCCGCCGCGGTGACGGACCCTGCGGTGATCCGGTCGCTGCTGGTAGAGCAGGTGACAGGGTCGGTGCGCTGGCGCGAAAGCGTGCTGTGGATGGCAGAAACCGGCGTCAAAGAGGCTTGGGAAATCGGGGCAGGCAAGGCGCTGTCCGGGATGATCAAGCGGATTTCCAAGGACATCGCTGTCAATAATGTCGGCACGCCGGACGATATCGCGGCGGCCAAGGCTGCCCTGTAGGGCTGAGCAGAGGGATAAAGAACATGTTTGATTTGACTGGCAAAAACGCTTTGGTCACTGGCGCTTCGGGCGGGATCGGTGGCGCAATCGCCAAGGCGCTGCATGGCGCGGGGGCTACGGTTACGCTGTCGGGCACCCGTCAGGGGCCGCTGGACGAGTTGGCCGCCGAACTGGGCGAGCGCGTTCACGTCCTGACCTGTAACCTGTCGGACGCGGCCGAGGTCGAGGCACTGCCGGGCAAGGCGGCGGACCTGATGGGCTCGGTCGATATTCTGGTAAACAACGCCGGGATCACCAAGGACCAGTTGTTCATGCGCATGTCCAACGACGATTGGGCGCAGGTGCTGGAGATCAACCTGACCTCGACCATGCGGCTGTGCAAGGGTGTGGTCCGTGGCATGATGAAGGCCCGCTGGGGCCGTATCATCAATATTTCCTCGATCGTCGGCACCACCGGCAACCCCGGTCAGGCCAACTATGCCGCGTCCAAGGCCGGGATGGTCGGGATGTCGAAATCCATCGCCTACGAGGTTGCCAGCCGGGGAATCACCGTGAACTGCGTTGCGCCGGGCTTTATCGCGACGGCAATGACGGACAAGTTGAACGACGACCAAAAGGCCAAGATCAACGATCAGATCCCGGCGGCGCGCATGGGCACGCCCGAAGAAATCGCTGCGGCTGTGCTCTACCTCGCAAGTCAGGAGGCAGGCTATGTCACAGGCGCAACGCTGCATGTGAATGGCGGCATGGCTATGATTTGATTGACGTTTGGTCAGGTGCCAAATGCGACTCTTGAGGGGTGGCCATGTGCCACCCCTTGTCATTATGACCCGTCAAAAAAGAATATTTATATAAAAAGAGACGGAGACCTCATGGGACGGAAACCCGGATTTACCGATGAGCAGGTCTTTGTGTGGCTTTCGGGGCATTTGGCGCTGGCCCCCGGAGTGACGGTTCAGCAAGTGTCCAAAGGAACCGGCGTATCCGTCGGCTCTATCTATCATCGCTACGGCTCTATGGAAGGGCTGTTGGCCGAAGCCTGGCTCTGGGCGCAAAATCGGTTCTGCGATCATCTGGAGCAACAGATTCTGGCCGACGGGCTGCAAGGTGGACTGCGGACCGCGGTGGAAGTGTTGCGCTTTGGCACGCTGGATCGTGCGGCGGCGACGCTGCTGTTTATTGTGCCGGAACGCTATCTGGTGCGCGCCGTGGATGACGCAGCGGTGACAGAGCGGGTTTCGACCGCCCGCGCCCGTCAGGGGCTGGCTCTTGAGCAAATGTCCAAGCGGTTGAACCTGGACACGGATACCGTCGAGTTGGCGGTCTTCCGGCTGCCTTGGGCGTTGATTGCGAAATATCTGCCCGACGAAGAAATCCCCGCACAAGCAGAAGTCTATGTGCGCAAGGCCGCCCGCATGATCCTGACACATCAGACACAGGCACAAGTTGATGCCGAAGTGGATGCTTGAAAGCGTTTGCCTCTGAGAAATTCTCTGGTATAGGCCTGTCAGATTTTACCGGTTCACGCTCTTGGGGTGTGTCGGTGTCTCGCCCGGATGGGCTGGTGAACGGCCCCGCGGGGCACCAAACTAACGGGCAAAACGCCCTTGAAACGTGAGGACTTGAGATGAGCGACGTTGCTGATCGTGTGCGCAAGATCGTTGTAGAGCACCTGGGTGTTGAAGAAGAAAAAGTGACCGAGAACGCTTCGTTCATCGATGACCTGGGCGCAGACAGCCTGGACACCGTTGAACTGGTTATGGCGTTCGAAGAAGAGTTCGGCATTGAAATCCCGGACGACGCTGCTGAAACCATCCAGACCTTCGGCGACGCGGTCAAGTTCATCACCGAAGCTCAGTAATCTGACCTTTGGCGTGAAAATAGGCGGCACCCTTCGGGGTGCCGTTTTTGTTTTGATGGGCAGTCCATGCGAGCAGATGCGATGTGCCCTTGCCCCTTTGCAAGTCGCTGGGCTATCAGAGGGACCAACAGTGAACCAAGAGGTGAGGGCAGAACATGCGCCGCGTCGTTGTAACCGGATTGGGGCTTGTCACGCCGTTGGCGGATGGGGTCGAAGAAACTTGGGGCCGTTTGTTGGCGGGGCAATCGGGGGCTGGGCGGATTTCCCAGTTTGACCCGGAGGGTCTGGGCACAACTTATGCCTGCGAAGTCAAGCGCGGCGATGGGACCGATGGCACCTTTGATGCCAACAAATACATGGAGCCCAAAGAACAGCGCAAAGTCGATGACTTTATCCTGTTCGGCGTGGCAGCAGCCCAGCAGGCTGTCGAGGATTCGGGCTGGAAGCCCGAGAGCGATGACGACAAGGAACGCACCGGCGTTCTGATCGGGTCGGGGATCGGCGGGCTCAAGTCGATTGCGGACACCGCCGTGATGATCGAAGAAAAAGGCCCGCGCCGCGTGTCGCCGTTCTTTATCCCCGGTGCGCTGATCAACCTGATCTCTGGTCAGGTATCGATCAAATACGGATTTAAGGGCCCGAACCATTCGGTCGTGACCGCCTGTTCGACAGGTGCGCATGCCATCGGCGATGCGGCGCGGCTGATCAAATACGGTGCTGCCGATGTCATGGTGGCCGGTGGTGCCGAAGCGGCGATCTGCAAGATCGGGATCGCTGGCTTCAACGCCTGCAAGGCGCTGTCGACCAAGCGTGCCGACGAGCCGACCAAGGCCAGCCGCCCCTATGACGCGGACCGGGACGGGTTCGTCATGGGCGAAGGCGCTGGCGTCGTGGTTCTGGAGGAATACGAACACGCCAAGGCGCGCGGTGCCAAGATCTATGCCGAGGTGCTGGGCTATGGCATGTCGGGCGATGCCTATCACATCACCGCCCCCTCCGAGGATGGCGAAGGGGCTGGCCGCTGTATGGCGGCCGCGCTCAAGGATGCCGGACTGGAGCCGAGCGCGATCGATTATATCAACGCCCACGGGACCTCGACGATGGCGGATACCATCGAACTGGGCGCTGTTGAGCGGATGCTGGGCAACCATGCTGCCAATGTGACCATGTCCTCGACCAAGTCGATGACCGGCCACCTGCTGGGCGCTGCCGGTGCGATCGAGGCGATCTTCTCGATCCTCGCGATCCGTGATCAGGTCGCGCCGCCGACGATCAATCTGGACAACCCGGCTGTGGAAACTCCGGTCGATCTGGCCCCCAACAAGAAGGTCGAGCGCAAGATCGACGTGGCCCTGTCCAACTCCTTTGGCTTTGGCGGCACAAACGCCAGCGTCATCTTTGGAAAGATTGGCTAATGTGGCGCAGTATCGCGTCTAACGCGCTGACGTTTTTCATCGTCGTGCTGTTCTTTTTGGGCGGCGTGGTACTCTGGGGGCGCGAGCAATACTCGGCCCCCGGTCCATTGGCGGATGCGATATGTCTAGAGGTTCCCGCAGGCAGCAATATGCGCAGCCTGAGCAAGAACCTCGAAGAGCAGGGCGCGATTTCCTACCGGTCGATTTTCGATCTGGGGGTGAACTATACCGGCGCTGCCTCCCAGCTAAAGGCAGGCAGCTATCTGGTGCCGGAAAACGCCAGCATGGCGCAGATCCTCGAGATCGTAACCCGTGGCGGTCAGAGCACCTGCGGCACGCAAGTTCTGTACATCGTCAGTGTCAACGGCGGTGAAGTGCGGGTGCGCGAACTGGACCCGGCAACGCGGGACTACGCGCTGGTCGCCAGCTTTGATCTGGGCGCGGCCGAGGTTCCGGCGGAGTATGCGGCGGTTCTGTCTCGGGCCGATACGCGCTACAGCGTCAACCTCGCCGAAGGTGTTACCAGCTGGCAGGTGGTCGAGAGCTTGAAACAGATCGACACGCTGGCCGGGGACGTGGCAGCAGTGCCCGCCGAGGGGACGCTGGCGCCGGATGCCTATGAATTTACCCCGGGCGCGGATCGCAACGCGCTGATTGCACGGATGTCCGAGGCGCAGACCGCGATTTTGGCGGATGCCTGGTCACGCCGCGCCGAAGGGCTGCCCTATGACACGCCAGAAGAGGCGCTGATCATGGCGTCGATCGTCGAAAAGGAAACCGGGATTGCGGGGGAACGGGCGCTGGTGGCAAGTGTGTTTGTCAACCGCCTGAACCAAGGCATGCCGCTACAGACCGACCCGACCGTGATCTATGGCATCACGAACGGGCAGGGGGTTCTGGGCCGTGGTCTGCGTCAGAGCGAATTGCAGCGCGAGACGCCCTATAACACCTATGTCATTCGCGGCCTGCCGCCGACACCGATTGCCAACCCCGGCCGCGATGCGATCGAGGCGGCGGTGAACCCGGATCAGAGCGACTATATCTTCTTTGTCGCGAAAACCCTGGACCCGGCAGATGGGCACGCCTTTGCCGCGACGTTGTCGGAACATAACGACAATGTCGCCGCACTGCGGGCTCTCGAACGGGCGGCGAACAACTGATCAAAGAACGGGGCGTTTACGCTTTTTCCGGCTCTGGTCGGTAAAACTGTAAGCACGCTGGAAAACCTGAGGAAACGGCCCGGGGGCGACCCTAGGGCCGTTTTTTCATGTCTCTGTCGGGGCGGAGCAACCCATACAGGCAAGAACCGGATGAACACGACAAACGACCGGAACAGCGATGAAGAGCGGGCCAAGGATCGCCTGGCCGAAGTCATTGAGGTCTATCAGAGCGCCGCGCGCGCCGTGCACGGGCTGATCCAGCGGATCGAAGAGGGCGACGAGGACGCGGCAAAAAAGACCGTCACGCAGCTCTTGGTTCTACAGGATCTATTCGCCCGCATTCGCAAATCAGAAGAGGCATTCCATGAGCGTTTTGGACAAGATGCAGGCAGCGGCGGCGTCGATCTGGTCGCCGCCCGAGATGAAATTCAGCGCCGACTGGATCGTCTGTGCGCCGCCCGAAATCAGGACGGCATTTCTGGACAGTCTCGGTCCGGATGAGGTGCAGGCGCTGCCGTATTTGTTCGACTTCTGGGCGCTGGATCACCAGCGCCCTCCGGCGGGCGACTGGCGGACTTGGGTCATCTTGGGCGGGCGCGGGGCGGGCAAGACCCGCGCCGGTGCGGAATGGGTCCGCCGCATGGCCGAGGGTGGGCGACCACAGGACAAGGGCTCTGCGCGCCGGATCGCCATTGTGGGCGAGACCTATGATCAGGCGCGCGAGGTGATGGTGTTTGGCGATAGCGGCATCATGGCCTGTTCTCCGCCGGACCGAAGGCCGAAATGGGTCGCTGGGCGACACATGCTGGTCTGGCCCAATGGCGCAGAGGCGCAGGTGTTTTCCGCCTTTGACCCAGAGGCGCTGCGCGGCCCGCAATTCGATGCGGTCTGGGCGGACGAGATCGCCAAATGGAAACGCGGGGCGGAGACATGGGATATGATCCAGTTCGGGCTACGGCTGGGAGAGGACCCGCGGGCCTGCGTCACCACGACGCCGCGCAATGCAGCGGTGCTAAAGGACCTGTTGGACCGTGACAGTACGGTGGTGACCCATGCCGCAACGCAGGCCAATCGCGCCAATCTGGCCAAGGGCTTTCTCGAAGAGGTCGAGCGCCGCTATGGCGGCACGCGTCTGGGGCGGCAAGAACTGGAGGGGGTGCTCCTAGCCGATGCAGAGGGGGCGCTGTGGACCTCTGCCGGACTGGCGGACCGACAGGTCGAGGCGGCCCCCGATCTGGACCGGGTGATCGTGGCGGTGGACCCGCCGGTGACGGGGCACGCGGGGTCGGACGCCTGCGGGATCGTCGTCGTCGGGGTCGTGATGCAGGGCCCGGTCGCGGAGTGGCGGGCCTATGTGCTGGCCGATGCCACGGTCACCGGTGCGCTGCCCAGCGCTTGGGCCAAGGCCGCGATCGAGGCGATGCATCGCTATGGCGCGGATCGCTTGGTGGCCGAGGTCAATCAGGGCGGCGCCCTCGTCGAAGAGGTCGTGCGGCAGGTGGACCCTTTGGTGCCCTATCGGGCCGTTCGTGCGTCAAAGGGCAAGGTGGCGCGGGCGGAACCCGTCGCCGCGCTCTACGAACAGGGGCGGGTGATGCATCTGCGCGGTCTGGGCGCGCTAGAGGATCAGATGTGCCTGATGACCCTGCAAGGGTTTCAGGGGCAGGGATCGCCAGACCGTGTGGACGCGCTGGTCTGGGCGCTACATGAGGCGATTGTCGCGCCATCCGCGCAATGGTCGGAACCTCGGATGCGCAGCATCTACTGATCAAATGAACCGCTTGTGACGCAGTTTGTGGAACCAATGGATGTCGGCAATATCAAGACCGGTGCCCATACGCCATCTATACGGCAGGCCTGTAGTCGCGCAGGCCAAGGTGGCATCGCGCCAGCGATATCGCCGGTCCCTAATTCTTGTACCGGCAATCCGGGTGGATCAGGCCCTGGGGGGTGTTGCGTGCGGGCGGGGGCACCGTGCGGTGGCACAACGTGACATAAGGAAATCCATGTCAAATTGCCTCTTGTCGATCGGGCGGCTGCCACGGCGGCAGGATCAAGGAGACTGGCATGTTTGATTTTCTAAGGCGCGGGGCGGCTGAGCCGGCGGTGCCGGAGAGCAAGGCCTCGGCCACGGGAAAGGTCGTGGCAATGGGGACCGGGCGGGTGATGTGGTCCCCGCGCGATGTGGTTACGCTGACGAAAACCGGGTTCGTCGGTAACCCCGTAGGATTTCGCGCGGTACGTATGATTTCCGAGGCTGCGGCGGCCCTGCCGCTGGTGGTTCAGGACAAGGGCCGCCGCTATGACCGGCATCCGGTGGCGGATCTGCTGGCGCGTCCGAATGCGGCGCAGGGGCGGGCCGAACTGCTCGAGGCGGTCTATGGCCAGATCCTGCTGACCGGCAATGCCTATATCGAGGCCGTTGGCGGCGAGGGACTGCCGATCGAACTGCACGTGCTGCGGTCGGACCGGATGAATCTGGTTCCCGGCGCAGATGGCTGGCCGATGGCCTATGACTATGTGGTCGACGGGCGCAAACACCGGTTCCCGGTGTCCGAAGAGCTAAGCCCGATCTGTCATATCAAGAGCTTTCATCCGCAGAACGACCACTACGGGCTGAGTGCGATGGAGGCGGCCGCGACGGCGATAGATGTGCACAACAGTGCCTCGCGCTGGAGCAAGGCGCTGCTGGACAATGCTGCGCGCCCTTCGGGGGCGATAGTGTACAAGGGTATGGACGGTCAGGGCAGCCTGTCGTCCGACCAGTATGACCGCCTGCTGCACGAGATGGAAACCATGCATCAGGGCGCGCGCAACGCCGGACGGCCGATGCTGCTGGAGGGCGGTCTGGACTGGAAGCCTATGGGCTTTAGCCCCTCTGATATGGAGTTCCAGCAGACCAAAGAGGCAGCGGCGCGGGAAATCGCCATCGCCTTTGGTATTCCGCCGATGTTGCTGGGGATCCCGGGTGACGCGACCTACGCCAATTACCAAGAGGCGAACCGTGCGTTTTATCGGCTGACGGTTCTGCCATTGGCGACCCGTGTCACCAGTGTGATCGCCGATTGGCTGTCCGACTTTACCGGCGAGCGGATGGAACTGCGCCCCGATCTCGATCAAATTCCGGCGCTTGCCTCCGAGAGAGAGGCAACCTGGCGGCGTGTGGGCGAGGCGACGTTTTTGACGGCCGCAGAAAAGCGGTCTCTGTTGGGGCTGCCTGCGCTGGAGGTCGGCCATGAGGGGTGAGGTCGTGGATATCGACGGCAAACGGCGCAATGCACCCGTGCCAATGTCCGATTTCTGGTTTGCCCAGCTCGATGTGCGGCTGGGGCGGATCGAATACGTGGTGGCCCGTCTGGAAAAGCAGATCTGGCTGGTGGTGTGCATCGTGATGGCGCTCTTGGCGCTGCATCTGGTGCGGGTCGTCGCGGGATAAGAGGCTGAAATGGATCTGGAACATAAATTTGCCCGCCTCGGCGAAGGGCTGAGCGTCGCGGATGGTCATGTGATCGAAGGCTACGCCTCGGTTTTTGGTGCGGTGGATCAGGGGAACGACGTTGTCGAACGCGGCGCCTATGCGGCCAGCCTGAAGGCCGTAAACGCCCGCGGCGGCACGATCAAGATGCTCTGGCAGCACGATCCGGCCCAGCCCATCGGCGTCTGGGACGAGGTGCGCGAAGATGACAAGGGCCTCTGGGTCAAGGGCCGGTTGTTGACCGATCTGGCCAAGGGACGCGAGGCCGCCGCGCTGATCGCCGCAGGGGCCATCGACGGTCTGTCGATTGGCTATCGCACGATCAAGTCCCGCAAGGATGACATGGGCCGCCGGCTGTTGTCGGAACTGGAGCTTTGGGAGGTGTCGCTGGTTACCTTTCCGATGCTGCCACAGGCGCGGGTCGCCGCCAAAGGGGATGACCCCGAAGCCGCGATCCTGCGCGATGTCGCTAGCGTGTTCCGCGCGGCGCGCTGTCTGCTGGCTACCGACGACTGACCGCGCCGACGATTTCATCAGGAAGGATCACAGGATGAACACACCCGAGACCAAGGCTCGGGGCAGAGAAGATCTGTCCCCGGCAGAGGATGTAAAGTCGGCGGTGGCCGATTTTGTACAGGAATTCATGACCTTCAAGGCCGGCATTGATGCGCGGCTTCAACAGCAGGACGAACGTATGACCAATTTTGACCGTAAATCTCTGATGTCCGCCCGCCCGGCTCTGACGGCCTCTGCCGCCGTCGAGGTGCCGCACCAAAAGGCCTTTGCCGCCTATCTGCGCACTGGCGACGACGAGGGCCTGCGCGACCTGCCGATGGAGGGCAAGGCGATGTCGGCCTCTGTCGCGGCGGATGGCGGCTATCTGGTCGACCCCGCGACCTCTGACACGATCAAGAGTGCGCTGAATGCCACGGCCTCTCTGCGCTCGATTGCCAGCGTGGTGCAGGTGGATGCGACCGCCTATGAACTGCTGATCGACCACACCGATCTGGGTGCGGGTTGGGCGGGCGAAGTCGCCACCCGATCCGAAACCGCCAGCCCGCAGATCGACCGGATCACCATTGCGCTGAACGAATTGTCAGCGATGCCCAAGGTGTCGCAGCGTTTGCTGGACGACAGTGCCTTTGACATCGAAGGTTGGTTGGCCTCGCGCATTTCCGACAAATTCGCCCGCTCCGAGGCGGCTGCCTTTGTCAATGGCGATGGCAGTGACAAACCGCGCGGGTTCCTGACCTATCCGACGATTGCCAATACCTCCTGGGCCTGGGGTAGCCTCGGCTTTGTGACCACCGGGGTCGCGGGCGGCATTGATGGCGGCGATTCCATCATCGAACTGGTCTATGCGCTGGGCGCGGAATATCGCGCCAATGCGACCTTTGTGATGAATTCGAAAACCGCCGGTATGGTGCGCAAACTCAAGGACGCAGACGGGCGTTTCCTGTGGTCGGATGGTCTGGCGGCGGGCGAGCCGGCCCGGCTGATGGGCTATCGCGTGCTGGTGGCCGAGGATATGCCGGATGTGACCAATAACGCGATGGCGATTGCCTTTGGCGATTTCGGCAATGGCTACACCGTCGCGGAACGCCCTGATGTGCGCGTGCTGCGCGATCCGTTCTCGGCCAAGCCGCATGTGCTGTTCTACGCCACCAAGCGCGTGGGCGGTGCGGTCAGCGATTACAAGGCCATCAAACTGCTGAAATTCGGCACCGCCTAAGGCGTGTCGAAGGGGCGATGTGATCATCGCCCCACCCCGGACAGGCATTTGCCGTCACTGTCCAGCTGTTCCCTCCGTCCCAAGCGGTGCGGTCAGCCTGTCCGGGGTTTGGACGGAGGCATGAGGCCGAGAACGGAGAGATTTCATGTTGTTGATCGAAGCAACCACAGTGCCGCAGTCGGCGCTTCCGGTCGCAGAATTCAAGGATCACCTGCGGCTGGGAACCGGTTTTTCGGACGACGGCCTGCAAGATCCCATTCTGATCGCCTGCCTGCGGGCGGCACTTGCCTCGATCGAGGCGAATACGGGCAAGATATTGATCGAGCGCGATTTTATCTGGACCTTGCCCAATTGGCGGAACAGCCGGTCGCAGGCGCTTCCGGTTGCGCCGGTCAGTGCGGTGGCGTCGATGACGCTGGTTGACAGGGACGGGGCCGAAGCCGATGTCGAGGCGGGGACATGGCAATTGGTGCCGGACATGGTCGCCCCGCGTGTCGTGCCTGTCGGGGCCGCTTTGCCGGTTATTCCCCAATACGGTCAGGTGCGGATCGCGTTTCTGGCGGGCTTTGGCCCCGAGTTTTCGGATGTGCCGCTGGATTTGGCGCAGGCGGTGCTGATCCTCGCCGCGTATTTCTATGAAAACCGCCATGGCGTGATGGAGGGCGGCGATCTGATGCCTCCGGTGGTTTCGGCCCTGATCGCGCCGCACCGCCCCTTGCGCTTGGGGGCTCGGCTATGACGGTGCCCGTGCTGAACCGCGTGATGGTCCTGCAACAGGAACAGCGTGTCTCTGACGAGGCGGGTGGATATGTCACCCTCTGGCAAACGCTGGGATCGCTCTGGGCGCGGGTCGAGGCGCGATCAGCCCGCGCCACCGCTGGTCAGGCGGTGTCATTGGCGAAGACGAGCTACCGCATCACCGTGCGCGCGGCGCCTGTTGGTACCAATGCGCGGCCCGTTCCGGGGCAACGACTGGTCGAGGGGAGCCGCCTCTTTGCCATCGAGGCCGTCACCGAAGCGGACCCGCAGGGGCGATATCTGATCTGTCATGCAACCGAAGAGGTGGCGCAATGACCTATGCCGTATCCGCCGCGCTGCAGGCGGCTGTTTACCAATTGCTATTCACCGATCCAGAGGTCTGGGACCTGATCGAAGGGGCGGTCTATGACGCGCTGCCCAGCGGGACCCTGCCGCAAACCTATGTGGTGCTGGGCCCCGAGGTGGTGCGCGACCGGTCCGATAAGACCGGCAACGGCGCCGACCACGATTTCACCGTCTCTGTCGTCACCGAGGCCGCCGGTTTTGCCGGGGCCAAGGCCGTGGCGGGTGCGGTCGCGGATGCACTGGTGGACGCCGACATTCCGCTGACGCGCGGGCGTCTGGTGTCGATGAATTTCAGCCGGGCGGTCGCGGCGCGGGTCGGGACCGGTGATCAGCGCCGGATCGACCTGACCTTTCGCGCCCGCGTCGAAGACAACTAATCTCCGAGGAGTTTCAACATGGCTGCCCAAAACGGCAAGGATTTGCTGATCAAGATTGATATGACTGGCGATGGCCAGTTCGAAACCGCCGCCGGTCTGCGGGCGACGCGCATCAGCTTTAACGCCGAGAGCGTTGATGTCACCAGCCTCGAGAGTACGGGGGGCTGGCGCGAATTGCTGGGCGGGGCCGGGGTCAAGTCCGCCTCGATCTCTGGATCGGGCGTGTTCAAGGATGACGCCACGGACGAACGGGCGCGGCAGATTTTCTTTGACGGTCTGACACCGGATTTTCAGGTGATTATCCCTGATTTTGGCGTTGTGCAGGGGCCATTCCTGATCGGGTCCATCGAATACGCCGGGAGCCACAACGGCGAGGCGACGTACGAGCTATCGCTCGCCTCGGCGGGGCAGTTGACCTTTACGGCGGCGGCGTGATGGCAAACCCCTTTGCGGGCGAAGTCGTGCTGGTCGTCGATGGCACGGCGCATACATGCAGGCTGACGCTTGGCGCGCTGGCCGAGCTGGAGGCAGGGCTACAGACGGGATCGTTGGTGGACCTGATTGCCCGTTTTGAGAACGGGACCTGCACCAGCCGCGATGTGCTGGCCCTGATCGTGGCCGGATTGCGCGGTGGCGGTTGGCACGGGTCGGCTGACGATTTGCTGACGGCGGATATTGGCGGCGGGCCTTTGGGTGCTGCGCGCGCGGCGGCTGAAATGGTCGCCCGCGCCTTTGCGCCGCCGCCCTGAGACGGGGGCCTGACGATGGATTGGGCCGGTCTGCTGCGGGTGGGTTTGCATGTCTTGCGGCTGTTGCCGCGGGATTTCTGGAGCCTGACCCCCGCCGAATTGATGATCATGCTGGGCGTTCACGCAACGACGCCCGCCATGGGACGGGCGCGGCTAGAGGAATTGGCCCGCGCCTATCCCGACACACCCAAAGGAGACGGAAATGGCACAGGTGGACGGGGTTCAGGGTCTGGGCACTGACCTGGAGGCGCTGGAGCGCAGTCTGGGCGACACGGCCTCGATGGCCAGTGCGTTCGATGCGCAACTGCGCGAGGTCAAGGCAGCACTGACCGATACAACGCGCGATCTGGGATCGCTCGAACGCGGGTTTTCCGGTGGTCTGAAAAAGGCGCTGGACGGCGTCGTGCTGGACGGCGGGCGGCTGTCGGATGCGCTGGCGGTTCTGGGCAAATCCATGATCAACACGGTCTACGGCGCAGCGGTGACCCCTGTAACCAGCCAGTTGGGGAGCCTGATGTCGGACGGGCTGAATTCCTTGGTGTCGGGCCTGATGCCCTTTGCCAAGGGCGGCGCCTTTACCCAGGGCCGGGTGATGCCCTTTGCCAAGGGCGGCGTGGTGTCCAGTCCGGTCAGCTTTCCCATGCGCGGGGCGACGGGGCTGATGGGAGAGGCAGGGCCAGAGGCGATCATGCCGCTAACCCGTGGCGCAGACGGTCGTCTGGGCGTTCAGGCCGAGGGCGGGCGCAGCGTGAATGTCACGATGAACATCAGCACCAGCGACGTCCAAGGGTTCCAGCGCAGCCAGGGACAGATCGCCGCGCAACTCACCCGTGTCTTGGGTCGCGGGCAGCGGAACCGATAGGAGACCGAGATGAGCTTTCACGAAGTACGCTTTCCCGCCTCTTTGTCCTTTGGGTCGGTTGGCGGGCCAGAGCGCCGCACGGAAATCGTCACGCTGGCCAATGGCCACGAGGAACGCAACAGCCCTTGGGCCCATTCCCGCCGCCGGTATGACGCCGGCATGGGTCTGCGGTCGCTGGATGATGTCGAAGCCTTGATCGCGTTTTTCGAGGCGCGTCAGGGTCAGCTCTACGGGTTCCGGTGGAAGGACTGGGGCGATTACAAATCCGCGCTGCCGTCGCAGGATGTCACCGCGCTGGACCAATTGATCGGCACCGGCGATGAGGTCACGACCCTGTTTCAGTTGACCAAGGCCTATGCCTCTGGCGATCAGAGCTATGCCCGCCCCATTCGCAAACCCGTGCGGGGGACGGTTCTGGTGGCTGTGCGCGGTGAGCCTCTGCAAGAAACCATCGACTTTACAGTCGATTACGCGCT
Organism: uncultured Paracoccaceae bacterium; assembly: GCA_937864535.1. Lineage (GTDB taxonomy): Bacteria > Pseudomonadota > Alphaproteobacteria > Rhodobacterales > Rhodobacteraceae > Marivivens. The sequence continues at coordinate 33,233 of CALMJS010000018.1, forward strand.
GGGCCTCATCCAGTTTTTCCATGCGCCCGACAAGGGGGCGGAAATCCGCGCCGGGTTCGAATTCGACGTTCCCGTGCGCTTTGACACCGATACGATCCAGTCGTCGGTGCAGAATTTTCGCGCCGGCGAGGTGCCTGCCGTGCCGGTGATCGAGGTGCGCGCATGACGCTGCTGGATCACCTGCAAACCGGCACCACGACGATCTGTCGGGCGTGGTCCGTCACCCGCCGCGATGGCGTGGTCTACGGGTTTACGGACCACGATCTGCCCTTGTCCTTTGGCGGGATCGATTATTTGCCCGACAGCGGTCTGACGGCCAAGTCGCTGGACCTGTCCACCGGCCTGTCGGTGGATAACACCGAGGCCGTCGGTGTCCTGTCTGCGACCTATATCACCGAAGCGGACATCGCCGCCGGGCGCTATGACGGGGCCGAGGTGCGGTTCTGGCAGGTCAACTGGGCGGACCTCTCGCAATATCTGCTGCGATTTTCCGGCACGACTGGTGAAATCACCCGCAGCGGGCCGCAATTCCAGGCCGAATTGCGCGGCCTGACCGAGGCGCTGAACCAGCCGATGGGCCGGGTCTATCAGCGCGACTGCGCCGCGCTCCTGGGCGATGCGGACTGCGGTTTTGACACCAGTGCCGACGGGTTTCGCCATGAGGGCGCTGTGTTGACCAGCACCGGGCGCAGTTTCCGATTTGCGGGCCTGACGGAATTTGATCCCGGCTGGTTCGAACGCGGCCGTCTGACGGTGCTGAGCGGCGAGGCCAAAGGGCAGATCGGCCTGATCAAGGTTGATCGCTATGATCCCGGCGACATCCGGGTGATAGAGACATGGACGCCCGTGGGGGGCGCGGTCGCAGCCGGTGACCTGATCCGGGTCGAGGCCGGCTGCGACCGGAGCCTGTCTGCCTGCCGCTATAAATTCGGCAATGTGCCGAATTTTCGCGGCTTTCCCGATATTCCCGGCCAAGACTGGCTGATCTCGACCCCGCTGCGTGCGGGCGTCAAGGACGGCGGGAGCCTACGCTCATGAGGCCTGATATCGTTGCGCAGGCCCGCCTGTGGATCGGCACGCCCTATCGCCACCAATGTCGGCGTCTGGGCGCGGGCGCGGACTGTCTGGGTCTGGTGGTCGGAGTCTGGCAGGCCTGTGTGGGGGAATTGCCCGCCAGCTTGCCGCCCTATTCGCCGGATTGGTCCGAACCGCAGGGGGACGAACGGCTCTGGCAGGCCGCGCAGGCCTATTTCCGCGCCAAACCTCAGTCTCAGGCGTCAGAGGGCGATCTGATCCTGTTTCGGATGCGCGACGGGTCGGTCGCCAAACACTTGGGTATTCAGTCAGAGGTCGGGGCCACTCCGGCCTTTATCCATGCCTATTCGGGTCATGGCGTCGTCGAGAGCCGCCTGACACCGCCTTGGGCCCGCCGGGTGGTGGCCCGGTTTGATTTTCCTGAAAGGAGCCTGTGATGGCAACACTCGTTCTCTCTGCGGCGGGCATGGCCCTTGGCGGCTCGCTGGGCGGGTCTGTGCTGGGCCTGTCCTCTGCCGTGTTGGGCCGCGCGGCTGGTGCGATGGTCGGGCGGGCGATTGATCAGCGCCTGCTGGGGCTGGGGGCCGATCCGGTGGAAACCGGGCGCATCGACCGTCTGCGCCTGACCGGAGCGAGCGAGGGCACCGCCATTGCGCAGGTCTATGGGCGGTACCGCCTCGCCGGGCAGGTCATCTGGGCCACCCGGTTTTTCGAGACCAGCCAGACCAGCGGCGGCGGCAAGGGCACGTCCAGCCCGCGCACGACCGAATATTCCTATTCTGTCAGCCTTGCCTTGGCCCTGTGCGAGGGCGAGATCACCCGTGTTGGCCGCATCTGGGCCGATGGGACAGAGATCCCCGCGACCGATCTGTCGATGCGCGTTTATTCCGGCACCGATGATCAACTGCCCGATCCCCGGATCGAGGCGGTCGAAGGTGCGGGGGCCGCGCCCGCCTATCGCGGCACCGCCTATGTGGTGATCGAGGATTTGCCGCTCGGCCCCTATGGCAACCGCATTCCGCAGTTCACGTTTGAGGTGTTTCGCCCCTCGCAGCCCGGCGCGGCCGAGGTCGATGTTGCCCGCCAAATCCGGGCGGTCGCGCTGATCCCCGGCACCGGGGAATATGCGCTGGCCACCACGCCGCTTTCGATCCAGACCGACCTCGCAACGTGGCAGTCGCTGAACGTGCATAGCCCGTCGGGGAAAACCGATTTCAGCACCTCTCTCGATAGTCTGACCGCCGAAGTGCCGGGGCTGTCCTCGGTGTCGGTGATCGTGTCGTGGTTTGGCAATGACCTGCGGTGCGACGAATGCCGTGTGGGGCCGCGGGTGGATAACCTTGGGCCGGACCCGGTCGCCATGCCGTGGTCAGTGAGCGGCGCCGAGCGGGCAGAGGCCGGTCTGGTTCCCATGATCGAGGGGCAGGCGATCTATGGCGGCACGCCCACCGATGCCTCGGTGATCGAGGCGCTGCGCGATCTGTCCTCTCGCGGGATACAGGCGGTGTTCTACCCCTTTCTGCTGATGGAGCAGACCGCTGGCAACACGCTGCCGAACCCGTGGACCGCGACCACCGGCCAGGACACTCTGCCATGGCGCGGGCGGATCACGCTCGACCTCGCGCCGGGGGTGGATGGCACCGTCGATGGCACCGCAGCCGCCCGTGCCCAGGTGGACGCGTTCTTTGGCACCGCCCAACCGGGTGATTTCACGCGAAATGGCGATCAGGTCATCTATTCCGGTCCCGAGGAATGGAGCTATCGCCGCTTTATCCTGCACTACGCACATCTGTGTGCCGCTGCTGGCGGTGTCGGGGCCTTTCTGATCGGGTCGGAATTGCGGTCGTTGACCCAGATTCGCGACGACGCCGGGTTCCCGGTCGTCGATCATCTGTGCCAACTGGCGGCAGAGGTGCGCGCGATCCTCGGGCCGGAGGTCGCGATCAGCTATGCCGCCGACTGGTCGGAATACCACGGCTATCAGCCTGCTGGCACGGCCGATAAACTCTTTCACCTCGATCCGCTATGGGCACATCCGGATGTCGATTTCATCGGCATCGACAACTATATGCCGCTCTCGGATTGGCGCGATGGCGAGGATCACCTCGATCGCGACTGGGGGTCAATCTATGATATGGATTACCTCCGGTCGAATGTCGCGGGCGGCGAGATGTTCGATTGGTACTATCATTCGGACGAGGCACGCGCGGCCCAGATCCGCACGGCCATCACTGACGATCAGGGCGAGCCGTGGATCTGGCGGGCCAAGGATATTCGCGGATGGTGGTCGAACCTGCACTACAACCGCGTCGGCGGTGTCCGGTCCGCGTCCGAGACGGCTTGGGTCCCGGGCAGCAAACCGGTCTGGTTCACCGAATTCGGCTGCGCCGCGATAGACAAGGGCACGAACCAACCCAATAAATTCCTCGATCCCAAATCCTCGGAATCCGGTCTGCCGTATTTTTCCAACGGCAACCGGGATGACCTGCTGCAGGCGCAATATCTGCGGGCCGTTGTCGGCTATTACTCCGACCCCGCCAACAACCCGCAGTCAGAGGCCTATGGCGGGCCGATGATCGACATGAGCCGCGCCCATGTCTGGGCGTGGGACGCGCGTCCGTTTCCGTTTTTTCCCGGGAATGTCGATCTGTGGGACGATGGCGACAACTATGCGCGCGGGCATTGGCTGAACGGGCGGGTAACCTCGCGCACGCTGGGCAGTGTGATCGCGGAAATCTGCGCCCGCGCCGGTCTGTCTGATGTGGATGTCAGCGGAGTGCATGGCATCGTGCGCGGCTACACCGTCCAGGACGCGGACACCGCCCGCGCTGCGCTCCAGCCGCTGATGGTGGCCTATGGCGTGGATGCCGTGGACCGAGGCGGGCGGTTGACCTTTATCAGCCGGGGGCAGGGCGCGGCGACACCCCTCGACGCCGGGGCCCTCGTGCTGCTGGACGGCGCCACCACCGCCGTCGAACGCAAGCGCGCCGCCATAGCCGAGGTCGTGGGCCGCGTGCGCATCGGCTATGTCGAGTCCGACGGCGATTATGAGGCCCGCACCGGCGAGGCGATCCATGCCGACGATCAGAGCCCCGTCGTCAGCACGACCGACATGCCGCTGGTCCTGACCTCTGGCGAGGCGGGGCAGATCAGCGAACGCTGGCTGGCCGAGGCGCGACAGGCCCGCGAAACCGTGCAGTTCGCGCTGCCGCCCTCGATGTCGCATCTGGGCGCGGGAGATATGGTTCAACTCGGCGATGCAACATGGCGCATCGACCGCCTGACCCAAGGCGACGCCGCCGAAGTCGAGGCCGTGAGTGTCGAGCCGTCGATCTATGCCGCCGCCCCGTCGCGGGATGATGTGGTCCGGTTGCGCAACTTTATCGCTCCGGTCCCGGTGCGGGGCCTGTTTCTGGACCTGCCGCTCATGGACGGATCAGAGTTGCCCCATGCGCCGCATTTTGCGGCGGTTGGGGTGCCTTGGCCGGGATCGGTTGCGCTGTGGCATTCGGAAACCGATAGCGACTATACGCTGTCGCATCTGGTGCAGCGCGGCGCGGTGTTCGGGGTGACGCAATCCGACCTCGCTCCGGCAGAGCCGGGTCGTCTGGATCGCGGCCTCCCGCTGCGCATCCAACTGGCCAACGGGGCGCTATCCTCGGTCGGGATGGCGGGGCTGTTGTCGGGCAAAAACCTGCTGGCCATTGGCGATGGCAGTGCCGAAGGCTGGGAGCTGATCCAAGTCCTGACCGCCGAGTTGATCGGTCCCAACCTGTGGGAGGTCTCTGGCCGACTGCGTGGCCAATACGGCACCGATCATCTTGCCCGCATCGGCCACGCCCAAGGCGCGCTGGTCGTCGTGATCGACGCCGCCGTGAGCCAGATTTCCTACGGTGCAGGGCTGCGCGGCGTGTCGAGATACTATCGTTTCGGACCGGGGGCGCGGCCGATGGACGATCCCACCTATCAGGCGGTGTCGGTCGCGGCCAATGGCGTGGGGCTGCGGCCCTATCCGGTGTGCCATTTGCGCAGTTCCGCCCGCGCTGGGCAGACCACGCGGCTCTCGTGGGTCCGCAGAACCCGCCTCGCCGGGGATAGCTGGGACGCCGCCGAGGTGCCGCTGAACGAGGATCGCGAATCCTATCGCCTGCGCATCCGGGTGGACGGGACGGTCAAACGCGAGGTTCTGACCAGTGATCCCGCGCTGACCTATTCGCAGGCCCAGCAGATCGCGGATGGCGCTGGCGGCGGTTATGAGGTCGAGGTCGCGCAACTCTCGGCGACGTTTGGCGCCGGGCCGGGCCGGGTGCTGGGGGTGCCCGCCTGATGCGCCCGATGCTTGGTGCGGATCTGGATCGGGCGGTGTGCTGTCTGTTGGCAGTCCCCCGTCCCCTGTGGCCAGAGCAGGCGACCCGTCTGATCGCCGCCGCGCAGGTCGCCGATCGCTATCGAAAACGCACCCGCCAGCCGCATCCGCAGTTTGGTAACGGCAGCGTGATCGATGCGGCGCAGCGGTTTCCCGCTGTGCCTCTGCCGCGTCCCGGTGATCCGGCCTATTACCATGCGCTTGCGGAATTTTTGCGGGTCTACCTCTCCCAAAGAGGCCATCATAATTCGTGATATCGGTCATCACGGCTTTGATCTTGGCGTTTGAGCCCTATCTAGGATAAACTGACCAAGCAAATGACTAAAATAGGTGCATCATGGCGCAGCTCAAACCGAACCTGACCGAAGTCGATCCCGTCTGGGACCGCCTCTGTCATGAGGCCGAGGATGCGATTCAAACCGAACCGCTGATGGGCAGTCTGCTGCATCAGGGGATTTTGCACCATTCGCGTCTGGAACAGGCGCTGGCCTATCGCGTCTCGATGAAGCTCGCGTCGGCGGAAATGTCCGAACAGCTGTTGCGGGAAATCGCGGATGAGGCCTATGCCTCTGACCCGGCGATTGCCGCGGCGGCGCGGGCTGATCTGGTGGCCACCTATGAACGCGATCCGGCCTGCCACCGGTTTTTGCAGCCGTTGCTCTATTTCAAGGGGTTTCAGGCGGTTCAGGCCTATCGTGTGGGCCACTGGCTGTGGCAAACAGGGCGTCGGGATTTCGCGTATTTCTTCCAGATGCGGATTTCGGAAACCTTTGGCGTCGACATCCATCCGGCGGCCCGTCTAGGGCGCGGCATCATGATCGACCACGCCCACTCCATCGTGATCGGCGAAACCGCTGTCGTCGGGGATAACGTGTCGATCCTGCATTCCGTCACACTGGGCGGGACCGGCAAGGAAGAAGAAGACCGCCATCCGAAAATCGGGGACGGTGTTCTGATCGGCGCCGGGGCCAAGGTGCTGGGCAATATCCGCGTGGGCGAAAACAGCCGCATCGCCGCCGGGTCTGTGGTCCTGGAGGATGTGCCTTGCTGCAAAACCGTCGCTGGCGTGCCCGCGCGGATCGTGGGCGAAGCGGGCTGCGCACAGCCCGCCGTCAGCATGGATCACCAGCTGAAAAAATGCATGAAGGCTCAGGAAGCCGCCGACAGCTGATCAAAGGCCTCTAGCGCCTTCATCCCATACATATAGCCGGGACCGCCGCCCATCATGATACACACGGCGATGGTCTCGGCCACCTCTTCACGGGTGGCGCCTGCCTTGATCGCGGCGCGCATGTGAAAACCGATACAATCCGCACAATGGGTCATCACGCCCACCACGATGCACATCAGTTCCTTGTGCTTGGTCGACAGCGCCCCGTCGCCGAGTGCGGCGTGATGCATCGCGGTAAAGGCCTTGCCCGCCTCGGGCATCGCCTTGCGATATTCCTTGGTCCACTCGGTCGTGTTCGCCAGTTCGCTTTTCCAGTCCATTCGTGTCTCCGTCAATGGTTGCGGCCTTGATAGCATCTTGGACGGGTCCGACTTTGAGATAGATCAATAAAAACAAATGTATTTGCGCTTGTACTGGTCCGGCCACTGGGGTTCTCTGGGCCAAAAGAGGTGACAGATGCTGATCCGCGATGCCCGCCCCCAAGATGTCGAGGTACTGACCGAGATCTATAACCACGAGGTCGCGACCGGCACGGCGCTCTGGAATGTCAAACCGACAACCGTCGATCAACGCGCGGCCTTTGTCGCTCAGCGGACCGAGGCGGGCCTGCCGATCCTGATCGCGGACATCGACGGGCAGGTGGCCGGCTATGCCAGCTACGGCCCCTTTCGCCCGCAAGACGGGTTTTATCAGACGATGGAGCATTCGGTTTATCTGCGCCCGGATTTTCAGGGGCGCGGGATTGGCCCCGCGCTGATGCTGGCGCTGATCGAACGGGCCAAACAGGCGGGCGTGCATGTGCTGGTCGCCGCCGTTGACGGGGCCAACGCCGGATCGATCCGCCTGCATGAACGTTTAGGCTTTGTCGAGGTTGGGCGAATGCCGCAAGCCGGGCAGAAATTCGGGCGTTGGCTCGATCTGGTCCTCCTGCAATTGCGGCTGGATGACCGGCCCGCGCCATAGGGATAACCCCGGGCCTTGCGGTCCGGGGTCGTTGGCGTGAGTGGTGGAGATAAACCCGTTTGCACGGGGGGATTACAGGGCGTTCAAAACCGCCTGTAAATCGGTATCGGCCTTGCCAGAGGCGGCGGCGATGTCGCTCAGGCTCTGATCAGGGCTGGAAATCGTGTACCCTGCGGCGGTCAGGGCGGCGGTCAATTCGTCGCTGGTCTGGTCATAGATCGGCGCGACCTCAACTAGCGGCTGGGTCATGATCTGGGCGGCGACCGCGAATTGCGACGGCATCGGGCGGCCGCCTTCGGCGTTGCCAGTGGGGATCAGGAAAAACCCCGCTGTCACGGCCGACAGGGCCAGACCGATGATCATCGGGCGATGTTTGAAATAGGTGATCATCGCGCGCCAGTTCTTCCACAGGTGCAGAACAAACGGCACCACCAGCACAAGCGAGAGGATCTCGTGCATCGAATGAAAGCCCGACGGGCCAAAGTGGAAAAACAGCCCCAGACCGCTGATCAAAGAGACGAGGAACAGGCCGGTGATGAGCGGGGTTGCATAGCGCAAAAGGTGGGATTTCATGGGTGCGTCCAATGGCTTGGCCCGGTTCGGGCCTGACTATGCCTGTTGAACGCGGCGCGCAGCGATCTCCGTCGGTGTAAATCACGATTTTTGCAAAGAAAAACGCCCCCGGAAAACCGGAGGCGTTTGTGTTTCTATCGCTTGGCTATCAGGCCAGCATGGCGATCGGGTTTTCCAGATTGGCCTTGATCGCTTCGAGCAGTTGCGCGCCAAGGGCGCCGTCAATGACGCGGTGGTCCACCGACAGCGTCACGGACATCACGGTCGCAACCTTGATCTGGTCATCCTTGCCGACAACCGCCTTTTTCACGCCCGCGCCAACGGCGAGGATGCCCGAATGCGGCGGGTTGATGATGGCGTCAAAGTTGTCGATGCCGAACATCCCGAGGTTCGAGATCGCGAACGACCCGCCCTGATATTCATGCGGCGCGAGCTTGCGGTCGCGGGCACGCTTGGCCAGATCCTTCATCTCTGCCGACAGGGCCGACAGCGATTTGGAGTCCGAGTTTTTCAGAACCGGGGTGAACAGGCCGCCTTCGATGGCGACGGCAACCGCCACGTCGGATTTCTTGAACTTCAGCACGCGGTCGCCTGCCCAGACAGCATTGGCCTCGGGGACCTGTTGCAGAGCCAGAGCGCAGGCCTTGATGATAAAGTCGTTCACCGACAGTTTCACACCGCGATCGCCAAGCTTGGCATTGAGCTGGGCGCGGAAGGCCATCAGCTCGTCCAGTTCGATATCGCGGCGCAGGTAGAAATGCGGGACCGACTGCTTGGCCTCGGTGAGGCGGGCAGCGATGGTCTTGCGCATACCGTCGAGTTTGACCTCTTCGAACTCGGTGCCAGCGTACATTTTCAGCACGGTATCGGTCGACGGGCCGGTTGCGACAGCGGCAACAGAAGCAGGCGCGGCGGCCTTGGGGGCCTCGGCCACCGCGACAGGAGCCGCCGGTTTCGGCGCTGCCGTCGCATTTTCGACGTCTGCCTTGATGATCCGACCCTTGGGGCCCGATCCGGCAACAGCGGTCAGGTCCAGACCCTTTTGCGCGGCGATCCGGCGTGCGAGCGGCGTCGCAAAGACCCGTGCGCCAGCAGCGGCAGGGGCCGATACCGGAGCAGCGGCAGCAGGAGCCGAAGCCTCGACCGCCGCAGGGGCGGCCTCGGCTTTGGCTGCGGCAGGCGCCGCGGTTGCGCCAGCGGCCGGAACCTCTTCGCCCTCTTCGACGAGGATGGCGATCAGGGTGTTGACCTTGACGCCCTCGGTGCCTTCGGGGATCACGATCTTGCCGATGATGCCTTCGTCGACGGCCTCGAATTCCATCGTGGCCTTATCGGTTTCGATTTCGGCGATGACGTCACCGGATTTCACGGTGTCGCCCTCTTTGACGTTCCACTTCGCCAGCGTGCCTTCCTCCATGGTCGGCGACAGGGCGGGCATGAGGATTTCAATTGCCATGATCCGGTCTCCTTAGCGGTAGGTCACTTGCTTGACGGTCGCGATCACCTCGTCGGTGGTCACAAGCGCGAGCTTTTCGAGGTTCGCCGCGTAGGGCATCGGAACGTCCTTGCCGGTGCAGTTCAGGACCGGAGCGTCGAGGTAATCGAACGCATGGGTCATGATGTAGGCCGACAGGTGGTTGCCGATCGAGGCGACGGGCCAGCCTTCTTCGACGGTGACGCAGCGGTTGGTCTTCATCACGGAGGCCAGCACGGTGTCATAGTCTATCGGACGCAGTGTCCGCAGGTCGATGACTTCGGCGTCGATGCCTTCGGCGGCCAGTTTCTCGGCAGCGTCCAGCGCATAGGTCATGCCGATCCCGAACGAGATGATCGTCACATCGGTGCCCTGACGGGCGATGCGCGCCTTGCCCAGCGGGACGGTGTAATCGTCCAGAACCGGAACCTCGAACGACTTACCATAGAGGATCTCGTTTTCGAGGAAGATCACCGGGTTGTTGTCGCGGATCGCGGACTTCATCAGACCTTTGTAGTCAGATGCCGTGTAGGGCATCACGACCTTGAGGCCCGGGATTTGCGCGTACCATGCGGCGTAGTCCTGGCTATGCTGGGCCCCGACGCGGGCGGCGGCACCGTTCGGACCACGGAACACCATCGGCGCCCCCATCTGACCGCCCGACATATACAGCGTCTTGGCGGCAGAGTTGATCAGGTGGTCAATCGCCTGCATGGCAAAGTTGAAGGTCATGAATTCGACGATCGGACGCAGACCCGCAAAGGCCGCGCCGGTGGCGATCCCGGCAAAGCCGTGCTCGGTGATCGGGGTGTCGATCACACGCTTGGGCCCGAACTCGTCCAGCATGCCCTGCGAGATCTTGTAGGCGCCCTGATATTCGCCGACTTCTTCGCCCATCAGGAACACGGACCCGTCGCGGCGCATTTCCTCGGCCATACCATCGCGCAGTGCCTCGCGGACGGTCTGGGTTTTGGTGGCGGTGCCTTCGGGCCAATCGGGGGTCAGGTCCTGTTTGGGCAGGGGGGCAGCAGCCGCAGCCGGAACCGGCGCAGCCGCAACAGGGGCCGCAGCCGGAGCGGCGGCAGGGGCGGCAGCAGCGGCGGCGGGGGTTGCATCCGCGCTTTCGCCGTCTTCCAGCAGGATGGCGATGGGGGTGTTGACCTTTACGCCCTCGGTGCCTTCGGCGATCAGGATCTTGCCCATCACGCCTTCGTCGACGGCTTCGAATTCCATCGTCGCCTTATCGGTTTCGATCTCGGCGATAATGTCGCCCGCCTTGATCGCGTCGCCCTCTTTCTTGAGCCATTTGGCCAGAGTGCCTTCCTCCATCGTCGGAGAGAGTGCGGGCATCAGAATTTCGGTTGCCATTGGTAAGTCCTCCCTCGGATATCAGGCGTAAATGTCGGTCCAGAGTTCTTCGACGCCCGGTTCGGGGCTGTTCTTGGCGAACTCGGCAGACTCGTTCACGATATCCTTGATATCCTTGTCGATCTTTTTCAGATCGTCTTCGGTGGCATGGCTGCCCGTCAGAAGGATGCTGCGGATCTGTTCGATCGGGTCGCGCTCTTCGCGCATTTTCTGCACTTCTTCGCGGGTCCGGTACTTGGCCGGGTCCGACATCGAGTGGCCGCGATAGCGATAGGTCTTCACTTCGAGGATATACGGCCCTTTGCCAGCGCGGCAGTGGGCAACAGCGCGTTCACCGGCTTCGCGAACGGCCAGAACCGACATGCCGTCAACCTCTTCGCCTGCGATGCCATAGGCGCGACCGCGTTCGAACAGCGACGGCGATTTGGTCGAGCGGGCGACCGAGGTGCCCATCGCATACTGGTTGTTCTCGATGACGAAAATCACCGGCAGGTCCCACAGCTGCGCCATGTTGTAGGTCTCGTAGACCTGACCCTGGTTGGCCGCGCCGTCACCGAAATAGGCAAAGGACACGTTGTCGGTGCCGTTGTATTTGTCCGCAAAGGCCAGACCGGCGCCCAGCGGCACCTGCGCACCTACGATGCCGTGGCCGCCGTAGAAGTGCTTTTCCTTCGAGAACATGTGCATCGAACCGCCCTTGCCCTTGGAGTAGCCCCCAATGCGTCCGGTCAGTTCCGCCATCACGCCGTTGGCCTCCATGCCGCAGGCCAGCATGTGGCCGTGGTCACGGTAGGACGTGATCCGCTTGTCACCCTCTTTGGTGCAGGCCTCGAGCCCGACAACCACGGCCTCTTGGCCGATATAGAGGTGACAGAAGCCGCCGATGAGGCCCATGCCATAGAGCTGGCCGGCCTTTTCTTCGAAGCGGCGGATAAGCAACATGTCGCGGTAATAGCCCAGAAGCTCTTCTTTCGACACGTTAGCCTGAGGTGCTGGTTTTTTCGCGGCCATAGGTCCTCCGTCCTTTGATGGCGAATTTGTTTAGCATTAAACTATCCAATACAGGATCACTGCCCGCAAAGCGAGAGTCAATATGGCGCAGGGGTGGATAGGTGGGTTGCACGAAATGCAAGGCAGGTGAAACCTGGGGCTTGCCAGTTGCGGGCGGGCAGGGGACAACAGGGAAAACGAGAGGCCCGCCATGAAAATCGCAACCTACAACATCAACGGTATCAAGGCGCGGTTCGAACGCCTGACCGAATGGCTGTCCGAGGCCAAGCCGGATGTGGTGCTGTTGCAGGAAATCAAATCGGTAGACGAGGCCTTTCCCAAGGCCGAGATCGAAGACCTCGGCTATCGCGTCGAAACCCATGGGCAGAAGAGCTTTAACGGCGTCGCGATCCTGTCGCGCCTGCCGCTCGAGGATGTCGTGCGCGGACTGCCGGGTGATGACAGCGACGAACAGGCCCGCTGGATCGAGGCGACGGTGATCGGCGATACCCATGCTGTGCGGCTCTGCGGGCTGTATCTGCCGAACGGCAATCCGGTCCCCGGTCCCAAGTATGACTACAAACTCGCGTGGATGGAGCGGCTCAGGGCGCGGGCCGAGGCACTGCTGGCGGACGAAATCCCGGCGGTCATGGCGGGGGACTATAATATCATCCCGCAGGCCGAAGATGCCAAACGTCCCGAGGCGTGGCGCGAGGATGCCCTATTTCGCCCCGAGAGCCGCGCCGCGTTTCGCCGGATTGTGAACCTCGGCTTTACAGAGGCGTTCCGCGCCCGAGTTCGGGGCGAGGGGCATTATAGTTTCTGGGATTATCAGGCGGGCGCGTGGAATCGCGATGATGGCATTCGCATCGACCACCTGTTGCTGACGCCGCAGGCTGCGGACCTGTTGTCGGACTGCTGGATCGACAAGGCCGAGAGGGCCAAGGAAAAACCCAGCGACCACGTGCCGGTCTGGATCGACCTCGCGGCCTAGCCCTTGGTCACGTCGTGATCGTAGAGCCAATCTAGCCGTTTCAGAAACAGACCCGGTGTGGCGGCGCCGATGGTGCGCAGCCCGGCATGGGCTACCCGGCGTTTGATGCCCGACAGGTGATAGTTGCGGGCGTTCTCATTGGCCACGCCAATCGCGCGTTCGACCCGTGGTCGGCGGCTCGATTGGTATTTGGCCAGCGCCAGATCCAGATCCTCGATCGCATCGCAGGTCGCGGCAAGCACCCAGGCATCCTCGATGGCCAAATTCGCACCCTGCGCCAGAAACGGCAGGGTCGGATGGGCGGCATCGCCCAAAATCACCCGCCGCCCGTCGTGCCAGTGTTTCGCAACCGGATGGCGGAACAGGCCCCAGCGGCGGACGGTCTGGACCTGCGACAGGATATCCATCACCTCGGGCGCGCAGTCGGCAAACACATTTAGCACCGATTGAGGTTCGTCGAAATAGTGCCAGCCCTCGTCGGACCAGTCGTCGCGTTCTTGCACAGCGACGATGTTCATGCGTCCCCCGATAAGGGGGTAGGTGACGATATGGCGACCGGGGGCCATCCAGATCCGCGCCACCGGTTCGGCATGCGGCATACGGATGACAGACCGCCATGCGACCTGTCCGGTGAAGAATGGCGCGTCCGCCCCGTTCAGTTCTGGCCGGACCCTGGAATGCAGGCCATCGGCGCCAATGATCAAATCGGCGTGGACCGTTTCGCCGCCCGAAAATCGGACATGGGTGTCGCCGATTTCGTCCGCACGGGCATTGGTGGTGATCGTGACGCCGGATTCGACGCAGGCACGCGCCAGAATGTCCAGCAGATCGGCCCGATGGAACAAACGGTAGGGTTGTCCGTGCAGATTGGACAAATCGAAATGCGCGATTCGCTGGCCGGACAGCGCATCCATCGGCTCGATTCCCGTCGCCTTGAGCGACATCTCGTCCGCCTCTGCGCCCAGCCCCAGTGCGGCCAGAACCACCCCGCCGTTCGGCGTGATCTGCAGGCCCGCGCCGACCTCCTTGATCTCTTGCGCCTGTTCAAAGACCCGAACATGCGCGCCCCTGCGGGCAAAACAAAGGGCGGCCGCGAGACCCGCGATGCCGCCCCCTATCACTGCGACCGAGCGTCGATGATTTGCCCCGGCCATCATGGTCTTAGTCGTCGCGATGGACTTTTTCGCGGCGTTCATGCCGCTCTTGTGCCTCGAGTGTCATGGTCGCAATCGGACGCGCATCCAGACGTTTCAGGCTGATCGGTTCGCCCGTCATTTCACAATAGCCGTATTCGCCATTGTCGATCCGGCGCAGCGCGGCGTCGATCTTGGACACCAGTTTGCGTTCACGGTCACGGGTCCGCAATTCCAGAGCGCGGTCGGTTTCTTCCGACGCGCGATCCGCGATGTCCGGAATGTTGCGCGTAGTTTCCTTCATGCCGGTGATGGTGTCACGGCTTTCTTCCAGAATTTCCGCTTTCCATGCCAATAGCTTGCGACGGAAATATTCCAGCTGACGATCATTCATGAACGGTTCGCCGTCGGCGGGGCGATAGTCGTCAGGCAAAAATGTTTCGGCTTTCATCTCGTTACCCTTTGGGCTGGTGGCCGAACTAATTGGGTCTTCGGCCATCAGCCACTCCCTTTTCCTCGGGCCCCATTTACCGCCTGATGTCGAAGGAGTCACCCCGAAAATGACCCCAATGTCTTAGGCTAGCGTTAACGGGCGTAGGGTCATCTTTTGGAACACCTTGCACCCGAGTTTGAGGACCGCTACCCAAACACCAATCTAGCAAGGAGTATGCCAATGGCCCTTCGGTTTGACGGAACACAATCCTACGTCGCCTCAGACGATTTGCGGGTTGCGGTCAACGCCGCCGTCGCCTTGGAACGTCCGCTTCTGGTCAAGGGTGAGCCGGGAACCGGCAAAACCGAACTCGCCCGTCAGGTGGCCGCTGCCCTCGGGCTGTCGATGATCGAATGGAATATCAAATCGACCACGCGCGCGCAGCAGGGGCTCTATGAATATGATGCCGTCAGCCGTCTGCGCGACAGCCAGTTGGGCGATGATCGCGTCAATGACGTGCGCAACTACATCCGCAAGGGGAAACTCTGGCAAGCCTTTGAAGCGACGGGAAAAGTTGTCCTCCTGATCGACGAGATCGACAAGGCCGACATCGAATTTCCGAACGATTTGCTCCAGGAACTCGACCGGATGGAGTTTCACGTCTACGAGACCGGCGAGACGGTCGCGGCGATCCACCGGCCGATCGTCATCATCACGTCGAACAACGAAAAGGAACTGCCGGACGCGTTTTTGCGCCGCTGTTTCTTTCACTACATCCGGTTTCCCGATGCCGACACGCTGCGCAAGATCGTCGAGGTCCATCATCCCGGCATCAAGCAAGAGTTGCTGACCGTCGCGCTGACCCGGTTCTTCGAGATCCGCGAAACCCCCGGGCTAAAGAAGAAACCCTCGACCTCAGAGGTGATCGACTGGCTGCGTTTGTTGCTGGTCGAGGACCTGAGCGCCGAGGATCTGCGCAAGGATGCTGCAAATGCCTTGCCAAAATTGCACGGAGCCCTGCTCAAAAACGAACAGGACGTGCATTTGTTCGAACGGCTGGCGTTTATGGCGCGGCGGGATCGCTAGGGGTCACAAATTTGCCCCAAGTCGATCCAATCGCGGCCCTGTTTTTGCAGGATAGGGCGGTAATTGGGTCAGGGAATGGCGCGTGGCGCCTTCACATATCGGGGTATCGGGATGAAGAGGTTTCGCAGTCTGGCATTGACGCTGCTGGTGGCCTGTAGCCCGATCACCCCTGAAGAGACGCCCACGCGCAATGAACCGATCGGCGACAGCTTGCCGCCGATGCGCAGTTTTTCCGCAGGCCCGGTGTTGGTGCAGTCGCGCCCGAACGCCGAAATCGCCCGGGATTTCCTTGATCTGGCCTTCCAGATGGAGAGCGGCCGCAGTCTTCCGGTGATGTCCCGGTTCGAAGGGCCGATCTCGGTGCGTTTGACCGGCAATGTCGGCCCGACGATGGCCGATGATCTCCGCGACCTGCTGGCGCGGCTGCAAAGCGAGGCGGGCGTCGATATCTTTCTGACCTCCGCCCCGACTGCGCGGATCACGGTGCAGGCCATACCCAAGGCGACGCTCAGCCGCTCCGTCCCGAATGCCGCCTGCTTTGTGGTGCCAAACGTGACGTCGTGGGACGAATTTCTGGCGGCCCGCCGCAGTTCGACGCTGGACTGGGCGGAATTGACCGTCCGCGATCAGGCGGCGATCTTTGTCCCCTCCGACGTATCCCCCCAAGAGGGTCGTGATTGCCTGCACGAAGAACTGGCGCAGGCGATCGGGCCGCTCAACGATCTCTATCGGTTGCCGGATTCGGTGTTCAACGATGACAATATGCACGCGGTGCTGACCAGTTTCGACATGTTGGTTCTGCGGGCCTACAACGGTCCCGATCTGCACAGCGGGATGACCCGCACGCAGGTCGCCGGTCTGTTGCCGGACATTTTGTCACGCCTGAACCCGGCGGGGAACTATGGGCAGGCCCGTCCCGTCCAGCCCAGCACGCGGACGTGGATCACGCAGATCGAAACCGCGATGTCCTCGGGCAATTCCGCCCTGCGCCGGATTGCTGCCGCCCGTCAGGCGCTGTCGATTGCCCAGTCCGAGGGCTGGACCGGCCCGCGTCTGGGCTTTTCGGCCTTTGTTCTGGGGCGGCTTCAGGTTCAAGAGGACCCGATGGCGGCCCGTGCCGCGCTGGAATTGGCGCAGCGCGCCTATCTGGCTGACCCGTATTCAGAGGTGCAGCAGGCCCATGTCGCCGTGCAACTGGCGGCGTTTTCGCTGTCCGGCGGGGCGAACGAGCGCACCTTGGACGAGGTGGCAAAGGCCACCGCAATCGCCGGCAAGTATAAGAACGCCGCGTTGCTATCGACCCTGCTGATGTTCCGCGCCGAGGCCGAAGAGAACCTTGGCCATGCAAATGACGCTGCGGTTGCGCGTCTGGACAGTCAGGCGTGGGCGCGATACGGGTTTGGCTCAGAACGCAATGTGCGATCGCGCGAACGCGAAGTGGCGGCGCTCAATCCGCACTGACAGGAGAACACCGATGATCATTCCCTTTGGCGCGCTAGTCCTGGGTCTGCTGCTGGGGGCTGTGCGGGCTCGTCTGCGTGGGGGCAAGGTCAAGGATATCCTCCAATGGGCGCTGGTCTACGCGATCCTGTTCGCGGTGGTGGGTCTGTTCGTCATGATTTATCTGGACCGGACGTTGCAGGGCTAAGGGATGTTCCAGCCCTTCTTCGAAAATCTTCGAAAGGGTGGGGTGCCGGTATCGCTGCGCGAATACCTGACGTTTCTGCAGGCGCTGCGGGCAGGCCTGACCCTCTATGATCTGGAGGCGTTCTATTTTCTGGCCCGCACGACAATGGTTAAGGACGAGCGCCATATGGATCGCTTTGACCGCGCCTTTGCCCAGACCTTTGACGGGCTGGAGACCATCACCGAGGAACAGGTCCTGAATGCGCTGGACCTGCCTGCGGACTGGCTGGCCAAGATGGCCGAAAAATATCTCTCGGCCGAAGAAAAAGCCCAGATCGAGGCGCTTGGCGGCTTTGACAAGCTGATGGAGACGCTGCGCCAGCGTCTGGCCGAACAAAAGGGACGCCATCAGGGCGGATCGAAATGGATCGGCACCGCAGGAACCTCGCCCTTTGGGGCCTATGGCTATAACCCCGAAGGCGTGCGCGTCGGACAGGACAAATCCCGCCACCAGCGCGCGGTCAAGGCCTGGGACAAGCGCGAGTTTCGCAACTTTGACGATACGGTCGAACTGGGCACCCGCAACATCAAGGTGGCGCTGAAACGGCTGCGGCGTTGGGTGCGCGACGGGGCAGTGGATGAACTGGACCTCGACGGCACCATCCGCGCAACGGCCGAACACGGCTATCTCGATGTGAAAACCCGGCCCGAACGCCGCAACGCGGTCAAGGTTCTGCTGTTCCTCGATGTGGGGGGCTCCATGGACCCCCATGTCAAAACCGTCCAAGAGCTGTTCAGCGCCGCGCGCAGCGAATTCAAACACCTCGAACATTTCTATTTTCACAACTGCCTCTACGAAGGCGTCTGGCGCGACAATGCCCGTCGTTGGACCGAACGCACGCCCACGTGGGACATTTTGCGGACCTTTGGCCCGGACTATACCTGCATCTTTGTCGGCGATGCGTCGATGTCGCCCTATGAAATCGCCTATCGAGGCGGTGCTAATGAGCATTGGAACGAAGAGGCGGGGCAGGTCTGGCTGGAACGCGCCCGCGATGCCTGGCCCCGCCATCTGTGGATCAATCCGCTACCAGAGAGGTTTTGGCCAGCGACACAATCGGTTATGATGATCCGATCTATCTTTGGGGAGGGGCGCATGGTTCCGATGACCCTCGAGGGGCTGGAACGCGGCATGAAGGTACTAGGCAGATGAAACGGCTCAGAAAGCTGATCCATGATCACCCGATATCGAGTGGGCTTTTCGCGCTCGCTCTGCTGGCAATGATCGTCTTTGCGGTGCGTCTGGGCGATGATCATCGCGATTTCCGCGGGCGCGACGGTCAGCCGCCCGCCTTGGCCGACTGGATGACCCCCGGCATGGTGATCCACACTTGGCACCTCAAACCCGAGGTCCTGTTGGACGCCATCGACCTGCCACGCGAAACCCCGCGCCGATCCACCCTGCGCGATATCGCAGAGGCCCGCGGCGTGCCGGTCGAGACGATTATGGCCGAAGTTCAGGCCGTCATCGATGCCGAACCGAAAAAGGACGGGAAATGACCGAATGGATGGTGTCGCAATTGGCGGTCTGGGGCACGCCATTGCTGTTCATTGCCACATTCCTGTCCTGTCTTGCTGTTCCGGTTCCGACCTCTCTGATGATGCTGACCGCGGGCGCCTTTGCCGCGGCGGGGGATCTGGCGCTGATGTGGATCGCGATTTCGGCCTATGTCGGCGCGATCCTCGGGGATCAGACCGGGTTCATGGTGGGCCGCTATGGCGGTCCGCGCCTCTTGGCCCATCTGGAAAAACGCCCGAAACGGGCGGCGCTGGTCAAACAGGCCCGCGATCTGACCGATAAACACGGCGGCCTCGGCGTGTTCCTGTCCCGCTGGCTGTTTAGCCCCTTGGGACCCTATGCCAACCTTGCCGGCGGATTGGTGGGCATGAGCCGCCTGCGGTTCTCCCTCTGGGGCGCTGCGGGCGAGGCGGTCTGGGTCACCCTGTACATCGGGCTGGGCTATGCCTTTGCCGACCAGATCGCGGCCACGGCGCAGCTTGCCTCGGATCTCAGCGGCCTGTTGGCTGCGGCGGCGGTCGCGCTCGGGATGGGGCTGTGGCTGCGCAAACTCTGGCGGGGCACGAAAATATGATCCTGCGCCTTCTGCCGATTTTGCTGATGATCGGTTACGGGCTCTTGCAGTGGCAAATGTCGGCGCGGCAATTGCGCCGGCGTTTGGATCAACCGTCCACCCCCTTGTCGCATGCGGCCCTGTCGCCCTTGGTGGATCGGCTGTCTTCGGCACTCGATCTGCCCCGCTTGCAGGTCTTTGTCTATGAAATCCCCGAGGTCAACGGACTGGCCGCCCCTGACGGCCGGGTGTTTGTCACCCGCGGTCTGCTCGATTGGCTGGATCAGGGACGCGCCACCCCCGAGGAGCTCGCCAGCGTCATCGCCCATGAGGTCGGCCATGTCGCTTTGGGCCATATCCGGCGCAGAATGATCGAATTCAACGGTCAGAACGCCGTTGCTGCGGTCCTTGGCGGTCTGCTGTCGCGACTCCTGCCGGGGATCGGCCCGCTGATCACCCGTAGCGCTGTCGGTCTTCTGTCTGCCCACCTCTCGCGCCGCGACGAATATGAGGCGGACGCCTATGCCACGGCACTCCTGCTCAAATCCGGGATCGGTGTGCGCGGACAACTCTCGCTCTTGCGGAAATTCGAAACCGCCCGGCGCGTGTCCTGGCTGGAGGGACATCCAGCCACGCCCGACCGGATCAAGGCGATCGAAACCAACGCCACCCGCTGGACAAATTTCAAAAATTGATTTAGCGTGATTGGCTTATGTGGAATTCTATTTTTCCTGATTTGGGGGTAAGTGAATCAGTTGGATATTACCAGGAACTTCTTGAAAAAGATTGATGGGTATTTGGAAAACAATCCAGGGGAAACAGATCGTTCGATATCGTTGCGCGCAGGTTTAAGTGACTCATTTTTGAGAAACCTCCGGCATGAAAAGGCTGCTTCACCAAAACTTGTAACTGCTGAAAAAATTGCCAAATCAATAGGCTGTACCCTTTCTGCTATGCTAGATCCAGTGCTGACGCCCGAACAGGAGAGCCTTAAATTCTTGATGCAAAACCTAGATAAAGCGGAAGTTGATCGTCTTATAGGTTACGCTCAGGCACTCAAAGATTGTCGACCTAAGAATTGATGTTTGATTAGTTTAGCGCTGCGGAAATTTAAGCGATTGTGAATTTTTTGCCTTATGGGTGCCGTTGGTCGGTTATTAGAGTTAACAAGTATATTCAAAATGCCGAAATTCTGAAAAATGATCGTATTTGATCATGTTTTTTTGACTACATTTTCTTTTTTGTTTAATTTAAGGGGCTATTTTGATCTTTTTGCTCGATCAAATTAAGGTGCAAGAGCGACCTAGATCGTTCCATAACAGTGTACCAAGTGCAGAGTTTATTCGAAATTACTTTGTGTCATCAGGTTGATATTGGGCAAAAAATAGCATTGATCTACCGCACTAGTAATCGGTCCTCGCGGGCGGCTCAGGTTTTGGCGCGCCAACCTTGTACGCCTTCGGCGCGGCACTCCTGCGGAAATTCGAAACCGCCCGGCGCGTGTCCTGGCTAGAGGGACATCCAGCGACGCCCGACCGGATCAAGGCGATCGAAACCAACGCCACCCGCTGGGGCTAGGTGTCGGGCCTTCCGATCTCAAAGGGTATTTACATTTTAATATTTAGATATATTTAAGTGAAAACTTGAAAGGAATCCCCATGCCCTATACCGAAAAATTCCAGTCCATGGCCGATGCCGCCCGCGCCCGTGTGACCGAGGTCGCCCCCGCCGATGTGGCGGGCCTGATGGCAGAGGGCGCGATTGCCCTCGACATCCGCGACCCGGACGAACACGCGAAATTCCATATTCCCGGCTCGAAACACCTCTCGCGTGGCAAGCTGGAAATGAACGTCGAAGAGATGATCACCGACCTCGATACGGTCATTCTGTGCTACTGCAACGCCTACAACCGTGGCGCGCTCTCCGCCGCCAGCTTGCAGGACATGGGTTACAAGAACGCCCGCTTCATCGGCGGTGGCCTCAACGCATGGCGGCAACTGACCGAGGCGTCGTGATGCTCAGACGGTCCTTCCTTGGCGCGATTGCCGTGACGGGGGTCGTGGGTCTGTTGGCGGGGCAGCGGCTCATCGCCGCCCCCACACCGACCAATGTCGAGACCCTGCCGCTGGCTGCCGCCGATCTGGTCGGCAACCCCGACTATCTGGTCGTCGATATCCGCGAACCAGAGGAATGGCGGCAAACCGGCGTGCTCGAGGGCGCGCTTTTGCTCTCCTATCGCGATCCGGCCCAGTTTCTGGCCGTCGTCGCTCCCCTGTTGGAACCGGGACAGAAACTCGCGCTGGTCTGCCGATCTGGTAACCGGTCTTCGCGGGCCGTGCAGGCTCTGGCCCGCGAAACCCAATCGCAACTGGTAGATGTCTCGGGGGGCATGAACCGCATTCTGGCCTCCGGCTATCGGCCCGTCGCCCCGACGCGCGACAGGGGCTGCACGACCTGCTAGCCCTGCCTTTGTGCCAAAAATATCCCGGGGTCTGGGGCAGAGCCCCAGCCTTGGGCCCCAGTCTTGGACCCCAGTCTTGGGCGCCAGCCTTCAGCCTCGTGGCGGACCGCTCTAGAACTTGCCGATGCGGCGGAACATCCGGACCGCCTGACTGGCGCGGCGCAGGTTCTGATTGACCTGCCGCGCTTTCTGCCGGCCCTCTTTGGTGTCGGTGCGGTTGCCCGTCACTTTTTGCTGTAGCTGCTGGCGAACCCCGCGCCGCATCAGCGTGCGCAGGAGCAGGTTGATGATCCGTCCGGTATCCATGGGCGCTCCTATCGGTGACACTCGCCCCTAACATGGGGGCCCCGTGCCAAGGGTTCAATCGTCCTCGAACATATCGGCCTGTTCGTCTCCGCCCCTCTCCTCGTCGGGGGCATCGGTGCGCCCCGGCGGCAAGCGGTTATCCAGCAGACCCGCGGCCCGCAGTTCCTTGATCCCCGGCAGGTCGCGGGCACTCTCCAGCCCGAAATGATCCAGAAACTCTTGCGTCACGATAAAGGTCACCGGACGGCCGGGGGTCATCTTGCGCCGTCCCAGCTTGATCCAATCCATTTCGATCAACTGGTCCAGCGTGCCCCGCGATACCGACACGCCCCGGATTTCTTCGATCTCGGCCCGCGTCACCGGCTGGTGATAGGCGACAATCGCCAGCGTCTCGATCGCGGCCCGGCTCAGCTTGCGGACCTCGACGGTTTCCTTTTGCATCAGATAGCCCAGATCCGGCGCAGTCCGAAATGCCCAAGCCTCGGCAATCCGCACCAGCCGCACCCCGCGCCCCTCATAGCGGCGGGTCAGGGTCGCAATCGCCTTGGCAGGCTCGCAGCCATGGGGCAGGCGGTCCTCCAGTTCGCGCAGCGACACCGGCTCGGCACTGGCAAAGAGGATCGCCTCGACCATCCGCTCCTGTTCGCCCGGTGTCGGTGCGTCAAAGAGGCTGGCTTCGTGTTCGAGGTCATCGTCAGACATCTTTGCGGGTCTTTCTACGAATTTGGATGGGGGCAAAGAGTTCGGTCTGGCGGATTTCGATCCGGCCTTCCTTGGCCAGTTCCAGCGAGGCCGCAAAGGTCGCCGCCGCCGCCGATCTGCGTCGCATCCCGTCCAATTCCCAGCCATCGGGCATATACATCACCAGATCCGTCCAGTCGGCGGCATAGCCGATCAGCGGGCGCATCCGCTCTAGCGCGCGTTCCATTGTATCGACATGTTCACGGTCCAGCACAAAGGGCCGGAAATCGTCCTTGGTTCTGATCCGCGCATAGCCCTGCATCAAATCCAAGAGCGTCGCGGTATAGCGAACCGTGCGCACCCTCTCGACATCTTCGGGCACGCCGCGCGCAAAGAAATTCCGCCCCTTCTGATCGCGCCCCATCAGTTGCGCGGCGACGTCGCGCATCGCCGCCAGTCGTTCCAGCTGAAACGCCAAATGCGCCGCGAGGTCCTCGCCCGAGGGGCCGTCTTCGGTCGGGTCCGGCGGCAACAGCAGGCGCGATTTCAGGAACGCCAACCAGGAGGCCATCACCAGATAATCCGCCGCCAGTTCCAGCCGCAGTTGCCGCGCCTTTTCGACAAAAGCCAGATATTGCTCTGCCAAGGCCAGCATCGACATCTGGCGCAGATCGACCTTTTGCGTGCGGGCCAAGGTCAGCAAGAGGTCGAGCGGGCCTTCAAAGCTGCCGACGTCCACGATCAATGCCTCGGCGGCCACGCGGTCGCTGACAGACATCGGTTGTGGGTCTTCGAACAGCTCGTCCATCGGGTCCTAAGCCTTGGGTCCTACGCCAAAAGTGCGGTCAGTTCGCGGGCCATTTCGGCCAGATCCGCCGGTTCCGGATCGCGCCGCAGGGTCAATGCGGCCCCGGCGCGGGCCAGTGCCGCAGCGGACAACCGGCCGCTCGCCTCGGCAATTGTCTGCATTTCAGCCGCTTTGCCGTTACAATGCAAGACAACATCACAGCCCGCCGCCAGCGACAGGCGTGCCCGCTCGGCCAGACTGTCGCTCAGCGCCTCCATCGAAATATCATCGGTCATCAACAGCCCGTCAAAGCCGATATCCCGCCGGATCAGGTCAACCATCACGCGGCTCTGTGTGGCGGGGGCGCTGTCAAAATCGGGATAGACGATATGCGCGGACATGCCCAAGGGCAGGTCGCACAGCCCCCGAAACGGGGCGAAATCCCATCTACGCGCCTCTGATGCGGGCACATCGGCCACCGGCAGGTTCAAATGGCTGTCCACCATGCCGCGCCCATGGCCGGGCATATGTTTGATCACTGGCAACACACCGCCCGCCAGCATCCCGTCCGCACTCGCCCGCGCGAGGGCGGTGACGGTGTCGGGCGTTTCGCCAAGGCAGCGATTGCGCAAAAACGGATGCGTCGACTGGCTGGCAATATCACAGGTCGGCGCGCAATTGCCGTCGATCCCCACCGCCCGCAACTCTGCCGCAATGAGCCGATAGCGGAGCCAGAACGAACGCACGGCATCGCGGGCTTGCCCGGCCTGATCAAAGGGCGGAAGCCACTCTTGCCAATGGGGCGGGCGCAGCCGCTGGACGCGGCCGCCTTCTTGGTCGATCAGGATCAGCGCCTCGCGGCCGACGGCATCCCGCAGCGAACCGGTCAACCGCCGCAGTTGGTCGTGCGTGTCCACATTCCGCGCAAAGAGGATAAACCCCCAAGGATCGGCTTCGCGGAAAAAACCGCGCTCCCACTCGGTGATCCCCGAGCCCTCCGGCCCAAGGATAAAGGCGCCATGCGTCACTATCGCACCACGACCGGAACGCAGTCAGACCCTTCGGCGGTCAACGCGGCGCAGAACCGGCGGGCATCCGACAGATCGGCGAAATTCATCGCCCGGAGACGGAAGAAGGTCCGACCGCCGCGTTCCGCCTGCTGGATGATCCGCTCTTTGCCCGCCATGAAGTCCGGGAATTTTTCGTTAAAGCGCACCCATTCCGTGGCGGCGATCTCCGCGCTGTCAAACGCCCCGAGCTGGACGAGGTTGGTCCCGATCGCGATATCGTCGGTCGTCACGCTGGCATCGGTGGGAATTTCGGCGCGGGCGATGCTGGGCGAGCCTGACAGGCTGCCCGGACGCCACTGGGGCCGCGGAAAGCTGACGCCAACGGGGGCTGCGGCCAGAACGGCGCTGTCCACCCCATTGACGGCGGTGGCGACATCTGCGCCGCCTTCGACGCTGGTCATCGGGCTGGCCCCGGCAGCCAAGGCATCGGCCAAGGCCCCGATCGCCGCAGGGTCCTGCGTCGCCGCAGCCAGCGTGGCCGAGATGGCGTCCTGCATGCCCTGTTCGGTGCTGGTGTCGATGTCGAGCGCCTGCACCTCATCCGCCTCGGCGGTGGGCATAACGGTCTGGGTATCCACGGCGGGCAGGTCAGGCACTTGCGGTGCCAGCATCACCTGTTCGGCCTCTTGCGGGTTGGCGGCTCCGCCGCGGGCTGCGACCTCGTTCACCGACAGGCCGATATTGGGGGCGATTTCGCCGCCGGGCGTGGTCGGGCTGATCCGCATCGGACCAGAGGCCGCCAGAACCACCGGCAGGCCGCTGACATCGCGCATCACCAGCCGATAGCCCCAGACGCCGATCCCGACGATCAGGCCCAATGACACCAAAGCCCCCGCAAGGTTCACAAACCTGCCGGGGCTATTGCCGTTCGCTGCAGTCGGACGCTGATATGCGCCGCCGTCTGAATGTGCCGCCATGCCTGCCTCTTGCTCGTTGGGGTCCGTCACCCCAACGGGTCAATGTTTACTGCCCGGCCAGCGGCGGTGCGTTAGCGCATCTCTTTCGCTGGCGTTACGCCCAAGATACCCAAACCGTGCGCAATGACAACCGCAACGGCCTTAATCAGTGCGATTTTGGCCTGAGTTGTGGCAACGTCACCCTCTTGGAGGAACCGCAGGCTCACATCGTCATTGCCGCGGTTCCACAATCCGTGGAAGTCCGACGCCAATTCGTAGAGGTAAAACGCGATCCGGTGCGGCTCGTGTCCCTTGGCGGCGATTTCGACCAGACGGGGCCATTCCGCCAGTTTTTTCGCAACCGCGACTTCGGCCTCGTGGGTGTTCAGCCCCTGATCGGCAGCCGCCAGCGCGGCATCGGACACATCAACGCCGGCCTCTGCGGCCTTGCGCAGCACCGAATGGATACGGGCGCTGGCGTATTGCACGTAGAATACCGGGTTGTCCTTGGACTGCTCCAGAACCTTGTCAAAGTCGAAATCCAGCGGAGCGTCATTCTTGCGCGTCAGCATGTGGAACCGGGTCACATCCGCGCCTGCCTGTTCGACCACGTCGCGCAGGGTGACAAAGGTGCCAGCCCGCTTGGACATCTTGAACGGCTCGCCGTTTTTGAACAGCTTGACCAGTTGGATCAGCTTGATGTCCAGCGGTACGCGATTGTTCGACAGGGCGGAAACCGCCGCCTTCATCCGTTTGACATAGCCGCCATGGTCGGCGCCAAACACGTCGATCAACTGGTCGAACCCGCGTTCGACCTTGTCAAAGTGGTAGGCGATATCGGGGGCGAAATAGGTCCATGACCCGTCGGATTTCTTTACCGGACGGTCCACGTCGTCGCCGTAGTCGGACGATTTGAACAGCGTCTGTTCGCGGGGTTCCCAGTCCTCGGGAACTTTGCCCTTGGGCGGCTCCAGCACGCCCTCATAGATCAGCCCGTTGCCGCGCAGTTGCGCAATCGCGCTCTCGATCTTGCCGGTGCCATAGAGCGCCTTTTCGCTGCTGAAGACGTCCATCCGCACGTTCAGCAGGGCCAGATCGTCGCGGATCATGTCCATCATCGCCGCGGTGGCGAATTCACGGATGTCCGTTAGCCAGACCTCTTCGGGCTGGCCCAGCAGGCTATCACCATATTTCGCCTTCAGCGCTTCGCCGACGGGGATCAGATAATCGCCGGGATAGAGGCCCTCGGCGATTTCCGGCTCCAGACCGTTCGCCTCGCGGTAGCGTTCAAAGGCCGACCGTGCCAGCACATCCACCTGCGCGCCACCGTCGTTGATGTAGTATTCGCGCGTTACGTCATAGCCCGCATAAGCCAGGAGCGAGGCGAGCGCGTCGCCAAACACCGCGCCGCGGGTATGGCCGACGTGCATCGGTCCGGTCGGGTTTGCCGAGACATATTCAACGTTGATTTTCAGACCCTTGCCCAGTTCGGACTGGCCATAGGCCGGGTTCGTCAATGCGGCCAGAACGATCTGTTGCCAGACAGTGCCGGTCAACCGCATGTTCAGGAACCCCGGGCCGGCGACGTCGGCGGTCTCGATGCGCGGATCGGCCAAGAGCTTGGCGGCCAAGGCCTCGGCGATCGCGCGGGGGTTCATACCGGCAGGCTTGGCCAATACCATCGCGGCGTTGGTGGCCATGTCGCCATGCAGCGGATCACGGGGCGGTTCTACGGCAACGTTGGTCAGGTCTAGCCCGGCGGGCAGGGTGCCTTCTGCGGTCAAAAGGTCCAGACATTCGACCACGAGGCCGCGAATATCGCTAAACAGGTTCATTTCGTCTACTTTCTCGGGTTCGCGTCGGGTTTAGCACGGCAAACGCCAAGGTCAACGGGCCAGTGTCTTTGCTGCTATTGGTTGCTTGCTTTTTGGCGGGACTCTCTAGATGATCCGATCATGGCAAGGTTGTCTCTGATCCTTATTTTTGTGCTTGGACTTTCATTCATTGGCTTCACCTCGGCTATCCGCTGGGAGATGACGTTCGAGGGCGTGTCCCCCTTTGTGGCATGGTTGGGGGTGCAGGTGGGGATGCCCGACCGGACCTCTTTCATCGAACTGTCGCATCTGCATGGCATGTTGGGGACGCTCCTGTTTTTGCTGGTCGCCAGTTTTCTTGCCTTTGCCAAGGCGCAGCACAATCTGCGGGTCGCACGGAGCATCGGCTTCATCGCCTTTGCGATGGCGATGATCCTGCTGGTGTTTGCCGTCTGGGAGGTCGCGCATGTGATCTGGCCCGAGGTCGTACCGAATAATCCCGTGGAGGCCAACCACGACACCGGCCACCCGAACGATCATTTCAGCACTGTTCGGTGGAGCCTGCGGATCTTCTCCGAAGAATATTTTCGCACAACGGCCCTGACCTTGACGATAGCCGCCTCGGCCTGCGCGGTCTGCATCAATTCGGCCTACCGACTGGGCTCATTGTTGCTGATGGCTCTGATCATCGTGGCCTTTGTTCTGTTTACCTATTTTTACCTGAGCAGCCATTCAGAGCTGAGTTGGTCTTTCCTTCTGGTGCCGCAGGTGGTGCTTTTGGCGGTGTTGGCGATCGTCATGATCGACCCAAATCACGCGGACGAGCCGCATCTGACGATGGGCGTCGGTTTGACCTTGGTGGCCGGGCTGGCCTTTGACCTGATTTCGTCGCTGACGTTCGGCGTGTCTACCGACGAGACCTATTTCGATGTGGCGAATGGACATTTGTCGCAGGACACCTTGCTGATCTTTGCGTTTTTCTCAGCCTATTTCGCCCGGTTCGGCGTCTCGGTGAACCCCTTGCGCATCTGGCTGCATGCAGCGGCGTTGTCTTTGGCGCTGATCGTGTCCTACATGCCGATGATGGCCATCGGCCAAGAGGGCGGGATGGCCGGATCGATCGAAACCGGGGATAAATTCGGGGATCTACAACAGCTTACCAGCTTTGGCTTTATCGGCATCTGTGTCGTGGTGGTCTGGGGATTGGTCATGCCGTGGACGTCGCGGCTGTTCGACGACCGTCAACCGGCCAAGACGATTTCCCACCACATCTAATCCGGCCCTGTCGCGCTGGTCGCGGCGGAACAGGTATCCCTGGCCAGCCGGCGCCCCCGACCGGACCGGACCGTGACAGGGGCGCGCTGGTCTGACCTTGCCTCAACCGATATTGGTGACCCGCGTTCTTTCGATGATGTCCGACCCGGTCAGACGCGCGTGTTCCTGAATTGCGAACCGGTCTGTCATTCCAGAAATATAATCGCAGACAATGCGTGCCAGTTCCGTCTCGGAGCGGATTTCGACGACATCCTTGCGCCACTGTTTCGGCAAATGCGTCGGATCGGCCATGAAGAGCGGGAACAGATCCTTGACCACTGCGGTCACATGTTTGCGCATTTCGACCACGCTCGGGTGGCGGTACATGCGATGGAACAGGAATTTGCGGATAACCTTGAGGTCTTCCCACAGGGCGGGACTGAACTGGATCATCATCCGGCCCGCGTGGCGCACATCCTCGACCGACCGCGCGTCCAGCTCGGCCAGATTGCGGGTGCTGACGGCGATCACATCCTCGACCAGAATGCCAAAGAACCGGCGCAGGGCCTCGTGGCGGCGGCGATAATAGTTCAGGCCGGGATATTTGCGATCCACCTCGGCCCAGCAATCGTGCAGGACAGGCAGGTCGGCCAATTCGTCCGTGCTGAACAGCTCGGCCCGCAGACCGTCGTGCAGATCGTGATTGTTATAGGCGATGTCATCGGACAGTGCGGCGACCTGCGCCTCGGCGCTGGCGTGCGTGTGCAGTTCCAGATCGTGCAGCGCGTAATATTGCTGTAGCGCCCAAGGGATATCTCCGGTGACGGGGCCGTTATGTTTGGCGATCCCTTCCAGCGTTTCCCACGTCAGGTTCAGCCCGTCCCACTCGGCATAGTGCCGTTCGAGGTTCGTGACGATGCGGATCGCCTGCGCGTTATGGTCAAAACCGCCATAGGGGGCCATCAGTTCGTGCAGCGCATCCTCGCCCGTGTGGCCAAAGGGCGGATGCCCCAGATCGTGCGCCAGCGCGACGGCCTCGGTCAGTTCCTGATTCAGGCCCAGCGTGCCAGCAATTGTACGGCCAACCTGCGCAACTTCGATGGAATGGGTCAGGCGGGTGCGGAAATAATCGCCCTCGTGTTCGATAAAGACCTGCGTTTTATGTTTGAGCCGCCGAAACGAACTGGCGTGGATGATCCGGTCCCGGTCCCGCTGGAACGGCGAGCGGAAATGGCTCTCTTCTTCGGGGTAGAGACGACCGCGCGACCGTTTGGGGTCCGTGGCGAATGGGGCTCCCTGCTCCGGCATGTTATGGCCCTGCCTTGTTGTGTCTGCCTCAGGGTATTATATTGTAGGGCAGCTGCATCCGATAGGTCTGAAAATGCTGAATCTTCCTCCCAAAGTCACGGAACGCGCCTTTGACCGTCTGGCCGAAATCGGCGCGAGCGCCGAGGGCAAGGCCCTGCGTATCGCGGTTGAGGGCGGCGGCTGTTCCGGGTTCCAATACGATATCCGCCTTGATGAGGTCGCCAGTGATGACCTGATCCTAGAAGGGCAGGGCGAAAAGGTCGTTATCGACCCGACCTCATTGCCGTTTCTGGCCAATGCGGTGATCGATTTTACCGACGAACTGATCGGTGCGCGGTTTGCGATTGAAAACCCGAATGCCACAGCCTCTTGTGGCTGCGGCACGTCGTTTTCGATCTAGGGCGCGCGCGTTATCGTCACGTATTGATCCATCGGAACATCCTGGACCGTGGCGGTGCCGTCCGGCCACGTGACCGTCACGGTAGCCGCTGTCGCCTGTCCCAGCCCGAAATGCAGCGGTCCCGCCTGTCCGCCTGCATGGCCGCCGCCAACCGTGGCCTGCTGGATGTGGACGCCCTGCGCTGTTTCGACCTGAACGCTGGCACCGATGGCGTTGCGGTTGCCGCCCGACTGGCTCAGGCTCACGCCCAGCCAGTGACCGGTGTCCGGCGTTTCATTGCGATACAGCTCCATCGGGGCGCGGCGGTTCATCACCACCAGATCCAGCCGCCCATCGAGATCCAGATCGACGAGAGCCGCGCCGCGTGATCTCTCGGTCGTGGCGACGCCCGCGACATCGGCGCGCTCGACAAAGGTCCCGTCCGGCTGCTGCATGAGCAGGTTGTTGGGGTCGTGGATGGCGTTGGTGGGCATCTGGTCGACGTTGCCCTTGGCGATGAACAGATCATCCAGCCCGTCGTTGTCCACATCGCCGAACTGCGCGTGCCATCCGGTCGAAGGCCGCCCGTCCGACCCGTCAAACGGGATCGCCGCATAGGTGCCCAGATCGAAACGGGCAGGGCTATAGCTGCCGTCGGCATTGGCATAGCTCAGGACGTTGTCGCCCATAGAGGTCAGCATCACCTCGTCCAGACCGTCGCCGGTCAGGTCGCGACTGGCGATGCCCATGCCCCAGATCGACAGTTTTTTCCAACCGTCGCCTTCGGTCAGGAACCGGCGGTCAGTGATGTCCCACATCTGTTCCCAGCCGGGGCGGACGTAATATTGCCTATCATTGGACAGCCGCAGGGTCATCCGGCCCCGCGCATCGCGCGCCGCCAGCATCGACAACGGACAGAAACCCGGCGTCAACGGTTCGGTAGAATATCCTGTGGTTTCAGGGCGCAAGATGGCGTTCTCGTCGCAGACCATAAAGGGGCCACCGGGGTTCGACCGGTCGACATAGTTGCCAACAGCCATCACCGGGCGGCTGTCATCCTCCCACCACGCGCTAAAGGCCGTGGACCACGTATCCGCCTGAACGGGCAGTCCCCAGTCCGTGGTCGCATCGGCAAACTGGCAGCCGCCCAGCCCCCGCAGCGCGACATTCGCACCCGCCCGCAGCACAAACAGGTCCATGAGTCCGTCGCTGTCGATGTCCAGCGGGTAGGCCCCCGTTGTTGCGATCAACTCTGGCAGCGGGGCGGGCGAGAATTGGAAATCACCGCCGTTTACGAACAGGGCGGCGGGGGTTGCTCCGCCCGCTGCGAACAGGTCGGGTAGGGCGTCGCCGTTACAGTCGAACACCGCGACGCCGCCGCCGACAAAATGTTCCCAGTCGCCTCCGTAGATATGCGGCGGCAGGTTGGCGGATTTGTCTGTAAACACCGGCTCGGCCGTGGCGGCGGTGGCAAAAACCGTCAGGATCAGCGCGTGTTTCATGGCTGCCCCCCGATCGAGGCATCGGTCAGTGCCGACAGCGCGAGAGCGGTCGCACCCCGTGCCCAGACCAGATCGCCCCACGCATGGATCTCGATCCGGCAGGCGGGCGGCCCGTCATAGAGCGTCAGGCTGCGGGTTTCCGACAGCACTTCGTCGGCATAGAGATATTCATAGCGCATGCGTTCCCCTGACAGGATGATGAGTTCCGGGTCGAACAATTGGATCACATTCGATAGGCCAACCGCAAGATAGCGGCCAGCACGGCGGAATATGGTCCGCGCCGCCTGATTGCCCGCAATCGCCTGACCATAGAGCGTTTCGAGCATGGCATGCGGGCTTTGCAGGTTGCGGGTGTTGCGCCCCAGCGCCGTCGAGGCTTCGCGCGCGAGCGCATAGTCGGCGACATAGGCCTCTAGGCAGCCGCGCTGGCCGCAACGGCACAACGCCCCGTCCAGTTGTACCTTGGTATGGCCCAGTTCCAGACCCATCCGGCGGGTGCCGCGATAGAGCCGGTTGTTCAGCACCAGCCCCATCCCGACGCCGTGTTCGATGGTCACAACCGCGAAATCGGACATGCTGCGCCCGGCGCCGAACCAGAGTTCCGCCAGCGTCAGCATATTCGCGTCGTTATCAAGGTGAACCGGCAGGCCGAACCGCGTCTCGAGCGCGGATTTGAGATCCAGATTGGTATCCAGCAACAGCGGCGACCACGGCACATGGCCTGTGGTGTTATCCACCAGTCCCGAGAGGCCCACACCAATCGTTGAAATCTGGTGCAGCGTAAGGCCCGCCGATCCCAACAGTTGGTCAATCAGCGCGGCGGTTTCCTCGACCAGTTGGTCGATGGATTTGCGCACGGGCGGGGTCGGCAGCGTCGCGTCGGCCAGCGTCCGGCCCGCAAAATCGGTCAGCACGGCGGTGTGATATTCGTCGGACAGTTTGATGCCGATGACGCGGTGGCATTCGGGCACGACCTCGAGCGCGACAGGCGGGCGACCCCGGCCGCTCTCGCGCGGGGCGCTCTCGACTTCGCGTAGCCAGCCGCCAGCGATCAGATCCGAAGTCAGCGCGGTGACCGAACCGGGACTGATATTCAGCGCCCGCGTCACATCGGCCCGCGCAGCGCGGCCCGCGGCCCGCACCTGTTCGAACACCTGTTGCCGCAAGGGTTTTGTGTCTTTGCCTTGGGTCGTCAATAGCGGTCCGCAGCCCTCGGGGCTGTCGGGGTAAGTGCCCAGCGTTTCTGCTTTAGTCTCCGCGTTCTCGGCAAACATAGTTCAGGTCCTGAATTATATGCCGCGCCTGCAAAGGTCCGGCATCCTCCTCTTTTTACAGAATGCCCAATATTTTGCCGCATAGGAAGGGCAAACTTGCCAATCCAAAGCGATGAGTTGAATTTTTATTTTGACAACTGAAAATAATTGGTGATGTTTGCGCCATCGGGGCGTAAAACCCGATCCCCGGATTCGGGGGATATCACTTGGGAGGATATTATGAATAAGGCACTTATCGCCGCCGCTATCGCAGTGGTTGGCTTCAACTCTGCTGCCATCGCCGAAGGCCTGACCATCGGTGTGAGCTGGTCCAACTTTCAAGAAGAGCGCTGGAAGATCGACGAGGCCGCAATGAAGGCCGCGATCGAAGCGAACGGCGACACCTACATCTCGTCGGACGCGCAGAACTCGGCCGCCAAGCAGCTGACCGACGTCGAAGCCCTGATCACCCAGGGCGCAAACGCGCTGATCATCCTGTCGGTGGACAAGGACGCCGTTGGCCCGGCTATCGATATGGCTGCCAACGAAGGCATCCCGGTCGTCGGCTATGACCGTCTGATCGAAGACGACCGCGCGTTCTACCTGACCTTTGACAACAAGGGCGTCGGCCGCATCATCGCGGAATCGGTGACCGCTGCGCAGCCCGAAGGCAACTTTGCCATCATCAAGGGCGACCAGGGCGACCCGAACGCTGCGTTCCTGCTGGAAGGCATGATGGAAGTGATCGGCGACGACGTGGCCGCTGGCACCATCAAGATCGTCGGCGAGAGCTTTACCGATGGTTGGAAGCCGGACAACGCCCAAAAGAACATGGAGCAGATCCTCACTGCAGCCAATAACGAAGTGGACGCCGTTCTGGCCGAAAACGACGGTATGGCTGGCGGCGTGATCGCGGCTCTGGCGGCTCAGGGTATGGTGATCCCGGTTGGTGGTCAGGACGGCGATCTGGCTGCTCTGAACCGCGTGGCCCGTGGCACCCAGACCGTTTCGGTCTGGAAAGACAGCCGCGCACTGGGTGCTGCCGCTGGTAACATCGCTGCTGCGCTGGCCGCTGGCACCGCGATGGATGCCATCGAGGGCGCTGTGAAGTGGTCCGGTGGCGCCAACGGCGTCGAGATGAACGCGATCTTCCTCGATCCGACCCCGATCACCGCTGACACGCTGAACCTGGTCATCGACGCTGGTCACATCAGCAAGGAACAGGCTTGCGAAGGTGCAATGGACACCGTTGCTGCCTGTAAATAATCGGGCCTAGCCCGAGGTGCCGTCCCTGCCATCGGGGCGGCACCCTTTGATTTATCTCTCCTTTTCATTGCAGCAAACTATTCGACGTCCGTTCGCCGTTGCGATGGCGCCGTTTGCTGCATCCCTGACCCAGAGCGTTTAGCCGGACCAAGGACATGACCACAGAACATTCATCTGACCAGGCGACCCCGCCCGCGCCCCGTTTCAATGCCAACGATGGCGCCTTCACCCGCTTTTTGCGGACCACTGAAATTGATCCGCGCCTCTTGGGCATGGTCGGTGCCTTGCTGCTGATCTGGATCGGTTTCCATATGTATGGAGCGTTGGTGAACGGTTTTGGCGCGTTCCTGACCCCGCGCAACCTCTGGAACCTGTCGGTCCAGACCTCGTCGATCGGCATCATGGCGACCGGCATGGTTCTGGTGATCGTCACCCGTAACATCGACCTGTCGGTCGGTTCTATCCTCGGGTTCTGCGCGATTGTGATGGGTGTGCTGCAGGTGGATATCCTGCCGCAGTATCTGGGTCTTGGCCATCCGGCGATCTGGATCATTACGGTGATTTGCGGTCTGATCCTTGGTGCGCTGATCGGCGCCTTTCACGGGGCCCTGATCGCCTATATGCAGATCCCGTCGTTCATCGTGACCCTGTCGGGCCTGATGGTCTGGCGCGGTATGGCGTTCCTCGTGGCGCGCGGCGAGACGATTTCGCCGGTGGACAGCACCTTTGCGCTGCTCGGCGGTGGACCCTACGGCGCTGTTGGCGCGACCGGGAGCTGGATCGTCGGCCTTCTGGCCTGTGCGGCGATCCTCTGGGGGCTGGTGTCGGGCCGTGCGCGCCGGCAGAAATTCGGCTTCCACGTCCGGCCGATCTGGGCCGAAGCGACTGTGGCCGTCCTGACCTGTGGTTCGGTGATCGGCGCGGTGCTGTTGGTCAACGCCTATCCCTGGCCCAAGGGCATCGTGACACAATACGCTGCTGCCAATGGCATCGAAGTGCCCGAAGGCGGGCTGTTCATCAGCCACGGCTTTGCCATTCCGATCCTGATCCTGATCGTGGTCGCGCTGGCGATGACGGTTCTGGCGACGCAAACCCGCTTTGGCCGCTATGTGTTCGCCATCGGCGGCAATCCCGAAGCCGCGGCGCTGGCAGGCATCAACGTCAAGGCGATGACCATCAAGATCTATGCGCTGATGGGCATGCTGGCCGCGCTGTCCGGCGTCGTCGCCTCTGCGCGTCTGACCTCTGCGACCAACGCTTTGGGTCAGTTTGACGAACTCTACGTGATCGCCGCTGCGGTGATCGGTGGCACCTCGCTGGCGGGCGGTGTCGGCACCATCTATGGCGCCATCCTCGGGGCCTTTGTGATGCAGTCGCTGCAAACCGGCATGGTGCTGATCGGCTTTGATACCGCGATGCAGCAGATCGTTGTGGGCAGCGTCCTGTCGCTGGCTGTGTTTGTCGACAACCGCTACCGCCGTAGCCGCAAGTAATAGGGGGCAATGATGACTGACAAAAACGTCACTCCGCTGGTCGAACTCAAGGATATCTCGATTGCCTTCGGCGGCATTCAGGCCGTGGATAGCGTGTCGCTGACGCTCTATCCGGGCGAAGTCGTCGGCCTGTTGGGCCATAACGGGGCAGGGAAGTCCACGCTGATCAAAATCCTGTCCGGGGCCTACACCAAGGATTCCGGCGAGATCTGGATCAACGGCAAAAAGGCCGAGATCAACAGCCCCCGCGATGCCCGCGACCACAACATCGAAACCATCTATCAGACGCTGGCGCTGGCAGATAACCTCGATGCGGCGTCTAACCTGTTTTTGGGGCGCGAGGTGGTCAACCGTTTTGGCATGGTCGATAACGCCTTCCAGGAGGCCGAAACCCGCAAGATCATGGCCCGCCTGAACCCGAACTTCCGCAAGCTCAAAGAGCCGGTTTCCGCCCTGTCAGGTGGTCAGCGCCAGTCGGTCGCCATCGCGCGGGCCGTCTATTTCAATGCCAAGATCCTGATCATGGACGAACCGACCGCCGCGCTCGGCGTGCATGAAACGGCGATGGTTGCGGACCTGATCAAAGAGTTGAAGGCCCAAGGTCTGGGGATTTTCCTGATCAGCCACGACACCCGCGAGATGATGGAACTCTGCGATCGGGTTTCCGTGATGAAAAACGGAAAAATGATTGGCACCGAACGCGTAGAGGACGTGACAGAGGACGACATTCTGTCGATGATCATCCTTGGTAAAAATCCCAAGCGCGAGGCTGCATGATGCATATCGGTCTGGATCTCGGAACCTCCGGCCTCAAGGGGATCGTCATTGACGATACCCAAACCATATTGGCCGAGGCGAACGCGCCCCTGACCGTCAGCCGTCCGCACGACGGCTGGTCGGAGCAAAAGCCCGCACATTGGATTACGGCCGTCGATGCAGTGATGGCGGCGCTGCGGGCGAAAACCGATCTGTCCAAGGTGCAATCCATCGGCCTGTCCGGGCATATGCACGGGGCGACGCTGGTCGATAAGGCCGGTCAGGTGCTGCGGCCCTGTATTCTGTGGAACGACACCCGCTCTGCCGATCAGGCGGCGGCGCTGGATGCGGACCCGAAATTCCGCGCCCTGACTGGCAATATCGTGTTTCCGGGCTTTACCGCGCCGAAACTGGCGTGGGTCAAAATCCACGAGCCCGAGATTTTCGCCAAGGTCGCCAAGGTTCTCTTGCCCAAGGACTATCTGCGTCTCTACCTGACCGGCGATTATGTCGCCGAAATGTCCGATGCGGCGGGTACATCCTGGCTCGATACAGGTGCGCGCGATTGGTCGGATGATCTGTTGGCTGCGACCGATCTGGGCCGCGACCACATGCCGTCCCTCGTCGAAGGGTCCGAAGTGTCGGGTGTGCTGCGCCCGACTCTGGCCGGCGCATGGGGGCTGCCGATCGGTGTGGTGGTTGCGGGCGGCGGCGGTGACAATGCCGCCAGCGCGGTCGGCGTCGGTGTGGTCAAGGCGGGCGATGCCTTTGTCAGCCTCGGCACCTCTGGCGTGTTGTTTGCGGCCAGCGATGCCTATCAACCCGATGCGGCAACAGCAGTGCATACCTTCTGTCACGCGCTGCCGGACACTTGGCACCAGATGGGCGTGATTCTGGCGGCCGCAGACGCGATGAACTGGTTTGCCCATGTTCTGGGGCAGGCGCCTGCCGCGCTGACCGGCACCTTGGGCGAGGTGCGCGCACCGGGCCGGACCCTGTTCCTGCCCTATCTGGGGGGCGAGCGTACACCGCATAATGACGCGAAAATCCGCGCCAGTTTCCTGCACCTCGATCACAACGCCGATCAGGCAACGATGGTTCGGGCGGTGCTAGAGGGCGTGACCCACGCCATCAAGGACAGCTACGACGCGCTGACCCAGACCGGCACCCGTATTGACCGGCTGATCGCCGTCGGTGGCGGGTCGAAATCAGACTATTGGGTGCAGTCGATTGCCTCTTCGCTGGGCATTCCGGTGCATCTGCCGGTGGCGGGTGATTTCGGCGGTGCCTTTGGCGCGGCGCGGCTGGGCCTGATGGCCGCGACCGGGGCCGGGGCAGAGATCGCGACCCTGCCGACCATCGAACGCACCATTGATCCCGTTGCGGGCCTCAAGGACGACTTTGACGCCGCCCATGCCCGCTATCGCAACGCTTATCTGGCCCTGAAAGGGCTCAACTAGGACAGAACGATGACTGACTTTTTCAAAGGCATCCCGCAGATCAAATACGAAGGCGCCGGGACCGACAACGAATTCGCCTTCCGCCACTATAACCCCGACGAAATCGTCATGGGCAAATCCATGAAGGACCACCTGCGGTTCGCCGTGGCCTACTGGCATTCCTTTGCATGGGAGGGCGGCGATCCGTTCGGCGGGCGCACATTTGACCGTCCGTGGTTCGGGTCCGAGATGGATCTGGCCAAGCTCAAGGCCGATGTGGCCTTTGAGATGTTCGACATCCTGCAAGCGCCGTTCTTCTGTTTCCACGACGCCGACGTCCGCCCCGAAGGCGCGAATTTCGCCGAGAGCACCCGCAACCTCGAAGAAATCGTTGATTATTTCGCAGGCAAGATGGAACAGACCGGCACCAAGCTGCTCTGGGGGACGGCCAACCTGTTCAGCCACCGCCGGTTCATGTCGGGCGCCTCGACCAACCCCGATCCCGAAGTGTTTGCCTATTCCGCCGCGACCATCAAGACCTGCATGGACGCGACGATGAAGCTGGGCGGCGAAAACTATGTGCTGTGGGGCGGCCGCGAAGGCTATGAAACCCTGCTGAACACCGATCTGGGCCGCGAACGCCAGCAAATGGCGCGGATGCTGCAAATGGTCGTCGATTACAAATACAAGATCGGCTTTGAGGGCACGATCCTCGTCGAACCCAAGCCGCAAGAGCCGTCCAAGCACCAGTACGACTATGACGTGAACACCGTTTACAGCTTCCTCAAGGAATACGGGCTGGAAAACGAAGTGAAGATGAACATCGAACAGGGCCACGCCATTCTGGCCGGTCACTCGTTCGAACACGAACTGGCGATGGCGCGGGAATTCGGCATTCTCGGGTCGATCGACATGAACCGCAACGATTACCAGTCCGGCTGGGATACCGACCAGTTCCCGAACAACGTCCCCGAGGTTGCGCTGGCCTACTACGAAATCCTGCGTGCAGGCGGGTTCACCACCGGCGGCACCAACTTTGACAGCAAGGTCCGCCGCCAGTCGCTGGACGCCGAGGATCTGATCCTTGGCCATGCCGGCGCGATGGACGTTTGCGCCCGCGGGCTCAAGGCTGCCGCCGCGATGATCGAGGACGGTAAACTAGAGGCCGCGCGCGATGCCCGCTATGCAGGCTGGGACAGCGACTTCGGCAAGTCGATGCTGACCAGCGATCTGGCTGCGATCGAGGCACAGGTTCGCGCCAAGGACATCAACCCGCAGCCGCGCTCGGGCCGTCAGGAACGTCTGGAAAACCTGATCAATCGCTACGTCTGATCGCGTTACCACATCCACAAAAAACAAAGGCCGTGGCATCCGCTGCGGCCTTTGGCTTTGTGTCCTGCGCATGCTAAGTCGGTGCCAACACGGAGGAACCTTGCATGAGCAAACTGGTCTATATTCTGAACGGTCCCAACCTGAACCTGTTGGGCAAACGCCAACCCGAAATCTATGGCCGCGCGACGCTGGACGACGTGGCCGCCGATTGTGCGACGGTCGCTGCCGAACTGGGGCTGACCTGTGAATTGAAACAGTCGAACTGGGAAGGCCAGATCATCGACTGGATTCACGAGGCCCGCGAACGCGCTGGTGGCATCATCATCAACCCCGGTGCCTTTACCCATACTTCGGTGGCTATTCTGGACGCACTGAACGCCTTTGATGGCTTTGTCCTCGAGGTGCATATCTCCAACGTCCATAAACGCGAGAGTTTCCGCCACCATTCCTATGTGTCGATGCGGGCGGATGGCGTGATGGCGGGCTTTGGTGTGCAGGGCTATGCCTTGGCGATGCGCCGGATGGGCGAGCTGCTGAAATAACTGAACGGGGATTCATTTCCCCTTGCCCTGATCCCGTTGCCCTGCCGATAGTAGGGCGACGGAGGACAGGATGAAAACACGTATCGCTCTCGTTCGACAGGCCGGGGTGCCGCGCCCCTATGACCAGACCCGCCCGATTGCTGTGGTCGAGGCCGATCTGGCCGCGCCGGGGCCGGGTGAATTGGTGGTGAAAATCGCTGCGGCGGGCCTGTGCCATTCCGACCTGTCGGTGATCAACGGGGATCGTCCGCGCGGGATGCCGGTCGCCTTGGGTCACGAGGCCTCGGGCGTGGTGCAGTCGGTCGGGCCGAACGTCACGCGATTTGCCCCCGGCGATCATGTGGTTCTGGTCTTCGCGGCGTCTTGCGGTCACTGTCTGCCCTGCGCCGAAGGGCGTCCCGCGCTGTGTGAACCCGCCCTAAGCGCGGCTGTGGCAGGTAGTCTAATCACCGGGTCACAGTGCATCAGCCATCAGGGACAGGTGATCAATCACCATATCGGTGTCTCTGGTTTTGCCGATTATGCTGTCGTGTCAGAGGCTTCGGTCGTGAAAATCGACCGTTCGATCCCGCTGGACCGTGCAGCGCTGCTGGGTTGTGCGGTGTTGACGGGGGTGGGCGCGGTATTGAACACCGGCAATCTCCGGGCAGGTCAGACCTGCGCGGTGGTCGGACTGGGCGGCGTAGGGCTGGCGGCGCTGTTGGGCGCGATTGCCGCCGGGGCGCGCGAGGTGATCGCCGTCGATCTGGCCGAGGACAAGCGGGCCTTTGCGATGGAGTTGGGCGCGACCCATGCCGTCAATCCTGCCGACCCCGACGCCATCGCCGCGTTGCGCGACCGGACCGGCGGCGGCGTCGATCTGGCGGTCGAGGTGGCCGGGGCGGTTCCCGCGCTCAAGTTTGCCTATGACATCACCCGTCGCGGCGGGACGACCGTTACCGCCGGCCTGCCGAACCCGCAGGCCAAGCTGGAAATTCCGGCGGTATCCCTGACGCTGGGCGAACAGACGCTCAAGGGGTCCTATGTCGGCTCCTGCGTGCCGACACGGGATATCCCCCGGTTCGCCGCGATGATGATGCGGGGACAATTGCCGATTGAGCGGCTGATGACCCACCGGATCACGCTGGACCAGATCAACGAGGGCTTTGAGCGCCTCGCCAAGGGTCAGGCGATCCGGCAGGTCATCGTCTTTGACTAGAGCGGCGACAGGCCCTTGCGCAGTGCGGCCATATCGATGTCGCGCGACACAAACACTGCGCCAGCCTCGATTGCGGCATCATAGAGCGACTGGTCCGGCGTCAGGATGCCCGGCGGCAGGCCGCAGGCCCGGATGCGGCGGATGGCGTCGATCACCGCGTCCTTGACCACCTGCTGGCTGGCGTCGCCCGGATGGCCGAGAGAGGCCGCCAGATCGGCAGGACCAACAAAGATCGCGTCGATCCCCGGCACTGCGGCGATTTCCTCGATCTTGCCCAGCGCCTCGACGGTTTCGACCTGTACGATCAGGCAAATCTCTTGGCGGGCGATCTTATGATAGCCGGGGATGCGGGCAAAGCGGGTGGCGCGGGTCAGGCCCGACACACCGCGAATACCCTCGGGCGGGTAGGTGACAGAGGCAACCGCCAGCGCCGCCTCTTCGGCGTTCTGCACATAGGGCACGAGGATCGTTTGCGCCCCCAGATCGAGCAGTTTCTTGATTTCGACCGGGTTTAGCGATCCGGGCCGCACGATCGGCGTCGCGGCATAGGGGGCCACAGCCTGCAACATCGGCAGCACGGTGATCGGGTCCATCGCCGAATGTTCGGTATCGAACATCAGCCAGTCGAACCCGCAATCCGCCAGCATCTCTGCCGCGAGAGGGTCGCGGATCGTACACCAGATGCCACGTTGAATCTGGAACTGCTGGATCGCAGCCTTGAAACGGTTTTTCGGCAAATCAGCCATAGCCTGTCCCTATTCGAAGCTCACGCCGATGCTACCCAATGGTCCGTAATCTGCAAAGATCACATCGCCACTGGCGATATCCACCGGGCGGGTAAACGACCCGCAGAGCACGATATCCCCGGCCTTTAGCCCGTCGCCCAGCGGAGCGAGTTTGTTCACCAGCCACGCAATCCCCGCCGCAGGGTGGCCCATGATCGCGGCAGAGACGCCAGACTCCTCGATCACGCCGTTTTTCGACAGGGTGGCCCCGACCCAGCGCACGTCGATGTCGAACGGCCGGACAATCCGCCCACCCAGTACAATCGCACCAAAGGCTGCGTTGTCGGCAATGGTGTCGGTGATGGCGCGGGGGACCTCGGTGCGGTAGTCGATGATTTCCAGCGCAGGGCTGACAAATTCCGTCGCGCGCATCACGTCATGCATCTGGCAGCCCGCGCCCTTGAGGTCGTCGCCCATCACAAAGGCCAGTTCGGTTTCGAGACGCGGCTTGATAAAGGTGCCGGCGGCGATGCGTGCGCCGTCCTTGAACAGCGCATCATCGAGCATGACACCGTAGTCCGGCTCGGTCATCTTCGAGGCCATCTGCATGGCGCGACTGGTCAGGCCGATTTTGCGGCCGATGATCCGCGCCCCGGCGGCAATCCGCGCCTGCGCCCAGCGGGCCTGAATGTCATAGGCGTCCTCGATCTCCATCTCGGGCCAGGTTTTCGACGGTTGCACACAGGTTTGGCGGCTGCGTTCTGCGGTCAGGATCGCATCGGCGGCGGCCTGCCGCTGGTCGGGGGTCATCATGGCAATCGGTTCCTGAGGTTAGGCAGCAATGGCTTCGATGGCGACGGCTGCGGCGGCGAGAAAGGCACAACCGGACATCAAGATCAAAACGGCGGTGGTGAACAGGGTCACGTTCGCATCGGCCTTGCCGATCAGCGGCAGAACAAAGGGCGGCACGCCGTTGACTTCGTCCACGAGGTTCAGGCCGATCTTGTTGCGCAGGATAACCGCGGTCCAGAACCCGCCATAGGCACAGGCCGACAGGGCAGCGGCGATCCAGATTTGCCAGTGGCTATCTCCGGCGGTCCAGATCAGCACCAGCGCCAGAATCGCGATGTAGACATAGGACATCACCTGCCAGACGCAGTGAAACCGGGCATGGCGGGTCCACGACGGGTTGTACCAATGGGTTTCGTTGGAATCGAACAGGAACGGGATCAGGCTGTAGCCGAGCGAAGAAAGGGTCAGCAGAATTTTTGCTGTCAGTAGCATGGTGTCCTCCCGGGAACTCTGGGCGACCTCCTCTGGTCGCGGATGTGTACCAAAATACGATACAGTGTATCTTAAAATGGAACAGCTACTTTGCGCCTGTCAAGACGGATTGCAAAGCAAAACAAAAAACCCCGCCAGTCTGGCGGGGCCCTTTGGGTCAAGCTGTTGTTTTGATTTAGATGGACGATCCGAAACTGGCGATGACATTGCGCCGGAATTCCAGCAGCGCGGCCTTGAGGTCTTCTTCGCGGCGCTGGAATCGGGCACGGGGCATCGCGATGGAAATCGCCAGTTTGCGCCCGCCGATGTCGGGCAGGGTGGTGGCAATCGCGCAGGCGTCGTCGCCGAATTCTTCGCGATCGATAAACAGCCCGATGTCGCGGAACGCTTCGACCTGGGCCATCAGCCGTTCGGGTTCGGTGATCGAATTGGGGGTCATCTTCGGCATGCCCCGTTCGCGCAGCAGGGCCAGCGCCTGATCGCGCGGCAATTGCGACAGATGCGCCTTGCCGTTGGCGGTACAGTGGATCGCGTGTTCCCGCCCGACAAAGGAAATAACGCGGATATCCTCGTTCGAGGCGATCTGTTCGATCACGATGGCGCGGCCTTCGTCCAGCGTGGTCAGGTCGATATTGTCGCCGATTTTCCGGTGCAAATCCTCCATCAACGGCATCAGTAGCGAGCGGGCGTTCAGGTTCACCTTGGCGCCCAGCCTTGCCAGTTCCATCCCCAGAAACACGCCCTGATGGCCTGCGTTTTTTGTGACCAAGCCTTCGGCATTCAGGGCCGAGACCATCCGCTGCACCGTCGAGCGGGCGAATCCCGTCGCCTTGGCCAGCTCGCCCAGACTACTGCCGGGGTGATCGGCGATGGCACGCAGTACGGCGATAGCCTTGGAAATGGACTGTCCGTCGCTGGCGCGGGTTTTGTCTTCGGCCACTGGCTTGCTCCTTTGTCGCCCGGTTTTGGTAAACCTTTGGGCCTTTGTCTTCAATCACTTGTCCAAAGGTCACGTCATCGATGCGTCAAATTGTACCGCAACATGCTTGACACGAATCCTCCTGTTCTGCATTTTGGTATAGTGTATCGCATATTGATACACAAGTTGCCACGCCCGACAGATCGCTGCGGGGAGGGCCGGAGATGGGAGTTCCCAGCCGTCCGGACCGCCGCGATCGGGGTCCCAAGGGGAGGATGTTTGAATGATTACCCGTCGCGGGCTGCTCAAATCCGCAGCCGCCACCAGCTTTACCGCCGCTGCCAGCGGGCTCGCCCTGCCGGCCTATGCGCAGAACCGCACGATCAAGATCGGCTTTGTCACGCCGCAGACCGGACCCCTTGCGATCTTTGCAGAGCCGGACCAGTTCGTGATCGACCAGTTCCGCGCCCAGTTTGCCGAAGGCGTCGATATCGGCGGCACACGTCACAACATCGAAATCATCGTCAAGGACAGCCAGTCCAATTCGAACCGGGCCTCATCCGCAGCGCAGGAACTGATCCTCGAGGATGGCGTCGATATCATCACCGCGACCGCAACCCCTGACACGACGAACCCCGTGGCCGATCAGGCGGAACTGAACGGCGTCCCCTGCATCACCAACGACACTCCGTGGCAGCCGCATTTCTTTGGCCGTCAGGGCGATCCGGCGGTCGGGTTCGAATATACCTACCATTTCTTCTGGGGCCTCGAGGATATCATCCAGGTGTTCATGTCTCTGTGGGATGGGGTCGAAACGAACA
Organism: uncultured Paracoccaceae bacterium; assembly: GCA_937864535.1. Classification (GTDB taxonomy): domain Bacteria; phylum Pseudomonadota; class Alphaproteobacteria; order Rhodobacterales; family Rhodobacteraceae; genus Marivivens. The sequence goes on from CALMJS010000018.1 coordinate 78,063, forward strand.
AGGTTGTCGGCGCTCTGTGGCCCAATGACCCCGATGGCAACGGCTGGTCGCATCCCGAACTGGGCTTTCCGCCGGTGATGGGGCAGGCGGGCTATAAACTGATCGACCCGGGTCGCTATCAGAACATGACCGACGATTTTAGCGCCCAGATTTCCGCCTTCAAAGAGGCCGGGGTCGAGATTGTCTCGGGCGTGATGATCCCGCCCGATTTCACGACCTTCTGGACGCAGGCTGCCCAGCAGGGCTTTAACCCCAAGGTGGTCAACGTGGCCAAGGCCTCGGAATTCCCGCAGGCGATGGCGGCTCTGGGGCCGCGCTGTGACGGGCTGTCGGTCGAGGTCTGGTGGCACAAGTATTTCCCCTACATGTCCTCGGTCACCGGCCAGAGCTGCGAGGCGCTGTCGGATGCCTACGAGGCCGCAACCGGCAAGCCGTGGACCATGCCGCTGGGCGCGAAACACTCGCTGTTCGAGGTGGTCATCGACGCGCTGAAGCGCACCGAAGACATTGACAGCCCCGAGGCGATTTCGGCGGCGATCCGTCAGACCAATATGAACACGGTCTTTGGTCCGGTGAATTTCCAGACCGGTCCGGTGCCCAATATCTCGAAAACGCCGCTGGCGGGCGGTCAGTGGCAACTGCAGGGCGATAAACCGGTGCTGGAAATCGTTACCAACGGCCACAGCCCGGAAATCGCCACCACGGGCGCGATCAAGCCGATTGCCTGATCGCACAAAGGGGGCGCGGACCCATCCCGCGCTCCGCCTATCTCTGACGGACGGAGAGACCCTTGTCCCCACTTCTGAGTCTGAAAGGCGTCGATAAATCCTTTGGCGCGTTGAAAGTTGCTGACCAAATCACCTTTGATCTGCCTGCCGGTCAGGCGTTGGGGATCATCGGGCCCAATGGTGCCGGCAAATCCACCCTGTTCAATCTGATCGGCGGGGCACTGACCCCGACGGCCGGCACGGTGCAGTTCGATGGCCGCGATGTGACGGCCCTGCCGGCCTCTGCGCGGTGTCATCTGGGCGCGGCACGGTCGTTCCAGATCCCGCATCCCTTTGTCGGCATGACCGTGTTTGAAAACCTGTTGGTCGCCTCGTCCTTTGGCAATGCCGGGCACAGGGACCAGCGGGCGGCCTGCAAGGAAATCCTTGAACGGACCGGGCTCATCCATCGGGCCAACCGTCCGGCTGGTACGCTGACACTCTTGGAACGCAAACGGCTGGAATTGTCGCGCGCCCTCGCGACGGGGCCGCGGCTCTTGATGCTGGATGAAATCGCGGGCGGTCTGACCGAAGGCGAATGTCTGGCGCTGGTCGACACGATCAAGGCCATTCGCGACAGCGGCGTCACGATCATCTGGATCGAACATATCGTCCACGCGCTCTTGGCGGTGGTTGAACGTCTGATCGTCATCGATTTCGGCAAAATCGTCGCCGAGGGCGACCCCAAGGCCGTGATGGCCGATCCGCTGGTCCAAGAAATTTATATGGGGATTTCGGTCGATGACGCGGCTGCTTGAAACACAGGGGCTGACGGCCCACTACGGCGATTTTCAGGCGCTGTTCGGCATTGATATGACGATCGATGCGGGCGAAACCGTCGCGATCATCGGGTCGAACGGGGCAGGGAAATCGACATTCCTGCGCGCGTTGACGGGCCTGCGCCCGACGGCGGGGCAATCGGTTCAATTTGACGGCCAGTCGATCGCCGGGTTACCGGCCTACCGTATCCACAAGCTCGGGCTGGCCATGGTTCCCGAAGGACGGCGGCTATTTCCGTCGCTGACGGTCGAGGAAAACCTGCTGATCGGTGCCGCCGGGGGCCGCAAGGGGCCGTGGTCCCTAAAGTCCATCTATGACCTGTTCCCCGATCTGGTGGCCAAGAAGCACAATCCCGGCACGGCGCTGTCCGGGGGCCAGCAGCAGATGGTCGCTATTGGCCGCGCGCTGATGTCGAACCCGAAACTGGTGCTCTGCGATGAAATCAGCCTCGGGCTCGCGCCGAAAATCATCAAGGACATCTATCAGGCCGTCCCGCAGATCCGCGCCAACGGCACCTCTGTGCTGGTGGTGGAACAGGACGTCGGGCAGGCGCTGGCGGTGGCGACCCGCGTCTATTGTTTCATGGAGGGCCGCGTGTCGCTGACCGGAACCCCCGCCAGCCTGACGCGATCCCAGATCGCGCAGGCCTATTTCGGCCTGACCGAGGAGGCTCATTGATGGTCTGGATCAACGCGGTTTTGCAGGGCGTCCTGCTGGGCGGCCTCTATGCGCTGTTTGCGGCAGGGCTGAGCCTGATGTTCGGCGTCATGCGGTTTGTGAACATCGCACATGGCGATTTTATCGTCGTCGGAGCCTATCTGATCCTGACCTTTGTGATCAGCTGGGGCCTGAACCCGATCATCGGCGTCGCACTGGTGCTGATATTGATGGCGGCGGCGGGCTATCTGAACCAGAGGTTCGTTCTGAACCGTGTGCTGGGCAAGGATATCCTGCCCCCGATCCTCGTGACCTTTGGTCTGTCGATCATCGTGCAAAACGGCCTCTTGGAACTGTTTTCCGCCGACAGCCGCAAATTGCCGACCGGCACGTGGGAAACCTCCAGCCTCGCGCTGACGGATCAGATCGCGGTCGGTCTGTTGCCGTTCCTGATGTTTCTGACGGCTGTGGGCGTGATCGCGGCCATGCAGTTCGTATTCTATCGCTCAGCGCTGGGGCGGATGCTGCGGGCCACCTCGGACGATCCGGAAATTGTTCCGTTGATGGGCGGCAATAACGCGCGGATTTTCGCGATTGCCACGGCGCTCGCCTCTCTCGTGGTGGGGATCGCGGGGATTTGGTTGGCGATGAAGACCAACTTTGACCCGGCGGCCGGTCCCGCGCGTCTGCTGTTTGCCTTCGAGGCGGTGATCATCGGCGGGCTGGGCAATATCTGGGGGACGCTCCTCGGCGGGATCATACTGGGCGTGGCGCAAACCGTCGGGGCCCAGATCGACGCGGGCTACCAGATCCTCGCGGGGCACCTTGTCTTTCTCTTGCTCCTTGTGCTGCGACCCAAGGGCCTATTGCCGAAAGTGAGCCACTGACATGCAGGCAAAAACCATATTCCCGATTGCGGCCTTTGCCACTGGCTTTGTCGCGCTTTCCGTCGCCCCGTTCTGGGCCGATCGCGCCGATCTGCGCCTGCTGATGGAGGGGCTGAGCTATCTGGCCCTCGCGCAGATGTGGAACCTCCTTGCGGGGTACACCGGACTGGTCTCTGTCGGTCAACAGGCCTTTGTCGGGCTGGGCGGCTACCTGTTTTTTGCCTTGGCGATGTTCGCGGGCCTGCCGGTGATCCCCGGCCTGATTGGCGCGGCGGTGCTGACCGCGCTGATTGCCCTGCCGACGGGCTGGATCGCGTTTCGCCTGAATGGCGCCTATTTCGCCATCGGCACTTGGGTCATCGCCGAGGTGTTCCGCCTGTTCGCCGCCCAAATCGGAAGTCTGGGCGGCGGCTCGGGGATTTCCCTGCCCGTCACCGTTGCCAGATCGCTGGGCGAGGGGCGCGAGGCACGGGAAATGACGATGTACTACATCGCCTTTGTGATCGGCGCGGTCTCTGTCGGCGCGGTCTGGGCGCTGCTGCGATCGCGCTGGGGATTGGCCCTGACGGCCATTCGCGACAGCGAAATCGCGGCGGAAACCGTCGGCGTCGATACCCGCCGGGTGAAATTCCTGATCTACATCCTGACCGCCGGTTTTACCGGCCTGACCGGCGCCTTTATTTTCCTGCAAAAGCTGCGGATTACCCCTGACGCCGCCTTTAGCGTCAATGACTGGACCGCTTTTGTGATCTTTATCGTGGTCATCGGCGGCGTTGGCACCATCGAGGGGCCGATTATCGGCACGATCCTGTTCTTTGCCCTGCGTCAGGTCGCGGCGGATTGGGGGACATGGTACCTGATGCTGATGGGGGCGATCGCCATCGCGGTCATGCTGGTGGATAAACGCGGCCTGTGGGGGGCGCTGCGATCCCGTCTCGGCCTGTCGGCCTTTGTGACCGAACGGCGGTTGTGAAAATGGGCCCCTCGGGGCCCGTTTCTGTCTATAGGATATCGGCCCGCTTGCCCGGGGCGGGCTATCTGCCATCACTCGGAAAAACCCGGCCATCGAACAGTTTTCGCGCCGTGCGCAGGGTGCCGGCCCCGACCACCTCGCCAGAGTCATCGATCTCGAGCAGAACCTCCGCAGCGCCGGTCGGATGTTCGATCAGGAACCGCCCATCCGCTGGCCGCACCGCCAGATCATAGGCAGGCGAGCCGGGCAGGGTAGAGGCCGTCGCGACACTCACCGCAGCAAAGACGCCGATACCCGCATGGCAGCGGTGCGGAATAAAGCTTCTGGTCGCAATCGTGCCACCTGCCTGAGGCCTGGAAACCAGGGTCATCTTGGGGACCGAGGCCTCTCGCACATCGCCCAAGCCCATCATCGGACCCGCGATCAGGCGTATGGCCTCGATCCGGGCCTTCAGCGGGCTATTGCTGTCCAGCTCGTCGCGGCTCTCTTGGCCGGTCAGACCGAAATCGCCGGCCCGCATCACCACGATAGGCATGCCATTGTCGATCAGCGTACAGTCGATGCCCTCGATCACGTCCATCGCCCGTCCGGTCGGTAGCAGCGTCCCGCACATCGATCCGGCGATCCCGGTGAACATCAGCGGCACCGGCGCATGTCGGCCCGGCACGCCATCGATCGCCGCCGCACCGCTGTAACTGACCCGCGCTGCCGGCGTCTGGACGCGTGCCACTGCGATTTCGCCGGTGTTGCGCATGTGAATTCGAACTTCGGTCACATCGCCGTCCGCCAGTACCAACCCCCGTTCCAGCGCCGCAGGCCCCACCGCGGCCAGGATATTGCCGCATCCCTGCGCCCCCGAGACCAGCGCCTGATCGACAAACACCTGCAAAAACAGATAGTCGACGTCGGCATCCGCGCGGGTCGACGGGCTCAGGATCGCCACCTTCGAGGTCAAGGGATCGGCCCCGCCAATCCCGTCGATCTGCCGCGGATCGGGGCTCCCCATGATCCGCAGCAGCAGATCGTTGCGCTGCGCCGGATCATCCGGCAGATCAGAGGCCAGAAAATACGCGCCCTTCGATGTGCCGCCGCGCATCCAAAGACAGGGAATACCGTCCTCATACTCCATGCCGCTGCCTTTCATCTTTCCGAAAATACCTTGGGGGGTGAATTTGCCCGCAGGGCAAAGAGGGGGGCAAAGCCCCCATCACTTAGAGATACTTCAGACCTTTTTCGGCCAAACGCGGCCGCATGTCATAGATATCCAGACCCAACTCGCCCTTCGCCAGTCGCAGTCGCTTGGCCTCTTCGGCCTCCATGCGCTTGCGGGCGGCGGCCAGCACCGCCCCGGCATCCTCGCGGCGTACTACACAGACGCCGTCGTCATCGGCCACCACGATATCGCCCGCGTTCACCGTTTGCCCGGCACAGACGATCGGCACGTTTACCGACCCGAGCGTTTCCTTGACCGTGCCCTGCGCCGAAATCGCCTTGGACCACACCGGAAAGCCCATCTGGGTCAGATCGCGCACATCGCGCACGCCCGCGTCGATGATAAGCCCGCGGCAGCCCCGCGCCTGGGCCGAGGTCGCCAAGAGGTCGCCGAAATAGCCGTTATCGCAGGGCGAGGTCGGGGCCAGCACCAGCACGTCGCCTGCCTGTAGCTGTTCGATGGCCACATGCAGCATCCAGTTGTCGCCGGGGGCGGCGCTGATGGTGATGGCTGATCCGGCGATCCGGGCACCGCTGTAAATCGGGCGCATATAGCTGTGGAAACAGCCAGTCCGCCCCTGCGCCTCGTGGACGGTCGCAACGCCGGCCTCTGCCAGACCGTCGATAACCGTTTGGTCCGCCCGTGCGATGTTTTGAATGACGACGCCCATCTCAGTGATCCTTTGCAACTGGCGGCGTTCCGTGTGTATGGAACGACTCGATTGTTTTCAGGCCCCAGGCCTGACCCTTCATCCGGTCGGCCTGAGTCCAGCAGACCGGTTTCCAGTCCGGTGCCATGATCAGCCGCGCGCCCGAATTGGCCAGTTCCACACGGTTGCCCGCCGGTTCCCAGACATAGAGGAAGAACGTGCCCTGCACCGCGTGCTTATGCGGGCCGGTCTCGATATGGACGCCGTTTTGCAGGAAAATATCCGCGGCGCGCAGGATATCCTCGCGCTGGTCGGTGGCATAGGTGACATGGTGCAGACGGGCATGGCCGCCGCCGTGTTCTTCGGTACAGGCCAGATCATAGGTTTTATTGTTGATCGTGAACCAGCATCCGCCCAGACGACCGTTGTCCAGCTGGATATATTCGGTCACGCGGCTGCCCAGACAGGTTTCCATGAACCGCTTGAATTCGGTCACGTCCGACGACAGCAGGTTCAGGTGGTCCAGCCGGCGCGGTGCGGCCCCGGTAAAGGCGCTAAATGTGTTCTTGAGGGCGGCTTTTTCTTCGCCTTCGGCCTCGTGCCAGCGGGTGTCGTAGTAGATTTCGAACACATGGCCGAACGGGTCTTCGAAGCGAAAGGCGCGCCCGTGGCTCTGATCGCCCTCGTTCCAGCCCAGTACCTTGTAGCCCGAAGCCTCGATCACCTTGACCCGGCGTTCCAGCGCCTCGGGGCTGGCCGCGCGATAGCCGATATGGGCAACGCCCGTGGTGTCGGATTTCGTCAGCTTGAGCGTGCAATATTCATAGTCGTCCCATGCCCGCAGATAGGCGCTGGTGTCGTCCTGACCGGACAGTTTGAGCCCGTAAACCCGGGTGAAAAAATCGAGACTTTCGTCAAATTTGTCGGTCAGCATCTCGACATGGCCCAGATGGGCGATGTCAAAGGACGGATTGGTCGGAGTGGACATGGGTTTCCTCCTTGGAGTGTCGGGGCGCAGCCCTATGGACCACGCCCCGCCTGAATGGGATCTTAGTTCGGCGTACCGGCAGCGTTCAACGCACCGGCCAGCCAGCGATAGGCCTCCTGGACATCATAATCTCCGCTATGGGGGGTCATGAAGGCCAGCTTGAAGTTCGCATCGACAACCTCGGGCAGGGCGCGGATCGCGTTGTAGAGCGTGATTTCCACCGCAAAGGCGGTGTCACGGTCGATCATACCATGGCGCAGATACCAATAGGGGGCCGCCTCGCCGGTGGTCAGATGGTCCAGCGGGTTGATCAACTGGCGCTGCGCCTCTAGCGCGCGGCCCTCGTCGGTCGTCAGATAGGTATCCCAGTCCATGCCGGTGTCATCCGCCCCCGACCCGTCGCCGGTCACGCTGTTATTGTTCCAGCCATAGGGGGTAAAGTTGGCATAGGCGAGGTCGGCGGGACCAAAGAGGGAGTTTTCCCCATCCACGCCCTCGTTGCCGGAATTGGCGGTCCGGTCAAAGGCCGGGATCGCCTTGAGCTGCGAGGTCTGAGTGACAAAGGTCAGGAAGGCGTCGATATCCAGTTCGGTCACCTTGCCATCTGCGACGGTGATCCAGGTATTTTCTACTTCGGCGGTTTCGCCGCGGTTGGTGTAGCTGAACATCTCGCCGCGCGCCGGAATGCTGCCGCCATTGGCCAGATGCTCTTCGATGGTTTTGACCAGTTCCGCGCGCAGCGCATCGGGCATGGTGTCAACCGTCAGCGGCGTGCCATCGGCCAGGGTCACGTTCAGGCCCGCCAGATAGGCAGGATAAGCTGCGGCGAGTTCGGTCGAGGCCGCGCGGGCCAGATCTGACAGCTCGCTGGTGGCGCGAACGCCCTGATATTGCCATTCATAGGCCATATCCGCATGGCCCAGATCGGTGATCGGGCAATAGGCGATGACAGCAAACACATCGTCGTTCAGGCTGCTGGTGCCGTCTGCACCAATCCCGGCCGCGCCGATTTCAGCGAGGTAGGGATAATAGACCGGATCATTGCCGCTGGCCGCGACAGCGGTCGACAGGCCGCCACCGCCAGAGGTGCCGGTGATGACGATCCGTTCCGCAGAGCCCGGCAAAATATCGTCGTTCAGACGCAGGAAACGGATCGCGGCCTTGGCGTCCACGACCACGGCAGGGGCCTTGCCTGCGGCCGTGTCGTCAGCGGCGACCAGACCGCGGCTGCGGGTGCCGACATCGACAAACACATAGCCGGCGGCAAGGGCCGCGCCTGCCTTGTCGGTGTCGCTGGTGGATACATAGTTGCCGCCATCCTCGATCGACGAGCGCACCGCGCTCGCGAACCAGCCGCCGTTGTTGACCGCAAAGATCATCGCGGTGTCCTGATTTTCAACCGAGCTCTCGGGCACGTAGATGATCAGCTTCTGGAAGGCCAGCGTGTCGGCGAGGGTTTCCTGCTCCGAAGTTGTCGGGCTGCCGCCCGGGCCCATGCGGCGGGCGGGCTGCTGCGGGTTGATCGCAGCCGGAGCGCCTGCATAGACGGCCTCGTAGCGGCGAACGGTCATCGGCGCGCCGTCCACGGTCACCGACAAAGTGGTGAAGTTGGCAGGGTCGAGGCGCAGAGCCTCATCATAGGTCCCCTCGGCAAGGGCCGCACCCGCGGTCGTGGACATCAGGGTAGCCAAGAGAGTTCCCGTGATAGAATGGCGCAATTTCATGATCTTACGTGTCCTTGTAAAAGTGTTGGACGAGTAGTCGCCCACCCGTCTAACGTACAACTCGTCAAAGTTCGTCGACAGTTCTCGGAAAAATCGACTGGAACCCTTCGGCGTACTGGCAATCGCGGCCACCGGACTGTCCGCCCGAATTGCGCTTGAAATGATTGGCGCGTTGCTGCGCGACGCGGGTGTAATAGTCCCACAGGTGAACCTGACCGTTCATGTGTTCCATGGCGGCGCGTTTTTTAGCCCAGACCGGCGTGATGTCGAGGAAGGTATCGGGTTTCCAGCCCATTTGTTCGGTCTGGTGCGGTTCGAACAGATAGAGCTGCGGTGCGCCCAGAACCTTTTCGCCGGGGTTGTGACCCCAGGCCTGCGCGACCATCCGGCATTCCAGAGCCACCTGCGTTGTATACATGTGGTCGGTGTTATAGGGGTCGTACTGGCTATGCGACAGCATAAAGGAGGGCTGGACCTTGCGGATCAGATTGACCAGTTCGGTCTTGTTGTCGCGGGACAGTTCCAGCGGGTAGTCGCCCAGATCAAAACAGACCAGATCATGCACGCCCAGCACCTTGGCGGCTTCTTCGGCCTCGCTGCGGCGGATGTCCTTAACCTGTTGAAGGGTCTTGCCTTCTTTCCACAGGCGCGCGCTCTCGCCGCGCTCGCCGAACGACAGGCAGGCGACGGTGATGTTATACCCCATCTCGGCATGCAGCGCGATTGCACCGCCACAACGCCAGACAAAATCGGCAGCGTGGGCACTGATCACCAGTGCGGTCTTCTTCGGGGTCGTCATTGGAAATCCTCCACAGAGTAGTTGGGCGCATTGTCATCGTGGCGGCCGAACAGGCAATTCAGAAAGCTGGCTCAGTGTATAAGTTGGTGCTATAGGCGGTTCATCGGTTTTGGCCATTTGCGGAGAGTCCGGATGATCGGAGAAAACCTGCGGCACCTGCGCGTGTTTCTGGCAGTGGCGGATTGCGGCTCGGTCACTCAGGCGGCGGGGCTGTCGTTCGTGTCGCAACCCGCTGTCACGCAGGCAATTGCCAAGCTCGAGAGTCTGGCAGGGCAGGCGCTGTTCAAACGCTCGCGACAAGGGCTGTTCCTGACCGATGCGGGGCAGTTTCTGGAACGCCGCGCCCGTCGGGCGATTGGGGCGCTGGACGCGGCACTGGGGGATATCGCCGCGCGATTGGTTCTGACGGCCACCCGGCCGCAATTGCAGGCCCTCACCGCCACAGTCGAGGCGCAGAATTTTTCGCTCGCGGCGCGGCGGCTCGGCGTGTCGCAACCTTCGGTCCATCGTGCGGTCAGCCAACTGGAGACCGAGGCGGGCCGGCCCTTGTTCCAGCGTAGCCATTTCGGCGTCACGCCCACACGACAATCCGAACATCTGGCGCGGGTAGTCCGTTTGACCTTTGCGGAACTGGATCAGGCCGCGACCGAACTGGCCGATCTGCTGGGCAAAGAGGTCGGCGAGATCGTCGTCGGCGCGATGCCGCTCTCGCGGTCCTTTGTTCTGCCGCGCGCCCTGTCCGGGTTTCGCCAGCGTCGCCGGACGATGGGGGTGCGCATCGTCGAGGGCAGTTATGACGAATTGCTGGGCGGTCTGCGGCGTGGCGAGATCGATTTTCTGATCGGTGCGCTGCGCGATCCCGTGCCGGTTGCGGATGTGGTGCAGGAGGCTCTGTTTATCGACTCTCTGGTCTTGGTCAGCGGGGCCGGGCACCCGTTGCTGTCCGGTTCGACGGTCAGTCTGGATTCGCTGTGCGACTATCCCTGGTTGACGGCACGGCGCGGGACACCCAGCCGCGACCGGTTCGAGGCGATGTTTGACGTCGCGGCGCATGCCCAACCGGCCAGTATCATCGAAACAGGGTCGATCATGCTGATCCGGCAGATGCTGCCGGACAATCTGCATCTGGCTTGCGTTTCCAAAATGCAGGCCAAGATCGAGATCGACCGGGGCGACTTTTCTGTTTTGCCATGGCGGGTTGACCAGTCAGAGCGGCAGATCGGACTGACCTTTCGCGCGGATTGGGAACCGACACCGGCGCAGCGGTTTCTGCTCGATGAGATCCGGCGTGCCGGAGGCGAGGTAGGCGTATAGCTATAGCGCAAACTTATGGGTCAGGGTTGCGATTGAATTGGTTTTCAAACGATCCGGGCGGCATGGCTGGATCTGCAAACACGGGGGGCGGGGGTCCCTCGTACCTTTAGCGAAAGGGAGGATCAGATGTTTGCACGTACCCTACTATCCGGCGTCGCCTTGGCTGCGTCCATGTTCACTACCGGCGCTCTGGCCGAGGAACTGAAGTTCGCGAACTTCATGCCTCCGGGGCATCCTTATGTTGCGGGCACCTTCCAGCCGCTGGCTGACGAAGTCGCCGCTGCGACCAATGGCGAAGTGACGATCAAGCTGTACAATGGCGGCGAATTGGGCGCAGGCCCTGTCGAGCAGTATAACCGCGTTGTCGATGGCGTTGCCGAGCTGGCCGTGTCTCTGCCGGGCTATACCGCGTCGAACTTTCCGCTCACGCTGCTGACCGAACTGCCGGGCACCATCCAAGAGGCCAATGGCACCGAGGAAATCTGGGCGAACATCGATCTGTTCGCGGATGAATACAAACGCGCCCATCTGGTCGCCCTGTGGTCCAACGCCGAAAACGTGCTGTTCACCAATAGCGTCGCCGTGCGCAGCCCCGAAGACCTCAAGGGTCTGAAGATCCGCGTTCCGTCCCGCAATACCGGCCTGCTGGTCGAAGCCTGGGGCGCATCGCCGGTGTCGATGCCGGTGTCCGAGATCTACAACGCCCTGCAAACCGGCGTGATCGACGGCGCGATGATCGACGGCACCGCTGTCAACGCCTTTAAACTGGGCGAAGTTGCGAATTACATCACCATGGGCATGGATACGACGATCTCGCCGTTCTTCATCCTGATGAACCGCGACGCCTATGGTGCCCTGTCGGACGAACAGAAGGCCGCCGTTGATGCCGCTGGCAAGGTCGCATCGATGAACGGTCAGGCAGTTCAGCTCTCGGTCGCTGCGGACGGGATCGCCAGCTTTGGCGCGACCGAAGGCAAAGAGGTCATCACTCTGACCGAAGACGAGGCCGCAGCCTTTGACGCGCTGTCCGCCTCGATCATCGGCACGGTGGTTGCTGAAACCGGTGGCAACGCTCAGGCTGTCGTTGACGCATTGATGGCGAACTGACGTCATGAGCACGATCTCTGAAACCGTTTGGGCGAGGAAACTCGCCCGGGCGCCCTTTGTCTTGGCAGCCATTGCCGGTGTTCTGCTGGTTGGTATGTTGGTGCTGATCTTTGTCGCCGTTTTGGCCCGCTACCTTTGGGGCAACCCGCTGTTGGGTGTGAATGAGATCGTGCAATTGACATCTGTTGGTGTGGTCATGCTCGGGCTGCCCTATTGCACCTCGAGCGGAACCCACGTCAGTGTCGACGTTCTGGACAAGGCAATCGGCCCGATGGGCCGGTTGCTGGGCGACATTCAAACCCGGCTGATTTCGGGCTTTGTGCTGGCGATGATCGTCAATCGCGCCTGGTACAAATCACTGGATGCGCTGGAATTTGGCGATGCCACGAACATGCTCGGCATCCCGATCTGGCCGTTCTACGCGATGATCGCTGCCGGCATGGCGCTGTGCGTGATCATTCTGGCGGTGGAACTGGTTCTCATTCTGACTGGAAAGACCCGCTCATGAGCCCCGAAACGATTGGTTTGATTGGCATCGGATGTTTGTTCATCCTGATGATCCTGCGTACCCCGGTGGCCTTTGCGATGCTGGTGGTCGGCTATTTCGGCTATTGGATTTTGTCGGGCGGCCGGTCGGCGGGCGCGATGATGTTGACCGAGGCCTATTCGGCCGTGTCCAACTATTCGCTGATCGTCGTGCCGATGTTCATACTGCTGGGCAACGTGTCCTCGGCGGCGGGCTTTAGCCGGGGCCTCTATGATGCGGCTTTTGCATGGGTCGGACGGCTCAAGGGCGGTCTTGCCTCGGCCTCGATCCTTGGTTGCGCGGTTTTCTCCGCGGTGTCGGGCTCTTCTGTCGCCACTGCCGTGACCATCGGCAAGGTCGCCCTGCCCGAGATGAAGCGTCTGGGCTATGGCGCTGGTCTGTCGACCGGCGCGATTGCGGCGGGCGGCACGCTGGGCTTCTTGATCCCGCCGTCCACCGGCTTTGTGCTCTACGCGATCCTGACCGAGGAATCGATCGGGCGGCTGTTCATGGCCGGTATTCTGCCCGGTATCCTGCTGATGCTGCTGTTCATGGCGACGGTCTGGATCATCGCGACCCTGAACCCCGAGGCAGGCCCGCGCGGGGACCATGTGCCCGTCGGCCAGAAATTCAGCATCCTCATGCGCTCTATGCCGCTGATCGGCATCATCACGGTGTCGATTGGCGGGATCTATGCCGGCGTGTTTACCCCGGTCGAGGCGTCGGCTGTAGGGGCAGGTCTGGTGGTCATCATGGCCTTTGTGTCGCGCAGTATCACCCTGCCGCAATTCGGCACGGCGGTGATGGAAACTGTGCGCACCTCGGCCATGCTCTATATGGTGGTGATCGGCGCGAACGTTCTGAACCCGTTTCTGGCCGTGACGCATATTCCCGAAACACTGGGGAACGGGTTGGTCGGGCTCGGCTTTGGTCCCTATGGCACGCTGGCGATGATTATTCTGGCCTATGTCGTGTTGGGGATGTTCCTTGATGGGCTGTCGATGCTGGTGGTAACGATCCCGATCGTCTACCCGGTGATCAAGGCGCTGGGGTTCGATCCGATCTGGTTTGGCGTCGTCGCTGTGATCGTGATCGAAATGGGGATGATCACCCCGCCGGTTGGCCTGAACGTGTTTGTGGTCAAGGGCGTTGCCGAAGACGTCGAAATGGCCACCGTGTTCAAGGGCGTGATGCCCTTCCTCTTGGCGATGTTTGTCGGTTTGCTGCTGATCATCGCCTTCCCGGATATTGCCCTGATCATTCCGAACACGATGTTCGGGTGATCCGTCTCACGCCAGCAAGAAAACGGCCCGCAGATCGCTCTGCGGGCCGTTTTGCGATCAGGGTAGGGCCCAGGTTAGACCCGTTCCAGCGCAATCGCGATGCCTTGGCCGACGCCGATGCACATGGTCGATAGCGATTTTTGCCCCGGTTTCAGCTCAAGCGCCGCAGTGCCGGTAATCCGCGCGCCCGACATGCCCAAGGGGTGACCGAGCGCAATCGCGCCGCCGTTCGGGTTGACCCGCGCGTCATCATCGGCAATGCCCAGATCGCGCAGCGTCGCCAGACCTTGGCTGGCAAAGGCTTCGTTCAGTTCGATGACCGAGAAATCGGCCTGCGTCAGACCCAGCCGCGCCATCAGTTTTTTCGAGGCAGGCGCCGGACCAAAGCCCATGATGCGCGGCGCGACGCCAGCGGTCGCCCCGCCCAGCACGCGGGCAATCGGGCGCAGCCCGTATTTGGCTATCGCCGCCTCTGAGGCGATGATCAGCGCCGCCGCGCCGTCATTCACGCCAGAGGCGTTACCGGCGGTCACGGTGCCATCGGCTTTGACAAAGGTCTTCAGGCCCGACAGCGCCTCGATCGTGGTGGCGCGGGGGTGTTCGTCCTTGTCGATGACCTTGGGCTCGCCCTTGCGCTGGGGAATGATCACCGGAGTAATTTCCTGCGCCAACCGCCCGTTATCCTGCGCCGCTGCCGCCTTGGCCTGCGATCGCAGCGCAAAGGCGTCCTGATCGGCGCGGTTGATGCCAAAGTCCTCGGCGACGTTTTCGGCGGTCTCGGGCATGGAATCCACGCCGTATTGTTTCTTCATCAGCGGGTTGACGAACCGCCAGCCAATGGTGGTGTCATAGACCGCGTTGTCACGGCTAAAGGCGGTTTCGGCCTTGGGCATGACGAACGGGGCGCGGGACATCGACTCTACGCCGCCCGCGATGATCAACTCGCATTCGCCGGCCATGATGGCGCGTGCAGCCGCGATGACCGCATCCATGCCAGAGCCGCACAGACGGTTCATCGTGGTGCCCGGCACCGCGTCCGGCAGCCCCGCCAGCAGCGAGGACATGCGGGCAACGTTGCGGTTGTCTTCGCCCGCCTGATTGGCGCAGCCAAAGATCACCTCGTCCACCGCAGCCCAATCGACGCCGGTGTTCCGCTCCATCAGGGCACGCAAGGGAATGGCCCCCAGATCGTCGGCGCGAACCGACGACAGGCTGCCGCCAAAGCGGCCGATGGGCGTGCGGATGTAGTCACAGATATAGGCGTGGGTCATTTACAGCTCCGGTACGATCAGATCGGCCACGTCACCGTCTGTGTGCAAGGGGGCGCCGGTCAGCGCCTGAAGGTCGTCAAAGGTGATCGACGGCAGTTTCTCGCGCAGGACAAAATGCCCGCCCTCGATGTCGATGACCGCCAGCGAGGTATAGACCCGCGTGACACAGCCGACGCCGGTCAGCGGCAGGGTACAGGCCGACAATAGCTTCGGCTCGCCCTTTTTCGTGACGTGTTCGGTGATGACCGCCACGCGCTTGGCGCCGTGGACCAGATCCATCGCGCCGCCCACCGCCGGAACGCCGCCCGCGCCCGTGGACCAGTTCGCCAGATCGCCGTTCTGCGCCACCTGATAGGCCCCGAGGATGGCGACATCCAGATGCCCGCCCCGCACCATGGCAAAGCTGTCCGCGTGGTGGAAAAACGCCGCTCCGGGGCGCAGGGTAATCGCCTTTTTACCGGCGTTGATCAGGTCCCAGTCCTCGGTCCCTGCGGCAGGGGCCTCGCCAAAGTTCAGCACGCCGTTTTCGGTGTGGAAAATCGCCTGACGGCCTTCGGGCTGGAACTTGGCCACCATTTCCGGAAAGCCGATGCCAAGGTTCACATAGGCGCCGTCCTGAATGTCCTGCGCGGCACGCCATGCGATCTGGGCGTTCGAGAGTTTGATATCGGTGCTCATACCCAAGACTCCTCGGCGCGGTTCAGCGCCTCTTCCTGTGCGGGGTTGGCGACTTCGACGACGCCGTTGACGAAAATGCCGGGGGTGACGACGACTTCGGGGTCGATGCTGCCGCATTCGACGATCTTGGACACCTGAACGATGGTCCGCGCGGCGGCGGTACACATCACCGGGCCAAAATTGCGGGCGGCCTTGCGGTAGGTCAGATTGCCGAGGGCATCACCCAGTTCCGCCTTGACCAGCGCAAAGTCGGCCTTGAGCCAGCGTTCCTGCACATACATCCGGCCATCGAATTCCGCCGTCGGCTTGCCGTTCGCCAGATCGGTGCCGTAGCTGGTCGGGGTAAAGAACGCCGGAATACCCGCGCCGCCTGCACGGATGCGTTCCGCCAGCGTGCCTTGGGGCACCAGTTCCAGTTCGATCTTGCCTGCCAGATAGGCCTCGGTAAAGGCGCGGGGGTCGGCAGAGCGCGGGAACGAGCAGATCATCTTGGCGACCATGCCCAACTCGATCATCGCCGCGAGCCCGACCTTGCCGTTGCCGGTGTTGTTGTTGATCACCGTCAGGTTTTTCGGGCTGCCCGTGGCCTTGAACCGGTCGATCAGCGCCTTGATCAGTTCGAGCGGGGCGCCCGAGCCGCCAAAGCCGCCAATCATCACCGATGCGCCATCGGGGATCGCGGCCACGGCCTCGGCGGGCGTGGAAATGGTCTTGTCCATGGATGTCTCCTCTTTGCGCCGTTGCGCGATGGGCGGACATTAGGCATCGCGCCCGTCTGCGCACAGGGGATTTGTGCGGATATTGACATTTGTTCGTATTGCGCCAATTTCTGTGCGCATGGTGAACAAATCAACAGATATCGTCGGTTCATTGGCCAAAGGGCTGCGCGTGCTGGAGGCCTTCAACGCCGATCACGCCCGCCTGTCGATCACCGATGTCGCCGGGATCACCGGGCTGGACCGGGCGACGGCGCGGCGAAGCCTGCTGACCCTGCATGAACTGGGCTATGCGTCCTATGATGGCAAATATTTCACCCTGACGCCCCGCGTGCTGCGGCTGGGGATGGGGGCCTTGGCGTCGATCCCGCTGGCGCAGGTGGTGCAACCGTGGCTGGATCAACTGTCGGACCAGATCGGCCAATCGTCCAGCGTGTCGATCCTTGATGAGGGGGAAATTGTCTATCTGGCGCGCGCGGCCCAGCGGCGGGTTGTCAGTATCGGCCTGATGCCCGGATCGCGTCTGCCGGCACATTGCACGTCGATGGGCCGCGTCCTCTTGGCCTCTTTGCCCGAAGACGAGGCCCGCGCACTGGTCGAGGCCTCTGATCTGACCCCGCGCACACCCTATAGCCTGACCAGTCCGGCCGACATCATGGCCCGGATCGCCGAGGCCCGCCGCGATGGCTATGCCCTGATTGATCAGGAGGTCGAGGTCGGTTTGCGCTCGATCGCGGTCCCTATCTATAGCGCTTCTGGCCGGATCGTGGCGGCGCTGAACACCGGGGTGGCCGCCGTTCAGGCCGATGTTGGCGACCTCGTGGGGCTCTATCTGGCGCCGCTGCGACGGGTTCAGGACGGTTTGCGCCGAATTGTGCGGTAAGTTGAAACCAAACCGGTTTGCCTTACGTACCTAGATCAGGAGGCCATACCATGAACGCTATTCGAATTGCCGCTTTGACCCTGTTTTTGATGCCCTCGATTACATTGGCACAAGAGACCAGATCTCCGTTCTATTCCTTTTCATTCCCCAGCGCCGATGGCGGCACGTTAGAGATGTCCGACTGGCAGGGGCGGCCGGTTCTGGTGGTCAATACCGCCAGCCGCTGCGGCTTCACCCCGCAATACGATGCCCTGCAAGAGGTGTATGATCAATACTCTGCACAAGGTATGGTGGTATTGGCCGTCCCTTCGGATGATTTCGGCCAAGAATTGTCAGATGTCGATGCGGTCAAGGAATTCTGCGAAGTCAACTTTGATCTGACACTTCCAATGACCGATATTACAGTTGTCACGGGTGAAAATGCGCATGAATTTTACCAATGGGTCAAATCGGAAACCGGTTTTTCACCGCGTTGGAATTTCAACAAAATTCTCATATCGGATGCGGGTGAAATTGCCGGAACCTGGGCCAGTAGCGTATCGCCTACCTCTGCAAAAATAGTCGATAGCGTTAGACCTTTTCTGCATTAGCCCGCGATCGTTGCTGCTGTTGCGGGTTCTGCTGCGCCGCAGTATATTCTCATTTCGTGTAGGTTGACGGATGCTAAAGGATAGGTAAATACCAACATTCGGGACAGGGTCACATAGGCTGGGCAAATAAATATGCCGCGATTGGTTTTGAAAATCATGCTGGGCGGTCACGGGTTGGGACCGGGCAAAATTGAACTTTTGGAAAAAATTGAAACGTTAGGGTCCATTTCGGCCGCCGGGCGTGAAATGGAAATGAGCTACAAACGTGCGTGGCTGCTGGTCGAGGAAATGAATTCGGCGTTTTCCGAGCCGTTGGTGCAATCCAATCGCGGGGGGGCCGGGGGTGGCGGAGCGTTTTTGACGGAAACAGGGCAAACTGTCCTGAGCCTGTATAAATCCATTTCGCGCAAAGCGAACGAAACTGCGCAACCCGATCTCGCGAAACTGCGGACGCTGTTCAAGGCTGTGGGCTGACAGACTTTGGGTACCTCAAAAGCCGTAGTGGTCCTGTTGCAAGTCCGGGTAGATAACGCGCAATAACCCGCGATCGAAATTGCGCAACGCGACGCCTTTCGGCGCAGGTCGTGGTTAGATGATCCGAGGGCCTGAGACAGGCCCTTGCCGCCTGTTCAGGGGGCGTTGTGCCTCAGGTGCGGACGTCACGCCGTTGCTGAAAAGGATTATCAGGCCGTCACGCACGAAAAGGCTGTCGACGAATGCCCCGGTCGGGCCGATCAAGAGCTATGCGTCGGCTGCGCAAGGACCCGCAGGCCAGGTCAAGCAGCAAGTGCTTTGGGTCGACGCCGAACGTGCCGCTTTACCTAGCCAAAGTGTTCAACTCTGTTAACCAAAGACCCTCTGCTTTACTCTGGCCGGAACAGATGGGACCGGACCGGGTCAAAATACAGACTGACGTCGCGCCCGCGTTCAAAGATTGCCTCCTCGCCCAGCGCGGCGATCAGCGTGCTGTCGTCGGTCAGTCGCAGGTTGACAACGGTTTCGCTGCCAAGCCGCTCGGTCAGCGTCACGGTCCCATGCAGTTTTCCCTCCTGCGGGTCGATAGAGGGACGCAGGTATTGCGGACGGATGCCAAGCTTGAGACGGGTGCCGTCCGCAACCTCGAGATTGGACGGCACACCAACCGGGTCGAGCGCCGCGTTGCCGACCACCAGCGACCCGCCCTCGCGACCCTTCACCTCGACATCGAGGAAATTCATCGACGGCGACCCGATAAAGCTGGCCACGAACAGGTTGGCCGGGTGATGATAGAGGTCCATCGGCGCGCCTATCTGCTGGACGATCCCGTCCCGCAGCACGACGATTTTGTCTGCGAGGGTCATCGCCTCGACCTGATCATGCGTCACATAGATCATCGTCGCGCCGAGGTCCTTGTGCAGCTTGCCGATCTCCATCCGCATGTCCATGCGCAGAGCCGCGTCAAGGTTCGAAAGCGGCTCGTCGAACAGAAAGACTTCCGGCTCGCGGACAATGGCGCGGCCAATCGCGACACGCTGGCGCTGACCGCCTGACAATTGGCTGGGGCGGCGGTCCAGCAGATGTTCCATCTGCAAAATCCGCGCGGCCTCGGCCACCTTGGCCTCTTTCTCGGCTTTGGACGTCTTGGCGATGGTCAGTCCGAAGGCCACGTTCTCGCGCACGGTCATATGCGGGAAGATCGCATAGGACTGAAACACCATCGCGACGCCGCGATCCTTTGGCTGCACCTCGTTGACGACCTTGTCCCCGATGGCGAGCGTACCGCCGGTGATGTCTTCCAGTCCCGCAATCATCCGCAGAAGTGTGGACTTGCCGCAGCCCGAGGGGCCGACGAAAACGCAGAACTCGCCGTCATGGATCGTCAGGTCGACTCCCTTGATGACATCGACATTGCCATAGCTTTTGCGCAGGTCTTTCAGAACGACGTTTGCCATTATGCCTCTGCCTTTCCAGCCGGCACGACATGCAGCAGGCCGTTTTCATCCACTTCAACCGTTTCGGGGTCCATCACAAAGCCCCCGAACTGTTCTTTGCCGCCATCGGCAAAGCCAAGGATGACCAGTCCGGTGCCGGTATCGACGATCCGGGCCGCGTAGCGGCGGCAGGGCAAATCGCCGTCGAGGAAACCCGGTGCGACCTCCCATGGTCCGCGCGGATCGTCCGCGATCAGGTAATGGTTGCCGGTGACAGGCGCGACGCCTGCCTTGGCAATGCGGTCCTCGGACCAGTGGAAGGACGAGGTGCAGAACAGGCAGTACCACTTTTTGCCCACCTGAAAGACCTGTGGCACCTCGAGCTGGCCGTAGTTGCCGACGAATACGGGTGGCTGAAGTTCCCTGCGGATCAGGTTTTTCGATGTGGCAAAGCCGATGGCACCACCGGCATTGGGCTCTGCGATACCTGCCGCTCGGGCGGTGAAA
This sequence comes from uncultured Paracoccaceae bacterium, assembly GCA_937864535.1. Taxonomy (GTDB): domain Bacteria; phylum Pseudomonadota; class Alphaproteobacteria; order Rhodobacterales; family Rhodobacteraceae; genus Marivivens. Next base: position 98,285 of record CALMJS010000018.1, read on the forward strand.
TACATCAACCAGCCGTCGCCCGCGGGGTCGCGCATGACCCACGGGTCGCGCATGGCGCGGTCATGCCAGTGCCCGATCATGTGTTCGGTTTCGTAGTATCTGGCGTTGGGGCCGGTCAGGTCCAGGCACAGGCCGTCGCCCACCCGTTCCCAGCTGTGCAGGTCGGTCGACGTGGCATGCCCGATACGTTGATACAGGGCATTTTCCGACGCGCGGGTGCCGGTATAGAACAGATGCCAGAGCCCGGTATTGTCCTGCACAACCGACCCTGTCCATGTGGTCTTGTCGTCCCATGCGGGGCCGTCGCGCCAAGGCGTCAGCATGGTGCCGAGGTGTTCCCAGTTCACCAGATCGTCGCTGATTGCGTGGCCTTGTGTGACATTCATGTGCCGCAGGTCAGGGTCGATAAGGCTCTTGTCAGCCTTGAGGAAGAACCCGTGCCAGCGCTGGCCGTCATGGGCATACCAGCTGTCCCAGATCCATTGGTCTTTGAGTTCGATAACCATTGTAATGTCCGTTTCTTAGCCCTTGACGCCGGTCGATGCGATCGAGGCGATAAAGGCGCGTTGCAAAAGAAGGTAGAAGGCGAGGACCGGAACCGTGATCAGGCTCAGATAGGCCATGACCTCGCCCCAGGCGATGTTGAGCTGGAAGAAGTACTGAAGGCCGACCATCACGGGGCGGTATTGCTCTTTCTGGACAACCATCAGCGGCCAAAGGTACGAATTGTACATGGCGAGGAATTTCAGGATCGCGGCGGTTGCCATCACCGGCCCCGAGAGCGGCATGACGATCCGGCGGTAGATCTGCGGCCAGCTGGCGCCCTCGACCCGGGCGGCCTCGATCAGTTCACCGGGCAGATCTTTGAAATACTGAACGAAGAGAAAGATCGTCAGACCATCGGCCACGAAAGGTACCTGCGCATGCAGAGCTACGACAATTTTGCCGCCGATGCCGCCGATATCATCCGCGTGGCGATCAGCAAGCGGCCGGACGGCATCGCGGTGCCCGACTGGGTCTACGAGAGCCAGGACCCGGCCATCCAGGAAGCCATTGCCGCGGGCATCAAGGTCATCCTTTTCAACGCAGGCACTCTGGATAAGGCGGAAGAACTGGGCGCGATGAACTATGTCGGTTCGGACGAGTACATCGCAGGCAAGGCCGGCGGCGAACAACTGGTGCAGCTCGGCGCGAAACGGGGCGTCTGCATCAATACCCTGCCGGGTACCGCCAATATCGAAGCCCGCTGCCAGGGCATGATCGACGCGATGACCGCCGCCGGGGCCAGCGCCGAACAGTTGCCGCTGCCTTCGACCTCCTTCGGTGACCCCGCCGCGATTTCCGAAGCGGTGAAGGCCTATCTGACCGAGAACCCGGACGTTGACGGCGCGCTGACCATCGGCGCGGGCGAGGCGGATGCCGCCGCAGTGGGCATCGAGCAGGCAGGCAAGACCGGCACCGTGCATCTTGGCTGCTTCGATTTTAACGAGGCCACGCTGGACCGCATCAAGGATGGTACGCAGGACTTTGCCATCGACCAGCAGCCCTATCTACAGGCTCTGCTGGCCGTGACGCTGTTGGCCTCCAACATCGACTTCGGCACCGACCTGCCCACCGCTCCGGTGCTGACCGGGCCGGGGATCATCAATGCTGCGAACGTCGACGCCACCATCGCGGGCGTAAAGATCGGCGCGCGCTGAACCTGCCTGCGCGGGGAGGCGGAAAGCCGTCTCCCCGACCATACTCCAACGCAAGGACGCAGCCATGCTTGGCACACTCTTTCGACGGCCCGAAGCCGGCGCCCTGATCGGGCTCGTCGGTGTCACGATTTTTTTTGCCCTGGTCGGCGGGATCGAATTTCTCTACCCGTCCTCGATTGGCAGCTGGCTCAGCCGGTCGGCCACCCTGGGCATCGTCGCCATTCCTGTCGGCCTGCTGATGATCGCGGGCGAACTGGATATCTCGGTCGGTGCGACGATCACCATGGGCGCGCTGGTTACAGCGCTGGTCTCGGGCTATTATGAACAGCCGATCCTGCTGGGCATGTTCGCCGCTCTGGCCGGCGGCGCTGTGGTGGGGCTGGTCAATGGCTGGCTCGTGGTGCGGACAGGCGTTCCCTCCTTCATCGTCACCCTTGGGACGCTGTTCGCGATGTCCGGCCTCCTCCTTGGAGCCACGGTGGTTCTGACGGGCACGACCTCGATCGCCGTGAAGGCTCCCGCCCTTATCAAGGCGACCTTCGGCAGCTACGTCGGCGGCTTTCAGGTGCTCATCTTCTGGTGGCTGCTCATCAGCGCCGCGTTCTTTTACCTGATGCATCTGTCGCCTTTCGGGAACTGGGTCTTTGCCATGGGCGGCGACAAGGACAGCGCGCGCAATGCGGGCATTCCGACCAGCCGCCTGACCATTTTGCTGTTTGTCTTTTCCTCGGTCTGCGCTTCCTTTGTCGGCATGAGTCAGGCCATCCTGTTCCAATCGGTGCAGGCCACGCCGCAACTGACGCTGATCTTCAACTCGATCATCGCCGTGGTGGTGGGGGGCGTGCTGCTGACCGGCGGGTTCGGCTCGGTCATCGGCATCTTTTTCGGCACGATCACCTTTGCTGTTGTCACCCAAGGCATCTATTACACCAGCTTTGACCAGACTTGGTCGAACATGGTGATCGGTGTGCTGCTGCTGGGCGCCGTGCTGCTGAACAACACCTTCCGCAAGATGGCGCTGTCCAGCGCGCCGCGAAAAGGAGCCAAGGCATGACCGCCCCGATCCTGACCCTGCGGAACGTGAACAAGAGCTTTGGCCCCATCGACGTGCTGCACGACATCTGCCTCGACATTCGCGCGGGCGAGGTGCTCTGCCTGCTCGGCGACAACGGTGCGGGCAAGTCGACCCTGATCCGCATCCTGTCCGGTGTGCATCAACCCACCTCGGGCACCATCGAGATGGATGGCTCCGCCACGCGCATGAAGCAGGAGGCGATGAATGGCTAACATGTTCACCGATGATGACGATGCCCTGCTGTCGGAGCTTGGGATCGAGGTCGAGAAGAAGAAGCAGGTCGCACGGACGCCTCGCGAAGAGCGGATCATTGCGGGCTTCGAAGACATCCAGAAATTCGTCGCCGAGCGTGGACGTCTACCTCAGCATTCCGAGGACGGCGATATTTTCGAACGGCTTTATGCCGTGCGCCTTCAACGGCTGCGGGAGCTGCCGGAAGCCGCTGACCTTCTTGCCGACCTGGATGCGGATGGCCTTCTGTCCGGCGCCGAAGTGACGCCCGTTGCCGACGATCTGGATGATGATGCGTTGCTTGCCGCGCTTGGCGTCGAGGTCGAGGCCTCGCCAATCTCCGAACTGAGGCATGTCCGTTCGAACGCCGAACGCAAGGAAGCCGAGGATATCGCGAACCGTCAGCGGTGTGAGGATTTCGAGACCTTCCAACCGCTGTTCGAGAAGGTACAGCGCGAACTGGATACTGGACAGCGCGAAACCCGCCCCTTCGAGCTGAAGGCAGAGATCCAGAAGGGTCGCTTCTTTATTGTTGAGGGGCAAAAGGCCTATGTTGCGGAGATGGGCGAAGAGACCCTTACCGATCAAGGTCGGACGGATGCACGTCTGCGGGTGATTTTCGATAACGGTACGGAAAGTAGAATGCTGATGCGTTCGCTCCAACGAGCTTTGAACAAGGATGAATCCGGTCGGAGGATCACCGAGTCGGTGGCGGGGCCGCTATTTGCGGACGCGCCAGAAGAGGGCGACAGCACCACCGGCACGATCTATGTCCTGCGCAGCAAATCGGACCACCCGTTGGTATCTGAGAACCGAGAGCTGGTCCACAAGATTGGCGTGACGACTTTGGGTGTAGATAAGAGAATTGCCGGTGCGCACCTGCAGCCGACCTTCCTGATGGCCCCGGTCGAGGTCGTGGCGACCTATGAACTCTACAACATCAACCAGACACGACTTGAAAATCTGATTCATCGGATTTTCGGCGCTGCGCAGATCGACATCCAGATTTCAGATCGGTTCGGTCGTCCAGTGGCGCCCCGTGAATGGTTCCTCGTGCCGCTGTTCGTGATTGACGAAGCCGTACAGAAGATAAAGGACGGTACAATCACACAATATTGGTATGATCCAGACAAAGCCGGTCTCACACCTCGCTGACGCATGAAGCGTTCGGTGTCTGGTCTATAGACTCCACGTCGGCAGATGCAATCTAGGCTACATGCAGGAAAGGGCTTTCTGACGAGCCCGAGTGTCACAAACCTCGAGCGGTATTGAATGTAGCAGCCGCCCCTTACTATCGTTTCCGTGCTGCCTCTTTCCGCCCGCGTTCAGCAGCTTCGTCAATGAACGCGGCGAGATCGGTGAGAGCGATAAAACGCGGGGACTTCTGGCTGCCGTCGAGCCGAGTGACGGGCAAAGTGATAGATCCCTAGTCAAGCCGACGATAGAAAGTCTGCAAACTGAGATGCGGGAAATAGTCTGCACGCACGCGGTCGGCGCTGATGGTCGGAATGCCGTCGAAACGTGCGGCGAGCAGGAATGCGGTGTTCATCGTTGTCTGCCTCATGTCGATGTCTGATGAACTGCAGTTATGCCACTAGAAAAAATGCGATAGAGGGCGGAGCAAGAAAAATGGAAGAAAATCGAAAAATATCTCATTATCAGATTGGTGCAGCTGGATGATGCCGTCGCGGGCCTTTAGTTGATTACGGTTCCGCTCTCTGCTACGTCTCGCGAATGTCTGATGGAACCGACAAAATTCCCATGTGGGCCGAGCGCCTGCAACGATTGACGTCGCAGAGCGGCTTGTCACAGGCTGAACTTGCTCGGCGTGCGGGCATGAACCGAGATGCCTTCAACCGGTACCACTCCGGTAAAACCAGGCCACCCAGGGAGCGATTGGAGGCGCTCGCTAACGTTTTTGGTGTTCATCCCAGCGATATCGATCCAGACCGCTTGACCTTGGTTAAGCGCTCCGACATGAAAACAGTACAGCCTTACAGTGTGACCCCCTCGGCAAACGGCGATCCGAGTTGGGTTCGGCTCAGGGTGGACGCGGACGTGACGCTCCAGACAATGACACGGATCTTGGAAATATTGGCAGGAGAGGCGCGGCCCGACGGCCACACCTACTAGAAAATCTCGCTCTGCCTGATACAATAGAGCTGGGCTTCAATGGGCCCGGAAGTGCTTCTCGAGTTCCGTCCACCACTTCCAGTCCGAATACTTGTCGCCGCGCTTCTTCATGTTGGTGTAGCGATCGAGTGTGCTCGTTGAAGAGTGCCCTGATACTGACATAACGTGCCCTGTTTGCCAGCCCCGCTCTCGCAACCAACTAACGCCCTCGTGGCGCAGGTCGTGGAAATGGAGATCCTGGATCTCAAGCGCTTTGCAAGCATTTGTGAAATTTCGGCTAATCACTCCGGCTGAATATGGGAAAATTCGACGGGGATCGCGCTTGCCATGAATTTCAATGACGCGCTTGGCCTCCTTGGTCAACTGAGTCATGCGGTCTCGCCCAGCAGGGTTCCGTGGGTCCTTCATTCCCCTGACGAGGAGTTCATCGTCGTCCATATCAATCCACTGCAGGCCAGTGATTTCGGACTGGCGGCGCACGCCGAAAATGGCAAAAGCGACGATGAGGGCCATAGGAATTGCGCGAGGAGCTCCGATGCTCTTCCTGATGAAAAACTCCATCAGGATATCGAGCTCTTCATGTGAGGGGCGCCGCGTCCGGGAATTGGGTTTTCCCGTAAGGCCATTGCGGCGTGCGGATTCCTTGCCTCTCGTCAATGCGCCGATATCGATTGCGTACGGCTTGCCTAAGTCAATTTCTGCAACGCTCAGCACGTGGCAGACGTGCGTCAGGTAGCTCGAAACAGTTGCAGGATCACGGCCTCCCTTACTCAGCTCTTCGGCGAAAGCCCGGACATCGCAAGGCTGTACGTTACGCCATTCGAGTTTGGAGAAACTGCACCTCTCATCCTTAACAAAGGAGAGGATTTGCTTCTTCGTCGGCTTGAGGTTGAATTCGTGGGCATCCACGTACCGCTTGACCGCGTCTGCAACTGTCAGCGGTTTCCCGGCACGGCGCTCCTCCTCGAGTCCTCCAGGAGCCCGCAATTCCTTCTCCTTCTTTGCGGCCCAACGGCTGGCCGTCGTCCGCGAGCTAAAGGTGGCACAGCGCTTGCAGCGCTTCCCGTCGATCGTAACCACGACCTCTGCTTTGTAGGCCTTAGAGCCATCAACCTTTTCACGAACCTCAATGTGTGCCATACGCTTTCCTTTCTTTGCTGCATCGGCGGGGAGTGCCGTCCCCCTGAAGCGCAAAGAGGTCCCCCATACGGGGGATTCTAGTTCCAGATATGCAGGAATGTCGCTCAAATGTCGGATGTCAGTGGCGCAAAATCAGACGGAAAAATTAAAGGAAATCAGGATTTTGGAGCAATTTCAAAGGCGGCTCGTCTGAGCGTTGCTCCGATGATGGATTGGACGGATCGGCATTGTCGGTATTTTCACCGGCTGCTGAGCCGGCAGGCGCTGCTCTACACGGAAATGGTGACGGCGCCTGCGGTGATCCATGGGGATCGCGACCGGCTGCTGGGGTTCGATCCTGCCGAACATCCGGTGGCGGTGCAACTTGGCGGGTCCGATCCGGCGCAATTGGGACAGGCGACGCGGATTGCCGCCGATTATGGCTATGACGAGGTGAACCTGAACTGCGGCTGTCCATCTGACCGCGTGCAGTCCGGGGCCTTTGGCGCGATCCTGATGACGACGCCCGATCTGGTCGCGGACTGCGTTGCAGAGATGATCGCCAACAGCCCGGTCGAGGTGACGGTCAAATGCCGGATCGGCGTCGACGACCAAAACCCCCAAGAGGTTCTGCCCGCGTTTTTGCAAAAGGTCAGCGCGGTGGGCGTGTCGCGGTTCACCATTCACGCCCGCAAGGCGTGGCTTCAGGGGCTCTCGCCCAAGGAAAACCGCGATATTCCGCCCCTCGACTATCCTTTGGTCCACCAGATGAAGGCAGAGTTCCCCCATCTGCATCTGAGTATAAACGGCGGGATCGCCACGCTGGACGAGGCCGAGGCGCATCTGGCGCAGGGGCTGGACGGGGTGATGATCGGGCGCGCCGCCTATCATGATGCCGCGACGGTTCTGTGTCAGGCCGACCGGCGGATTTACCAGACCGGCGCGGATAGCGATCCGGTGCAGGCCGTGCGCGACATGCTACCCTATATCGAGGCGCATCTGAGCCAAGGCGGGCGTCTGCATCAGATCACGCGCCATATGCTGGGGGCCTTTGCCGGACGACCGGGGGCGCGGGGATGGCGGCGTCATCTGTCGGAAAATGCGAGCCGCGACGGGGCAGGGCCGCAAACCGTGCTGGACGCCTTGGCCTATGTGACCGAGGCCGCCGAGGCAATCTGACCTTTCGCGGTGATCGGCTTGCCGAAGCGGATAACTCCTGCCATGACAGGGCCTAAATGGGGCCGACACAAACGGAGTGCGACCGAGATGCCGGATATGACGACGCTGATCCTGATGGCGGGGCTGTTGTTGGGGATCGGCGCCTTTGCAGGCGTGCTGGCCGGGCTCTTGGGGGTCGGCGGCGGGATCGTGCTGGTTCCGGCGTTCTTCTATGCCTTTTCAACGCTTGGCTACGCGAGCGACCAGTTGATGCAGATCTGTCTGGCGACCTCGTTGGCGACGATTATCGTGACCTCGATCCGGTCGGTGCTCAGCCATAACCGCAAGGGCGCGGTGGATTGGACGATCCTGCGCGGTTGGGCCGTCGGCATCGCGATTGGCGCCGTGGTCGGGGTCAGCATCGCGGCCCGTCTGCGGTCGACGGAATTGCAGTTTGTCTTTGGCGGGCTGGCGACGGTCATCGGGCTCTATATGGCGTTTGGCCGGGCCGAATGGCGGCTGGGTCAGGCGATGCCGATGGGGCTGCGGGGCTATCTAGTTTCGCCGGTCATCGGGTTTTTGTCGGTGCTGATGGGCATTGGCGGCGGCAGCTTTGGCGTGCCGACGATGACGCTGTTCAACGTGCCGATCCACCGTGCGGTGGCGACGGCGGCGGGCTTTGGCGTGTTGATCGCCGTGCCCAGCGTGATCGGGTTTTTGCTGGTGGATCTGACAGCGGTTGCCCCGCCCTACACCATTGGCGCCGTGAACCTGCCGGCCTTTGTGCTGGTCATCGCGATGACCCTGATCACCGCCCCCTATGGCGCGGCGCTGGCACATAAGACCGATGCAAAGCGGCTCAAGCGGATCTTCGGCGGGTTCTTGATTCTGGTGGCACTCAATATGCTGCGCAAGGCAGCGGGGCTATGATGTTGGACGGCGGTTTTATCCAATTCGACGCGACAGAGGAAACCCGCGCCTGGGCGGCGGCGGCGCGTGCGGCGGCGGGGCCGGTGCTGGCCGACCCCGAGATGCGGGCGAAATGGATGCGCCATGGCCAGACGTGGTTCGTCGGCGTCGATGCCCTGCCCAATGACGACACCGGCGCGATTGGCGGCGTGCCCTTTGTCGGCCCGTGGGACGGGATGATCCCCGGTCTGCCGCTGCATCCGGCGCAGGTCTCGGTGATCTATTCCGGCTATCCGATCCGCGACGAACGCGACACCGACAAAGAACACAATTACCGGCTAAAGCGCGATGCCGCGCATCTGGACGGGCTGATCGGCGAGGGGCCGCAAAAGCGGCGCCATCTGCGTGAACCGCATGCCTATATCCTTGGCGTGGCGCTGAATGACTGTAGCGCCTGCCCGCTGGTGGTCTGGCCGGGGAGCGAGATCATCATGCGCGAGGCGCTGACCGTGGCCTTTGCCGGATTGCCGCCCAGCATGTGGCCCGATGTCGATCTGACAGAGATTTACACCGACGCGCGGGCCGAGGTGTTCGAATGCTGTGAACGGGTGGAACTGCCGATGTCGGTCGGGCAATCGGTTCTGCTGGACCGGATGATGATCCACGGCACCGCCCCCGAGGGCCGGTGCCAGCCCCCCAAAGAGGGCCGGATGATCGCGTTTTTCCGTCCGATTGCGCCAGATATCCGGGCGTGGCTTCGGGATTAATCCTGCACGCGGGCAGCGCGGCCCCCGCGGCGCTGTTTGAACTGTGCCGCGCGGGCGGGCAGCCCGTCCATCACGCTGCGGCGCTGTTCGGGGCTATAGCGCGACCAGTTGCCGATCTCTTCGAGCGTGCGATGACAGCCGACACAGATCTTATGCGTCGGGTGGATGCTGCAGAGTTTGACACAGGGGCTTTCGATTTCAGCTCTACTCCAGATCGCGTCGGTATTTTGCGGCTTGGTCACTCAGGCCCCCAAATGGCGAAGTCTGTCCAACATGCCTTGCAGGATATACCCGGCGGCGACATGGTCGATCACCTCATCGCGACGTTTTCGAGACGTATCCGCCTCAAGCAGGGCGCGTTCGGCGGCCACGGTGGACAAACGTTCGTCCCAATAGGTGATCGGCACATCGGTCAAACGCGACAGATTGCGGGCAAAGGCGCGGGTGGATTGCACCCGCGGCCCCTCGGTTCCATCCATGTTCAGCGGCAGCCCCAGCACGATCCCGGCCAGATCCCGCTTGGCGATAATCGCGAGCAGGGCCTCGGCGTCGAGGGTGAATTTCTTGCGCTTGATGGTTTCCAGCGGGGTCGCGACTGTGCGCATCCCGTCGGACACCGCCACGCCGATGGTCACCGTTCCCAGATCCAGCCCGCAGATCGCGCGATATGGGGGCAGTGCGGCGGCAAACTCTTCGACAGTCTCAAGGATCATTGGCCAATCCCGGCAGAGGCAGAGGCAGAGGCAGAGGCAGCGGCGGCGGCGATCGTCGCGAGCGCGGCGTCATTGCCCGCATAGACCTGTTGCGCCTCTTGCCAAATGGCGGCGGCGCGGTCGGTGTCACCCAGAACGCCCAAGGCATTGATCAGTCGGGCCCATTCCTCGGGCGTGCCGCCTTCGGTCGCCAGACGGTCCGACAGGCGCTGCACCATGCCCTGGATCATCGCACCCTGATCACCAGCCGACATTTCGCTGGCGGCGGCGACATCGGCGGCGCTGGGGCCGGGCAGGGCCATGCCGGGGGCCTCGGGCAGGGTGTATTCGATACCGGCCAGTTGCGCGGCGTCCATGACCTGTTCGCGCGCCCAAGTGACATGGGGATCGTCGATCCCGCTCTCGGTCAGGTCGCGCCACAGCCGGAACGCGACATCGGGGCGGTCGGTCTGGGCATAGAGCAGGCCCATGTAATACCGCCCCGCGAGGCTATCTGCATCGAGGTCCAGTGCGTGGCGGGCGACGGCCTCGGCCTCGGGCGAGACAAAGCCAGCGGCGGCCCCGACCAGCAAATCTGCCAAGAGTTCAATATCTTGCAATTCGGCGCTGTCACCTTGCAGCGTGACCAGTTTCGCCTGCGCTTCGGCGGCGGCGGCATAGTTCCCCAGCGCAGCCTCGTGCCGGGCCAAGAGCGCCCAGCCCTGTTGATCCTCGGGGCGGGTCGGAACGATGTCGCGCAATTGCTGGACCATCGCCAGATATTCGGCGGGGGCATCGACCTTGGGCAGATCAAGCTTGGCGGCCTCGGCCTCGGCCTCGGCTTGGCTGACGCGGTTGGCGCGCATTTCATCGCCGGCGGCCAGTCGGGCGTTGCGCGGCAGATCGGGATAACCCGGCGCACCCAACCGGTTATAGAGCCACAGCCCGCCGCCGACCATCGCGGCCATGATCACAACCGTCAGGGTCAGGGTGACCGGCTTTGACGCGGTGCCGGTCGCGGTTCCCTGCGCCTTATCCGCGGCCAAGAGCCGGCGCGAGATTTCGACCTTGGCCCGCTCCGCTTCGGTCGGGTCCAGCACGCCGCGTGCGAGGTCGCGGTCCACCTCGGCCAGTTGATCCTTGTAGATGGCAATGTCGGTTCTTGCCTCTGCTTCGTCCTCTTGGGCACGCCAAAGCGGCACAATCAAAAGCCCGGCAGCAACAGCCGCCAGAATGGCGCAGATCACCCAGAACAGCATCGTCTCTCCCATCTGTGTTTGGCTCTACCTAACGGCCGACGCCCCATAAAGAAAGTCCCCCAACGCAAAGGTGACCTGCCTGACGCCCGCGACAGGATGTCCCTGACGGCCAGCATGTCGCAAAGATGCAATAATCCGGCGCGTCCAGTCGCCTTGCGTCCGGTAGAAAAGTCCAGTTATCGGCTTGGACAAGACCCGCACGACGACCAAAGGGATTCGGTGCCGATGAAACGCTATTCCGTCTTTGCTGTAGCCCGCGAGGGCCTGAGGTATCACACCGGCTGGGAGCGCGCATGGCGATCCCCGACGCCGAAAAAGAAATACGATGCGATCATCGTCGGCGCCGGTGGCCACGGTCTGGCGACGGCCTACTACCTGGGCAAAAATCACGGCATCACCAATGTCGCGATCATCGAAAAGGGATGGCTGGGCGGCGGCAATACCGGGCGCAACACCACCATCATCCGGTCGAACTATCTGCAGGACCCGTCTGCGGCGATCTATGACAAGGCGCTCAAGCTCTATGAGAACCTGAGCCAGGACCTGAACTACAACGTGATGTTCAGCCCGCGTGGCCTGATCATGCTGGCGCAGACCCACCACGAGGTGCGCGGCTATCAGCGCACCGTGATGGCGAACCAGTTGCAGGGTGTGGCCACGGAATGGGTCACGCCGCAGCAGCTTAAGGAAATCGTGCCGATCCTGAACATCGACGGTCCGCGCTATCCGGTGCTGGGCGGTCTGTACCAGAAACGCGGCGGCACCGCCCGTCACGACGCCGTAGCATGGGGCTATGCCCGTGCCTGTTCCGCAATGGGCATGGACGTCATCCAGCAGTGCGAAGTCACCGGCGTGCGCCGCGATGGCAACAAGGTCATCGGCGTCTCGACCACCAAGGGCGACATCGACTGTGATAAACTGGGCATGGTCGTCGCAGGCCATACCAGCGTTCTGGCAGAGATGGCGGGCTTCCGTCTGCCGATTGAATCCGTGGCGCTGCAGGCGCTGGTCTCCGAGCCGATCAAACCCTGCATGGACGTGGTCGTGATGGCCAACACCGTGCACGGCTATATGTCCCAGTCCGACAAGGGCGAGATGGTCATTGGCGGCGGCACCGACAGCTTTAACAACTACACCCAGCGCGGCAGCTTCCATCATATCGAAGAGACCGTCCGTGCGCTGGTCGAAACCTTTCCGATCATCAGCCGCCTGAAGATGCTCCGCCAATGGGGCGGCATCGTCGATATGACCGGCGACCGTTCTCCGATCATCTCGAAAACGCCGGTCGACGGGATTTTCGTCAACTGCGGCTGGGGCACCGGCGGGTTTAAGGCGATCCCCGGCTCTGGCTGGGCGATGGCCGAACTGATGGCCAAGGGGCACAGCCCGCTGGCCGAAGAATTCCACATGTACCGCTTCCGCGAAGGCAAGTTCATCGATGAATCGGTGGCTGCTGGCGTGGCACACTAAGAGGGACCGACATGCTGACCCTGCATTGCCCCTATTGCGGCATCCAAGCCGACGAGACCGAACTGGCCGCTGGCGGCGAGGCGCATCTGAAACGTTATGGCCCCGGATCGTCCGATGACGAGTTCGAGACCTATCTATTCATGCGCGAGAACAAAAAGGGCGTTCATCTGGAACGGTGGCGCCATGCCTATGGCTGTGGCAAGTGGTTCCTCGCGGCCCGCGATACCGCCACGCTCGAGGTCTATGGCACCTATGCGGCCCAGACCAGCGAACCCCCGGTAGAAGTCAAAGCAGCGATCCGGGCCAAACACCCCGGCTGGACGTGGAAGGAACAGGCATGAGCACCCGTCTGCAAAACGCCGGTCGGCTGATCGACCGCAGCAAACCGGTCGAGTTTTCGTTCAACGGCAAGCGGCTCAGGGGCTATCAGGGCGATACGCTCGCCTCGGCGCTGCTGGCCAACGATCAGATGATGATCGGTCGTTCGTTCAAATACCACCGCCCGCGCGGTGTGGTCGCCTCTGGCGCCGAAGAGCCGAACGGTCTGGTGAACATGGGGCAGGGCGGCTATTTCGAGCCGAACCAGCGCGTCACCACCCAAGAGGTCTTTGACGGTCTGACCGCGACCTCGCAAAACCATTGGCCCAGCCTCGAGTTCGACATCGGTGCGGTGAACCAGCTCTTTGCGCGGTTCCTGCCCGCCGGGTTCTATTACAAGATGTTCATCCACCCGCGTCCGTTCTGGAAGCATGTGTATGAACCGTTCATCCGTCAGTCGGCCGGTCTGGGCAAGGTGCCGCAAGAGCGCGACGCCGACACCTATGAACACTTCTACCACTTCTGCGATGTGCTGGTTGTCGGCGGCGGGATTGCCGGACTTGCGGCTGCACTCAAGGCTGCCAAGTCGGGCAAGAGCGTGACGCTGATCGAACAGACCGCCGATTGGGGCGGTCGTGCGGTGGTGGACGGTGTCCAGATCGACGGGCAGAGCGCCGCTGACTGGGTCGCGGCGACCCTCGCGACCTTGGGCAAGATGGCCAATGTGACGATCCGCAGCCGCACGATGGCTGCAGGGGTCTATGACCACGGCTATGTGCTGGCCTATGAGCGGCTGACCGACCATATCAGCGACAAATCGGGCGTGCGCCATCGTTTGTGGCGCATCCGCGCTGGCCATGTGGTGGCCGCAACGGGCGCGATCGAACGTCCGCTGTCCTTTGCCGGCAACGACATCCCCGGCGTGCTTCTGGCGGCTGCGGTGCGCGATTACGTCGTGAACTTTGGCGTATCCGTTGGGGATCGCACGGTCGTGGTCACCAATAACGACGACGCCTATCGCACGGCTCTGGCTCTCAAAGAGGCCGGGCTGGCTGTTCCGGCCATCATCGATGTCCGTCCCTCTGGCGCCGGTCCGATTGGTCAGGTCGCCGAACGCGCAGGTATTCGCGTGCTAAAGGGCAAGGCCATCGCCAAGGTCAAGGGCAAGACCCGCGTCACCGGCGTGCAGGTCTGTCTGCAGGCGGGCGAAGGCTCCGTTCTGGAAGAGATCGCCTGCGATTGCGTCGCGATGTCCGGCGGCTGGTCCCCGGTGGTGCACCTGTGGTCGCACTGCGGCGGCAAACTGACGTGGGATGACGATCAGGCGATGTTCCGCCCCGATGCGGCCCGCGGCCCGACCGGCGCTGATGGCAAGGTCTTTGTCACGGCGGTCGGCTCTGCCAATGGCCATCTGGGCACCGCGGCCATTCTGCGCGATGCAGGGCTGGACGCGACCACCAACGAGGTCGCCGAAGCCGCGATCGAGCCGGTCTGGATGATGCCGCAGGGCGCAGGTCCGAAACTGCGGATGAAGGCATGGCTGGACTATCAGAACGACGTCAAGGTGTCGGACGTCCAGCTGGCTGCCCGCGAAGGCTATGAATCCGTCGAACATACCAAGCGCTATACCACGCTCGGCATGGCGACCGATCAGGGCAAGCTGAGCAACATCAACGGCTTGGCGATCCTTTCTCAGGCATTGGATGCGCCGATCCCGGCGGTGGGCACCACCACCTTCCGCCCGCCCTACACCCCGATTTCGATGGGGGCGATTGGCGGCGCGGCACGCGATGCGATTTTCCAGCCGCTGCGCCGGACGCCGATGCACGATCTGCACGAGGCAAACGGTGTGGATTGGGAACCTGTCGGCCATTGGCGCCGCGGTTACGCCTATCCGCGCGCGGGCGAAAAGGTGCACGACGCCGTGAACCGCGAAATCCTGAACGTGCGGGAAAATGTCGGTCTGCTGGACGCCTCGACGCTGGGCAAGATCATCGTCAAGGGGCCCGACGCCGGTCGGTTCCTCGATATGCTCTACACCAACCTGATGAGCACCCTGCCGGTCGGCAAATGCCGCTATGGTCTGATGTGCACCGAAAACGGTTTCCTGTCGGACGACGGCGTGGTCGTGCGTCTGGCCGATGATACGTGGCTGTGTCACACCACCACCGGCGGCGCGGATCGTATCCACGGCTGGATGGAAGACTGGTTGCAAACCGAATGGTACGACTGGCAGGTCTATACCGCCAACGTCACCGAGCAGTATGCGCAGGTCGTCGTCGCCGGTCCCAAGGCGCGGCAGTTGCTGCAGTCGTTCGGCGGCGATCTGGACCTGTCCAAGGACGCCTTCCCCTTTATGACCTATGTCGAGGGCAAGCTGGGCGAGTTCGACGCGCGGATCTACCGCATCTCGTTCAGCGGTGAACTGTCCTACGAAGTCGCCGTCCCGGCGAGCCAAGGCGCGGCCTTCTGGCAGGCGCTCTTGGCCAATGGTCAGGCGTTCGGCGTGATGCCCTACGGCACCGAAGCCATGCATATCATGCGGGCCGAAAAGGGCTTTATCATGATCGGCGACGAAACCGACGGCACGGTGATCCCGCAGGATCTCAACCTTGGTTGGGCGATTTCCAAAAAGAAAGCCGACTATCTGGGCAAGCGGGCGCAGGAACGCAGCCACATGACCGATCCCAAACGGTGGAAACTGGTGGGGCTGGAAACGCTGGACGGGTCTGTGATCCCCGACGGGTCGCACGCCCCGGCGGCGGGCACCAATGCCAACGGTCAGCGCAACACCCAAGGCCGCGTGACCTCGACCTATTATTCCCCGACGCTCAAGCGCGGTATCGCTATGGCCCTCGTGTTGAACGGGTTGGACCGTATGGGCCAAGAGATCGAGTTCCAGAACGACAAGGGCGGCCTGATCAAGGCACGTATCGTCGATCCGGTGTTCTACGACAAAGACGGAGCAAAGCAAAATGTCTAACGCCGTCAGCGCCTTGAATGGCAAAGTTGCAGCGGGCGACGTGACAGTCGCGGAAATGGGCCTTCAGGGGATGATTTCCCTGCGCGGCAGTTTCGACGCCGAGGATTTCGTGGCGACGATCACCCATCTGGTGGGCGTCGATTTCCCCGATGTTCGGCAGATCGTGTCGAACGGCGAACGCTCGGTGGCGTGGATGTCGCCGGACGAATTGCTGATCCTGTGTCCCTACGATCAGGCGGTGTCTCTGACCGCCCAGATCGCCGAGGCCCTGGCCGAGCAGCACTTCCTCGTGGCGAATGTGTCCGATGCGCGAGCGCTGTTTTCGGTCACGGGACCCTTTGCCGCCGAAGTGCTGGCCAAGGTCGCGCCGGTGGATTTCTCTGCCTCGGCCTTTGCTGTCGGAGAGGTGCGCCGCACCCGTCTCGCTCAGGTAGCCGGTGCCGTCTGGAAGGAGCAGGACGGCAGCCTGCGCGTCGTGTGTTTCCGCTCGGTCGCGCATTACACATTTGATCTGCTGGCTACCTCTGCCAAGGCAGGTCCGGTCGGCGTTCTGTAACGTCCGACTTTCTACCGTCGCAGTGCCTCCCCTGTAGCTGCGGCGGTATCATAGCGCCGATTTATGGCGTTACTGACCCCGAAGACCGGAGTCATGATGCGCATAACCTCTCTGACACCCATGAAGAACGAAGCGCCCTTTCTGCTGGAATGGGTGGCCTATCATCGTTTGATCGGCGTGAACGATATTCTGGTGTTTTCGAACGATTGCACCGATGGCACAGACCGGATGCTGGAGCGGCTGGATGAATTGGGCCTCGTGCGCCACTTCGCCAATCCGTCGTTTCTGGCCAAGAGCGACAAACATCATTTGATGATGATGCGCTATGTGAACCGTCTGGAACGGGTGCGGCGATCAGATTGGGTGATCAGCCTCGATGCCGATGAATTTGTCTGCGTCAATGCGGGACAGGGCCATTTGCTGGACCTGTTCGCTGCTGTGCCCGAGGCGAACGTCTGGTACATGTCGCAGCAAAATTTCGGCCATGGCGGGGTGGCGAAATTTGATCAGGGATTGGTCATAGACCAGAGCCGCTGGGGCTGGGATCAGGGCAGCGCCTACCATGGCCAGATCAATCGGCGGGGCGTCAAATCCATGACCCACAGGTCCAGCGAGCCGGTTGCCATTCACAACCATTGTCCGATCTTTACCAAGGGCGATCTGGCGCAGGCCCGCGTGCATAACGGTTCGGGCCTGAGGCTAAGGCACCTGCGGCTGTGGGAGGATGTCAAATCACTCGACAAACCCTACTACGGGTTCGATCTGGTGCAGGTGAACCACTATCCGCTGCGGTCGATTGATGCCTTCCTGCTCAAGGTCGCACGGGGCAATGCCAATCATGGCGATCTGAGCTACGGAATGCGCTATTGGCAGCGCTACGACCATAACGACGCCCGCCATGACGGGATCACCCGCTGGTCCGCGCGCGTGGCCGAGGAACGGGACCGCCTGCTATCTGACCCGGAATTGCGGGATCTGCACCAAACAGCGGTCGAACAGGCAAAGGCCACGATTGACCGGATCAAATGCAGTGCCGAAGGTCTGGCGCTGCTGCGGCAAATCCGCGAATACACGACCGCCCGTTCGGCTGATCAGGCCCCAGCCAAAACCTCGCTCGCGGTGGGTAGCTGATGAACCCAATCGTCATTTTCAGCATAGCCCAGTGTGCGGAGCGCAGGCCCGTATTTTTGGACATAGATTTCAGCAACTTCGCGGGGGAACTTGGATTTCCACTGCTCTGCCTTGCCGGACTTGACGTGTTTGGCCACGTTGTGGGCGCGGTCCTCTTCTTTCGCCGCGCCGCCAAATAGGCTGTGGGTCCAGTAGTAATTCGCCACGCCGTCAATGTCCCAGCCCGCGACGTTCATCTGGCGTAGAGCGCCGCGAAACAGGCTGCAATCGGTGTCATCGATCAGGTCTTCGAAGCGTAGATCGACCGCACCGGGGTGGCCGTAGGGCCACATTAGCATTTCGACAACGGTTTCGTGGTGTTTATTGTCCATTTCGAACAGCAATTGATCGACCAAGGTCGGCAGGCTGTTCAGATGTTCCTGATAGGTCTTGCCTCCCAGATCGGGGCGTTTGACCCGTAGGAATTTCTCGTTCCCCAGCGGGGCCGTCAGGTGATAGCGGGCACCGGAAATCAGCACGTCGCGCGGGTCGCGGATGATGTGCAGGAACCGCGCGCGGCTGTCCATGAATAGCGGGGCCGGGAACAGCGAATTCCAATGCACGACCAGTGCCGGACCGTCGGTCGGCAGGGATTTTAGCTGCGCCGCGTCATAGCCGCGAATGATCGGGATCGCATGGTCGGTGGCGTATTTATGGAAGGTCCGCCGCATCCAGACGGTTCCGGTTTTGTGATGCGTTCCGACGCAGAGAAACCGCGCGGTCATTCGTCGTCCCCTTGGTCCGTTGCCGCCTCATCCGCCAAATCGCGGGGGAATTCGCCGGTTTCGACGAACTGCGCGAACTCTGGCACGCTCAGTTGATAGTCCAACACCAGACGAGAGGCGTGCAAACAGGCCCGCAACAGCGCCGCGAGATCGGCGTCCGCCAGCCATTCGGCCATGATCGCCCTGATCGGACCAGTTGGGATCGTCGCATCGACCTGTGCGTTAAGGTCGTAGCGGTCCCAATAGTCCATATCGATGCGGCCCTTGTTTTTCGAATTGGCCGTGCCGCGCAGGCGTTTGAGCAGAAAGTCCTCGCGGCTCTTGATCGCGTAATGGTTCACTTGCGCGAAGTCGGCGCCCCAAGTGTCGGTGCCGGACCGCCATCCGCCCTTGAGGATTTTGTCCGGCATCGGTTTGCCCGAACCGTTGACCCAAGTGATCGAGCCCGGTTTGACCTTTTCGACCTTTTTGAACTTCGGGCGGTGGACGCCGAAATAGTCGAACCGGCGGGGGCGGAACATTGTTTTGAACCCCCAGACCAGCCCGTTTTCCGGCGCCTCGAAGGTCGATCCGCGGGTGAACCGTTCGGAGATCAATTTATCGGGGGCAAAGTGTTTCTCTCCGCAGGAGCCCATCAGCCGCCAATTGATCGACACCGCATCCGCGCCGGGGCACGCCGCCTGAAGCGCCTGAATACTACGATCCCCGACGTGGACATTCAGGAATTCATCGGCATCGACGATCAGCGCCCAGTCGTGGTCTTTGACCCAAGTCATGCGGTTCGCCCGCGAATAGGCGGCCCGCTGCGGGTCCATCCGCAGGCCCAGCGGGTTGTCGAAATGCCGGATGATGCCCATCTGGTCCAGCCGGTTCAGGATCAGGTTGGTGCCGTCGGTGCAGTCGTTTGAAAAGATACAGAAACTGTCGATGCCGATCGAGCGGTGATAGGCCAGCCATTCCAGCAAATAGGGGCCTTCGTTCTTCATCGTCGAGATGAGGACGGTGCGCTCGCGGCTCATTCTGCGGCCTCTTTGCCGGCTTTGGACTTGCGGGATTTCTTTTTGCTGGTGCCGTCTAGGGGGTCTGGAACCGCGTCAGATGTCTCTTTCTTCTTTTTCTCTTTTTTCGGCTTGTCGCCCTTGGCGGGTTTGTCGCCCGCACGGTCCACAGCGGCCTTCATCCGCTGGACCGATTGTTTCAGCAGCGGAACGCCCAGTTGCAAGGCCTCTGGCCCGCCATCCATGAACGGGTTGTTGTCCAGCGACATGATTTCCTCTGTCGCGGCCTCGCGCTCTTCGGCGCGGTCCTCCATATCCTCTTCGGGGACTTCTTCGCCGGCGGCCTGACGCAGCGCGGCGCGGGTTTCGGATTTCTTGGCGGTCTGGGTCTGGGCGATCATCTTGGCGATGACCTTATCGGGGACGCCCTGCGCCTGCAGTTCTTTGACCTTTTCCTGCCATTTCTTGGGCAGGTGCTGGATGAACAATACCTGATCGAGGTCCTTGAGGCCGATCTGGCTGGCGCTCTTGAGCTCTTGGACCCATTTTTCATATTCGCCTGAGGCATGCAGCACCTGCACCCGGCGTTCATGAAATTCCAGTGCCTTGGCCTGAAGCTCCGCCATGACCGGGTCGGACAGGATCTGTTCGATCTTGCGCTTGACGCCCTTGAGATGGCGATGAACGTTTTTCACCTCGATCTCGTTACGGTCGAACAGGGCGAAATAGGCTTCGTTGTATTTGTCCGGTTTGTTGTTCACGTTGCCCCGGACACGGCGCAACAGGTAGGCCTCGTAGCTCTTGACGGCGTAGTGGTTCAATTCGACCAGATCATATCCCAGCGTCGGTTTCGTCGATCGCCAGCCCGAGAGCGAAAAGTCATCCGGCATCCGCTCTCCCGATCCGTTGACCCAGACTTGATCGAACAGGGTCTTGGCCCGTTCCGGTTTTTGTTTGGCGTTCTTGATATGCGGGCGGTGGATGCCCAGCTTGGCAAAGGGGTAGGGCCGGAACAGGGTTTTGACGCCCCATCCTTTTTTGAATTTGTCCGGCGCGGCGCGGGTGTACATTTCCGTCACGAGGCCGGGGTTCCATGGTGTCAATTCCGATGAGCCAAAAAACCGCCAGGTGATCGCCATCGCCTGCGCCTCGGCGGGGATGTGCTCCACCAGATCCGTGATATGGCCCTTGCCACATTTGATTGACAGGAATTCGTCGGCGTCCATGGTCAGGACCCATTCACTGTCCATGACCTCCGGGTTTGCCGTCGCCAGTTCGAGCGCGTGCGGCTGGGGCTTTTTGCCCTCGGGAACGTCGTTGCGGAAATGTTGGACCCAGCCCAGTTCCTGAAGCCGGATCAACATGTCGTCGGTGCCGTCGCCGCAATTGTTGGTATAGACGCAAATATTGTCAAAACCGATGTGTTTATGAAATGCCACCCATTCCACCAGACTGTGGCCTTCGTCCTTCATCATGGAAAGAATGGTATAAGTATGTTTGGCGGCCATCTATGGCTCCTGAAAATGCATCTGCCCCATATGCCCGCACAGTGACCGTGCGTTCCGCCGCAAGATAGCGAAAACAACGGCTAAGTCTACTGATTGACCGATGAAGCGGGGATCGGACGGGCGGTTTTGCCTTGACGCGGGCTGTCGTTGCGCTTTGTTACGTCACAGCGAACAGTAACATCCACCTAAGGATTCCTCTTATGGCTTTTGAACTCCCCGATCTCCCGTATGCGCACGACGCTCTTGCTGCTAAGGGCATGTCGAAAGAGACGCTGGAATACCACCACGACCTGCACCACAAGGCCTATGTCGACAACGGCAACAAGCTGATCGCTGGCACCGAGTGGGACGGCAAGTCGCTGGAAGAGATCATCGTTGGCACCTATAACGCCACCGCGGTTGCCCAGAACGGCATCTTTAACAACATCTCGCAGTTGTGGAACCACAACCAGTTCTGGGAAATGATGACCCCGAACGCATCGGCCATGCCGGGCGAGCTGGAAAAGGCCATCGTCGAGTCGTTCGGTTCGGTCCAGAAGTTCAAGGACGATTTCTCGGCCGCTGGCGCAAGCCAGTTCGGTTCGGGCTGGGCGTGGCTGGTCAAGGACAAGAACGGCGCGCTGAAAATCACCAAGACCGAGAACGGCGTGAACCCGCTGTGCTTTGGCCAGACCGCCCTCTTGGGATGCGACGTGTGGGAACACTCCTACTACATCGACTACCGCAACAAGCGTCCTGCCTATCTGACCAACTTCCTCGACAATCTGGTCAACTGGGAAAACGTGGCCTCGCGCCTCTGATCCGCGGGACCCGCAGCGATCCAGGCCGCCCTTCGGGGCGGCTTTTTTATTCGGTTCGGGGTAATCTATCGGAGAGAAAAAATCCCGAATGGACTTAAACCTAGGCGATAATGTGTCGTTGGAGGAGTATCAGTTCCAAACGGTGAGAAGACAATGTCAAAGGTGGGGTTCTTTTTTTCGCGTCAGTTGTCGGTCCTTGGTGCCTATCTGGTGATGGCCGGACTGGGCGTCGCGCTGGCAATGATCTTTGCGGTGACGGTGGTTCAATCCAAGCAGCGTGATCTGTCCAGTACCCAAGCGACCTTGAGCACGACCGAGGTCGTGCGCGCCGCGTCAGATCTGGTGCATCAACTTCAGGTCGAACGGGGAATGAGCGCGGTTTTTGTCGCTTCCAAGGGAAGTTCGTTCGGGCCGCAACTGCGCGATCAACGCGCCAAGGTTGACGATGCGCTGACGGCGTTCCGCACCATTGCCACGGCATCACAAGGCATCTGGAACAGTCATCCCGGCGTCTGGCAGACGATAGAGCGGGATCTGGCCGGCTTGGCTGATCAGCGGCTCAAGATTGATGCGCTCGCCCCCGATGCGGGCACCGTGCTGGCCTATATCACAGCGTTGAACGCAAAGTTGATCAGTTTTGGCGAGCTGGGTATCGACGCCCAGACCAAAGGCTCTACCGCGATCTACATCGAGGCCATGTCGGAATTGATGCGTGCCAAGGACGCTGTCGGGCTCGAGCGCGCCGTCGGGTCCCGGACCTTTACTTCCCAGGCCTTTGCCAACAACGATTACGAGGTCTTTGTCGGATTGATCGCGGCCAGCCGGATCCATCTCGATCTGTTCGCCCGCACGGGCGGGCCCGTCGGAGAGCAGATGGTTCAGGCGCTGCTGGATGATCCTGCCAGCCAGCAGGTGAACACCTATCGAACGGCCGCACTCGGGCAGGCCTTTGAAGGGATTACGTCTGCGCAGTTTTTTGACGCCCAAACCGCAAAACTCGGTCTGATGCGCGGGATGGAGGAGCGTTGGCTCGACACCCTCGCGACCATCGTGTCAGAGGATAATAGCGCGGCAAGAGCCCAATTGGTCATCTGGCTGATTGTGTCCGTTGGCGGCATTCTGGTCATCGGTGGACTGGCCTTTGGATTGGCCCGCCAGCAAAATCGCGTGATCCAAGAGGTCGTCGATTGCGCGGGGCAAATGTCGGCCGGAAACCTGAACGTGATCTTTCCCGAAGCGGGCCGCAATTCGGTCAGCGTCCTGATCCGCAATCTGGCCCAGATGCGCGATAACATCCGCTCGCTGCGACAGACCGAGCAGCGGACGCTGGAAGAGCAACAGCGCAAGGCCGAGGAATTGCTGGTTCGGGCAGAGGATGACCGTCGGCGGGCGGCGCAGATCGCGAACGACCTCGAAGGGACCGCCGCGGCCTCGACGGAATTGAACCAGTCGTTGCAGAACGTCCTTGCCTCGATCCGGTCCGCAGATAGCTGTGCCTCCTCGATGCGCGGTACGGCGGATCGCGGCACCAAGGTGGTCCATGACGCCATCGAGGCGATGGAGCGGATCAGCGTTGCCTCGTCCAAGATCGGGTCGATCATGAACATCATCAACGATATCGCCTTCCAGACCAACCTCTTGGCGCTGAACGCCCGGGTCGAGGCGGCGCGGGCAGGGGCCGCAGGTCGCGGTTTCGCGGTGGTGGCCTCCGAGGTGCAGCAATTGGCGGCAAAATCGTCCAAGGCGGCACAGGATGTCGGTATCTTGATCAATCAGGCGGCCAAGCAGATCGAAACCGGCGTCAGCGTGGTGCAGAACAGTGGCGAGGCGCTGACCGAACTGGCGGGCAATGCCCAGGAGATTGCCGCGCTGATGGAGCAGATCACCACAATGAGCAGCGAACAATCGACCGCGATCAGCGACATCAGCAAGGCCACCTCGCGCCTTGATGTGGCGATGCGCGAATTCAGCGAGCGCGCTGCCTGAGACCAAGCGCAACAACCGGGCTAACAGTGGCCCGGTTGTTGCCGTTGTCGCATTACCTAGTCGATAGAGGGTGATATGCGGCGTTTTTTCCGGAGCATGGTTCTCAATTTCCCGACTCTTCGGATTTACGGGTTGGTTGCGGGGGTTCCGTTTCTCCTCGCTGTGGTCTTTGCAATGCTCTTTGCCCATGACCGCTGGGTGCGTTCGACCGAAGCCGTTGTGACCTCCTCGATCATCCAGGTCGCCCAGGCCTCGCGCGAGATCGTGCATGAGGCCCAGCTCGAGTATACCTACGGTTCGGCCGTGCTGGCGCAACCTGATCCTGCGATTATCGCCAAGTTATCGGCGCAACAGGCAAGGGTGGACCAGCTCGGGCAAAATCTAGGGACACAACTGAACACCTCGAACCTGCCCGCCCATGTCGCGACCCTGGTCCAGGATATCCAGGCGGACATTGCTGCCCTCGACGACCTGCGGGCCGGGGCGGTGGCAGGGACGGTCAGTGTCACCGACATTCAGGCTGCCTTTGCCGATATCTATGAAGAGACCGAGCGGTTGCTGGTCTTTGCGTCCGAACAGACCAGCAACGCGACGCTGGCCAACAGTTTCAACACCGTGCTCGAATTCGAACGGGCGAAAACCGGTGTTGCCTTTGAACAGTCCGTCATCGCCCGCGTTCTGGGACGTAAGGATATGTCCCGCGAAGATTTCTTTGATTTTATCCGGTTTGCCGAGGGCGAGCGGTCCCGCCTGGGTCTGGTGCAAGAAATCGGCGATCCTCGTCTGCTGGCACTCTTTGCGCAGCAAGAGGATCATCCTGCCGTCCGGTCGATAGAGGCGGTCCATGAGGCGGTCCTCGACGGCGATGTGACAGTGATGCCCATCGCGGATTATGTGACCCTCTCGGTCGAGCGACTGAATGTGCTGCGTGACATCGAGGTGCAGGTCCTCGCCGAGGTTGTCGATCTGGTGGCTGATGCCAAACGTCAGGCCGATCTGGGTTTCTACCGGACTGTCCTTGCCACGGTCACTGCGCTGCTGCTGTTTGGCGTGTTTGCCGTCGTTATGGTCAAGACACAGGAACAGGTGATGGGCGAAGTGGTCCGCTCGGCCATTTCCATGGCTTCGGGGAACCTAGACGTGACCTTGCCCGTTCCCGGCAAGAACGGATTTTCGCGCATCATTGAATCGCTAGGCACCTTCCGCGACAATATCCGTGCCGCCCGTGACGAACAGGCCGAGCGGGCCGCGCGGGAACAATACGAGATGGACAGGCTTCGCCGCCAGTCCGAAGAGGGTGCCGCACGGTCGGTACGCATCGCCGAAAATCTGGAAAGCACGGCGCAATCTGTCGGGATGCTGGCCAAATCCGTGCAGCAATCGGTGTCCACCACCGAGAGCGCCAATATGCAAGCCGCAGACATGCTGACCAAGGCAAACGAGGGCAATCAGACCGTCCAGAGCGCGGTAGAGGCGATGGGGCGGATCAAATCGGCCTCGGAGAAGATCAATTCGATCATCAAGATCATCGACGAGATTGCGTTTCAGACGAACCTGCTGGCCCTGAACGCGCGGGTTGAGGCCGCGCGGGCAGGCGAGGCCGGGCGCGGATTTGCTGTTGTCGCAACCGAGGTGCAGCAGTTGGCTGCGCGCTCGGCCAAGGCCGCGGGGGATGTCGCCATTCTGATCGATCAGGCCGCCAAGGAGGTCGCCACCGGTGTGCAGATCGTCGAGGCCAGCGGGTCTACCCTTAATGAACTGGCCTTTGGCGCCGAAGAGATTGCGAGTCTGATCTCGACCGTTGCGAACATGAACCGCGCGCAATCCACCAGCCTGACGGAAATCAGTTCTGCGACGGGGCGGCTCGATACGGAAATGCAGGAACTGATGCAACAAATGGCGGCGGCGAATAATCGCTAGGCTGGCTTGCATAGGGGCGGACAGTATGTCCTAACGGGGCGATCACAAAGGGTCGCCCCACTCCATGACATCTGCGCTCAAAGCTATCGTCTCGCTCGTCGCGGCCTCTGTGATCTGGGGGCTGTCGTCGATCTATTACGGGCAGTTGACCCACGTGCCGCCCCTCGAAGTGCTGTGTCATCGGACCCTGTGGTCGGCGGTGCTGTTTTGCGCGGTGATCGCGATGCAGGGGCGTGCAGGGGAATTGCGACAGGCGATGACCAACCGCAAACAGGCGCCGATGATCTTTGGCGCGGCGATCATGATCGCCCTGAACTGGTTCGGCTTTATCTTTTCGATTTCCAATGGTCACGCGGTCGAGGCGTCTCTGGGCTATTACATTTTCCCGATGGTGGCCGTGCTGCTGGGGCGGGTCCTGCTCGCAGAGCGGTTGACGGCGGGCCAGATGCGGGCGATTGCGGTGGCGGTGGTCGGGGTGGTCGTTCTGGCGATCGGGCTGGGGGTTGCCCCGTGGATCGCGCTCTGGCTGGCCGGAACATTTGGCGGCTATGGCGTGCTGAAACGCAAACTCGGGCTGGGTCCAGTCCTGTCGGTGACCGCCGAAGTCGCGTTTCTCGCACCCTTGGCAGCGATGTGGCTGCTGGCTCGGGGGCATTGGGACCACGATGCGGGCACGTGGGCCCTGCTGGTGTTCTCCGGTCCGCTGACGGCGATCCCGTTGATCCTGTTTTCCTCGGCGGCGCGGCAGGTGCGGCTATCGACCGTGGGGTTGGTGCAATACGTGAACCCCACGATCCAGTTCTTTGTCGCGACACTGTTTTTTCGCGAACCGTTCAGTCGCTGGCACGCGGTTGCCTTTGTGTTGATCTGGGTGGCGGTCGCGCTCTATTCGCGCGACTCGATCCGTCAGGACAGGGCGGCCCGCAAACGCGCCTCGAGCGCGGGAACATCCGGCACCACGGTCACGTAGTCCAGAATATTCTGTCCGGCAAAACCCTGCGCGACGACGTGCTGCATCAGGGTCACCAGAGGTTGCCAATACCCTTCGGTATCCAGCAGGATCAGCGGCTTGGCATGCAGGCCGAGCTGCCGCCAAGTCAGGGCCTCGAAAAACTCATCCAGCGACCCCGCACCACCGGGTAGCATGACCACGGCATCGGCGTTCATGAACAGCACCTTTTTACGCTCGTGCATCGTCTCGGTCACGACAAAGCTGTCGAGATCGCGTTTGCCAACCTCGAGGTTCAGCAGGTGTACCGGGATCACGCCAAAGGTCCGCCCGCCCGCGGTTTGCGCGCTGCGGGCGACGGTGCCCATCAGCCCGACATCGCCAGCGCCATAGACCAGCCGCCAGCCGTTGGACGCCAGCATTTCGCCGGTCTGCCGGGCCGAGGCCTCGTAGGCGGGATGATTGCCCAAACGTGAGCCGCAATAGACACAGACCGATTTCATTTTGTCCCTTTCGCCTAGGCCGTAGAACGATAGCTTTGACCCTGCATAGTCCGGTTGCTATGGTCCGGCAACACGTCTTGCCGCCCTGCGGCATAGCGCGGCATAGAAAGGGACAGTCTTTGGCGCGGTCTACAGAAGTTAAGAAAACCCCGGCGATCTTCGTTGCGGGGGCCGTCGTGGTCGCCGTTCTGGTGGCCTATTTCATGAACAATCGGGCAGCGGATGCGCCGACCGAGCCGGTCGAAACAGCGGCCGAAGCGTCGACGCCGGATACGGCGGCAGACACAGCTGCGGCCCCTGCGAGCGATGAGCCGCAGGCAGCGACCGCAGAAACGGGCGCAGAAACGGGCGCAGAAACGGCTGCCGATACGCCCGCCGATCAGCCGGTAGAGGCCGCGACCCAAAGCGAGCCTGCCACCGCGCCCGAGGCCCCAGCCGCCGATCAGGCCGCTACGGTTGACACCGCGACCGCAGAGGTCACGGCAGCACCCGAAACTACATCAGCGGAGCCTGCCGGTGCCGCGACCATGGCCGCGCCGGAGTTTTCGTCGGTGCGGATCGAAATAGACAGCGTGTCGATTGTGGCCGGTCTGTTCGTGCCGGGCGGCATGATCGACATTATGGTTGATGGCGTCGTTGTCGCTCAGGCGCAGGCGGATGGTGGCGGGGCCTTTGCGACCACTGTGACGATTTCTGCCTCGGCAGAGCCGCGCGTGATGTCTCTGGTCGGTCATTCCGACGGGCAGACCGTCGCATCTGAGCAAACGATTGTCATCGCCCCGTCTCTGTTGACCGTGGCCACGGCCGATGCCTCCACACAGGCTGCCGAAGTTGCTGCCGCGACGCAAGAGGCCGAAACCGAGGCCGCAGAAGTAGCGCAGGTCGCCGCGACAGAGGCCGGTGCCGAGCCGTCCGGGACAGAGGTGGCGAGCGCAGCAGAGGCCGCCCCGACCGCAGAGGCAGAGACCGCAGAGGTCTCCGATCAGGTTGCGGCGCAGGCGGGCGCAGAGACCGAACAGGTCGTCGATACGACGCCGCAGGTCCTGATCGCCGATGCCGATGGCGTGCGCGTGATGGAAACCGGAAACGGGCCTGACGCGATGGCCAATGTCGCCGTCGAAACCATCACCTACGATTCCGACGGCGAGGTCGAGGTCGCAGGCCGCGCCACCACCGGCGAAGGTAGCGTTCAGGCCTATGTCGATAACGCCCCGGTTAGCACGGCGCCGATCAGCCCGGCGGGGGACTGGAAACTGGACCTGACAGCAGTCGAAACTGGCGTATATACGCTGCGCATTGACGAACTGAACACTCAGGGCGCCGTTGTCAGCCGCGTGGAGACTCCGTTCAAGCGTGAAGAACCCGCACAGGTCGCCGCCGCCATGTCGGCGGATGCAACCGGTACCGATAATGGCATTGCCGTGCGGGTCGTGCAGCCGGGCAATACGCTCTGGGCGATTGCGCGCGAAAAATATGGTCAGGGCGTGATGTATGTCTACGTGTTCGACGCCAACCGCGACCAGATCCGCAATCCCGACCTGATCTATCCGGGGCAGGTGTTCGTCCTGCCAGAGGTTCAGCAGTAAGCTGCTGGTCATTCGCGGATCATATGCCTAGGGTGGCGGCGCTGATGGAGGAACCACATGCGCCGCCTACCAAAAACCGATGCCAATCTGTCTAACAAGCCTGTCGATGGCATGCGGATCATTCGCCGCGTGGCCCATTACATGTGGCCCGTCGGTCAAACCTCGATGCGGGTCCGGGTGGTTGCGGCGATCGGTATTCTGCTGGTGGCCAAGCTGGTCGCGGTGGGAACGCCTCTGCTCTATAGTCAGGCTGTCGATATTCTCAGCCCCGAGGGGCTGACCGGCGGCAGTTTCCTCGCGCTTGGCGCGGTGGGCTTGACGCTGGCCTACGGCCTCGCACGGCTCGGGAATACCGGATTTCAACAGCTGCGCGATGTGATTTTCGCGCCGGTCGGTCAGCGGGCGCTGCGTCGGTTGGCGATCGAGACCTTTACCCATATCCACCGTCTGTCGCTGCGCTATCACATCACCCGCAAAACCGGCGGGCTGAGCCGGATCATCGAGCGCGGGGTCAAGGGCGTCGATTTCCTCTTGCGGTTCCTGTTGTTCAATATGGGGCCGCTGCTGCTGGAATTGTTGATGATCGCAGGCGTTTTGTTCGTGCTGTTCGACGTCTGGTATCTGGTCGTCGTCGTGGTGACGATCTCTGCCTATGTCTGGTTCACCTTTGCGATCACCGAATGGCGGGTCAAAATCCGCCGCGAGATGAACAAGCAGGACACCGATGCCAACCAAAAGGCCATCGACAGCCTGCTGAATTTTGAGACCGTCAAATATTTCGGCGCCGAGGCGTGGGAGGCGGATCGCTATGACAGTTCCATGGCGAAATACGAAACTGCGGCGCTGCGGACCTCGTATTCGCTGGCCTTTTTGAACTTTGGTCAGGCGCTGATCATCACGGCGGGGCTGGTGCTGGTGATGGTCATGGCGGCCATCGGGGTACAGCGGGGCGATCTGTCGGTCGGCGATTTCGTGATGGTCAATTCCTACATGATCCAGATCACCATGCCGTTGAATTTTCTGGGCACCGTCTATCGCGAAATCCGGCAGGCTCTGATCGATATGGGCGATATGTTCGATCTGCTGGATCAAGCGCCCGAGGTGGTGGACCGACCGAATGCCGCTCGGCTGAACGTCTCCGGCGGCCAGATCGAGTTCGATCAGGTGTCCTTTGCCTATGAGGCAGCGAGGCCGATTTTGCAGGGGCTGTCATTGACTGTTCCCGCCGGGCAGACCGTTGCCGTGGTGGGATCGTCAGGGGCTGGCAAATCCACCATCGGGCGGCTGCTGTTCCGGTTCTACGATGTGACCGGCGGGGCGGTGCGGATTGACGGGCAGGATATCCGCGATGTGACGCAGGTCAGTTTGCACCAGCAGATCGGGGTGGTGCCGCAGGACACCGTGCTGTTCAACGATACCATCCGCTATAACATCGCCTATGGCCGCCCCGAGGCCGGAGAGGCCGAGATCATCGCCGCCGCCAAGGCCGCGAAAATCCACGACTTTATCGCGTCGCTGCCGCAGGGCTATGACACGCAGGTCGGCGAGAGGGGGCTGAAACTGTCGGGCGGCGAAAAACAGCGGGTAGGTATCGCCCGCACGATCCTGAAAAACCCGCCGATCCTGATTCTGGATGAGGCGACATCGGCACTGGATACGGAAACCGAACGCCGGATTCAGGCCGAACTGCGGGCCATGGGGCAGGGGCGGACGGTCATCACGATTGCGCACCGGCTGTCCACCATCGTCGATGCAGATCAGATCGTGGTGCTAGAGGCCGGTGTCGTGGTCGAGGCGGGCCGCCACGACGCGCTATTAGCCCAGGGTGGCCGCTATGCCGCCCTGTGGCAACGTCAGGCCGCCGAAGAGGCCGCCTGATCGCCCGTCAGGCCCGGAAGTGTTTTGACAGTTTCAGGCCTTGGCCTTGGTAGTTCGACTTGATCCCCTGCCCATAGAGCTGTTCGGGCAGGGCCTCCATCTGTTCATAGACCAGCCTGCCGACGACCTGCCCGTGTTCCAGAACGAACGGTGCCTCATGGCAGCGGACCTCTAGCACGCCGCGCGATCCTGCGCCGCCTGCCTCTGCATGTCCAAAGCCGGGATCAAAGAACCCCGCGTAATGCACCCGGAATTCGCCAACCATCGCCAGATAGGGGGCCATTTCTGCGGCCTGCATCGGGGGGATCGTCACCGCCTCGCGGCTGACGAGGATATAGAACGCACCCGGATCGAGAATGATCTGGCGGGTGTCGCTGTGGATTTCCTCCCAGAACTCGCGCGGGTCATAGTGGTTCAGCAGATCGAGGTCGATCACCCCGGTATGCGGTTTGGCGCGATAGCCGACCAGACTTCCGGCCTCGGGTGCCAGATCGACTGAGAACCCCAGACCGTCGCTGATCAGCGGCGTGCCATCGACCAATGGCGTCTGGGCGTGCAAGTTGTGGAGTTCGGCATCGCTGAGCACGGCGTGGCCAGAGCGGAACCGGATCTGGTTCAGCCGCATGCCGGGTCGGACAAGGACCGAAAAGGATCGCGGACAGATTTCCGCATAGAGCGGACCCACGTAACCCGGCACGATGCGGTCAAATTCGACGCCGCCATCGGTAATCGTCCGGGTCAGCAGATCGAGCCGCCCGGTCGAGGATTTGGCATTCGCGACAGCCGTGATGCCTTGGGGCAGGGCCAGCGATTCCATCAGCGGCACGACGTAAACGCAGCCCTTTTCCAGCACCGCGCCCTTGGTCAGGTCCACACGGTGCATTTCGAACTCGGTCAGGCGGTCGGCAACGCTGCGTCCCTCTCCGGCGAGGAAAGAAGCACGGACCCGATAGGCCACGGTTCCCAGTCGCAGGTCGAGGCTGGCAGGCTGGATTTGGCCCGCGACGACGGGATGTTCCAGTTTGATTGCGCCCGTGTCGATCAGGTCGCGAATACGCTGGCTGGGTAATACGCCGGTCATGGGTCCTCCGCATAGCAAAACGCCCGCCCAAGATGGGCGGGCGGTTTTGTTGGTCGGGCTAGCAGGACTCGAACCTGCGACCTTCCGTCCCCCAGACGGACGCGCTACCAGGCTGCGCTATAGCCCGACGATGCGGCCTTCTTACTGGTTTCCCTGCCGAGGGCAAGGGACAATTTCTGAAAATCGTGCTAATCGGGGCCTGTTTTTTGCAATCAGGTCGGGCGCGGATGAAGAGTACGAATTATTTCAACACATTGATTTTGGTTGCAGAAGACTGCCCGACAAAAACCGCGATCATCCCGTCAAAACCGGGTACCATTGCCGCGTGGCAGCACGCGCTATTGTCAGCGGCAGAGAGCCTGACCAGCGACGATTTGCTGGTCGCAGTGACGGCCCATCGCCGCGAAGTGCCCGCCGACGAATGGCCCGATCTGCGCGATGACATCTTTGCAAAACCGCAGGCCTGTTTGCGCACCTCGCCCTTGGTCAAACAGTTCGGCTGGGGGCTGTTCCACGATGAGATGGGGCATGTGCACCTGATTGCGGTGGACAGCCCCGATTACGCCGCGCTGGTTGGAAACCCCGCCATCACCAAGGTGCGAGGAATGCGGTCGAAACGCGCCTAGAGCCCGAGGAGCCCCGGCAGAGCGTCGAAATGGTCAAACGCCCATGTATGCGGCAGCGCGGAGATCGGCGATTTGCGGTAGCCTTCGGTAAAGAGGGCGAATTCCATTCGGGCGTTCTGGGCGGTTTCCGCGTCGACCTCGCTATCGCCGACAAAGACCGTGCGGGCGCAGCCAAGATCGCGGGCGATGGTCAGCAGGGGCGTCGGGTCCGGTTTGCGCTGCGGCAGAGAATCGCCTGCGATGACCGCTGCAAACATCCCTGTCAGCCCAAAATGCGCCAAAACCGCATGGGTCGGCCCGGCCGGTTTGTTGGTGCAGACGCCCAGCGTGCAGCCAGCAGCGGACAACGTGTCGAGCATTTGGGCCACCCCCGGATAAAAACAGGTCAGGTCATGCGCCGCTTCATAGGCCACCAGAAACCGGTCTAGGATTTCATCCTGTAGATCAGCAGGCAGCCCGGCATGTTCTCTGGCCATGTTGATCAGATTGGGTGCACCCTTGCCGACGAAACTGCGGATGGTCGCTACGACAAAGGGTGCAGCCCCATAGCGGGCAAAGGTCGAATTGGCGGCGGCGGCAATATCGGGAACGCTGTCAATCAGCGTACCGTCGAGATCGAACACGACGGCTAGGTTGGTCTGCATGGGTTAGTCCTGTTGTAGGCGGGTTAGTAGCGCCTGAAGCTGTCCAATCAGCCCCGACATCTGTTTGCCGCGTTTGCGCAGCCGGTCCGCAGTCGCACCATCTAGCGCGGTCAGCAGCCTGACAGTCTGAAAATCCGGGGCATGTGTTGTGCGGGCGGCGGGTGCTGGCACAGTCTCGGTGTGTTTTTGCGCCCGCGCCGCGTCGAGGGATACCACGACACCTGTCGCGGTGGGCGCCGTTGCAAAGAGATCGCCCAAGGCAGCGGTGTGCCTGTCCTGATCCTTTGGCCGAGGTGGACGCGGGGCTTGGGGCAGGGCACCAGCCTGCGGGGGCTCCGACTCGATCAGCGTGTCCTCGATCAACGCGTCCTCGATCAGCGGGGCGTCGTCCGCATCGTCGTTAGGCGCCGCCGCAGCAGGAGCTATGTCAACGTCCGCGACCAGCGTATGGTCCGGCTCGGGTGGGACATGGGTGGTCATGTCAATCGCCTCGCCTACCGTCTCTTGCCACGACAGGCCCAGTGCGGCGACGTGTTTGACGCCCTTTTCACGCAACAGTTTCTGGACGCCCTTGATGGTCATGCCATCCTCGTGCAGCAGGCGTTTGATCCCGCTGAGCAGTTCCATATCGTCGGGGCGATAATACCGCCGACCGCCAGCCCGTTTCACAGGCTTTAGCTGGGAAAACTTGCTTTCCCAAAATCGCAGCACATGAGCCGGCGTATCGAGCCACTCGGACACCTCGCTGATCGTGCGAAAGGCGTCGCGGGATTTCTGCATTGGCGTTCCTTAGGATTTATTGCCAGCCGCCACGCGGTCCTTCATCAGGTGGCTGGGGCGGAAGGTCAGAACACGGCGCGGCGAGATCGGAACCTCTTCGCCGGTTTTGGGATTGCGGCCGACACGGGCGGCCTTGTCGCGGACCGAAAAGGTCCCGAAAGAGCTGATCTTGACCGTTTCACCGGCGACCAGAGCGTCGGAGATATGGGTCAGCAGGCTTTCGACCAATTCGGCGCTGTCATTGCGAGACAGCCCGACCTGTGTATGTACGGCTTCTGCCAGATCCATACGGGTCAGCGTCTTATCGGACATGTTTTTCCTCCCCTTGGGTTTTGCTAAACTCTAGGCGAGAGGAAATTTCAAAGTCAATAACAAGGCCTTGTTCGGCGGGGGTCAGGCAACAGGAAAGCGCGTTACCAGCGCAGAACCACCGATCCCCATGCCAAACCGCCGCCAATCGCCTCGGCGACGATCAGATCGCCGGGCTTGATCTTGCCTTCGGAGACCCCGACCGACAGCGCGAGGGGAATCGATGCCGCCGATGTATTGCCGTGATCCTGAACGGTGACGATCACCCGGTCCATGCCGACACCCAGTTTCTTGGCGGTGGATTGGATGATGCGGATGTTGGCCTGATGCGGCACGACCCAGTTCACATCGTCAGACCCAAGGCCGGTTTTCGCCAAGGCCTTGTGCGCGGTATCTGCCAGCTTTTCGACGGCATGGCGGAACACCTCTTTGCCCTCCATGCGCAGAACGCCGGTGGATTGGGTGGATACGCCGCCGTCAACATAGAGAATGTCGCGGTAGCTGCCGTCAGAATTCAGGTCAGTCGCCAGAATACCGCGATCTGCCGTGGTGCCTGCGCCGTCCTGCGCCTCGAGGATCACAGCGCCGGCCCCGTCGCCGAACAGCACGCAGGTGCCCCGGTCCGTCCAGTCCATGATGCGGCTAAAGGTTTCTGCGCCAATCACCAGCACGCGCTGCGCCTGTCCCGACAGGATCAGCGCGTTCGCATTGGCCAGCGCAAAGACAAACCCCGCACAGACCGCCTGAATATCAAAGGCAAACCCGCGGGTGTTTCCTAGCGCGCCCTGCACCATTGTGGCAGCAGAGGGAAAGGTCAGATCGGCGGTCGAGGTGGCGACGATGATCGCGTCGATATCGTTGGCCGACAGGCCCGCCATTTCCAGCGCATTGTTGGCGGCGCGGGTCGCCAGATCAGAGGTGGTTTGCCCTTCGGCGGCAAAATGACGGCGTTCGATCCCCGAACGCGACACGATCCAGTCGTTCGAGGTGTCCAGTCTGTCTTCGAACCAGGAGTTCGGCACAACACGTTCGGGCAGGTAATGCCCGATACCTTTGACGACGGCACGAATTGTCATTTGCTTTGCTCGTTCTTTGCCTCGTGGTCCGCGTCCGAACCGTCCCCGTGTCCTGCATCCTGCGCCAGCACGTTGGCAGATGCAACCCGCGCGGCGAGTTTGTTGCGGAACCCGCTGCGCCCCAATTGGGCGGCCAGCTTGAGGGCGGCGGCGACGCCGGTCGCATCGGATGATCCGTGGCTCTTGACCACAGTGCCATTGAGACCCAAAAACACGCCGCCGTTGACGCGACGTGGATCAATCCGTTGTTTCAGGCGGTTAAGTGACGAATACGCAAAAATCGCCGCCAGTTTCGACCAGATGGAATTGTTGAAGGACGCCTTGAGCGCGTCGGAAATCAGGGTGGCCGTGCCTTCGCCGGTTTTCAGCGCGACGTTGCCGGTGAACCCGTCGGTGACGATCACATCGACGCGGCTGGAGGGCAGATCGCCCCCTTCGACAAAGCCGATATATTCGAATTCGCCGGATGGCGCGGCGCGGGAAATCAGGTCATGCGCGACCTTGAGCTCGGCGCGGCCCTTGTGTTCTTCGGTCCCGACATTGAGCAGGCCGACACGGGGGCGGGAGATGCCCAGACCGTTGCGGGCATAGGAGGTGCCCATCAGCGCATAGGTCAGCAAATCGTCCTGATCGGCGCGGATATCCGCTCCGGCATCCAGCATCACGTTGAACCCGCCGGGATTGCGCGACGGCCAGAGGCAGGCGATAGCTGGGCGATTGACGCCGTCGACCTTGCGCAGGATCAGCATCGACATCGCCATCAGCGCGCCGGTATTGCCACAAGACACACAGGCATCCGCCTCGGACTTGCGCACCGAATCGATGGCGGACCACATCGACGTGTCCTTGCCATGACGCATGATATGGGCGGGTTTGTCGGTCATTCTGACCACACCCTTGGCATCGCGAATTTCGACGCGGTCGCCAATTTTCCGCTTGGCCACCAGCGGGGCCAGAACGGCGGCATCGCCATGCAGGATGGCGCGGGCGCCGGTGTCCTGTTCAAGGAAACGCGAAAGGCCCGCGACAACAGCCGCAGGCCCTTTGTCTCCGCCCATGGCGTCGACCGAAAGCACAACGGAGGTAGTAGTCGTATCGGTCACTATTTGACCCACCCAGCTATAGATCCGTGTGCCAAGCTGGCAAAATTACGCAGCGTCTTCGTCGAGATCGACTTCGGTTGCGGCGGCGACGACTTCTTTGCCGTCATAGGCGCCACAGGACGGGCACACGTGGTGCGGACGCTTCAGTTCGCCACAGGACGAACATTCGTTCGGGTTCGCGGCAACCAGTGCATCGTGAGCACGGCGCATGTTGCGGCGGGACTTGGAGACCTTGTTCTGTTGAACGGCCATGTTTTCAACCTATCAGATTCGGGGGCACACATGGCCCGGTGTTTCGTTGTTTCGCTTCAAGCTCGCGGGCGTCCTAAACTATCAGACGCGGACTGTCGAGAGCTCGTTGGAAAGAGGCCGCGAACATACTGCAAAAAAGTGAATGTTCAAGTCCCCAATCCCCCGCAAGGGGCGTTAGTTGGCGTTTCCGTCGTCGTTTGCCTTTTTCAGCGCCGCGAGGGCGGCAAACGGACGGGCGTCCTGATCGGTCATAGGCTCTTGGCCCGGCTCGGTAAAGACCGCTTGACCCAATTCGGCATCCGTTGCGCGCGGAAACGCCGGGAGGGCCAGCGACAGCGCCTCGGCCATGACTTCGGTCAGGTCCAAGGTCACAGGCAGCACCTCGACCGAGTCGTCCTCGGGCATTTCGACCTCGCCCATCTGCGGCTCGTCCAGATGCTTGACGTAGGTCCGCACAATCTGCTCGTCGATACGGGTGGTGACGGGCTCCAATGTGACAACGCAGTCCTGCACCACGGTGGCCCCCAGCCTCGCCGTCAACTGCCAGTCGGTTTTCCCCTGCGGTGTCAGGCGACCCTCGAAACGCAATTTTTTGAGAGCACGCAGTCCCAATTCGTCGCCAAGCGCCATCCGCGCCGCGGTTTCCGGCTCTATTTTAAAGGTATAGTCGGAGCGGCCATTCAAATCGGCCATGCGCAGGATATGGGTGTTCGAGAGGGACATAGCGCTTCCATTCTTGAATTGAGGCCTGATGGTGATGTAAGCGGGATAAAAGGCCGAACAAGACGACACAAGGGGCAGCGATGAGCATTTCGGGCAAGAACCTCGGCAAAGGGCTGGTGCCGTTTGCTTTGGCAGTGACCTTGGCGACCGCAGGCTGCGTTGCCCGCAACGATGTACACGGCTATGTTCCCGCCGCCAGCGATGTCGCGGCGATCCAGACCGGTCAGGACACAAGGGCCAGCGTTCTGGAAAAGCTCGGACGACCGTCGATCGAGGGCATGGTGGATGGGGCCGGTCTCTATTATGTCACCTACACCCTGCGCAATTATGGCCCCTTCAAACCGCAAGAGTTGGAGCGCACGGTGCTGGCCATCACGTTTGACAGCCGCGACGTGGTGCGCAACGTGGAAACCTATGGCCTCTCTGACGGGCGGGTTGTCGCGCTCAATCGCCGTGTGACCGACGATGGCGTGCGCGATACGACACTGCTGCGGCAACTGCTGGGGAATATCGGCCAGCTGGATGCCAGCCAGATTTTCGGCTCGGATTGATCCTTGGCCGGATTGACCGACCGCGCGATCGGTTCAATATGATTGTTACATGCTGGCGCTAGGGTGCCCGCAGACAGTCACGGCGCGAGTTCATCATGGGCCTGTTATTGAATCGTGGACGCTACAGAGCGCGACTGGCACAGGCCCCCGAGGATGTGCAGGCGGCGCAGCGGCTGCGGTTCCGCTGTTTTCGCGAGGGGCCGGTCGACGGCGTCGACGCCGATGATTTCGACGCCCGCTGCCATCATATTCTGGTCGAGGATCAGCAAACCGGCCGTCTGGTCTGTTGTTTCCGTTTGCTGCGGCTGAGCGGCGGGCATGAAATCGGGTCCAGCTATTCTGCGCAGTATTATGAACTATCCGGCCTGTCTGACTTCGGCGGCGCGATGGTCGAAATGGGCCGGTTCTGCATCGAACCGGCGGTCAAGGACCCGGATGTTCTCCGCGTCGCATGGGGCGCGATGACCAAATACGTCGACGATCACGGGGTCGAGATGCTGTTCGGCTGTTCGTCATTCTGGGGCACGGACGCGGAGACCTATCTGGATGCGTTCGATATGCTGGCCGAGAGGCATCTGGCCCCCAGTCGCTGGCTGCCCCGGGTCAAGGCCCCAAAGGTCGTCCGCTTTGCCGCGCAACGGCTGCGTCGCCCGATGGACCGCAAACTGGCGTTGCTGCGGATGCCGCCCTTGCTCAAGACCTATCTGATGATGGGCGGCTGGGTGAGCGATCATGCGGTGATCGATTCTGACCTGAACACCTTGCATGTGTTTACCGCGTTGCAAATTTCGGCCATCCCGCCAGCCCGCGCCAAGGCGCTGCGACTGGTGGCGGGGTAAGGGGGCTCTGCCCCCGGCCCTTTGGGCCTCCCCCGAGGTATTTTAGGAAAAGTGAAAAGGCGGGGCTTGCGCGGGCGCGCGGGCGCGGCTAGCTGAGCGTCATGGCACGCGCACCCTTACTCCAGCTCACCGATATTTCGCTGACCTTCGGCGGAAACCCTGTTTTTGATGGCCTCTCTGCCGTGGTTCAGGAGGGCGATCGTATCGCCTTGGTCGGCCGGAATGGGTCGGGCAAGTCTACCTTGATGAAAGTCATGGCCGGTCTGGTCGAGGCCGATAAGGGCGACCGTGTTGTCCCCGCTGGCGTCACAGTTGGCTATATGGAGCAGGACCCCGATATGGCCGGGTTCGCGACCTTGGGCGATTATGCGGCCAGCGGATTGCCCGAGGGGGAACGCTATCGCATCGAGGTCGTCGCAGAGGGGCTGAAGTTTGACCCCGAACGCACTGTGGCCACGGCCTCTGGCGGCGAGCGTCGGAGGGCGGCCTTGGCCAAGTTGATGGCTGAGGCGCCCGAATTGATGCTGTTGGACGAGCCGACCAACCATCTGGATATTCAGGCCGTTCAATGGCTGGAAGAGCAGTTGAAGGCCACCAAGGCTGGTTATGTGCTGATCAGTCACGATCGCGCGTTTTTGCGCGCCCTGACGCGCGCGACCCTCTGGATCGACCGGGGCGATGTCCGGCGGCAGGAAACCGGGTTTGAAGGCTTCGAGGCCTGGCGCGACAAGGTCTGGGACGATGAAGACATGGCGCGGCACAAGCTGGATCGCAAGATCAAGGCCGAAGCGCGTTGGGCTGTCGAAGGCATCAGTGCCCGGCGCAAGCGCAACCAGGGACGGGTGCGCGCCCTGCAGGATATGCGGGCCGAGCGCGCTTCGCAGATCCGGCGTCAGGGGGCAGCGGCCTTGTCACTCGACAGCGGGCCTGTCTCGGGCAAAAAGGTGATCGAAGCGGTCGGCCTTACCAAATCTTTTGGCGACAAATCGATTGTCAAAGGGCTGGATCTGATGGTGCAGCGCAGCGACCGCGTGGCGTTTGTCGGTCCCAATGGCGTGGGCAAGACCACGGTGATAAAGATGCTGCTGGGGCAGGAGGCCCCCGACAGCGGCTCGGTGACGCTCGGCACCAACCTTGAAATTGCGGTGTTCGATCAGACGCGCGCGCAGCTTGATCCGGAAATGACCCTCTGGGACAGCCTGACCGGCGACGCCGACATGCGCGTCGGCGGGCGGGCCGATCAGGTCATGGTGCGCGGCACGCCAAAGCACGTTGTCGCCTACCTCAAAGATTTTCTCTTCGATGAAGCGCAGGCCCGGGCGCCGGTCAAATCCCTGTCCGGCGGGGAAAAGGCGCGGCTTCTCTTGGCCAAGTTGATGGCGAAACCGTCGAACCTTTTGGTGCTCGACGAACCGACCAACGATCTGGATGTCGAAACGCTCGATCTGCTCCAAGAACTCCTGGATGACTACGATGGGACTGTCATCCTCGTCAGCCACGACCGTGATTTTCTGGATCGGGTTGCCACCACGACCGTCGCCATGGAGGGGAACGGCAAGGCCACGGTCTATGCAGGGGGCTGGAGCGACTATCTGGCGCAGCGCGGTGCCGCGGAGGATGCAAGGTTCGACGCCAAAGAGGTCAAACCGAAAGCCGCGCCCGCCAAGGCGGAAAACAGAAAATCGGGACTCAGCTTTACCGAAAAGCACCGGCTCGATGAATTGCCGGGTGTCGTCGACAAACTGACCTCTGAAATCGCCAAACTGGAGCAGTTGATGGCCGACCCGGACCTCTTTACTCGCGAGCCGGTGAAATTCCGCAAAGCCACCGAGGCCTTGGTGCAGCGGCAAGAGCTACTCGCCGCTGCAGAAGAGGAATGGCTGGTTTTGATGGAAAAATCAGAAGCTTAGAGTTTTCCCATCGAGATCCAGACAAGGACCGTAAAAATCAGCGGTACCAGAGCCAGATAGGGAACCATCAGGCCTGCAATTCCAAAGACGCTGATCAGGACAGCAAAAATCGCGATAACACCAACCAGCCCCAAGAGAGGCAAAATGATGCTGCGGGCGGATTCGGGTGAGGAGTGTGTATCAGTCATATGTTGTAAATGGCATATGACTTAATGGTTCGCCATGCGGCAGCTTGTCACCGTAGGCTCTCCCGTACGCGCGGCGGCCTGCCTGCCTTTGTGCGTCAAATATCCCGGGGGGAGTCCCGATCAGGGACGGGGGGCAGAGCCCCCCAATCCGTAGATCCGGTCTAGCCGATCAACCGTCGTAGTTGACCTGTTCCATGATCTTCAGCGCCTCGGCGCGATGGCCGGCGACCGTGGTCAGGTCGATTGTATCGGCCACAAACGGCCCCCAGCTCGCCACGAGATCCGACAGCGGCGCGCCTTCAAGGACCGGATATTCATTGTTTGCTTTGGCGTAGATGCCCTGTGCCTCTGGCGAGACCAGGAACTCCATCAGCTGGATGGCCTCTTCCTTGTTCGGGGCGGATTGAGTCAACGCAACGCCGGACACGTTGATATGGGTGCCTTCGCCTTCGAACGTCGGAAAGACGATGTTGACGGATTCGGCCCACGGCACTTGCTCGGGGTCGGCCAGCATTTCGCCCATGTAATAGGTGTTCCCCAGCGAAATATCGCATTCTCCGGCCCAGATCGCGCGAACCTGGGCACGATCGTTCCCTTCGGGCTTGCGGGCGAGGTTGGCTTTCACCGCCGTGGCCCAGTCGCGGGCGTAGTCTTCGCCATGGTGCGCGATCATGGCTGCGACCAGTGCGAGGTTATAGTCATGCAGGCCCGAGCGGGTGCAAATCCGGCCCTGCCATTTCGGATCGGCGAGATCCTCGTAGGTCGTCACTTCGCCCTCGGCGACGCGTTCTTTGCTGGCATAAACGATGCGGGCGCGGGTGGTCAGGGCGAACCACAGGTTCTCCGGGCTGCGCAGTTCCGCCGGAATCGCAGAGGTCAAAACCTCGCTCTCGACCGGCTGGATCACACCTGCGTCGACGATCTGCTGCAAGTTTGCGATATCGACAGTCATCACCAGATCTGCGGGCGAACGGGCGCCCTCTGCCTTCAATCGCTCGACCAGACCTTCGCTGACAAAGGCGAGGTTGACCTCGATCCCGGTCTCGGCGGTAAAGGCATCGATGACGGGTTGGATCAGTTCGGGCTGGCGGGTCGTGTAGATATTCACATCGGCCAGTGCGGGCAGGGCCATCGCCGTTGCCGCCGTTGCCAGCAAACCAGTACGAAGTGTCATGGGTATCTCCTCAGATTTTCGACCAAGCTTAAATCCGACAAAAAAACTCTGGTCAATACCTGAATAAACTACTCGGATACTCGGCCGACAGCCTTTGCTGCCTTCTCCGCCGTTTTCACAGCCTCCCACAACCCGTCCATTTCTTCGAGGCTGCTCTCGCTCGGGCGTTTGCCCAGTTTCAGAAGTTCGCTCTCTACCGCATTGAACCGGCGTATGAATTTCGCATTTGTCCGGCGCAGGGCGGCTTCCGGCTCGACCCCCA
Source organism: uncultured Paracoccaceae bacterium (assembly GCA_937864535.1). Classification (GTDB taxonomy): domain Bacteria; phylum Pseudomonadota; class Alphaproteobacteria; order Rhodobacterales; family Rhodobacteraceae; genus Marivivens. The sequence continues at coordinate 140,196 of CALMJS010000018.1, forward strand.
GATGTCGGGCCAGATTGGCGACCACAAACAGCAGATCGCCGATCTCTTCCTCGACCTCGTCCTGTGTCAAATGATCGCGAGCCTCGACGACCTCTTTCGCCTCCTCGATGATCTTGTCGATGACCTGATCGGTCGAGGGCCAGTCAAACCCCACTCGCGCTGCCCGTTTTTGTAGTTTGACCGCGCGCAACAGCGCAGGCAATCCGACAGCCACGCCGTCCAGCACGCGGGTCTCTTGCTTGGCTGCGCGTTCGGCGGCTTTCACGGCCTCCCAGCGATCCACCTGATCCTCTGCGGAAAAATCATTGCCCTCATCGCCGAACACATGCGGATGGCGCTGGACCATCTTGTCGCTGATCGCCTGCACGACGTCCTGAAACCCGAAATGACCGGCTTCTTGCGCCATCTGTGCGTGAAACACCGACTGGAACAGTAGATCGCCCAATTCCCCCTTCAGCTCGTCCCACGCCTGCCGTTCGATGGCATCCGCCACCTCATAGGCCTCTTCGATGGTATAGGGCGCAATGGTTGCAAAATCCTGCTCGACATCCCACGGACAGCCGCCTTCGGGGTCGCGCAGACGCCGCATGATCTCAAGCAGCCGGTCGATCCCGGCTTTTTGATCATAAATTAGGGCATCGGAAGTTGCGTCACGCATTGCACAGGCTCGACTGATAGGGTTTCGTTGGCACAGTAATCAGCCCAGCACGAGAGTCCACCCATGCCCGTCATCAATCGCATCGCGGATTTCGCCCCCGACATGACCGCTTGGCGTCGGCACTTGCATCAAAATCCTGAAATCGGCTTCGAATGCCACGAAACCGCCGCCTATGTCATCGACAGGCTGACCGAATTCGGCGTCGATCAGATCGAAACCGGTCTCGCCACCTCGGGTGTAGTCGCGATCATCAACGGCCAGGGACAGGGGCCGACCATTGGCCTCAGGGCCGATATGGATGCGCTGCCGATGCAGGAACACACTGGCCTCGACTATGCGTCACGGATCGATGGCCGAATGCATGCCTGCGGCCATGATGGTCATACGACCATGCTCTTGGGCGCGGCGCGCTATCTGGCGGAAACCCGCAATTTCAATGGCCGCGTCGCCCTGATTTTCCAACCCGCCGAAGAGGCCGGCGGTGGTGCGGGTGTCATGGTCCGGGAGGGCGTGCTCGACCGGTTCGGCATCGACCGCCTGTTTGCGATCCATACCCTGCCGGGCCTGCCGCTGGGACATTTCCAAACCACCCCCGGCCCGATCATGGCGGCGGTGGATGCCTTCCATATCGACATCACCGGGGTCGGCGGCCATGTCGCCTATCATGAAATCGCACGCGACCCGATCGTGGCAGCCTGCGGCATGGTGCAGGCCATCCAGACCATCGTGTCCCGCAATCGCTCGGCCTTCGACGATCTGGTGGTCTCGGTCAGTCAGATCCACACCGGCAGCGCCGATAACATCATCCCCGATACGGCCTATATCAACGGCACGGTGCGCAGTTTTTCGCGCGAGGTGCAGGCGATGGTGATCGAACGGCTGGAAAACATCGTTCAGGGACAGGCCAGCGCCTATGGCGTGCAGGCGCACTTGCGCTATGACACCGACTATCCGCCAACGATCAACGATCCTGCCGAAACCGCCTTTGCGATTGCTACGGCGCAGGAAATCGTCGGCACCGCAGCGGTCATTCCCGACGCGGGCAAGGAAATGGGCGCCGAAGACTTCGCCTTTTTCCTCGAACACCGTCCGGGCGCCTATGTATTCCTCGGCAATGGCGACACGCCGGGGGTCCATAACTCCGGCTATGACTTCGATGATCGTGCCGCGCCGGTCGGGGCCAGCTATCTGGCTCGCCTGGTCGAACGCTCGCAGCCGCGGCGATGATCATGCCTTTGTGCTGCAAATATCCCGGGGGTGAATGGCCGCAGGCCAGAGGGGGCAGAGCCCCCGTCACCTCCGATCGTTTTACCTTGTGACAGTTGATGTGGGTGAGCATGAAAATCGGTTGGTTCGGCCTGGTGGTGCTGTTGGGTGGTTTTGTGCTCTGGGTGCGGCTGGCGCCCAGTGATCCGGGACGATGGCATGTGACCCAGCTCCCGGCCGGGGTCGATCTCGCCTCCGGTCTCGATGCGGATATCGCGGGCGAGGGATCGTTCGTCGCACTCCGCCATCAGGTTCCGGAAACAGCGGTCGAACGGTTGATTGCCGCGATCGACGCGACCGCACGGACCAGCCGGCTCGCGGGGACATTCGATCCGGCACAGGGCCAAGGGATGATCACGTGGCGGACACGGTCCCTGATCTGGGGCTTTCCGGACTACTCCACCCTCCAGATCGAGCGGCAGATCGGCGAGCCCGAGGTCTACCGCATCACGCTCTACGGTCGCTTGCGCTTTGGACGCAGCGATATGGGCGTCAATCGGCGGCGGATCGCCGACTGGCTAGCGCAGGCCGGGCTGGAGTAGGGAAACCCTGCATGGCGGAACCCGCACCGAACAGGCATGCTGCGATCGATTATTCGGGAATGTCTGTTTTTTGTTTTGAACGTCTGGATACTTTGTGCGGCGCGGGATCTGACCGCCCGTGGGGGCGCTGCCGGTCTTAGGTCCGGCAACCTGAACCGGTTTACAGATATCAGGGACGGGCTGACGGATCCGATGCGGACGCGGGCGGTCGCGCCGGTCTTTCACTCGCCGGTGGCCGAGGTATTTCCCGATCTCCAACCGACCCATGTCCTGCCCGATTTGTGGTCGCGTGCGATGCTGGATGCGGTGAAATCGGTAACACGCGATTTGCCGTGGCTGGAACTGCCCGCCGATCTCAGACTCGGGCGTCGGACTCTGCCGTGGACGCATTCCCTCGTCGCGCCTTTGGTGCGCGTCTCGCAGGCTCTGGATCGCGATGCCAGCCTCGGCGATTGGATCGCCGGAGGCCGGGCGATCTCTGCGCCCCGCAGGCTGGTTTTATCCGCGGCTTGGCAGCCGCCCACTCCGGTTTGGGAATGGTCGGAAATCGTGTTTGCGCCGCGCCACCGCGTCTGGGGCTTGACGGATGCGGTCGGGCTGGCGCTTGCCGCGCTCAATCCGCACGGTGTGTCATTGATGCGTTTGAATGAGGTGACCGAACAGCCTTTGTCCTTTGATGGTCGGGGCGACGATCCGGACTGGGCCGCAGAGGCGCTGGCCAAGCGCGGGGCGCTCAAACGCCCGATTTTTGCAGCCGAGGCCGAGGGGCAGGCGATGGACATCGCGCTGCGCTGGGGGCTGATGCTGTCCAATGGCGGGCGGCTGCGCAGGGGCGAGGACAGCGTTGAAATCCTCTGTCCGGATGGCAGGGTCCGGTCCATAGACCACGCCGAAGCCTCGCGGCTTGTGACAGAGCGGGCGGCCGAGCTTGCCGGAGTGCCGCAGTTCCACGGCTGTAGCAGCGTTTATCCGGTGATTTTGCACCACTTGCGCCGCGAGGTCTTGAACCACCGTTAGGGCGCTGTTTTGGCGGCTGGCATGTGACGGGCGCTTGACGGGCGGGCGGTTCCGCGCCAAACCGCCGCCATGGTACCTATGGATAAACTTGCCCAGATCACCCAGCGGTTCGAGTTCCTCGAAGCCAAGCTGAACGCAGGTGCGGCTCCGGCTGACATCGTCGCGCTGTCGCGTGAATATTCCGAACTCAAGCCGGTGGTCGATCAGATCGCCGCCTATCGTACGGCGTTGCAGGATTTGCAGGATGCGCAGGGCTGGCTGAACGATCCGGACATGCGGGCTCTGGCCGAAGAGGAACTGCCCCGGCTCAAGGCGCATATTCCTGAAATGGAACAGGCACTTCGGCTGGCGCTCTTGCCCAAGGATGCCGCCGATGCACGCCCCGCCATTCTGGAAATCCGCCCCGGCACGGGCGGCGAGGAGGCCAGCCTCTTTGCCGGCGATTTGCTGCGGATGTACCAGCGCTATGCCGAAGATCGGGGCTGGCGATTTGAAACGCTCGAAGAACAGCAGACCGAACTGGGCGGGATCAAAGAGGTCGTCGCGCGGATCAGCGGCGAGGGCGTTTTTGCCCGGCTGAAATACGAATCTGGCGTGCACCGCGTCCAGCGTGTCCCCGAAACCGAGAGCGGCGGGCGCATCCATACCTCGGCTGCAACGGTGGCTGTGCTGCCCGAGGCCGAAGAGGTCGATATCCAGATCGCGGCCAATGACATCCGCATTGATACCATGCGGTCCTCCGGCGCGGGTGGTCAGCACGTTAACACCACCGACTCGGCGGTGCGGATCACCCACTTGCCGACTGGCATCGTGGTCACCAGTTCGGAAAAATCGCAGCACCGGAACCGTGAAATCGCGATGCAGGTCCTGCGCACCCGGCTCTATGATATGGAGCGGCAGAAACTGCACGACGAACGGTCCGCCAGCCGCAAGGGGCAGGTGGGGTCGGGGGATCGCAGCGAACGCATCCGCACCTACAATTTTCCGCAGGGCCGGATGACCGATCACCGGATCAACCTGACGCTCTATTCGCTGGATCGGATCATGCAGGGCGATCTGGACGAAACTCTGGATGCGTTGATCGCGGACGCGCAGGCGACGCTCTTGGCGGAGATGGAGGGATGAGCAGGCCGAATGGCAATGCTCTGCTCGCGCGTGGTGTCCAGCAATTGACCCAGGCGGGGGTGCCGGACGCACCGCGCGATGCCCGGCGGCTCTTGGCGCATGCCTGCGGCGTCGAGGCCGGTCGCCTGACGCTGATCCTGCCCGAACCCGTGACCGAGGATGCCGAGGCCCGCTTTGCCGCGCTCTTGATGCGGCGGACGGCGCGCGAACCGGTGTCGCATCTGGTCGGAACGCGGCTGTTTTACGGGCGGTCCTTTGATGTCAATCGCCATGTTCTGGACCCGCGTCCCGAAACCGAAATCCTGATCGAGGTCGCGCTTCAGGAACCGTTCTACAGCGTTCTCGACCTCGGGACCGGATCGGGGTGCATCCTGCTGACGCTCTTGGCCGAAATGCCCACGGCCCAAGGCATCGGCACCGATATTTCCGAGGATGCGGTGCGCGTGGCCGAGGGGAACGCGGCGAACCTCGATCTGACAGAACGGTCGGCGTTTCTCTGCACCAGTTGGGCGGATGGCATCGATGCGCTGGTCGATCTGATCGTCTCTAACCCGCCCTACATCGCGATGTCGGAAATGGACGGTCTGTCGCCCGAGGTGCGCGAGTACGAGCCGCATCTGGCGCTCACGGATTTCGGCGACGGGCTGTCGGCCTATCGCGCCCTGACCAGACAGGCGGCGGCCTTGTTGCGGATCGACGGGCGCCTGATCGTCGAAATCGGTCCGGCCCAGGGCGCTGCTGTGTCCGAGCTGTTTCGGGATGCCGGACTGGAGGATGTGACAATCGTCGCCGATCTCGATGGTCGTGACCGCGTTGTGGTCGGATATTTGCGGCCTTAGTCATAATTATCGCATAATCCTGAGGAAAAATTCGGGATCGGGTGTTTTTGCTCTTGTCACTGGGGCGTGAGCGGGGTTAGGTGTGCCTACCTTGCGGTGGTGGGTTTGACCCCCTGCGGGTATTCGCCAGTACATCAATAGGCTCTGATCTCCCGCTGGTGCGGTAGGGCCAAGGTGCCAAGAATTTCAACGCTGCATGAAAGCACGTTCATGAGATCTTCGAAATCCCGGTCTCGCGGCAATAAGAACCGCAACAACCGTCCGTCCGCAGGCAATATCATCAACCGGGTGTTCGATAGTTCGGGCCCGGATGGCAAAGTGCGAGGAACGCCGCAACAGATCATCGACAAATACAACCAGTTGCACCGCGATGCGCAGTTGACTGGCGATCGGGTTGCCGCAGAGAATTTTGCCCAGCACGCCGAACATTACACCCGGATGCTGGCAGAGGCACAGCGCGAGGTGGATCGCGCCCGCGAAGAGCAAGAAGAAGAAAACCGTCGTCGTCAGGCGGACCGTGATCGCGAACGGGCCGAACGTATGAAGGCGCAGGAAGAGACCTCTTCCGCGGGTATGTCGCATGGGTCCGATCAGCCGGATTACGAACCCCATCGGCCACAGCCTGCCGCAGAGGTGGCCGCCCCGACCGAGGTCGAGGCCAGTGCGCCGTCATCGACGCCCGCACAGGCACCCGCGCCCCGCGCAGAGCGTCCGGCGCGGGCCCCGCGTCGCCCCGCTCCGAAGGTAGAAGAAGCCAAGCCGCAGCCCGCCGAGGTGATCGACAACGGGTCCGATGATGACGCGCAGGACAGCGGTCTGGTCGAAACTCCTGAAAGCACCCCCAAGGCCGCACGCAAACCGCGTGCTCGCAAACCTCGCAAGCCAGAGGACGCAGCCGCCGGTCCGACGGACGCCGCAGCAGAATAAACAAGATTACGGCCCCGCCCACCCGGCGGGGTCTTTTTTATGTCCTAGCCTGGTTCCCTCGGATGACAGAAATTTCTCAAAATTCCGAAGTGCGTCGCTGTTCCTGGTGCCTCGCTACGCCAGAATATCGGGACTATCACGATCAGGACTGGTCGGTGCCGATCGCCGAGGATCGGGAACTGTTTGAAAAACTCACGCTGGAAACCTTTCAATCCGGATTGAGCTGGCGCACCATCCTTGAAAAGCGGGAGGGGTTTCGCCGCGCCTTTCACGGCTTTGACTGGCTTCGGATAGCGCAATTCGGCGCAGGGGATGTCGAGCGGCTGCTCGCCGATGCCGGGATCGTGCGCCATCGCGGGAAAATAGAGGCCGCGATCAACAATGCCGCACTGCTAGAGGCACTGCGCACCGAGTTTGGCAGTTTCGCCGCCTATCTGTGGTCGTTTGAGGACCCGCAGGATCGCAGCGATGGCCTCACCCCGCGCAGCGAGTCTGCGGCGGCCAAGGCTCTATCGGCGGATCTGCGCCGCCGCGGATGGAAATTTGTCGGGCCGCGCACGGTCTATGCGTTCATGCAGGCCTGCGGGATGGTCAATGACCACGCTGCGGACTGTGATTTCCGCGCCCCTGCGGAACAGGCGCGACGGGATTTTCATCCGCCGCAGCCCTCAGCCTAGACCGGCTGCCCCGCGATAGAGCGGGCGAGGGCGCAGAACTGTTCCAGCCCGATTTGTTCGGCGCGTTCCGTTGGCGGGATACCTGCGGCGGCCAGATGATCCTCGATATCCGGTGCCGCCCCCTTGAGAGAGGCGCGCAGCATCTTGCGCCGCTGGTTAAAGGCCGCAGCCACCACACGCGACAGCGTTGCCGCGTCGGCGGGATAGCGTGGCTGGGGCAGGGCGGTCAGATGCACCACCGCCGAGGATACCTTGGGCGGCGGGGTAAAGGCCTGAGGCGGCAGGTCGATCACAATCCGAGCCTCTGCCCGCCATTGGGCGAGGATGGCCAGACGGCCATAGGCCTTGGACCCCGGTTTGGCGACAATGCGATCGGCGACTTCCTTCTGGAACATCAGCGTCAGCGATTGCCAGAATGGCGGCCATTCCTTGGGCGTGAGCCAACGCACCAGCAGTTCGGTGCCGACGTTATAGGGCAGGTTGGCGGCGATCCGGATCGGCGGCGTCAGATAGGCCAGCGGGTCCAGTTCCAGCGCATCGGCGTTGATCACCTCCAGCCGTCCGGGATAGGCGGTCGCAACCTCGGCCAGCGCGGCCATGCAGCGTTCGTCCTTTTCGATGGCCAGAACGCGCCGCGCGCCCTCGGCCAGCAATCCGCGCGTCAATCCACCCGGTCCCGGCCCGATTTCGAGCACGTCGCACTGCGTGAGATCGCCCGCCTGACGCGCGATTTTCGCGGTCAGGTTCAGGTCCAGCAAAAAGTTCTGACCGAGCGATTTCTTTGCGCTCAGTTGGTGGGTTGCGATCACATCGCGCAGCGGGGGGAGATCATCAATGCGGGCCATATCGCTGCATGGCCCAACCGCAGGAAACGGTCAAGGGGCGCTGCAAGCGTGCGGCCCATCTGGTCAAGCGTGCAGCGGTTTTCTATGCTGCGGCCATGCTCTTGGCCATCTCTCACAGAACCCAAGCCCTGATCGCCTTTGTGGCGGGTGTGGCCATCCTCTCTGCCGCGGTCTGGCAGTGGGGTTATTCGCAGGCGCTCGAACAGCTCGAGCGGAGGGGGCAATCCGATCTGGCGCTGGCCGCGGACCGCTTGACCAGCGAATTGCAGGGGGTTCGCGAACTCGCCTCGCTGCTCGCGGATCATCCGGTGACCTTTCGCATTCTCGAGGGTGGCAGCGCGCTCAATACCATGGCCCGCATCGCGGATAAGACCGGGGCGCTGGATATCGCGGTAATCCGCGCTGATGGTACGGAAATCGCCAATACCAATGGCCCGCTGGGATCATTTGCCGATGTGCCGGCCTTTCGGCGGGCGATGGACGGGGGGTTGGGTGTCGATCACCAGTTCAGTCAGCGGTTCGGACGCAGGACGTTTGTCTTTGTCGCGCCGGTCTTTGGCAGCTTTGGACCGGTGATCGGGGCGGTGGCGATCACCGCCGACGTCGAAGCGATCGAGGCGTCGTGGCGCGGCGACCGGCCAACGGTGTTTTTCACCGACGAATTGGGCGTGGTGTTCGTGTCGAACCGTTCGGAGCTGGTGTTCCGGTCGCGAAGCGGCGATTTGCGGTCTGCCGCACAGAGCGACACCTATGCCGCGGGCGATGTCGCACCGTTCTTTGGCTATCGCGTGCGGCAGGTTAACCCGTACGAACTGTGGTCTATCGACGGTGGCCGATACCTGCCTGCGGATGCTCTGCATCTGACGCTGGACATGCCTACGGTGGGTCTGGTCGGCGAGGCGCTCGTCGACGTCGCTCCGGCGCGGCAATTGGCGGCGCTTCAGGCGGCGGTGGCAGCGGCGCTCTGTCTGGCCTTTGGCGCGATCCTGTTCTGGGCAACCGAACGGCGGCGCACCCTTGCCGAGGCGAATGTCCAGCTCGAAGCGCGCGTGCGCCAGCGCACCAGCGAGTTGGAAGAGGTGGCCGTCAACCTGCGGCGCGAGGTGGCCGAACGCACCGACGCCGAGGCCCGTCTGAAAAAGGCGCAGGCCGATCTGGTGCAGGCGGCGAAACTGTCGGCACTGGGGGAAATGTCGGCGGGCATCAGCCACGAATTGAACCAGCCGCTGATGGCGATCCGGTCGTTCGCGGAAAATGCCGAAGCGTTTCTGGAGCGGGGTAAGCCCGATGTCGCCGCGCAGAACCTGTCGCGCATTTCCGAACTGGCACGCCGGATGGGGCGGATTATCCGCAACCTGCGTGCCTTTTCGCGGCAAGAGAGCGAGCCCCTAGTCGATGTCGAATTGGGGGCCGCGATTGAGGCGACGCTGGAAATGGCCGCGCCCAAGGCCCGGCAGACCGGCACGACGATCCACTGGGGCGGTCTGCCGGAACCGGTCTGGGTGCGTGCCGGTGAGGTCCGTCTGCAACAGGTGCTGCTGAACCTGATCTCGAACGCCATCGACGCGATGGAGGGCCAAGAGGCGCCGGTCGTCGATCTGGCGGCGCAGATCGGCGACAGGATTACCGTGTCGGTGCGCGATCACGGGCCGGGCATTGATGATCCCGAGAAAATCTTTGATCCGTTCTATACGACCAAACAGGTCGGCGCGGCGGCAGGACTGGGGCTGGGGCTGTCGATTTCCTATGGTCTGGTCCAGAGCTTTGGCGGCGCGATCAAAGGCCAAAACCACCCCGAGGGCGGCGCGGTGTTCTCCATCGAACTCGACGCGGTAAACAAAGAGGTCCGCAATGACGCGTAAGGTTCTGTTGATCGACGACGACCGCGAGGTGCGCGAGGCGCTGGGGCAAACGCTGGAACTGGCGGATCTGGTGCCGATCCTCGCCGGGTCCTATGTCGAGGCCAAGGATCATATCGTCAAAGGGTTCGAAGGCATCATCGTCACCGACGTGCGGATGCCGGGCAAGGACGGGTTCCAACTGCTGGAATATACCCGCAGCGTCGATCTGGAACTGCCGGTGATCCTCTTGACGGGTGAGGCCGATGTGCCGATGGCGGTGCGCGGGATTTCGTCGGGCGCGTTCAGTTTTCTGGAAAAACCCTGCGCACCCAAGGATTTCCTGTCGACGGTCGAAAAGGCACTCAAGACCCGCGATCTGGTCCTGGAAAACCGGCGACTGCGGCGCGAGGTGGAAACCGGCGATGCAGCGGCGCGGATTTTGCGCGGCACCTCGGCGCAGGCGCATAAACAGCGCGAAACTGCGCGCGCCGTGGCGCGGACCTCTGCCGATGTGCTGATTACCGGAGAGCCGGGGGTTCTGACGCATAAACTGGCCGAGGTGGTGCATCTGCTCTCGGCCCGCTCGAACGCGCCGTTTCTCAAATTGCCCGCCGCGCCGCTATCGTCGGACGATGTGGTGCAGGCAATGACCCAGGCCGCTGGCGGCTCGCTGTTTCTGGACGAAATCGCCGCCCTGTCGATGACGGCGCAGTTCACCCTGCTGGACCTGATGGAGGGCCATGACCGCCCCCGTGTGATGGCGGGGACCTATGCCGATCTGAGCCGCGAGGTCGAAGAGAGCCGGTTCCTGCCCGACCTTTATTACCGTCTTCAGGCGGCAACGATCCGCATCGCCCCGCTGCGCGAACGGGTCGAGGATATCCCGGTGCTGTTCCGTCACTACGTGGATATCGCCTGCGAACAGTCCGGCCTGCCGCAACCGGCCATTACCCCCGAAATTATCGCGCGGCTCATGGCGCAGGACTGGCCGGGCAATGCGCGGGCCCTGATGAACGCGGCGATGCGCTTTGTCATGGGGCTGGCGGATGGTGACGATGTCGCGGATCAGGATCTGGGACTGGTCGAGCAATTGGCACAGGTCGAACGATCCCTGCTGATCGAGGCGCTGACCCGCCATTCCGGCAACGCGACCGAGGCCGCCAGGGCGCTGAAACTGCCGCGCAAAACGTTCTACGACAAGTTGACGAAATATGATTTGCGGCCCGAGTCCTATCGTCTGTGACCGATCACGCCGCTGCGAGTCGGTCTTGGGCCTGTGTGGAAATCCGCACAGTTGACGCTAACGCCCTGTGTGGAAATCCGCCATGCTGCGGTGCCGCAGACAGATGGTCGCATGAATTTTGCTTACTAAGTATCTGACGATAGTAGATAAACCATGAGTTATGCGTATTGGGCAATAATGGCTTGCGTGGTTTGCATGTTGATCCCTTTTTAGGCGTACCTGCCCCGAATGGGGCGAAACGACCCTTTGGGAGGATCTAATGAAATTCACCAAACTGGCGGTTTCCGCCGCTGCTCTTGCTGTTGCTGCCTCTGCCGCCTACGCCGATCCGGCTGGCTGTGACGAAGGCGAAATCGTCGTCAAGTTCAGCCACGTCACCAACACCGACAAGCACCCGAAAGGTATCGCTGCCAATCTGTTCATGGAGCGTGTGAACGCCGAGATGGACGGCGCCATGTGCATGGAAGTGTTCCCGAACTCGACCCTCTACACCGACGAACAGGTGATCGAAGCCATGCTGCGCGGCGACGTCCAGTTCGCTGCTCCCTCGCTGTCGCTGTTTGAATCGATCACCAAAGCGTTCCGCCTGTTCGACCTGCCGTTCCTGTTCAAGAACATCGAGGCCGTCGATGCGTTCCAGGCTTCGGAAACCGGCATTGCGATGCTCGACTCCATGCAGCGCCGTGGCGTTCAGGGTCTGGGTTACTGGCACAACGGCATGAAGCAGATGTCGGCGAACAAGCCGCTGCTGTCGCCCGCCGATGCCGCTGGCCTCAAGTTCCGCGTGCAGCCCTCTGACGTTCTGGTCGCCCAGATGGAGGCCCTTGGTGCCTCGCCGCAGCCGATGGCCTTTGCCGAAGTCTACGGCGCGCTCCAGACCGGCGTTGTGGACGGTCAGGAAAACACCTGGTCGAACATCTATGGCCAGAAGTTCTTTGAAGTGCAGGACGGTATCACCGAAACCAACCACGGCGTGCTGGACTACATGGTCATTTCGTCGGTCGACTTCCTCGACAGTCTCGATCCGGCAGTGCGCGAGCAACTCTTGGGGATCCTGCATGAGGTGACCACCGAACGCAACGGCGCTGTGGCCGAGGTTGACGCGGCTGCACGTCAGTCGATCCTCGACGCTGGCGGTGTGATCCGTGAACTGGACGATGCCCAGCGTGCCGAATGGCTGGCTGCGATGAAGCCGGTTTGGGACAAGTTCGCCGAAGAAGTCGGCCAAGAGAACATCGACGCCGCACTGGCGATCAACGAACAGTTCTAATCTGTCCAATTGCTAAACAGGCCCGGCGTCAACAGGGCGCCGGGCCGCGCTGTAACCACCATACACACTCGTGAGGGGACCATGAGCGCACCGTGGAAGTATGAGGCCAAAGGGCCCGTCGCCCGTTTCATCCATGACTTTGAAGAAAACGCGATCGCGCTGATGCTGGGGCTGATGACCGCCCTGACGTTCATCAACGTGATCCGTCGCTATGTGTTCAACGCCAGCCTGATCTGGAGCCTGGAGGTCGTCCTGACGCTCTTTTCGTGGCTCGTGCTGTTCGGCGTGGCCTATTGTTTTAAGGTGACTGCCCATCTGGGTGTCGATGCCGTACTGAACATGGTTTCTGCGCCGAAACGTCGCCTGCTGGGGCTGCTGGCTGCCGCCTTGACGCTGTTTTATGCGGTGCTGCTGGCCAAAGGCGCATGGGACTATTGGGCGCCGTTTGCAGACCTGCCACCGACGACGGGTCGCTGGTTGCCGACCGGGCTGAACTTCTCGGCGCGCGGCACCTCCTACTTTGAAACCGACCAGATCCCGATGCCGGGCTTCCTGCGGTTTCTCGAGGATCTGATCAACTACGGCGATGCCTACAGCAAAATGCCCCGCGTGGTGCCCTATCTGATCCTGCCGATCTCTGCCGCGCTGATCCTGCTGCGGCTGGTGCAGGCCAGTCTGCGGATCGTGCGCGGCGAGACCACGAGCCTGATCGTCAGCCACGAAGCCGAAGACGCGGTCGAAGAAGTCGCCGCCCTCAACCGCGAGTCCTGAGCCATGGAAGTCGTTATTCTCTTTCTCTTGATTGTCGGCCTGCTGCTAATTGGGGTGCCGATTGCGGTCAGCCTCGGTCTGGCGTCGACGATCTTTCTCTTGGCCTTTTCCGAGACCTCGCTCGCCTCGGTGGCGCAGTCGATGTATCAGGCGATGGCCGGGCACTATACGCTGCTGGCGATCCCGTTCTTTATCCTCGCGTCGTCGTTCATGTCGACGGGCGGTGTGGCCAAGCGGATCATCCGGTTCGCGATTGCCTGTACCGGGCATTTGCAGGGCGGTCTGGCGATTGCGGGTGTGTTCGCCTGTATGATGTTCGCCGCGCTGTCGGGATCGTCCCCGGCGACGGTGGTCGCCATCGGGTCGATCGTGATCGCCGCCATGCGTCAGGCTGGCTACACCAAGGATTTCGCCGCTGGCGTGATCTGTAACGCCGGGACGCTGGGCATCCTGATCCCGCCGTCCATCGTGATGGTGGTCTATGCCTCGGCCACAGACGTGTCGGTGGGCCGGATGTTCCTTGCCGGTGTTATTCCGGGCATTCTGGCCGGTGTGATGCTGATGGTGACCATCTACATCATGGCCCGCATCAAAAACATGCCCAAGGGCGAATGGCAGGGCTGGGGGGAAATCCTCACCTCGTTCCGCGAAGCGCTCTGGGGTCTGCTGTTGATCGCGATCATCATGGGCGGCATCTATGGCCATCCGTGGGTCCGCTTTGAAGACGGTCTGTCGCTGATCTACTGGAAGGGCGGCGCATTCACCCCGACCGAGGCCGCCGCTGTCGCCGCTGTCTATTCGTTCCTGATCGCCACCTACGTGTACCGCGACATGGGCCCCTTGGCCCGCGAAGGCAAGCCGGCCTCGCTCTTGCAAAAACCGCAGGCGATTATCACCGGGTTCTTCCACCGCGACACCCGCAAGACGCTGTTTGAATCGGGCAAGCTGACCATCACGCTGATGTTCATCATCGCCAACGCGCTGATCCTCAAGCACGTGTTGACCGATGAACAAATCCCGCAGCATATCACCGACGCGCTCTTGGGCGCGGGTCTGGGGCCGATTTCGTTCCTGATCGTGGTCAACGTGATCCTGCTGATCGGTGGCCAGTTCATGGAGCCGTCGGGTCTGATCGTGATCGTTGCGCCCTTGGTGTTCCCGATTGCCATCGAACTGGGCATCGACCCGATCCATCTGGGGATCATCATGGTCGTGAACATGGAAATCGGCATGATCACCCCGCCGGTCGGTCTGAACCTCTTTGTCACCTCTGGCGTGGCGGGGATGTCGGTCATGGGCGTGGTGCGGGCGGCGCTGCCGTTCCTCGCGGTGTTGTTCGTCTTCCTGATCCTGATCACCTATGTGCCGTGGATCTCGACCGTGCTGCCCAACAGCATCATGGGACCGGAACTGATAACAAACTAGTGCCGGAAATGGCCACCTGTGGCGCCCTTCGGGGCGCCATTTTTATGTGGGGCTGCGGTGCAAAATCCGTTTGCGATAGAACCGCTGATAGGGTCGTTCCAGATAGACCGTGCCTAGGATCGCCGCCGCCGTGGCGATTGCCCCCAGCGCGGCCATCGACAGCCAATGCGAATAGGGGTCGGGGCCGATTTTCATCCAGATCTGGCCGACAACCCGGAATACCAGCAGATGCGACAGATACAGCAGATAGGACGCCTCTCCCCACGTCAGGCACCACCGGGGCAGTCGGATCGGTAGGCCGACCAAGCCGTAGACGATCAGAGCCGCCGGCAGGCCTGCGTTGATCTCTCGTCCAACTGACGGCAGGTGCGGCAACAGGCCGGTGACATGGGCGATCATCCAGAGCGTGCCGACCACCAGCGCTATCCGGTGCCAGCGGCTGCGGCCAGATATCCAGACCTGCGCGATGATCAGCCCGTACAGAAATTCCGCGACGACGCTGTTGGTCAGGACGGCCCAGACTTGCGGCAGGTCGATCACGTCCCAGTGACAGAGTTGCGCAAAGAGCGCCCAGAGGCCGATTGCGCCCAGCAGCCACCGGTTCCCGCGCCGCCAAGTTGCCGCGAATAACAGATAGAACGTCAGCTCAAGGCCCAGTGTCCATGCGATGATGATCACGTGGTCCGGCAGGGGCAACAAAAAGAAAGAGACGAAAACCTGCCATGGGGTCGGCATCGGTTCGGTCAGCCCAAGGGCGAGAGTTGCGGCCAGCGTGACGCTCATCGTCGCCAAGAGCACGGCCCAATAGGGCGGAAAAATCCGCCAGAACCGCGCAGACAGGAACCGCGCCGGTGTCAGCGTTGGCGACCGATGCGCGGTGACATAGATGATGAAGCCCGACAGGACAAAGAACAGATCGACCCCGGCCTCGCCATTGACGAACAGTGCAAAGGAGCCGAGCTCCGCGCCCGGCCGGGACAGGCCCGCGCCGAGCAGATGGAACCCCACGACCAGCGTGGCCGCGATCCCCCTCAGCAATTGCAGACCTTCGATCATGCGGGCGTCGGGGGAGGCGTTTTTCATCGGTTAGACCGTGGCCTCTAGCGCGGTGATGATCGGACCAAAGTCGTCTGCCTTGAGGCTCGCGCCGCCCACCAGCGCGCCGTCCACATCCGCCACGGCAAAGATGTCCGCAGCATTCGACGGTTTCACCGATCCGCCATAGAGTACGCGCATGCCTTCGCCCTCGGCGGCAAAGCGTGCGGTGAGTTCGGACCGGATAAAGCCGTGCACTTCGGCGATCTGTTCGATGGTCGGGATCTTGCCGGTGCCGATGGCCCAAACGGGTTCATAGGCGATGACGGTATTCGCGGCAGTGGCGGCGTCGGGAATCGATCCGGCCAACTGGTTGCGGACAACGTCCAGGGTGGTGCCGGCCTCGCGTTCGGCCAAGGTTTCGCCGATGCAGATCACCGCAGTCAGGCCCGCGTCGTAGGCCGCCGTTGCCTTGACTGACACCAGCGCGTCGGTTTCCTGATGATCCGTGCGGCGTTCCGAATGGCCGACCAGCACGGCGGTTGCACCGGCAGCGGCCAGAATAGGGGCCGAAATATCGCCGGTATGGGCGCCCTTTGCGGCGGTGTGGCAGTCTTGTCCACCGATGGCGAGAGGGTGAGCGCCCTTTTTCCAGACCATCTGCGCGATCAACGTCGCGGGGGGGCAGATCAGGAGATCGACCGACGGCGCCGCAAAGGCGGCGGTCAACGCCTCGATCTGCGCCAGATCATCGGCGGTCCCGTTCATTTTCCAATTACCAGCAGCGAGCTTGCGACGCATGTCGATCCTCCATTCCTCTTGCGCGGTAGCAGTAGCAACCCTGACGCAAAGGGGGAAGAGCTAGACAGCGATGATCACTGTCCCTGGGTCAGCTTCTCGTCAAACTTGATGGATTCGCCGCAGCCGCAGGCATCGACCACATTGGGATTGCGGAATTTGAATCCCGATTCCAGCAGGCTGGTTTCATAGTCGATTTCGGTGCCGAACAGGAACATCTGGGCCATCGGCGCAATCAGGATGCGCGCGCCGTCCTGTTCGACGACCTCATCCATGGCCGATACGTCACTGACATAGTCCATGGTGTATTCCATGCCCGCACAGCCGCCCTTTTTCACGCCGATGCGCAGGCCCTGATGGCCGCCTTTTTGCATCAGGCGGGAAATCTGCTTGGCCGCAGCCGGGGTCATCGTGACGGCCTGTTTGCCGGGAATGCCGAACATGACGTTCTCCTTTGCCATCAATCTAGGGGCGGGGCCCGTAACACTCAAGTGGGGTGGCGATCACATAAACCCGAGCTCGAGCCGCGCTTCGTCGCTCATCATTTCCATGCCCCACTGCGGCTCCCACGTCAGGTCCACATCGACCGAACGGATGCCGGGCATGGCGCCAACCGCGTCCTGCACCCAGCCGGGCATTTCACCCGCCACCGGACAGCCCGGAGCGGTCAGGGTCATAATGATCCTGGCGTCGCCATCGTCGTTCAGGTCGATGGTGTAAACCAGCCCGAGATCGTAGATATTCACGGGAATTTCAGGGTCAAATACCGTCCGGCACGCGTCCACCACAGCGTCATAGAGCGGGTGATCCGTCGTCGAAGGGCGGATCAACGGCGTGCCTTCAACATTGCCTTGTGCGTCGGTCATGTGGTCGTCCTCTGAATACCTGACGGTTCATATAGGATTTTCGTCGCCAGAGGTAAAGAGCAGGGCAATTGTTGTTTTTGCCGTCGGCCGCACGCTTTTCGCGGCAAACTGCGGCAATAATAGTCAATCGGACCCAGATTTTGGGGCTTGCGGTCGGGGCCATGCAGCCCCAGATTGGCGTTAGGTATGGTTTTTCCGAACGCAAACTTCCGCCACTTTCGAAAGGAGCGTTTCATGTCGATAACCACGCTTGATGACCTCTTGACGCGGATGGATCCTCTGCGCGTCATTGCCCAGTTGGACTTTCGTCGGTCGGAGGTCATGGATGACCTCGCGCGCCTAGTTGCGTTGCGATTGCGCCGCCATTCTGCCGGGATCGGTCTCTATCAGGCAACGACGGTGCATCTGATCGGCGGCTTTGCGGTCCAGGCGGGGCCGATAAACCGGTTTCTGACCAGCGCCGATTTGCAACTCGAGGTGATCGACTATTACGACATCGCCCGTCAACGGCCGGACCATCGGCTGAATCCGGTCGACGGTTCAAAGGTTGCCAGTGCGATCCTGGTGCCGCTGCGCATTGCCGGGACCCCGATCGGCGCGTTTTATGTGAGCGATGACCGGGTGCGTAACCCGATTACCCCCGAGGAGAGGGCCTTTGTTCTGGCGGCTGCCAATGTCTGCGTGCGGCAAATCGAACGCCGCGCGCGGGTCAAGCTGAACCTGATCAATATCGCCGACCTCGCAACCGAACGATTGGCGCGCATATGATCAACATCCGCTCACAACTCTATCAGGGCCGGACCGGAGACGACCTCGCCGAACTGGGGATTGGCCGCAGCGCCTTGTTCGATGCGATGTCCAGCCTCGTCGTTCGGTTGCTCGAGGGGGATTTCGGCACGATCTGGTTATTCGCGGCGGATCGCGATGTTCTGGTGGGCGCCCATAACCTGCCCGATCCGGTGATCGACTATGTGCTGACGACAGGATTGTCCCTGCGCCCGCGAACCGCGGACGTCGAGCTGCTGCAGGTCGATACCAAGGCGATGGCGAAACATCCTCTGGTCAATGGCACCGGCGGGAAAATGGTGTCTGCGGTGCTGGTGCCGATCGTGTTCGAGCAAACCATCGTCGGGGCGGCCGCGATCGGGTTCGACATCGGGAAACACAGCTTTGACGAACGCGAGCCGGAACTTTTGGCGCTCTGGCATACCATTTTTGTGGATGCTCTGGATCGGCAGGCGGATCTGACGGCGATGCTGACGGACCTGTCCAAGGCGATCCTGAGCTGAACCGCCACGTTCGGCTTTTCTTTGGGGGCAGAAGCGCGTATCAGCGCCCAGCCCGACCGGAGGACTCTATGACCCGTTTTTCGTTTGATCTAAAGGCCACTGATGGCAAGGCCCGCACCGGCGTAATTCATACGCCGCGTGGTGATATTCGCACGCCGGCCTTTATGCCTGTGGGTACCGCAGCGACGGTCAAGGCCATGATGCCCGAGAGCGTTGCGGCGACCGGGGCCGATATTCTGCTGGGCAATACCTATCACCTGATGCTGCGCCCGACCGCCGAGCGGATCGCGAAACTGGGCGGGCTCCATCGGTTCATGAACTGGTCGAAACCGATCCTGACGGACTCTGGCGGGTTTCAGGTCATGTCGTTGTCGGACCTGCGCAAACTGACCGAAGACGGCGTGACCTTTAAATCCCACATTGACGGGTCGCGGCATTTCTTGTCGCCAGAGCGGTCGATGGAAATCCAGAAATTGCTGGGCTCGGACATTGTGATGTGTTTCGACGAATGCCCGGCGCTGCCTGCGGATGATACGCGCGTGGCGGAATCCATGCGCCTGTCTATGCGGTGGGCGCAGCGGTCGCGCGATGCCTTTGGCGATCGTCCGGGCCATGCGCTGTTCGGCATCATGCAGGGCGGTGTCACCCCGCATCTGCGCGAAGAGAGTGCCAAGGCGCTGGTCGAGATCGGGTTCGACGGCTATGCGGTTGGCGGGCTGGCCGTGGGCGAGGGCCAAGAGGCGATGTTCGGCGTGCTGGACTATGCGCCGGATTTCCTGCCCACCGATAAACCGCGCTACCTGATGGGCGTGGGTAAACCTGACGACATCGTCGGCGCGGTGGCCCGGGGCATCGATATGATGGACTGCGTGCTGCCCAGCCGGTCCGGTCGCACGGGGCAGGCATGGACGCGGCGGGGGCAGGTGAACCTGCGCAACGCCCGCCATGCCGAGGACCCGCGTCCGCTGGATGAACATTGCACCTGTCCGGCCTGCCGCAACTATAGCCGCGCCTATCTGCACCACGTTGTGCGGGCGGGCGAAATGATTGCCGGCATGCTGCTGACCTGGCACAATCTGCATTATTATCAGGAGTTGATGCAGGGCATGCGCGACGCCATCGCCAGAGGGCAGTTCGCCGCCTTCGAAGCCTCGTTCCATGCGCAGCGGGCCGAAGGCGATATCGACCCGCTCTGATCGCGGTCAGGACCCGTTGGCCAACACCGTACAGGCGTCCTCGAGGCCCGCGTCACAGGCGCGGGTCAGATAGGAATTAGCCTCTTGCCGGTTGGGCGTCACCTCTGGCGAGGTCAGCGCCCCGCCCAGAATGCGACCGGCCAACAAACAGGACTGCGGCTGACCCAAATCGCAGCCGGATTCGGCGATGTTGAGCGCAATTTTCAAATCGTAGCGCAGTCCCATCGCCCGAATTTCGGCTTCGTTCGCCAAAAACTGCGCCAAAATATTGCAGGTCACGCCATCGCCGCTGGAACAGGCGCGAATGTAATTCGGCAGGTTTTGCGTAGTGATCGATCCTTGGCACATTGCAGGCGTGGCAGCCGCAACCCCCGCTAGGGTGATGGCCCCGAACAGATGGGTCAGAGAAAACATGAGTTACCTATACAAATGGAGCAATACAACCATAGGTAAACTCAGGCTTGCCTTGATAATCAAGGTCTAATTCCGCTTCAGGCTGAATGAACCGGGGTTCTGCCGAAAAACATGGTCCATTTGACGTGAGATTGGGCAATGTTGCGCGCCACAGCCAGTCCGTCGATCTTGTCATCGGGACAATTGTCGAACCAGCGGGCAAAGGCCATCCGCGGCGGCAGGTCATGTTGTTCCAGATGGCTGGACACCCGGCACTCTCTGGGGCCAGTCTGGTCGATGGTGATGGCCAGGGTCACGTCGTTCCGGTCATGGAACTCGCCCCGCTCGAGCATGAATTTGCAGTACTTGCCGGGGATGACCTCGAGGAACGTCAGCGTCACCTCGTCCATCAGGCCAGAGGGTTGCTTGAACCGGAGATAGGTCGTGTCCTCGTCATCCGGATCGGCGCAGAAATCGACGAGGGCGTTATTCCAGTACCGGTCGCGGGTCGAGGCGGCGGGGATCAGCGCAGACCAGATTTCATCGGGGCGGCCGGCGATGGTCGCCTGCCGATCAACGATCAGTGAAATGCCCGGCACCAGACGATCCGCCCAAGGACCGTATAGCAACCAGTGGGACAGGAATGACAGACCGACCAGGGAGGCGGGGACCACGTGATTGGGCACCGGCAAAAGCCCGGTCAGGAATAGCCCGAGTGCGATTGATTCAGACGCGGTGCGCAGGCGGGGCATGGTGTAACACAGGAAAATCACCAGCCAGATCGCGCCGATTGCCAGTCCCGCCGCCATTGCGGTTGGTCCCGCGATCAAAATCGACCCGAGGCTGCCCATGCCGCAGACGAACAGAATGCGCCGTGCCTGAGACTGAAAGAATGTCAAAACGTGACCCACGAGAACCCTCGGTAATAAAATTGGAATACTAAAATCGATTTGACCGGAGAATGTGGCGGCTGTTTGGCGCGGTCGCGGTGTTTTGAGGGATTGCGCCCTTGCAGCCCCGAAAACGAGGGCGCAGACTATCATTGGTATGAGGATGCTTGAAACCCGCCGCCAGAGGGTCCATGTGTATCCTCTAATGTGGAGATGGCCAGACGCCCGCATCGGGGTCGACCATCTTGCCAAGATAAAGGACAAGAGCATGGAAGAACCCCATATCACCTCTTACCCGGTTCTGCCGCTGCGCGACATCGTCGTATTCCCGCATATGATCGTGCCGCTGTTTGTCGGACGTGAAAAATCGGTCCGCGCCCTCGAAGAGGTGATGCAGGACGACAAGCAGATTTTGTTGTCGAGCCAGAAGGACCCCGGTCAGGATGATCCGGCGACCGACGATATCTACAGCCACGGCGTTCTGGCCAATGTGCTGCAACTGCTCAAACTGCCCGACGGTACCGTCAAGGTGCTGGTCGAGGGCAAGAGCCGTGTGCGCATCACCAAATTCATTGAAAACGAGGCGTTTTTCGAGGCCGAGGCCGAAGTCCTGACCGAGGTGGTCGGTGCCGAAGAGGAACTGCCCGCCTTGGTCCGGTCGGTCGGCGATGAATTCGAACGCTACGCCAAGATCAAGAAAAACATCCCCGAAGAGGCTCTGGCCACCGTCGGCGAAACCACTGAACCGTCGAAACTGGCGGATCTGGTTGCTGGCCACTTGGGCGTGAATGTCACCCAGAAGCAGGAGCTTTTGGAAACCGTGACCGTGAGCGAGCGTCTGGAAAAGGTCTATGGGCTCATGCAGGGCGAAATGTCGGTCCTGCAGGTCGAGAAAAAGATTAAGACCCGCGTCAAAAACCAGATGGAGCGCACCCAGCGCGAATATTATCTGAACGAACAGATGAAGGCCATTCAGCGCGAACTGAATGACGGCGACGAAGGCCAGAACGAAGTGGCCGAGCTGGAAAAGCGCATCGCTGAAACCAAGCTGTCGAAAGAGGCCCGCGAAAAGGCCGAGGGCGAGCTGAAAAAGCTCAAGTCGATGTCGCCGATGTCGGCCGAAGCCACCGTGGTGCGCAACTATCTGGACTGGCTGCTGGCGATTCCGTGGGGCGTGAAATCGCGCGTTAAAAAGGATCTGGGCAAGGCCGAGGCGATCCTCGATGCAGACCATTACGGTCTGGATAAGGTCAAGGAACGCATCGTCGAATATCTGGCGGTCCAGAGCCGCAGTGACAAACTGAAGGGGCCGATCCTGTGCCTCGTCGGGCCTCCGGGCGTGGGGAAAACCAGCCTTGGCAAGTCCGTGGCCAAGGCGACGGGCCGCGAATTTATCCGCATCAGTCTTGGTGGTGTGCGGGACGAATCCGAAATCCGCGGTCACCGGCGGACCTATATCGGCTCGATGCCCGGCAAGATCATTCAGGCGCTGAAAAAGGCGAAAACCACGAACCCGCTGATCTTGCTCGATGAAATCGACAAGATGGGGCAGGATTTCCGTGGCGATCCGGCTTCTGCGATGCTCGAGGTGCTCGACCCCGAACAGAACAGCACCTTTGTCGATCACTATCTGGAGGTCGAATATGACCTCTCGAACGTGATGTTCCTGACGACCTCGAACAGCTACAACATGCCGGGGCCGCTCTTGGACCGGATGGAGATCATTCCGCTGTCGGGCTATACCGAGGACGAAAAGCGCGAGATTGCCCGTCAGCATTTGCTGCCCAAGCAATTGAAAAACCACGGTTTGCGCGCCAAGGAATTCGGCATGACCGACGAGGCTCTGACCGAGGTTATCCGCACCTACACCCGCGAGGCGGGCGTGCGGAATCTGGAACGCGAACTGGCCAAGGTCGCCCGCAAGGCGGTCACCAAAATCGTCAAGAAAGAAACCGGCCATGTCGAAGTGACCGAGAGCAATCTGGACGATTATCTGGGCGTGCCGCGCTATCGCTATGGTCTGGCCGAGAAAGAGGATCAGGTCGGTGTCGTCACCGGTTTGGCCTATACCTCGGTCGGCGGTGAATTGCTGAGCATCGAGGCGCTGCGCCTGCCGGGCAAGGGCCGGATGAAGACCACCGGTAAACTAGGCGATGTGATGAAAGAATCGATCGAGGCGGCATCGTCCTATGTGCGGTCCGTGTCGCCGCAACTGGGCGTGAAACCGACCCGGTTCGACAAGATCGACATCCACGTCCACGTGCCCGATGGTGCCACGCCCAAGGATGGTCCTTCGGCGGGTCTGGCGATGGTGACGGCGATTGTGTCGGTGCTGACCCAGATCCCGGTCCGCAAGGATATCGCTATGACGGGCGAGGTGACGTTGCGCGGCAATGCCAGCGCCATTGGCGGTCTCAAGGAAAAACTGCTCGCGGCGCTGCGGGGCGGCATCAAGACGGTTCTGATCCCCGAAGAGAACGTCAAGGATTTGCCGGATATCCCGGACAACGTCAAAGAGGGGCTGGAAATCATTCCGGTCACCCATGTGTCCGAGGTTCTCAGCCACGCCTTGGTCCGTCAGCCCGACCCCATCGAATGGGACGAAGAGGCTGAAGAGGCCGCAGCGGCTGCGGCGTTGACGGCCAGCGGTGGAGCGGCTGCGCTCGCGCATTGACGCAAGAATAGGGAACGGGGCGCCTTCGGGCGCCCTTTTTCGCTTCTATTAGAGGCAAAACCGTTCAAAGCGGTGTGAATTCGCCATTGTCATCAAAAATTCGCTGCTCTTTCATTTTTTGCGGGGTATGATGGTAGCCATTGTAACCTCCTAAGGTATTAGTCTCATGGCGACCTCTCCTAAAACTGTTGCTGCCCCGGCTGATGACGCAGACGTCAAAGCGCCGAGCCTCAAGAAAACCGATCTGATCGCGCGCGCAGCAGATAAGTCCGGCCTCAAGAAGAAAGACCTGAAACCGGCGACGGATGCGATCCTTGCCGCACTCAGCGACGCCCTGATGGCTGGTGAAGAACTGGTCCTGCCGCCGCTGGGTCGTATCAAAGTCATCAAGTCCAAGGATCTGCCCAAGGGCAAGATGCTGACGATGAAGCTCAAGTCGCCATCGGCGCAAGAAATTGCAAAAGATGCCGACGCCCCTCTTGCAGAGCCGGCAGAGTAAGGCTAAACGACCGCCCATCGGGTGATTAGCTCAGTGGTAGAGCGCTTCGTTCACATCGAAGATGTCAGGAGTTCAAATCTCTTATCACCCACCAGAATTTCGGGCGCATCCATCGGGTGCGCCCTTTTCGTTTGAGGTGGCCGATGACACTGCCTGAGATTTTTGTGCTGCGCCATGGCGAAACCGAATGGAATCGCGCGGCCCGCATGCAGGGCGGGCTTGATTCCGCGCTGACCGGGGCAGGGCGACAGCAGGCCTCCGACATGGCCCGGACATTGGCGGCGGTGGTCACCCCGCAGACCCATGATCTGTGGTCCAGCCCTCAGGGGCGCGCCATCGCCACCGCCGAGCCGATCGCCCAGTTGACCGGATGTAGTATCCGCGCCGTGGATGACCTGCGCGAGATCGCGATGGGCGATTGGGTCGGACTCGACCGTGCGGAAATCGACCGTCGTTGGCCCGCGCCGGTAGAAAACGAACATTTTATGGATTTTTATGCCCGTGCCCCGAACGCCGAAACCTTTGATGCGCTATGGGATCGGGTCGGCAGGGTTCTGGATGCAATCGTGCGCCCGACAGTGATCGTCACGCACGGCATGACCTCGCGGTTCTTGCGGACAAGAGCGATGGGATGGGGCCGGGATCGGCTGCGGGATTTGCCGGGCGGGCAGGGGGAAATCTATAGAATTATCAACGGTCAGCACGAAATTTACAAATAAACGCGCGGCCCCCCTTGCGCCCGCTGGCGACAGCCGCTAAACGCAGCACACCGGGTCGTTAGCTCAGTTGGTAGAGCGTCTCGTTTACACCGAGAATGTCGGGAGTTCGAGTCTCTCACGACCCACCATTTCATCCCATTGAAATCGCTAAACTATTGGTTCTTTGGACCTTTTCTGTCGCCCAACTGGTACACAGGACTGGTACACATGGGGCTACGAATGGCTACTCCTTGGCAGCGCGATAAAGCGTCTCCCGATTATCTCAGGCAGCGTGTTCCTGCTGACCTCGCGCAGCGGCTCAGGGGAACTGTGGTCAACCTGGAAGTTGCTGGAGAGCTGGTCGCGGTCAAGCTTGGGGATGATATCAAGGTCTCTTTGTGGACCAAGGACGCCACCCTTGCACGGCAGCGGTAACACATCCCTGTCTGCGTCTCTCCAGCAGCTTTGGGAGCGCTACAGGGCTGTGTCAGGGGCAGAGCCTACAAACTGTCACCCAAACAGATCGAGTCTCTGGCGGGGCAATTTTACAGGGATATGTGCGCCATCTATGAGGACGATCCAGTATCGGGATCGGACGAGTGGCGGCATGCCGTCGAACTCTCTCGGGACCGCCAAGGCAACCAGCCACAACTGGAAAACGCACTGGGTCGTTTCGTCGATGACATCCTGCTCCGTCAGGGGCTGAGTGCGGGCTCTGCTGATCGACTGGCCTTGCTGGAGGCCTTTAACCGGGCCAGCGCCCGGATTGCTCTGTATCAGGCTCGACGGGCCGATGGCGAATACGCACCGGACCCGAACGCGCTGAAGTTCCCCCGTCTGGATGGACAGGTGCAAACGCAAGCCGCAACTGAGACGGTTACACTCGCACACCTCTTTGCCCGGTGGGAGGCAGAGCATCAGCGCGGCGAAGGTGCGGCACGGACACCCCAGACCTATCGCGCCTGCCTCGACAGTCTGGCGGCGTTCGTTGGCCATTAGGAGGCGGCTCGTATCACGCCCCGCCAAATTGCCGACTGGACCGAAAACCTGATGACGGGTGAGGATGCCCTGTCCCCCAAGACGGTCAAGGCAAAGTACCTTGTTGCAGTGAAGACCGTCTTTGGGGCCGGGGTGCGCAGCCAGTTGTTGCCAGACAACCCCGCCAAGGATGTGCAAGTCCGCGTCCGCAAGCAGAAGGTCTTGCGGGACAAGGGCTACAGTGGCGCCGAGGCGAAAATGATCCTCGAGGCCGCAGGCCGCATCCGCCACGACAGTCCGCGCCACAATGAGCTGAGCAAGCGGTCCATCGAATGGGGGCCTTGCATAGCAGCGCACACAGGCGCGAGGATTTCAGAAGTCATGCAGCTGCGAAAGCAGGACGTTGAGCAGCATGATGGTCTGCCCTGCATCAGGATCACGCCCGAAGCGGGTGCGGTCAAGAACGGTGAATTCCGTGTCGTCCCCCTGCATCGTCAGTTGATCGAACGTGGCCTACTAGAGTTTGTGCAAGCGTCAAAGGACGACTACCTGTTCATCAAGGGCGATGAAGACCTAGCCATTGTGCGAGATAGGGCAGGTCGCGCGGGTAGCATGGTCAGCAAATGGGTCCGCGAGGTGGTGGGCCTGACCGACGAAAACATCCAGCCGAACCACGCATGGCGGCATCGTTTCAAGACCGTCGCCCGCGAACTTGGCGAAGACCGCCTCGCAGACGCCATACAGGGCCATTCTGACGGTCGGGCGGCGACAGGATACGGTGCCCATACTGTGCGGGCGATGAATGTTTTGATCGGTAAGATGCCTGCGTATGAGGTTTAGGAGCAGAGTGCCCGTCTTGGCGAGGAAACGCTAGCTATCGAGTTCCTGGGAAACTGTCCCTCTGTGCCCTCGCATTCTCTAAACCTCCGGAAGAGACGAGGCCTAGTATGATCAAGGCAACAAGAATATTTGTATCGTGAGCTCATAAGCCGAAAACGTCAGTGTCTGTCGGGAAGGCAGGCTGGGTTGTAGTCCAAATCTTTGTGACGCCAGAGTATCCCGCGATTTTCCCGAGCTAAACTCGGCGACTCGGCCTCCCACCAAGGGGCCTAATGGCGAACATTTTCTCGGCAAATGACTGCTCCCCAAGCTGCAAGTCTCCTGCGCATTATCAAAGACAACAGTCATGAAGGGGTTGCTCACAGCAAAAATTGCGGTTTTGTCGTTAAGAGACCGGTAGCGAGGGGGATTGGCACACTAGTGTGCTTTTCATCTGATTGCGATAGTGCTACTCATCATTCGTATATTTCGATGAGGCTTTTGATGTTTAGACGATCCTTTTTGGGTGCCCTTGCGACTGTCTTGCTGGCTTCGACTGCGTACACACAGGATGCAGAGTTGTATGCCGCTCCCCCGCCGCCCGATGCAGCGTTTGTTCGATTTTTCGGATTTGAAGAGGGAACGGAGGTCACTTGGCAGGGGCTCACATTTTCCGGCGCTGACACAGCGCTTGAAAATTTCTTTGTCGTTCATAGTGGCGATGTCGCTGCCAATCCAGGCGATCTGATTTCCGTAATTGCGAACGGTTCGACTGATCCTATCGTCGTTGTGGCCCCGAAGATTGCAAGCGGTAAGGTGTCTATCGCCTTGGTCAACCTGATGGACGCTCCGGTCTCTCTCTATACCGCCGATAAAAAGGTCGAGATCATTGCTGATACGGCGCCGCTGTCTATTGGCTGGCGAGAAGTCAACCCAATTCAAGTTGAGGTTGGCGTCCTGAAAAATGGCGAGTTGATCGGCGAGGGTGTATCTCTGGCCCTAAGGCGGTCCGAAGTGCACTCTGTCGTGGTGTCGGCGGATGGTGCAGTGCGAGATGTAAGATCGGAGTTCCTCGACGGAATTGTCGAATGATATTCTCTACCAATCTATTTGTCTTCTTTTTTCTGCCTGCCTTTTTAGCAATTTACTATTTGGTTCCTTGGCGGGCAAAGTCCTATATTATTCTAGCTGCTTCATATCTGTTTTATGGCTGGTGGCGAGCGGAATATCTTGTCCTCATTTTCGGGATGTCTACCATCTCGTTTTACGCTGCAAAGATTAGCGTGACAGCTGCTACCGTAGAGCGTCGTCGTGCTGCGATGATCTTTGGCGTGGCTGTTGATCTGCTAGCGCTTGGTTATTTCAAGTATGCGAATTTCTTTATAGACAATGCGAATGCTGTTTTAGCTTTTTCGGGGTCCTCGGGAATAAGTTGGCCAGATGTCCTATTGCCTATTGGGATATCATTTCACACTTTTCAGTCGATCAGTTATGTCGTCGATGTTTGGCGGCGCGATGCTCCACCAGCCCGTCGGCTTGTCGATTTCCTTGCCTTTGGTGCGCTGTTCCCCCAGCTTATTGCTGGTCCTGTTTTGCGATACAAAGATTTGGCGGACCAGTTCATCACTCGGTCGCATTCCTTTGAATTGTTCACCAAGGGCGTTTACCGATTTCTGACCGGACTCGCAATGAAGGTCTTGATCGCTGACAGTGTATCGCCCTTAGCAGATCGCATTTTCGCGCTTCAATCACCTACCTTAGTCGAAAGTTGGCTGGGTGCTTTTGCTTATACGTTCCAGCTGTTTTTTGATTTTGCTGGATATTCAGCCATGGCAATCGGTTTAGGGCTCATGATCGGTTTTCATTTTATCGAAAACTTTAATGCGCCATATATTAGCAAGTCTATTACCGAGTTTTGGCGGCGTTGGCACATATCGTTATCAACGTGGTTGCGTGACTACCTATACATTCCGCTAGGCGGGAACCGTAAAGGTAAAACTCGGACCTATCTCAACCTGGTGCTCACAATGCTCCTTGGGGGATTTTGGCATGGTGCAAACTGGACCTTCTTGGCTTGGGGCGCTTGGCATGGTGGTTGGATGGCAATCGAACGGGCATTGGGCGCCAAGGGTCGTGAAACAATTTGGCCAAAGGCAGCCGCTATTCCGATCACCTTTGTTCTGGTGATTCTCGGTTGGGTTATGTTCCGCGCGACGACTGTGTCCGACGCGTGGGCGATGTATCGCGGCATGTTCGGGATGAACGGAGTAGGGATTTCGCCCGAGGTAATGTGGCAATTGCGTGGTTCAGAACTCACAATGCTATGTGTTGCAGCTGCAATCTCGTTTCTTCCGCTTGTATCTAGTTGGAAGCCGTCAACCTTATCGCCAATGCGGCAGGCTGTATTCTTTTCGCTTCTTGGTTTCCTGGCTTTGAGCCGTATGGCGTCTCAGAGTTATTCACCATTCCTCTATTTCCAATTCTGATGATGATAGAACGATATTCAGGCTTAGCGATTATGGTGGCCATGACAGTTGTCGGAGCGGCAACCTCGCTTCGGACGGACTGGGCGGATCCCTTTGCCGATCCATTCGTCGATGGTGCCACGCAAGCCGCGATTGAGGATGCAATCGATGATGCGCTTGTTATCCGAACAGCCTCTATCCAAGGTTGGACGGCGTTTAGGTATGCGGTTTTTGGCGAGGGGTTGCCGGGGGTAGTGCCGGGCCGGAATGGTTGGTTGTTTACCGACGAGGAGTTCATCGCCGATGATGGTTTCGAAGCCCGCAGACAGGCCTCGGTAGCCCGGATTGTCAGTGATGTGGAAACGCTGCAAGCGATGGGAAGCACGGTTATCGTTGCGCTGCTCCCGGATAAGGCGCGGGTCATGTCAGAACATGTGGTCGGGGCTCGCCCGCCACAGGTCGAGGCCCGATATGAGGATACCCGCGCCGATTTGGCTGCTTTGGGTGTTCAGACAGTGGACCTATTGACGATCCTTGGTGGTGACAAATCGACCTCAGATCCATTTTTACGTACAGATACCCATTGGACACCGGAAGGGGCCGCGCGGGTAGCAGCCGCGCTCGCACCTGCCATCAGGTCAGCGACATCCACCCGCACAACATTCGAAACGTTACCCGAAGCGACCATCGAGCATGACGGCGACCTTTTAGCGTTTCTCGATACCGGGCCGTTCGCCTCTGTATTTGGGTTTGACCCCGAGAGCGTCGTTGTTCAAAGCACGTTGCCTATTGAAACAGCTGATGCGGGGTCACTGTTTGGCGACGCCACCGTAAACGCAGTATTGGTCGGCACCAGTTATTCCGCGATTCCGAAATGGAATTTTCTGGGTTTCTTGCAGCAGGCGAGTGAAACAGACATTTTGAATATGGCTGAAGAGGGAAATGGTCCCTTTGTCCCGATGACCAATTTTCTGACCGAATTGGCGAATGGTGTACCAATTCCAGAAGTGGTAATCTGGGAAATTCCCGAGCGATATTTGACACTAGAAAAGTTGACCGACTAGAGGGCTTGCGAATGAATTTCTGTTCTTTAAGATATCTTATTTCGGTATCGATCATTTCGATTGCAGGATCTGTTCATGCGTCTGATGACTTTGCACAGTGTTTTGATGTTGCGAGCCTTGAAGACGAAGCTGATTTCGATTTTGATTTCAATTGGGTGCAGAGAAAAAAGTCTGTAAGTCAGGGTCTTTTTGATGATATTGCCGCTAAGGCGATAGTTGAGCTATCGGAGAGGCTTTCGACTATCGGTCCTAGATTGGTAGTCGCAATCGAACCGATTCCGCTTGCTGGTGCTCCGACTCTTTCGGCTGTTCTGCAGGAAAAATCAAAGGGGTGGCGGGCCGAGTACCGCCGGAAGATTACTGAACTTCGAGAGTTGGGTATATTATCACCCGATTTATCCGTTATTTACGATAATGGGCGTACCGCTGAGGACATTCAGCGAACCTATGATCATCATTTGACGGGGCGCGGAGCATGGCTGTCGGGTGCGGCCATTGCTGCTGAACTTAATGGGACCCCAGAGAGTTTTGAGGATTATGCTACACAACTGAATGATTTAGAAAAGCAGTCTATTGTTTATAGTCCGTCAGACTTTGTGTATGGCCTTATGCTCGAAGGGTGTGATCCAAAGGATTTCAAGACGGACGATTTTGTTTACACAAGTCAAGAAAGTGGCGATTCTGAATCTCTTTTCGGGGACGCTACTGAAGCTGGCGCTATTTTGGTAGGTGATAGCTATTCGACTCTTCCTGAATTTTCTCTAGGCAATGGGATTGACGAGTTTTACACTGGCACAGTTGAAAATTTTGGGGTTGCTGCGGGAGGGCATCAGACGAGTTTGAGTGTTGTTCTTGCGACGCAGTTTCAGAAATTGACAGCTAGCGATTGGTTGGTTTGGCAGGTAGATCGTGATGGACTGCACTCAAATGTGCTCCTAGGTACTTTAATGCTGGTTAAGGGTGCCGAATTAGGATCCTGCGATGCTGACTCCTTTTTGCTTAGCGAGGGAAACATCGTCCTTGACGAAAATGGGATCGCTGATTTGCCAATCCTCGGTGTTCTTGAAGACAGCTTAACTCTGCATGTGTCCGGTGATTCATCTGACAAACTAACTCTGACTTACCACCTTTACGATGGCACTAGCCATGATGCGTTTATTGATAGGAGGCTTGCCCGAGCGCGTTTTCTGGAAGAGCCTATTCAGGATATCCGCTTAGGTTTGGTTGGAAATGACTGGTTTGGTGAAGAAAATCGTGTGCGGTCTATTTCAATTAAGTATGAAGCCGAGGGAGCGGCGGTGAGTGAAATTGGCTATACCGCCTGCTGGACGCGCGACGGGCAACATTGATGGGCGGTGGCTATTTGATCGTAAGGTGGTAACTAGCGCGGAAGCCTGAGACGTTCTCTCGACGTGGTCTGTTGCTTGTTCGATATCTTGATTTGTAGTTGGCCGTCCTGCCATCTCGAAACCACCAAACGTGGTACCCCCCTTGAGGTTTCATGAGATTTAACCCTTCCTCTTGGATCGATCTTCTGGGGGGATTGTCCGACCGAGACGCGCCTTTGGCACCAATCGGGAGGTCGGCTTCTCGAAAGTGCGGACCAGCACCTCATTAGCCGACGTTTGTGTGCTGAGGAGTTTCCCGTTTGACGCCTTTATCACGCCAAACAATCCCGGCCGGTTTTCGGTTGTTGAGGGGCAATGCTCCATGGGCCTGCCGAGGTCCGGTGTTCGGGCATTAGCCCGACTGTTTATGACAGCAAGTCGAGGGTAGTCTAAACGGGCCTGATCAATGATCGTGTCAGGTGATCCCGTGCCTGAGGCGCGGACCGAAACACTGCCCCTGTTACTAATTGTGACGACACTTTCGAGGACCTGACGACGACTGGTCTCGATGATCTGGGGTCGACCGTTCCTTTGTGCCAGCAATATTTTCTGTCGAAAAATCCGAGACGGGATTGCATAGGATAGCTTGGCCATTCTTCCCCCCCCCTCTGGGTCCAACTGGTCGACCAACGCGGATGATGGGCTGAATTATAGCCCCCTTATGAGGGAGGAGGAAAAGACGTGTGACGGTCGAATGACCGGATAATGTTTGATCCTCTGCCCTCGAAATTCTCCGCAACACTGCCCTTCTAATTAATGGTGACGACGCTTTCGTTCGCCATTGCCGAAGTGTGCCCATCTTTAGGTCAACATGGATACTCACAGCGAAACCCGAGCCTGCCCGGCTTGTGGTCAAGATTTCCCGTTCCGCTCTAATCGTACATTCTGTTCCCCAAAGTGTCGGAAGGACAGCTCACAAAAGAAACGCCGTGCGATCACGCCTGCCAACGCTGCAAACAGTCCGTCGAAGAGGCGTGAACAGGCTGAACTATTTGAACTGGCCATGCTCTTGGCAGCTCAGGTCTACTCGATAAACCCGAACCTTAGGATGGAGTGGATGCGTGACCTCGTTAACCGTGGAAGGTCGGGCAAAGACCCCAAGATCAGGCAGATTTTGACGATGCCTCGTTTGCTGACGGCGACTCATCACGACAAACACCTGTTCTATCGGCGATGTCCGAGGAACTACGTCACCATTGCTCAGGCTGCGAACCGATACTGTAATATGATGTGGGGTGCGGGGGTTGTCGATGTGGTTCGAGGTGTCGTGCCCGAGCTAGAGACAGGCGAGGTGTTTTAGCAACCAATCCCAGACCTGTCCGATAGGGTATACCGCAACGGTCACGCCGCATAGTGCAGGAAATGGTGTACGTAAGGGTTGACTTTTGTCTTCGTACACTTCTTTTAGCGGACGCAACCTTTACGGACACATTGAGGACATCGTCATGGCCACCATCCTTTATGCCCGCGTCTCCACCAACGAACAGAACTTGGACCATCAGAAGTCCCAAGCAGAGGCGGCTGGTTTCAAGATCGATGAGGTGGTGGCCGATCACGGCGTATCAGGCGTAAGCACGGCACTCAGGGAACGTGAGGAAGGGCGCAGGCTCTTTGACATACTGCGGCGTGGGGACACCTTGGTCGTGCGCTGGGTAGACCGCCTTGGTCGGAACTATCAGGATGTGACCGACACGATCCGCGAGTTCATGCGAAAGGGCGTGGTGATCCGCACGGTCATCAATGGACTGGTCTTCGATGGATCAACCACAGACCCCATGCAGGAGGCCGTCAGAGACGCTCTCATAGCCTTCATGGCTGCAACGGCACAGGCACAGGCAGAAGCCACGAAAGAGGCTCAGAGGGCCGGTATAACAACTGCTAGAGCCAACGAGACCAAGTACCGTGGCAAGAAGCCTAGCTATGACCGAGAGGCTTTTGAAAAGGTGCTAAGTCAGTTGGAACTGGGGCAGGGCGCGTCCGTCATCGCCAGAGAAACAGGGCTGACCCGTCAGTCGGTTCTGAGGATCAAGGCTGCGCCCGAAGATGCGGAAGCGGCACTTACAAGATGGGGCATGTGATTATGGTTTTTGCTCCTGTGGCCTTGGACGAGGTCAACGCCGCGCTTCGTCCTTGCAAGTCGGGACACGGGACTGGTACACAGCCTTAGAAACCGCGACGGTGAAGGCCCTTATTTCATTGGTGATGGGCGTTGGGTCACAGAGTTCGAGTCTCTCACGACCCACCATTTCCCTCAATATGCAGAGACTTGGGCGCGCGGCAGGGTTGCCCGACTTGAAGTTTCGGGTTCCATAGCCAATATATTTCTGAAGGTTTTCAGGAGTCTATTGTGGATCAGCAGGATATTCTCAATCAGGTTAGTGGCGGCGGTATCGTGCTGGTTTTGCTAGCGATTTTCGTCATTATCACGATCCTGGCCGGGGTGCGGATTGTGCCGCAATCGGAAAAACATGTCGTTGAACGGCTGGGGCGGCTGCGGGCTGTGCTCGGGCCGGGCATCAATTTTATCGTACCGTTTCTGGATAAGGTGAGGCACCGGATTTCGGTGCTTGAGCGGCAATTGCCGACGATGACGCAGGACGCCATCACCAGCGATAACGTGCTGGTTCAGGTCGATACCTCGGTGTTCTACCGCATTATAGAGCCGGAAAAGACTGTCTACCGCATTCGCGACGTCGATGCCGCTATTCAGACCACTGTGGCGGGGATCGTCCGGTCGGAGATTGGCCAGATGGAACTGGATCAGGTGCAATCGAACCGGGCGCAGCTGATCAGCGCGACGCGGCAGCAATTGGCCGATCAGGTCGATGACTGGGGCATCGAGGTGACGCGGGCAGAGATCCTCGATGTCAATCTCGATCAGGCGACGCGGGCGGCGATGCTGCAACAGTTGAACGCCGAACGCGCCCGCCGTGCGCAGGTGACCGAGGCCGAGGGCAAGAAACGGGCGGTCGAACTCCACGCCGAAGGGCAGCTCTATGCGGCGCAGAAACAGGCTGAGGCCCGCCGGATCGAGGCCGATGCCGAAGCCTATGCCACCGGTGTTGTCGCCACGGCGATTGCGCAAAATGGCCTCGAGGCTGCGCAATATCAGGTCGCGCTGAAACAGGTCGAAGCCTTGGTGGCGCTAGGGAATGGCGAGGGCAAACAGACGATCGTCGTTCCCGCGCAGGCACTCGATGCCTTTGGCGATGCGTTCAAACTGCTCAAAGGGGGCAAGTGATGGCGATCTGGGCGATGTGGTGGGCGTGGATGGCCGGGGCCTTGGCGCTGGCCACGCTCGAGGTTCTGGCGCCCGGCTATATCTTTCTGGGCTTTGCGGGCGGGGCGGCGTTGACGGGGCTGGTCCTGTTGGTCGCCAGCCCCGGATTGCCGCTATTGCTCGTGATTTTTGCGGTGTTGTCCGCCTTGACCTATGTCGCCCTGCGCAGGCTGCTCGGCCTGCGCGCGGGTCAGGTCAAGATCTGGGACCGCGATATCAACGATTAGATCGCTTCGGCAATTTCTGCCGCGCCGTCCAGATAGACATAGCCCCAAGCGGGCAATTCGATCACCGGGGCGTCGATGATGCCCTGATTGGACGGCACCGCGCCATCGACCATCGCCACCATTGGCCCGATGGGCCGCAGTTCGGTCCGCAGTGTCACCCGCTGCGGGCTGTCCGACAGGTTGAACAGCGCCGAGACACTATCGCCCCCCAGCGTCCGCACCAGCCCCAAAATCGGTTCGGGCAAATCGAGGAAGGTCGTTTCCCCGAACCGGAGCGGATCGCGCGATTTGCGGAAGGCCAGCGTGGTGCGATAGGCGTTCAAAACGCTGCCCGGGTCGCTGTTCTGGCGATCGGCGGCGCGGGCGGCC
The DNA here is from genome assembly GCA_937864535.1 of uncultured Paracoccaceae bacterium. GTDB lineage: Bacteria > Pseudomonadota > Alphaproteobacteria > Rhodobacterales > Rhodobacteraceae > Marivivens. The sequence continues at coordinate 175,570 of CALMJS010000018.1, forward strand.
TGCGGCGCCTTGACCGGAAGCCATGGTTTGGCGGGGCTAAAGCCGGCGTTGGGGGCCTCGGCCTCCCATGTCATGGGGGTGCGACAGCCATCGCGGCCCTTGTATTCGGGCCAGAACCGCGCGTTGGCGGTGTCCTGCAACTCTTCCCATTCAATGTCTGTCTCGGTCTGACCCAGTTCCTCGCCCTGATAGATGTTCAGCGTCCCGGGAAAGCTGCAGAGCATGGCAATCGCCTGTTTCGCCACTGCATCGGCCGATCCGCCCTTGGGCGTCCAGCGGGTCACGTGCCGCTGCACATCGTGGTTCGAGAACGACCAGCACGGCCAGCCATCCGGAGCGTCGCGCAGGAACCCGGCAATGCAGTTGCGGAAATGCGCGGCGCGGTGGTCGTGGCTGAGCATGGCAAAGCTATAGGCCATATGCAGCCGGTCATTGCCTGCGGTATATTCCGCCATGATCTCGATCTGGCGGTCACCCATCTCGCCAACCTCGCCGACCATCATTCGGTCGTCATACTGATCGGTGAGCGCCCGCATTTTCTGGAGCACGCCGATGTTTTCCGGTTGGGTCTTGGAATAGATCTGGAACTGCGCCTCGTAAGGGTTGTTCGGGAAATGCACCCAGTCCGAGGGCGGGTTATTGCGCAGCCGCCGGTCGTGCACATAGTAGTTCACGGTATCCAGACGGAACCCGTCCACCCCGCGGTCGAGCCAGAATTTCATCGTCCCCAACAGTGCATCGACCACTTCGGGATTGTGGAAATTCAGGTCGGGCTGTTCGGTCAAGAAGTTATGGAAATAATACTGCTTGCGGCGCGTATCGAACTGCCAGGCCGAGCCGCCGAACACCGACACCCAGTTGTTGGGCGGGGTGCCGTCCCGCTGGGGATCGGCCCAGACGTACCAGTCGGCCTTTGGGTTGTCGCGGCTCTCGCGGCTCTCGGTGAACCATGGATGCTGGTCCGAGGTATGCGACAGAACCTGGTCGATGATGACCTTCATGCCCAGCGCGTGCGCCTTGGCCACCAGGGCATCGAAATCCTCGATGGTGCCGAACAGCGGGTTGACCCCGATGTAGTCGGACACGTCATAGCCCATGTCCAGATCCGGCGAGGTAAAGAAGGGCGACAGCCAGATCGCATCCACGCCCAGGCTGGCCACATGGTCCAGCCGCCGGGTGATGCCCGGCAGATCGCCGATGCCATCGCCGTTATCGTCCTGAAAAGACCGCGGATAAATCTGATAGATTACGGCGTCCCGCCACCATTCGCGCATGTATCCCCCTCGCGTCGTCGTTTGGTTCACCATACTGATGGCGGTAACAGCGTCAAACACAGCTTTGGTCGGGCTGCTATGCGTTGGTCGCAATCCGGTCGCAATCCGGTCGCTAGCCGTGGCGGCTGTCCGCCATGTCCCGCGCCATTCGCAGGGCCGCAATCATCGACGACGGGTTCGCGATCCCCTTGCCCGCGATATCAAAGGCCGTGCCGTGATCGGGCGAGGTACGGATAAACGGCAGTCCCAGCGTGACATTGACGCCATTGTCGAAATCGATGGTCTTGATCGGGATGAGCGCCTGATCGTGATAGGCGCAGATCGCCGCGTCATAGGTGGCACGGGCGGCGGCGTGGAACATCGTGTCGGGTGGCAGCGGCCCGCTCAGGTTATAGCCCTGACCGCGAAGCTGCTGGATCAGCGGGGCCATCCACGCCAGTTCTTCGGTCCCCATTTTGCCGCCTTCGCCCGCATGGGGGTTCAGGCCCGCAATCGCGATACGTGGCGATTTCAGGCCAAAGTCCCGACGCAGGCCCGCGTCGGTGATCGCGACGGTCTGGGCCAGCAGATCGGCGGTAAAGGCGGTCGGCACCTCTGACAGCGGGATGTGAATGGTTGTCGGCACGACGCGGAGCTGGCTACAGGCCAGCATCATGACCACATGGTCAACCCCGGCGAGCGCGGCCAAGAATTCGGTATGGCCGGGATAGGCAAAGCCCGCACCATCGGCCAAGGCCTTTTTGTGGATGGGGGCGGTGGTCATCGCGCGGCAGCGGCCCGATTGCGACCAGTCCACGGCAATTTCAATCGCCTTGATCACCCCGGCGGCGTGCGACCGGCTGGCGATCCCCGGCAGCCGCGGCGCGCCAAAGGGCAGGGCGTAGACGGGCAGGGCAGTCGGGCAGATCGCCTCGGCCTGTTCGGGGCCCTGAACGGCGCGCCAGGGCGTACCATCGGGCAAATGCGACGGGTCCCCGATCCAGATCATCGGAATTTCGTCGCGCAGCGCGGCCCAAGCGGCAGCGGCGACCTCTGGGCCGACGCCCGCAGGTTCGCCGCAAGTGATGGCGATGGTCATTGTTCGGTGATCACGTATTGGCTGCGGGCCTGTTCCAGCTCAACAGTGGCAAAATCCGCGAGCGCCTGTCCGCGCAGGGCGGCGCGGATGTCATCGCGGCTTGGCCCTTCGGAGGGGGCGCGGCTGCAGAGCATCACCAAGAGCAGGTCATTGCCGCCATTGCGGGTCAGGGTCGTGGACATCTCGCCCGGATCCAGACGCCGCAGTTCCATCGCGATGTCCGCTTCGATCGTGGCCGCTGTGCCGGTGTCGCGGGTCAGGCTGCCGACGGGATAGTCCCGCGCAACGGTATAGAGCGTGTCGCAGGTCGGGTTGCCCGGTGCAATCTGTGTGGCCCGCGCCTGCGCGCTGCCCGTTGCCGCACCGGGGATCAAGAGCGTGGCGTAGTCATAGTCTGACGCGACCGCAGCGCCGCGGACCTCGCGCAGACCGCGCATTTGCAACAGGGCAACCGCCCCCTGTAGCGGCAGCGGTGCGGTCACTTCACCGACCTGCATCGTGGCCAAGAGTTCGCTCAGCGCAGGGGGGAAATCGGCAATCGGTTGCCAGTCGACAAATCCGCCCTCTTCGCGGCTGGCGACGGCGGACACCTGCCGCGCGGCATCGGAAAACTCTTCGATGGTCGTCAGTTGGCTGATCTGATCCGCGACCTCGGCCACCCGCTCGGCCCGCTCTTGCGGGGCAGGGATCACGATTTCCGACAACAGGACCTCGAGGCTGGCGCTGCCCTCGGCCAAATCGGCCAGAGCGCGGTCAATATCGGCCTCGGTGATGGTGATCTGGCTGCCGTAGGTGCGGTTGATATAATCGCGCCAAGTCGCATTCACGCGGACATAGTCGCGCAGGGCTGCCTCTGACACGCCCTCTTCGGCAAGAGCCGCGACAAACTCGTCATAGGGCCGGTTGGCACGGGCGGCAAAATCCTCCAGTGCCTTGGAGAGGCCTTCCGAGGTGAGGGCAAGTCCGGCCCGTTCAAGGATCATCGCCCGGAGTTTGTCGTCTACCAGTTGCTGGCGCGCGATCTCTGCCGTGTCGCCCGGTGTCCGGAACACCGTCAACAACTGCGCCCTCTGGTCGATCTCGTAATAGGTGATGGCCTGATTTTCGACGGTGATCGCGGCAGAGAACGGGCTTTGGGCTGGCGCGAGAGCAGGGGCCAACACCGCGGCAGCGCAGATCAAGGGGGTCAAAACTCGCATCATTTGCCTCATTAGTTCGTACAGGACCGGCGAGAGGCGACACTTCGCGAGGAAGTGCCAAAACCTGCTAGGCCCACCGTCAGCCCGTAATCTGTTGTTGGTTCCACAGTAGAAGAAGAAGCGTAACGGCGCGAGGCCGAAAGCTCGACGGTCACACATTCGTTTTGCCAACCGATTTGTAGCCCGCTGCGTGCGGGACGGCTATTGGCGATATCATAGCGGCCCGTTGCCCCGATGGACCAGACATCGGTCACCTGAACGTCGGCGGCCAGCGTCCATTCGGACACGTCGCTGGTGCGGTCTTCGTCCGCATCTGCGGGCAGCCAGACATAGGTCGAAGCGAGATCGATCCGGTCGTTGCCCCAACCGATGGCCAGCTCGGACTTCGAGGCGCCATAGGCTTCGTTCAGCAGCGTCCGGCCAGTAATCACCGGGCCATCGGGCAGCGACAGCTTGCCCGCCAGCAGCAAATCAGAGGCAGTCCCCGTCATGCCGGAACTGGTCGACGCCTTTACAGGGTCAATCGAGGCAACACGGCCCGCGACGACATGGGTGGTCCAGCCGATCGGGCTGATATGGTGCCAGCCCAGACCTACCGCGGCCCGCAGACCGGATTCCGAGGCATCATCGCCCGCGAATTTCGAGAGCGACAACAGGTTGCCTTCGTCGAATTCGACTCGCGTGCTGTCCTCGTTGGGGATGTCGTCGCCATAGGTTTCGGACCAGCCGATCATCGCGACCGGCTCTATCACATCGGCGCGCCCCAGCCGGTCGGCCCGCATGAGCGGATAGCGCAGCGTCAGGGCGGTGCCCGGCGTCAGCCGCATGGCCTCGTCATAGGCGGTATCATCATAGATTTTATAGTAATTCAGGTCCGCAGAGCTATCCCACGCCAGCACCAGCCCGCTGTCGGTGATCCAGTCGCGGCCATAGGACAGGCCCGCGCCGATCCGTGCAACATCCCGCCCCGCGCTGCCAAGGGTCGCACTATGGCGCAGGTGCAGGTCGGCATCTGCGGTTGCGACCAGTGTGCCACCGGCCAGATCGTAGCGGTTTTCCAGCCCGGCCTCGGCAACCAGAGGCGGCAGCGAGGCATTCGCCTGACCGTCCAGCAGGGTCTGATAGGCCGCGATTTCCGCCCACCGCAGGGAGCGGCTGTTGATCTGTTCCAGCTTGACCGAGGATTCCAGTTGCGTGGCATCCGAATAGCCGTAGGTCGCCAGATAGGCATCGTCCGACGCCATGATGCCATCAAGCGTCAGCCGATAGTCATTTTCGAGGTCAAACGCCCCTTTGACCGCCAGATATCCGCGGTTCTGGTCCGACAGGATTGAATCGTTGCTCACCGCGCCTTGGACGGTCAGTTCGCCATTGGCAAAGGCCTGACGATACCGAAACTCGGCCGATGTGGAGCGGGCGCTGATGTAGGGCGTGACGGTCAGGTCGCGGCTATCGCCGAGCGTCATGAAATAGGGAAACCTGAACCCCAGCCCCAGCAGATCGTTCGAGCGGTATGAGGGCACCAGAAACCCGCTGATCCGGGTCTGGCTGGGATCAGGGATGCGCATACGGGGCAGCCAGAAAATCGGCTGGCCACGGACCTGAATGACCGCGTCCTCGAACAGGATGGTTTTTTGGTCCTGATCATGCGTCACGGTGCGGGCGCGGACCTCCCACAGGGGGGGGCGGTTGTCACAGACCGAACAGCTGGTGGCGGCGACCTCGGACAGGCGGGTCAGGCGACCATCGACCCGCGCGATTTCGCTGGCGGCCAATTGCAGTTCCTGTTCCAGCACCAGACGTGCGCCGATCAACAGGCCATTGCGCAGTTTGGGGTCCATATCGCCGCTGTCGGCGGTCAGGATCGTCCCGTCCGGCGAGGTGATCATGATCGGCCCGACCAACGACAGGGTGTCGCTGGCCTGATCATAGCGGATTTCGGTCGCGGCCAGACGGGTGCCGTCATAGAACACCTCGACATGGCCGCTGGCGATCAGCGTGCCGGTCCCGGTGACACGGACCGAGTCGGCCAGCAGCGTCGCGGCCTCTTGGGACATGGCGGCGCTGGACAGGCCAAATCCCAGCGCGAGGGCGGATACCAATGTCGTCAGACGCATCAGCCGTCCTCCAGATGCAATAGCAGGCCAAGAGCGATCCCGATCGAGGCCAAAGGCGGCGCCCAAGCCGACAGCAGCACTGGAATTTGGCCGTTCTCACCCAGAATAGACGCAAAATTTCGCAGAAAGTACAAACCGAAACACATCAGCACCGCCCACAGAACCATGATCCCGGTCCTGCCGCCGCGCTGGTGGCGCATCGTGAAGGCCGAGCCGATCAGCACCATCGAGAGCAGAAAAAACGGCAGCGCCAGTTCCGATTGAAACCAGACCTCGTGCCGGCGAGAACTAAAGCCCGCGGTTTTCAGCCGGTCGATGAACTGCGGCAATTCCCAGATCGGGATCGAGGCGGGCGTTCCGAAACTGTCGCGGATCTGGTCCGGAGTCAGCGTCGAGGGGATGTTATAGGTTTCAAAGGTTTCTGCGTTGGCTTCGGGATTGATGGCGTCGTTCAGCGGCCAGACCTTGGCCGAGGACAGGACCCATGACCCGCTGGTCAGCTGGGCGCTGGCGGCATCCACCCGGCGGAACGGCCCCCCTTCGGCAGCAAAGCTGATAAAAGTGACGCCTTTGAGTTCGGTGCCATCCAGATTGGACCCGTTCGCCCGGATCACCGTTTGTCCGTCCTCGCCACCTTGGCGCAGCCACAGACCGTCGGTGGACAGGGTCAGCACGTTGCCTGCCCCGTTCAGGGCATTGGCGCGGCTCTCGTATTCCTTGGAGGTCGAGGCGACGATGGGGTTCAGGCCCGCCACCACGATCCCGCCCGTCAGCAGTGCCATCAGGCCCGGTGCCAGCAGCGCCCGTAGCGCCGAGCGGCCCGCCGCGCGCGTGACCACCAGTTCCGAGGTGCGCGCCAGCCCCAGAAACAGCGCGATGGAGGACAGAATAACGATCAGCGGCAAAATCCCGTAGAGCCCGGACGGCAGATTCAGCAGAGTCAGCGCCACGATGTCGGCAAAGCCGACCTCGACATTGCGAAACACCCGCAACTGTTCGATCAGATCCAGAAACGCCATGATTACGGTGAAAATGCCCAGCACCGACAAAAAGGTGATCAGAAATCGGCGGGCGAAATAGCGATGCAAAATCATACGACGGCCCCGGTCTTGATCCGACGCCGGAACAGATGTGGATGATCTGCCAGCCACAGCAGGCCCAACCCCATCAGCAGCCCGACCACGATAGGCGCATAGGGCAGCCACCAGGCAGCAGGCATCTGTCGCACCTGGTTGATGGCGATGGTCTCGATGATCTTGACCACGATCACGAGGCTGATGGCCACGAGAATCTGGCGCCAGACGCCAAAGCGGCTAAAGCCCCCTGTCACCAGCGCGGCAAAGCCGATCAGCGATCCGGCCAGCGCCAGAATGGCCTGTGCGGTCCGGCTGTGCAACTCCAGCCGGACCTGTTCGGGGGTCTGACCGGTTTCTGCCAATAACTCGGCCGTCGGGCGCAGCAGTTCAGTCGACGGCACGAGGCTGATGCTCCGATCCTGACTCTGAACCGTTCCGGTCAGGCCGGCCACGTCATAGGCGAAATCCTCGAAACGGGTGGTGGTCAGGTGGCCCGTGGTCCGATCAAGCGACTGGGCCATGCCGTCGATCATCACCAACTGCGGCCCGGTGTCGGTTTTCACCAGGAACGCACGGGCGGCGGTGTAGGTCAGGCTCTCGGTCTGGCGACGCGAATCCGAGAGAAACAGATCCCGCAACTCTCCCTCACGGGTGATGTCCCGAATGTAGATCGTCACGTTTTCTGTCGGCGTCAGAAACCGTCCTTCGACGAGGAGGCGAGAGGTGACATTCTGACGGATTTCATCCTGCCGGTCGGAATAGCGGTCCAGTGACAGCGGCACCAGCACATGCGTCAGCGCGAGGGTCATCGCAGAGGCAATCAGGCCAAAGGCCAAGGCTCCGCGTGCCAGACGATAGGGCGAATAGCCTGTGGCCTGTACCACGACCAGTTCACTGTCAGAGGCCAGACGGTTGGTGGCATAGATACTGGCCACCAGCGCGGCGATGGGTAAAACGATCCGCATCACACCCGGTAGGGTCAGCGCGGTCAATTCCAGAAAAACCCAAGCCGACTGGCCATCCGCGATCAATTGATCGAACAGCGAAACGGCGCGGTTGATCCAGTAGACCAGCACCAGAACAAGCGCGAAAAAGCCAAACAGCGTCAGCAGTTGCGACAGCAAGTATCTGTCGAATCGTGCCAAATCTGTCCCCCTTGGTGGTGCTTTGCCTTGTTATCGGGCGGACGCTATCCCATTTGGACATAGGATTGAACAGCATTCTGGTCATTCGGCCTGCGGGCGGCTACCAATTGCTGATGACAGGAAACGGAGACACCTATGACGACGCCGATCACCCCTTCTTTTGATGCCGTGACACTGGATGGACTGGCCACGCGGGCAGGACGCATCGCGATTCTGGTGTCCGAGGACGGGAGGCTCGATAGCGCAGGTCGCAAGGTCAACGCATTGTCGCGAAAATCGGTCGAACGTCTGGTGGCCTCGGACCGGTTCAGCGCGCTGAAGCCGGGCGATCTGGTCGAGCTTGCCTATCCCGTCGGTCTGGAGGCCGAGGCGGTTCTGGTGGTCAAGGTGCCGCGCAAGGTCGAACCGGCGGTACTGCGCCGCGCCGGGGCGGCGATTGCCCGTGCAACCGGCAAGGCTGACCTGACGCTCTGCGCGCCGCAACAGCGCAAATTGGCCGAACTGGTGTTCGGGCTGACCATGCGGACCTATGCCTACGAGGATCAGAAATCGGGCGATCCGACCACCCGCGGGACTGTCAGCGTCTGGACCAACGATCCCGAGGCTGTCGCCGCGGAGTATGCGCCCTTGGCCGCTGTGGCAGCGGGCGTGTTCCTGACCCGTGATCTGGTCAGCGCTCCGGCCAACGTTCTGACCACGACGGCATTTGCCGAAAAACTGTGTGAATTGCGCGATTTGGGTGTTGAAGTTGAGGTTCTGGAAGAGGACGAGCTGGAGCGTCTGGGCATGCGGACGCTGTTGGCTGTCGGTCAGGGTTCTGCCAGCCCGTCCAAGGTCGTCGTGATGCAATGGAAGGGCGCCGAGACCGCCCCGCTGGCCTTGGTCGGCAAGGGCGTGGTGTTCGACACCGGCGGCATTTCCATCAAGCCCGCCGCTGGCATGGAAGAGATGACCATGGACATGGGCGGCGCTGGCGTCGTGGCCGGCACGATGAAGGCTATCGCCACCCGCAAGGCCGCCGCGCATGTTGTGGGTCTGGTCGGTTTGGTCGAAAACATGCCCTCTGGCACCGCGACCCGTCCCGGCGATGTCGTCAAATCCATGAAGGGCGATACCGTCGAGATCATCAACACCGATGCCGAGGGGCGGTTGGTACTGGCCGACGTGCTGTGGTACGCGCAGGACCGGTTCAACCCCTGCGGCATTATCGATCTGGCGACGCTGACCGGGGCGATCATCATCGCGCTGGGGTCGGAAAATGCCGGTGTGTTCTCCAACGACGATGCGTTCTGCGGTGCCTTGCTCAAGGCGGCGGGGACCGAAGGCGAGGGCGCATGGCGCATGCCGATGGGCGACGGCTATGACGCGCTGCTGAAATCCCATATTGCCGACATGAAAAACATCGGTGGCCGCGAGGGTGGTTCGATCACCGCAGCGCAGTTCCTGCGGCGATTTGTGAAACCGGAAACCCCGTGGTGTCATATCGACATCGCAGGCACCACCTTGGCCAAGGGCGAGGCGGGTCTTTCGGGGCGCGGGGCGACGGGCTATGGCGTGATGACGCTGAACCGCTTGATCGCCGACCGCTACGAGGTCTGATCCATGGGGGCCGCGTTTTTCTATCAGTTGACCGAGGACCCTCTCGAGGTGACCTTGCCGGTGTTGCTGGGCAAGGGGCTGGGGGCCGGGTGGCGGATAGAACTGCGCGGCACCGACCCAGAGGCAATGACCCGGCTGGATCTGGCGCTTTGGGAACATCCAAAGGACGGTTTTCTGCCGCATGGACTGGCGGGTGGTGCGCATGACGCGGATCAGCCGATCCTGCTGACCCATTCCGGTATGGCCGCAGCCGACTGCAGCTGCGTGGTGGCCGTGCATGGCGCGGGGGTTTCGGTCGAGGAAGTTAACGCCATGGCACGGGTCATGGTTCTGTTCGATCCCGGCCGAGCCGACGAATTGCCCAAGGCGCGGCAACTGTGGAAGCACTTGGTCGATGGCGGCTGTTCCGCGCAATATTGGGCGCAAGACGGCGGCGGCTGGACCAAGAAATCCGAGAGCGGCGGTCAGCAGACCTAGCGCGTCAGGATCAGCCGTCCGCGCGTGATTTCGATTTTCTCGAACCGCGACAGGTAGCTCATCCCCAAGAGCGATCCCTCCATCGGGCCGGCGTTGACCACGGCGCGCAGGTTTTTGTCGATCATATCCCCGACCTGCAGGGTTCCCAGATGAACGGGGGCAGTGCGGACCAGACCATTCGCCGTCGAGGCCGTGCCGATAAACCGGAGCCCGTCGAGATGGATGCCGGCGCGGCGGGCGTCCTCTTGGCTCAGCACGACCTGGGTTGCACCGGTATCGACGACAAATTCGATCGGCACGTCGTTTACCAGAGCCGTCAGATAGTAATGGCCGTCGGGCTGGAGCGCCAGTTCGATCCGCCCGTCCGAAAGGGTGGTCTGGCTCTGGAAGGGCAAAAAGCCCGCCCCCTGATAGCTGGCGACTGCGAGAACCGTACCGCCGAAAATCACTACCCATGCGCCCGCCTGCCGCAGGGTTTTTCCCACACGGCCCCGGCTGCTGGCCAGCACGCCCCAGACGACCGCCACAAGCACGAGGCCCAGATAGAGAAAGCGAAGAAGGTCCGAGTGATCCATAGCCTTTATGTAGGGATCAGCCGCCGAAACCGGAAGTCCGCAGCCCGTCGAGAATGAACTGAATCGCCAAAGCGGCCAGGAGCATCCCTAACAATCGCGTGACCACATTGACGCCCACCCGTCCCAGGGCGCGTTCAAGCCAGTGCGAGGCCAAGAACAGGGCAAACACGATCGCCAGCACCGAGAGCATCACGCCGATGACCGAGGCAAAGCCAATCAGCCCCGGCATCTGGTCCGTCAGCAGGATCATCGAGGCAATCGCCCCGGGTCCGGCTATCAGCGGGATGGCAATCGGAAACACCGAAGGGTCATCCACATGGTCAAGCTCGGCATCGTCGGCCTGACTCTTGCGCCGGGTCTGGCGTTTCTGGAACAGCATTTCCAGCGCGGTCAGAAACAGCAAGACCCCGCCCGCGATGCGAAAGGCGGACATGGAGATACCGACAAAGCCCAAGAGCGCCTCGCCAAAGATGGCGAAGATAAACAGGATGATCGCCGCCGTCAGGCAGGAGCGCAGCGCGATGGCCCGCCGCTGCGCCGCGCTGGCCCCGGCGGTCAGCGCCACAAAGAGCGGCGTCAAGCCGATCGGATCGATGATCACGAAGAGGGTGGTAAAAGCGGTCAGGAGCACAGTCATCGGGCATTCCGTTCGTAAAATCCGGGGGCGCGGCAGGGGGCTCTGCCCCCTCTGGCCTTTGGCCATTCACCCCCGGGATATTTTCGGCACAAAGGCAAGAAGTGCCCGGTTGATCGGGGTCGTTACGACAGGGCGTTCAAGATCCGGGCCCAGCTGCGGATGCCTTTGTGGAAGCTGCGCAGATCGTATTTTTCGTTCGGGGAGTGGATGGAATCGTCCTCGAGGGCAAAGCCGATCAGCATGGAATCCATGTCGAGAATGGTTTTGAAGTAGCCCGCCACCGGGATGGATCCGCCAGAGCCGGTATAGGCCGCCGGGTTTGGCCATTCGTCCGACAGCGCCGTCCGGGCGGCCTCGAACGCGGGGTTCGAGGTCGCCATGACACTGGCGGGACCTGCGCCGTGGTCCTTAAAGCTCGCGCTGCAATCGGCGGGGAGTTGCGCCTGCACCCATTTTTGGAAGTTTTCGCGGATTTTCAGCGGGTCCTGAGTGCCGACGAGCCGGAAGCTGATTTTCGCGCTGGCCTGTGCGGGAAGCACGGTTTTAAAGCCCTCGCCCGCGTAACCGCCCGCGATGCCGTTTACCTCGGCGGTGGGGCGGGCCCAGATCTGTTCGAGGACGGTTTTGTCGCGTTCGCCTGCAGGGACCGAGAGGCCGACCTCGGCCAGATAGGCCGCGCCGTCAAACCCGAGGGCCTCCCACTGGGCGCGCAGATCGTCGCTGAGGTCCGGCACGCCCTCGTAGAAATCGGGGATGGTCACGCGGCCCATGTCATCATGCAGATTGGCGCAGATGTTCGACAGGACGCGGATCGGGTTCATGGCGGGTCCGCCATACATGCCGGAGTGCAGGTCCTTGGACGCGGCGTGGATGGTGACCTCCTGGCCGAGGAGACCGCGCAGCATGGTGGTGATGGCTGGCGTGTCGGCGTCAAAGAGATCGGTGTCGCAGATCAGGGCGACATCGGCGGCCAACTCGGCGGCATTGTCGCGCAGGAAGGGCACCAGCGAGGGCGAGCCGGATTCTTCTTCGCCCTCGAGAAAAATCGTTATTTTGCAGGGGAGTGCGCCGTTTTCCGCCACAAAGGCGCGGCAGGCCTCGATGAAGGTCATCAATTGGCCCTTGTCGTCCGAGGCGCCGCGGGCGCGGATGACCTTGCCCTTGGCAGTGTCTTCGAGGGCGGGGTCAAAGGGGTCACGGTGCCATAGCGACAGCGGGTCCACGGGTTGCACGTCGTAATGCCCGTAGAACAGCACGTGGGTTCCGCCGCTGCCACCATGGGCGACGACCATCGGGTGACCCGGTGTGGGGCGCGACGAGGCCTCGAAGCCAAGGCCGCGCAGATCGTTGACCAACCAGTCCGCCGCGCGGGCACAGTCCGGTCTATAGGCGGGATCGGTGCTGATCGAGGGGATGCGCAGCAACTCTAGCAGCCGATCAACGGCAGAACCGAGGTCGGAATCGATACGGGACAAGACGGTGTCGAGGGTCATGGGGCATCCTTTGTGTTTCCGATCGGACACTAAGCGACTGTTTGTCCCTGTCCAGAGGGCGTGATGTGCAAAAATGGGCCAGGGGCGTCAAAAGGTAGCGTATTGTTCCGCAAGAGCGATCACTATAAGACCCCTCGAACCCGCCGTTACGAGACTCATCGACTGAGCCGAAGGAATTGCCCGTGGATTATAACGCCCAACTGGACTCTGCCATCGCAAAACTGCACGAAGAAGGTCGCTATCGGACCTTTATCGATATCGAGCGGCAAAAGGGACAATATCCCCACGCGACCTGGCGCAAGACAGACGGGACCGAAAAGCCGATCACCGTCTGGTGCGGCAATGATTATCTGGGCATGGGCCAGCACCCGGTCGTGCTGGCAGCCATGCATGACGCGCTCGAGGCCACAGGGGCCGGGTCCGGCGGGACCCGCAATATCAGCGGGACCACGGTCTATCATAAACGGCTCGAGGCCGAGCTGGCCGACCTGCACCAGAAAGAGGCGGCGCTGCTGTTCACCAGCGCCTATGTCGCCAATGATGCGACGCTGTCGACGCTGCCGAAATTGTTCCCCGGCCTGATCACCTATTCGGATGAATTGAACCACGCCTCTATGATCGAGGGTATTCGCCGCAATGGCGGGGCCAAGCGGGTGTTCAAGCATAACGATCTGGCCGATTTGCGGGCCAAACTGATGGCCGACGATCCGGCCGCGCCGAAACTGATCGCCTTTGAGTCGGTCTATTCGATGGACGGCGACTTTGGCCCGATTCGCGAACTCTGTGATCTGGCAGAGGAATTCGGTGCCTTGACCTATCTGGACGAGGTTCACGCGGTCGGAATGTATGGCCCGCGCGGCGGCGGCGTTGCAGAACGCGACGGGCTGTTGCATCGGATCGACATCGTCAACGGCACGCTGGGCAAGGCCTTTGGGGTGCATGGCGGCTATATCGCGGCCTCTGCGCGGATGTGCGATGCCATTCGGTCCTATGCGCCCGGCTTTATCTTTACGACGTCGTTGCCGCCTGTGGTGGCAGCAGGGGCTGCGGCCTCTGTCGCGCATCTGAAAACGGATACCGCGCTGCGCGAGCTGCATCAGGAGCGCGCAGCGGTGTTGAAAATGCGGCTCAAGGCGGCAGGCCTGCCGATTATCGATCACGGATCGCATATCGTTCCGGTGATCGTTGGCGATCCGGTTCACACCAAGAAACTGTCGGACATGCTGCTAGAGCACTTTGGTATCTATGTGCAGCCGATCAACTTTCCGACGGTTCCGCGTGGAACCGAGCGGCTGCGGTTTACGCCGTCGCCGGTGCACGGCCCGCGGGAAATGGATCATCTGGTTGGCGCGATGGATCAGCTGTGGTCGCACTGTGCGCTGAATCGCGCCGAAATCGCCTGTTAATCTTTTTCTGCTGATGCACCATAGTCGCGGGTATGTTACGGCCAGACAAGGCGACGTGATCGGTACGAATCGTACCTGCGGCGCTGTCAACGTTGAGGCGATGGGACAGCCTAATGATTGGGAAAGGCTTCAGACGTAAGCCGGTCAAGGAAGTGGTCGAAACCACCGGTTTTGACGCCTTTGAGGTCAGGCTCGGGGATGCGCTGCGGGGCGAACGGGCAACGCTGGGCAAGAGCTTGCTTGACGTTCAGCGCGAGCTCAAGATCAAGGCGGCCTACATCGCCGCGATCGAAAATGCGGACCCCACTGCCTTTGATACCCCCGGTTTTATCGCCGGGTATGTTCGGTCCTATGCGCGCTATCTGAATTTGGACCCGGAATGGGCCTTTGAGACATTTTGCCGGGAGAGCGGTTTTGCGACCGCCCATGGCATGTCGCCTGCAGCCTCGGCGGTGAAACCCAAGCGCGAAGAGAGCTTTGCCACCGCAAATCGCGATATCTTTGCCTCGCCGTCGACCCCGTTTATCCCCGGGCACGAAAGTATGCTGGCCAAGATTCAGCCGGGTGCGGTCGGTTCGGTCATGATACTGGCGCTGCTGGTGGGCGGTCTGGGCTTTGGCGGGTGGAACATCCTCAAAGAGGTGCAGAAGGTTCAGTTCGCGCCGGTCGAGAATACGCCGGTCGTGGTGGCCGATCTTGACCCGCTGGCCGGTGTTGACGTCGAGGCGAGGGACGCCGGCGTTGCGATGGCCGCATTCGAGGCACCGGCAACCGAGGCCTTTGATCGGAGCTTCCGTCCGCAGGCGCTGGACGTACCGGTGCTGATTGCGCGAGACGGCCCGATTTCGGCGCTCGATCCGGCGACGATTGGCGCGCTGGCTCCGGAGGTCGATGCCGAGGCCGCGATGATCGCATCCGTGGTCGGGACAGAACAGGCCCAGCCTGTCGCCGCTGCTGTCCAGGTCACCGAGGGGCCTGCGCCGGAGTTGGTGATGGTCGCAGTGCGTCCGGCATGGGTCCGCGTCACCGCCTCTGACGGGTCGGTGATTTTTGAAGGGATCATGGCCGCTGGCGCGCAATGGGAAGTGCCGCAGACCGAAGAACCGGCTACAGTGCGGGTCGGTGAATCCGGCGCAGTCTACATGAACATCAATGGTGTGCCTTATGGTCCGGTCGGTGAGCGTGGTGTCGTGACGGCGAATTTGGCACTGGATGCCGATCAGTTGGTCCAAACCTATCAGGTCGCCGATATCGCCGCGGATCAGGATTTGGCGCGCGTCGTGAATGTCGCGCAGGCGCAAGTCTCGCAATAAACCGTCCGCACAAAATCGCGAAAAGCCGCTCGCCCCGTTGTCTTGGGGCGGCGTCGCCTTTAGGTAGGGCGCAGGCTGTAGCAGAGGTGTGCGATGTCTCACAATCCCGTTCGTCCCTGGCGTAATATCGAGCGCAGGAAGTCCCGCCAGATCATGGTCGGCTCCGTGCCAGTCGGTGGCGACGCGCCGATCACCGTGCAAACGATGACGAACACATTGACCCATGACGTCAAGGCGACGCTGGATCAAATCATCCGCTCTGCCGAAGCAGGGGCGGATATCGTCCGGGTGTCTGTGCCGGACGTCGAATCCTCTGCGGCCTTGCGCGAAATCTGCCGCGAGAGCCCGGTGCCGATCGTGGCGGACATCCATTTCCATTACAAACGGGGGATCGAAGCTGCCGAGGCAGGCGCGGCCTGTTTGCGGATCAATCCGGGCAATATCGGCGATGAAAAGCGGGTCAAAGAGGTGATCAAGGCCGCCCGCGATCACGGGTGTTCGATCCGGATCGGCGTGAACGCAGGGTCGCTGGAAAAGCACCTGCTGGAAAAATATGGCGAGCCAACGCCAGATGCGATGGTTGAGAGCGGTCTGGAACATATCAAGATCCTACAGGACAATGATTTCCACGAGTTTAAGATCAGCTGTAAAGCCTCGGATGTATTCATGGCGGCGGCGGCCTATCAAATGCTGGCGGAGGCCACCGATGCGCCGATCCATCTGGGAATTACCGAGGCTGGCGGTTTGATGTCGGGCACGATCAAATCGGCGATTGGCTTGGGTAATTTGCTATGGATGGGGATTGGTGACACGATCCGCGTCAGCCTCTCGGCCGATCCGGTGGAAGAGGTGAAGGTCGGCTACGAGATTCTCAAATCGCTAGGTCTGCGGCATCGGGGTGTGAATATTATCTCTTGTCCGTCCTGCGCGCGCCAAGGGTTCGATGTGATCAAGACGGTCGAGATTCTCGAAAAACGATTGGCGCATATAAAAACGCCGATGAGCCTGTCGATCATCGGTTGCGTGGTGAACGGACCGGGTGAGGCGCTGATGACCGATGTCGGCTTTACCGGCGGCGGTGCGGGAGCCGGTATGGTCTATCTGGCGGGCAAGCAGAGCCACAAGCTCGGGAACGAGCAGATGGTCGAGCATATCGTCGAGCAGGTCGAAAAAAAGGCAGCTGAACTGGATGCAGCCGCCGCCAACGACGGGGAATGAAAAAGGGTCCGATTGGACCCTTTTGACCTGAAGGTCTCGGGGCTCTGCCCCGAACCCCGGGATATTTAGTGCACAAAGGCAGGGTCAGTCGGCGCGTTGTTCGGCGACGATGGCCTGCATCTGGTCGAGCGGGACGTAGCCGCGGACCATCTGATCCTCGATGACGAAAGTCGGGGTGCCGGTGATTTGCAGCGTTTGCGCGAGCTGCATATTCGCCTGCAGGACGGCGGTGACCTCAGCACTATCCATTTGGGCGATGATTGGCGCGGGATCGAGGCCGAAGGTGGTCGCCACGTCGGTCAGGGTTTCGGCGGTGATGTCCGAGCGCAGGCCCATCAGTGTGTCGTGCACCAGTTTGTAGGCGTCATTGCCGGCGACCTGCTGGACGGCGATGGCAAAGCGGGCGGCGAGGGTGGATTGGTCGCCGAGGATCGGGAACTCTTTTATCACGAAACGGATATTTCCGTCGCTGCCGAGGAGCTGTTCGACCTCGGGGAAGGCGCGTTTGCAGTAGCCGCAGCGGTAATCCATGAATTCGACCACGGTGATGTCGCCGTCGGGGTTGCCGCCGATATAGGAGAAACCATCGTTCATGATGGCGTCGGCATTGTCGGTCGCCAGCTGTTGGTCCGCCTGAACGGCGGCCTGAGCCTGTTTCTGGTCAAGGATGGCGATCGCCTCCATCAGGACCTCGGGGTTGTCGAGCAGGTACTGGCGGACCTCGGCGCGGAAGGCGTCGCGTTCCCCGTCGGACATGGCGGTCAGGTCTGTCGCCATGGCGGGGGCTGTCGAGACCAGGAGGCCAAGGATCAGGGCGAGGGGAAGGCGTTTCATATATGTCTCCACATTTCGGCAGAACAGTTCTGCACATCCTGATCACGATGCCAAGCCCCCCGATTGACGCGGGGCCGGGGCGCGGGCAAACAGGGCCAGTTGCAAAAGACCATAAGAGGCGCGGGATGCGGAGTTCAAGGCGCGGGGCGGTAGATCCCTTTATCGTGATGGATGTGATGGAGGCCGCCCGCAAGGCGGAGGCCGAGGGGCGCCACATCATTCATATGGAGGTCGGGCAGCCGAGCACCGGGGCGCCGCAGGCAGCGCTGGACAGGCTCGCAGCGGATATGGCGGCGGGGCCGCTGGGTTATACCGTGGCGCTGGGGCTGCCGGAATTGCGGCAGCGGATCGCGCGGCACTATGGCGAGTGGTACGATGTCGACCTGAATCCTGAACGGGTTGTGGTCACGGCTGGCGCATCGGGGGCGTTCCTGCTAGCGTTTACGGCGCTGTTCGATACCGGGGATCGGGTTGGACTGGGGGCGCCTTGCTATCCGTCCTATCGCCAGATTCTGCGGTCGTTTGATATCACGCCGGTGGATATTCCGACGACCCTTGCGTCGCGGTTTCAGCCGCTGCCGCAGGATGTTGCGGCGCATGATCTGGCCGGGTTGATCGTCGCCTCGCCCGCGAACCCGACCGGCACCATGCTGGGGCGGACCGAGATGGCGCAATTGGCCGAGGCCTGCGGTGTGGCGGGCGCGGCCTTTGTGTCGGACGAGATCTACCACGGGCTCGACTATGGGCAGCGGCCTGTGTCCGCGGTCCAGGTCACGGACGAGGTCTATGTGATCAATTCGTTTTCCAAATATTTCAGCATGACCGGCTGGCGGGTCGGCTGGATGGTTGTGCCCGAGGACCACATTCGCATCGTCGAGCGGATCGCGCAGAACCAGTTCATTTGCCCCAGCCATGCGGCGCAGAAACTGGCGCTCTATGCGATGGATTGTGACGCGGATTTACAAGCGAATATCGCGGTTTATGCCGAAAACCGCCGTCTGATGCTCGAGTCGCTGCCAAAGGCCGGATTCACAAAATTCGCGCCGCCCGATGGCGCGTTCTATTTCTACGTCGATGTGTCCGAGTTTACCGATGACAGCCTCGCGTTTTCGGCGGAGATTTTGGAAAAGGTCGGCGTCGCGGTGACACCGGGACTGGATTTCGATCAGGCACAGGGCAGCAGATGGCTGCGGCTGTCCTATGCACGAGGGACAGCGGACATCGCCGAGGGCATGGCCCGTTTGCGTCGTTTTACGCAGGAACGGGGGGCAGTATGCGCCGACTGATCGCGGCCGCCGTGGTGGCGATTGTCGGGACACTGGCGGGGGCGCAGGACTTTAGCGGTCTGGCGCGGCTGGATGTGACCCAGAGCGTGGTGCGGGACGAAGGGCGCGGCATCGCGTTTGATCTGTATCTGTCGCAGTCTGTGCCGTGGCGGGTGTTCACGCTGGACGAACCGCGTCGATTGGTGATGGATTTCCGCGAGATCGACTGGCACGGCGCGAGCAAGGACCAGTTGCTGCAATCCGAACGGGTCGAGGATCTGCGCTTTGGCGCGCTGCGGCCGGGCTGGTCGCGGTTGGTCGTCGATCTGGCGCGACCCGTCGTGATTTCGACGGCAGAGATGCAGGTCAACACTGTGGACGGGACGGCGGCTGTCCATGTGGTGATGGACCTTGCGACCGAAGAAGCCTTTGCCGCCACGGTCGGGGCGCCGCCTGATCCGGGTTGGGACATGTTGCAATCGGTTGACGTGACCGAGGCACCTGCGGAACCGATTGATGACGGTATGCTGGTGGTGGCTGTCGATCCGGGACATGGCGGGATTGATCCCGGTGCCGAACGCGGCGGACTGAAAGAGGCCGATGTGATGCTGCAATTGGCCAGTGAACTGACCGAGGCGCTGAACCGTGTCGGCGGCATGCGGGCCATCATGACCCGCAAGGTTGATCAGTTTGTCCCGCTCGAAGAGCGTATGACCATTGCCCGTCTGGCCGGCGCCGATGTGTTTGTGTCGCTGCATGCCGATGCACTGGAGGGCGACGAACTGACCTCGGGGGCGACGGTCTATACTCTCTCGCCCGAGGCGGCGAATGATGCCTCGAGCCGGATGGCAGAGCGGCATGATCGTGGGGATCTGCTGGCCGGACTGGACCTGTCGGGGCAGGACGATACCGTCGCAACGGTTCTGATGGACCTGGCCCGGTTGGAGACCGGACCTGCCAGCATCTCGCTGGCCAATACGCTGATCGTGGCGCTGGACGATGCCGGGGCATCGGTGGCCGACACGCCGCGCCGAGAGGCGGCCTTGGCGGTGCTGAATTCCGCGGATTTTCCGTCTGTTCTGGTCGAGGTCGGGTTCCTGTCGAACGTCAAGGACCGAGAGGCGCTGCGCCGTCCCGAGGGTCGTGCAAGGATCGCGGCGGGGATTGTGCTGGGGCTGCAACGGTGGGCGGCGGAACAGGCCGCGATTAACGATCTGAAACGGCGGTAATTAGTCGTCGGCCCTGCGCACTAGCCAGATCGTGAGATCGCCGCAGGTCGGGTCGGCGACCACATGGTGCAGCACAGTCAGCCCGTTGGCCGTGCACAGGTCGCTGTACTCCTGGGCCGAGAGCGAGGCGTGATAGATCGCCTCGCCTTCGACCGTGCCCATGGCGATGCCCTCCTCGGGGCCGCTGGTGAACATCAGCACGCCATTGGTCGCCAGATGCTGCGCAAAGACCGGAAACATCGCCCGCTGATCGGCAGGGGAGAGGTGGAAGAAACTGTCCCACGCCAAAATCGCGTCAAAGGTTTCGGCCAATTGCAGGCGGCGCATATCGCGGTGGATCGCCCGCATGGTCGGCAGGTTCGCCCGGAACAGGGCAATCATGCTGGCGGCGCCATCGACGCCGACGACCTCGATCCCGCGATCCACCAGATATTCGGCGATGGGCCGTCCCGCACCACAGCCCAGATCCAGCACCTTGCGCCGGCCGTTTTGATGCGGTGCCGCCGAGATCATCCGGTCGAGCCAGCGCCGTTCCGTCAAACGACGGTCACGATTGCGCGCCCATGCGGGCCCGACTCGGTCATAAATCGCAAGGATGGATTCGGGGGTGCTCATAGGTGTCTGATGTCAACCGATTGTGACAGCGACAAGGCCTAGTGATCACAGCAGCGTCAAAGCGGCGCTTTCGTGCCGAAAGTCGGGTTTGCGGTTTTGACCAGCCCCCCTGTTGGTCCTATAAGCGCGAGCAACTGCATAGGGGTCCTGACGTGCTGCGCTTTGTAATGTCCTTCTTCGGTGGCATCTTTACGATGGTCACTCTGGGCCTGATGATGGGCGCGCTGGGGCTGGGGGGCATTTTCGCCATCTATGGCCGCGATCTGCCGACCTATGAAACGCTGGCGCAGTATACGCCCAAGACAATCAGCCGCGTCTATTCGGGCGAGGGGTGGATCATCGACGAATTTGCCACCGAACGGCGTCTGTTCGTTCCGGTCGAAGAAATCCCGGACATCGTCAAATTCGCGTTCATCTCTGCCGAAGACCAGAATTTCTATACCCACCCCGGCTATGACATTCGCGGGATCGCCGCCGCCTTTGTCGAGGCTGTGCAATCGCGTGGTCAGGACATGCGCGGGGCTTCAACCATTACCCAGCAGGTGATGAAGAACTTTCTGTTGTCGGCGGACCGGACGGCAGAGCGCAAGATCAAGGAACTCATCCTCGCGGTGCGCATCGAAAAGGTGATGAGCAAGGACAAGATCCTCGAGCTTTACCTGAACGAAATCTTCCTCGGGCAGAATTCCTATGGGGTCGCCGCTGCCGCGCAAACCTATTTCAACAAGCCGCTGGCGGATCTTTCTCCGTCCGAGGCAGCCTATCTCGCCGCGCTCGCGCAGCGTCCGGGCAACCTGCATCCGGTGCGGCAGTACGATGACGCCGTGTCGCGTCGCAACTATGTGCTGGGCCGTCTGGCGATTGACGGTCATATCACAGAGGCGGTCGCGGACTCCGAAAAGGCATCGCCGCTGCGCACCGTGCAGTCGGGTGATTACCCCAGTTTCCGGTCAACCTTGCCGCCCCGCGGCTATTTTACCGACGAAATCCGGCGGCAGCTGTCGCGCAACTTTGGCGAGGACGAGTTTTTCTCGGGCGGTTTGTCGATCCGCGCGACCATCGACCCGAATTTGCAAACGGTGGCCGAACAATCCCTGCAACGCGCGCTCGAAGAATTTGACCGCAGCAAGAGCGAATGGCGCGGTACCGGCAAGGTGCTGACCGCCGAGCAATTGGTGGACGAGCCGACATGGCGTGCTGCCTTGGCCGAGGTGGCCGTGCCCCGCGATATCGCGCTGGACGGTCAGTGGTATCCGGCGGTGGTGCTGGGGGTGAATGACCAGACGCTCGATATCGGGATCGAAGGCGTCGAGATCACCGAGGCCGAACCGCAAGTTGTCCCGCGCTCTGACATCAAATGGATGAAGGGCGATTTCCGCGAGAATTTTGCCACCGGTGATGTGGTTCTGGTCCGCCGCGAGGTGGACGAGGCCGGGACGTTTCTGAACTGGTCACTGCGTCAGGTGCCCGAGGTCGAGGGCGGGTTTATGGCGATGGACGTCAATACGGGTCGTGTGATCGCGATGCAGGGCGGGTTTTCCTATCAGGCGACCGAACTCAACCGCGCCACGCAGGCACGGCGTCAGCCGGGGTCCTCGTTCAAGCCCTTCGTCTATGCGGCGGCGCTGGACAGCGGCTATAGCCCCGCCACGATCGTCGTTGACGCGCCGATCGAGATCGACACGCCGCAGGGGATCTGGCGCCCGCAGAACGCCTCGAACGAATTTTACGGCCCGACGCCGCTACGCACCGGGATCGAACAGTCGCGCAACCTGATGACTGTGCGTCTGGCGCAGGAAATCGGTATGGATACCGTTGCGGAATATGCTGAACGCTTTGGCGTCTATGACAATATGGACGAATTCCTGTCCAACGCCCTCGGCGCGCAGGAAACCACGCTCTACCGCATCGTCGCGGCCTACGCGATGTTCGCCAATGGCGGGGAACGGGTCGAGCCGACCTTGGTCGACCGGGTGCAGGACCGCTATGGCAACACGGTCTATCGCCACGATGGCCGGGCCTGTCTGGACTGTAATGAAACCTCGCTGCCCGCCGGAGAGGCTCCGCAGATCGTGTCCAACCGCGACCGCATCATGAACGCTGTGACGGCCTATCAGCTGACCTCGATGATGGAGGGTGTCGTGCAGCGCGGCACCGCCAGCCGCACGGTGAACCTGCCGGTGCCGGTGGCGGGCAAGACAGGCACCACCAACGATGCCAAGGACGTGTGGTTCGTCGGGTTCACCAGCAATATCGCGGCAGGCTGCTATATTGGCTATGATGAACCGCGTCCCTTGGGCGGGGCGGCCTCTGGCGGCGGGATTTGCGGCCCGGTCTTCAACCGCTTTATGCAAGAGGCGATAGCCGAATTCGGTGGCGGCCGGTTCAATGTGCCCGACGATTGCCAGTTCATTCCGATCGACCGGTTTACCGGCGCGCGTCTGCCCGATGATGCGGTCGGCGAGAACGTCGTGCGCGAATGTTTCCGCGCGGGCGAAGAGGCGATCTTTGGGCTGACCTTTGACGGCGGGTTTGCGGTCTCGGCCGACTTGCCCTTGGTCGAAGAGGTCCAGCAGCAAACCCGGACCGTGACCACCTCGGACGGCAACGCGGTCGAGGTCGGCCCGAACGCCAGCTTTGGCTCGGTTACCTCGGGCGGTCTGTACTAAGTTGCGCGAACCATTGAAAAAGGCCACGTTGAACCTGGCCTTTTTGCGTTTTCTGCGCTCGCTCTGGCCCTGTCAGACAAACACAAAATTGTCCGCGCTGATCGCGTAGAGGTCCACCCCGCGCACCACCACCCCCGTAGCTAAATCGACCGCGCCATCAGGCCAAGTGTCGGTAGAGGTCGCAATCGTCAGAACGGTTTCAACGTCATCGTCGGCGATGGTCATGATCGCGAGGATGTCGTCATAATTTGCGAGGCCGGTCGCAGCGGTGTCGATTTCGATTGTGTCGGAGTTGGTATCAAAGTCCTGAATAAAATATTTGTGGTCGAGGCTGAGAAAGGCAAAGGTATCCGCCCCGGTCCCGCCTGTCATCACGTCGGCATTTTGCGCCACCAGTCGATCATCCCCCGCGCCGCCGTCCATATTTGCCCCGCCAGCCCCGCCATAAAGCGTATCGTTGCCATCGCCACCTGACAGCGTGGTGCGAAAGAAACTAGCCGACGACCCGGTCAGCACATCATCGCCCGCGTCCCCATAGGCATGCGCACCCGAACCCGAGACCGTGATCGTGTCATTGCCTTCGCCGCCATAGGCGGTTGCATCATGGCCGCCCAAACTGATCGTATCCGCACCTCTTCTGCCAAAAACGATGTCTGCGCCCCAATCGCTGGCTATAGTGTTATTGCCATGGGTGCCCTTGATCACATCGTCAAAGGCTGTCCCGATAACATCTTCGATGCCAGTGAATGTGGTGGCGGTCTTGGACGCTCCCTTGTCGCCGCTCATTAGGTCGACCGTTTGGCCGGTGTTCAACATTGTCAGGTCCAGTAGGTCGCGTCCCTTGCCGCCGACAAATGTGTGAATGCCTGACGCAACGCCGGTGTCGATATCCGACTGAAGGTAAAAGGTATCGTTCCCAGCACCACCGTTGACATAGTCGTCACCCGCGCCCGATTTCAGGACGTCGGCTCCGGCCCCGCCAAAGAGCCGATCATCGCCATTCCCACCATAGAGGGTGTCGCGGCCACTATATCCCTTGAGAAGGTCATTTCCGGCTCCGCCAAAAATCGTGTCATTGCCGCCGCCGCCGAATAGCCGATCCCGGCCAGCCTCGCCGTTGATTACATCGTTGCCAGCGCCGCCAGCCAGATAATCATTGCCCGCACCGGCGGACAGGTCGTCATGACCTGCACCGCCCAGCAGGCGATCGCTGCCTGTGCCTGACACGATCCAGTCGTGACCGCCGCCGCCTGATAGGGTGTTGTCGCCGTTGCCGCCGTGAATGGCCTCATCGAACGCGGTGCCGGTAAAGATGTCGTCAGCCTTGGTGCCGAGAAAATCCCAAAGAACCTTGAGCCCCTGTGTCGGAACCGGCCAAATGATTGGTTCAATGTCGGGTGCGGTAATCAAATCATTCGTTGTGGCAATGGTAAGAGGTTCTACGCGCAAATAGGCAGCAACGGTTTGAAATATCATTATCAAGTTCCAATTTGGTTAAGAACGCGTGGGCAAATAAACATTGTCAGTCGCGCCATGTGCGATAAGTGGTCGAGTCTATCCGCTTTGGGGGGAAAGTAAATTCGCAACCCCCGCATTTGCCATTTCTGCGTCTGTTTCGGTCGACACGCGATGCGATCCGATTTAGCGCACCAAGCCGGAGACACCTAACCCCGCTTGCCCGTCGGGCCCGGGCGGGATATGACGCCACGGATTGAAACGGCTGTTTTGACGGCTGCGGCCCTGTGGCCCCCAAACAAAGACGAGAACACCGATGCGCGCTGAAATGCTGAACGTTGTGGCTGCCATTGAAAAGTCGCTGAACCTGCTGGGTCAGCGTCTGGACTGGGAAACGGCGCCGTACCGTCTGGAAGAGTTTAACGCCCGCGTTGAAGACCCCAGCCTTTGGAACGACCCCGAGGGCGCGCAGAAACTGATGCGCGAACGTCAGATGCTGGTTGATGCCATGGATAACTATAACGGCATCAAGCAGGATCTGGCCGACAACCTCGAATTGATCGAGCTGGGCGAGATGGAAGACGATGCCGAGGTCGTCAAGGACGCTGAGGCGGCTCTCAAGGCGCTCAAGGAGCGCGCTGCCCAAAAAGAGCTCGAGGCGCTCTTGGACGGCGAGGCGGACGGCAACGACACCTTCCTCGAAATCAACTCTGGTGCGGGCGGGACGGAATCCTGTGACTGGGCCTCGATCCTCGCGCGGATGTACGTTCGCTGGGCCGAGAAAAAGGGCTATAAGGTCGAACTCCAATCCGAAAGCGCGGGCGAAGAGGCGGGCATCAAATCCGCTGCCTATAAGATCAGCGGCCCCAACGCCTATGGCTGGCTCAAGTCTGAATCCGGCGTTCACCGTCTGGTCCGGATTTCGCCCTATGACTCGGCGGCCCGGCGGCATACCTCGTTTTCGTCGGTCTGGGTCTATCCGGTGGTTGATGACAACATCGAGATCGAAGTCAAACCGAACGAAATCCGGATCGATACCTACCGGTCGTCCGGCGCGGGCGGCCAGCACGTCAACACCACCGACTCTGCGGTACGTATCACCCACTTGCCGACCGGGATCGTGACGACATCCTCCGAAAAGTCGCAGCACCAGAACCGGGACATCGCGATGAAGGCGCTGAAATCACGCCTGTATCAGATGGAACTGGACAAGCGGAACGCCGCGATCAACGAAGCCCACGAGGCCAAGGGCGACGCAGGCTGGGGCAACCAGATCCGGTCCTACGTGTTGCAGCCCTATCAGATGGTCAAGGATCTGCGGACTGGCCATGAAACCTCGGACACCCAAGGGGTATTGGACGGCGATCTGGACGGGTTCATGGCGGCAACCTTGGCCCTCGGTGTGTCGGGTAAATCCCGCGCCGATGCCAACGCCGAGGATTGATCTCTCGGCGATCCATTGCACTGGGGCCCTGCGGGGCCCTTTTGTTTTTTGGCGGGGTCGATCATAATCCGCATCTAAAATACTGTTTTGATGGGCGGAAATCCCGGATTACCCTGTCCCCGACAGGGAGAGCCAACATGACGCAAACAAACGCCACACCGCCCGCATCGCAGTTGCCACTGGTGGGCAAGGTGACGCTGCTAGAACTGCGCGCAGCGATCATGGCGGGGATTTACGATTTCAAACGTGCCCCGCAGTTCGGTTTGTTTTTTTCAGCGGTCTATGTTGTGATCGGTTTTGCGATGGTGATGCTGGGGGCAGGGCATGTGACCTGGGTTTTGGCGACCTCGCTGGGGTTTCCGCTGGCGGCCCCTTTTGCCGCGGTCGGGCTCTATGAGGTCAGCCGGCGGCTCGAGGACAAACAACCGCTGATCTGGTCCGAGGTTCTGGGCGTCGTCTGGAAGGAACGCACCCGGCAAATTCCGTGGATGGGCGCGATTATCGTCATCTATTTCCTGTTCTGGACCTTCCTCGCCCATATGCTCTTTGCGGTCTTTATGGGGATGTCGACTATGACCAATATCAGTTCGTCCCTCGACGTGTTCCTGACGCGCAACGGGCTGATCATGATTGCGGTCGAACTGGGGATCGGGGCCATTCTGGCGTTTCTTCTGTTTTCGATGACCGTCGTCAGCCTGCCACTTTTGCTGGAAAAAGAGGTGGATTTTGTGTCGGCAATGCTGCTGAGCATCCGCACGGTGGCTGAAAATCTGCCGGTGATGCTGGTCTGGGCGGCGCTGATCGCGGCGGTGTCGCTGATTGGGTTGTTGCCGGCGTTTCTGGGGCTCTTTGTTGTGTTACCGGTTTTCGGCCACGCGACATGGCACCTGTATCGCAGGGCCCTCTACGATCCCGTCTGAAGCCCGTCTCTGACGGGGGCAAAGAAAAAGGGCGCCCACCGGGGCGCCCTCGGGTTTTATTCAGCGGTGTCGCTGCCGGTCGGCATTTTCGGCTTGGCCGTGCCAGAGGTCGACAGCGGGTCTTCTTGCCGCTGGACCGAGCCTTCGAAGTGCGCGCCGGATTCGATCGCGATGGTTTTGTGGATGATGTCGCCTTCGACACGTGCGGTCGAGGTCAGACGCACCTTGAGCCCCCGCACGCGGCCGATCACGCGGCCATGGACGATCACATCGTCGGCGACCACTTCGCCTTTGACGGTGGCGTTCTCGCCGACGGTCAGAACATGCGCACGGATATCACCGTCAACCTGACCTTCGATGAGAATGTCACCCGAGGTTTTCAGGTTGCCTTTGACCTGCAGGTCCGAGGACAGCACAGAGACCGGCGGCTTGGTCTTGGCGACTGAAGATTTGAAATCCGGCGCAGGGCTGAGGGACGCAGTCGGAGCTGCCAGCGGTGCCGGGGTTACGGAGTCATTGGCCTTGGGACCGGGTTCGTTGATCTTGCTCTTAGAAAACATCTTGTCCAGCTCTTATGTAAATCATCGGGTTGACAGCTTCACCGCCCACGCGAACCTCATAGTGCAGGTGCGGCCCGGTCGAGCGTCCGGAATTTCCCATATCACCGATCCGGTCCCCGCGCGAGACTCTTTGGCCGACCTCTACGCGAATGGCATTCAGATGCCCATATCGGGTTTCGATCCCGTTGGAATGTCGGATTTTGATCAGTCGGCCATAGCCAGACGACCAGCCCGCAAAGGTCACAGTGCCGTCCGCAGTCGCAAAAATCGGTGTTCCAATCGGACCGGCAAGGTCGATTCCCTCATGGGCGCGATTCCAGCGCGGGCCAAAACCAGAGGTAAAGCGGACCCGGTCCAGAACCGGCATGGCCAGCGGCACACGTTCAGCCGCAATCCGGTAGAGGTTGATCCGGTCGAGATTTTCGAGAATGCCCAAGGCCCGCAGCGCATCCGGTTCGGGCGTCTCTGCATCGCCCTGTAGCAGGGATTGCATTTCCGGACCGCCGAGGCCGGAATAGCCGCGACGAACCTCGTCCAGCAGCTGTTCAGGATCGAGACCGGCATCGCGGAACATTTTGTCCAGCGGTTCGACGGAAATCAGCAACGCATCTTCGATCTGGCGAAAGATCTCGTCGTTCTTTTCTTCCATCAAACGCACCTCGAGTTCGAGGTCGGCGGCGCGGCTCAGCGCGCCCTCGGCGTTTGCCTCGATCATATTGCGTTCGGCGGTGGTCTGGGCGAGGGCGCTGGACAGCAGTTCGACGGTGTCCTTGGTGTCGGTCGGCATGCCCAAGGGCGAGGCCGCGCCGTCGGCACCGGCGGTCATTTCGGCGATCTGCCCCTCGAGGGCGCGGCGGTCATGCACGGCGCGGCGCAGGGTCGACTGGATCACTTCGATCCCGGTTTCCAACTCGCGCCGCTGGTCCTCCGAGGCCAAGAGTTCCGATTGCATCACCGATATCTGCGCTAGTGCCGAGCTGAACCGTCCCTGCGCGGCGGCAGCCTCTTCGGCGCGGCGGTCGCGTTCATTGGCAAGGGCGGTCAGACGGTCTTCGTATTCGAGCTGGTCACGGCTGGCCTGCGCGCGGAAATTGCCTGCCCCGATCGAGTCCATCAAAATGATGGCTGTCGCGATGATCGTCCACGAAATCAACAGGGTGCCAGCGATCCAGATCAGAACCTGAGTTTCCGATTTCAATCGGATGAACCGTGTTTCCACGTCTGAACGTAAAAATAGACGCCGTTCGGGAAAACGCGTTTCCAGTGCGGCGTGAAGTCGAGCCATCAAGCGCGAACGCACGAGCCTAGTCCTTGTCCCAATCCCACTTCGTCAGGGTGTCCCAACCCCGTGGCGATGTGTTACGCGCAGTCCGCCCGGACACGCAACCGTTTTGCGCAATGGCGCACGTAACCCGCCGATTTCGCGCAGTTATGAGCGATCTTTTGCCGAGAAATTCGCAAAGGACTCTTGTCCGAGGGCGGTTCTATCCGGCGCGCTCTCGGCCAAGGGCCAATAGAAATCGGGGGGAATCCCTGCCTCCGCCCGCTTTTCTTCGTTAAAGGGCGGTTTGAGCGCGCCATGGAAATAGTGGCGCACCAGATCGTGGAACGCGTCCTTGGGGTCGCGGTCGTGGCGGCCACACAGGAAATGGAACCACTTGGACCCGTAGGACACGTGGTGGACCTCTTCGGCGTAGATCACATTCAGCGCGGCCACGGTTTCGGTATCGCCTGCCTTTTGGAAAATCTCGATCATGCCGGGGGTGACGTCCAGCCCGCGGGCCTCTAGCACCATCGGCACCACCGCCAGCCGCCCCATCAGATCGTTGCGGGTATCCTCGGCGGCCCGCCAAATGCCCGCATGGGCAGGCAGGGCGCCGTAATGGCTGCCCAATGCTTCAAGTCTGTCGCACACCAGATTGAAATGTTTGGATTCTTCGTCTGCGGATTTCACCCAGTCGTCAAAGAACCCGATCGGGAGCGGCGTGCCGGAAAACCGGGCGACGATGTCCCAATGCAGATCCACTGCGTTCAATTCGATATGGGCCACCGCATGCAGCAGCGCGATACGGCCCGCCGGGCTGCCGGGGCGACGGCGCGGCACATCGCGCGGGTTCAGTAGCTCTGGCCGCTCGGGGCGCGCGGGTTGCAGGGGCGGGTTGGCGACGCCGATCTCAATCGGGGTGCCGGCGGCCCGCGAGGCAAACCAAGCTGCCGCATAGCGTCGTGACAGGGCGGTTTTCGCGCGTCCATCGGCTGTGGTCAGAACTTCTGTGGCCATTTGGGCAAGTGTGGTCATCGCAGCGCCTCGCGTGGGTTTTTCCGACACCTGCCCAATGCGGCCCGCCCCGTCAACCCGGATGGGCCCGTCTACCAGCATGGGTCAGAGGGCGCGCACCGCCTCTAGCACTTCGGCGACGTGGCCGGGGACTTTGACCTTAGACCAGATGCGGGCGATTTTCCCCTCTGCATCAATCAGATAGGTCGTCCGCACGATCCCCATAAAGGCTTTGCCGTACATGCTCTTTTCCTGCCAGACGCCATAACGTTCGCACAGGTCGCTGTCCGCGTCCGAGGCGAGGATCACGTCGAGGCCATGTTTGCTGCGGAATTTGTCGTGCTTGGCGACGGTGTCTTTGGATACACCGATCACGACGGCCCCCGCAGCGGCAAAGTCCGCCGCTGCTTCGGTAAAGCCGACCGCCTGAGTGGTACAACCAGAGGTGTCATCCTTGGGGTAGAAATACAGAACGACCTTTTGACCTCTGAACGCCGAGAGCGAGACCTCTCCGCCACCGTCACGCGGAAGTGTGAAGTCCGGAGCGGTTTGTCCGATATCAGCAAGCTCTTGGGTCATGGTATCCTCTGAATGGTTTTGATATGCGCCGTTGGACGTGGCAGGCTTGTTCTAGGGCAGCCGAGCAAAGAATAAAGGGTCGAGGACCACAAATGGTACCGCAGGGCGATACCCCCACGCCGGACGGCAGCACGTCATCCGCCCGTCCTCCCCGTCGACCGCGCCGTCGATGGCGGTGGATGCGCCGTGCGTTGGTGATCCTCTGT
Source organism: uncultured Paracoccaceae bacterium (assembly GCA_937864535.1). Lineage (GTDB taxonomy): Bacteria > Pseudomonadota > Alphaproteobacteria > Rhodobacterales > Rhodobacteraceae > Marivivens. The sequence goes on from CALMJS010000018.1 coordinate 206,231, forward strand.
GCGATGCCCGTGGTATTTGCCATCGTCGCCGCGACATTGGTCATCGACCGCGAGATCACCGTTCCCGCGTGGCTCAAGGCGCAGGTGGAACACAGCGCGTCGGACATGATGCAGGGCGGCACCCTGCAATTCGGGTCGATCCGGTTGATTATCGGGCGGGATCTGCATCCGCGGGTCCGCCTGCGTAACGCGGTGATCCGGGATGCCGATCAGCGGACCTTGGCCCGGATTCCGGCGGCGGATGTGCTGATTTCCCCGCGTGGTCTGATCCTGACCCAAGAGGTTCTGGTTCAGGAGGTCGTCCTGCGCGGCACGCAAATCGGGCTCTTGCGGTCGATGGATGGCTCTGTCGCGGTTTCGTTCGAGGCGGGCGATATCGCTGCGGGCGAGGCCGAGAGCTTTGTCGATCTGCTGGATCAGGTTGACCGGATTCTGGATGCGCCGGAACTGGTGGCCCTCGATCACGTGCGCGCCGAAGGGATCATCGTCAACTTTGACGACGCGCGGGTCAACCGGAGCTGGACGATGGATGGCGGCACGATTGATCTGGATATGACGGGCCAGATGGTGCAGGCGACGGCGGGGGTTTCGCTGCTGTCAGGCCGAGCCTTTGCCACCCGCATTGATGTGCATTACGAGAGCCCGGTAGGCAGCCGCGCCTCGGTCATGGGCATGACCGTGCGTCAGGGCATGGCCGCCGATCTCGCGCTCGAGGTGCCGGTTCTGGGCTGGCTGTCGGTGCTGGATGCGCCGATCACCGCGTCGATCCGCGCCAGCGTCGAAGAGGGCGGCGCGCTCGGACCGGTCTATGCCTCGGTGGCCTTCGAGGAGGGCTCGATCCAGCCGACGCCGGAAACGCGGCCGATTTCGATCCGGTCCGGTCGAACCTATTTGTCCTATCTTCCGGCGCAGGACCTGTTGCGGTTCGACCGCGTGGCGGCGGAAACCGCTTGGGGCAAGTTCGAGGCAACCGGACAGGCCTTTATGCGCAGCGAGGACGACAGCCCTTGGCCCGACGGGTTCGAGGCGCAGTTCACCGTCACCGATATTTCACTGAACCCCGACGGGGTCTATGCCGAGGCGAAAACGCTGGACCGTGTTTCCGCCGATTTCCGGCTGACACTCGATCCCTTCGGGGTCGAGGTGGGCGGTTTCTCCCTGTCGGCGGCGGGGCAATCCCTGACGGGCAAGGCGCGGATCGGCGTTGGCGACACGGGCTGGGACGTGGCGGTCGATCTTGCGGCGGATCAGCTGGAGCCCTTGGGCCTGATGGCGTTCTGGCCACAGTCGGTCCAGCCGGTTCAGCGCCGCTGGGTCACGGAAAACCTGTTTGATGTCAGTTTGCGGGATGTTCGCGCGGGTTTGCGTCTGCGCCCCGGCAGTCCGCCGCAGATTGCCGCCACAGGGTCTTTTTTCGACAGCCGGTTTCGGCCCAACAAACATTTTCCCGATGTCGTGGGGGCACAGGGATTTGTTTCGCTGGCGGAAAACGGTCTGAACATCCAGTTGGAAACTGGGACTGTTACCGCGCCACAGGGCGGGCAGGTGGATATCTCCGGATCGCGGTATCGCATCATGGATGTGACACAGCGACGACCGATGACCGAATTGCAGTTGCATAGCGAGAGTACGGTCACCGCTGCGCTGGCCTTGGTCGATTTGCCGCCGCATCAGTTTTTGACCAAGGCAGGCCAATCCGTGACGATGGTAGATGGCCGCGCGAGCGTCGATCTGACGATGCAGATGCCCTTGGCGCCCAAGGTCCCGCCACAGGAAATCCGGTTCCAAGGGCTGGCGGACTTGCGCAACTTACGCTCGGAAACCCTTGTGCCGGGCAAGGTCGTCACTGCGCAGGCAATGACGGTCGAAATCGACAATCGCAATTTGTCGGTGGCGGGAACGGCAACGGTCGGGCAGTCCCCGATAGAGATGCTCTGGTCCAAGTCGCTGGGCGTCGGTGTTCCTGCGACCGGCGACCTGCTGGCGACGGTGACGCTGGACCCGGCATTTTTACAGGACTTCAACATCACGCTGCCTGCGGGCATGGTTGCCGGGTCCAGTACGGGCCAACTGGCGATCACCCTGTCCCCCGAGGCAGCGCCAGAGTTCCGGTTGACCTCGCGCCTCGTTGGAACCAGCCTGTCGATCCCGCAGATCGGCTGGGAGAAACCCCGAGAGGCGGAGGCGAGCCTGACCGTAGCCGGCACGCTGGGTCCGGTTCCGACAGTCGATCAGCTGGAAATCTCTGGCGACGGCCTGACGGCGACCGGATCGCTGTCCCTGACGGCGGATAAACAGCTCGATCGGGTCACGTTTTCGCAGGTGACGGTGGGGGATTGGTTTGCCGGTCCCGTCAGCATCATCGGACGCGGTCCCGGGGCGCAGGTCGGATTGGTGATCGCGGGCGGCACGCTCGATCTGTCGCGCGCCAACCTCGCCACCGGCGATCAGGCCGAAGGCGGCCCGCTCACCGTTGTACTGGATCGTTTGACAATTGGCGGCGGTCTGACCCTCGACGGTTTCCGGGGCGAATTCGCCAATCGGGCCGGGTTCTATGGCAGCTTTACCGGGCGGCTCAACGGGGTAGCAGATATTGCGGGGCAGTTGGAAACCACGGCCAAGGGGCCTGCGATCCGCGTGACTGCCGAGGACGGCGGTTCCATCATGGTCGCGCTGCATATCCTGCCGAACGCCACGGGCGGGCCGATTGAGATCACCCTGATGCCGACGGGCGAAACCGGCAGTTTCGATGGCGCTGCCCGGATGACCGACCTGCAGGTGCGCGAGGCTCCGACCTTGGCGGCCCTCTTGGATGCGGTCAGTGTGGTGGGGCTTTTGCAGCAACTGGGCGGGCAGGGGCTGATGTTTGGCAACGCGCAGGCCGAATTCCGCATTCGTCCGGGTGCGGTGTCGGTGGTTCAGTCCAGCGCCGTCGGCGCCGGTCTGGGCATTTCGCTCGACGGCATCTATCGAACGGCGGATCAGAGCCTCGATTTCCAGGGCGTGGTCTCTCCGCTCTACTTGATCAATGGTCTGGGGTCGGTGATTTCGCGTCAGGGCGAGGGGCTCTTGGGCTTTAACTATTCACTGACGGGGACCAGCGATCGTATCCGGATCGGTGTAAACCCCCTCTCGGTCTTGACGCCGGGATTCCTACGCGACATTTTCCGCCGCTCGGACTTGGCGGATGCCCCACAGGACTAAACGTATGAAACTGAGCGACTTTGACTTTGATCTGCCCGAAACCCTGATCGCGACGCGTCCGGCAAAGCCGCGCAGTTCCGCGCGTCTGCTGGTGGCGCAGGGGTCCGACATCGCGGATCACCATGTCTATGATCTGGTGGATATTTTGCAGCCCGGGGACAGGTTGGTTCTGAACGACACCCGTGTGATCCCGGCCCGCCTGTCCGGCCTGCGCCACCGCGACAGCGCCGAGGGTCCGGTGCAGGCCCGGATCGAAGTCACGATGCTGGAACCGCGGGCGCAGGGCCAATGGGCCGCGCTGATCAAACCGCTGAAAAAGGTCCACGACGGCGAAACCATCGTGTTTTCCGACCAGCTGTCGGCGCAGGTCCTGTCGCGACAGGACGGGCAGGCGCTGATCGAATTCAATCTGACCGGCGACGATTTCGATGATGCCTTGGCGCGGGCGGGGGCTATGCCCTTGCCGCCCTATATCGCCGCGCTGCGTGCGCCGGACGATCAGGACAAGACCGATTATCAGACAGTCTGGGCCAAGAATACCGGGGCGGTTGCGGCTCCGACGGCGTCTTTGCATTTTGACGATGACCTCTTGGCGGCGCTGCGGGCCAAGGGGGTCGCGTTCACCTATGTCACGCTGCATGTCGGGGCGGGGACATTCCTGCCGGTCAAGGTCGATGATATCCGCGACCACAAAATGCATGCCGAATGGGGGCAGGTGTCAGACGCCGCCGTGCAGGAAATCCGCGCCACCAAACGCGCGGGCGGGCGGGTGATCCCGGTCGGCACCACGGCGCTGCGTCTGATCGAGAGTGCGGCGCGCAGCGGCGATATCGCCCCATGGGAGGGGCCGACCGATATCTTTATCACGCCGGGGTTCGAATTCCATGTCGCGGATGCATTGATGACCAACTTCCACCTGCCCAAATCCACGCTGATGATGCTGGTCTCGGCCCTTCTTGGGGTCGACGAAATCCGGGCGGTCTATCGACATGCGATCGATACGGGCTATCGTTTCTTCAGCTACGGGGATGCGTCGCTGCTGATCCCCCGGCGATGACGCAGCCGTTCGGTAAAAGGACGGTCCTGCGGTGGACCATCTGGTCAAAATGACTATGTTGGAGCCTGTCCAACGCGGCGATCGAGAAAGGTAGACCGGCTATGGTACAAGTCCTCAGCAGCTCTTGGGCGCTTCTTCTCGGGGTGTTCATGCTGATGATCGGTAACGGCATGCAGGGCACCTTGCTAGGTCTGCGCGGCGATCTGGAGGGGTTTTCCACCCTCTCGATGTCGGTCGTCATCTCGGCCTATTTCGTCGGGTTCCTGTTTGCCTCGCGGATGGCGCCGCAAATGATTCAGCGCGTCGGCCATGTGCGGGTCTTCGCGGCGCTGGGGTCAACGATTTCCGCGGTGCTGATCCTCTATCCGACGATTGCCGATCCGTGGGTCTGGACCGTGTTGCGCGTGGTTGTCGGATTTTGCTTCTGTGGTGTCTACGTCACCGCAGAGAGCTGGCTGAACGATAGTGCCAGCAATGAAAACCGGGGCAAGGCGTTGTCGCTCTATATGATTGCGCAGATGGGCGGGATCGTTGCGGGGCAATATGTGATCGTCACCGGCGATGTCGGCGGGTTTGTGCTGTTTGTGATCCCGTCGGTGCTGGTGTCTCTGGCCTTTGCGCCGATCCTGCTGTCGGTACGTCCGGCCCCCGCCTTTGGCCTGACCAAACCGATGCCGATCAGGAAGCTGGTGAATGCCTCGCCCTTGGCCGCGATCGGGATGTTCCTGCTGGGCGGCGTGTTCGCAGCGCAGTTCGGGATGTCGGGTGTGTTCGGCGCCAGAGCCGGGCTCTCGGTCACGCAAATCTCGTTCATGATATCGGTGGTCTACATCGCCGCGATGCTGTTGCAATTCCCGATTGGCTGGGTGTCGGATCGCATGGACCGCCGGGTCCTGATCCTTGCCCTGTCGGCGATTGGCGGGATCGGAGCGCTGATTTCGGTTTTCTATCACAGCTACACGCTGATCGTGATCAGCTCGGTCGCCATCGGAGGCACATCGAACCCGCTCTATGCGCTGCTGATTGCCTACACCAACGACCGTCTGGACCGGGGCGACATGGCCGGGGCCTCGGCTGGTATGTTGTTCATTAACGGGCTGGGGGCGATTGTCGGCCCGCTAATCGTCGGCTATTCGATGGATACGGTGGGACCTTCTGGCTATTGGGCCTATGTATCGGCGCTGCTGCTGGGGCTGGCGGTCTATGCAGGCTGGCGGATGACCCGCCGCAGCAATCAGGGTGTCGAGGCCGTCACCTTTGCCCCCTTGTCGCCCACCGGCACGCCGATCGCGGCCGAGGTGGCCCAAGAGGTCTATGCCGAACATGAGGCGCAGGCGTCCCGATGACACGCAGCGCACAGGTGATCCGGTTCTGGCTGGACGATCTCGGCCCCAAGGGGTGGTATGCCGGCACGCCCGAGGTAGACGCACAGGTGCGCGAACGCCTATTGCCGATCTGGCAGGATGCCTATGAGGGCGGGCTGGGCCATTGGCTGACCGATGCGGAGGGGGTCCTTGCCTATCTGGTCGTGACGGATCAGGCCCCGCGCAATATGTTCCGGGACCGGGCAGAGGCGTTCTTGCTGGACCCGCTGGCGCGGGCGGCGGCCAAGTTCGCGATTGAACGAGACTGGGATCTGCGGATCGACGGTCTGGCGCGGCAGTTCTTTTATCTGCCCTTGATGCATTCGGAAAATCTGGTCGATCAGGACAGGTGTGTGGCGGCCTTTGGCAGGCGGATGCCCGATGCGGGGAACCTGCTGCATGCACGGGCGCATCGTGCGATTATCCGCCAGTTCGGACGCTTTCCCTATCGGAACACTGCCCTGGGTCGGGACACCAGCCCGGCCGAGGCGGATTTTCTGGCGGCTGGCGGTTATTCTGCGACGGTGCGCGCCTTGTCCCGGATCGCTTAAGCCTTTGGTAAGCCCTATCGCCTAAGCTGCCCGGACTTAGCGCCAAAGGGGGTGGCAAATGGATGGGGCAATGCAGGTTTCGCAAACGCAGTTGGAATTGGCCAACGATGTTCTGAACACGATGGAGCAGGGTATTCTCGTCTGGTCCGCGGACGGGGTTTGCCAACTCCACAATCAACGTATCTACGAGATACTCGAGCTGGAGCCGGATGACATCTATGTCGGCCTGACACGTCAGCAGTTTCGCGACCGCGCGGAAAAGCGGGGCGAAATGACCGCCGAGGATCGCAAGTGGTCCGAGGCGCGGATCAGGATTTCGAAACCTTACGCCATCGACCGCAAATTGCCCTCCGGGCGCGTGGTTCTGACCAACGCACGTCCGGCGCGAGGGGGGAGTTACGTTGTCACCTTTACCGACGTGACCGAGGCGCGCAGGGCTGCGACAGAACTGGCCGAGGCCAAGTCCGCGGCCGAGGCCGCCCGCGCCGAGGCCGAAGATATCCTGAGTCTCGAACGGGCGCGCCAAACAGAGGCGCGGCTGATCAGCCAGCTGGACGAATGGCTGCAGTCCTGCAAATCGCTAGATGAACTGTTTGTCATCGTGACCCGTTTTATGGAGCGATTGTTGCCCGGATCAAAGGGCGAGCTCTATATCTATTCCAATTCCCGCGATGTGCTGGACGGCATGTGTCATTGGAATACGCATGATTTGCATTCTACCATCGCCCCGGACAGCTGCTGGGCTCTGCGCAGAGGGCGGACCTATGAGTATGATTCCAAAGAGATTTGTTTCATTTGTGATCATGTCGAAGATCATCATCATCAGGTGACGCTGAGCGAATATATCTGTGTTCCAATTGTCGCTCATGGTGACACGGTGGGGTTGCTGCATATCCGGTTCGACGGGTCCGGCGTCGGCGGTGTGCAATTACATGATGCCTCGCAATTCGCGGTTCGCTGCGGTGAACATATCTCAATGGCGATCGCCAATGTGAAGCTGAGGGATGAATTGCACGATCAATCCATTCGGGACCCGCTGACCGGCCTGTATAATCGACGGTATTTCATGGATGCGGTGCGCCGGCAAATTTCCGTGGCAGAGCGGAAAAAGCTGACATTCGGCATTATCACCTTCGATGCCGATAACTTTAAGATGTTTAACGATAATCATGGTCATGATGCAGGGGATATGGTGCTGCGGGCGCTGGGGGCGGCGGTGCTTGAAACCTTGGGCAAGGTCGCGGTTTGCGCCCGGGTCGGGGGCGAGGAGTTTGCGGTACTGCTGCCTGACGCCGATCTGCCGCAAACCCTGCGTGCCGCCGAAACGCTCAGAGAGGCGGTCGCGAGCGTTCAGGTCCGCTATCTCGACGGCTGTTTGCCGCAGGTGACAATTTCGGCAGGGGTTTCAACCTATCCGACCTGCGGAGAATTGCCCCAACACCTGCTGAGGCGGGCCGATGAGGCCCTGTATCTGGCCAAGGAAAACGGCAGAAACTGTGTGAAATCCGTAACTAACGCTTGAAATCGGGTCGATTTCCCAGGGTTGCACTGGGCGGGATGCTGCCATGAAAACGCGCGGGTGGATCGGTGCTGAAAAGTAGTTTAACATCAAACTAATTCGGCATCGGAGGAGAATCTAATGGCCGCCAAAACTTTTGATATGATCGTAATCGGCGCAGGCCCCGGCGGCTATGTCGCTGCCATTCGCGGCGCGCAACTGGGGCTTAAGGTGGCGTGTGTCGAGCGCGAACATTTGGGCGGCATTTGTTTGAACTGGGGCTGTATCCCGACCAAGGCGATGTTGCGCTCGGCCGAGGTATTCCACCTGATGCATCGGGCCAAGGAATTCGGTCTGAGTGCCGACAAGATCGGCTACGATCTGAACGCTGTTGTGCAACGCTCGCGCGGCGTGGCCAAACAACTGTCCGGCGGCATTGGCCATCTGTTCAAAAAGAACAAGATCACCAGCATCATGGGCGAGGCCACGCTCAAGGGCGCGGGCATTGTCAGCGTCAAGACCAAGGATGGCGTCGAAGAACTCTCGGCCAAGTCGATCGTGGTCGCCACCGGTGCCCGTGCCCGCGAACTGCCGGGGCTAGAGGCTGACGGCGATCTGGTCTGGACCTACAAAACCGCGCTAACCCCGCCTCGGATGCCGAAAAAGCTGCTGGTGATCGGGTCCGGCGCGATCGGGATCGAATTCGCCAGCTTCTACAATACCTTGGGTGCTGACGTTACCGTGGTCGAGGTGATGGATCGTATCCTGCCGGTCGAAGACGCGGAAATCAGCGCCTTTGCCAAGAAACAGTTCGTCAAACACGGGATGAAAATCCTTGAAAAGGCCGGCGTCAAGAAACTGGACCGCAAGCCCGGGACCGGCGTGACGGCGCATATCGAAATCGGCGGCAAGATCGAAACGCACGAGTTCGACACCGTAATTTCCGCCGTCGGCATCGTTGGCAACGTCGAAAACCTCGGGCTAGAGGCGCTGGGTGTGAAAATCGACCGCACTCACGTCGTCACGGATGAATATTGCCGCACGGGTGTCGAGGGTGTTTTTGCCATCGGTGATATCGCTGGTGCCCCTTGGCTGGCGCACAAGGCCAGCCACGAGGGTGTGATGGTCGCGGAACTGATCGCCGGTCAGCATCCGCATCCGATCAAGCCGAACACGATTGCCGGCTGCACCTATTGCCATCCGCAGGTCGCCAGCGTCGGCCTGACCGAGGAAAAGGCCAAGGCTGCGGGCTATTCCGTCAAGGTCGGCCGCTTCCCGTTTATCGGCAACGGCAAGGCGATTGCGCTAGGTGAACCCGAAGGCATGGTCAAGACCGTGTTTGACGCCAAGACCGGCGAATTGCTGGGGGCGCATATGGTTGGGGCCGAGGTGACCGAAATGATCCAGGGCTATGTGATCGGTCGCACGTTGGAGACCACCGAAGAGGACCTGATGCACACGGTCTTCCCGCACCCGACGCTGTCGGAAATGATGCACGAGAGCGTGCTGGACGCCTATGGACGGGCGATCCATTTCTAGGCGACGCAGCTAACGCTATCTCATTTTACGCCCCGCAAGAGCGATCCTGCGGGGCGTTATTCTATCGTCAATGGCGCGGTCGCGATGACCGTATTCGTTGCGCCAAGAACGTAGCCGACCTCATATTGACCTGTCATATCAGGTAGTTGTAGGGCCGCCGGATTGCCTTGGTCCAGATAGGCGTAGTGGGTCCAGCCGGTTTGGCCCGCGGCGAACACCGCGATATAGTCCGCCGGATATAAGGGACCCTCAAAGGTCACAGAAACGATCTCGCCGGGTTTGGCGGTCGATTGAACATAGATCTGGGCATTCACCGGCGCCACAGTCAGCGGCACAGTCGCGAGCACCGAGTAGTCTGCGGTGGTATAGCGCAACTCGTACTCTCCGGCCGTGGCCGGGGCCAAGATCATCGCCGGACGGCCGTCTGCGGTATAGGCCCAACTGGCCTGATCGCTGCCGCCGCTGCTGCCGATGGCCAGATAGTCGCCCTCGGCGTTCGGGCCGGTCCAGTCTACCGCCACCGTGCTGCCCGCGACCACCATCGGCGGAGCCGTCAGGCTGACGGTCGCTGGTGTAACGGTGATCGGACGCGATCCAAGCTGTTGATATCTGGCGTTAAAGTACCGAATGTCATATCGACCCGGCGATGGTGGCATGGGCAGCATGACAGGATTGCCGTCCATCGCATTGGCAAAGCCAAAGCCCGCGTTGCTGACCGGATCGACGATCTGGACAAAGTCGCCATCCGCTGCGGGCAGATCGTAGCTGACCGGTATCGTCATCGTCGCCATCGCGGTCTCGGGTGCGCCGAGTGTGACCGGGGGGAGGACGACAGGAAAGATCACACGAACGACCATCGTGGTCCGGTTCACCGTAAAACTCTGACGCTCCACCCGATTTTCTGCTGTATAGGCCGCCGTGACCTCATATGTTCCGGGGGCCAAATCGGCAACAAACGGGCTGCCGATGAAATCCACGGCGGTTCCCGGTCCGTTTAGGGACCACATCACTGCTTCCGAGATGTCCGGCCCGTCAATGCCGAGGAGTGCCTCAAATTCGACCGCGACTGGCGCGGCGGATTGCGGGTGCTGCGTCGTGACGGAGTCCAATGCCTGCGCCAATTCGCTGGCGTTGCCCGCGCTGAGGAATGAGCCCCCCGTCGCCGCGGCGAGGCATTGCATCTGCGCAACCGCCGCCGGATCGCCCGCGACATCGAACCCGATCACATGGGCGGTGAAATCGACACCGGCCTGCGCGAGGGCTGTCGCGGCGGAGCAGGGATCGGGATGGCAGGTTTCCACCCCGTCCGAGATCAGGATCACCGTGGCTTTCTCTTCTGTGTAATTCAGCGACTGGGCCGCCGCTATCACCGCATCGGTCATCGGTGTTTTGCCCAGCGGGGTGATGCCCGCAACGGCGACAGCGATCTGGGCGCGGGTGTCAGGGCCGGGGGCGACAATCGTCTCGATATCGGAACAATCCCCCCGGTTCCGATGGCCATAGGCCATCAGGCCAAGGCTTTGCGTCTCCGGCAACCGGTCTAGCAGGTCTGCGATGACCTCTTGGGCGATGGCGATCTTGGGCTTGCCCTCGATCTGGCCCCACATCGACCCTGACCCGTCAAGGATCAGGATCGTATCCGAGCCGGTCTGCGCAGTCGCGGCGAGGGGTGCGCACAACAAGGCGCAAAGATAGAAAAACAGGCGCATCCTACAGCCCAACCCTATAATCCATAGTGACAGGATAGGGTGTGACCTTGGGTCAGGCTATAGGCTTTTCGGTCAGGTCTGACAGACTTTACAGTCGCTGAACCGGCCCGCCAGCGGCAGCCCAATGGCCGAACCCGCCGATGTTATGCACCTCTGCGTGGCCCATTTGTTCCAGCGTCTGGGCTGCCATGCCAGCGCGGCCACCGGCGGCGCAGTAGATGGCAATCGGTTTGCCCGATTTCAGCTCGGGGTGGCATTCGGGGCTGCGCGGATCGGCCTTCATTCGCAGGGTCGCCAGCGGGATATGCAGCGCCCCCTGTGCGATGCCGGAGGCGGCGCATTCGCCATGCTCGCGAACGTCGATCAGCGTGATCTCTTTGCCGGCGACCTTCTGGATCGCGTCCTGGATCGACAAAGGGGCGGGGCGGGCAGCAGAGCGGAACAAATTCAACATGACACTCCCTTTCATCAGAGTGAGGCGTTTATCTGTGCCTATAAATACATTAGAATTTTGAAATGTAAAGGGTCGACTCGAATGTATGTTAAAATTCCGCGCTAAAGGTGTGTTCCTGATCTGTTCCAATTTTTGTATTGGAGACTCGGTCTGGTTAACCTATGTGTAACCCTGCACCAGACCGGGGGGCAGAATGCCTGAGTTGAAACATATTGAAGTGCGCGGCGCGCGCGAACATAACCTCAAGAACATCGACGTCGATATTCCGCGCGATGAACTGGTGGTGATCACCGGGCTCTCCGGGTCGGGCAAGTCCTCACTCGCGTTCGATACGATCTACGCAGAGGGCCAGCGGCGCTATGTGGAGTCTCTCTCGGCCTATGCGCGGCAGTTTCTGGACATGATGGAAAAACCGGACGTGGACCACATCAGTGGCCTGTCTCCGGCGATTTCGATTGAACAGAAAACCACGTCGAAAAACCCGCGCTCGACCGTGGGGACGGTCACCGAGATTTACGACTATCTGCGTTTGTTGTTTGCGCGGGTCGGAACGCCCTATAGCCCCGCCACCGGTCTGCCGATCGAGGCGCAGCAGGTGCAGGACATGGTCGACCGGGTGATGACCATGCCAGAGGGCACGCGCGGCTACCTGCTGGCCCCGATTGTCCGCGACCGCAAGGGCGAATACCGCAAGGAAATGCTGGAGCTGCGCAAGCAAGGGTTCCAGCGGGTCAAGGTCGACGGCACGTTCTACGAATTGGACGAACCGCCCACGCTCGATAAAAAATTCCGGCACGACATTGATGTGGTTGTTGACCGTCTGGTGGTGCGCGAGGGGTTGGAAACCCGTTTGGCCGATAGTTTCCGCACCGCGCTGGATCTGGCCGATGGCATCGCGATTTTGGAGACAGCCCCGACCGACGGCGATCCCGAGCGCATCACCTTTAGCGAAAAATTCGCCTGTCCGGTCTCGGGCTTTACGATCCCGGAAATCGAACCCCGGATGTTTTCGTTCAACGCCCCGTTCGGTGCCTGCCCGCATTGTGACGGGTTGGGGGTAGAGCTGTTCTTTGACGATCGTCTGGTCGTGCCCGATGTGACGCTGAAAATCGCCGATGGCGCTATCGCTCCGTGGCGCAAGGGAAAATCGCCCTATTTCCTGCAAACCATCGAGGCGATGGCCAAGCACTACGGCTTTGACAAGAATGCCCGCTGGAAGGACATCCCGGAAAAGATCCAGCAGGTGTTTCTCTATGGCTCTGGTAAAGAGGAAATCCTTTTCCGATATGACGAAGGCGGGCGGGTTTATCAGGTGACCCGCGCCTTTGAAGGTGTCGTCCCGAATATGGAGCGCCGCTACAAGGAAACCGATTCCAGCTGGGTGCGCGAGGAATTCGAGCAATATCAGAACAACCGTCCTTGCGCGGGCTGCGGCGGCTATCGTCTGCGGGCGGAAACGCTGGCGATCAAGATCGGCGGGCTGCATATCGGCCAAGTGGTCGAAAAGTCGATCAAAGAAGCCTATGTCTGGATCGATGGCGTGATGGACACACTGGGCCGCCAGAAACAGGAAATCGCCCGCGCCATCGTCAAGGAAATCCGCGAACGACTGGGGTTCCTTAACAACGTCGGTCTGGATTACCTGACGATGAGCCGCAATGCGGGCACCCTGTCCGGCGGCGAGAGCCAGCGCATCCGGCTTGCTTCGCAGATCGGGTCAGGGCTGACGGGGGTTCTCTATGTGCTGGACGAGCCGTCCATCGGTCTGCACCAGCGCGACAACGACCGCCTGATCACAACGCTGAAAAACCTGCGTGATCAGGGCAATACGGTGATCGTGGTGGAACACGACGAAGACATGATCCGCGAGGCGGATTATGTGTTCGATATCGGACCGGGTGCGGGTGTGCATGGCGGGCAGGTGGTGTCGCATGGCACGCCGAACCACGTCTCTGCCGATCCCAAATCGCTGACCGGGCAATATCTGTCCGGCTCTCGCCGGATCGAGGTTCCGGCCCTGCGCCGCGAGGGCAACGGCAAGACTCTGACCGTGGTCAAGGCAACCGGCAATAACCTCAAGGAGGTGACTGCCGATTTCCCCTTGGGCAAATTTGTTTGCGTCACCGGTGTGTCGGGCGGCGGGAAATCGACGCTCACCATTGAAACGCTGTACAAAAACGCCGCGATGAAGCTGAACGGTGCGCGTGAGACCCCCGCGCCCTGTGAAACCATCAAGGGCTTTGAGCATCTGGATAAGGTGATCGACATCGACCAGCGCCCGATCGGGCGGACGCCGCGGTCGAATCCGGCCACCTATACCGGCGCCTTTACCCCGATCCGCGACTGGTTCGCTGGCCTGCCAGAGGCCCAGACCCGCGGCTATAAACCGGGGCGGTTTTCGTTCAACGTCAAGGGCGGCCGCTGTGAGGCCTGTCAGGGCGATGGCGTGATCAAGATCGAGATGCACTTCTTGCCGGACGTCTATGTGACCTGCGAAACCTGCAAGGGCGCGCGCTATAACCGCGAAACCCTAGAGGTCAAGTTTAAGGGTAAGAGCATCGCCGATGTACTTGATATGACTGTCGAAGATGCGCAGGAGTTTTTCCGCGCCGTCCCCAGCATCCGCGAGAAAATGGATGCGCTGGTGCAGGTCGGGCTGGGCTATATCAAGGTCGGCCAGCAGGCAACAACCCTGTCCGGGGGCGAGGCGCAGCGCGTAAAGCTGTCCAAGGAACTGGCGAAACGGTCCACCGGTCGCACGCTCTATATTCTGGATGAGCCGACGACGGGTCTGCATTTCGAGGATGTGCGCAAACTTTTGGAGGTGCTGCACGAGTTGGTGGAACAGGGCAATACCGTCGTGGTGATCGAGCATAACCTCGACGTGATCAAGACCGCCGACTGGATTATCGATATCGGACCCGAGGGTGGGGATGGCGGCGGCACAGTGGTGGCTGTCGGCACGCCCGAGCATGTCGCAACCGTCACGGCATCCCACACGGGGCGCTATCTGGCGCCGATGCTGGGAATAAAGGTGGCGGCAGAATGAACACGATAGCGTGGCAAAAAATCGAAGGGGCGCTGGCCATATCGGCTTTGACCGCATGGCGGGATATGGCCTCAAAGAGGCGACTGGGTTCAAAGATACGCATCTGACGCCCGCCGGAAAATGACCAAAGGCGCCGCAACGGGCGCCTTTGATTTAGCTGAGGTTGGCCAAGAGATTGACCAAGGAGAGTACTGTCAGGCTCTGCCGGTCTACGATGACAACCACATTGTCGATCACCGCATAGCGCTGGCCGTAGGGCAGGATCGGCAGACTGTAGTCCTGAAGGTCGAGCCACTGGACCTGATCGACCCTTTCGCCAATATCTACCCGGTCGCGCCAGTCTTGAATATCTGCGGTGCGATAGGCCAATCCCGGCGGCACGCAGGCCGGGGATTTCTTGGCAAGACCGGGCGGGCAATGGGCAGTTTGGGCCGCGTGACCACGTCCCTCTGCTAGCGACATGGTCCCGAGGGTTGCGACAGCAGCCGCAGTTAGAACGACGGATTTGAACATGGTGTTTTCTCCTGTGTTGCAGGGAAAACCGACATGTCCGGGCTAGGGTTCCACCGGACCCAATGGCTCGGCGGAATTCAGCCGTTACTTCTTCATCGGGCAGGTGTTGATGCCCAGAAGGGTGTAAAGCGGGCAAGAGCCCAGCAGCCCTGTCGCCAAGGGCACAATCCCGATCAGATAGGCCCAGCTATGGGCCCCGTCGCTATTGAGCGCATAGCCAAGTAACAGCGCGATCCCGACAACGACGCGGACGATCCGGTCCAGTTTGCCTTCGTTGGTTTTGAACATCTTTATCTCCCAATCCTAGTGGATGCCCCGAGTCTATCGCCGATTGCGGGTGCCTGTCTGTGATCAGGTCACAGAGCGCCCCCGTTTTTCAAACCGTGGAAGCATCGCGGAAAAGTCGGTGCCGCGTCCGCCTTCGGTTTCGACAAAGTCTTTGTAGAGGTCCATCGCCATTTGCCCCATCGGCGTATCGGCATCGGCGGCGGCGGCGGCCATTTGCGACAGCGTCAGATCCTTGAGCATCAGTTCAGAGGCGAACCCCGGTTTATAGCCATTGTCCGCCGGCGATTTCGGGCCGACGCCGGGGGCGGGACAATAGGCGTTCATCGTCCATGAATACCCGGACGAGGTGCTGACCACATCGAACATCGACTGCCGATCCAACCCAAGCTTGTCTGCCAGAGCAAAGGCTTCGCAGGTGGCGATCATCGTGACGCCGAGGATCATGTTGTTACAGATCTTGGCCGCCTGCCCATTTCCTGACGCGCCGCAGTGAACGGCCTTTTGTCCCATGATATCGAACAGCGGTTTCACCGTGGCAAAGGCTGCGTCGGAGCCGCCGACCATAAACGTCAGCGTGCCTGCTGCTGCGCCGCCGATCCCGCCCGACACCGGCGCATCCAGTGCGCCAAGGCCAGCCGCCGCTGCCTGATCGGCCACGGCGCGGGCGCTCTCGACATCGACGGTCGAACAGTCGACATGCACCCCGCCGGGGGACATGACCGGATAAATCTCGGCGGCGACAGCGCGCAGGATCGCGCCGTTTGGCAGCATTGTGATGACCACCTCCGCGCCAGTCACAGCCTCGGCGTTATTGGCGGCGAGGGGCAGACTGTCAGGGCGGGCGACCGGATCGCAGCCGATGACCTCGTGCCCGGCGGCGACCAGATTGGCCGCCATCGGTGCGCCCATATTTCCCAATCCAATAAAGGCTACTTTCATCGGTTTCCCCCTAGAACGTCAATTTTTCGCCCGCAACGGGCAGCAACATTTTGAACACGTCACCCTGCGACAGGGCGGCGATGCTGGCATCCTTCCATTTGGGTGTGCGGTCCTTGTCGATGATCGCGGCGCGAACACCCTCAACAAAGTCGCCAAATTCCGCCGCCCGACTGGTAAAGCGGTATTCCTGTTCCAACGCATAGTGAATGGTTGGCCGGTTCCTGACGCGATGGATCAGCTCTAGCGTGCAAGCCATTGACAGGGGAGAGTTTTTACTGATCGCCTTCATCGCGTGGGCAATGGGTTCTGGCATCGGATCGGGAAAGGCCCGCAGAATATCGCCCAGCAGTTCACCGCCGAAACTCGCGTCTATATCAGCCTGCCAGTTCGCATATCGTGACGGTTTTGCAGGAAGGGCGGCGCGGTCGATCGCCTCCCAATCGCCGGTTTCGCACAGGTCGGTTTTCAGACCGTCCCACTGCGCCTCGGGGAGATAGTAATCGGCAAAGCCCGCATAGATCGCGTCTGCGGCACTCATCCGATCGCCGGTGATCCCCAGAAATTCGCCCAGCCGTCCGGGGGCCTGCGCCAAGAGCAACGTACCGCCCACATCGGGGATCAGGCCGATACCGCATTCGGGCATGGACATGACCGTGGTGTCGCCGACGATCCGGTGCGATCCGTGACAGCCGATGCCAACACCGCCGCCCATCACAAACCCATGCATAAAGCTGACCACGGGTTTGTGGAACTCGAATATCCGCGCATTCATCCGGTATTCATCGCGCCAGAATTTCTGTGCGTGATCATAGACCTGCGCGACCCCGTCATGATAGATTTTCGCGATATCGCCCCCCGCGCAAAAGGCCCGTTCGCCCTCGGCGTCGAACAACACAAAGCGGACCTCTGGATCATCGGCCCAGTCGATCAGCGCGGCATCAATCGCCATGCACATCGGATAGGACAGCGCATTGAGCGCCTGCGGGCGGGTCAAGGTGATGCGGCCAGCATGGCCGTCTTTGCGGATCAGGATATCTTGGCTCATCGTCCCACCATGTTGCGCGCGACGATCACGCGCATGATTTCGTTTGTTCCTTCGAGGATTTGATGAACCCTCAGATCGCGGACGATTTTTTCGATGCCATAGTCGGCCAGATACCCATAACCGCCATGCAGTTGCAGACACTGGTCCGCTACTCGGCTACTGACTTCGGTGACAAAGAGTTTCGCCATCGCACAGAATTTGGTGGCGTCCGGTGCGCCGGTGTCCAGTTTCCACGCCGCCTGACGCAGCAGGGTGCGGGCGGCCTGAAGTTCGGTTTCGAGGTCGGCCAGACGGAATTGCAGCGCCTGAAACTGGTCGATGGTTTTGCCAAAGGCCCGGCGTTCGGCCATATAGGCCACGGTTTTGTCTAGCGCCGCCTGCGCCGCGCCCAGCGAACAGGCCGAGATATTCAACCGCCCGCCATCCAGACCGGCCATGGCGTAGCTGAACCCCTTGCCCGCCTCGCCCAAGAGATTGCCGAGCGGGGCCTCCGCCTCGTCCATCTGGACCTGCCGCGTCGGCTGGGATTTCCAGCCCATTTTCTGTTCCAGCCCGCCAAATGTCAGCCCCGGCGTGCCAGCGTCCAGCATAATCGCAGAGATGCCGCGCGGGCTATCATCGCCTGTGCGGGCCATCACGATATAGGCGTCGGAGTATCCGCCACCAGAGATAAAGGCCTTGGTTCCGGTGAGTTTCCAGCCCTCGGCGCTCTGCACTGCCCGGGTCCGCAGGGCGGCGGCGTCCGATCCGCTGCCCGGCTCTGTCAGACAGTAGGAGAGCACGGTGTCCATCGAAATGGCGCCGGGCAGATAGCGGGCGCGTAGATCGTCGGACCCATAGGCGTCGATCATCCGGGCGCACATGTTATGGATCGACAAAAACGCCGCGACAGAGGCGCAGGACATCGACAGCGCCTCGAACACCAGCGTGGCATCCAGACGCGACAGGCCCGATCCGCCGGCCGCTTCGCTGACATAGAGCCCGCCAAACCCCAGCTCTGCAATCCGGGTCCACAGGTCGCGTGGAATGGTGCCCTCGGCGTCCCATTGTGCGGCAAACGGCGCGATGTATTCCGCGCCAAAGGCTTGCGCCATATCGAAAATAGCGTGTTGTTCTTCGGA
This sequence comes from uncultured Paracoccaceae bacterium, assembly GCA_937864535.1. Lineage (GTDB taxonomy): Bacteria > Pseudomonadota > Alphaproteobacteria > Rhodobacterales > Rhodobacteraceae > Marivivens. The sequence goes on from CALMJS010000018.1 coordinate 224,562, forward strand.
TAGACCAAAGTCCACTTCGCGTCCTCCCAGCTACGAATTGAACATTTGTTAAATTAAAACGCCCTCCGCCAGAAATAGCAAGGGCGGCCAAAGCCGCCCTGCCTGTGTCATTTAGTCCAGCGCTTTGAAGTTCAGCGCGGCACCGTCCTTGATGCCCGAGAACCAGCGGGCGGTCACCGTCTTGGTCTTGGTGTAGAACCGCAGGGCGTCGGGGCCGTACTGGTTCAGGTCGCCAAAGGCCGACTTTTTCCAGCCGCCGAAGGTGAAGTAGGACAGCGGAACCGGGATCGGGAAGTTGATGCCGACCATGCCGACGTTCACGCGGCTGGCGAAATCGCGGGCGGTGTCGCCGTCAGCGGTGTAGATCGCGGTGCCGTTGCCGTACTGGTTGCGGATGATCAGATCCAGCGCCTCTTCGTAGGTGTCCTTGCGCACGGTGGTCAGGACCGGTCCAAAGATTTCCTCTTTGTAGATGTCCATGTCTTCGGTGGCGTTGTCGAAATACGACGGGCCAACGTAGAAGCCGTTTTCATAGCCCTGAAGCGAGAAGCCGCGGCCGTCGATGACCAGTTCGGCACCCTGTTCCACGCCCGAAGAGATCAGGCCTTCGATACGGGCCTTGGACTGCGGGGTGATGACGGGGCCAAAGTCCACGTCGGCGTCGCCGGTGTAGGGTCCGACCTTCAGCTTTTCGATGCGCGGGATCAGCTTGGCGCGCAGTTTTTCTGCGGTTTCCTGACCGACCGGAACAGCCACCGAAATCGCCATGCAGCGTTCGCCAGCCGCGCCAAAGCCAGCGCCCACCAGTGCGTCCGCAGCCTTGTCGAGGTCGGCATCCGGCATGATGATCATGTGGTTCTTGGCGCCGCCGAAACACTGGGCACGCTTGCCGTTCGAGGCGGCGCGACCATAGATGTACTGGGCGATCGGGGTCGAACCGACGAAACCGACAGCCTGAATGGTGTCGTTGTCGAGGATGCCATCCACGACCTCCTTGTCGCCGTTTACAACTTGCAGAACGCCATCCGGCAGACCCGCTTCTTTCAGCAGTTCGGCCAGACGCAGCGAGGTCGAGGGGCAGCGCTCGGACGGCTTGAGGATCATGGCGTTGCCGGACACGAGCGCCGGAGCCATTTTCCACAGCGGGATCATCGCAGGAAAGTTGAACGGGGTGATCCCCGCCACAACGCCCAGCGGCTGACGCATCGAATAGAGGTCGATGCCCGGACCGGCGCTGTCCATGAATTCGCCCTTCAGCAGGGCCGGGGCGCCCATGCAGACTTCGACGACTTCCAGACCGCGCTGGACGTCACCGCGACCATCGGGCAGGGTCTTGCCGTGTTCTTTGGATACCAGTTCGGCCAGTTCGTCCATGTGCTGGTTGATGAGGTCGCCGAACTTCATCATCACGCGGGCGCGGCGCTGCGGGTTGGTGGCAGCCCATGCAACCTGTGCCTTTTCGGCGTCGGCGATGGCGGCGTTCAGTTCCGCCTGCGAGGCCAGCGGCACCTGGCCGATGACTTCGCCGGTGGCGGGGTTGTAGACATCCTGAAAGCGGCCAGACGTGCCTTTGACGTGCTTGCCGTTGATCCAGTGGCTGAGTTCGGTCATTTGATCCTCCCGGTCGGGGTGTGTGATTGCGCCTAGAATAGTCTTGCGTTTTGCGTGGTAAAAGAGAAGGTTTGTCAAAATCATTTTGCAAAAATGCAGGTCGCGATGAACTGGGATGATATGCGGGTGTTTCTGGCTGTTGCGCGGGTCGAGAGCCTGACCGCCGCCGCGCCGGTGCTGAAAATGGACCCCGCGACCGTCGGACGGCGCATTGCCCGCCTCGAAGAGGCGATCGGCGGGCCATTGTTCGTCAAATCGCCACAGGGCTATGCGCTGACGGACCAAGGGCTGCGCATGCGCGATCACGCCGCTCAGGCCGAGAGCGCGCTGGCGCTCGCCATGGATGAGGGGCAGGGAGAAGAGGGGCTGACCGGCCAAATCCGGATCGGGGCGCCCGACGGCTGCGCCAATTTCCTGCTGCCACAGGTCTGCGCCCGGATACAGGCGGAAAACCCCGGGCTAGAGGTGCAGATCCTCGCGCTGCCGCGGGTGGTGAACCTGTCCAAGCGTGAGGCGGATATGGCTATTACCGTGTCGCCCCCCGATACGGGCAGGTTATCGGTCCAGAAAATCACCGACTATGCGCTGCATCTGGCGATGCGGTCCGACCTGCCGACACCTACGGGATTAGAGGATCTGAAAACCCTGCCGGTGGTCGGCTATATCCCTGATATGATCTTTGACAAGGAACTGGACTACCTTGGGACCCTTGGCCGCGACGGCGTGCCGCTGGCGTCAAACTCGGTTGCGGTGCAACTGCAAATGTTGCGGCGGGCAGGGGGCGGTATCGTCCATGATTTTGCCTTGCCCTTTGCGCCGGAACTGCGGCGGGTGCTGGTGGATCAGGTGTCGCTGACCCGCCGGTTCTATCTCGTGCGCCATTTGTCCGACCGGCAATCTGACCGTTTGAACCGGTTCGCCGCTGCTCTTTTGACGGGACTAAAGTCCGAGGTTGCCCATCTGCAATCTATAGCGTCTTGACAGAGCAGGGGCAAAAGGCGGACGCTGAACCCAGGGCAGAAGAGGAGGACGCAAGATGCTCGTGCAGAACATTTTGAATTCTAAGGAAAAAGCGGGAATTTTCTGGCTTGATCCATCCGAGGTCGTGTCAAAGGCCGCGCAGATGATGTCCGACAATCGGATCGGGACGATCATCGTCTCCGAGGATGGGACGACCCCGGTCGGCATTTTGTCCGAACGCGATATTGTCCGCGAGTTGGGCAAGCGCGGCGGTGCTGTTCTGACCGAAACGATTGCCAGCATGATGACCCGTAAACTGGTCACCACCACCGTTGACCGTACCGCCGATCAGGTGTTGCAGACGATGACCGAGGGCCGGTTCCGTCACCTGCCGGTCATTCAAGACGGCAAGCTGATCGGGCTGATTTCTATCGGCGACGTGGTCAAGGCGCGCCTGTCTGAACTGGCGATGGAGAAAGATGCTCTCGAAGGAATGGTCATGGGGCGTTAACGCCTCTTGCATTACCGCACGCAATATTGTTGCGTGCGGTCAATGACGAGAGGAGAGGCACCAAATGCGCATCGGTCTGTATCCGGGAACATTCGACCCGATTACCAACGGACATATCGACATCATTCGGCGTGCCTGTTCGCTGGTGGATCGGCTGGTGATCGGTGTCGCGATCAACCGCGACAAGGGGCCGTTGTTTTCCCTTGATGAACGTGTTGCCATGATCCGCACCGAAGTGGCGGAGATCGCCGCGAAAACCGGCACGGAAATTGTGGCTCATCCGTTTGAAAACCTGCTGATCGACTGCGCCCGCGATGTAAAGGCCAGCGTCATCATACGTGGCCTGCGCGCCGTGGCGGATTTTGAGTATGAATTCCAGATGGTTGGCATGAACCGGTCGCTTGAAAACAGCATCGAGACCGTGTTTCTGATGGCGGATGCCAAGAACCAGGCCATTGCCTCGAAATTGGTCAAGGAAATTTGCCGACTCGGCGGAGATGTGACGAAATTCGTCCCCACCGGCGTGAAAGAGGCGCTGGAGACGCGCCTGCGTTAACCGGCCAGTATGCCAACCCGTTCGAGACCGCTCAGCATTGAATCGACCGCGACAGCCGCGAGAATCATCCCCATTACACGGCTGATGATGCTCGCGCCGGCCAGACCGATCACCCGATAGATCGGGCTGGCGAGGAGCATGATCAGCAGGGTTACCCCCAAAACAGCGGCCATGATGGTCGCCGTCATCGCCTGATGGGCGATGGAAAACCGGTCGTTGTCGGTCAGGATGACGACCGCGAGCATCGCCCCCGGAGAGGCAATCGACGGGATCGCAATCGGGAAGATGGCGCGCTGACTGGTCGACGTGCCAGCCTTGATCTCTGATTCTGGCTTGCCGTCGCCAAAGATCATCTGGAGCGAGAACAGCAAAAGCACCAACCCGCCGGCGATCTGGAAGGACCCCAGCGAGAGGCCCAGCGCCTCGAGTACGATCTGGCCGACCACGATAAAAAACACGAGGACGCCAAAGGCGGTGGCAATGGCCTTGAACGCGACATCGCGGCGGGCGCGCGGTCCAAGGCCGACGGTCATGGCCAGAAAGACCGGCAAGGTGCCAATCGGGTCAATGACGACCCAAAGTGTAATAAATTCCTGAATAATTTGATGAAATGTCAACATTGCTGCCCCTTTGACAACAGATAGGCGGGCGGGGTGAATTGACAAGAGGTAAAGGGGCTCTGCCCCTCTGGCCTGCGGCCATTCACCCCGGGATATTTACAGCACAAAGGCAGAAAAAGGCAAAGGCCGCCCAAGAGGGCGGCCCGGGAGGAAGGCTGATCCGGTTTGAGGAGGTTAGATCAGCTTGCCCATGGCGACAGCGGTGTCGGCCATGCGGTTCGAGAAGCCCCATTCGTTGTCGTACCACGACAGGATCGAGCACATGGTGCCATCCATGACCTTGGTCTGGTCCATGTGGAAGATCGAGGAATGCGGATCATGGTTGAAGTCCGACGAGACGTTTTTCGCGTCGGTGTAGCCCAGCACGCCCTTGAGCGGGCCATCGGCGGCGGCACGGATCGCGGCGTTGATCTCTTCGACGCTGGTTTCGCGCTTGGCGATGAATTTTAGGTCGACAACCGAAACGTTGGGGGTGGGAACGCGGATGGCGAAACCGTCCAGTTTGCCCTTGAGTTCGGGCAGAACGAGGCCCACGGCCTTGGCGGCGCCGGTGCTGGTCGGGATCATCGACAGGCCAGCGGCGCGGGCGCGGTAGAGGTCCTTGTGCATCGTGTCGAGCGTCGGCTGGTCGCCGGTGTAGCTGTGGATCGTGGTCATCATGCCCTTTTCGATTCCGATGACATCGTTGATCACCTTGGCGACCGGAGACAGGCAGTTGGTGGTGCAGGACGCGTTGGAGACGACGATGTCGTCTTTGGTCAGCGTGTTGTGGTTCACACCGAACACGATGGTTTTGTCTGCGTTGTCGCCGGGGGCCGAGATCAGCACACGCTTGGCGCCAGTGGAGAGATGCGCCTGGACCTTTTCCTTGGAGGTAAAGATGCCGGTGCATTCCATGATGATGTCGATGTCGCCCCACGGCAGGTCGGCGGGGTTGCGGTGCGCGGTGACCTTGATCGGGCCGCGGCCAACGTCGATCCAGTCCTCGCCGGTGGTCACGGTGCCGGGGAAACGGCCATGGACCGAGTCAAACCGGACCAGATGGGCATTGGTTTCGACCGGGCCGAGGTCGTTGATCGCAACGACTTCGATGTCGGTGCGTCCGCTCTCGACGATTGCGCGCAGAACGTTGCGCCCGATACGGCCAAACCCGTTGATTGCTACTTTGACTGCCATGATGCGTCCTCCGACTCGAATCTGATGGGAGCGCTAACACTCCCGTTGGCGCTAACATTGCGATTTGTGCCCAAAGGTCAACTACTGAGTGCAGCGATTGCCGGGCGCCTAGCGCCAGAATGCCAGAAATTCGGTGAACTGCGCGATTTTTCGCAACAGAAATACCCCCGCACCGAAGCCGAGGGTCAAATCGAGGGCGATAAACAGGATCACGATGGCGGCGATCCATATGGCGATGCGATCGGTCATGGCCCTATGCTAGCTGTGGCCATGACCGGGTGCAATCGCCAGCAGGGTTAATGGAGCAGGCGGCCCATGTGGGCGGCCACATCGGCCATCCGCGCCGAGAAGCCCCATTCGTTGTCATACCACGCCATGACACGGATCAGACGGCCCATGACCTTGGTTTGATCGGGGGCAAAGATCGACGATTCCGTGGTGTGGTTGAAGTCGATCGACACCTTGGGCTCGTCGTCGTAGCCCAGAACCATGCCCATATAGCCCTGCGCGGCCTCTCGGACGATCTCGTTGACTTCGGCTTCGGTTACCGATTTTTCGGCGATGAAGGAGAGGTCGACTGCCGAGACATTGGGGGTCGGAACGCGAATAGCCGAGCCGTCCAGCTTGCCCTTCATTTCGGGCAGCACTTCGCCCAGTGCCTTGGCCGCGCCAGTAGAGGTCGGGATCATCGCCATGGCGGCGGCGCGGGCGCGATAGAGATCCTTGTGTCGCCGGTCGAGCGTCGGCTGGTCGCCGGTGTAGGAATGGATCGTGGTCATGATGCCGGATTCAATGCCGATGGCATCATTCAGCACCTTGGCCAGCGGCGCGAGGCAGTTCGTGGTGCAGGACCCGTTCGATACCATGCGGTCGTCTGCCAGCAGTTGGCGATGGTTGACACCGTAAACGACCGTGCGCTGCACGTTCTTGGCCGGGGCGGAAATCAGCACCTTTTTCGCGCCGCGCTCCAGGTGGACGGCCGAGGTGAAGCCATCGTTGAATTTGCCGGTACATTCCAGAACCACATCGACACCGGACCAGTCCAGCTCTTCGGGATTGTAGGTGGACATGACCTCGATCGGACCGCGGCCCAGATCCATGGTATTGCCCTTGACTTTGACATCGCTGCCGAACCGTCCGTGCACGCTGTCATATTTGAGCAGGTGGGCGTTCGTTTCGATCGGGCCGGTGGCGTTGATCTTGACGACCTGAACGTCGTTGCGTCCAGCCTCGGTGATATGGGCAAGCGTGCAGCGCCCGATACGTCCAAATCCATTGATGCCGACGGTGACGGTCATGTGCGGTCCATCCTGTACAAACAGCGGTATGCACAGGTCTTTAGCCTCTAACAGGTGGGGCGCAAAGGTAAAATTTCCATTTATGACAATATGTTAGCGATAAATGTGCTGCGCCGCAGAAGGTTGGCGCTAACGTTTGCGCCAACATTTTTGCCGTGCGCGGAGCGGAACAGCCAGCTCGCTCTTGTGTGATTTGCGCCAAGCTATACCTATGAGGAAACGAATCTCATGGGATAGTGAAATGAGTGGTCTGTTAGCCCTGCTGGATGATGTCGCCGGGATCGCCAAAGTCGCCGCTGCCAGTGTCGACGATGTTGCCGCCGCCGCTGCCAAGGCGGGCTCCAAGGCCGCAGGAGTGGTCATTGACGATGCCGCTGTGACCCCGAGCTATGTCGCCGGGTTCCGGGCCGAGCGTGAATTGCCGATGATCTGGAAAATCACACTCGGGTCCTTGCGCAACAAACTCCTGTTCCTCTTGCCGATCGCCCTGTTGTTGGCCAACCTCCTGCCACAGGCGATCACGCCGCTGTTGATGATCGGTGGCGCCTACCTGTGTTTCGAGGGCGCGGAAAAGGTTCTGCATAAAGTCATGCCCCATGCAGATCATGCCGTCGAAGAGGATATGGATATCCGCGACCCGGCCCGCCTCGAAGAGGAAAAAGTCGCAGGCGCGATCAAGACCGATTTTATCCTGTCTGCCGAAATTATGACAATCGCTCTGGCTGCGATCCCGGAAAGTGGTCTCCTCCTCGAAGCGGTGACATTGGCCGTGGTCGGGGTTCTCATTACCGTTGCGGTCTATGGGTCAGTGGCCCTGATCGTGAAAATGGATGACATCGGTCTGCACCTCGCGCGTGTCGGGCGTCTGGCATTAACTCGCGGACTTGGACGCTGGCTGGTCAAGGGTATGCCCTATCTGATGATGATCCTGTCATTCGTTGGCACCCTTGCAATGCTCTGGGTTGGTGGCAATATCGTGATCCACGGGTTGCACGACTTCGGCCTGCATTGGCCATATGAACCGATCCACCATCTCGCAGAGATCGCGTCCGCAGCGGTTCCCGCCCTTCATGGTCTGGTGGCCTGGGCGATCACCGCCGCGCTGGACGGCGTGTTTGGTATCTGTCTCGGGTTCTTGCTTATCCCTGTTGCCACGCGCGCGATCGGGCCCGCGATTAAGAAACTAGGTCTGGCATAAAGGCCGAGTTAGGGGGCTCTGCCCCTCTGGGCCTTTGGCCCATTCACCCCGGGATATTTCCGGCACAAAGGCAACTGCGTTTCATCTTTCCGAAAATACCTCGGGGGAGAGGCCCGAAGGGCCGAGGGGGCAGAGCCCCCATCCACCGTCGTCAAAAAGAGAAGGGGCCGCGTGGCCCCTTTTCAGTTTCGTGTTTCTTGGTCGTTAACCAATGATGGCGTTCAACGTCGCACTCGGGCGCATGACGGCTGCGGTTTTTGCAGGATCCAGCAGGTAGTATCCTCCCAGATCGCCCGGCTTGCCCGAGACGCTGAACAGTTCCGCCAGAATGGTCGCTTCGTTGTCGGCCATTGCGGTTGCGATCGGCGCAAAGGCGGCAGCCAGGTCGGCGTCCTGGGTCTGCTCGGCCAGAGCCTGAGCCCAATAGCGGGCGAACCAGTAATGGCTGGTGCGGTTGTCATCCTTGCCGACGCGGCCCTGCGGGCTGCGGCCTTCGTTCAGGACCTTCTGGATCGCCGTGTCAATGGCGGCGCCGTAAAGCCCGGCTTTGGCGTTGCCGCGCTGATCCGCGAGGAAGCTGAAGCTCTCGCCCAGGGCGCAGAATTCACCGAGGCTGTCCCAGCGCAGGTGACCCTCTTCGAGGACCTGCTGGACGTGCTTGGGGGCGGTGCCGCCGGCGCCGGTTTCGAACAGACCGCCGCCCTGCATCAGCGAGACGATCGACAGCATCTTGGCCGAGGTGCCCAGTTCGAGGATCGGGAAGAGGTCGGTCAGGTAGTCGCGCAGCACGTTGCCGGTGATGGTGACGACATCCTTGCCGGCAACCATGTTTTCCAGCGTCCAGCGGGTGGCTTCGCGCGGCGCCATGACCGGGATTTCGATGCCTGCAGCCTTGAGCGCCGGTTCGACGTACTTGATCAGTTCGGCATCGTGGGCGCGGTTCGCGTCCAGCCAGAACGCGCCAAGGCCAGTTGCCTTGACCCGGCGGATTGCCAGACGGATCCAGTCTTCGATCGGCAGCTTTTTCACAGTGGCCGAGCGCCAGATGTCGCCAGCTTCAACGGTGTTTTCCAGCAGCACTTCGCCCGAAGCCAGAACGATGCGGACCACGCCATCGGCCTTCATTTCGAAGGTGGTCGGGTGCGAGCCGTATTCTTCGGCCTTCTGGGCCATCAGGCCGACGTTCGACACGGCGCCACAGGTGGTGACGTCCAGTTTGCCGTTGGCTTTGAAGAAGTTGATGGTCTCGTCATAGACCGGCGCATAGCAGTTGTCCGGAATGCAGCATTTGGTCGGTGCGGCCTTGCCGTCCGGACCCCAGCCGATGCCGCCAGCGCGGATCACGGCAGGCATCGAGGCGTCGATGATCACGTCGGACGAGACGTGCAGGTTGGTGATGCCCTTGTCCGAGTTCACCATATACATGGCAGGCTGGGCAGCCATTGCGGCCTTGTAGTCGGCTTCAAGCTCGGCGTTGCCGGCGATCTTGGCTTCGAGGTCGCCCAGACCCTGGTTCGGGTTGAAGCCGAGTTCCGCCAGTTTCGCGCTATGCTTGGCGATGAAGTCCTCGAGGTAGACCGAAACGAAGTGACCGAAGATGATCGGGTCCGAGACCTTCATCATGGTGGCCTTCAGGTGGACCGAGAACAGAACGCCCGGTTCCATCGAGGCGATTTCGGCCTTGATGAACTTGCGCAGCTCTTTGACCGACAGGTAAGTCGCGTCGACGATCTCGCCTTCGATGTACTTGAGGTTGTCCTTCAGGACGGTTTCGGTGCCAGCGGCATCGGTGAACACGATTTTCGCGGCGCCAGCCTGTGCAGCGGTGATCGTGGTCGATTTTTCGTTGGCGTAGAAGTCATTCCCAGCCATCGATGCGACAGTGGTTTTGCTGTCTGCGGTCCATTCGCCCATCGAATGCGGGTTGGCCTTGGCGTATTCTTTGACAGCCTTGGCCGACCGACGGTCCGAGTTGCCTTCGCGCAGAACCGGGTTCACAGCCGAGCCCTTGACCGCGTCGTAGCGGGCCTGGATCGACTTTTCCTCGGCGGTGTCGGCCGAAGTCGGGTAGTCCGGAATGGCGTAGCCTTTGGACTGGAGTTCCTTGATGGCGGCGCTGAGTTGCGGCATCGAGGCCGAGATGTTCGGCAGCTTGATGACATTGGCTTCGGCCAGTTTCACGATGTCGCCCAGTTCGGCCAGATCGTCCGACTGGCGCTGTGCCTCTGTCAGGTATTCCGGGAATTGCGACAGGATGCGCGCTGCAACGCTGATGTTGCGGGTTTCGACGCTGATGCCTGCCTTGTTCGCGAACGAACGGACGATCGGCAAGAGCGATGCGCTGGCGATTTCCGGCGCTTCGTCGACGGTGGTATAGATGATGTCGGGGATGTTGGTAGATGCCATTTTTCCGCTTCTCCGCACTCATTGGGCCCCTGTGGGGCGTGATGGTCGGGGGCCCATGGGGCCGCCGTTTCGGCTGAGTTGGGCATAGTCCCGACCGGCACCCAAGTCAATGTGTGCCATTGTATACCGAACAAGATTTTCGGTGCGCGCAGTGTCGCAGGCCGGTTCAGGGCGGGTTGCGGTCTGTTGTTGCTTCGCATTTGCAGAATCAACTGTGGGCCTTTGCCACCAAGGTTTGCTCTACGAATGCGCGATTGGGTCCAAAACCGTATAAAATTTGGGCCGCTGCGTGTCTCTGCCGCGGCGGGCGGTCTTTCTGCGGATGCAAGATTTGTGTCAAAATCCAACAAGGCGCAGCATCGAGATGTGGCGAGAGCAGCGTTGTTCGCGCCACACGAAACCCAAGGTTGGCAGCAATGGCGCTGCACCGGATGGGACTAGCGAGTGATCGCGGGTCCGGCGGTCGCCTTGCCCCACGTGACGACACAGTCGCAAACCGTCCCCGGTCGGGATGACAGCCACAGTTGCACTGGGACCTGCCGCATTGGGTCAAAATCTGCGTGAAACAACAGGGACAACGACAAATGGCATATGTGCAACCTGCCGAGTTTGCGGCCAAGATGGTCGAAGCTGGTGAATCTAAAATTCTGATGTCGACAAAGGATACGCTGATCCGCGCCTATATGGCGGGGGCGATCCTTGCGCTGGCCGCGGCCTTTGCGGTGACGATTACGGTGAATACGGGCAATCCGCTGATTGGCTCGCTGCTGTTCCCGGTCGGGTTCTGTATGCTCTACCTGATGGGCTTTGACCTCTTGACCGGGGTGTTCACCCTCGCGCCGCTGGCCGTGATTGCCAAGCGTCCAGGCATGACCTGGGGCGGGGTGTTGCGGAACTGGGGGCTGGTGTTCGTCGGCAATTTTGCGGGCGCAATGACCACGGCGGTGTTTATGGCGATCATCTTTACGATGGGCTTTACCACCGAACCTAATGCGGTTGGCCAGAAAATCGGTGTCATTGGCGAGAGCCGGACGCTAGGCTATGCCGCTGCCGGGGCAGGGGGCATGCTGACCCTGTTTGTGCGGGCGGTCATGTGCAACTGGATGGTGTCCACCGGCGTCGTCGCCGCGATGATGTCGAACAGTGTGTCGGGCAAGATCATGGCGATGTGGATGCCGATCCTCGTGTTCTTTTACCTCGGCTTTGAACACTCCATCGTGAACATGTTCCTGTTCCCCTCGGGCATCATGCTGGGCGGTCAGTTCACGTGGTCGGACTATTTCCTCTATAACGAAATTCCGACGGTGATCGGCAATCTGGTCGGGGGCCTGACCTTTGTTGGCGGGATGATCTATTCCACCCACTACAAAACCTCGCCCAAGCGGAGCGTGGCAGTCGGCCAGCCAGCCGAATAATCCCCAAATCGCACAGAGAAGAGCGGCCCATTCTGGCCGCTCTTTGGTCCGTTTAGCCGGTTGCAACTCATGGAATTATCACTGTCCATCGGGCAGGCCTCGGCCGCAGGTCATAAACCGTTGAACCAAGATTTTCACGGCGCGCTGATCCCGTCGGGCGATGCGCTGCGCCGCAAGGGGATCACGCTGGCGATTGCCGATGGCATATCACCATCGCCGGTCAGCCATATCGCGGCGGAAATGACCGTCAAATCGCTGCTGACGGACTATTACAGCACGCCAGAGACCTGGACGGTGCGGACGGCGGCCGCCCGCGTGATCGCCGCGACCAACAGTTGGCTCTATGCCCAAGGACAGCATCAAGGCATCGTCGAGGTCGATCAGGGCCACGTTTGCACCTTGGCCGCAGTCATCTTTAAGGGGCATCAGGCCCATGTGTTCCATGTCGGCGACAGTCGCGTGTGGCGACTGACCGGCGCCGGGCTGGAACCGCTGACCTATGATCACCGCACGGGCGGGGGCAGCGTGCTGGCCCGCGCGATGGGCGCCGCCCCCGGGGTCGAAATTGACTACCGTGCGATCGACCTGTCGGTCGGGGATGTTCTGCTGCTGACCACGGACGGCGTGCATGATTTCTGGTCGTCGCGGGGCTTGCCTGCGCTGATGTCCTCGGCCCGGAGTTTGGACGAGGCCGCGCAGGCCGTGATCGCGCAGGCCTTGGCGGCGGGCAGTCCGGACAATCTGACGGTCCAGATCGCCCGCATCGACAGCCTGCCCGCCGCAGCGGCTCCGCAAACGGATGCCCTTCACTTGCCGATTTTGCCCCTGCCAAGGCCGGGGGATCGGCTGGATGGCTATCAAATTCTACAAACCCTGCATGCCAGTCACCGCTCGCATATCTTCTTGGCGCGGGATGGCGGCGGGCGGCGGGTGGTGCTGAAATTCCCGTCGACAGAGCTGCAGGGGGATCCTGCCGCGCAGCAGCGTTTGCTGGCCGAAGAATGGATCGCCCGCCGGATCGATCATCCGCAGGTGATGAGCGCGCCGCCCGCTGTCGGGCTGCGGTCCGGTCTCTATACGGTGACCGACTTTGTCGAGGGCACGACCCTGCGGCAATGGCTGCTGGATCACCCCAAGCCCGAGTTGGACCAAATTCGCCGCATCGTCGATCAGGTTGCCGCCGGGCTGCGGGCCTTTCATCGGCGCGAGATGCTGCATCAGGATTTGCGCCCGGAAAACATCATGATTGACCGCGATGGGCGCGTCTGCCTGATCGATTTCGGCTCGGCCTATGTCGCGGGCGTCCAAGAGGAAGGCCCGCAGATCGATCCCGGAATATTGGGCACCTGCCAGTATACCGCGCCTGAATATTTCACCTCGGAGCAGGTCAGTTGGCGGTCCGATCTGTTTTCGCTCGGCGTGATCGTCTACGAGGCGCTGACTGGCAGGTTGCCCTATGGCAACGATGTGTCGCGTATTCAGACGCCGCCTGACCGTCGGGCCCTGCGGTATCGGCCAGCCCGGTCAGGGCGCACCGCCGTTCCCCATTGGCTGGACGAAGCGCTGGCCAAGGCGGTCCATCCCGATCCGTCCCAGCGGCACGACAGTTTGACCGAGTTTTGTGACAACCTCCGCCGCCCCTCGGCGCGGTATCTGTCGCGTGGCTTTCGGCCTTTGGCGGATCGCAACCCTATTGTGTTCTGGCAGGGCGTTTCGGCGCTGCTGCTGGTGCTCTGCGTGCTGGTTTTTGCCAGCCGATATTGATCCATCCCCCTCCAAGAAAGGAAAAATGATGCTGACCAAAGACGACGTTGCCCTGATGATCCTCGAAACCAAAAAGGCCGCTGGCCTCACATGGGAGGGCATCGCCGAGCGGATCGGCATGTCGCCGGTCTTTACCCATTCCGCCGCGATGGGCATGAATGCCTTTCCGCCCGCCAAGGCCGCAGCGCTCGGCCAAGTGCTGAACCTGTCGGCAGAGGCGGTCGAGGTATTGTCCGAAAGCCCAAACAAGGTCTGGCCGCAAACCGTGCCGACCGATCCCTGCATCTATCGTTTCTATGAAATCGTCGGGGTCTACGGCCCGACGCTCAAGGCCCTGATTCACGAAAAATTCGGCGATGGCATCATGTCGGCGATTGATTTCGAAATGTCAGTGTCGCGCGTCGAAAACCCCAAAGGCGATCGGGTCAAGGTCGAGATGTCGGGTAAGTACCTGCAATATAACGCTTGGTAACTTGCCTCTGCGATTGGCCACGGTCTAGGATTGCCCATCACTAACCGGGCAGAGACCGTGGCAGGCAGCAAACTCACCTTTCCGCAAAAACTCAGGATCGATCTGGCATTTGAAACGGGCCGCATGGACCGCGTTGCGGCCCTTCTGGACCGGTTCGCGGCCAAGGGCGTGGATGTGGCAGGGGTGCCGTTCCGGCTGCTGGATCGCGCCTTTGCAGGGGAACCGGCGGTCGTCTCTGACATGGGCGGCCTCGGGCGCTTTACGCTTGGCGGTCAGCCGCGGTTGTTCGCGGCCATCGTGGCGGACTGTCACGACCGTCAAACGCCCGCGCTGCGCGCCTTGGTCGGTGATCCCTCGGCACATCCACGCACCCGGTTCGAGGCGATGGGCTGGTCCGTGTTCCTGACTAACCGCGCGGCGCCGCCGACCTGCGGCCCTGCAACCGGGCCGTTGTTCCAGTTCTGGGACCGCGATCCGCCTGCGGAAATCATCACCGCCCGGCGCGAATTTGCGTCTTCGGTGCCAGGCTCGCTCTGGTTCGACGCGGATCAGGCCCGCGCCTATGTGGCGCAGAATTTCGATGGAGAAATGGTCACGCTGTGGGATGGGCTGTGGCATCCCGCCCTGCAATCGGATGTGTTCCGTCTATTGCGGCTCGTACACGACGGCGGGCTCTATATCGACGCGGACTCGGCGCCCGGCCCGAAATTGCCGACGTTCTGCGCGGTGGCCGGTGGGGCTGTTTGGGGCTGCGCGATGACCAATGTTCCCGGCTGTGCGGCCCTGAACCATTTTCTGGCCACCCCGCCGAATGCGCCGGTGTTAACCGAATATTTGGGCCTGGTGGTGCAAAACCTGCGGGACCGGCCCTTTGACAATATCTTTTGGCTGACGGGGCCGGGGGCGTTTACACGGTTTCTCTATCGGCGTGGCGGGGGCATTTCGCTCTTGCCGCGCGAGGTGGTCTGGGGCGACTACGCGGCCCAGATCGATGCCGGTTATAAACGGTCGGACCGTAACTGGCGGGTGCGGGAACACGGCCTCGGCCTCACCGATCAGGGTCCCTTGGCTGCGGCGCTCTCGGATCTGTCATAAAACCTTCATTGGACATCTCGGGTTCGTTTCCGTATTTCCTAAAATATGGAAACGAATTTCGCCGCGCATTGTTTTGCTGTTCTCGGAAACCCCGGTCGCCTCGATGTGTTCCGGTTGCTCATGCGGTTTGCCCCCAGATCGGTGCGCCCGACAGAGATCGCACAGGCGCTGAACCTCAAACCCAATACGCTGTCGCATTACCTCAATGAAATGCTGACCGCTGGCCTGATCGTCGTGACCCGGCGGGGCCGGTCTTTGTACTATGCACCGAATATGGCCCGCTTGAACGATCTGATAGACTTTGTGGCCCATGATCTGGCGCGGGGTCGCTCTGACCTGCTGCCATCTGCGCCGCCGCCGCATGTGGCGGGTCGGCCTGCCGTGCTGTTTTTGTGTACCGGCAATTCTGCCCGGTCCCTGATGGCGGAATCGCTGCTGCGCAGCCTCGGCGGAGACCGGTTCGCGGTCTTCTCTGCAGGAACCCACCCGCAAAAGGCGCCCAATCCGTTGGCTCTCGAGGTCTTGCGCCGCAATGGCCATGACATCACTCCGTTGTGGAGCAAGTCCGTCGCCGAATACCAGTCACCCGATGCGCCACGCTTTGACTTTGTGTTTAGCCTCTGTGACGCAGCGGTGATTGAGGATTGCGGGGCCTTCCCCGAGAGCCCGATAACTGCCCATTGGGGCATTGACGACCCTGCAGCCGTCACCGGGACCGAGGCCGAACGCATGCTCGCCTTTTCCCGCGCCTATTCTCAACTCAGGCGCCGCATCGAAGCCTTCCTCGCCCTGCCACTGCAAACCCTTGGCCGTCCGGCGCTGCAACGCGAAATGGACGCCGTCTACATCCAACCTTTCATCTAGGGAACACTCGCATGCCGCGTATCGCTCTGAACGGCCTCGGCCGCATTGGAAAACTTGTTCTGCGCGACCTGATCGACACCGGCGCTGGCGGTGACATCGTTTTGATCAACGATCCGGTCGGCACCGCCGAACAACATGCGCTGTGGATGGAATTCGACAGCGTGCATGGCCGCTGGCCCACACCGGTCGGTTATGATGACGCAGGTCTGATCCTGAACGGATGCCCCATTCGCCTGACGCAGGAAAAATCGATCGAGGCGCTGCCGCTGCGGGACCTTGGCATCGACCTCGTCATCGATTGCACCGGCGTGTTCAAAACCGCAGCCAAAATCGAGCCCTACTTTGCGGCCGGCGTGAAAAAGGTCGTCGTCAGCGCCCCGGTCAAGGATGGCGAGGCCCTCAACATCGTCTACGGCATCAATCACGACCTCTACGATGGATCCCAGCGTCTGGTCACGGCGGCCTCGTGTACCACCAACTGCCTCGCGCCGGTGGTCAAGGTGATCCATGAAAACCTGAAAATCAGACATGGCTCTATCACGACGATCCATGATGTGACCAATACGCAGACGATCGTCGACCGCCCGGCCAAGGATATGCGCCGCGCCCGCAGTGCCCTGACCAACCTGATCCCGACCACGACAGGCAGCGCGACGGCCATCACCCTGATCTACCCCGAACTGAGGGGCCGCCTGAATGGCCATGCCGTCCGCGTGCCGCTGTTGAACGGCTCGCTGACCGATTGCGTGTTCGAGGTCGAAACCCCCACCACCGCCGAGGCGGTGAATGACCTCTTCAAAACCGCGTCCGAGGGTGCGCTCAAAGGCATTCTGGGCTTCGAATCGCGCCCGCTGGTATCCAGCGATTTCACCAATGATCCGCGCTCGTCGATCATCGACGGGCCCTCTACGATGGTGGTCAACGGCACGCAGGTGAAAATCTATGCGTGGTACGACAACGAATGGGGCTATTCGTGCCGTTTGGCCGATATCGTCCGCATGGTTGCCGGATCGCTCTGACCCTTTCATCTTTCCCCAAATACCTTCGGGGGTCCGGGGGCGGAAAGCCCCCGGCCTTGGTTACAGGGCGCCGACATGACCACGTCTCTCAAGGCATATGCCTCCGTCACAGCGGCCTATTGGGCCTTCATGCTCTCCGATGGCGCGCTGCGGATGCTTGTGCTGTTGCATTTTAACGCGCTAGGCTTTTCGCCCGTACAACTGGCGTGGCTGTTCCTGCTCTACGAGGTGGCCGGGATCGTCACCAACCTTGGCGCGGGATGGCTGGCGGCGCGCTTCGGTCTGGCCTCGACCCTCTACGCCGGGCTGGGGCTGCAGGTGATCGCGCTGGTCGCCCTGTCGCAACTCGATCCCGCTTGGGGCGCGGCGCTATCGGTGGCCTATGTCATGGCGGTGCAGGGCCTGTCCGGCATTGCCAAGGATCTGGCGAAAATGTCCTCCAAATCCGCGGTCAAGCTTCTGGCGCCCTCTGGCGATGGAAGCCTGTTCAAATGGGTTGCCCTGCTGACCGGGTCGAAAAACGCGGTCAAGGGGGCCGGGTTTTTCATCGGCGCGCTGTTGCTGGGTCTATTCGGGTTCGAAGGCGCCGTTTGGGGTATGGCCGCTGTCTTGGCGGTGATCCTCTTGGCGATTGTCCTGTTTTTGCCCGCGGGCCTGCCCGGGCGGATGAAATCGTCCGAATCCTGGTCAGGGTGGCGGTCAAAGGACCCGCGGATCAACCAACTCTCGCTGGCGCGGCTGTTCCTGTTCGGCGCACGCGATGTCTGGTTCGTCGTCGGTATTCCGGTCTATTTTCAATCGGTTCTATCTGACGGTACGCCCGATGGACGGCGCGAAGCCTTCTTTCTGGTTGGCGGCTTTATGGCGCTCTGGATCGTGGCCTATGGTGCCGTTCAGGCCTTTGCGCCGCGGATTTTGGGCGGCAAGGCGCAGTCGAGCCCAGTCCTGACGCGCAAGGCCGCGCGTTGGGCCGGATATCTGGTGCCGATCCCGGCGGGTTTGGCGGCATTGGTCTGGTGGGCGGGGGCACCCTCGGCCCTGCTGACGCTGGCGGTGGTCGCGGGCTTGCTGTTGTTCGGCTTTGTCTTTGCGGTCAACAGTTCGGTCCATTCCTACCTGATCCTCGCGTTCGGGGCGGCGGATCGGATCACGCGGGACGTCGGGTTTTACTACATGGCCAATGCGGCGGGGCGGCTCTTGGGCACGCTGCTCTCTGGCCTGTCATACGAATTGGGCGGCGTGCCGCTGTGTCTGGCCACCGCCGCAGTGATGGCGGCAGCCAGTTGGATCGCGGCGCGGCGGATCAGAGCGTGACGGCCTGTCCGGTGATCATGGATTTCTGCGCGGCCATGCCCATCAAAACCGCCCATTTCCCGTCGGTCAGGCTGACCTCTGGTGCGCTGCGCTGACCGCGCACCAGCTCTAGAAAACCCTGATGCTGATAAAAGGTCGATCCGTTGTGATCGCCCGCCGCCAGCAGCGTGGTATCGACCGGAATATCCAGCTGGACCGGTCCCTTGGGATCGCGCGGGCTGACGATCAGTTGCGGGATCGGGGCATCCCCCAGATGCGCAGGCCAGAACCGACCGGGGCCGGGAACCAGCGCCTCGATCTTGCCCTTGGGACCGACGGCGCTGATTTCTTCTTGATAACGCGCGCCCTCGGCGAACATGCACAGCTCCAACATGGCGCGCGCACCGTTCGCGAAATCGACGATGACATAGCCGTGGTCGAAGATATCGGGGACCGCGCCGTCATAGGCTTCGTCCAGATGGTTGGCAGCCTGTCCGCCCGAGGCCATTACCCGCACCGGATCGGACTGTAGCACCAGCCGCATCAGGTCAAAGAAGTGGCAGCATTTTTCGACAAACGTGCCGCCGGTGTTGCGGTTGAACCGGTTCCAGTCGCCAACCTTTTCCAGAAACGGAAACCGGTGTTCGCGGATGGTCAGCATCTTGATGCCGCCCGTCGCCTCGGCCGCCTGTGCAACCAGCGCCGCGACCGGGGGCATATAGCGGTATTCCATCGCGACCCAGACGGGCGCGGGGTAGGTGGCGATAAAGCTGTCGATCCGCGCGATGTGGTCGGGATCGGTGAACAGCGGTTTTTCCACCAGCACCGGCAGGGGGCGAGTGGCGGCGATCTGTTCCAACTGTTCCAGATGCCGGAAGTTCGGGCTGACGATCACCAGACAGTCCAGATCGGGCAGGGCCAGCAGGTCCGCGATGCTGCCCACGCGCTGTGCCCCCGGCGCGAGGTCCAGCGCGATCGCTGCCATCGTGTCATCGGGTTCGAAAATGCCGCCGATTCGTGTGTCAGGCAGCAGCGCGATGTTGCGCAGGTGTTCCTGGCCCATCATACCGCAGCCGATCAGGCCATAGGTCGTTGTTTTTGACATTTCCCCTCCTAAGTCAGGCGCTGAACATAGAGCGCCCGGTCTGTGTCAAACCATGTGCGTGAAAACTCGATCGGTTCGGGGGTCTGCGCCCAGCTGATCCGTTCGATGTAACCGGTGATCGTGCCGACAGGCGGGGCAAAATGCGCCACCGACCAGTCGGGGACAGGCCGGATACCGACGCGGTCCTCTGCCCGCGTGATCCACAGCCCGAGGTGTTTTTTGTAATAGCGATAGAGCGAATCTTGCAGCAGTTCGGGATCGACCCGTCCGGCGCTGGCATCGAGCCAGATTTCCTCGAGCGCGATGGGCTGGCCATTCAGTCGCCGCAATCGGCGAATCCTGACTCCGTGATCCGACTTTCCATAGCGCGGTTGGTCTGCATCTTTGGCGCAGTCCTCGACCGAGAGAACATCCGCCGTCGGCAGTCCGCCGCCCGCGATCAATTCCAGCCGAAACATCGAATAGACGCTATCGACCTGCGGCTTGGCCTGAATGTAATTTCCCGACCCCTGACGCCGGACCAGAAGTTCCTTTTTTTCCAGCTCTAACAACGCTTTGCGTAGCGTTCTGACAGTGGTCCCATGTGCCGCGGCGAGGTCGCGTTCCGGCGGTAAACGTTCGCCATCGACCAGCCGACCGGCCGCAATTTCCCGGATCAAAAGTTCGCTGATCTGCAGATAAATCGGCAGCGCGTTGGGGCGGTTGCGGTCGGGGGGCATGGGTGCGTCGGCCTGTCGCAGAAAAAATTGATGCACCATTGATCTACATCAAAGCCGCTGTTACGCAATAGGAAATCGCAGATGGTTCTGGGGAGGAAACATGACCGTCGTGCCCGTCACATCCGCCGATCTGGGTGCCGCAGAGGTGTCTTGGTTCTCTGCCTTGTGTTCAGACGATTACCGCTATCTGGGGGTGCCGGACGGCGCGCTGCGGTCGTCGTGGGACCATTGTTCCGAGATCGTCAAAACGTCCGAGAGGCTGGGGTTTCGCAATATCCTGTGCCCGTCGTCCTATCAGGTCGGACAGGATACGCTGTCGTTCGTGGCGGGCTGTGCGCCGCTGACAGATCGGATCAATATGCTGGCGGCTGTGCGCTGCGGGGAAATGCAGCCGATCATGCTGGCGCGCACGATTGCGACCCTCGATCATATGCTCATGGGGCGTCTGACCGTCAATATCATCAGCTCGGACTTCCCCGGCGAGGTCGCCGATAGCGCATTCCGCTATCAACGCTCGCGCGAGGTGGTCGAAATCCTCAAGCAGGCGTGGACGCAGGATCAGATCAATTATCAGGGGCAGGTCTATAACTTTAGCGGGCTGACCACAGACCCGGCACGGCCCTATCAGATCGGCGGCCCGTTGCTGTATTTCGGCGGCTATAGCCCGGATGCGTTGGAACTGTGTGGCCAGCATTGCGACGTCTATCTGATGTGGCCTGAGCGCAAAGAAGAGCTGGCAGAGCGGATGAAGGCGGTGAACGCCGTTGCGGAACGCTATGGCCGCACGCTCGATTACGGGTTGCGGGTCCATGTCATCGTCCGCGACACCGAGGCCGAGGCCCGTGAATACGCCCAAGAGCTGGTGTCGCGGCTGGACGCACAGCAGGGGCAGGCGATCCGCGAACGGGCGCTGGATGCCAAATCACTCGGCGTCAGCCATCAGGCCAAGAATCGCGAAATCGCCGATATGGACGGGTTTATCGAACCCAACCTCTGGACCGGAGTTGGCCGCGCACGCTCGGGCTGCGGTGCGGCGCTGGTCGGGTCGACGGATCAGGTCCTGAGCAAGCTGGAAGACTATCAGAAAATGGGGATGCGGGCGTTTATCCTGTCCGGCTATCCGCATCTGGAAGAGGCGGAACATTTCGCCAGCCGGGTGCTGCCGCAGATGAAAACCTGTTCGCTGCCGCAGGCCTATGGCCGCGTACCGGCCAGCACCCCCGCAACCCCCCTTGGCATCGGAGAGCGTCGCTAATGCAACGTGTGAATTTGACAAATGACGTGACACTCTCGCGGTTGGTCTATGGCATGTGGCGGGTTGGCGATGACGCCGACACCAGCCCGGCCCATGTGCGCGCGAAAATCGACGCTTGTCTGGCGCAGGGGATCACGACCCTCGATCAGGCGGATATCTACGGCGGTTATACGGCCGAGGCGATCCTTGGCAGTGCGCTGCGGGCCGATCCCTCGCTGCGCGGGCAGGTCGAGATCGTCACGAAATGCGATATCGTGGCCCCGGCCGGGCGCTATGCAGACCGTCGCTGCAAATATTACGACACCAGCCGCGCGCATATCCTTGCCTCGGTTGACTATTCGCTGCGCGACATGGCCACAGATTACATCGACCTGCTGCTGATCCACCGCCCCGATCCGCTGATGGATCACCAAGAGACTGGCGCAGCGCTGGACGAGGTAGTCCGGTCGGGCAAGGTGCGGGCCGTCGGCGTGTCGAACTTCCGGCCTTGGGATTGGGAATTGCTGCAATCGGCGATGAGCACGCCGCTGGCCACCAACCAGATCGAGATTTCGCTGGGACATCTGGACCCGCTGACCAATGGCGATGTGGCGTTCCATCAACGGCACGCTCACGCGATGATGGCGTGGTCGCCGCTGGGTGGGGGGAGCCTGATGACCGGCAACGGAGAGTTGGCCGACCGTCTGGACCAGATCGCCGCCGCCCAGGGTGTGGATCGCGCCGCAGTGGCGGTTGCGTTCCTGCTGCGGCATCCGTCGATGATCCTGCCGGTGCTGGGGACTAACAATCTGGACCGGATCGCCGCCATCGGCGACGCCGCCAAGGTCGAGATCGACCGCCAAACGTGGTTCTGGCTCTACGAGGCCGGATTGGGACGCGAGGTCGCGTGATGGCTACCAGCTTTGCGCCTGATGCCAGCACATCGCGCCTGCTGCGCGATGCCTTTGGTCGGTTCGCGACCGGCGTGACGGTGGTCACCATCGCAACGCCTTCAGGGCCGCTGGGCATCACCGCCAATAGCTTTACCTCGGTTTCGATGGAGCCGCCCCTGATCCTCTGGGCTCCGGGCAAATCCTCCAGCCGCTATGCCGCTTTTGTCGAGGCAGAGCATTTTTCCGTGCATATCCTCGCGGCGGAACAGTCCGAATTGTGCTGGGCGGTGGCCAAGGACCGGTTTGCCCTGCATCATCTGGATCTGGACCTCACCGATCACGGCGTGCCGGTTATCCCCGGCAGTCTGGCGCGGTTCGATTGTTCGCGTCATGCGGTGCATGAGGCGGGGGATCATGCGCTGGTCATCGGACTGGTCGAACAGGCCAGCCTGCGGGACGGAGCGCCATTGGCGTTTTATGGCAGCAAGGCGGGCAGTTTCGTGCCGCAGGTGGCGCTGTGACCATGGGGCAGGTGGTCGGCATCTGGGGACGGGCAACGGTCATCTGGCCGGGGCTGGTTCTGGCTGGCCTTGTTGCGATGGCGGCGCAGTTTCTGGCGGACCATTACGGTGCGCCGGTGATGTTGATGGCCCTCTTGCTGGGGGCGCCGTTCCAGTTTTTGGCCGAGGAGCCCCGGACGGCCGAGGGGATCGGTTTCGCCGCCAAGTCGATCTTGCGGCTGGGTGTGATCCTGTTGGGCGCGCGGGTCAGCCTGACGATGGTGCAGGATATCGGTCTGGGCTTTGTGGTGTGGATGGTCATGGCCGTTGCTGCGACGATCGGGTTGTCGCTGGTCTGCGCCCGTCTGGCGGGCCGGGACCGGTTGTTCGGCTATCTGACCGGCGGCGCGGTGGCGATTTGCGGGGCTTCGGCGGCGATGGCGATTTCGGCGGTCCTGCCGGACCGCGAGAGCAGCGACCGCGATCTGGCGTTTACGGTGATTTCGGTCACGGTTTTGTCCACCTTGGCGATGATTTTCTATCCGGTGATCGTGGCGACGTTAGGCTTGAGCGATCATCAGGCGGGGCTGTTTCTGGGCGGCACAATCCACGATGTCGCGCAGGTGGTCGGGGCCGGTTTTTCCGTGTCCGATCAGGCGGGCGAAGTGTCAACGGTGGTCAAGCTGATGCGCGTCACGCTCTTGGCTCCGGTGGTGCTGATCGGGGCGCTGATCCTGCGCCGATCTGCTCCGGTCGGGATCGCGCGGCCACCGCTGTTACCGGGCTTTGTCATCGGATTTCTGGGCCTCGTGGCGCTCAATTCGTTCGGGCTGATCCCTGACATGGTGACCGAGGTGTTTGGCGCGGTGTCGCGGGCCTGTCTGGTGACGGCGGTTGCGGCGGTGGGCATTCGCACCAGCCTCGCGCGTTTGCGCGCGGTCGGGGTTGCGCCGGTGGCGCTGATGCTCGGTCAGACGGTGTTTATCGCGGTCTTCGTGCTTCTGGGCGTGGTGCTGCTATGAACAGGACGGTACAGGGCCGGGGCCACGCTGCCACGATTGACCAGTTTGCAGGCCAGTTCGATCCGGCGCACCGGATAATGGACCGAAATGTCCCGATTGCGGGCATCCTCGCACAGCAGATCGAGAGCCATCGCCCCGACCTGCGGCATCGGGATCTCGACGCTGGACAGCGGCGGGGTGACATAGCGGCCCTGCGGCAATCCGTCGATACCGATGACCGACACATCCTTGGGGATGGACAGTCCGGCCTCGTTCAGGGCGGCGATGGCCCCCATGGCCAGAATATCCCCTGCGGCGACGATCCCCGAAAACCTCTCGCCGCGGGCCAAGGCCTGACTGATCGCGGTCTGACCGGCCTCGGCGGTCCAGTCGGGCACTTCGAGGACCAAGGCGGGGTCAAACCGTCCGGCCATCGCGTCCTGCCAGCCTTCGCGGCGGCGCTGGATGGTGCGGCGACCGGGTCGGGTCAGGAACACGATCCTGTCATGGCCCCGGTCGATCAGATGCCGGGTGGCGAGGGCGGCCGCAGACCGGTTGCAGGGCGTCACGCTGCTGAACCGCATGGCGGGATCGTCGCCATTGACCAGCACCACGGGGCAGGTCAGATCATGGGCCTGCGTCAGTGTGGCATCATCGATTGTGAGCAGCAGCAGGCCCAGCACATCGGCGCTCTGCGTCAGCTCTGTCACGGCGGCAAAGTCCTGAAACGCCTGGACATCCAGCGTCAGCCCCAGCGCGTCGGCCCGCGCCCGCAGCCCGTCCAGAACGTGCATGGTAAACTGGCTACGGCCCAGATCGACCATCGCATCATAAGAGGCCGCGACGATCACCTGCGTGCCGCCAGCCCGGCTGGGCAGCGGATAGTTCATGTCCAGCGCCGCCGCGCGAATGGCATCGGCGAGGTCCTGTTTGACATAGCCATCCCCCGACAAGGCGCGGCTGACGGTGGCATTCGACACCCCGAGCCGCTTGGCGATGTCGCTAATCCGGGTGCGGCGCTGCGTGGTCATGTCTGCCTCTGTGATAAGCCCGTGCGAGATATGAAAGAAATTTACATATTGCGCAATAGTTTCCACAACGCGACATTTGTTGCGGGAGGAATCGACAGAATGTCTATACACGCTACAGGCGAGGCTATGGCGCATGCGCTAAGCCTTTTGGTGCAGGGGCTGACCTCGCTGACAGATGAGGGGCGCTTTGACGAGCCCAATCTGGATGGAACGGCGGGCGACTATATCAGCTTTGACAGTTGGGAATGGCCGCAGGGCGTTGGGCTGTTCGGCCTGACCCAACTCTGGGAGGCACGCGATTTCGACCCTGCTATCGGCACTCTTTTGGGCGATTGGTTCGACCGGGCGCTGGCCCGCGGATTGCCAAGAATGAACGTGAACACGACCGCGCCGATGCTGGCCCTGTCGCGCTATTGGGCGAAAACCCGCCGCGACGACCACCGCGCCGTGCTGGAGGATTGGGCCGCGCGCCTGATGACCGATTTCAAGCGCACACCGCTGGGCGGGTTCCAGCACGATGTGTCGGACAAGATCAACGACGGCGAACTATGGGATGACACCCTGTTCATGGTGGCACTGTTCCTCGCCAGCTATGGTCAGGCCGCCGGACGGCCGGATCTGGTCCAAGAGGCCGAACGCCAGTTTCTGGTCCACACGCATTTTCTGACCGACCGCGAGACCGGGCTGTGGTTCCACGGCTGGACCTTTGACGGGCGGCACAACTTTGCCCGCGCCCGCTGGGCCCGTGGCAATGCGTGGATCACCGCCGGGATCGTCGATCTGTTCGAGGTCGCCGAGGTGTCGCCCGCGATCCGTGCTTTCCTGATCGGCGTCCTGACGGATCAGGTGCAGGCCCTGCTGCCGCTGCAACAGGCGGACGGCACATGGCGGACGCTGATGGATGATGACAGCAGCTATGTCGAAACCTCGGCCACGGCGGGCTTTGCCTATGGTCTGCTCAAGGCGGCGCGGCTGGGCCTTGGTCCCGATAGCTGGCGCGAGGCGGGGCTGCAGGCGGCGAAGGCCGTTCTGGCGGCGATTGACGATAACGGCACCCTGCAGGGCGTCAGCTATGGCACCCGCATGGGGCATGATTTGCAGCACTATCGCGATATTCCCATCCAGCCCACGGCCTATGGTCAGTCGCTGGCCATTCTGGCGATGCTCGAGGGCAGTCGGGCCAAAGGCGGTGCGCTATGACCATGATGCAGCGATACGGGGCCGGTCCCGACCAGATCGAAGCGATGAAGACTGCCGACCTGCGGGGGAATTTCATGGTCGAGGGGCTGTTTGCGCCCGGCCGGATGTCCTTTGCCTATACCCATTATGACCGGATGATCGTTGGCGGCGCGGTGCCTCTGGACCAGCCCTTGGGCTTTGGCGATGGGGCGGATGTCGGTACGCCGAAGTTCTTTGATGCGCGGGAAATGGGGGTCGCGAACCTTGGCGGTGCGGGCTGGGTCGAGGTGGATGGCACGCGGTACGCGCTGGCGAACCGCGACGTGCTCTATATCGGGCGTGGGACCGGACAGGTTACCATGGGAAGCGCCAGCGCCGATCATCCGGCATGGTTTTATATGAACTCTGTCCCCGCTGGCGCGGATGTCCCGACGCGGTTGATCCCGCGCACCGAAGCCAAGGTTCTGAACCTCGGCGATGCGGCGCGGTCCAATGTCCGCAGCCTCGCGATGTATATCCACCCCGAGGTGGCGCCCTCGTGCCTGTTGCTGATGGGGATTACCGATCCGGCAGCGGGCAGCATCTGGAATACGATGCCGCCGCATCTGCACGAACGCCGGATGGAGGCCTATTGCTATTTCGATATGTCGCCCGACGACCGCGTGATGCATTTCATGGGCCGTCCCGACAACACCCGGCATCTGGTGGTGGCGGACGGCGATGTCGTCCTGTCGCCCGCGTGGTCGATCCACATGGGGGCAGGGACCGGACCCTATGCCTTTGTCTGGGGCATGACCGGCGAAAACCAAGCCTACACTGACGTACAACCCGTCGCGATCAAGGACCTGCGATAATGCTGCTGACCGAAAACACTCCGCTGACATACTGGCAGGTCACGCCGCTGCGCGAAACGCCCTATGACGTGGCCGATGCCCCGATGGAAGGAAAGATGGACAGCACCTTCTTTCTGACCAAGGACAAGAATTTCATTCCCCATACCTATCCCTGCCGCCATGCCTATATCGCTGAGGCCCGCGACCAAGAGCCGGTTCCGGGGTTCGCGCCGGACTGGACCACGGCCCGCAACGTGCTGCCGATGGGATCACCGCGGCTGGATCTGTCGGGATTCTGGTTCCGTCCAACCCGGCTGAACGGCTGGGCCCGCTGTGTGATCGTGGCCGAGGCCGCTGGACCCGCCCGCCTGCGTCTGGGTGTCTGTGGCCGTGCCGCGCTGTTTGTGAACGGGGTTCAGGCGGGCTGGATGGCCCCGACGATCCGCAACGCGATGCAGCAGGTCGAAATCGACGCGCCGCTGGTGGCGGGCACGAACGAGGTGTCGATCTGGTTCGACGATCTGGCCGAACGCGATGCCGTGGTGCCGGTGTCGCTGGTCTGGCTGTCCGGCCCCGCCGCCCGCGAAGGCCTGCCCTATGCCGCGCCTGCCGCCATCGTGCGTGCGGTCGAGGCGAGTTTTGCCGCGATGCATCTGACAGCCTCGCATTTCGATGGCGGCGAGGTGGGTCTGGTCCTGCCGGTCCCGTTCCCGCAGAATACCACGATCGCCGTGACCGTCGCCGGGGATTTCATGTCCCATGAGAGCCTGTCGTTCGAGGTCGCAGTAGATGCCGGGCAAACGCAGGTGCCGCTCTGCCGGGCGGCGGATTTGCCCGCCGATTACCGTCACTTCAATTTGGTGGTGACCTGTGGCGGCTTTACCGCGCGGGGCGTTCTGGGGGCGGAAATCAGCCACCGCACAGCGCAGGGCGAGGCTGCCGCAACGATTGCGGACCGGATTCCCGAAACACTGGCCTGGATAGCCGATCACGCCGAAGAGGACACCGTGCGGGCGTTGGCCTGTCTGGAAACCGGGCGCGACAGCGACGTGGCGCGGGCCGAGGCCTTTATCACCCGCACCCTCCCGACCATCGAGGCCTGCTATGACTGCGCCGATTTTGCGCTGGTTCCGCTGCTCTGGAGCCGGATGCGGCACGGGGATCGCCTGACCCCGGCGCTGCGGGACCGGATCGACGCGGCGACCTTGGCCTATCGGTTCTGGATGGATGAGCCGGGCAACGACGTGCAGTGGTATTTTTCGGAAAACCACGCGCTGTTGTTCCATACGGCCTGTTATCTGGCGGGGCAGATCCTGCCCGATGCCACGTTCCGGCGGTCAGGACGCAAAGGGCTGGATCAATCCGCGGTTGGCCGGGATCGCGTGCGGGCGTGGTTTGATCACTTCGAGGCATCGGAAATGGCCGAGTTCAACTCGGCCCCCTATTTCCCGATTGATCTCAAGGGCATGACGGCGCTGTTCGCGCTGGCCCCTGATGCGGATATCCGCGACCGGGCCGGGCGGGCGATTGTGCGCCTGCTGACGGTGGTGGCTAATTCGGCGCATCATGGCGTGATCACTGCCGCGCAGGGCCGCAGCTACGAACATACGCTCTGCGCCTCTGATACGCTGGAGTTGTCGGGGATTGCCCGTCTGTTCTGGGGCAAGGGCTCGGTCGGATCGCGCGTGCACTGTCTGCCGCAATTGGCGGTCTGTTTGCGCGATTTCGGGCTGGAGGTTCCGGACCTGACGTCGATTGCGTCGTGGGATCGGGAAGATGCGCAGGAATGGGTTTTCTGGCAGGGCGAAAACGCGTTCTGCCGCCTGTATCACTACAAAACCCGCGAAACGGCGATGGGGTCGGCGGTCAAATATCGCTGGTACGACTGGGGCTATCAGGAAACCTTGGTCCATGCGCGGATCGGGCGCAACCCGATGGCGCAGGTCTGGATCAACCATCCGGGCGAGGTCATCCAGTCCGGCTATGGACGTCCCTCGTTCTGGGGCGGATCGGCCAGCGTGCCGCGTGTCCAGCAATATCGCGATCTAGTGGTCGTGATGTTCCAAGGTCAGTCCCCGCAACCCGATTTCACCCATGCATGGTTCCCGGTCGCACAATTTGACGACTGGGCCGTGGACGCGGATCGCGCCAGCGCTAGATCCGGTCGGGGTCTGCTGGCGATCCGCGCCAGTGGCGCGTTGGAGCAGATCACACGCGGCCCCTCGGCAGGGAACGAACTGCGGCTGGCTGGGCGCGATGGCCTCTGGGTCATGCGGCTGGGCACCGGCGAGGACCTGAGGACGCATGCCGCCCGTCACGACCTGACGCCAACGCTGCATGCCGATGGGCGTATCACGATTAACGACGCCGATTACGGCGTTGTGGAATTCCATGCCTCGGGGCTGGTCACGGCGGAGGACCGTGTTCTGGACCCGATGGAATGGCACCTGTCCGGTCAACGGACTCATATCTCACTGTCGTCTGATCCGGGACAGCGCAGTGAAACAGTGCGGCAGAGCGCCGTGTAACCCGGAACCCCAAGGGAGGACTAACAGATGAAGACGACGATCAAACGGATGACCGCGGCGACCCTGACCAGCCTGCTGCTGGCCGGAACCGCCATGGCAGAAGACGTGCGCCTGATGTGGTATTCGGACGGCGTAGAAGGCGAAGTCATCGCCGACCTTCTGGACCGTTTCATGGCCGAAAACCCCGATATCAACGTCATCCTCGATAACGTTGCCTATCAGGTGATCAAAGAGCAGTTGCCGATCTCCTTGGCCGCTGGCGAAGGCCCCGATATCGCCCGCGTCACCGACATCAAGGCGTTGGCCGAACATTGGCTGGACATGCGCCCCTATCTGTCGGACGCGGCCTATTGGGAAACCAACTTTGGTGACAAGGCCGACTGGATGCGTCCGGATGGGTCGGACGCGATCACCGGGTTCATGACCCAGCTGACGCTGACCGGCGGTTTCGCCAACGCGACCCTGTTTGAACAGGCTGGCGTGGCTCTGCCGGGCGAGGGCGCAACGTGGGACGAATGGGTAGAGGCCAGCGCGCAGGTTGCCGCCAGCCAAGGCTCGGCTGCGGCCTTTGCGATCGACCGCTCGGGTCACCGCATTTCCGGCCCGAACATCAGCTACGGCGGCAACTACATCGGCGCCGATGGCTTGCCGGCCCCGATTGACGAAGGCACCAAGGCCTTTGTCACCAAGCTGGTCGAATGGACCAACGAGGGCAAGAACCTCAAGGACGTCTGGGTCAGCGCCTCGGGGTCGACCTACCGTGCTGCGGCGGATGATTTCATCAACGCGCAAATCCCGTTCTACTATTCGGGCAGCTGGCAGGTGGCGAACCTGTCGACCAAGATCGGCGACGGTTTTGACTGGGTTGCGACCGGCACCCCCTGCGGGACCGAGTCCTGTTCGGGTCTGGCGGGCGGCGCGGCTCTGGTGGCTGTGAAATACACCCAGCAGCCCGAGGCCGTGGCCCGCGTGATGGAATACCTCGCCCGTGAAGACGTGGTGAAGGAATTCTCTGAACGCACCCTGTTCCTGCCCGCTCACAAGGGCGTGGTCGAAGCCGGTGGTCTGAACTTTGTCACCGAAGACCCGAACGTCGCCGCCGCCTTGGCGAAATTCGTGTCGGCCTCTGCCGAGGTGGCACCGAATGCCGCCGCGCTGCCCGCATGGAAATGGGCCTCGGCCTATTACGGTGCGCTGGCATCGCGCATCAGCCAGGCGATGGCAGGGGAAATGTCGCTCGACGACGCCTTTGCCCGTATGGATGCGGACATCAAAGAACAAGTCGATCAGGCCCAATAATGCGGTCGGACGTGAAAACCTGGATTGGCGCGGGGGTTACCGCGCCAGTTCGCCTCTTGGCGCAAATGGCCGATGTGCCGCTGCGCCAGTGGCAGCGTCTGGCCGGGCGCGGAGGGATGATCGGCTTTTTCCTTTTGCCGAATATGCTGATTTTCGGTGTCTTCGTGCTGGTGCCGCTGGGCATCAACTTTGCCTATTCGGTCACGGGCGGCACGGCGGTGTTTCTGCCGGATCGCAGCTATGTCGGTGGCGCCAACTTTGACCGATTGCTGGACTGTACCAACCATTTTGACCCCAATTCCTGCCGCGACGATGTGTTCTGGATCGCTGTCTGGAATACGGTGCGGTTTGTGGGGCTACAGGTCACGGCGATGACGATTTGCGCGATGATCACAGCGCTGATCCTGAATTCGAAAATCCGCGCACGGGCGTTCTGGCGGGCGGTGTTCTTTTTCCCGGTGCTGTTGTCGCCGGTGGTAGTGGGGCTGATCTGGCGCTGGATTTTGCAGCGTCAGGGGTTGCTGAACTACCTGCTGTATCAATTCGATGCCGAGCAGGTGAACTGGCTGACCGAGCGCGGCTGGGCCTTTACCGCCGCGGTGGGGGTGTCGGTCTGGGCGCACGTCGGGTTCTATGCGCTGATCCTGCTGGCCGGGCTTCAGGCGATCCCGCGCGATCTCTACGAGGCCGCCGAGATGGACGGCACGAAACCTGCGCGGGCCTTTTGGCGGATCACACTGCCGCTGCTCTGGCCGAACTTGCTGGTGGTGATCGTGCTGTCGCTGATCCGTGCGGTGCAAGTATTCGACGAGGTCTACGTTCTCACTGGCGGCGGGCCGGGCACCTCGACCCTGTATCTGACGCAATACATCTATGAGGTCGGCTTTGCCTCGACCCTGCGCAATTCTGGCGTGGCTTCGGCGGCATCGCTGTTGATGGGCGGCGTTCTGGTGGTGCTGACCTTGCTGCAATTGGGCCTGACCCGGTGGAGGGATCGGAAATGAACCCCATTCGTTTTCTTTTCCGCCGCAAGGGCGGCAAGGGCTGGCACTGGACCGATCTGGTCACGTGGGTCTGGCTGGGAACCGGTCTGTTGATCATGTTCGGGCCGGCGCTGTGGCTGGTGCTGTCGTCGTTCAAATCGCCGACGCAACTGGCGGAATTCCCGCCGACCATTCTGCCCTATGTGTCGCAAACCGCAGAGGTGGGCATCAACGGCGAGGTCAAGGAGCTGCCGCTCTACACGGCGGTCACCGAAGACGGGCAAGTGCGGACCCTGGCCGAGGTGCGCCGGATCGGCACCGTCGCCCAGATGGTCGATCCCGATGCCCCCGACACGGTCTACAAGGTCAATATCAACGACCGCCGTCCGGTCCGTCAGGTCGGGTTCGAGATCGAGAACTATCTTAAACCCTTGCAGGCGTTCAACTTTGGCCTCTATCTGCGCAACTCGGTCTTTGTGACGACGGTAGCGACGCTGATCACGCTATTGACCAACTCTATGGCGGCCTTTGCCCTGTCGAAATACGAATTTCGCGGACGCAATGGCGTGATGTTGTTGATCGTCGCGACGCTGATGATCCCCTTGTCGGTGAACCTCGTCCCGCTCTATTCGGTGGTGTCGAAACTGGGGCTGCTCAATAGCCTGTGGGGTGTCATCCTGCCGACTGTGGCCACACCCACGGGCGTGTTCCTGCTTCGCCAATACATGTTGACGATCCCTGACGAGCTGATCGAGGCCGCCCGCATGGACAAGGCGAGCGAGTGGCAAATCTACTGGCGCATCGTTCTGCCGCTGACTGCTCCGGCGCTGGCGGTACTGGCGATCTTTTCGGTGGTCTGGCGCTGGAACGACTTCCTCTGGCCGCTGATCGTCCTGAGCCGCAAGGAGCTGTTTACGCTGCAGGTCGGCCTGAACACCTTTGCGGGCGAGTTGAATGTGCAATGGCATTTCATTCTGGCCATGACCGTGGCGACAATGATCCCTGTGGTGGTGGTCTTTGTCTTCTTGCAGCGGTTCATCACGGCAGGGATTGCCGGAACCGGCCTCAAGTAAGGAAAGAACAATGGGTCGTATCCGACTGGAAAATATCACAAAAAACTTTGGTGGCCTTCAGGTGCTAAAGGGTATCAACCTCGAGATCGAAGAGGGCGAACTGGTCGTATTTGTCGGGCCGTCGGGCTGTGGCAAATCGACGTTGCTGCGGCAGATCTCGGGCCTCGACAAACCCTCTTCGGGCGCGATCCTGATCAATGATCGGGACGTGACCGAGGTCAGCGCCGCGGATCGCGGACTGGCGATGGTGTTCCAGAGCTATGCTCTGTACCCGCATATGACGGTGAAACTGAACCTCGCCTTCGGGCTCCAGAACGCCAAGATGCCCAAGGCCGAGATCGAAACCCGCATCGCGGATGCGGCGCGGATGCTGGAAATCACGCCGCTGTTGTCGCGTCGTCCGGGGCAATTGTCGGGTGGGCAGCGTCAGCGCGTGGCGATCGGACGGGCGATTGTCCGTGATCCCACGGCGTTTTTGCTGGATGAACCGCTGTCGAACCTGGACGCGGAATTGCGGGTCAGCATGCGGGCCGAACTGGGCGCGCTGCATGCGCGTCTGGGCGCGACGATGATTTACGTCACCCACGATCAGGTCGAGGCGATGACGCTGGCCGACCGGATCGTCGTTCTGCGCGGCGGGCAAATTGAACAGGTGGCAGCGCCGATTGATCTGTTCGAACGTCCGGCCAATAGGTTCGTCGCTGGCTTTATCGGGGCGCCGTCGATGAATTTCCTGACGCCCGAGGAGGCCGCGTCGCTGAACGGCACACCGCCTGCCGGGGCGGCCCTGATCGGGGTGCGCCCGCAGCATCTGGAACCGGCAGACAGCGGTTTGACCCTGACCGTCACCTTGGTCGAGGCGCTGGGGACCGAAACCGTGATCCATGGCGAGATCGCAGGCGGCAAGCGTTTGCTGTTGACCCTGCCGGGCCATCGTCCGGTGCAGGTCGGCGGGCAATTGACGGTGAACGCCGACCCTGCGCGGCTGCATTTCTTTGACGCGCAGGATCAGCGGATCGGCTGATTACTCTGACACTTCGGCCAAGAGGGCGGCGTTGCCGCCTGCGGCCGTGGTGTCGATACAGATATGCCGCTCGTGATACACATAGGCGGCATCCGGCAGGCCCGGGACCAGCGGAATGATCGGTCCGGGCCGCTGGGCGAGAGTCCTTTCGATCTGCCGTGCGGTGTCCTGATCGCCCGACCACAAAACCGCAGCAATGTCCGGCTGCGCCAGATCACCCGTTCCGCCGCGCAG
This sequence comes from uncultured Paracoccaceae bacterium, assembly GCA_937864535.1. GTDB lineage: Bacteria > Pseudomonadota > Alphaproteobacteria > Rhodobacterales > Rhodobacteraceae > Marivivens. The sequence goes on from CALMJS010000018.1 coordinate 258,456, forward strand.
GGCCTGACCACCTAGCCGGGTCACGGCCTGCACCTGTTTGTCTGCATCTGGGCCGAGGCAGAGAACGGGACCCCGAGGATGCAGCGACAGGCGATTGGATTCGCCCGTCGGGCCGGGCAGGTCACGCGGTGTCATCGGCGGGGCGAGCGGGGTTTCCAGCGGTTTGGCCATGGCAAACCGGGGCAGGTAGAACGGCCCTCCCGCCTTGGGGCCGGTGCCCGACAGGCCTTCGCCGCCAAAGGGTTGGCTGCCGACCACCGCACCGATCTGGTTGCGGTTCACATAGATATTTCCCGCCTTGATCGCATCGGTGACCTGCTGCACGCGGGAATCGATACGGGTGTGCAGACCAAAGGTCAGCCCAAAGCCCTTGGCGTTGATGTCGGCAATCACCCTGTCCAGATCCTTGGCTTTGTAGGTGGCGATATGCAGCACCGGGCCAAAGATTTCTTGGTCCAGATCGCCGATCCCCCCGATCCGCAGCAGCGTCGGCGGCAGGAAATACCCGGTTTTCGGGGCGGTACATTGCGCGATCAGGCGGCCTTGGGCCTTGGCCTGATCGACATAGGCGCGGATATGGGCCTGCGCGGCGGCGTCGATCAGCGGGCCAACGTCAGTGGCATGATCCCAAGGCGTGCCCAACCGCAACTCCTCCATCGCGCCTATCAGCATCTTTTCCAGCTTTGGTGCGATATCCGCCTGCACATAGAGACAGCGTAGCGCCGAACAGCGCTGACCGGCTGACCGGAACGCGGACAGGATCACATCGCGGACCACATGTTCGGGCAGGGCGGTGGAATCGACGATCATCGCATTCAGCCCGCCGGTTTCGGCAATCAGCGGCGTGCCGGGACGACAGCCATTGGCCATGGCGCGGCGGATTTTCTGCGCCGTCGCCGTCGATCCGGTAAAGGCGACCCCTGCCACTCTGGGATCGGCGGTCAGGGCTGCGCCCACATCCGGCCCGCCGGGCAAGAGCGACAGCGCGGTCGCCGGAACGCCTGACTGATGCAGCAGCCGCACCGCCAGCGCGGCGACCAGCGGGGTTTGCGGCGCGGGTTTGGCCAAAACGCCATTGCCTGCCGCCAAGGCTGCCGCAACCTGCCCGGTGAAAATCGCCAGAGGAAAATTCCACGGGCTGATACAGGTCCAGACGCCACGAGCGGGCTGGGTCAGATGCCGCGCCTCGGCGGCGTAGTAGCGCAGGAAGTCAACCGCCTCTCTGAGTTCCCCCACCGCGTCCGGCAAGGTCTTGCCCGCCTCTCTGGCCAAGAGGGCAAAGATTTCGTCCCTATGCGCCTCGAACAGATCGGCGGCGCGGTTCAGGGTTGCAGCCCGTTCGGCGGTGGGTTGATCCCACGGGGCCGTATCCCGCAGCGCATGGTCTATTGCCTGCGGCGTGGCGGCGGTGACATAGCCGACGATATCGTCAGTGTCGGCCGGGTTGCGCACCTCAATCGGTGCGGCGTCGGACAGTGTGGCAGCAGCGGTCCAAGTGTGGGTCGCATAGGCCGCGCGGCCAGCCTCCATCCGCGCGAACTCTGGGCGCAATGTCAGATCGAATCCGATGGAATTGTCCCGCTCCGGCGCAAAGAGCGCCTGCGGCATCGGCAAGGGCGAGCCGGATTTGGTAGCCGCAAACGGGCAGGCGGCGACGAGCTCTGGCGGCACGTTTTCATCAACCACCTTGTTCACAAAGCTGGAGTTCGCGCCATTTTCCAGCAGCCGACGCACCAGATAGGCCAAGAGGTCGCGATGCGTCCCCACCGGCGCGTAGATCCGGCAGCGGGTCGCGTGGTCCTGCAAAACAATCCGGTGCAGCACCTCGCCCATGCCATGCAGGCGCTGGAATTCATAGGCATCGGCGGACACCCCCAGTAGCCGCGCCAAATGCAGCACAGCGCTGACAGAATGGGCATTGTGGGTCGCAAACTGCGGATATATCCGGTCGGTCATCGTCAAGAGGCGGCGCGCATTGGCGATATAGCTGATGTCGCTCGCCTCTTTGCGGGTGTGGACGGGGTAGCCCTGTAGCCCTTCGACCTGAGCGCGCTTGACCTCGGCGTCCCAATAGGCGCCCTTGACCAGCCGGACCATGATCTTGCGGTCCAGCTCCGTGGCCAGCGCATAGAGATGGTCGAGAACCGCCCCCGTGCGCAGGCCGTAGGCCTGCACGACAATGCCGAAGCCGTCCCAGTTGGCCAACTTGGGATCGGGCAGAACCGCCTCGATCACATCGAGCGATAGCGCGAGGCGGTCCGCCTCTTCGGCATCGATATTCAGACCGATCCCTGCGGCGCGCGCCTGACGCGCCAGATCGATGACCACCGGGACCAGTTCGGCCATGACACGGTCGTGCTGCGCCTCCTCATAGCGGGGATGGAGCGCCGAAAGTTTGATGGAAATGCCGGGATTCGCGCTGACGCTTCCACGGGTCGCATGTTTGGCGATGGCGGTGATCGCGTCGGAATAGGCGCGGGCGTAATGGCGGGCGTCCTCGGCCGTGCGGGCCGCTTCGCCCAGCATGTCGTAGGAATAGGTAAAGCCTTCGGCCTGCATGGCTTCGGCGCGGGTCATAGCCGAGGCGATATTTTCCCCCAGCACAAATTGCCGACCCATTTCCTTCATCGCGCGGCCAACGGCTACGCGAATGACCGGCTCGCCCAGTCGTTTGACAGCCTGCCGCAGGGTTTGGCCAACGCCGGGGTGTTGATCATCCAGAACGCGCCCCGTCAGCATCAGCGCCCAGGTTGACGCATTCACCAACGATGAACTGGACTGACCGAGGTGCAGCCCCCAGTTCGACGGGACAATCTTATCCTCGATCAGCGCGTCGATCGTATCTGCATCCGGCACCCGTAGCAGAGCTTCGGCCAGACACATGAGCGCGACGCCCTCTTCGGTGGACAGGCCATACTCGGCGAGGAAGGATTCCATCAGGCCGGGTTTCGAGGCGCTGCGAATCCGGCGCACCAGATCGGTTGCGGTGGCGCAAATCTCGCGACGGTCATTTTCCGTCAGGTCGGCAATCGCGACCAGTTCGGCGACGATGCTGTCGGGATTGGCATAGGTGGCGGCGTCAATGTCGCTACGCAGAATGGGAGTGGGCATGATCGTCCTGCTGGAGTTTGTCCTGCCGATCCTAGCCGATATTCAGAAGTCGATTTTCCCGCTAATTTGCCGGAAACGCTATGAATGAATGAAAAAGGCGATCCTTTGGGGTCGGATCGCCTAGTAATATGCGAATTAGCGACAAATCAGGCTGAAGCTGCGATTTTTTCCTGGGGGAAATCGGTCGCTTCGGTATCCGCAATCGCCTGCACCATCTTGCACAGCGTTTCGCGGATTTCCGGACTTTGGACGCGGGCCAGTGCAAACATGATCCGGGCAGCGGTATTGTCCACATCGTCCGAGGCCGGGGCATCCAACCCGTCAAAGAAGTAGCCCGGCTCAACCGAGAGGGCCTTGGCGATCTGGAACAAACGGCTGGCCGACACGCGGTTTTGACCGGCTTCGTATTTTTGCAGTTGTTGGAACGAACAGCCGATTTGCGCCGCCAGGGCAGATTGCGTCAGACCCCGTAACAGTCGGGCCTGTCGGATACGCTGGGACACAAAATCATCGATCGGATGCGGCATGTTCTACTCCTGATTAACTCGCAGGGGTAGAAATGCTCTCTCGCAGGTAGTTAAATCAATCGGTTAAATTCAACCTTTAGTAATTCATGAATCACCTATGCATGTATGATTTATCATACATTAACCTTGGCGAATGTTGTGTTTCATGGGAGAACGTTGCAGACTTTGTCTATCCTCTGGTTGTTTGAGACATTGCAGGCGTATGAAGAGACGAAAGACGTTATGATCGAGCACAAGTCAGCTCCACTGCTTTATGAAATGTTGCGATCGTTTACCGTTCTCGCGGAAGAGTTGAATCTGTCCCGCGCTGTCAAACGTCTGGGGTCGACGCGGCAAACCGTGAGACGGCATATTGATACTCTTGAAGAATTTCGTGGCGAGCCGCTGTTTGATCTCGATGATCGACGCTACATTCTGACCGAGGCTGGTCAAAGAGCACTCGACGAGGCAGATGATATCGTCGCCCGCGGTCAGGCGTGGATGAAAAACCAGACCGCCCGCGTGAATCGGTTGTCGCATTTGTCCAGCCGTCCGCCGGCGGGATTCTTCTACCAGCTCCAGCAGCAGCCCCTCATTCGGGTGTTTCAGGACGCCCCGACGCTCATTCGTCATGCAATGGCGGCTTGGGTGGCCTCCGGTGGGCAGATCGAACATCCGGATTTTCAGGCGGTCCGTCCTCAGGTTGTCGTGTTTCGCCGGTTTGATTCGAACTGGGTTTGCGTCGAGGTCGGAGAGCGGTCGTCCTATTCCACCTGGTTCGGCTGGGAGTGGGCGCGCAGCAGTATCGGGCTCAAATCGGCGGATCTGCCCGGCGGGCGCGGCTTTGGTCGGTTGCTGGTCGAGCCGTTCGAGGAGGTTGACCGCACCTTTGGGGCGCGGCTGGACCATATTGTCACCGAATTGCCGCGCCAACCGGGACAAAGTCCGGTTCCGATCAGCTATCAACGTTTGCTGCTCGGGTGTCGTTTCCCTGACGAGAGTCGCGGCTTGGTCTCGGTGGTTGTGCGGACGTGGAACATCGAAATCGAGGGGGTGACGCAAGAGGAAATCCAGCGCATGGATGCCGATTTGCGAATGGATGACAATTCAAGCAGGTAATTGTCCGGAATCAGTCCCGTCAGAGTAGAAATGTCGCGTGGCATTAACTCTGGAGACTGAACAATGACTATCCACGACTCTTTCGAAAGCGCCCTCTACGTAGCAACCGTCGTTGAAATCGCCCGAAAATTCGGTGTGACCCTCGAATCCGGTTCGGATTTCGATCGCTATGCGGAACTCATCGCGCGGGGACGGCCCGAGCAGCCCGTGGGCGTGCCCTTTGATCCGGTGCATGTCCGTTTCCCCGAAGATGACGGGTTCTGGTTCGCCGGCACCGACCAGAACGGCAAGCTGGTCTTTACGCAGGCTGTCCGCTTGCTGCGTGTCGAAGGTCAGAGCTTTTGCGATTACATGCGGGCGAACTACGTGGCCTTTCCCCCTGCTGGCCTGCCGATCGATTTCGACCGGTCCTTCTACCATCCCGGGCCGGGGGCGCGCCGGATGACCGGCACGATTGCCTACCATGGTGACGTCTGGATGAGCGGGGATTCCGCCTATCGCGGGACCGGTTTGTCCAGCATTCTGGCGCGTTTGGCCTTGGTCACCTCGTTGATGACATGGTCGCCCGACCACATGATCGGCTTTATCATCAAAAAACTTGCCTTTAAGGGGCTAGGTGAACGCGAGGGATATTTCCATTCCGACCCGGCGTCGCTGCATTGGTATGCGCATGGTCGGCCCGATCCGATGGTTGCGCATATGTGCTGGATGAACCGCGAGGATCTGCGGCACCTGCTGACGATCCCCGCAGAAACGGTGATGGCGTGATCGAAAAGGCGCGAATGTCGGTGGCACATTCGCGCCAACATGGCGAGGGCGGCAGGACACAAAAAAGGCGCCCCTCGGGCGCCTGATTTCGCGGTAACGGGCCGGGATCAGCCGTTCCACGTGCGGACGTCGCCGCAGTCCATATGCACAAAGTTCGATCCGGCATAGCGACCCACGCCGCCAGCGGAACAGGATTGCGCCGCGGCTGCCATCTGGTTAACCGAGCGGCTGGCCAAACGCAGGTCGGCAGCCTGACCGCGCATGTGCAGAGAATTACGGGCAACGCCGCGCGACGACTGCCGCAAGGCCGCGTTGGTTTCGGGCGACCGATAGCCCGAGAGCAGGGAGTAGGGTTCGTTCACGTCCAGCAGGTTATGAACCGCAGCGATGATGTCGATGGTGCGGTTATCGATCTGGATCGTTTTGTTGTTGCGCCAGTCGCGCATGAAATGGGTAATCTGATCCATGGCTTCGGGGATATACTCACTCTCGACCCAGTAGATCATATCGAGGTTTTCGCCCGTCCGGCCCGAGTACATGCGCACGCGGCGGATATCGCCAGCTCCGCGCAGAAAGCCGGCCGCGTTCGAGAATGTCGGTGCTGCGGTTACTGCTGTTGCAGCAAATGCACGCAGAATTCCCCGCCGCGTAAAGCCGGTCATGGTACCATTGGTCATGTGTCGCGCCTGTCCCGTCGCTGGTGCCCGTTTTCGAGCGTTTGCCATCTCATCCCCAGATGCACGGTTTTTATGGCATAGGAAATCCTTGGAACCAACTCCAGATTGAGGCGTTAAGGTTGAGGAACGATTAATCGGCGGGTTTTTGCGCAAATTTTGCTCAAGCCCGCCCTATGTGGCAGTTTTGCAAAGATATATTCGGGTAAGGTTGTCCCCGATTGAGGCTTTGTCGCAATTGTGACTAGACTGGATACACGGCGAGAGGTCTGCTGCCCACAGACATGGCCGAACGATAAGAGCGGAAAGACTATGGTCAAAAAAACGTCCAAATTCATCTCCTTGGCCCTCATGGCCTCGACGGCTGTTTTCGTGGCCCTTGCGCAGCCGGCCTTGGCTGAAAACGCCGGATTCCGGCTGGCTGTGGCCGAGGCTGCGGCGGTGGACGATGATCTGGCTGCGTTTTACCGCGACCGGAATTTTGCCAGCGTCTGGACCGGATCGGATCAGGTGGCGCAGGATCGGCGCAATGCTCTCTTGGGGGCCTTTGCCAATGCGGGTTTGCATGGATTGCCCGTATCGCATTTCGACCCCTCAGCGCTGATCGCGCGTCTGCAGGCGGCACAGACCTCATACGATCAGGGCGCGATGGAGGTCGAACTGTCGCGGCTGTTCCTTGAATATGCGCGGGACGTGCAGACCGGTATTCTGGATAATCCGCGTGCCATCGACGAGGGCATCCGCCGCGTTATTCCGCTGCGCGACCGTCGCCAGACGCTCGAGAATTTTCTCACTTCCGAACCGGTGGATTACCTGCGCCAGCTCGCGCCGCAAACGCCGGAATACGCCCGCCTGATGGGGGCGAAACTGCGGCTGGAAGAAGTGATCGCCTCGGGCGGATGGGGCGGAACGGTGCAGGCCGAAAAGCTGACCATTGGCGACCAAGGTCCGGCGGTTATCGATCTGCGCAACCGGCTGATCGCAATGGGATATCTGCCGCGTACCGTCACCGCCAGTTTCGACGCCTCGATCGAGGCTGCGGTCAAGGTGTTTCAGGCCGAACATGGTCTGTTGCAAGATGGCGTAGCGGGGCAGGGGACGCTGGCTGAAATCAACACCTCGCCCGAGATGCGCTTGCGCTCGGTCATCGTCGCGATGGAACGGGAACGCTGGCTGAACAAGGAACGCGGCGCGCGGCACATCTGGGTCAATCTGGCGGACTTTACCGCCAAAATCCTCGACGATGATATCGTGACGTTTGAAACCCGGTCGGTGATCGGTGCGAACTCGTCGGATCGCCGCTCGCCCGAATTCTCGGATGTCATGGAATATATGGTCATCAATCCCAGCTGGTATGTGCCGCGCTCGATCGTGGTCAACGAATACCTGCCCGAATTGCAGGCCGATCCGACATCGAACGGCCAGCTGCAGATCATCGCGCAGAATGGCGCGGTGGTGGGCCGGGACACCGATTTCACCCAGTTCACCGCCTCGACCTTTCCGTTCGGGATGAAACAGGCGCCGGGGCCGGGTAATGCCTTGGGCTCGGTCAAGTTCATGTTCCCCAACGCCTACAACATTTACCTGCACGATACGCCGTCGCAGAACCTCTTTGCCCGCGAGGTGCGCGCGTTTAGCCACGGCTGCATTCGTCTGGATGACCCGCACGATTTTGCCTATGCGCTGCTGGCGCGGCAAACCTCTGATCCGGTTGGCTATTTCCAGTCGATCCTGCGCACGGGTCAGGAAACGCAGGTCAATCTGGAGGTGCCGGTTCCCGTGCATCTGGATTACCGCACGGCCTTTACCAATGTGGATGGATCGTTGCAGTATCGACGCGACGTCTATGGCCGCGACGCCAAGATATGGGACGCGCTAGAGCGCATTGGGGTAGCGGCGGCCGACGTTCAGGGCTAAACCCGATCGCAAAGCGAGAGGGCAACTGATGGCATATTCGATCCAAGATATCGCTCTGGCGTTGGGGGCCGAGGCGGCTGGCGCAACCGGTCTGGTGGTCGATGGCGCGGCAGAGCCGGGGACCGCTGGCCCGTCCGATCTGGCATTGGCGATGTCGCCTGCCTACGCCGCCCATCTGTCCAAGGGCAAAGCCAAGGCCGCGGTGGTTTGGCCCGGCTGTGATTGGCGGTCCTACGGGCTCGAGGCGGCGATTTTCGCGCCGCGTGCCCGCTTGGCCATGTCGCGCCTGACGCAGATGCTGGATCGGCCGTGGGATATCGACGACGGCGTTCATCCGTCCGCGGTGATCGAAGGGGCCGAGCTGGGCGATAATGTCGCCGTTGGCCCGTTTGCCGTCATTGGCAAGGGCGCGAAAATCGGTGCCGGGACGCGGATCGCCTCGCATGTCTATATCGCGCCGGGTGTGGTCATCGGACCTGATAGCGTGATCCTGAACGGGGCGCGGATCATGCGCCGGGTCAAGATCGGCGCGCGGGCGATCATCAACCCGAATGCGGTGATTGGCGCTGACGGGTTTTCCTTTGTCATGGCCGAGGAATCGAACGTCGAACGCACCCGCAGCACGTTGGGCGCGGCGGAACTGTCCGCCCCCAGCGATCCGACGCAGTACCGGATTCACTCGCTGGGCGGGGTGATCATCGGTGACGATGTCGAGGTCGGGTCAGGGTCCACGATCGACGCGGGCACTATCCGGCCCACGCGTGTCGGCAAGGGCTGCAAAATGGACAACGGCTGTCAGGTGGGCCACAACGTGGTTCTGGGCGAACATTGCCTGATGGCGGCGCAATCGGCCATCGCCGGATCTACGGTGATCGGGAATCGCGTGGTGCTGGCCGGGCAATCGGGCATCGCGGATAACCTCAAGATCGGAGACGACGTGGTGATCGCGGCGGGTACCAAGGTATTGTCGAATGTGGCCGCCGGTAAGGTGATGATGGGCTACCCGGCGGTGCAGATGACGCAGCAGGTCGAGATGTACAAGGCGCTGCGCCGTTTGCCTCGGGTGCTGAGAGAATTGGCGGGGCGTCAAAATTTGGTTTCAAAATCCGATCAGAGTGACTAGACCAACCGCGCACCCTGCGGGTTGTGCCGTATGACGGAAGGCGGGACAGAATATGGAAGTTCGGGACAAAATCATCGCAATCATCGCTGAACAGGCGGTGCTGGAACCTTCGGATGTTCAGATGGATCACACCTTGGACGATTTGGGGATCGACAGTCTGGGTCTGGTCGAGAGCATTTTTGCCATCGAAGAGGCATTCGACATCACGGTGCCGTTTAACGCGAACGAACCGACACAGAGCGATTTCGACATTTCTTCGGTTGCAGCCATCATCGCCGCCGTTGAAAAATTAGTCGCAGAAAAGGCATAAGTCGCGATGCATCGTGTAGTGATTACCGGCGCTGGGACGATCAACGCCCTGGGCCATGACGTTGCCACCACGTTCGAGGCAATGCGCGAGGGGCGCTGTGGCATCGGACCGCTGGAAATTCGCGATGTGGACCGGCTTGCTGTGCAGATCGCTGCGCAGGTGCGGGGCTACGGCGAACACGAACATTTTAACCGTCAGCAGATCGCGCTATTCGACCGGTTCACGCAATTTACCCTCTTGGCGGCGCGGCAGGCGATGCAGCAGTCCGGGATCGAATTTACCGGTGACCTGGCGGATCGGTCCGGCGTTATTCTGGGCACTTCGGGCGGGGGCCTGTCCACGCAGGACGAAAACTATCGCGCCGTGTATGAAGAGGGCAAAAACCGCGTCCACCCCTTTATCGTGCCGAAATTGATGAACAACGCCGCGACCAGCCATGTGTCGATGGAGTTCAATCTGCGCGGCCCGTCCTTTACCGTGGCAACTGCCTGCGCGTCGTCGAACCACGCGATGGGACTGGCGTTCCAGATGATCCGGTCGGGCATGTGCAAGGCGATGCTGACCGGCGGGTCCGAGTCGATGCTGGTCTTTGGCGGCGTCAAGGCGTGGGAAGGTCTGCGCGTGATGTCCAAGGACTGCTGCCGCCCGTTCAGCGCCAATCGCAACGGGATGGTACAGGGCGAAGGTGCGGGCGTGTTCGTGTTTGAAGACTACGATCATGCCAAGGCACGCGGTGCCAATATCCTCGCCGAGGTCATCGGTTTTGCGATGTCGTCGGATGCGGCCGATATCGTGATGCCGTCAAAACAGGGGGCGGCGCGGGCGATTGCGGGCGCTCTGCGGGACGCGCAACTGGACAAGACGCAGGTCGGCTATATCAACGCGCACGGCACCGGAACGGCGGCCAATGACAAGACAGAATCTGCCGCAGTGGCAGATGTGTTTGGTGCCCATGCCGACCAGTTGATGATCTCGTCGACCAAATCCATGCACGGGCATCTGATCGGCGGGACCGGCGCGGTCGAACTCTTGGCCTGTATCATGGCGCTCAAGGACGGGATTATCGCGCCGACGATTAATTACGAAGAGCCTGATCCAGAATGTGCGCTGGACGTGGTTCCGAATGTCGCCCGCGACGCGCAGGTGGACGTGGTGCTGTCGAACGCCTTTGCCTTTGGCGGGTTGAACGCGGTTTTGGCGCTGCGCCGGTTTTCGTAACGCTGGTTCAAAAACCCTCTGACAAAATGAAAACGCCGCCTGTTCGGGCGGCGTTTTGTTTGATGGCGCGGGCAGATCAGTTCTGCGGCGGGGTCGATTGATCCAGTGCAGCGGTAAAACCAGCCAACGGCATGTCCAGCAGGATCTCTGCCGTGGCGGCGTCGGCATTGCCGTTGACCATGCGCAGAACCGCCTTTTCACCGGCTTTCATGCTATCGAGCATCTCGTTGGCGATGCCGATCCGCGCGATACAGCCCTTGGCGGTGCAGATCTGGAACTCATAGGCGGTGCCTTCGGTTTCGCTGTCGATCGCGATCGCCAGCCCTTCGGTCAGCAGCGTGCCCAGCGGAACAGTCACCGACATGATCGCCGCAACGTCGGCACCCTCGGGCGCGGGGTAGACCTTGACCTCTGCGGTCGGGTTGGTGCCATCGACGGTCAGAATCTGATAGGCCTGACAGGGTTCTTCACCCTCTGCGACCTTGAGACACCGGAGCGTCCAGCTGTCCATGACTTCGCGGATATAGGCGTCGCCAACCTGCGGCTCTGCCGGGGCGGCGTCCTGGGCGGCGGCAGCGGTGCCAAACGTAACGAGGCCGATCAGAGCCAAGGATGAGAGAGATTTGAACATAGGAATCCCGTGTGTCTTATGGTTGAGGGCCTGATAGCAGGTCGCCGCGTCGCTGTCAGGGGGGACGTGGATCACGATCGGCGGCAGTTTGCCCAGTGATGACATGAGCAACGGGTCTCAAGCTGCCGGAATACCAAAGAAAAGGGGCCGACGAGCGGCCCCTCTTCATATCTGTTTTATCTCTCCCTGTCGGACTTTGCCGACTAATTGCGCACACGCTATGCAATGCAAAAAGGGTCGTCAACAGGGAAAATAACAGTCCTGTGACAGGATCGAAAAAAAACCGCGCCCGAGAGCGCGGCCAGTCAGACAGGGAGGAAAAACACCTCCCGGGGCCACGACCCCGGTTGGCAATTTGATACTGGCTTCAAAAGGTTAAGGATGTATTCTCGGACCGAACGCATAGGGTCGGAGGCAGATGTGACAGGGATTTATATCGGCGGCGGTGGTTCAGGATATACGCAGCCGCAAAACCTGCTGCTGGAGTATACTAATCGGCATGGGCTGATCGCCGGGGCGACCGGCACCGGCAAGACCGTGACGCTCCAGATCCTCGCCGAAGGTCTGTCCGCCGCAGGGGTTCCGGTGGTTTTGTCCGACATCAAAGGGGATTTGTCCGGATTGGCCGTCAGCGGATCGGACCAGGGACCGCTGCACGCGGCCTTTGCCAAACGGGCGCAAACCATTGGCTATGATCTGACTTATCAGGCTTTTCCTGTCACGTTTTGGGACATTTACGGAGAACAGGGGCACCCGGTTCGGACGACGATTGCCGAAATGGGGCCGTTGTTGTTGTCACGGCTCTTGGGTCTGACCGATGTGCAGGAAGGGGTGATGAACGTGGCGTTCCGCTCTGCCGATGATCAGGGGATGCCTTTGCTGGACCTCAAGGATCTGCGGTCGCTGCTGGTCTGGGTCGGCGAAAATGCCGCAGAGCTGTCGCTGCAATATGGCAACGTCGCCACCGCGTCGGTCGGGGCGATTCAGCGGCAACTGCTGGTTCTGGAAACGCAGGGCGGGGATCGGCTGTTCGGCGAACCAGCGCTGGAACTGGCGGACTTGATGCGCACCGCACCAGACGGGCGGGGTCAGATCAATATTCTGGCCGCTGACAAGTTGATGAACAATCCGCGGCTCTATGCGACCTTCCTGCTGTGGCTGTTGTCCGAGTTGTTCGAGGAATTGCCGGAGGTGGGAAACCCCGACAAACCCAAACTGGTGTTTGTCTTTGACGAGGCGCATTTGTTGTTCGATGACGCTCCCAAGGCCTTGGTCGACAAAGTCGAGCAGGTCGCCCGCCTGATCCGGTCCAAGGGGGTGGGGGTCTATTTCGTGACGCAAAATCCGGCGGACGTGCCCGAGGATGTCTTGGGCCAGCTGGGCAACCGGGTGCAGCACGCGCTGCGGGCGTTTACGGCCAAGGACCAGAAAGCGCTGCGCCAAGCTGCCGAAAACTATCGCGCCAACCCGGAGTTCGACACGGCCAAAGCCATCACAGAGGTCGGGACCGGCGAGGCGGTGACCTCGCTGCTCGAGGCCAAAGGGGTGCCCGGCGTGGTCCAGCGGACGCTCATTCGGCCGCCGTCATCGCAACTGGGGCCCATTGCGCCGGATCTGCGCCGCGAGTTGATGGGGGCCTCCGAAATGGCCGGGAAATATGAAAGGACCGTCGACCGGCTGTCGGCCTACGAGATGCTGAGTGCCAAGACCCGGGCCGTTGCCGCCACAGCGCAGGAGGACAGCCAACCCGAAGGCCGCGAATTCACTGCCGCGCGTCGCTATGATGGCGGTCGCAGTGGGACAGGCGGCCGGCGGATCGAGGGTAAAAACAGCCCAAAGACGCCTTCGAGCCAAAGCCTTGGCGAAGCGATGCAAAAGGCAGTGATCAAGGAGCTGAGCGGGACCACAGGCCGCCGGATCGTGCGCGGCATTCTGGGCACCCTGTTCAAATCCTGACGGCCGCAGCGGGGCTCTGCCCCGCACCCCGGGATATTTGCAGCACAAAGGCAGGGCGGGCAGTGCCCTGTTCGACTGTCAGAGCGGGCGGATTTTAAGGCTGGTGATCCGGTTTTGATCCTTGTCCATCACCTCGAACCGGAAGCCGTGGAAGCTGAAGACCTGGCCAATGACCGGGATCATCTGCGCCTCATGGATGACCAGACCGGCGATGGTATTGGCCTCAGCGTCCGGCAGGGACCAATCGCGCGCGCGGTTCAGGTCCCGGATGGTCATGCTGCCATCGACGATAAAGGCCCCGTCGGTGGTTTCGGTAATTTGCGGATCGGATTCGGCGTCGAATTCATCGGCAATTTCGCCGACGATTTCTTCGAGGATATCCTCGAGCGTGATGAGGCCGCGCAGACCGCCGTATTCATCGACCACGAGCGCGAAATGGGTTTTGCGCCGCAGGAACTGCCGCATTTGGTCATCAAGCGTGGTGGTTTCAGGGATGAAATAGGGGGCCATGGCCACGGACATGATGTCGAAGCCCGCGAGTTCGGCGGCATCGATATGTTCATCGGCCAGCATCCGGTGCATCGCGCGCAAGAGGTCCTTGGCGTGCAGGACGCCGATGACGTTTTCCGGTTCATCCCGATAGAGCGGCAGGCGGGTATGCGGGCTGGCGAGGATGATGGACAGGATTTCGGAGACCGGCAGATTGGCGTCGATCATCTCGATATTCGAGCGGTGGAGCATCACCTCTTCGACAAAGCGGTCCGAGAGGTCGAGCGCGCCAAGGATACGGTCGCGGTCTTCTTTTTCGACAACGCCCTCGGAGTGGCCAAGTTGCAGGGCGCCAGCGATTTCCTCGCGGACGGCGAGGATATTGCTATCGGGGTCGGCGCGGACGCCAAACAGGGCGAGAACCAGCCGTACCAGCGCGCGCACAGCGGCCACCACCGGCGAGAAGATCAGGATGACCACGCGGATCGGCGCGGCGACGCGGGCGGCGACGGTTTCCGGGCTGGTGATGGCGTAGGTTTTCGGTAGTACCTCCGAGAAGATCAGCACCAGGAGCGTCATCGCCAGCGTGGCCAGCGCCACGCCGTTCTGGCCGAACAGGCGGGTCAGCAGGGCAGTCGCCAGCGAGGTTGCCAGAATGTTGACAACGTTGTTGCCAAGCAGGATCGAGCCGATCAGCCGTTCGTTGTCTTCGGTCACCTTGAGAGCGGTTTCGGCGCCTTGCGATCCTTTGTCGGCGGCGGTGCGGAGTTTGCCGCGGCTGGCCGCCGTCAGTGCGGTTTCCGAGCCCGAAAAGAAGGCCGACAACACGAGGAGGACCAGAATGGCGAATGCGGTCAGCCAGAAGGAGGCGTCAAGGAGAGTTGTCATAGCTCTGCGATGTTAAGGACGAGAATAGGCGAAGGCTGGGTTAGGTCTTTGATATATCGGGCTTTGCCAAGGGGTGATGTTCGAGGACCAAGGCACGTTTACGGTCCTCGAGAACATGGGTGTAGATTTCCGTTGTTGCAAGATCGGAGTGGCCCAGCATGGTCTGGATGACCCGTAAATCTGCGCCGCCCGCCAAAAGATGGGTCGCAAAGGCGTGCCGGATGGTGTGCGGCGTCACGCTGTCGGGGGAAATGCCACTGGCGACGGCCAGTTCCTTGATCAGCATAAAGAACCGGTGGCGGGTGAGGTGGCCCTCTTTGCTGCGCGATGGAAACAGGTAGCGGGACGGGGGCACTCCCGCCCGTGTGCCGAGGTCCTCGGCGCTGTCGCGTTCGGCCAGCCAGTCCAGAATGGCGGCGCGGGCAGGCTCGGACAGCGGGACGAGGCGTTCCTTGCCGCCCTTGCCCTTGACGAGGAGCATCTGGGGATTGCCGCGGGCGGCGGCGACCGGCAGGCTGACCAGCTCGGTCACCCGCATGCCGGTGGCGTAGAGCAGTTCCATCAGGCACGTGTTACGCACGCCGTCACGGCCATGCGATCGCGCCACCGAGAGCAGCCGGTCCACATCGTCGATGCCCAGCGATTTGGGCAGTCGTTTGGATTTTCCCGGTCCGCGAATCTGGACCGTAGGGTTATCGGTGCGCCAGCCTTCCTCGTAGGCAAAGCGAAACAGCTGCTTGATCGCAGAGAGCCGCCGCGCACGGGTCGACACCGCGAGGCCTTGTGCCTCGCACTCGATCAGATAGCCTTCGATGTGGTCGCGCTGGAGCGTTGCGAAATGGTCGTCACGACGCGCCAGCCAGTCGCCAAAGTCCCGCAAATCCCGGCCATAGGCCATCTGGGTATTGGTTGCCGCGTCAAGTTCCGCCGCCTGCGCGTCCAGAAATGTCGCGATCCAAAGTCCCATTGGGGAGGTGTTTGCGCTCATCCGCGCCCCTCGAGCAGCAGATACTGCAGGGCTGCGCGGCGGGCGGTAACCTCTAGACCCAGCGTGCGAAGGGTGGTCAATGCGGCGGAAATCGCGCTGGGGTCGCCCAGGAGGCCGTCGCTAAATGTTTGGAAACAATAGATAAGAGCCTGTCCTATGTTGCCATCCGCCAAATATTGGCTGACCTGTGGCGCAACCGGCGTTGCACCGGAGAAACCGTTGAGTACGACCTCCTGGGCGCGGGTGCTGGCCGTAACCTGAGACAGGTCGCCCTTGGCCACGGCAATCCAGAACGCCTGATCGACCGTTGTCGGGATATGGCTTTGAGCGGCGGTTTCATAGAGTGGCGACAACAACGCGATTTCAAAGGCGAGGTCTTGGGTCGTGCCGGTCAGAGGCAGGGTCAACAGATCCTGTGCAAAGGTGCGGGCAAAGACGGTTTCGGTGCGCGCGGTTTTCATCGCCGCCCAAGCCGGGGCAAGAGTCGCCGCCACCGCATCCGTGTCGCCCGACCGGATCGCCTGAGTGACCGCCTGGTAGGCGGCGGCGCGGTCCCATATGCCACCAGAGGCGGCGGGTGTTTGCCGCGTGTAGAGCGCGTGCAACACATTGGCGTCGATATCGCCGGCACGGGCCAGCCGTTCTGCCGCCTCCAGCTGATTGCGCCAGCTGGCAATGGGGCGCAAATCGGCAAAGGCAAAGGCGCGTGGAAGATTGGCTGTGGCGAACGGTTCGCCGATTGCCTCGTAGAGGCGGAACACCAGCGGGCTGATCCGGTCCGGCGGGGTCAGCACCTGCCCGCTATCGTCGCCTGCGGTGTCGAGGAACCGTTCCAGCAGGGCGTCGATGTCGGGGGGGATATCGCCCAATGCGCGCCCTGTATTCAGGATCAGCGCCGCCGAATCCCAGTCTCCGCCCCGTGCGATACAGAAAATCCGCGTCGCATAGGTCGGCGACAGATCCGGCGCGTCGCGCAGGGCGGCACAGGATTTGTCCTCGGTTCCGGTCAGAAGGGTGATATCGAACCAGCGACGGAATTGTTCTGCATCGCTGGGACCTGCAGCCTCGAGCAGGGCCTGTGCCTGATCGAGCGCACCAAGGTCGAGCAGTTTATCAACCCGTGCGAGGAACAGCCGTCCCTCTGGTCCGGCGTCAATCGGCGCGTCCGCCTCTGCCAGCAGCATCATGACCATCATGTCCCGCATCGCAGGCAGGGTCTCGACCGGCACCTCGCCGATCGATTGCACCAGCGTTGATTCGGCGCCATTCCCCCACAATCGGCGCGGCAGTCCCGTGGCCGAGGGTGGCAAAATCCCGATGACATCCGGCGAAGGCGCGTCCAAGGCGACCACAGTCACCTCGGGCGTCGCCGCGCCCGTCGGTTCGATTTGCACCGGTTCCAGATCGACCGGGGCCCCGGAGACCATGGGAACCACCGAGCGCGACAGCCAGTCGATAGCCGACATCGGGGCGCTGTCCTGGGCCGGAGCCGGCCCGCCAAACAGCGCAATTGCCGTGATCCACGCTGCTTTTTTCATGTTTTAGTCCGCGTTCAGGGTCACGTCTTGGGTGACGGTTTGGGCAGGGGCGGCAAAGTCCGACGGAAACAAGACAGGTCCGACATAGGCATAGACCACCAGTCCGACGCCCCCCAAGATCGCCACCGCGACCAGCAGCTTGATCAATTTCCAGATCATTCCTTTGCCTTTCTTGCCCTGAATGCCTCAACGGGCTTTGCACCCTTGGCCGTCTTTATATATGCCCTTGCGAGCAATAACACGTCACTTGGGACAGAAAATGACAGACCGGCGAGCCATAGCCGATACTTCGGCAACTGGCAGGGAAGAGGCGCACGGGGCATTTCACCTGCACAGAACCGTTGTTCTGGTGGGGATGATGGGGTCCGGCAAGACGGCAATCGGCAAGGCTTTGGCGACCACCCTCGGGGTGCCGTTCCTTGATTCCGATGCAGAAATCGAATCTGCGGCCAATGCGACCATCGCGGAAATCTTCTCGCGCGATGGCGAGGCGTTTTTCCGGCTACGCGAATCCGAGGTGATCCAGCGTCTTCTCTCGGGCCGTCCGTGCATCCTGTCGACCGGCGGCGGGGCGTTTCTGGCGGACCGCAACCGCCTTGCCATCACGCAAAAGGGCGTGTCGGTCTGGCTTAACGCCTCGCTCGATACGCTCTGGGAACGGGTCCGGCACAAGGAAACCCGCCCCTTGCTCCAGACACCCAATCCGCGGCAAACCCTGACTGACCTGCTGGCTGCGCGCGAACCCGTCTATCGGCAGGCGGATCTGTCGGTGGAAACCCGGCTGGGGTATTCCATCGAGCAAACCACCAACAAGGTGATCGAGGCGCTGCTAACCCGCCCCGACGTATTAGAGAGACAGCCATGATCCGCAATACCGTTCACGTCGACCTGCCGGGCCGCGCCTATGATGTCTTGATCGGGCCCGGGTTGCTGCCTCAGGCCGGGACATTGATCGCGCCGCTGCTGCGCCGTCCTCAGGTGGCGATCATCACCGACGAAACAGTGGCGGCCTTGCATTTGTCTACGCTGCAGGCCTCCCTTGATGCCGCCGGCATCAAACATTCCGCTCTGGCTCTGCCGTCGGGCGAATCGACCAAGGGCTGGCCGCAATTTTCCCGTGCCGTCGAATGGCTGCTCTCGGAAAAGGTCGAACGCTCCGGGATCGTCATCGCCTTGGGCGGCGGCGTGATCGGCGATCTGGCCGGTTTCGCGGCGGCGGTCGTGCGGCGCGGTGTGCGCTTCGTGCAAATCCCGACCACTCTGCTGGCGCAGGTCGATAGCTCGGTCGGGGGCAAGACCGGGATAAATACGCCGCAAGGCAAAAACCTTGTCGGTGCCTTCTATCAGCCCTCGCTCGTCCTTGCCGACATCGATCTGTTGTCCAGTCTGTCGACACGGGACTTTCTGGCTGGCTACGGCGAAGTGGTAAAATACGGCCTGCTGGGCGATGCCGACTTCTTCGACTGGCTCGAGGAAAACGGACCAAAATTGCGCGACGGTGACCTTGCGGCCCGCGTCCATGCCGTCACCCGCTCGGTGCAGATGAAGGCAGATATCGTCATGCGCGACGAGACCGAACAGGGTGACCGCGCCTTGCTCAATCTCGGCCATACCTTCTGTCACGCGCTGGAAAATGCGACCGGCTATTCGGACCGTCTCTTGCACGGCGAGGGCGTTGCCATCGGCTGCGCTCTGGCGTTCGAGCTCTCGTCGCGACTCGGCCTGTGTAGCCAGGAGAGCCCCAGCCGTGTCCGCGCCCACCTGCGAGCCATGGGGATGCGCACCGATATCGCGGATATTCCGGGCGAGCTGCCCGATGCAGAGGCCCTGCTGGCCCTTATGGGGCAGGACAAGAAGGTTCTGGACGGCAAGCTGCGCTTTATTCTCAACCGCGCTATCGGTCAGAGTTTTGTCACGTCCGACGTCCCGCGCGAGGCCGTATTGACCTTGCTGTCTGACGCGCTGCGGGGCTAAGTCCCCGCCAACTTTGCCCTTTGTGCCTCAAATATCCCGGGGGAGGCCCGAAGGGCCGGGGGCAGAGCCCCCATTGCGGCCCAAGAACAAACCGCCGAAGCATCAAATTATCAGAGGACCGATCACACGGATCGGATCAGTGGGCTTGCCAAATTGTCAGATATCAAATTTGGCTCCGGCGGTAGGGATCGAACCTACGACCAATTGATTAACAGTCAACTGCTCTACCGCTGAGCTACGCCGGAACGCGGTTCTGACATTGGTGTATCCCTGTCAGGGGGATTTGGCTCCGGCGGTAGGGATCGAACCTACGACCAATTGATTAACAGTCAACTGCTCTACCGCTGAGCTACGCCGGAACATGGGGGGGTGTATAGCCAGCACATTGGGGGGGTGCAAGAGGGTCCGGGCAGATTTTTTCACCTACGGGAAAACTTCGCGCTCGCGCTGAGGCATTTGTCGGGTAAAACTAGGTTTCTCTGCGTCAAATCAATAAGATGGGCAAAGATATTGCGCGCGGCGGCGGGCCAGAGCGCGGGGGGCGTTTGCGCATAGAGCTCTGCGACCAGATCCTCGATCGACTTGGAACCATGGTCCAGACTGGCCAATATCTGCGCTTCGCGGCCCAGGCGGTGATCCAGCAGTTCCTGGACACGGGCAGGGCCGTTGACGATCGGATCGCCGTGTCCTGCCAGATAGAGCTGGGTTGGCTGCGTGAGCAGCCTGCGGCAGGACTGCATGAAATCGGTCAAATCGCCTTCGGGCGGAGACACGATCGAGGTGGCCCATCCCATCACATGATCGCCAGAGAACAGAACATCGCCACGGTCGAGGCAAATGTGATTGCCCATGTGGCCGGGGGTGTGGATGGCCGTCAGCCCGGCGATCGCCTCGCCATCAGCCAGGGTCACATCGGGATAGAAGTCGCTGTCGACGCCTTCACCGCCGCCGGTTTGCCCCGACAGGTCGAGCGCCTGCATCACCGGGCTGCGACCTGCGCTGGCATCGCCAAAGGCCACGACCGGGCAGCCGACCTCGGCCGCCAGTGGCCGGGCGAGGGGCGAATGGTCACGATGGGCGTGGGTGACGATGACGGCCTCGACATCGCGGGTGCCAATCGCGGCAAGTAGCGCCTCGCGATGCGCGGGGATGATCGGGCCCGGATCGATGACCACCACCGACGACCTCCCCACGATCCAGGTATTGGTGCCGGTAAAGGTCATCGGCGACGGGTTTGGCGCGCGCAGCAGGCTGATATCGTCGGGCAAGACAGGAGCGGACATATGACACTTTCCTCAGCAGTTGGCGCAGGATAGTCTCGCCATCATGAAGATAAAACCTCTCCGTTCCTGGATCCCCAAAACGCTCTATGGCCGAGCGGCCCTGATCCTGCTGTTGCCGGTGATTTCGCTGCAATTGCTGGTGTCTGTGGTCTTTATCCAGCGCCATTTCGAGGGCGTGACAGTCCTGATGACCGAATCCGTGGTGCGGGAATTGACCCTGGTGCTGGACAGTCCGGCACAACAGGGCACCTCTCTGGCCGAGGCCTTGGCGATCAAGCTCGCCACCGTCTCAGAGGCCCCGAGCGGGGATCGTCGCGGGCTCCTGGATTTGTCCGGGCGGGCGATGATCACCAAGCTCCGGCAGGAATTGCCCGAAGTGGTCGCTGTGGATCTGTCCGATCGCCGCGAGGTGGTCGTATGGATCGACCGCGGTCAGTTATATCGGATGCAGTTCTCGCGGGCGCGGGTCTCGGCCTCCAATCCGCATCAGCTCTTGGTGATCATGGTGGTCATGGGGACCTTTCTGACCTTGGTCGCCTATTTCTTTTTGCGCAATCAACTGCGTCCGATCCGCAAACTTGGCTTGGCGGCCGAAGAGTATGGCAAGGGCCGAATCGTCCCCTATGCGCCGGGCGGCGCGACCGAGGTTCGGGCTGCGGGCACGGCGTTTCTGGAAATGCGGTCACGTATTGAACGGCAAACCCAGAGCCGGACGATGATGTTGTCGGGGATTAGCCATGATTTGCGCACGCCGTTGACCCGGCTGAGGCTGGCGCTGTCGTTCATGGATGAGGCCGAGGCCGAACCGATGATCCGCGACGTCGCGGATATGGAGAGGCTGATCGCGGCCTTTCTGGACTACGGTCGCGCCGATGCGGGCGATGCGGCCGAGGTCTGTCGACCGGTCGCCCTATTTGCCCAGACGGTCGAGGACGCAAAACGCGCCGGTCAGAACGTCCGCTTTGATGCCGGCAGCGTGCCCGAGGATGCCGAACTGCCGCTCAGGCCATTGGCCCTTCGCCGCGCGGTAGACAACCTGATCACGAATGGTCTGCGCTATGGCGGCAGTCAGGTCGCTGTGCGGCTGACGCTCACCGACCGTACGCTGAAAATATCGGTCGAGGATGATGGTCCCGGTATCCCTGTTGATCTGCGCGAAGAGGCAATGCGGCCCTTTACCCGGCTCGACCCGTCGCGCAACCAGAACAGCGGAACGGGGGTCGGGCTGGGGCTGGCGATTGTGGCGGATGTCGCGCGTCTGCACGGCGGCGTGCTGCGGCTCTCGACCAGTGAGACCCTCGGCGGGCTGAACGCCGAAATGGTGCTGGTCCGCTAGATCGGGTTATTTCGGATCTTGGGAGATGGTAGGCCCGGCAGGATTTGAACCCGCAACCAAAGCGTTATGAGCGCTCTGCTCTAACCGTTGAGCTACAGGCCCCCGAGGACGATCCTTACCTGCCTTATTGTGCAGGGGCAAGCCGAGGTATCGCCACAATTCGCAAAACCTGCCCCAGAAATGAACGACTTGGGTCAAATGTGTTTCAAATCTCCTGACTAGCGTGGCTGTCACGGGCGGTTGTCGTCCGGACGTTTTCACAGCCGCAACCGAGAGGGACACATGCACGTAAAAAAACTGGTTGCCGCCCTTTTGACGACACTCGTCACGGGGACCACGGCACAGGCTGTAACGTACGAGTTTAGCTATGTTTCTGGCACCGATACTTTAACAGGACTGGTCGAGGGGGAACTCCTCGGCAATCAGGACACACTTCTGATCAGCAGCTTTACCGATGTCGTCTACAATGGCGTCAGCTATGGGGCTTTGGGCTTTGTGACCGGCACACGTTGGTTAACGGATGGTCGGGTGCGCAACGCCTATATGAGCCTGTCTGGCGACCGGCTGGATTTTGTGGCCTGCGACACACCGGCCTGTACCACCTATCTGGCGATGGGAACGCGGAACACGACGCTGTCGCGGCTGGTTGGCGGTGACGCGACCCTGTCGAGTTTTGGCGTGAACGAGTTCATGACCACCACGACCAGCTTTGCTGCGGCCGAATGGACGCCCGAGACGAACCTGACGCTCCCCTCGATCCCGTTGCCGTCCTCGCTGCCGCTTCTGGGTGCGGCGATTGGCGCGATTTTCATGATCGGGCGCTATCGTCGCAGTCCTGCAGCGACTGCCTGACGGGTCCCACCTGAAAAAACCGGCTCTATGATCCAGTTTGCCTTGGCAACTGGGTCATTGCCGCGTTGCTCCCTGTGACAAATTGGGCTATCCGAGCGCCAATCTACCCAAGGGGATGCACATGACCAATAAGCCCGGCCTGACCTACGCCGATGCTGGCGTCGATATCGATGCAGGCAACAACCTCGTTGAGCGGATCAAACCGGCCGCCAAGCGGACGACCCGGCCCGGCACGATGTCGGGTCTTGGCGGGTTTGGCGCGCTGTTCGACCTCAAGGGCGCAGGCTACACCGATCCGATCCTCGTTGCTGCGACCGATGGCGTCGGAACCAAGCTGCGGATTGCCATCGATACCGGCAATGTCGATACGGTCGGGATCGATCTGGTCGCGATGTGTGTGAACGATCTGGTCTGCCAAGGGGCGGAACCGCTGTTCTTCCTCGACTATTTTGCCACCGGCAAATTGAACGTGGATGAGGCGACCCGCATCATCGAGGGGATCGCGCAGGGGTGCGCGGATTCGGGCTGTGCGCTGATTGGCGGGGAAACCGCTGAAATGCCGGGCATGTATCACAAGGGCGATTTCGACCTCGCGGGCTTTGCGGTTGGCGCGATGGAGCGCGGCGCGGATCTGCCGGCGGGCGTGGCCGAGGGCGACGTGCTCTTGGGACTGGCGTCGAACGGCGTGCATTCGAATGGCTATTCCTTTGTACGCAAGGTGGTGGAACTGTCGGGTCTGTCGTGGTCCGATCAGGCTCCCTTTGCCGATGGTACGCTGGGCGAGGCGCTGCTCGCGCCGACGCGCCTCTATGTCAAACAGGCCTTGGCGGCGGTGCGGGCAGGCGGCGTTCATGCGCTGGCCCATATCACCGGCGGCGGTTTGACCGAAAATCTGCCGCGCGTTCTGCCCGAAGGCATGGGTGCCCATATCGATCTGTCCTCGTGGACGCTGCCGCCGGTATTCCGTTGGCTGGCCGAGACCGCCAATATGCAAGAGGCGGAACTGCTCAAGACGTTCAATTCGGGCATCGGCATGATCGTTGTCGTGGCTGCGGAGCGCGCCGACGCGCTCGAGGCCCTGCTGGAACAGCAGGGTGAAACCGTGAGCGTTCTTGGCCACGTCGAGGCCGGGCAGGGCGTTCGCTACAGCGGCGCGCTTCTGTGACCAAACGCGTTGCGATCCTGATTTCTGGCGGGGGCTCCAATATGGTGGCCCTCGTTCGTGATATGCAGTCCGGCGATCATCCGGCAACGCCGGTGCTGGTTTTGTCCAACGTGCCCGACGCTGGCGGTTTGGCCAAGGCCGAGGCGCTGGGGGTTGCCACCGCTGTGGTTGACCACAAACCCTATGGCAAGGACCGCGAGGCCTTTGAGGCCGAGGTGACCCGCGTTCTCGAGGCCGCCAATCCCGATATCCTGTGTCTGGCAGGTTTCATGCGAATCCTGACCCCTGATTTCATGACGCGGTGGGGTGGCAAGATGCTGAATATCCACCCGTCCTTGCTGCCAAAATACAAAGGGTTGCACACCCATCAACGCGCGCTCGAGGCCGGCGATGCCGAGCATGGCTGTTCGGTCCACGAAGTGACCGCCGAATTGGACGGCGGCCCGATTTTGGGGCAGGCGCGCCTGCAAATTGCTACAGACGATACCGCCGATACGCTGGCAGCGCGGCTATTGCCGCTTGAACATCGGTTGTACCCGGCTGTCCTGCGCCGCTTCGCGGTCGGGGATCGTACCAAGGTCGAACTGCGCTAGGCTGCCAACAAATCGCTCAGGCCGATGGAAATTGTCGGGCGCGCCAGATGCCGCGCCCGGATGCCGCAGCCAAGGATCTGTTCCAATTCCTGCTGCGCCCAGTCAGGCAGGCCACTCATGGCCTCAGGCCCGGTATGCAGGCTCTCTGACGGGGCGCCTTCGGCAAAAATGACCTGATGTCGTTCAAAGGCCAGATGGACGTAGGTCACCGACTGCATCGGGGCCCATTCGATGCCAGACCTGCCGATCAACCCCTTGGCCGACGAAAATAGCTGCGGCTCGCCAAAGTAATATTGGCAGCGCCAATCCGAAATCAGCATCCGGTGCTGCGGCGAAACGATCAGATCGCGTTGATTGCCGATAACGCCCTTTGGGATTTTGACCGGCGTCATCGGCCCGCGACCCGCAACGGTATTCTGTCCGATCCATGCGACGGGTTGCAGTCCATCATCCATGGTTTGCACCAGATCACCCTGTCGCAACTGTTCAATCGGGACGAAACCGCCGGCGGTTTGCAACAGCGTGCCAGCCGCAAAACAGGGGAATTTGCCCTTTGGGTGCGGCTTGCCTTGGGGATCATCCGCGCCGCAGTTGTCGTCCCCTTTGTCATGGCCCTCGCCCCGCGCCAGATCATGCCCAACCCCAACCCCCTGATAGGTATGGGTTTTGTCGTTACCGTGATCCTCGTCTGCCTGCGCAGGAACCCCTTTTTCAGCTTTTTCAGCCTCTTTGTCTGCCGCTACCGCTTTTGCCACGTCGGATGCAGATGAACTTGGTGCCATAGCCGCCCCTTTCCTTTGATATCTTGGGGCAGGGTGACGCCAAAACCTCACTATCTGGTTTACGTCGGCAGGATATCTTTCCTTTTGAGGTGTTTTGCCGTAACAAATCGACGAAACGATCCAGAGATAGCGTTCCGAATGCAGATCATTACGACGACCGAGGCGCTTGCCGCCTTCTGTGCCGAAGCCGCCAAGCGTCCCTATGTCACCGTCGACACCGAATTTCTGCGTGAACGAACCTATTATTCGAAGCTCTGTCTGATCCAGCTCGCCTATCGCGACAAGTCCGGCGAGGATGCTGTGATCGTCGATCCCTTGGTCGATGGCCTCTCCATGGAGCCCCTCTACGACCTGTTTCGCAACCCCGATGTGGTCAAAGTGTTTCACGCCGCCCGTCAGGATCTGGAAATCTTTTACGTCGACGGCGATCTGATCCCCTATCCGCTGTTTGATACCCAGGTCGCGGCCATGGTCTGCGGCTATGGCGAACAGGTGGGCTATGAAACGCTGGTCCGCAAGATCGCCAAGGCCGACCTCGACAAATCCAGCCGCTTTACCGACTGGTCGCGCCGTCCTTTGACCGATGCGCAGTTGAAATACGCGTTGGCCGATGTAACGCATTTGCGCGATATCTACGAGGTGCTGTCGGCCCGTTTGCGCAAATCCGGTCGCGAACGCTGGGTCGCCGAGGAATTGGCTGTCCTCTTGGACCCGTCGACCTATCAGTCCCATCCCGAAGAGGCATGGATGCGCGTGAAAACCCGCACCACCACCGGACGGTTTCTGGCGATAGTGCGCGAATTGGCGCGGTTCCGCGAATCCTATGCGCAGGAACGCGATATTCCCCGCAGCCGGGTCTACAAGGATGACGCGCTGGTCGAATTGGCCTCGACCAAGCCCCTGACAGAGGCCGACCTTGGCCGTTCGCGCCTCTTGCTGCGCGAGGCGCGCAAGGGGGAGATCGCCAATGGCATTCTGGCTGCGATCAAGGCGGGCATCGAATGTCCCGCCGACCAATTGCCCAAGGCTGATACCAGCCGCGAAAAGCTTCAGGTCAATCCGGCTTTGGCCGATCTGCTGCGTGTGCTACTCAAGGCCCGCTCCGAAGACGCAGGCGTTGCGCAAAAGCTGATTGCGACCTCTTCGGATCTCGACGCGATTGCCGCAGGCGAACGCGATCTGGCGGCCCTGCAGGGCTGGCGGCTTGAGGTCTTCGGCGAGGATGCGCTCGCCCTCTGCGCGGGCAAGGTCGCCTTGGCGGCCAAGGGCAGTTCGGTCATCACCATCCGCCTGCCGTGATCGCTCGGCCTAGCGCGTGACCGACATGGCGGAACTGGCGCCCTGCACTGTAATGCGCCGGACGCCTGCCAGGTCCTGGGCACTCAGGACCACAGCAGCGGTCGTTGTCCGCGCGGCAGGACTGCCGGTGGTGCCGGCATCCTGCCCGGACCGTTCGATCCGCATTTCGTAGGTCAGCGTGCCCGCCTCGCGGCTGATCAATACCAGTTCGGCATTGAACCCACCCACAGATTGATCGACGCCTGTGGCCGTCAACAGGCCGCCGCTGATTGTCCGGGACAATTCTACCCCGACGATCTGATCAATCGCTCCCCTCTGATCGACAGTCACCCGGCCACCGCGTTCGGGGATCAGACTGGCCGGAGCGGTCACAACAGCCTCGGACCGGGCCGCACCAAACCAGTTCAGGGGATTGAACCGCGACTCGGAAATCCTGCTGCATCCCGACAGCGCCAGACCTGCCGCACAGACCACGATCACACCATTTCGCATAGTCGTCCTCCCTCTTGCCCTATAGGCCTAGCCCAAACCCGAAGCCAAGAAAAGCACCCTCTGGACCTTTTGCGTCTCAGACCCTAAGTCCTTGTCAGCTAGAAAGGACATCGCATGGCCACCGAAGCTTTTGAAGAGATCGCCGAGACCTTTGAATTTCTCGATGACTGGGAAGATCGCTATCGCCATGTAATCGACATGGGCAAAGCGATGGACCCGCTCGAGGACATCTACAAGGTGCCCGCGACCAAGGTAAACGGCTGCGCCAGTCAGGTCTGGTTGATCCCCAATACCGATGGCGGCGTCTTCCGCTTTCGCGGCGATAGCGACGCGCTGATCGTGCGCGGCCTGATTGCCGTTCTCGCCGCTCTCTATAACGGTGTGCCGACGGCAGAGGTGGCGAACATCGATGCCACTGCCGAACTGGGCCGCCTTGGCCTAAATGAACATCTCTCCGCCCAGCGATCGAACGGTGTGCGCGCGATGGTGGACCGGATCCGGACGACAGCCGCCGCTGCCAGCGCCTGAACCACTGCCTGCCTTTGTGCTGCAAATATCCCGGGGGAGGCCCGACAGGGCCGGGGGCAGAGCCCCCATTCCCTTAGGCCTTGGCCAGGGCCGTCGCCAGGTCGCCATAGCCGGTCATCCGGCGCTCGAACGCCAGACCCAGCCGATCGGCACAGGCTGCGGCCTTGGCGGTCAACGCGGCATCATCGGTCTGCGCCAGATAGACCAGCGTCTCGTAATTGCCGAAATACATATCCCGCAACTCCGGGTGCCGGTCCAACCCGAGGGGCCGCCAGACAAACGCATCAAACTGCCGCGCCAGAAAATCTGTCAGATAAAAGGCCGTGACCTCGCCGCGGTCTTCAAAGGTTTGAACCCCCTCGAAGAACGCATAGCAATGCGGGCCGGCGATCATGGTGACGCCCAGCCGGTCACAGAGCGCCTGTAGCTCTCCGCCGGTACCGCAGTCGGCATAGGCGACAAAGATCCGGTCATAGCCCGCGGCCTTGGCCAGTGCGGCCTCGACCGCGCCGGTGATCCGGTCGGGGTGATTGTGCAAAATCGCCGGCAGACATTGCAGGTCCAGATGGTCCCATCCGTTCAGTCGCACCAGCGCGAGGATCTCATGCGCCAAGGCTCCGCAGGCCAGCACAAGAATACGGCCCCGTCCCATCGGGGCGAGGCCGTTTTCTGTCAGCGTCTCATCGGTCAGAGCGACCATGAAGATCAGGCGCGCATCTGGTTGTGACGGCGTGCGACCAGCGTCTTGGCGGTTTCCACCGCGACAGCCGCATCGCGGCAATAGGCGTCCGCACCGATGGCGCGGCCGAATTCCTCGTTCAGCGGGGCGCCGCCGACGAGCACGATATAATCGTCGCGAATGCCTTTTTCGACCAGCGTGTCGATCACGGTCTTCATGTAGGGCATCGTTGTGGTCAGCAGGGCCGACATGCCCAGAATGTCGGGCTGTTCGGTTTCTAGCGCCTCGAGGTATTTTTCAACGGCGTTGTTAATGCCAAGGTCAACCACTTCGAACCCGGCGCCTTCCATCATCATGGAGACGAGGTTCTTGCCGATGTCGTGGATGTCGCCCTTTACGGTGCCGATCACCATCTTGCCGACGCGCGGGGCGCCGGTCTCGGCCAGCAGCGGCTTGAGGATGGCCATGCCGCCCTTCATCGCGTTGGCAGCCAGCAGCACTTCGGGAACGAACAGGATACCATCGCGGAAGTCGCGGCCCACAACGGTCATGCCGCCGACCAAGGCTTCGGTCAGGATGTTGTAGGGCGTCCAGCCGCGTTCCAGCAGGATGTTGACCGCCTCTTCGATTTCCTCTTTCAGCCCGTCATAGAGGTCGTCGAACATTTGATCGACCAGTTCTTCGTCGTTCAGATCGGACAGGATGATTTCGTCGTCGGACATTGATCAGTGTTCCTTCAATGTATGCGGCTGGGACGGCCAGTTACTTGCGTTCGTTCTGGCGTATTTTTTACAGCGAGATAGGCATAATTGCGACATGGTTCGCGCTTGGACCGACTTTGCTGTCAGATGACCCGATTTTGGGCGATTTTAGCGACCCCGCATTACAGCCGCCCAGATGCCGGCCACGCAGACCAAACCGATCCCGGTTATCGCCCAGGGATCGGGGACATGATGAAACACCACCCATCCCAGCAGCCCTGCCCAGACGAGGTGGATATAATTCACCGGGGCCAGGAGGGCGGGTGGCGCTTCGCGGTAGGCAGAGGTGAACAGCCCGTGACCTGCTGCCGCCAGAATGCCCAAGGCCGCCATCATGCCAAAGTCACCGAGCGAAATCGCGACAGGTGTCGGGTCGAAAAACGTTCCGATGCCAAAGAATAGCGTGCCGATCCACGCCGTATGCCACAGCAACGCCGAGGTTTTCTCTGTGCGCGACAGCAGCCGCGTCAAGAGATGATAGGCGGTCGAGAATCCGACGTTGATCAGGGCCATCGTCACACCAAAGGGATGCAGACCGCTCCCCGGGCGCATGATCAACAGCACCCCCGCAAACCCGATCGCCGCGCCGATCCATGCGCTCGAATTCACCTTTTCCCCCAAGAGCGGTCCCGAGGCCAGCAACACGATAAAGGGAGCGAGGTAGATGATGGCGACGGTCTCGCCGACGGGCATCCAGCGCAGCGCAATGGCCATCGTTAGCGAGGCAAAGGCCAGACACAGCCCGCGCAACAGCACCAGCCCGGGCCGCGTCATGCGCCAGAGGTCCGATTTTTGCCGTGGCGCCATGACCGCCGTGACAGCCAACAGGTTAACGGCGTAGCGAACTGCAACGATCACGGACACCGAATGGATCAGTGTCAGTTTCTTGGTCAGCACATCCGCGACAGAAAAGGTCAGCGTCGCCAGGACGACGAGAGCGATCCCCAAAAGGGGGCGTTGAGGGGCGGTCATAGGCCTGTTGTTCTCTCGATATGATCCGGATAGCGGGCGCCGGTAATGGCAATGGCCTCGGCCTTGGTTGTCAGGTCGCGCAAAGTAGCGTCTGACAGGTGCAGCGCCGCCGCTCTGGCGTTTTCCTGTATGCGGTGCAATTTCGTGCTGCCGGGGATCGGGATGATGTCGTCGCCTTGGGCCAGCATCCACGCCAAAACGATTTGCGCCGGGATCGCGTCATACTCCTGCGCCGTGTCGCGCAACAACTCGACCAAGGCCATATTGGCCGCGCGGGCCTCGGCGGTGAAACGCGGCAGGATCGCGCGAAAATCCCCCGCTGAAATCGGGTCCTCTGCCGAGAACGCGCCGGTCAGATAGCCCTTGCCCAGCGGACTGAATGGCACCAAAGCAATGCCGAGATCGCGCAGGACCGGGATCATCGCGCCGGGATCGGGGAGGTCGGCATAGCTAAAGCTCATGCCCATGCAGCCTAGCCCGATGGCCGAAACCTCTGGGCCACCGTTTCCGAGTTGTCGTTTCTGCATCGCATCCTCCTGCCATTAGCGGCATCCTACGCGGCCATGGATGCGAGGTTGAGAGTGATTAATCGAATAACGCTTATTCATCTGGCTCATGAATAACGGCTGAAGAGCCCTGCTGCCCGGTATGTCTCGGGCATGGGAGGACGGGTCCCACAAAAAAGGCCCGGACAATGCCGGGCCTGTTCGATGTTTATCCGCGGCGACGGGTCCTGCGTGGTGCGCCGCCAGCATCGTCGCCGGTGCCATCGGAGGCGGAGGAGAAACCACCCAGAGCCTCTGCAATGGTGTCCAGCGTCGGGCGTTCGCCGCGCGGGCGGGTTTCCAGTGCTTCCTTCATGGCGCGCAGATGTTCCGGGGTGGTGCCGCAGCAGCCGCCGATGATCGTCGCACCGGAGTCGCGGGCCAGAACCGCATATTCGCCCATGAGCGACGGGGTGCCGTCATAGTGGATATGGCCGTCGTGATATTTGGGAATGCCGGCGTTGCCCTTGGCGATGATCGGGGTCGCAGAGCCCGTGGCGGCCAGACCTAGAACGGTGCGCAACAAGTCCGATGCCCCGACGCCGCAATTGGCGCCAAAGGCCAGCGGCGGATAGTCCAGCTTTTCCACGGCCTTGGCCAGATCTGCGCTGGTGATGCCCATCATCGTCCTACCAGCCGTGTCAAAGCTCATAGTGCCGCACCATGCCATGCCGGCCAGTTTTGCAGCCTCGGCGGCGGCGCGATATTCTTCGATGGCGGAAATCGTTTCGACCCACAGCACATCGGCACCGCCCGCCTTGAGCCCTTCGGCCTGTTCGTGGAACATTTCCACCGCCAAGGCATGGGTCAGGCTGCCCATCGGCTCCATGATCTCGCCGGTGGGGCCGACAGACCCGGCAACGATCACCGGACGCCCGGCGGCGTCCGCGACATTGCGGCCCAGTTCGGCGGCGATCCGGTTCAATTCGTGTACACGGTCCTGCGCGCCATGCAGTTTCAAACGCGATGCGTTGCCGCCAAAGCTATTGGTCAGGAACAGGTCGCTGCCCGCGTCCACGGCGCCTTTGTAGAGGGCGGTGATCTTTTCCGGATGATCGATGTTCCACATTTCAGGCGCATCGCCCGAGCTCAGGCCCATGTTGAACAGATTGGTGCCCGTTGCGCCATCGGCCATCAGCCAATCGCGGGTTTCGAGCAGGCGGGAAAGTGCATTTGTCATCTTGCGGTCCTATGATCCGTCATTGCCTACCGGATGGCATGACGCGGGGATTTTTTCAAACGGTAAAGCCCCAAATCCCCAAAGGAAAGGCGACAGGTTGCGACCTGACAGCCGGAGTCCGCGTCATTTCAGGGTGGTGCCCACCGAAAAAATCGCCGTTCTCCTGCGGTGATGGCGGGGCTGGTGCCCGGAAAACCCGAGATCATGACACTGCTATGACGATCTGTGACGAACTAAGACACCTATTCTTGCAGGACAGGGGGTCTTGCCCTATACGCGGGCGCATGACTCACACCGCATGTTTGCGGCAAGACGAGGGGACGTGCATGGCGCGGCGCAAGAAAATCTACGAAGGCAAAGCCAAGATTCTGTACGAAGGCCCGGAACCGGGAACCATTGTGCAATACTTTAAGGACGATGCCACCGCGTTCAACGCCCAGAAAAAGGCTGTGATCGAAGGCAAGGGCGTGTTGAACAACCGCCTGTCCGAGTTCTTTATGACGGGTTTGGCCGCGATTGGCGTTCCGACTCACTTTATCAAGCGGCTGAACATGCGCGAACAGTTGGTTCGTCAGGTTGAGATCATTCCGCTCGAAGTGATCGTGCGCAACTTTGCCGCCGGGTCGATGGCCAAGCGACTGGGCATGGAAGAGGGCACCCAGCTGCCCCGTCCAATCGTCGAGTTCAGCTACAAGAACGATGCCTTGGGCGACCCGCTGGTTCCCGAGGAGTATATCGTCGCCTTTGGCTGGGCCAGCCAGCAGGACCTCGATGATATCGTCGCGATCGCGCTGCGCGTGAATGACTTCCTGTCGGGCGTGATGCACGGCGTCGGCATTCGTCTGGTCGATTTCAAGATCGAAATCGGCCGGATCTGGGACAACGACTATATGCGTCTGGTTGTGGCTGACGAAATCAGCCCCGATAGCTGCCGCCTGTGGGACATCGAAACCGGCCAAAAGCTGGACAAGGACGTGTTCCGTCAGGATCTGGGCAACCTGACCGATGCCTATACCGAGGTCGCACGTCGTCTGGGCGTTCTGCCGTCCAACGTCACCCACGCCCACAAGCCCAAGCTGATCAACTAAGAAGGACCGTCCGATGAAAGCCCGTGTTCATGTCATGCTGAAAAATGGCGTTCTGGACCCTCAGGGTGAGGCCGTGCGCCATGCTCTGGGCGCTCTGGGGTTTGCCGGTGTCTCTGGCGTTCGTCAGGGCAAGGTGATCGAGCTGGATCTGGCCGATGGCACCACCGAGGCCACCGTCAAAGAGATGTGTGAAAAGCTGCTCGCGAATACCGTGATCGAAAGCTACTCGGTGGAGCTGGCATAATGAAGGCTGCCGTCCTCCAGTTTCCGGGTTCCAACTGTGACCGCGATATGGCGGTTGCACTGGAAAAGGCCGGGGCCGATGTGACTGTCGTCTGGCACAAGGACGCCGCCTTGCCCAAGGTGGATCTGGTGGCTGTGCCGGGCGGGTTTTCCTTTGGCGACTATCTGCGGTGCGGCGCGATCGCGGCGCAGTCGCCGATCTGCCTCGCGCTGATCGATCACGTGAACAAGGGCGGGTATGCCCTTGGCGTCTGCAACGGGTTTCAGGTCCTGACCGAAACCCGTTTGCTGCCGGGGGCGCTGATGCGCAACGCGGGCCTCAAATTCGTGTGCAAAACCGTCGGCCTGAAGGTGGAAACCACCGACAGCGCCTTTACCCGTGGCTATGCCGCCGGGCAGGTCGTGGACATCCCGATTGCCCACCACGACGGCAACTATTTCGTCGATGACGAAACGCTGGCGGCGCTGCGCGATCAGGACCGGATCGCCTTTACCTATACCCAGAACCCCAATGGGGCCAAGGCGGACATCGCCGGTGTTCTGTCCGAGAACCGCCGCGTGCTGGGGATGATGCCGCACCCGGAACGTGCTGTTGATGCCCATCACGGTGGCACCGACGGTCAGGCGCTTTTCCGCGGATTGCTGGACCAGTTGGTTCAGGCGTGATTGCTAGTTTCCTGGGGCGGGCGTAAGTTCGCCCCATGGCCAAAAGACGGTTAAAAAGAGTGACACGTATCCGACTAGGTCGCTGGCTCCCCCGCGTCGCCTTGTTGCTCGTGTTCGTGTCTGCGGTGGCTGTCGTCTATGTCACCAATTTGTTTCTGACAGAACGCTTTACGGAATCGACCCGAAACCGGGCAGAGGTCCGGATGACGCTCTATGTCGGGAACCTGATTTCCGAGGTCCAGCGCAATTCCATCGTGCCGCAATTGCTGGCGCGCGACCCGGAACTGATCCAGGCGCTGACGGCGCAGGAATATGCCCTCTCGACCCAGAGACTGCTGTCCTTTGTCGACGAGATCGGTGCGGCCTCGCTGATGTTGCTGGACAAGGACGGCCGCACAGTTGCCGCAACCGACCGCAACCGTCTGGGGGAAAATCACCGCACGGCGGCCTATTATGTGAACGCACTGCGGGCCAACGCCACGATCTTTACCGTGTCCGAGGCTGAGACCGGTGGCTACAGTTTTGTCTATTCGCGCAGAGTGGACAGTGCGAATGGCGTGCTGGGCGTGATTTCGGTCGAGGTGGACCTTCACAAACTCGAACGCAGCTGGGCCAGCATTTCCGACGCGGTCTTTGTCACCGATAGTTCCGGATTGATCGTGCTGTCGACCGAGCCGAAATGGCGCGGCCTACCCGAGGCCGATGCCATGGCGCGGCAGTCGCCCGCCTCGGCGATCGAGCGGGCCATCCAGACCGCGCAGGACTGGTCTGTCATTCCGATCGACGGTTACCTCCACGGCGAGGCGGTGCTGCGGATGGAGAGCCGGGTTCCATTCCAGGGCTGGCGGATGATCAGCTTTACCACCTACGATTCCGTGCGGGAAAAGGTGAACGGGGTTCTGGCCGTCGAAATCATGGGCTTTGCCATTCTGACGGCGCTGATATTCTGGATGTCTTCGCGAAAGTCGGCCTCTAGGGTTCTGTTTTTCCAGCGGGAATCCGCAGAACTGCGGGCGCTGGCCGCGCGGCTGCAACGCGAGATTGCCGAACGCGAAAAGGTCGAGAAAACCCTGCAGGTGGCCGAACAGTCGCTGGCACAATCGTCGAAACTGGCTGCGCTTGGGGAAATGTCCGCCTCGGTCAGTCACGAATTGAACCAGCCCTTGGCCGCGATGAAAACCTATCTGGCCGGTGCACGCCTGTTGATGCAGCGGCGGCGGTTCGAAGAAGCGCTGGCCTCGTTCCAGCGGATCGACGACCTGATCGACCGCATGGGCGCGATCACCCGCCAGCTGAAGTCCTATGCGCGCAAGGGGCAGGATGCCTTTGAACCCGTTGATGTCCGAGAAGCGATGTCTTCGGCTCTGGCGATGATGGAGCCGCAATTGAAAACCCGCAAGGTTGCCATCCTGCGCACCTTGCCGCCTGAACCTGCGATGATCCTCGGGGATCGGTTGCGGCTGGAACAGGTGATCATCAATCTGCTGCGCAACGCGCTGGATGCAACCAAGGGCGTTGAAGATCCGTTGATCGAATTGCAACTTTTCGCGTCGGAAACCGTTCGTCTGACCGTAAGAGATAACGGATCGGGGATCAAAGATTTGGACGCGTTGTTCGAGCCATTCTACACCACCAAACAGCCGGGCGAGGGCGTTGGACTGGGGCTCGCGATTTCGTCGGGCATCGTCAATGACCTCGGCGGCCGCCTGACCGCACGAAATGGTGCGCAGGGCGGGGCTGTATTTGAACTACAACTGCCTATGTTGACAAAAACAGGCGCAGAAGCAGCGGAGTGAGAGCACAATGAGCAAAGCCATGAAAATTGCCGTGGTCGATGACGAAAAAGACATGCGTCAGTCGATCAGCCAATGGCTGGCCCTCTCTGGGTTTGATACGGAAACCTATGCCTGCGCCGAAGACGCCCTCAAGGTGTTGACCGCCGACTATCCCGGTATCGTGGTCAGCGATATCAAGATGCCGGGCATGGACGGCATGCAGTTTTTGAAAAAAATCAAAGGCCTGGACAGCTCTATTCCGGTCATCATGATCACAGGCCACGGCGACGTGCCGATGGCTGTCGAGGCCATGCGCATCGGTGCGTTCGATTTTCTGGAAAAGCCGTTTAACCCGGACCGCATGACGGAACTGGCGAAAAAGGCGACCAATGCCCGCCGGCTGACACTGGACGCACGGACCTTGCGCAAGGAACTGTCCGATGGCGGCGCGATCATGAAGAAACTGATCGGCAGCAGCCCGGCGATGGAACGGCTCAAGGAAGACGTGCTGGATCTGGGACAGGCGGATGGTCACGTGTTGATCGAAGGCGAAACCGGCACCGGCAAGACCTTGATCGCCCATGCGCTGCACGCGGTCAGCGCCCGCGCAAACAAGAAATTCGTGCTGATGGCCTGTTCCGCCTATGACGAAGACAGCCTGACCCGCCGTCTGTTCGGTCCGGCCAATCAGGACGAGCCGATCCCCGCCATCGAAGAGGCGCGGGGCGGCACATTGGTTCTCGAGGGGATCGAGGCGCTGAGTCCGGCGCAGCAGACCCGGTTGATGACAGCGATCAACGAGCAGGGCACGCCGGCAGAAACCCGGATCATCGCGATCTGTAATCTGCAGGAACAGGATCGAACCTGCGAGAGCGCGCTGCGGCCGGATTTGTTCTATCGTCTGGCCGCGCTGCGGATCGTCGTGCCGCCGCTGCGGGCGCGGGGCGAGGATATTCTGACGCTCTTTACGTCGCTGTCGGATCAGTTTGCCGATGAATACGGCTGCGATGCGCCGATGGTCTCCGCCCAGGAGGCTGCGCAATTGCTTCAGGCCCCTTGGCCCGGCAACGTGCGCCAGTTGATCAATGTGGCCGAACGGGCGGTGCTGCAATCGCGGCGCGGGTCGGGGTCGATCGCGTCGTTGCTGATGACCGACGGTGACGAGGGCGAGCGTCCCGCCATGACCACCGAGGGCAAACCGCTCAAGGAATTCGTCGAAGCGTTTGAACGGATGCTGATCGACAACACAATGCGCCGTCACAAAGGGTCGATTGTCGCGGTGATGGACGAATTGTGTCTGCCGCGCCGGACCTTGAATGAAAAAATGGCGAAATACGGTCTCCAGCGGTCGGATTATCTGTGATCTGCCACTGGCCGGGGGCGGATCGCCGAACATTCGACTAGCTGGCGACATTGCCCATTGTAATTTATCCCCAGCCAGTCTTATGTAGTCTTTACGTGTTGGCGTCCGCATTGGCGCGGGCGACACCGGTCAGTTTTACGCATCAGGCTTGGCAGGGCCAGACCTCATGCAAAGAGTTTTGACGACGGCAACGGCGTCAGAGGATCGCCCTGGCAGCGCGAGTTTATCGGACGCGCCGGGCCTTAAGTGGGCGTCCATCAATGGGCGTCGGAGACAGAACCGCGATGCAACGCGCGCTAACTACAGGCAGAATGATGACGCCCCAACGGGGCCTCTCTGCATGTTGCGCCGGCATTGCCCCTATCAGACATGCCATCTTGACCGCTGCGCCTCCGGACGCCGTGGGGGGGTGCCATGCAAATGGATATCATGGGAAAGAAAATGCTCATCGATGCCACACACGCGGAAGAAACCCGCGTCGTTGTGGTGGACGGCAACAAGGTCGAAGAATTTGATTTTGAAAGCCAGTCAAAGCGCCAGCTCGCTGGTAACATCTACCTCGCCAAAGTAACCCGGGTCGAACCCTCGCTTCAGGCTGCGTTTGTGGACTATGGTGGAAATCGCCATGGGTTCTTGGCGTTTTCGGAAATTCATCCCGATTACTATCAGATCCCGGTCGCCGACCGCGAAGCCCTGATGGCCGAAGAACGCGCCTATGCCGAGAGCTTGGCGCGGGACGAGGAAGAGGACGAAAAGCCCAAGGCTGTCAGCCGGTCGCGCCGGACACGGTCCAAATCGTCGTCCAAGGCCGAACAGGCCCGGTCGAACGATCCCGTCGCGACGCAGGATGTTGCTGCTCCGGCGTCCGGGCGCGGTGAAATCTCTGGCATGGAAACCATCGATTTCGGTGACGAAGCCGAGGATGGCGACCAGGATCAAGAGGGCCTGAGCCCGATGACCACCGTGGGCGAAACCCCGGTCGAAGAGCCGCAAACCGACGGGGCCGAGGCTGACGTCGAGTCCGACGCCGCCACCGAGTCCGACGACGATAGTGACGACAGCGATGATGATGACAGCACTGTCGAAGTTGTCGAAAAGGACGAGACCATCGATTCCGTCGCGGGTGAGGATGACAGCGAAGAGGTTCGCCCGACTCGCAAGCCGCGCCCCCGCCGCTATAAGATCCAGGAAGTGATCAAGGTCCGCCAGGTCATGCTGGTGCAGGTGGTCAAGGAAGAACGTGGCAACAAAGGTGCCGCGCTGACGACCTATCTGTCGCTGGCCGGCCGCTATTGCGTGTTGATGCCCAACACCGCCCGTGGCGGCGGCATCAGCCGTAAGATCACCAATGCCGCCGACCGCAAGAAGCTCAAGGAAATCGCGACCGAGATCGACGTGCCCGATGGCGCCGGTCTGATCATCCGCACCGCGGGCGCACAGCGTACCAAGGCCGAGATCAAGCGTGACTACGAATACCTCCAGCGTCTGTGGGAGCAAATCCGCGAACTGACGCTGGTGTCGATGGCTCCTTCCAAGATTTACGAGGAAGGCGATCTGATCAAGCGGACGATCCGCGACCTCTATTCCAAAGACATCGACGAAGTCATCGTCGCTGGCGAAATGGGATACCGGACGGCCAAGGACTTCATGAAAATGATCATGCCGTCCCACGCCAAGAACGTGAAATTCTACGCCGATCAACTGCCGCTCTTTGCCCGTTATCAGGTCGAAGGCTATCTGGCTGGCATGTTCAACCCGGTCGTGCAGCTGCCCAGCGGTGGCTATATCGTCATCGGCGTGACCGAAGCTCTGGTGGCGATCGACGTCAACTCTGGCCGCGCGACCAAGGAAGGGTCGATCGAGCAGACCGCGCTCAAGACCAACCTCGAGGCAGCCGAAGAAATCGCCCGCCAGTTGCGTCTACGTGACCTCGCGGGTCTGATCGTGATCGACTTTATCGATATGGACGAGCGCAAGAATAACACCTCGGTCGAAAAGCGTCTCAAGGACAAGCTCAAGACCGACCGCGCCCGCATCCAGGTGGGCCGCATCTCCGGCTTTGGCCTGCTGGAAATGTCGCGCCAGCGTCTGCGTCCGGGCATGCTCGAGGCGACGACACAGCCCTGTCCGCATTGCCACGGCACCGGTTTGCTGCGCTCCGACGATTCGGTTTCGCTGGCCATCCTGCGCCAGCTCGAAGAAGAGGGCGTTCGCGGGCGGTCCAAAGAGGTGCTGGTCCGCGCTCCGATCGCGATCGCCAACTTCCTCATGAACCAAAAGCGCGAACATATCGCCGCGATCGAACTGCGCTATGGCATGGCGGTGCGGATCGAATGCGATCCGACGCTGATTTCGCCGGACTTCGTGATTGAAAAGTTCAAGACCGCGACCCGGATCGTGCCAGAGGCATCGCCGGTGATTTCGACCAGCTCGGTCATGATGGATGATCCCGAAGATGATATCGTCGATGAAGATCTGACCGACGATCAGGACGAAACCGAAGAGCAGGAAGAGGCGGTCGCCGCCCCTGCGGAGCAGCCCGCCGCCGAGGGTGAAACCAAGCCCAAGAAGCGTCGTCGTCGTCGTCGCCGCCGTCGGGGTGGTGCCGCTGATGGATCCCAGGACGGTGCAGAGGGCGCTGATGACGGGTCTGATGACGCAGACGGGGATGACGATGCGGAGTCCGCATCCGAAAACGCCGCAGCGGCAGAGGACGAGTCCATGCCTGAAACCGCCGAGGTGGTTGCCGAGGTTACCGAACCTGAAGCTCTGGTTCAGAGCCTCGAGGTTGCCGAACCTGTCGTCGACGAAGCCCCCGTTGAACCCGCCGCCAAGCCCAAGCGGTCTCGGAGCCGTGCCAAGCCCAAGGCCAAGGCAGAGCCCGTCAGTGACGAGGCAGCCGCCGCAGTGGTCGAGGGTGAGGCAGAGCAACCCGCCGACGCGCCGGTAAAAAAACCTGCGACCCGGTCCCGTAGCCGCAAGAAAAAGGTCGAAGAGCCGGTCGTTGAGGCCGCGGTTGAGGGTGTTGATGAAACAGCACCCGTAGACCTCGTGGCAGAGCAACCCGCCGAGGCCGCAGCCGAGGTCGCCCCGGTCGAACAGCCGGTCGAGACTGTGGTTGAGGTCGCCGAGACGGTGACCGAGGTTCCGGCTGAGGCTCCGATGGTCGAGGCGGTTGTCGAAACGCCGATTGAGGTCGAGGCGGTCGTTGAACCCGCCCCTGAGGCCCCGCTGGTTGAAGAGCCAGCACTCGAAGGTGAGGTCCCGACCGAGACGAGCGACGGGGACGGACCGAAACGTCGCGGTTGGTGGAGCCGCTAAACAAAATCACAAAACGCCGTCCGTTCTGGGCGGCGTTTTTCTTTGGCTTTGTGACATGCTGTTCGCCAAACTGTGACCTTTGCGCCGCGTGACCTGATGGCCGAAGTAGGCTAGAAGACCGGCACAACGCAGAGAGGTCCCATGCAAGAGATAGCAACAGTTGCCGGCATGTCAGAGGCCAGCCTGATTATCGCGATGTTGTTTGCTGGTCTGGCTGGACTGTTATCCTTCCTGAGCCCCTGCGTTTTGCCGGTCTCTGCACCCTATCTGGCCTACATGGGCGGCGTGAGCGTGACCGAACTGGATCAGGGCGGGTCAGGTCGCGGTAGGGTGATGTTCGCCGCGCTTGCCTTTGTTCTGGGGCTGTCGACGGTGTTTCTATTCCTTGGTTATGCGTTCTCTTTGTTCGGCAGCCTGTTTTTCACGATCTCCGACCGTGCCAATTTGATCTTTGGTCCGATGATCATGCTGTTCGGTGCGTATTTCGTCGGTGCGATCCGCATCCCGATTTTCCAGCGCGAGGCACGCATGGAGGTCAAGGATCAGGGCGGGTCGATTCTGGGGGCCTATCTTCTCGGCCTTGCCTTTGCATTTGGATGGACGCCCTGCATCGGCCCGATCCTGTCGACGATCCTTGCCGTGGCCGCGAGCGAGGCCAGCGGGATGCGTGGCGCGCTGCTGCTGATGGCCTATGCGGCGGGATTGGGGTTGCCGTTTTTGTTGGTGGCGGCGTTCTTTTCGCGGGTCAAGGGCGTGCTGAACTGGATGAAGCGGCATATGGACCGGATCGAAAAGATTTCGGGCCTCCTGCTCTGGACGGTTGGTTTGATGCTGTTGACCGGCAATTTTACCGATCTCAGCCGCTGGCTGCTCGAGACCTTTCCGGCGCTCGCCTATATCGGATAGGGCTACCCTCGCCGGAGAATACGCGTTAGCCTATTGGAAATATGGGGCGAATTGCGCGAATGACGGGTCAGGATCAGGGCGGAGTGCGGCGTCGGAGGGTGTTTTACATTCCCGGTTATGATCCGATTCATCCCCGGCGGTATCGCGAACTCTATCGCAAAGAGGGCGCGGAGCAGGCGGCGATCTCTGGCTATGACCTGAGCCTGACGCCGAAAACCACCTCGGGTCCCTATGGCTGGCATGTGACCGGTACCATGGAGCAGGCCATATGCGACACGGATTTCGACGTGTTGGTCTGGTCCGACATCGTGCGCGATAGCATGTCCCAATCCATCGCCGCGACCTACGGTCAATTGATCCGTACCGCGTGGGAATACATCTCCTCCGGCGCGCTGTTCCGTCTGATGCGCCTGCGCAAGGGACCGGTGATTGCCGCGCTCTATCCGGTGGGGATGCTGCTGTTGCAGGCTGTATTGGCGCTGATGGTGGTTGTGGTGCCGACCTTGATCGGGACAAAAATCGCACCATGGGCCGGAGCGGTCGGTTTTGGTGTCGGAACGCTCTGCGCGACGCGGTTGCTAAAATGGTTCAAATCCAAGGACGGCAAGTTTTTCGCCTATTACCTCATGCACGACTATGCCTACTCTGCGCGTTGGCGCGGGGCCAATCCGGTAGCTCTGGAACGCAGGATGGCAGAGTTTGGCGATCAGATCGCTGCTGCCCTTTCTGGTCCCTATGACGAGGTGCTGATCGTTGGCCATTCGTCCGGGGCACATCTGGGCGTGTCGATCTTGGCCGATCTGATCCGTGCGGATCGCGTGCCAGCCCAAGGTCCCGTGCTGTCGTTCCTGTCGCTGGGGCAGGTGGTGCCGATGGTGTCGTTCCTGCGGGACGCATGGCGGCTGCGGGCGGATCTGGCGTTCCTGAGTACGTCAGATCGTCTGACATGGGTCGATGTGACGGCGCCGGGCGATGGCTGCGCCTTTGCGCTCTGTGATCCGGTGGCGGTTTCTGGCGTCGCAACGGCAGGCCAGAAATGGCCCTTGGTGATCTCGGCGGCCTTTACACAATCGCTGTCGCCCGAGCGCTGGCAGGCGCTGCGCTGGCGATTTTTTAGGCTGCATTTTCAGTATCTATGCGCCTTTGATCGACCCAAGGACTATGACTATTTCCGGATCACTGCCGGTCCTGTAACCCTCTGGGATCGGTTTCGGGATCGCCCCGCTTCGCCCAGCCGGATCAGGAAGCCTGTGAACCGCTATCGCTCGGTGCAGCCATGACCCCCCCCAAACCGCAGGCGCGTGCGGATCAGGTGTCGCTCTGGGGATACTTGCGGCTGTTTCGGCGCGACATCCTTTCGGCGCAGCCTGCGCGGCTCTATCGGGCATGGATGGCCGAGTTCCGCACGCCGTTTTTCCGCAGCTATCTGTGCAATGATCCGGAACTGGTGCGGCGCGTGCTGAATGATCAGCCCGACGATTTCCCCAAGAGCGACCGGATCAGCCGTGGTCTGAGGCCGCTATTGGGGGACTCGGTGTTCCTGACCAATGGCGAGCAGTGGAAACAACAGCGCCGGATTATTGACCCCGCGTTCGAGGGCGGGCGGCTGAGAGATACGTTTTCCGCGATGTGGGACGCATCCTTGGCGGCAGTAGAGCGATTGGGTGCCACAAACGGGCCGACCGAGATCGAACAGATCACCAGTCACGCGGCGGCAGATGTGATTTTCCGTACGCTGTTTTCGGTCCCGATCGAGGATGCGCTGGCCTCTCGGGTATTTACCGAGTTTCAGGCGCACCAGCGCAGCCAACCGATTTTGAACCTCGCCACGGTGATCGGGCCAAAATGGTTGCCACGACTGTTTCGGCGCGAAACGACGGTCACGGCGCGGCGGATACGCCGGTTGATCTCCAGAATGGTGCACGAGCGCCAAGACCAAATTGATCGCGGCACAGCGCCAGACGATCTGGCGACCAAGATCATGACCACCGCCGATCCGCTGACCGGGCAACGGTTTTCCGAACGTGAAATGGTCGATCAGGTGGCGATTTTCTTCCTCGCGGGGCATGAAACCAGCGCCTCGGCCCTCGCGTGGGCGCTATATCTGTTAGCGACGCATCCAGAGTGGCAGGACCGGGTCGCCGCAGAATCGCAGACGCTCTTGCCAGAGTTTGGCGCGGTATCGGGCCTGAAAGTCACCCGTGATGTGTTTCGGGAAACTCTGCGGCTCTATCCGCCTGTGCCGATGATGGTGCGGGAAACCACCTGTCCGCACCAGTTTCGGGATCGCGACATTCCGAAGGGCGCGCAAATTGTGCTGTCGCCGTGGCACCTGCATCGGCACGAACGGATTTGGTCCGCACCGGACGATTTCGATCCCGGCCGCTGGCAGACCGAAGAGGGGCGCAGTTGTGCCCGCGACGCGTTTATTCCGTTTTCTTCTGGGCCGCGCGTTTGTACCGGGGCAGGGTTCGCGATGATCGAGGGGCCGCTACTGCTGGCGCAGTTGGTCCGGGCCTATCGGTTTGACGCGATAGCGGACCGCGTTCCGGTGCCGCAGGCGCATTTGACGGTCAGGGCCGCTGACGGCATCTGGTTATCCGTCACGCCCCGCGCGGGACTGATATCGGGTCAAGAGCCAGACGCGGATCGCTGACGCGAGGCCGATATCCCCCCGACTTTCGTCGATTTCGGCGGCGAGTTCGTTGATCGCCTTGCCCATCGCGTCGGCTTCTGTGCGAAAGGCTGCCCAGAATTCCGGCTCTAGCGACACCGACGTGCGATGCCCCCGCAATGTCAGAGAATGTTTGACCGGTCTGAGGGTCATTCGTCTTCGAATTTGGCGTTGTCGAGCGTTTTGCGCATCAGGTCCTGACGCGACGCTTCCAACAGCCTCTGGGCCTTGGTGCGGCCGAATTTGACGGCATTCGCATCGGCTTGCGCCTTGTCCTCGGCGCGGGTTTTCTCTTTGCGGAATTTGTTCAGGTTCACGATGTCCGACATGGCGGCGCACTCCGTATAGGTGAAAGTCCTGAGTATCCCAAGGCTTGGGATTGTGCCAATCCCGTTTGCGTGTGGCCTATCGACAACGGGCCGCCCCTGTTGGAACGGCCCGGTCTGCGGTTTGATTAGCCCTTGGGGCCGATCATGTCTTCGGGACGCACGATCCGGTCAAAGGTTTCAGCATCGACAAAGCCGAGCGCGATCGCCTCTTCTTTGAGGGTGGTGCCGTTCTTATGCGCGGTCTTGGCGACCTTGGTCGCGTTGTCATAGCCGATGGTGGGGGCCAGCGCCGTCACCAGCATCAGCGATTCCTTCATCAGCTTGTCGATGCGGGCGACGTTCGCCTGCGTGCCAACAACCATGTTGTCGGTAAAGGCCGAAGCCGAGTCGCCCAAGAGCTGCATGGATTGCAGCACGTTGTAGGACATCATCGGGTTATAGACGTTCAGTTCAAAGTGACCCTGCGAGCCAGCAAAGCCGACAGCGGCGTCATTGCCCATGACATGTGCGCAGACCATGGTCAGCGCTTCGGCCTGAGTCGGGTTCACCTTGCCCGGCATGATCGACGAGCCGGGTTCGTTTTCCGGCAGGATCAATTCGCCCAGACCCGAGCGCGGACCAGAGCCCAACAGGCGCATGTCGTTGGCGATCTTGAACAGCGAACCGGCAACGGTTTTCAACGCGCCCGAGAACATGACCATCGCGTCATGCGCGGCCAGTGCTTCGAACTTGTTCGGGGCGGTGACAAAGGGCAGGCCGGTGATGTTGGC
Organism: uncultured Paracoccaceae bacterium; assembly: GCA_937864535.1. Classification (GTDB taxonomy): domain Bacteria; phylum Pseudomonadota; class Alphaproteobacteria; order Rhodobacterales; family Rhodobacteraceae; genus Marivivens. Next base: position 303,268 of record CALMJS010000018.1, read on the forward strand.
GATTTCCGCCGCCACGTTTTCGGCAAAGCCCTTGCGAGTGTTCAGGCCGGTGCCGACAGCGGTGCCGCCCTGCGCCAGCTCATAGATATCCGGCAGGCACATTTCGACCCGCTTGATCCCCTGAGCGACCTGATGGGCGTAGCCGCCGAATTCCTGACCCAGCGTCAGCGGGGTCGCGTCCTGTGTGTGGGTGCGGCCGATCTTGATGATGTCCTTGAATTCTTCGGACTTGGCAACCAGCGCGGCGTGCAGCTTGCGCAGACCGGGCAGCAGGACATCGCGGGCCTGCATGCCGATGGCAACGTGCATCGCGGTCGGGAAGGTGTCGTTCGACGACTGGCCCATGTTGCAGTGGTCATTCGGGTGGACGGGCTTTTTGCTGCCCATCACGCCGCCCAGAATTTCGATGGCGCGGTTCGAAATGACTTCGTTGGCGTTCATGTTCGACTGGGTGCCGGACCCGGTCTGCCAGACGACCAGAGGGAAGTTGTCGTCGAATTTGCCCTCGATCACTTCGGTCGCAGCGGCCTGAATCGCCTTGGACAGGTCCGCGTCCAGATCGCCAAAGCCCTGGTTCACGATGGCGGCGGCCTTTTTCACCACGCCGAGGGCGCGGATGATCGGCACGGGCTGCTTTTCCCAACCAATCGGGAAGTTGATGATCGAACGCTGTGTCTGAGCGCCCCAGTACTTGTCTGCGGGAACTTCGAGCGGGCCAAAGCTGTCGGTTTCGGTGCGGGTTGCGGTCATCTGGACTCTCCCTGTTACGCGTTGGGGTTTTCATACCCAAGTTACAGGGGAAATCAATGCGGCATACCGATGTATACCGCATGAGATCGCTAACAGTTTCGCTATTTTATTTGCGGAACTTGTCCAGGCTGACGACTTCGGCCTCGCGGCGCGGCGCCGGTTCGTCCTTGGACACGGTTTCGGGCTGGCTGTCATCGCCGTCCGGATCGTCGTCACCGTCGTCGTCGTCGTCGTCGATCTGGGTTTCGAACCGCAGGCCGAATTCGACCGAGGGATCGACAAAGGTGCGAATGGCGTCGAACGGGATATAGAGCGGTTCGGGCTTGTCGCCAAAATTCAACACAACGCTAAAGCCTTCGTCGGTGACCTCTAGCCCCTGAAACCAGTGTTCCAGCACGATGGTCATGTCTTCGGGATAGCGATCCGCCAGCCAGTCCGCCAATTCGGCATCCGGATGCTGGGTGTTGAAGGTGATAAAGAAGTGATGATTGCCCGGCAGACCGTCTGTCGCCACGCGGGTCAGGACCTTTTGGATCAGGCCCCGCATCGCGTCGTGCATCAAATTTCCGTAGTCGATCGAACGGCTCAAGGTCGGTCCTTTCGCATTTTCTTCAGCATAGGCTATTCCGGACCGGTGGAAAGGGGAACCTCAAATCCACCCGTTGGATACCCCTGCGACCAATAGGGCAACTGGACCCGCCCTCGCAAGTGCTGCGGCATAAGGATTGTGAAAAGATGGTCCGGGTCCGCATGTCGCGATGGGGTGGCAAACCCCGCCAGTCAGAGGCTGGACCTGCCAGAATTGCCTGGATCAACCGCTTTGCCCTAGATCACCTGAAGCGGCCACTCGTTGTCGCAGAGTGCTGATTTTTTGGGCAAATTGTGGCCGTTGGCCCTGACGGTGCAGAATCAGGGCCCGACCCGTCCAGAGGGGCACGCAGGGCGATCAGGATTTTGTGATTGTGACCAGACCGCCGGTTTGTCCTTCCAGCACGCCGTGCTCGGCGCTGGTGGGTTTGACCATCGCCTCCAGCAGTACAGAGGCCGGGGTCCAATAAGGAATGTACCATTCCTGATCGACCTCTAGGATCAGGACCCGATCTTGGGCAGCGTCATAGGCGCCAATCACGGCCACATGGGGGCCATCCCAATCGCCGGTCACAACACCCTGGTTAAAGTAGACCAGAACGGCGGTATCGGCGCTGGCCTCGTTCGCGGCGAGGATGGCGCGGGTGGTGGTCAGGTTGGTCTCATCGGCGGTATCGGGGTGGAACACCTCGACCGTGACGGGGAGCTTGACAAAGGCAAAGGCGTCGGTGGTAAAGCTGACAAGCTGGTCAAAGGTGACCCCGTCGCCGCCCTCCGCCGAGAGCGTTGCCCAGTCGGCGTTGCCCATCTCCTCTAGCAGGCCCGGCTGGGTCCAGACCGTTTCCGAGGCCCATTCCGGCAATCCCGACAACCCGTTCACGACGGCGGTGACGCTGGCGATGGAACAGGCAGAAGTGGTGAACTGCGGTTTGACAAAGGGTGACAACGCCCAGAAATCCGGCGCTTCGGCAGATTGCAGATAGCCGTGGTCCCGATCCAGTGAGACCGCATTCGGCCCGAGTTTGGCGTAATCCTCTTCGGCCATCGCGGGCGAAGCGGCCAGAAGGGCGAGTAAGGCTAGGGTACGCATGGGGATTCTCCTTTAGGTTCAGTTAAATGTTAATTTGTGTCGGCTGACGGGTAAAACTTTTCTGCCAAGTGGCGTCATTATTATCCGAAGGGACAGCGAACTGGCGCGGGGCTTGCAGCAGGTGGCTATTCCCCCGCTCAGTCAGGAGGCAACATGGCTACACAAGTGAAAAAAGACCCTATCCTAATGAGGTGGACCGCCGGGTCTTCACTGCTGGTTTTCGCAGTGACCACCTTGTTTTTCGCATTGAAGGCAACGGGCGCGATCAGCGGCCCTGCGGAACGGTCGATCTACACCGGAATCATGCAGCAGGCTGCGGTTTTCCGGACGATGGACTATCTGCCGTGGGACCAAACCGCAGCGATCCAGTCGGTTGACGCGACAGAGATGAGCCTTCGTTTGACGGTGCGTGGGTACGCGCCGTCAGAACCCTATATACGCTCGGGGGTGTGCAACTATCGCAAACTGCGTGATCTGATCGAGACCGGGTCTACCGTGGACGTGATTTACCGCCCGATTCCCGGCAATTCCGCCAAGGTGCAGGTCAGCATTACCAGCTGTCGCTAGCGGCCGTTGCATATGGAGGGAAGTGCAGGTTTCTGTTGCCAGGTACCTGCGAACCCCGCCTTACGCGGCTAGGCGCAAGGGCTTAGATTTCGGCTTTTCGCACCGCATTAAGCGGCGAGAGCGACCGGAGCACGATTGTCATTGGCAATTGTACTTTTCGGACCGATAACGGTGGTACCTCACCGAGACAAAGAAATCCTCTTTACACGTTCGTCGATCCTATTTCGGCCCCATCTGCCCCCAATGAAGGATTTGATGGTGGAGCCGCCGGGTACCGCCCCCGGGTCCGATCCGCTTATTCCAGGCACGTTTATGTCCATAGTTCCCGAGGGAACAGCCCAGATATAGTGCGCATCTTGGCCGGTGACAAGCCCGTCGCCCGCCTCCTGCACGGTTGTATTTGACCGCGAGGGTCCGCTTTGCCAAATTTCCGGTAGGGGAGTGGCGATCGGACGGACGAGCAGGCTGGAACATGATTTCTGTTAAATATTGCAAGATGATGGCCCATTATAACGAATGGCAGAACACCGGGCTGCGAAAAATGGTGGTCGAGATGCCCGAGGCCGAGTTGACCACAGATCGCGGCGCGTTCTTTGGGTCGATCCTCGGCACGCTCAATCATCTGCTCTGGGGCGATCAGATCTGGATGAGCCGGTTTGCCGGACTTGCGGCGCCCGGTCTGTCGATGCGGCAGAGCCCGACCCTGACGCCCAACGTCCACGAATGGTCACGGCAACGGTTCCTGACCGATGGGGCCATCCGCGAATGGGCCGATCATCTGACAGAGGTTGATCTGGTCGGGTCCCTGACATGGTATTCCGGTGCGGCCGGGGCAGAGGTCACGCGCCCGTTGGGGCCGCTGATCGTTCACATGTTCAATCATCAGACCCATCATCGCGGGCAGGTGCACGCGATGCTGACCGCAGCGGGACAGGTGCCCGGTGATACCGACCTGTTTTTGATGCCGACCTAGCGGACAGGCTTGACCTTTGGTGCGACGCGCTAAATCGCAGGGACAAAGCAGAGGTCACATGTCACATCGTCCCATTATCGTCTGGTTTCGCCGCGATCTGCGGCTGAGCGATCATCCCGCCCTGACCGCGGCCGCACAGGCTGGCGCGCCGATCATTCCGGTGTTTATCTGGGATGAAGTCGCTGATCAGATTGGCGCGGCCCCCTGCATGCGCTGGGGCCAGTCGATCGCCGCCTTGGACCGCGATTTGCGGGCGATCGGCAGCGCGTTGATCCTGCGGCGCGGGTCTGCCTTGGCGGTGCTGCGCGATCTGGTGCAGCAAACCGGGGCGCAGGCGGTCTATTGGTCCCGCCTCTATGATCCGCAGGCCGTCGCCCGCGACACCGAGGTGAAAGCCGCGCTCAAGGCCGAGGGCGTTGATTGCAGCAGTTTTGCCGGGCATCTGCTGTTCGAGCCTTGGACCGTCAAGACCAAGGAGGGTGGTTATTACCGGGTCTATTCCCCGATGTGGCGGGCGGTGAAATCCCTGCCAGTCGAGGGATGTTTGCCGCAGCCGACCCTGACCGCTCCGGATCAATGGCCCGCCTCTGACCGTCTGGACGATTGGCAGCTCGACCGGCCAATGCGGCGTGGTGGTCCCATCGTTGCGGCCCATCAATGCGTGGGCGAGGCGGCCGCGCAGGCCCGTTTGGCAAGGTTTCTGGAAACGCGCATCGACAGCTACAAGGCGCGGCGCGATTACCCGGCAGACCATGTCACCTCGGGTCTGTCTGAAAACCTGACCTATGGCGAGATCGCCCCTCTTGCGCTGTGGCATGCCGGTCAGATGGCACTAGAGGCAGGTAGTCCGGGGGCGGAACATTTCCTCAAAGAGGTCGTCTGGAGAGAGTTTGCCTATCATTTGATGTGGCATACGCCGCATATCCTGACCCGCAACTGGCGTGAGGAATGGGATGCATTCCCTTGGAATACCGATGAAAATCACCCCGATGTTCTGGCTTGGAAACAGGGCCGCACCGGAGAGCCGTTCGTCGATGCGGCGATGCGGGAAATGTGGGTCACGGGCACCATGCACAATCGGGCGCGGATGATCGTCGCGTCCTATCTGACCAAGCACCTGATGACCCATTGGCGGATCGGGATGGAGTGGTTCGCTGACTGCCTGACCGATTGGGATCCGGCGGCCAATGCGATGGGCTGGCAATGGACGGCGGGGTCCGGTCCCGATGCCGCGCCCTATTTCCGGATTTTCAATCCCGAAACCCAGATCGACACCTATGATCCCGACCGTCTCTACCTGCGCAAATGGATCGCCGAACGCTATGGCACGCCCAGCGACACAGCGCTGAGCTATTTCGAGGCCGTACCGCTGTCCTGGGGCCTCTCGAAACAGATCCAATACCCCAAGCCCATCGTATCATTGTCAGAAGGCCGGGCAAAAGCACTGGCTGCCTACGAGGCGCGCACCAAATAATTTGGCGTGACAAAGCCTTGCAAGGGCATAATCTGAAGGCTGGGACCGCTGATCCCACCACATGAACAGGGAGGTGGGCATGGTGTTGACATCAACTCAGGGGCAGAAAAACCTGCCGCGCTATTTCGCGGCGGTGTTCGACATTGTTGCAAAGATCGAGCGCGGTCAGGTCGATTTTATTCTGCCCGATGGCCGTGTGTTCCGCGCCCAAGGGTCGCAGCCGGGTCATGTGGCGGTGCTGCACATCCACAACACCGACCTCTTTGCCCGCATGATCCGCGAAGGTGATCTGGGCTTCTGCGAAGCGTATCTAGAGGGCTGGTGGGATACACCCGATCTGATGGCGCTGATGGATCTGGTCCACGACAAGGCGGACGAGGTCTTCGACGGGTTCCCCGGACAGGGGCTTTTGCGCATGTACGAGCGGCTGCGGTTCTGGATGCAGTCCAACAGCCGCCGTCAGGCCCGCAAGAACATTAGCTATCACTATGATCTCGGCAATGATTTCTACGGGCTCTGGCTGGATCGAACGATGACCTATTCGTCGGCCTATTTCGGGTCCGCAGACGAAAGCCTCGAGGCCGCGCAGGAACGCAAATACGCCTCGATGGTGGATCAGATGGGGGTGAAACCCGGTGATCATGTGCTGGAAATCGGCTGTGGTTGGGGCGGTTTCGCCGAATATGCGGCAGCAAAACGCGGGCTGCGGGTGACGGCGCTGACCATCAGTCAGGAACAGTTCAAATACGCCACCGACCGCATCGCACGCGCCGGACTGTCCGATCTTGTCACCATCAAATTGCAGGACTATCGCGACGAACGCGGGCAATATGACGGTATCGCCAGTATCGAGATGTTCGAGGCGGTCGGTGAAAAATACTGGCCCGTCTATTTTGAAACGGTGCGCAAGTGCCTCAAGCCGGGGGCGGCGGGCACGTTCCAGATCATCACCGTGCAGGATAAACGCTGGCACATCTATCGGCGCGGCGTCGATTTCATCCAGAAATACATCTTCCCCGGCGGGATGTTGCCCAGCCCGACCGTTCTGCGCCAAGAGATCGAGCAGGCCGGCTTGCGCTTTGCGAAATCCATCGAATTCGGTGAAAGCTACAGCATCACGCTGCGGCGCTGGCACGACCTGTTCAATGCCCGCTGGGCCGAGGTCGAAAAACTGGGCTTCGATGACCGGTTTCGGCGGATGTGGAACTTTTACCTCGCCTCTTGCGCCGGAACCTTTCATGGCGGAAACTGTGATGTGACGCAGGTAACAGTGACCCGTCCGGTTTGATCAAGGTTTGACCGCGGAGGGGCACGTGATGATGGAGCGTGCCCTAATGCTCAGATTTTCCCGCCTTTTTGCGGCTATCGCATTTGCCGGTCTCATGTTTGTTCTGTCAAACATGGCGATGCCGCTGTTTGCTCCGGCCAACCCGCCGCGATATTTCCTTGTGATCAACCTTGTGCTTGCGGTGGTCTGGGGCTGGCGGATGACAAGCGTGCGTCCCCATCGGAGCCTCGTTGCGGCAGCCAGCGGCGGGATCACAGCGGGCGTTGTCATTGCCGTCTGGGCGCTGCTGGCCCATGGTTTTGTTTCTATGATCTATTTTTCGATGCAGGGAAAATATCACGGGCCTGTCGATGCGGTGGTTGCTGCCATTGGTTTGGCCTTGCAGTTGGGCGCGACATTGATCAACTCGACCTTGTTCGCGACCGCTCTGGCAGGGGCGATGGTCATCGGCGGTGTTTCGGGCTGGATCGGAAGGTATTTTGACTAATGAATCTGTTTATTTACGGAACGTTGCTGGATGATCGTCTCCGGCGTTTGGTGGCTGGTCGCCAGCTGGACGGTACACCGGCAGTTCTGGCGGGCTACCGGGTCGAGCGCGAGCAGGGCGGGCAGTTGCCGGTGCTCTGTCGCGGCGAAGGTGATCAGGCCAGCGGATTGATCCTAAAGGATGTGCCCCAATCGGCGCTAGATCGTCTGGATGCTTATGAAATTCCATTTGGATATCAGCGGATTACGGAACATATCTCTGGCATTCCCGTAGGTGTCTATTTGCCGCCTGCGACGATGCGGACCGACGGGACCGCATGGGTTTTGGCAAATTGGCAGGCCACCGATGGACCGCTCAGCCTGTTGGCGGCAGAAGAGATCGACGCCCACCATCCTGCGCTGACCGCGCGGGAATTGTCCGCGCAATGGCATATGATCCGCCATCGTGCCTCGTCCCGGCTACGGGCGTCGCAGCCGCGGCCGTCGACTGTGCGTCGGCCTGCCGGTTCGGTTGAGATTGTCGATCAATCAGCGCCTTATGGTTCGTTCTTTAAGTATTCCAAGATGCGGCTCCGACATGAAACCTTTGCAGGGCAAATGTCGGATATGCTGCCCCGGGAAGGGTTCAGGGGCGCGGATGCCGCGCTGATCCTGCCTTATGACCCGGTACGTGATCGGGTGCTGCTGGTCGAGCAGTTCCGCGTCGGGCCGACCCTGCGCGGTGATGCGAACCCTTGGGCGCTGGAGCCGGTCGCGGGGATGATCGACGCGGGCGAAACGCCGGAACAGGCCGCCCGCCGCGAAGCCGCCGAAGAAGCCGGCCTCAAGGTCGATGCGATCGTGCCGATGTTTAGCGGCTATGCCTCGCCGGGGAATTCGTCGGAGTATCACTATTGTATGCTCGCGTTGACGGATTTGCCGGATCGGGACAGCTATTTTGGCGGTCTCGCGGACGAAGCCGAGGATCTGCGGCTACATGTTGTCACGCTCGATCAGGCACTCGAGATGGTGGAGACCGCTGAAATTTCGGTCCTGCCGCTGATCGCGATGCTCAATTGGGTAGCACGGAAAAGATCGTCGTTACGCGCTTCGGCTTGAGTTCCGGCAATCTCGCCCCTACACAGGGAACAAAGATAAAGAGGCCCGACTATGCAGATCAAATCCGACCTTGCCGCCGCTGTTGGTAACACCCCGCTGATCAAGCTGCGTGCCGCGTCCGAGGCGACCGGCTGCACGATCCTGGGCAAAGCCGAGTTCATGAATCCCGGCCAGTCGGTCAAGGATCGCGCCGCGCTCTATATCATCAAGGATGCGATTGCCCGCGGCGAATTGAAACCCGGCGGCACCATCGTCGAGGGGACCGCCGGCAACACGGGCATCGGTCTGGCGCTGGTTGGCGCGTCGATGGGGTTCAAGACGGTCATCGTCATCCCGGAAACCCAGAGCCAGGAAAAAAAGGATATGCTGCGGCTGGCCGGTGCCGAACTGGTCCAGGTTCCTGCGGCGCCCTATCGCAATCCTAACAATTATGTCCGCTATTCCGGTCGTCTGGCCGAGGAACTGGAGAAAACCACGCCGGGCGGCGTGATCTGGGCCAACCAGTTCGACAACGTCGCCAACCGTCAGGCCCATATCGAAACCACCGGCCCGGAAATCTGGGACCAGACAGGTGGCAAGGTGGACGGGTTCATCTGCGCGGTCGGCTCGGGCGGGACCTTGGCCGGCGTCGGCATGGCGCTCCAGCCCAAGGGTGTCAAAATCGGTCTGGCGGACCCCGATGGGGCAGCGCTGCATTCCTTCTACACCACGGGCGAGCTGAAATCCTCGGGCGATTCGATCACCGAGGGCATCGGGCAGGGGCGGATCACCGCCAACCTCGAGGGCTTTACCCCCGACATGAGCTATAACATCTCGGATGCCGAGGCGCTGCCCTATGTGTTCGACCTGTTGCAGCACGAGGGCCTGTGTCTGGGCGGATCGTCGGGCGTCAACGTTGCGGGCGCTGTGCGCATGGCCCGCGAGATGGGACCGGGTCATACCATCGTCACCATTCTGTGCGATTACGGCACCCGCTATCAGTCCAAACTGTTCAATCCGGAATTCCTGCGCGGCAAGGGGCTACCGGTCCCCGGTTGGCTGGAGCATGGCCCATCCTCGATCCCCGGAGTGTTCGAGGACGCATGACCCTATTTCGGCCACTGCTGCTGGCAATTGCAGTTTTCTGTGCCCTGCTCCCGGGCGTCAGCGCGGGGCAGGGCATCGGTCCGCAGTTGCCCGGTACGGTCATTTCCGGCGCCCCGGATTACGAGGCTTGGGACCGTGTGGCGGTCCGGGCAGAACGCTCTGTTGAATCAGGGGTTAGCAGTGCCTTTGCGCTTCAGCGGTTGCGGGCGGAACTGTCGGGCTGGCGTGACCAGTTTCTCGAGGCGCAATCGCTGAATGCTGCGCGGATCAGCACCGTCAATGCACAATTGGCCGCTCTCGGCGCCGCGCCCGCAGAGGGTGACAGCGAACCGGCGCAGGTCGCGGCCCGACGCAGCGACCTGAACGATCAGCTCAACGCGTTGCGGGCGCCGGTTGTTCTGGCCCAAGAGGCCTATGCCCGCGCCAATGGTCTGATTGGTGAGATCGATGGTTTCGTGCGCCAGAAAGAGGTCGCGCGCCTGACAACGCCGACTGCCTTGCCCTTGGTCCCCGAGAACTGGGTCGTCGGCGGAACCGCCCTCTGGGTTGGCCTGTCGGCAATCTTCGGTGAAACCAGTGGCAAGGTCGGCAGTCTGGTGAAGTCCGGTGCGATCTGGGTGAACCTAGGCAAGGCGGCTGTTCTGCTGGGGATCGGATTGATCCTGATGATCCGGGGACGGGCATGGATCATCCGGCTGCAATCGGCTGTTCTGGACAGTCAGGTGCGCGGCGCTGCGCTTTGGGTGTTCGGCCTGTCGCTTGGCCTGATTGCCCTGCCGCTGGGCGGCGTGTTCGCGCTTCAGGCGGCGATCACTGCCTCTGGTCTGGTCGGGTATCGCGGCGGGCTGCTGGTTGAAACCCTGCCGCGGGCCGGGTTCTTTATCATTGCGGTGCGTTGGCTCGCCTCGCATTATTTTTCGTCGATCCGTGGCAAGCGTGGTCCGCTGAACATGTGTTTCGAGGACCGCACGCGCGGGCGGCGGTTGCTGAACGGTTTGGGCTGGACCATGGCCCTCGGGCTGATGATGGTCGAACTGGTCACGGCGGGCGACACCTCCGGCCTGAGTGCGGCCATCATTCTGTTGCCAATCGAGGCGCTGGTGGGGCTGTTCCTGTTCCGCTTTGGCCGTTTGCTGTCGCGCCATTGCAGCGAGGTCGAGCAGGCGGCGATCTATCGCAACCGTATTATCGCGGTCATCGGCCAGGTCGCGATGGTTGTCGCAATCGTTGGCCCCGTACTGGCGATCTTTGGCTATTCGACGGCAGCGCAGGCGTTGCTCTATCCGGCCGTATCCACGCTCGCGATCCTGGGACTGGTGCTGCTGTTGCAGACTCTGGTTGTGGATATCTATGTCCTGTTCAGCGGATCTGCGGACGGGGCGCGCGATGCGCTGGTGCCGGTGCTGTTCGGGATGGTTCTGCTGGTTCTGGCGTTGCCATTCGTGGCACTGACGTGGGGTGTGTCGAGGTCCGACCTGTGGGAGCTATGGACGCGGTTCCGCGAGGGCTACACCTTGGGCGAAACGCGGATTTCTCCGACAGATTTCATGGTCTTTGTGCTGGTCTTCGGGCTGGGCTATGCCCTGACACGGTTCGCGCAAAGCACGCTCAAGACCACGATCCTGCCGCGTACCAAGCTCGACCTCGGCGGCCAGAACGCCGTGGTCTCGGGGCTGGGGTATCTGGGCATATTCTTGGCGGCGGTGGTGGCGATCACGCTTGCCGGGATCGATCTGTCGAGCCTCGCCATCGTTGCCGGTGCGCTGTCGGTCGGGATCGGTTTCGGCCTGCAGAACATCGTTTCGAACTTTGTCTCGGGGATTATCCTGCTGATCGAACGTCCGATTTCCGAGGGTGACTGGATCGAGGTAGGCGGGCAGATGGGTTATGTGCGCGACATCTCGGTTCGTTCGACCCGGATCGAAACCTTTGACCGGACCGATGTGATCGTCCCGAACGCCGATCTGGTGTCAGGACAGGTCACGAACTGGACACGCGGCAATTCTGTGGGCCGGATCATCCTGCCGGTTGGCGTGGCCTACGGAACAGACACCCATCTGGTGGCCAAAATCCTGCTCGAGGTCGCAGAGGCCCATCCGCTGGTGCTGCTCGACCCGCCACCGCAGGCGCTGTTTGTCAATTTCGGAGCCGATAGCCTCAACTTCGAGATTCGCGCCTTGTTGCGGGATGTGAATTTCGGCCTGAGAACCAAATCCGAAATGAACCATATTATCGCAGAGCGCTTTGCCGCGGCCGGGATTGAAATTCCCTTTGCGCAGCGCGACATTTGGATCAGAAACCCCGAAGCTCTCATGCCGGGTAAAGAACAGGACGCGACATGACACAGCCACTCTTTCGGACCGACGCCTATCTTCGCACTGCGCAAGCACGGGTCGAGGCGTTAACGGCCGAAGGCGGTATCGTGCTGGATCAGAGCATTTTCTATCCGACCGCAGGCGGACAACCGGGCGATTCCGGGCGGATTGTCTGGGACAGCGGCGTCATCCCCGTCGCCACGACCGTCAAAGGCGAGGGGGATCAGATCGTTCTGGTTCCCGCGGAACCTGTGGCCCTGCCGCCGGTCGGGGCGTTGGTGACGCAGGATCTGGACTGGTCGCGTCGGCACCGTCACATGCGCGTGCATACCGCGCTACATCTGCTGTCGGTCGTGATCCCCTTGCCGGTCACTGGCGGATCGATCAGTGCAGAGAAGGGCCGTCTGGATTTCGACATGCCAGAGACGCCCGGTGACAAGGAGGCGCTCGAGGCCGAGTTGAACCGCCTGATCGGTCTGGATCTCCCCGTCACCGACGAATGGATCACCGAGGCAGAGCTGGACGCCAACCCCGGTCTGGTGAAAACCCTGTCGGTCCAACCGCCGCGCGGGTCTGGGCAAATCCGGCTGGTTCGTATCGGTCAGGGCGATGGCACCATCGACCTGCAGCCCTGCGGCGGCACCCATGTCGCCAGCACCGCAGAGATCGGTCGCGTCACCTTGGGCAAGATCGAAAAAAAGGGCGCGCAAAACCGCCGCGTCTCGATTCTGTTAGCGGACTGATTTTTACCTCGGAAATTCGTCCGGACCCCCTTGCGCTTGGGTCGGGATTGCGGATAAACCGCCCCCAACGGACAGTTGGCCGAGTGGTCGAAGGCGCACGCCTGGAAAGTGTGTAGGCGGGG
>CALMJS010000019.1 GCA_937864535.1 uncultured Paracoccaceae bacterium
CTGGAGATTGGGTCGGGACGGAAACGACGTTTCAGTCGGAACCGGCGTCTGGTCCGTCCTATGCGTTTAGCGTCGGGACGGTCGATCTGGTTGACCGTGCGGCGCAGGCGGCAGAAGAGGCGTTCTGGTCCTTTGGCTATGCCACGCGCGAACAGCGGGCGGGGTTTCTGAATGCGATTGCCGACGAGATCGAGGCGCGCGGCGCGGCGATCACGGCGATTGGTACGGCCGAAACCGGCTTGCCCGAAGCGCGCCTGAACGGCGAGCGGGGGCGCACCACCGGCCAGCTGCGGCTGTTTGCGCAGCATATTCTGGACGGCGCCTATCTGGACCGTCGCGTCGATGCGGCGCTGCCGGATCGTCAGCCGCTGCCGCGTCCGGAACTGCGGATGATGCAGCGCCCGATCGGCCCTGTGGCGGTATTTGGCGCCTCGAACTTTCCTTTGGCGTTTTCGACGGCAGGGGGCGATACGGCCAGCGCGCTGGCGGCGGGCTGTCCGGTCGTCGTCAAAGGCCATAGCGCCCATCCGGGCACGGCGGAAATCGTGGCCGAGGCCATTCATGCGGCGATCAAGTCATGCAACCTCCATCCTGGTGCGTTCAGCCTGATTCAGGGCGGTCGCCGTGATGTTGGCACAGCACTGGTTACACATCCGTTAATCCGCGCGGTCGGATTTACCGGCAGCCTCGCCGGGGGGCGGGCGCTGTTCGATCTCTGCGCCCAACGTCCTGATCCCATTCCGTTTTTCGGAGAACTGGGCAGCGTTAACCCGATGTTCATCCTTCCCGGGGCAGGATCGTCGCGGGGCGATTCCATCGCTGCCGGCTGGGCCGGATCTCTGACCATGGGCGCGGGTCAGTTCTGTACCAACCCCGGCATCGCGGTGGTGATGGCGGATCAGGCGGACGGCTTTGCTGCGGCGGCGGCAAGGGCGCTGGAACCTGTCGGAGCGCAGGTGATGCTGACCGACGGCATTGCTGCGGCCTATCGCGATGGCCGTGACCGCGTGGCGGCGGGCACGGGGGTGCAGGCGGTGCTGACCTCGGTCTGTGACCTGCGCACAGCCACGCCCTATCTGTACCGCGTGACGGCGGCGGACTGGCTGGCGAACCATGCGCTGGCCGAAGAGGTGTTTGGCCCGCTGGGTCTGATCGTGACGGCCGACACGGTCGACGAGATGGACCGGATCGCCCGCAGCCTGCAGGGTCAGCTGACCTGCACGCTGCATATGGACGCGGGCGATACCGCGACCGCGCGCCGTCTGATGCCGGTGCTGGAACGCAAGGCCGGCCGCGTGCTGGCCAACGGCTTCCCCACCGGGGTCGAGGTCTGCGACGCCATGGTCCATGGCGGACCCTATCCCGCCAGCACCAACTTTGGCGCCACATCGGTCGGAACCATGGCCATCCGCAGGTTCCTGCGCCCCGTCTGCTATCAGAACATCCCGACGAATGTCCTGCCGGACGATCTGCAATGACGCGTCCGGCAGGAGAGACAAACGCGCTGTAAACGACAATGGGCCCCGTGGGGCCCATTTTTTCAGCCGCCAGACAGTCCGGCGCTACTCTTTGAAAATCGGATCGGCGCAAAAAACTCCGCCCTGATATTTCGCCACCGGAGCGTCGGGGTCGGGACGCGGCACAGACTGTTCGATCTTGGCGCGATAGGCCTCGGCGTTGTCCTGCGGCTGCCAACCCAGAAACGACACCGCGCTGTTGTCCCACCATCCGGCACTATTGGCCGAGGCACCGTAGATCACCTGACAGCCCAGCACCGGCACCGCAAAAATCCGGGCGATCAACTGGGCGAAATCACGGTGGCTGAGCCAGGTCGACAGCATCCGGTAGTTTTCCGGCTCTGCGGTGCAGGACCCGATCCGCACCGAGGCGGTTTCGATGCCGAACTTATCGTAATACATCGACGCCAAAGCCTCGCCAAAAACCTTGGACACGCCATAATAGCCATCGGGCCGCACCGGCGAGCGGGTATCAAGCCGCTGATTTTGCGGATAAAACCCGATCGTGTGATTGGACGAGGCAAAGATGATGCGCGGTTTGGTCGTGGACAGGCGCACCGCCTCGTAGAGGTTGACGATCCCGTCGATATTGGCGGCGCGGATCGTTTCCCAAGAGGCCTCGGTCGCTTGGCCGCCAAGGTGGACGATCCCGTCACAGCCCTCGACGATCTCGGCCAGTGCCGCCGCATCGTCCAGACTGCCGTAGACGATCTCTTCGCCCTCGCCAGCCTCGCCCAGACCGCTACGCGCGGTCAGGCGCATCGTCCGGGCCAGCGGTTTCAGCGATTGCCGACAAATCTGGCCCAGCCCGCCGCTGGCACCGGTGATCAAGAGTTTTTCAAGCATGGGCATGTCTCACGTCCAAAGGATCAAGGGGGTGTCGCGGGGCAGTCAACCGCCAAAACGGGTCTGTGGCAATCCTCTGGCGCCATGTCCCGTGATGGCAAACAGGCCGCCGGCCAGCGGCTGTGCGGGATCGTTTTCGAACCCTTCGCCAATCGAGGTCACATAGAGCGTGTCGAGGTCCGCGCCGCCAAACATCGGTTTGCTGGGCTTTTCCACCGGGACTGGGATGGTCAGCAGAACCTTGCCCTCGGGGGAAATCCGATAGACCTCCCAGCCGGACACGCCCGCCTGCCAGTAACAGCCGTCGCTGTCCATAGTGCCGCCATCGGGGCGACCGGCCACGGTGCGCAGGTCGTCGTAATTCGGGAAATACCAGCCAAAGTATTCGTTGATCCCAATTACGTCGATCACCGAGGCGAGGCGGTCGGCGATCTTGAGCTGTTTGAGGTCCACGAGGCAGGCCGCCGAAACCAGACGGGTCGGGTCGATGGCCTTGGCCTTGGCGGCGAGGCGCGACATGAACTGGAAACGGGGATCGCTGTCGGGGTTTTCGTTGCCCACCGACCAGATGATCACCGAGGCGCGGTTACGATCCCGGCGCAGCAGTTCGCACAACTGGTCTTCGGCATCGGCATAGGTCGCGGGGTTCAGGAAATCGATGGCCCAGTTCATCGGCCATCCTGGCCGCGTCCTCGTGGTGGGGGTAATGCGCCAGACGCACGAAATTGCAGGCCAGTTCGCGGACATGGGCGAAACGACGCTCCAGATCGGCCTTGGACGCGACCTTGCCAAGGTGTTCGTCGTCCTCGTGCACGGCGACGCCGCGCAGGAACAGGGGCTGGCCGTTCAGCAGGATATCGGTGCCCGAGCGGCGGTTTTCGCGGTCCCCTCGCATTCGACCTCGACGCTGATGGTCGAGAAATTGCCATCGGGCACCAGCGAGACAAAGAGATCGCGGACCACATCCTGCGGCGTCGCGAAAATCTCGACCTCGCGGTAGACGCCGCCATAGTTGAACCAGTCGGTGTGCCGCATCGGCACCCGATCCAGCGTGCGCAGGTTGTCCACGCACAGAAACAGGTGGTTTTCCCCGTCCTGCAACGCATCGGTGAGTTCGACAAAGAACGGGGTCGAGGCGCCCTGATGCCGACCCAGATACTTACCATTCAGAAAGATTTTGCATTCATAGGCCGCCGCGCCGATCCGCAGGAATTTGCGCGGCCCCTCGGGCAGGTCGCGGCTGTCAAAGCTACGCACGTACCACGCCGCGCCTTCGAACAGATAGGCCTTGCCGTCCTGCATCTGCCAGTTGGACGGCACAGGCGTGGTATCGGCGTTAAAGGGGTCCCAGTCATAGGGGAAGACCCGCTGTTCCGCCGCCATCGGTGTGAACAGCCGGTTGTCCTGACCGATAATGACCGAACGGAAGGGGGCCTCGAAGTCCTCGTTGTGCAGGATTTCGTGACCATCGCCGACGGGATCGTGTTCCTTGTGCGCCATTCTGCGCATTCCTATCGTTGATCAGTCGGCCAGAGCTTTGATCTGGCTGATCAGGTCGGCGGCCAGCCCGCCGACGTTGTTTTCCGCACCATCGACAACACCCTGTTGCAGGGCCGAGTAGAGTTCGGGGAAGGCGATCGCCATCGGTCAGCTCGTCCACGCGGGCGGCAAAGGCCTCAAAGACCTGACCGGTGACGCTCTGTTCCGGCAGGTTGTGGTTCAGACGCAGCGCTTCAGCGGCCAAGGGCGAGGTGATCGCGGTGGCGCAGGAGATGGGCATGGACCCTGTGCATTTCGGGGTGATGATGACGCTGAACCTGTGCATCGGCATCTGCACGCCGCCGGTGGGATCGGCCCTGTTCGTCGGCGCCTCGATTGCCGGGGTTCCGGTCTGGAGCGTGCTGCGCCCGATCATCCCGTTCTATCTGGCCTTTGCGGTGGTGCTGGTGATCGTGACCTTGATGCCCGAGGTGTCGCTGTTCCTGCCGCGCCTGTACCTCGGCTATGACGCCTAAGCGGTAACCCCTCGCAAACAAAAAACCCTGCCGCACGATCCGGTGCGGCAGGGCTCTTTATTGTGCGATCCTAGCCTGCGAATTGTGGCGTCACGTCCTTGCGCCAGTCCTCGGCGGCGGCCAGACCCAGCGCGCGGGCGCGGTCCCAGTCCTGCCCGGCCATGGCGGTCCACGTTTCACGCTGCAACAGGATGATGCGGTTCATCCACGCCTCGGAGCCGGAGGCGCCAATCAGGGCACTGATGATGTGGAACTGCCGGAACAGCGCCAGAGCCTGCGCCGCAAGGAACCGGTTGTGGATGCGCCCCGCCAGCCGTTCCCGGAACGCCAGCAACGAGTTGGCTAAATCGAGTTTGCTGCCCAAGCCGATATTATCAATGTCGGCGAGGATGTCGCGGCAGGACTGGGGATCAGAATAGGTCTGGAAATCGTGGATGATGGCCGGATCGACCCAGCGGACCACCTCGTAGAGGTCGGTGAGCTGCGCTGCGGTGAAATTCGCCACGTAAAAGCCCTGACGCGGACGGCTGATGATCAGCCCCTGACCTTCGAGTTCGCGCGCCGCCTCGCGGATAGGGCCACGGCTGACGCCAAAGCTCTCGGAGAGGTGGACTTCGTTCAGGCGCTGTCCGGATTTGAGAGTGCCCGCCGCAATCAGCCGGAACAACTCTTCGGCGATTGTCTCGGAGAGGCTCTCTTTCTTGAGCCGGTCGATTGAAATCTCCATGTCTGCAATCCAATTCGATGCTGGGCGCACGATCCCGAGGGACCACATGCCCGTATCCTTTTGAAAACATACGCCGCCTTTGCGGCACTGTATCAACTGTTAACGGTTAACAGTTTTACAGACATCCGGCCTGCGGACCTTTGCCGACCTGTCGGGACAGAAAACCCCTTTGCCACCGGGGCAAAGGGGTCGATCTGGTTATCGGCAGCGAGATGGCCCGTCGATCAGGTGATCCGGCGGATCGAGGCCATGATTTCGTCGCGTTCGAACACCGATTTCCAGTCGTCACGCATCAGGGCGGGGATGCCGAATTCGATCGCCTTGTTACAGGCGTCAGAGAAGACCCCATCCTGAATTTTGAAGATCACCGCGCCGAGGATGTTCATGTGGCCAAGCAGGAAATCGCGGGCGCACTCCTCGGACACGCCGGTTTTCACGACCTCGTCCATCGCCTGTTTCATCACCACCAAGAGCGAGGCGCAGACGGTTTCCGACAGGCCGGGTTCCAGATAGGCCATCTGCTCGACCGTGACGCGGTAGGTGGTGCGCACCGGCGCATAGATCGCACGGGCCACGGCATCGCCAACAGCATAATGCTCTTCGGGGCCCTGCATCAGCGCGTTGACCACGCCCTGCGGATGGGCGACGCCGCCGAAACGGTCCAGACGGGCGGCCTCGGTGTCCTGATTGTGGTAGATCATCGGGTGACAGGGATGGGTCACGAAATAGGTGATGTCGGCGCGTTCCGGCAGGTGGCCCGCAAAGGGCGCGGCGGCGTCAAGGATGACAACCATGGTGCCAGGTCTGAGTTTATGCACGATGCCCTTGGCCACGACGCCGATGGCGGTATCGGGCACGGCCAGCAGCACCACATCCGCATTGGCGATGGCGGTATCGGCATCGACGCATTCGACACCGACAGCCTCGAACAGACGGGCGCGGCCAGCCTCGCTGACCTCGACATGGGAGACGGTGAAATCGGTCTTGGCGAGGTTCAACGAACACCGCACCCCCATCTTGCCGCCAGCGCCGAATACTGCCACGTTTGTCATCTCATTCTCCTCCGGTGCCCCTCAAGGGCGTCTTGCATAACTGGTATGATCAGATAATATTATCACCACGATGTCAATCAGCCGAATGCATCCCGGCCGGACGGAAGGAAAATAAGTGAACCCACTGATAACATGGTACGGGGACGACTTTACCGGCGCTGCGGCGGTGATGGAGGTTCTCGCCTTTGCCGGGATCGAAACCGTGCTGTTCGCCGACCAGCCCGATGCCGAATTGCTGGCGCGGTTCGACGGGGCAGGGGCGATCGGCATCGCCTCGACCGCGCGGACAGAGGGACCGGAGTGGATGGACGCGGCGCTGCCGCAGGTCTTTGGTTTCCTGCAATCCCTTGGCGCACCGCTGCTGCACTACAAGGTCTGCTCGACCTTCGATTCCTCGGCGCAGACCGGCAATATCGGACGGGCCGCCGAAATTGGCCTGCGGGTGACGGGGGCACGCGCGGCGCCGGTCCTGACCGCGGCACCGCAGATGCGCCGGTATCAGGCCTTTGGGCACCTGTTCGCGGGCACGTTTGACGGGGTATTCCGTCTGGACCGGCATCCGGTGATGGCGCGCCACCCGGTCACGCCGATGACCGAGGCGGACCTGATGCTGCATCTGGCCACGCAGACCGATCTGCCCACCGGATTGATTGACCTAGAGGCGCTGTGGACCGACCCTGCCACGCGATTGTCCGCGTTGCTGGCGACGGGGGCGCGGCTGGTGTCGGTCGATAGCATGGAAGAGCGGTCCGAAGCCGCCGCCGGACGGCTGCTCTGGGACAACAGGGACGAGTTGTCCTTTGTCATCGGATCGCAAGGCGTCGAATTCGCGCTGGTCCGGCACTGGCAGGACATCGGCCTGATCCCCCGCGTGGCCCCGCCCTCATCGGCGGGACGGGTGGAGCAGATCGCGGTGGTGTCGGGTTCGGTATCCCCAAGCACCGCCCAGCAGATCGACTGGGCCGTGACCAACGGGTTTGACGTGATCCGGCTGGATGCGGCGCGATTGATCGCCGCCCCGAACGAGGCCGCCGCCCAGATCGCCGCCGCGGTCGAGGCCGGATTGCGCTGTCTGTCACAGGGTCAGAGCCCGCTGGTCTGCACCGCCACCGGACCAGAGGACCCGGCGGTCGCAGAGGTCCGCGCCACCTCGGCCCGCACGGGGGTGCCGATGGAGCAGGTCAACAAAACCATCGGGATAGCACTGGGGCAGGTGCTGGACGGCATTTTGCGGCGATCCAGCCTGACCCGCGCGGTGATTTCGGGCGGCGACACCTCGGGGCACGGGATGCGGGCGCTGGGGCTCAGGGCGATCAAGGCGATTGCCCCGACGATCCCCGGCGCGTCGCTGTGCATCGGCTATGGCGGAGAGCATCACGACGGCCTGCAAATCGCCCTCAAGGGCGGTCAGATGGGCAGTATGGATTTCTTTGGCTGGATCCGCGACGGCGGCGGCGCGCGCTAGGATTTGGGTTCGAACACCGCGGCAGACCGGGCAAGGTGGCGGGTCATCATCGCCACCGCGCCATCGGCATCATGCTGTTCGATCAGGTCGATCATCTGCGCATGTTCGGCCAGGGTGACGTCTTCCTTGCCGTTCCAGTGCAGCAGGCTGACATGGTATTCGAACAGCCAGCCCAGCATCGCCTCGGAGACGGCGAGGATGATCGGATTGCCGGTGATCTGCGCCAGTCGGGTGTGGAACCGCATATCCGCCGCGATAAACGCGGTGGCGTCGCCCAGATTTTCCACCTGTTCGGCCTGAATGGCACGCAGGTCGGCGATGTCCTCTGCCGTCGCATTCAGCGCGGCGACACGCACCATGCCCAGTTCGAACATCTGGCGGGCCTGTTTGAGATGTTCGAGATTGTCCGGAACAGCGCTGAGCACCAGCCGCGCGATTTCATCGGACTGATTGAGGGCAGTGCTGGCGTCGAGGGCATTCACCCGCGACCGTTCGCCGTGGTTGATGCTGATCAGCCCGCTATTGTGCAAGGACTGCAACGCCTCGCGCACGGCGGGACGACCCACACCGAACCGCTCCATCAGCGCCCGCTCGGACGGCATGTAATCACCGGGCATCAATTCGTGCGACACGATCATGGCGCGCAGTTTTTCCAACACCTGATCGGACAGCTTGCGTCTGACGATTTTGTCCGTGTCCGTTTTTCTATGTGCCGCCAATGCCATGCCAGTCCGTACCTCATGCCGTCATTGGGCAGTATTTACAGGCGCAGCCTCCATCCGTCCAGTCAACGCCGTTTGCGACCATTCGTATGGACCGAGGTCATCGACCCTCTGCGCCGTCAGGTTCGCCCGAAACCGCGTGGGTCCGACGACGAGCGTCGCCAGACCATCGCGAATTTCGGCATGCAGGACCGGCGCACCGGCGCAGCGGGCCAAGGCCGCGATGGCCTGCACGATCGGCCCGCCAAGACCGCGGGGGCCATAGACGGCGGCAGGGGTCCAGACGGTCACGCCCGCCTTGGCCAAGGCGGTCGCCAGTCCGATCACATAGGCCGCACCGAACTGTGCGCGATGGCGGGGGTCATCGTCAGCCATGCACACCCGGTCGGCATCGGGGTTCGGGATCGTGCGGGTGCCATAGGGGTTCTGGCGCATGGCGATTGTCGCAGGCCCGATGCGGTAGTCGCGGTCTCCGATGATCTGCCGCGCCGAATAGGTGATATAGGGGATCGCCTCGAGCGTCTCCATCACCGACACATCGTCGGCGGCATGCACAATCGGACAGAGGCCATGGCTGACGAAATCCAGATGGTCGAGCGGCGGACGCTTGCGATTGAGTTCGGGGAAAAAGCTGACCATGCCGCCGCCGCGCGTGACGCTGGAAAACACCTCGGCGGCAATGGCGTGGATGTCGGCCAGCGGCGGGCAATCGGGCCACTGCGACCCGGGCGGCGTCGACTGGCGGTCCACCGAGGGACAGATCAGCACGCTGTCGGGACTGAAACCGGCGGCAGCCATCGCGTCGCGCAGGAGGTCGAGCTCTGCGCGGATCGTCGGCGCAAAGGTACAGATCACCTCGGCATCGTAGATCACATCGGGACAGGCGGCCTGAAGCCGGGCAAAGGCCGCGATCTGATCCCGGGGCGCGCCGAGGGCGCAGTCGATGTGACACAGCAGACGCTGCGGCGCGACCTGCTCCAGATCCTGTGGCGTCTGCGCGAGCTGCAGCGCCTCGGCGGGGGTGACCAGCAGCGCGGTTTGCGGAAAGGTGACATCAGCGGGAAAGGCCAGCGGGGCCACAGGGGCGGTCGCGACCGGCGTCCATGTCACCCGAACGGATTGGGCCAGCGGGTCCGAGGGGGTCAGGTCATAGGGCCACGGCAGGGCCAGCGGACGGTTGTAGGTCTTATAAGAGGCGTCGCCCCATTGCCGCTGATCCTCCATCTCGAAGGTATCGCCAGCCAGATCGCAGCGCACCCGCAGCCCCGCGCGATCATGTTCGAGCGAGACGATATCCATGAAGGGCTGCCACGGATCGATCAGCACCGGAAACTGTGCGGCGCGGGTTGTGCCATCCGCATGGCCCACCGATACCGGACAGCCTGCGACAGCCGCCGGATGCAACACGGTAAAGCCCGTGCGGTTGGTTTCGAACCGCTGGTCCACCGCCCCCGTGGCAGAGACCTCTAGCCCCCGATCATCGGCGGCAATGTGCAGGCTGACCTCCATCGTGGCGTCGCCGCTGTGGAACTGCATCCGCAGATGCAGGGAAAATCGGTCGCCGGACTGGCGCGACACCTCGGTGATGCGCGGCGCGAGGGTGCCCCAGTCGCGATCCCGGACCAGAAACGCGATGCCGCGGATCATCTCGACCCCGCCATAGCAGATGTGGCGCAGGGCGCCGCCCTGCAGGGTAAAGGTCAGCTTGCCCACCCTCACCGTTTCGGTGGCAACGTCGGGCAGATCGGTGCCAAAGAGCGCGTTCATAGGTCCGCCAAGGTCACAGTGCGATGGTCGCGGCTGGAGAGATAGGCGGCCTCGACCAAGGCAAAGGTGTGCAGATTGTCCCGCCCGCTGGTTTCGGGTTCGGTGCCGTCGCGCAGGCAATCGACAAAGTGTTGCTGGATGATCTGCACGCTCTCCTGAATGTTGTGCCACGGCCGCGAGGCCCAAGGCAGCAGCGGCGGCGAGACATCCCGGTCGGTGACCTGATCGCCGATCTGCACCGACAGCCGATAGCCTGCGTCCAGCCGGATCGTGCCGAGATCGCCGTCGATTTCCAGCAGGCTCTCGGGAAAGGTTTCCGGCGAACGGCGGGTCGCATAAGAGCAGTCCACGACCGAGGTCGCGCCGGTCTCGTGCTCTAGCAGCATGGTGGCGACATCCTCGCCCTTGATGGCGGGGTTGATGCGGCGGGTGGTGGCGGTGATGCGGGTGGCATTGCCGAACAGCGCACGGGCGATGTCGAGACTATGGATGCCCAGATCCTCGATGATGAACCGCTCGCCCTCGGCCAGATAGGGCTGACCGGAAAACACGTCATAGCCCGAACGGAAGCTGATCCGCCCGAAAAACGGCGTGCCGATCACCCCGCTGCGCACCGCGTCGATGGCGGCGCGGACGGCGGATTGCCAGCGGAAATTTTCGTGGACCATCAGGGTTTTGCCCGTCGCGGCGACCATATCGACCATGGCCCGCGCATCCTCTAGCGTGCGGGCAAAGGGTTTCTGGCAGATGACATGCACGTTGTGGCGGGCGGCCAGTTCGACCAGCGCCCGATGTGACCCGACGGTGGTCGCGATATCCACCGCGTCAAAGCCGCCGTCCGCGAACATCGCCTCGGCGCTGGTGTAGGTGCGCACAGAGTCGAACAGCGCGGCGGCCACATCCAGACGGCCCGTGTCCAGATCAGCGAGCGCGACAACCTCGACGCCGGCGATGTCCTTCCACGCGTTGAGCTGGTTGATGGCGAAAAATCCGCAGCCGATCAGGGCGAGTTTCATGGCCGGGCCTCCTTATTGAATTGCGGCTTGGGCCTGGAGCGCGACGCGCGCCTGAACCCGCTGTTGCGCCTGATCAATAACCACTGCGGCGATGATGACCAGCCCCTTGATGACTGTCTGCCAAAAAGAGGACACGCCCATCATCACCAGACCGTCGGACAGGACACCGATCACAAAGGCACCGATGATGGTGCCACCGATCCTGCCGCGGCCACCGGCCATCGAGGTGCCGCCCAGAACCGCCGCCGCGATGGCGTTCAGTTCGAAGGTGTCGCCCGTCGCCGGATGCGCGGCCACCAGTTGCGACGAGATGATGATCCCGACCAGGGCGCCGCAGAGACCGGAGAACATGTAGACAAAGTATTTGACGCGGTTGACCTTGACCCCGGACAGGCCCGCCGCGCGTTCGTTGCCCCCCACCGCGTAGATATAGCGTCCCAAGGGTGTGCGGCTGGCGATATAGGCGGCGATCAGCACCCCGACGGCCACCACCATCAGACAGATTTCCAGCGTGTTGAACTGGATCGACCAGCCCAGCCCGAGGTCGATACCGTTCAGAACCAGATACCCCGCGACCATCCCGCACAGGCCGACGATCGAGCCGACCGAGAGGTCGATCCCGCCGGACACGATCACAAAGGTCATGCCGATCGCCAGAAAGGCATTCGGCGCCACGTGTTTGGACATGATCACGAGGTTCGCCGCCGACAGAAAATTCGGCGCGAACACCGAAAAGAACACCGTCACGAGGATCAGCGCGATAAAGGTCCGCGCCCTGAGCAGGACGAGCAGCGCGCTGGACTGGCCCGCAGGGGCGGGCGTGTTGGACATGGCCGTCATCATACGGTTTCCTTCTGGTGGGTGAGGGCGTGGCCGACCGCAGAGGCAGCGCCTTGCCGATGACGACCTTTTGCTGGTTGCCGCCCGAGAGCGAGGAGACCGGATTTTCCGGCGAGGCGATCTTGATCAGCAACCGTTTGACATAGTCGGACACCGTCTGCCGTTCGCGTGGCAGGTCCAGATGCCCCAGTCGGGACAGATCGCCCAGCGACGACAGGGTCATATTTTCGCGGATCGACAGGATCTGGACCAGACCGTCCTGTTTGCGGTCCTCGGGGATGATGGCCAGCCCCATTCTGATCCGGTCGGACACATGCGGCGAGCTGACCACGGCACCGCCCACGGTGAACCGCCCCCGCGCATGCGGATAGCGGCCCATTGCGGTTTCGACAAATGCGGTGTGGCCCGCGCCCATCAGCCCGTAGATGCCCAGAATTTCTCCGGCACGCAGCGACAGGGACACCCCATCGACCGCAAACCCGCCCGAGGCGTCGGGCAGATAGATCTCTTCGGCGCGGAACACCTCGGGGCCAAAGGGGTGGTCGATGGTTTTCGGGAAATCCTTGCTGGCGTCACCGATCATGTTCAGGACGATCCACGGGATATCGACGCCCTGCATGGACCGCGCCCCGGTGATCACCCCGTCACGCAGGACGGTGATATAGTCGCCGATGCGGATCAATTCTTCTAGCCGGTGACTGATGTAGACGATGTCGACGCCATGCCGCGCCGCATCCTCGGTCGAGGTCAGATGCACCTCTTGGTCGCCGACAAAGACCTGACCAGAGGTGAGCTGTTCCACCCCTGCGATGACCTTCATCATGGTGGATTTGCCAGCGCCGTTTTCCCCGACCAGCACGTTGACCGCGCCCATTCGCAGATCGAAATCGGCGTTTTTGAGCGCAACCGTGCCGGGGTAGACCTTGGTGCCGCCGCGAATGCGCAGGCCGATCGGATGGGTATCGGGCTGCATCATTGCACCGTCAGCCGGGTCGGGACCAGTTCGATGGCGTCGCCCTTGTTTCGCAGGGTAAAGACCCCCTCGAAACCGACCGTGCGGCCCACCAGTTCGCCTTCGGGCAGGGTGATTGCGGCATGGGCCAGCGCATTCAGCGCGCCGGCGAGCTTGGCGAATTCGATCTGGTCGCGGAAATCGGTAAAGATCAGGAAGGGCATCGCATCGCGCAGCGAGGTGCCGCGAATGACCGGACCCAGCTGCAAGGTCACATCCGCCGCGCCATCCGCGTCGATATCGACCAGCAGCTTGGCCGCGCGGCTGGCGGTATTGGCCTCGACGATCACACCCTCGCCCGTGGCGGCAAAGTTCCACGGGTTCGCCTCGCCCACAGGGCGCAGACCATGGGCAGCGCCTGCCGCATCCAGACCCTCGCTGGCGATTTTGCCGCGCAACCCGGTCAGCGGTACCGCGTGTTCGGCGATGACGGGCAGAACCTTGCTGTCCCAGATTTCGCCCGCATAGGCGGCCATTCTGGCCTCGTCGGTGGTGCCGGCGACCTCGGTCGCGGCGGCCTGCGGATCGGGGGTCTTGACGATCTTGCAGCCCGCCAGCGGCAAGAGCGCACAAGACAGGATCGCGAGCGGCGTGAATAGGTCGCGCATTCTGGGTCCTTTTGAAAAGAAGGGGCGGGCGCGGGAGACCCCCGACGCCCGCTTGGGAGAGAGCTTAGGCCGAGAGGGCGAAGGTCTCGAGCTTGGCTGCGTTGTCGCCGTTGATCAGCACGCAATCCATCAGCTGCTTTTCGTCCTGACCGGTCGATCCGGTGGTCAGGTACTGGTCCGCCTGTTCGACGGCGATCTGGGCCTGACGGTAGGCCGGTTGGAGGACCGTCGCCTTGATCCCGCCCGCGAGGATCGAGTCGCGCACATCGTTCGACCCGTCAAAGCCGACAACGATCACATCGGTGCGGCCAGCGGCCTCGAGTGCGGCCCAAGCGCCCATCGCCATGGTGTCGTTCCCGCAGATTACGCCCTTGATGTCGGGGTTTGCCTGCAGGATGGTTTCCATTTTCTCATAGCCTTCGGTCTGGGACCAGTTGGCCGACTGCTGCGCCACCATCGTCATGTCGGGGTATTGGTCGATGATGTCGTGATAGCCCGACGACCGGATCCCGGCGTTGGTGTCGGCCTCGCGGCCCACGAGTTCGACATAGTTGCCAGCCTCGCCCATCAGGCGGACGAACTCTTCGGCACCCAGTTGCGCGCCCTGATAGTTGTTCGACACGATCTGGCTGACGGCGATGCCGGATTCCTTGATCTCGCGGTCGATCAGGAAGGACGGGATGCCGGCATCCTTGGCCCGCTGAACGGCGGCGACGGTGGCATCGGCACCGGCGTTGTCCAGCACGATCGCCTTGGCGCCGCGGGCAATGGCGCTGTCAAAGAGTTCGGACTGTTTGTTCGGATCGTCATCGTGGACCAGAACCAGCGTTTCATAGCCCAGCTCCAGCGCGCGCGCCTCGGCACCGACAGCCTCGGCCTTGAAGAACGGGTTGTCATGGCTGGGGGTAATAATCGCGATCAACCCTTTTTCGGCGGCAAACACCGGACGCGCCACCGGCAGAATAGCCGTGACAGCGACACCGGCCATGAAATGACGACGGGACAGTTTCATAAGTTCCTCCATGTGACCGCTTCACACGTTTATCGTGTGTCCTCCATCGGTCTGGCGGGACTGTATTTATAATTATCATCATGTCAACTGGTATGATCACTATGATTTTATATCATGCGATGATGTCCTCTTTCAGACCCAGGACCGCAAAAGGGGATATTCCGGTTCAATGTGTGGAACGCAGGACCAGTTCGGCCTCTAGCCATCTGGTTTCGGGGGATCGATCCGGAGTGTCCTGACGCGCCAAGAGCAGATCAATGGTTCCGTCGATCAGGGCACCGATTGGATTGCGCATTGTCGTGAGTCCCACGGTCGGCCATTCCGCCATCGACATATCGTCAAATCCGGTGACCGCGACCTTGTCAGGTACGGCGATTCCGTTTTCTTTCAGATACATCAGCGCACCGATCGCCATCGCATCGTTGGCACAGACCAGAGCGTCGAGTCCGGCAATATCGGCATAGTCCCTGATCGCGGTATACCCGCCGA
This sequence comes from uncultured Paracoccaceae bacterium, assembly GCA_937864535.1. Lineage (GTDB taxonomy): Bacteria > Pseudomonadota > Alphaproteobacteria > Rhodobacterales > Rhodobacteraceae > Marivivens. The sequence continues at coordinate 15,089 of CALMJS010000019.1, forward strand.
TGGCCGAATAATCGCCGCACAGACGCGCCACGGGTTCCAGACCGCGGGCAGCGAGGGCCTCTTTGAAGCCGCGGTATCTCTCGCCGGAGGACCAGAACGCCTCTGGCCCGGACATAAAGGCAAACCTGCGCCGCCCCTGTGCGACCAGATGCGCTGTCAGAGTCGCCATGGCCTCGCGATTGCGGACACAGATGTTATCGACATTCGGCGCCTCGACAATGCGCCCGGACGAGATGACCGGAATGCCCAGTTTCAGGCAGGGAAACACCACATCCGCGCCAAGGCTGCCGGATCGAAGGATCATGGAGTCGAGCGGATACCGCAGCACGTTCCGGATCGCCGCCTTTGCGGCGTCGCCCGATCCGCCGATCACGATCGGCCATTTACCCGCAGCGTTCAGCCCATTGATCAATGCGGTCGCGACCTCCTTGTCGTAGTGGTTCAGCATATCCCCGACGAAAATGGCGACGAGGTTGGACCCGGCCCCTTGCAGGCTGGCGGCGAGGGCATTTGGACGATAGCCAAGGTCTTCGGCCGCAGCGAGAATGCGGGCTTTCTTCTCCGCATCGAGGTAGGCCCCCTGTGTAAAAGCGCGCGAGACCGCGGATCGGGACACCGCCGCCAGTTTCGCCACATCGGCCGCCGTGACCCTACGTTTTTGACCAGTCATGAAAGAATGCACTCCGCGTCACTCTGCCGTTACAGAACACCGCTATGTGAACACGTGTGCAGACAGTGTGCAAGCCGTTTCGATGCGCAGCGCCTGTCTGGCAAAACAGTGGCCCGCCGTGGGCTGGAACCTGCCTTTGCGTCCGACTGACAGGGCGTTGTCTAACACAAGGCCGGACGGCCTTGATTGGAGAATGAGAATGAAACATCTGACTTTTGTTTCGGCTGCCGCCCTCGCGCTGGTTGCCAACACCGCATTCGCTGAAACCGAGATCACCTGGTGGCATGCCATGGGCGGCAAACTGGGGGAAACCGTCAACCAGATCGCCGCTGATTTCAACGCGAGCCAGGACGAATACACCATCACCCCGGTGTTCAAGGGCACCTACGAGGAAACCCTGACCGCCGGTATCGCCGCATTCCGCGCGGGCGAACAGCCGAACATCATCCAGGTGTTCGACGCGGGCGCCGCCACCGTGATCGGGGCCAAGGGTGCGACGATCCCGGTACAGGACTTGCTCTTGGCCAACGGTGTCGATTTCGACATCAACGACTACATCTCGGGCGTGCGCTATTTCTATGCGGATGCCGAAGGCAAGATGATCGGCATGCCGTTCAACTCGTCCTCGCCGATCATGTATTTCAACGAAACCGCTCTGGCGGCTGCCGGCGTCGAAGCCCCGAAGACCTGGGAAGAGTTCGAAACCGTGACCGCACCGGCGCTGGTCGCTGCGGGCTACATTCCGCTGGCAGAGTCGCATTCGCCGTGGATCTTTGTCGAAAACTTCATGTCGCGCCACAACCTGCCGTTCGCAACGAACGACAATGGTTACACCGGGGTCGACACGCAGATCCTCGTCAACTCCGACGAACTGAAAATGCACTGGACCCACGTCAAGGACTGGCTCGATCAGGGCTACTTTGGCTGGTACGGCGCGTCGTGGGACGACAACCAGGCGCCGTTCGAAGAAGGCAAGGTCGGCCTGTGGATGGGGTCTTCGGGGTCCTTTGGCGGCCTGATGCAAAAAGACCTGCCGTTCGAATTCTCGGCAACCTACCTCCCCTACTGGGAGTCCGTCACCACCGAGCCGACCCAGACCTTTATCGGTGGCGCGTCGCTCTTTGCGATGTCCGGCCAGTCCGACGAGGAAAACGCCGCGACCGCTGCATTCTTCCAGTATCTGACCTCGCCCGAGGTGCAGTACATGTGGCACCGCGAGACCGGATATGTGCCGATCACCACGGCTGCCTATGAAATGGCAAAGGCCGATGGTCACTATGACCGTTTCCCGGCTGCCGAAGTCGGCATCAAACAGCTGTCGCTGCCCTCGGGGGAACACACCAAGGGGTATCGCATGGGCTTCTACGTCCAGATCCGTGACGTGATGAACCGCGAATTCGGCCGCATCCTGACCGGCGAAACCTCGGTCGAGGACGCCTTTGCGACCATCGAAACCGAAGCGAACGAACTGCTGTCGCGCTTTGCGATGACCCAAGGCTAATCGCCAGACCAGAGCACCATTGGCGGCCACGGACCTGTGGTCGCCAGTCCATATTTACGGGGGTTTCATGAAACGGGCGGGATTTTCGACACGGTGGCTGCCGATCCTTTTGCTGCTACCACAGCTCTCCATCATCCTCATCTTCTTTTACTGGCCCGCCGCCCACGCGGTAAAGTCGTCCTTCTACCTTCAGGACCCTTTCGGCTTTGGCGAAACCTTTGTCGGGATGAAAAACTACACCGCGCTGCTGAAATCCTCTGCCTATCTGCGATCGGCGCAATTCACGGTCATCTTTACGCTCATCGTGACGATGCTCTCGCTGTCGCTCGCCCTGCTGTTGGCGGTCAAGGCCGACAAGGTCATCAAGGGGGCCAAGACCTATCGCACCCTGCTGATGTGGGTCTACGCGGTCGCGCCGCCCGTCGCGGGCGTTATCGGACTTGTGCTGTTCGACCAGAGTTGGGGACCGCTCAAGGATTTCTTTGGCCTGTTCGGATGGGATTTCCGATTGGGCGTGACCTATTTCGACACCGCCTTTGCGATGGTCGTTGTCTCTGTCTGGAAACAGCTGCCGGTCAATTTCATTTTCTTCCTGTCGGGCCTGCAATCGATTCCGAAATCCGTGCGGGAGGCCGCGCTGATCGATAACCGCTCGGCCACGGGACGTTTCTGGGATGTCACCTTTCCGCTGCTGGCGCCGACCGCGTTTTTCCTGCTGATCATCAACATCACCTACGCGCTCTTTGACACCTTTGGCATCATCGACACGCTGGCCAAAGGCGAACCGAGCAACAACCCGATGACACTGGTTTATCGCGTCTATGTGGACGGGTTTCGCGGCAATGACCTTGGCGGATCGTCGGCACAATCTGTCGTGCTGATGGTGCTCGTCCTCGCGCTGACGGTGTTCCAGTTCCGCATGGTCGAACGCCGCATCCATTATACCTGAGGATCGTGATGAAACCTGTCAAGTTTACCGCCATCGTGGACCATCTGATCCTGATCACCGGATCGCTGGTGATGATCCTTCCGGTGGTGATGTTGCTGCAAATGGCCTCTACGACCGATCTGGAAACCATGCGCAATGGTCCGGGTCTGGTATTCGGGGACCAGATCCCCGTGAATTTCCACAAGGCGATGTTCGAAGCCTCGGGGTTCAGCGGCAAGAACACCGGCCTGAACATGCTGTATAATTCGATGATCCTCGGGTTCGGCTTTGCCATCGGCAAGATCGTGATCGGCATGATGGCGGCCTATGCCATCGTCTATTTCCGCCTCAGGTTCGCGACCTTCGCGTTCTGGATCATCTTTACGACGCTGCTCTTGCCTCTCGAGGTGCGCATCCTGCCCTCCTACGAGATCGTGCAAAAGCTGGGGATGCTGAACACCTATCAGGGTCTGATCATCCCGCTGATCGCCTCGGCCACCGCCACGTTCTTTTTCCGGCAGTTCTTTCGGTCTGTCCCCGAGGAACTGATCGAGGCCGCGCGGATCGACGGGGCCGGCCCGATCAAGTTCTTTGTCGATATTCTGGTGCCGCTCTCGCGCACCATGATCGCGGCGATGTTCATCATCATGTTCGTCTATGGCTGGAACCAGTATCTCTGGCCCACCATGATTACCACAGAGGAGGGGATGTTCACCCTTGTGCGCGGGATCAAGCAGATCACCCAGAGCCTCGAGGGCACGAACCTGCCGGAATACGGCAAATCGAACATCCTCCAGATCATCGCGATCCTTCCGCCCGTTCTCATCGTCATTTTCTTCCAGAGCTGGTTCGTCAAGGGCCTGACGGACTCAGACAAGTAAGGAATTCAGCATGGCTCAGGTTACTCTGAACGCTCTCCGCAAAATCTATCCCAACGGCTATGAAGCGGTGAAACCCGCAAGTTTTACCATCGAAAAGGGCGAATTTGTCGTGCTCGTCGGTCCGTCAGGCTGTGGCAAATCCACGATGCTGCGGTTGATCGCGGGACTGGAGGACATCACGGACGGCGTTCTGCACATCGGCGAGCGTGTCGTGAATTCTATTGATCCGGCGGACCGCGATATCGCGATGGTGTTCCAGAACTACGCGCTCTACCCGCATATGACCGTGCGGAAAAACATCGGTTACGGGCTGAAAAACCGCAAGATTGCCAAGGACATCATTCACCAGAAGGTCGAAGAGGCCGCACATCTGCTGAACCTGACCGACTATCTCGATCGCAAGCCTTCGCAATTGTCGGGCGGGCAGCGCCAGCGGGTTGCGATGGGGCGGGCGATTGTGCGCGATCCACTGCTGTTCCTGTTCGACGAACCGCTCTCGAACCTCGACGCGAAACTGCGCAACCAGATGCGGATCGAGATCAAGGCCCTGCAACGCCGGCTGGGCGTGACATCGGTCTATGTCACCCACGATCAGGTCGAAGCCATGACGATGGCCGACCGGATCATCGTGATGAACGGCGGGCAGATCGAACAGATCGGCACCCCCTCCGAGGTCTATCATTTCCCTGCCTCGACCTTTGTCGCGTCCTTTATGGGCGCGCCTGCGATGAACCTGCTGGATGCCAGTGTCGAACAGGGGGCGGTCGTGCTCGGCGGGCAGACCATTGCGGCCTTGGCGGGCCATGGCCCCGTGACCGTGGGTATCCGGCCAGAAGACATCGTACCCGATGCCCATGGCGACCACGCCATCGAGGTGACCCTCATCGAAGAGCTAGGGGCGCATCGCATCCTGCATGCAATCTGGGCCGGCCAGCCCGTCATGGTCAGCGTCGCCAAGGACGTCGTGGCCGCGGTCGGACCGCTGCGCGTCGCGATCAAGGCTGCGGCGCTTTCGTTTTTCGATCCCCGGACAGGACGCCGCCTATGATCACCGAAATCGTCACCGAACTTCCCTTGGTCCCGGCAGAGATGCGGGAGAAAATCCTGTCCGCGCCGCGCACGTCGGAGGCCCATCGCGCTCTGTTTGACCAGACAGAGGCGATGCATCGCGTGCAAACGGGCGGAGCGGCGTGCGCAGAGGTGCTGGCAACCCCGATGACGATTGCCGCGTGGAATGTCGAACGCTGCCTGTTTCCGCAGGAAACCGCCGACAAACTGCGAACAGAGGGCGCGAGCATCGTTCTGTTGTCCGAGGTCGATCACGGCATGGCACGCACTGGCCAGCGCCACACGACCCGGGAGGTCGCGGAACGGCTGGGCATGGTCTATGTGTTCGGGGTCGAGTTTTTCGAGCTTGGCCTAGGCAGCCCGACCGAACGCGCATTTTGCACAGAGACCGAAAACGCCCGTGGCTGGCATGGCAATGCGATCCTGTCCGCTGTGCCGTTCAACCGTGTGGCGCTGGTGCGTCTCGATTGCCACGGGCATTGGTTTTCGACCGAGTTTGGCGCAGATCCGGGTCAGCCGAGGATCGGCGGGCGCATGGCTCTCTTGGCCGAGGTCGCAACCGATCACGGGCCGCTGTGTGTCGTCTCGACGCATCTGGAGAGCAATGCGAACGCGGCGCATCGGGCGGCACAGGCCGGGCGGCTGATGGATGCCATCGACGTTTTCGCCCCCGGACTGCCGGTGGTGATCGGCGGCGATCTGAATACGGGAAACCATATGCCTCCGGATTTCGACTGGCGGTCAGAGACGCTGTTCCAGACCGCGCGGGAGCGGGGCTATCACTGGGACGGCACCGCCGATGGCATGACAACACGGCCCAGCCTGATCACCCGCCATCCGGACCGGACGATGAAACTCGACTGGTTTGCCTGTCGCGGTCTTGCGGCGGTGTCACCGCGGATCGTGTCGTCCATGGCCGGAGAGGTTCCTCTCTCGGATCATGATATGATCGTGATGACCTGCATGCCGGTGGAATGATCCACCCCTGCCGGCAGTCCCCGCGACGCCGGTGTGTGCAGCGCGTCACCATCACAAAACATTAATCCGATTGTCACCAAAGCGTAGCATCAACATGGTCTGTGCACACGTATGCAGATTTCAGATATCGCGATACAAATTGACCGCGTCACCCGTGCGTTTGACCGCAATCGCGCACTCGATGAGGTATCGGTCCCGATCAGGGCAGGCGAATTCACTGTTCTGCTCGGTCCTTCGGGCTGCGGCAAATCGACATTGCTCCGCCTGATTGCGGGGCTGGATACGCAGACGGATGGCACGATCCTGATCGAGGGCCAGGATATGCGCGGCACCCCTCCGGGCGCGCGTGGCCTGTCGATGGTTTTCCAGTCCTATGCGCTGTTTCCCCATCTCAGCGTGCGCCAGAACATCCTGTTCGGACTGGCGGTGCGCAAAACGTCCAGAGCCGTGCAGGCCGAGCGGCTGAAACGGGTGGCGGAGATGATGGGCCTCGGGCCGCTTCTGGATCGCAAGCCATCGCAGCTCTCTGGCGGACAACAGCAGCGCGTCGCCCTTGCCCGCGCGGTGATCAGCGACCGTCCGATCTGTCTGATGGACGAGCCGCTCTCGAACCTCGATGCCAAGTTGCGTGCGGACATGCGGGTCGAACTGCGGTCGATCCAGAAACAGCTGGGCCTGACCGTCGTCTATGTCACCCACGATCAGGTCGAAGCCATGACGATGGCCGACCGGATCATCGTCATGAATGGTGGCCGGATCGAACAGGTCGGCATCCCCGAGGCGATCTACGCCCGTCCCGAAACGACATTCACGGCCAGCTTTATCGGCACCCCGCCGATGAACCTGTTTCCGGCCTCCGCGCTGTTTTCGGGACCCGCCAACCTGACGGTCGGCATCCGCCCCGAGGATCTGCACCTGACCGATGCGGGGCCTCGGGCCGATCTGGTCGGGGTCGAATACCTTGGTGCGGATCGTCTGGTCGCCGGCCAGATCAACGGCACCCCCTTTGTCCTGCGTCAGCCAGCCCAGTCGCCGACGCCGCGTGACAGGTTCCACATCGGCTGGTCGCAGACCGCGATGAACGCCTTTGACGCGACCACAGGCAAACGCCTGCACGACTTTGACTTTTCTTCCCTGTCCCCGAACCAAAAGGACTTTGACCATGAAACTGCGTAACATCTTTTTTGCCTCGACGGCGATCGTGGCGCTGGCGTCGGCAGCATCGGCTGTCGAGCTGGAGTTCTATTTTCCGGTTGCCGTCGGTGGTGCTGCCGCGGACACGATTCAGGCGCTTACCGAACAATATATGGCTGAAAACGCCGACGTAGCGATCGAGGCGGTCTATACGGGCTCTTATGCCGACACGACGACCAAGGCGATTACCGCCGTGCGTGGCGGCAATGCCCCGCAGCTGATCATCTCGCTCTCGACCGACATGTTCACCTTTATCGACGAAGACATGATCGTCGCCTGGGACGATTTCGTCACCGCAGAAGAGCAGGACAACTGGATCGGCGGCTTTTACCCCGCGTTCATGGCAAACAGCCAGACCGACGGCAAAACCTGGGGTATTCCGTTCCAGCGGTCGACCCCTGTGCTGTACTGGAACAAGGACGCCTTTGCAGCCGCTGGCCTGAACCCCGAGGTCGGACCCGCGACCTGGGCCGACATGGTCGACATGGCCAAGGCCCTGACCATCAAGGACGATGCCGGCAACGTCAGCCAGTGGGGCGTCCACATTCCGTCGTCGGGTTTCCCGTCGTGGCTCTGGACAGGTATTGTTGCCGGCAACGGCGGGCTGCTGGCTGACGACACCGGCACGACCGTCAGCTTCAACTCCGATGCAGCGGTGGGCGCCCTCGAAGCGCTTGTTGCCCTGACGCAAGAGGACGGCGTCATGGCGCCCGGCATTCTCGATTGGGGCGGCACGCCTAAGGCCTTCTTTGATGGTCAGGCCGCTATGATCTGGACCACCACGGGCAACCTCACCAACGTTCGCACCAATGCGCCGTTCGATTTCGGCGTCGGTTTCCTGCCCGGTCTGGTTCAGAACGGCGCGCCGACCGGCGGCGGCAACTTTTACCTGATCAAGGGATCGTCGGACGAGGAACTTCAGGCTGCGGCGGATTTCGTGAAATGGGTCACCGCGCCCGAGCAGGCCGCGAAATGGACCATCGCGACGGGCTATGTCGCACCGCGTCCGGATGTCTGGGAAACCGAAACCATGGTCGCCTACACGACCGATTTCCCGCAGGCACTGGTTGCCCGCGACCAGCTCGACTACGCCGTCGCGGAACTGTCCACCTTTGAAGGCCCCAAGGTCACGCAACTGCTCAACTCCGCACTCGAAGCCGCGATCACGGGCCAGACCGAGCCCAAAGCGGCCCTCGATGCCGCGCAGGCCGAGGCCGAGGCGATTCTGGCGGCCTACAAATAATCCAGAGCGTGGCGGGGCGCCCGACGGTGCCCCGCCACTTTGCTACAGGTGCCCCTATGATGCGTCGCGAATGGATATACGCTTGGCTGCTGGTGCTGCCTGCCTTTGTATTCCTGATCACCTTTACACATCTTCCGGCCGTCGAGGCGCTTGTTAACAGTGTCTGGACCACGGCCAAAGGCCGGCGTCCGTCGATGTTTGTCGGTTTGGGCAACTACCAAAAGATGTTGCAGGACCCGATTTTCATCAAGGCGATGATCAACTCGGGGCTCTACGCGGCGCTGACAGTCCCGACGTCGATCGCCCTTGCCTTGGCAATGGCGCTCTTGGTGCACAGACCGTTCAAGGGCGTCGCAGCGATGCGAATGGCCTATTTCACGCCGACGGTTCTGCCTCTGGTTGCCGTGGCGAATATCTGGCTGTTCTTCTATGCCCCCGGGTTCGGTCTGATTGACCAGATCCGCCAGTTTTTCGGATTTGCCTCGGCGAACTATGCCGGACAGCCCGATACGGCGCTCTATTCGGTGGCCGTCGTGACCATCTGGAAGGAAGCCGGTTTCTTTATGATTTTCTTTCTGGCGGCCCTCCAGACGGTGCCGGAAACCCTGAGGGAGGCTGCGGCCATCGAAGGCTGTTCGAAATGGACGTTCTTTCGCCGCGTGACGCTGCCCCTGATCATGCCGACGACGCTGTTCGTGTCGGTCAATGCCGTGATCAACGCCTTCCGCCTCGTGGATCATGTCTTTGTCATGACCAAGGGCGGGCCTGACAACGCATCGATGCTCTTGCTGTACTACATCTTTGAAACGGGGTTCCGGTACTGGGACACGGCCTATGCCGCCGCGCTGACCGTCGTTCTGATCCTGATCCTGTCGCTGGCAGGGCTGGGACAGTTCTATGCGGCGGACAAACGGGTCCATTACAAATGATCGGCGAGACCCTCTTTGATCGCATCCTGATACGCGCTGCCGGAACGATCCTCGCGCTGCTCTGGATCGCGCCGCTTGCCTATGCCGTCTGGGCCGCGTTTCACCCTGCCGCCTACGAGGCACGCTTTGATCTGCTGGCGCCCCTGACACTCGAGAATTTCTACAGTGCGTGGTCACAGGCGCCTTTCTCGCGCTATTTTCTCAATACCGCGCTGCTGGTCGGGATGATCCTCGCGGCGCAGCTCGTTCTGTGCACGCTCGCTGCATTTGCCTTTGCGCGACTGGATTTCCCCGGAAAATCGTTCCTCTTCGGACTGATCCTCGTTCAGCTTCTGGTCATGCCCGACATCCTTCTGGTCGAGAATTACAAGACGATGCGCGCGCTCGGGCTCGTGGATACGATCATCGCGATCGGCCTGCCGTATTTCGCGTCAGGCTTTGCGATTTTCCTGCTTCGGCAAACCTTTATGACGGTGCCCAAGGAACTGGACGACGCCGCACGGGTCGAAGGCTGCTCTCTCATCGGGGTTTTGTGGCGCGTTTACGTTCCCTTGGGCAAACCGGCGATGCTGGCCTTCGGGCTCGTGTCGGTCAGTCACCATTGGAACAATTTTCTCTGGCCGCTGATCATCACCAATTCGGTTGAAACCCGGCCCCTGACTGTCGGGCTCTCGATTTTTGCCACCACGGACAGCGGCACCACGTGGTCGGTGATCAATGCCGCAACGCTGATGACATCCGCCCCGCTCCTCTTGGGCTTCCTCTTGTTCCAACGCCAATTCGTGCAGAGCTTTATGCGCGCCGGCATCAAATAGGGATCGTTTTTATGGCACTCTCAACCTTTGGGGCGGCAGTTACCCTCCCGACCTTTGAAAATCTGCAATCGTGGCTGTGCGACGCCGATCGCCCGATTGAAATTCAGGACTTTGTCTACCCCGATGTGATCGCGGGCGAGAGTTCCGAGCTCGTCGCGCGCTATCAGTCGGTTCTTGCGCCGCACAGGGGGCATCGCGGCATTCACGGGCCGTTCTTCGGGCTTGACCTCGCCAACCCTGACCGCGCGATCCGCGAGGTGATCCAGCAACGGTTTATCAAGGGCCTCGAAATCGCCGAGGCGCTCTGCGCCACCCACATGGTGATCCACAGTCCGTTCACCTATTGGCACCTGCTGAACCAGCGCAACTATCCGGACATCAAGCCGACCATGTTTGCCGCCGCCGCCGAGTGTCTGGCGCCGGTACTGGAGCGGGCCGCAAACACCGGCTGCGTTCTCATGCTCGAGAACATCGACGATACCGACCCTGCCACCCGTGTCGAACTGGTCGCAGAGATCAATCACCCCAACCTCAGGGTTTCCATCGATACCGGTCATGCCGACCTCGCACATGGCCGCTACACGGCCCCGCCGGTCACCGACTTTATCGCGGCAGCTGCCGGTCATCTGGGGCATGTCCACCTGCAAGATGTCGATGGCTATGCCGACCGTCACTGGCACCCCGGTGAAGGCCGCATCAACTGGTCGCCCGTCCTCAGGGCTCTGGCTGCGCTGGAGGAAACCCCGCATCTCATTCTCGAGGTCCGCCGCCATACCGAAGCCCTGCCGAAAACCGTCGAATGGCTGGAATCGTTGGTCCCCTCTGTGTGACGCGGCGGCTGGCTGGTCGGGACCCCTGCCGCCCGCGTCATTCGATCGCGATCCGGAAACTGCTCTGCGCGCCAGCGGGCGGCGCAGGGAAGGGCGCCGCGCGGCTGACCACTGCCATCGCGGCCCGATCCAGCGCGTCCGAGCCCGAGCTGCTGACCAGCGAGACCGAGGACAAGCCGCCATCCGCCGCGATGCTAAAGGCGACCACAGCGGTTCCGCGGGCGTTCAGGCCCAGCTTGCCTGCCCGCGACAGCCTGCGCATGACCAAGCCCGGGTAATTGCTCGCGGCGGCATTGCCTGCCGCTTGCTGGTCGCCATCCGTGCCGCTCTGTTGCGCGGTGGCCTCGCGCTGTCCGGCGGCGTCGCCCGCCTGCGCGGTGCGTTCGGCATTGCCCTGCGGCGGGCTGGGGCTGCGGGCGGGTTCGGCGGTTTGGCGTGGTTCGGGTTCGGGTGCCTGCGGCGCGCTATGCGCGGCCTCGAATGCGGCGCTGCGCGGCATGGGGCGCTGTGATCCGGCGACAGCGACACTGCCGGTTTCCGCCTGCACAGGCTCAGGCAAGGGGGCGGTTTGCAGGGCCTGCGCGGGCTGCACCTCTGCCGGTTGGATCACCTCCGAGGGAGCCTGACCAGCGGTCACCGTGGCAGTCTCTGGCGGCGTCGGCATCACCTGTTCTGCGGTCAAACGGTCAGGGGGTTCCGGCGTCAAGGCCGCAGTCCGATCGGCGCTGACCGCACTCAGCGTTCCGGCCGCCATATCGACAAAGGCATTGCCCAGTCTTACCTCGGCGCTGCCGGTGCCGCCCGCGATTGCCGTCGGTTCGCCCGACACCAGCGCCACGGCAAGCGCGGCATGTGCGGCCAGCGCGACCGTCAGGGCCAAGAGCTTGGCCGGGGCTGTGCGGCGGATCATTCCAGCCCCCGTTCGGTCACGATCACGACCCGTTCCGCTCCGGCGTCGCGCAGTGCGCGGCCTTGGGCGACGAGCACCGCCGCGGGCACCTCGCGGTCGGGGATGATCCGCACACGCAGGCGGGCGTCGTCAGAAAGACCGGCAACAAATGCCGCCGCCGAAGTCTCTGACCCGCGGCTGGTCATGCGTCCGTCGGCATGCAGCACCAGCGCATCCGCAGAGGACCCGGGGTCCAGTCGGGCGGTCCTGACCAACCGCAGGTCGCTGTCCACCGGCGCTGCCAGCGTCCCCGCGACGAGAAAGAAAATCAGCATCAGGAACACGATATTGATCAGCGCGATGGTCGGTTCGCGCTCTGACTGCATGCGCGGCCGTCTCATGACGCCTCCAGCACAGTTACGGAAACACGCGGAATGGCACGCAGGGCGACCAGTAGATCGGTCAGGCGCTGCGCCGTGACATCGGCACTGGCCGACACCAGAATGCCCAGCGGCTGGTCATCGCTGCGCTGGGTCTCAAGTGCGTCGGCCAGATCCCCCAGCCCTGTCGGGCTGCCGTTCAGACGCAGGGCATCAGGCCCGAGCGACAGGAACACGGGCCGCTCTGACGATGTCGAACGACCGGAGGCTGCCGAGACGAACTCGACCTCGGCAAAGCGGGTAAAGGTCGAGGACAACATGAAAAACAGCAGCAGCAGAAAGATGACGTCGATCAACGAGGTCATCGACAGTCTGCGCCTGCGCCGCGGGCTACGCATGGTCCGGCAATCCCGCGGGCTGTACGACGGGTGCGCGGGTCTGCGGTGCCAGCACCGTATGGACGGCCCGCTGGGCCAGCACGCGGTCGGCGTCCATCCGGGCTTCGAACCAGCTGAGGACAACCGAAGTCGGCATGGCGACGGCCAGACCGACCGCCGTGGTCAGCAGCGCAACCCAGATGCCGCCGGCGAGGATCGAGGGGTCAACCTGCGCACCGGCCCCCTGAAGCGCCTGAAACGCCGAGATCATGCCCAGCACCGTTCCGAACAGCCCCAGCAGCGGCGCGAGTTGCGCGACAGAGTCCAGAAGCCGGAACCCGCTCTCGAGCCGGGCAAACCGTGCCTCGGCCTCGGCCTCGAGACGGGCGGCATCTATCTGGCCGTCCAGCGCCATGGTCACGACAGGGGCAAGATAGCTGCGTGCGCGGCCAAGGTGATCGCGTGCCGCGGGTCGGTCTCCGGCGTCCCACGCGGCAATCGCCGCCGCGAGGGCGCTGTGGCGTCCGACACCCGCAGCCGAGAATTGCCAGACTTTATAGAGAATAACCGCCAGAACCACGACGGAGAGCGCACAAAGCAGCAAAACCACCGGCCCGCCAAGAGCCGCGATGCGCAGGATGCTGTCCTGAAGATAGCCGATCATCCCAGCACCTCGACATCGGTGCGGCTGCCAAGTTCGAGGTCCTTGCTACAGGCGTCCTCGGGCAGGTCTGTCCCGGCGCAGGTCGCGGCGCCATTGACGAGCAGACGGCCCAGAGAGGCGCAGGCAAGTCCGGGGACGACGAATTGCCGGACACGGGGACGGGCGGACGGCAGCGCGCCAAAATCAAAGAGTGTCAGCCTGTCGACACGTCCGTCCGTATCGAAGAGCACGGTTTCATACACTGCCTGATCGATGCCAGAGCTGTGTCCGTTCTGGACCAGAAAGCTGATCCGGCAGGCGTCCTCGACCTGCTCGAGCGCGTTGAGTTCGATGGACACAAAGGCGCCCTGACTGTCCTGTGCGCGAACGGGAGTGTGCGACAGGCAGAGTGCCAGACACAAGCCTGCGTGTTTCCAGATGAATTTTGCCATATCTCCAGCCTTTGATCGCCCGTGACGTTTTCTGGCTGGGGTTCCGACCCTCGCTGGATGGTGGATGTTTACCATCCAGCGGGTCGGGCTTCAATACCTGATTAAATCAGTATGTCTTTCGTCGCGAGGTGCGGAACACCGGACCGATCAGGGACGGCAGCGTCAGGCCGTTTGCAGCAGGTCGCTGGTCGTCCATGCGCGAGGCCAGATATATCGGTCTGTCCTCAGTTAGCTGTCAGGGTTGCGCAGGGATCGTCCCTGTCGGCCGGTGGCACGATACGGATTTCATCAAAGGGCATACCGCTGTCGGTTTCGACAAAACCGATGGCGCGGGTCGTGACCTCGGGCGCAGCCAAGGCGATCATGGCCGGCACCCCCCAATCGGTGCGGGCGTGACCGTTTCCGGCAATCACCGCAACCGGCGGCCCGTAGGTTTCCAGCGCCTCTAGCGCGGCGCGGGCAAAAACCGCATCGCGATAGCGTTGGACAGCCACCATACCCGGCATCATTTCGAGCGGCATAGACTCGCAATGCGCCTCGTACTGGAGTTGCAGGCGTGTCGCATATTGGTCTTCGGGCAGGTCCGCATCGAGCCCGAATCGCGCCGCATCGGCGCCGAACAGCGCTGCGGCCCCGTCGGTGTAGACGCTGCGCACCGTCTCGCGCGGGGCGGCCGCGCCGACGATACGGGCGGTCCCGAGCGCCTCGAAGATCGGTTCGTAGATCGGAAAATCGTCCCAGCCGCTGGCCTCCCATGCTGCAGCGATCTGACTGCGGTCTGCATCGGCACGGGCGGCCTCCGCGGCGGTCAGCATCTCGAAGACGACGGCGGTCGGGCGCAGCTCGCGCAACTCGGCGGCTTGGCCCAGATGCGCGTCGGGGTTGTCGTGGACCTCGCCCAGTATGACGATTTCGGCGGCAGGATCAGCCATCGCGGGCAGGGCAAGGCTCAGGAAAAGGGCGGTCAGTCGCATGGGTGTCCAATCAGGCAGATGCCGCATGGGGCAGGATATAGGGGATGCCAACGGGCGGCGGACTCGAGACCCGCAGGGCGCAGCCATAGGCACATGACAGGACGTCATCCGTCAACACCTCGCGCGGCGACCCAAAGGCCAACCGCTGCCCGCTGGCCAGCACCGCGACGCGGTCGGCATAGAGGGCGGTCAGGTTCAGATCGTGCATCACGGCGATGACACCGCCGCCCGCGCGTGCGAAATCCCGGGCGATCTCCATCACCTGCAACTGATGCGCGATATCGAGGCTGGACACGGGTTCATCCAGCAAGAGCCAGCGGGGTTGCCCCCGTTCGACGGGGGCCCACACCTGCGCCAGAACGCGGGCCAGCATTACGCGCTGCGCCTCGCCCCCCGACAATTCCTGAAATGTCCGGTTGGCATAATGCGCCAGCCCGACACGGGCCAGCGCCTGCATCGGCACCTCGGGCCGGTCGCCGGCGGTCCCCGATTGCAGGCCGAGCCGGACGACCTCGATCACCGTGAAGGGAAAGGCCAGCCGCGATGCCTGCGGCAAGACGGCCCGCTCGGCCGCCAGCTCCCAAGGTTTGAGCGTTGCGATGTCGCGCCCGTTCAGGCAGACCGTGCCGCGATAGGGCAGCGACGCGGTGATCGCGCCCAGCAGGGTGGACTTGCCCGACCCGTTGGGGCCGACGATGGCAGTCACCTCGCCGGGCTGCGCCGCGAGGCTGACGCCGCGGAGCGCCTCGCGCGGGCCATAGGATACGCGGATATTTTCGGCTGTCAGGCTCATAGGTCGACCAGTCCACGGCGCTTGAGAAGGATCCACAGAAAGACCGGCGCACCCAGCACGGCGGTGACAATCCCGATCGGCAATTCCGCGGGCGCGATCACCACGCGCGCGATCACATCGGCGAGGATCAGCAAGATCGCGCCAAGGAGAGCGGCATTGAACAACAGCGTGCGATGGTCCGGCCCCGAGACAAGGCGCAGGAGATGCGGCACGACGATGCCGATGAACCCGATCCCGCCGGAGACCGCCACCGCCGCGCCGGTCGCCCCCGCAACGGCGAGGATCGCGATGGATTTCATCCGCTGCACGTCGATGCCGATATGGGCGGCGGTTGCCTCGCCCAAGGCCAGCCCGTTCAGGCCACGGCCCAGCATCAGCGCGGCGCCGATGGCCAGCAGGATCAAGGGTCCGGCCGACAGGACCTTGGCCCAACTCGCGCCCGCCAGCGATCCAAGCCCCCAAAAGGTCAGATCGCGCAGCTGCGTGTCATTCGCCATGTAGACAAGGATACCCGACAGCGCCCCGGCCAGAGCCCCCAGCGCGATCCCCGCCAAGAGCATCGTGGCCACAGAGGTGCGGCCGCCGCGCGTGGACGCCCGGTAGAGCAGGATCGTCGAACCCCACCCGCCGAGAAAGGCGGCGAAGGGCACCATTTGATTGCCGACAAGGTCGATCACCCACGCAGGCAGCAGCGCGCCGAGAACGATGGCGAGAATGGCCCCCAGCCCCGAGCCCGCCCCGACGCCGACAATGCCCGGATCGGCGAGGGGGTTTCGGAAGAGCCCCTGCATCGCCGCGCCGGAGACCGCCAGAGCCGCCCCCACGAGGACACCCATCGCCAGCCGGGGCAGGCGGATGTCGAACAGCACCACGCGCTCCATCTGGCTCAGCGCCTCGCCCTGCACCAGCTTGGCCAGCATCGCCGACAGGGTCACCTCGGTCGCACCGACCTGAAGGCTGGCGAGGCAGGCCAGAACCAGCGCGCCCGCCAGCCCCCAATGGAGCGCACGGGCCTGCAACTGGCGGTCACGTGCGACGATCTCGATCTCCGTTACAGCCGTCACGGGTCACATGTCCTGATCGTAAAGCGCGCTGTTGAGCAGGCGCACCGCCTCGGCCGTGCGGGGCCCGAAGCCAAGCATGAGTAGTCCGTCCATCCGCACGACCGACCGGGTCTGCGCGGCGGGCGTCAGACGGATCGCGGGCATGTTGAACAGCTCGTCATCCGCCGCCCCATGATCGCCGCCCCGGTCCATCATCAGGATCACGTCCGGCGCGGCAAGCCCGACAGCCTCGTCCGTGATCTGCTTGTACCCGTCGTAATCCGTAACGGCGTTCACCCCTCCGGCCATGCGGATCATCGCATCGGCTGCGGTCCCTGTGCCACTGGCGTTGATCTTGCCGCCCTGCGTGGACAGGATGAACAGAACCCGCTTTTTCTCGGCCTCTGGCCGGTCCGCGTCGCGCAGCGCGTCCGAGAGCGCGGCCTGAACCTCGGCGGCCAGATCGCTCGCGCGGTCAGGCACGCCGAGCGCCTCGCCGATAATCTCGATCTTGTGCAGGATACCCTCCGGTGTGAGCGTATCGGGAACCTCGACAAACGCGACATTTGCCGCGCGGATCACCTCGAGCGCCTCGACGGGGCCTGCGCCCTCCTCGGAGAGGATCAGCGACGGGCCAATCGACAGCACGCCTTCGGGCGAGAGCGCCCGGATGTAGCCCACATCGGGAAGACTGGTCACCTCCGGCGGAAAGGTAGAGGTGGTATCGCGGGCCTTTAGGCGATGCTGCTGGCCAAGCGCCACAACGATTTCGGTGACCGTGCCGCCGATGGACAGGATATCGGCCTCGGGGTTAGGCAGCTCGGCGGCTTGCTGTGCGCTGACCGACACCGCAAAGAAGGCACCGACCATCGCGCCGAGGAGGGCGACAGGGCGCGGGTTTGGTTTCAGGCGGGTTTTCATGCGAGAACCTCCGCGTAGGTCGGCAGCGCGTCAACGATCCGGCCCCAGTCGCGCCGCGAGTCGCGGCCTTCCTTGCCGACACCGAACACCTGGAAGATCAGCCCGCCTTGTGCGTCAAAGGCTTCGACCGAGACCGCGGGGCCGCGCTGCGTCGGTTTTTCCACCGCCCAGACCTCGGCCACCTTGTCGAGCCGCAGATGCAGGTTGAAACCGGGGTCCATCACATTCTGCCATGGGCCCATCGGTTTGAGCGTGCGGATCGGACCGGTGTGGATCTGGATGCAGCCCCGGTTGCCGACAAAGATCATCACCTCGATGCCACTGTCGCGCACCGCCTGAAGCATGGCGTCGGCGGCCGTCGGGGCAAGCGGACGCACCCATGGCGCGCCGACAATGCGGTAGGCCCCGAGACGGTTCATCTTGAACTTGGAACACAGTCGCAGGAACTGGTGCGTGTCGGTGAGCTTGGCCCATTCGGCGCGCAGGGCCTCCAGATTGTCAGGCCGTGATTTCGGACCCTCGACCGGTTTGCGCGGCTCGACGGCCTGCGTGTCGGCCTGATCCGCATCGGCCAGTCCTGCCAAGATCTGCGACCAGTTTTCATGCGCAGAGGTGGCGCGCAGGTGGATTTTGTGCACCGCATCGCCGGCGGCATCGAAAATCTGCAACGAACGACGCGGCCCCTGCTCGGCCTCTGTTTCGACGGCAAAGGCGTGGACCCATTGGGCGGGGAAAATCCGCAGGTCGATATTCTCGGTCAGGGTCATCGCGGCATGTTCGCCGGAATGATACTCACCATAATGGCCTACCTTTTCATGCACGCAGTCGCCGACGCGGGTCAGCGCCATCACCTCGCCCAGCCGTTCGGCGGCGGGAATGATCCGGTCGGGATGGGCGTCGATTCGGATAGTGCCCTTGCCGACATTGGCCGCAACGAGCTGTGCCTCGGAAATGCCCAAGGCATCGGCTGCGTCGCGTGCGCGAAGTTTCGGGTTTTCGGCCAGAAAGGCACGGATATCGGAAGGGCTGACAGCGGTTGGCTGCGTCATGGGCGTCCTCGGAGTTATGGATGTGGTCCGGTGGCTGCGCCCAGAAGGAAATGGTGCGTGGCTCTCTCAAATTACTTGACTGTTTTAGTATGGCAACAGTAAGGCTGCAACCCGTCGATATAGGCCTAGCCTCAAAAAGTTTAGAAACAGCCGCGCCAGCCTCCGCAAGCCCCGGCATAACCCTCCAAGGATGGCGCAAATGCTCACTCCCCTGATGCGCGGTACGACCGCGCTTGTCTGTCTGTCTCTGGCTGTTCCCGCCATGGCGCAGGACAGCGACCCCGGCTTTCTGGGAACTCTGATCCTGACCGCCGGCAAACGCGACCTGAGCTACGGCACGGCCTTGGCCCGCACCGTGGTCGACGAAGAAGAAATCCAGGACCGTCAGGCCAGCACGGTCGCGCAACTGATCGATTCGGTTCCGGGCGTCACACTGGTCAACGGCACCACGCCCCAAGGATCGGGGATCAATATCCGCGGGTTCGGGGCGAATACGACCTATGGTTCGGACCAGAAAATCGCGGTGCAGATCGACGGTGCCAGCGTCGGCTCGGAAGAGCTCTATCGCATCGGCACGCAGCTGTTCACCGACCCGTTCCTGTATCGGCAGGTCGAGGTGCTGCGCGGAACCATCGGCAGCTTTGCCTACGGCGCGGGCATCGTCGGCGGTGTGGTCAAGCTGGAAACCAAGGACGCCTCGGATTTCACCGGCGGCGAAGTGGGCTTTGGCGGGTCGCAGACGATCGAATACGGCACGAACGGAAATGCATGGGTCAGCTCGACCAACCTCGCGTGGATGCCGAACGAAGGGGCAGAGTTCCTGCTGAACTACTCCCTGCGCGAACAGGACGACCTGACGGCGGGCGACGGCACGACCATCGGCAACAGCGCGTTTTCGACGCCCTCCTACCTTGCAAAAGGCAAATTCACCTTTGGGCAGGATGACGCCCAGTCGCTGACCTTTAGCCATTCGAACACCGTCGCCGATGACAAGGACGTGCCCTACGACCAGTTCGTCACCACGGCCGATTCCTTTGGCCGCGTCGACCGGATCACCAACACGACGCAGACGGCGGTGGAATACGCCTACAATCCCGGCAACAATCTGATCGATCTGACCGTGAACCTGTCCCACGCGGACCAGCAGATCGACACGACCTATATCGACGGCAGCTCGCCCTTTCAGGGCACTATGACGGTCGACGTCTTCTGCGCCAATCCGTTCTATGGCGTGATCTGCGCGGACAACCGCTATCAGACCAACAAACTGACAGTCTCGAACCGCGCGCTGTTTTCGACCGGAGCGGTCGAGCACGACATGGTTGCCGGAGTCGAGGCGATCGAGAAGGAACGTCTGAACGCCGCGTCGGCGCCCGGCGGCACCGACAACCGGCTTGCCGCATTCGTCATCGACGAGATGACCATCGGGCAATTCACCGTCACACCCGCGCTGCGCTACGAAACCTCGACCATCGAAAGCTCGGTTCCGCTCGTCACGGTGCCCGATAGCTATGAGACCGATGCGCTGATGGGCGGTCTGGCGGCAGGTTATGACCTCGGCAACGGGCTGTCGCTCTTCGGGTCCGCCGCCTATACCGAAGGGCTGCCGATCATCGACGATCTGGGCACCAGCGCCACCGCGCAGCGTCGCCTCGCCATGTCGGAAAAATCGCATACCTTCGAACTTGGCGCTGCCTATACAGGCGGGGATATGCTGAACGCTGGCGACACCTTGACCGTGCGCGGCAACCTCTATCAGACCCTGCTGTGGGACATCACCAGCTACACGGCGTCGGGTTCGACCTCGACCGACCTCGACCGTGTCGAGTCGCACGGGTTCGAAATGGAGGCCTCTTACGGGATGGCGAGTGGCCTCTACGTCGATTTCGCCGGACATCTGGGCGAGGGGACCGAGTACAATCCCGATGGCACCGATGCCGTCTGGCGCAACAGTCCCGCGGATCGGGCGCAGCTGTCATTGGGCAAAAAATGGGAGGACGGTCTCGACCTGAGCTGGGAAATTGTCCATGCCGCCGATCGTCGCGATGCACTGCGCGCCGATTTGCCCGACGTCACGGTGCACAACCTGCGTGCGACATGGAAGCCCGAACTCCAAGGCTGGCTGGCAGGCAGCGAAGTCCGGTTCGGGATCGAGAATGCCCTCGATGCCGATTATGTCGGCCACCTGTCCTCGGCCAGCCGCAAGGCACCGGGTCGAACCTTTAAGGTGACACTGACAAAAACGTTCTAAGCAGACTAGACGTTCAGCGCTCTGCACTCTGGACGCCGGACTGCGCGTCCAGAGACAGGCCTAGGAGGTCAGCGCCACCTGTCCGCCAAACACCCGGTTTTCATCCACCTGCAAATAGGCGTTGTTCAGCAGCATCGCACAGCCGCGCGCCGCGCCTTCGTTGCCAGCGGTGGCGATGTGAAAGGCGGGAACGAGGTCGGGATCATAGAGGCTACCCCTGAGGGTGGCTTCGATGGTCAGAGTGGTTTTCTCGACCAAGGGGGCGACCTGTCCGCCAAACACGAACTTCGACGGATCAAAGATATTGGCCAGAGTGGCCAGCAACCGGCCCATCGCCTTGGCCCAGTCGGCGGCGATCTGTCCGGCCGTCGGGTCGCTCTGGTCCAGCGCGCCGAGAAACCCGGCGATATCCATACAGCCAGAGGCCCGCAGGATCGCGTCAAGGCCGAGCACGGTTTCAACGCTGCCCTCGAGCGGTGTGTCGCTGCTGTTGTCCTGCAGGCCGATGTGGCCGAATTCGCCGGCGAATCCGTGCACGCCGCGCAGCATCTTGCCGTTGATCGACACCGCGCCGCCGACACCCGCGTCGAGCCAGAGAAACACCAGCACTTCGGACTCGGCCCCTTGGATCACGTTGGCCGCCGCGATGGCAAAGGCATTGGCGTCGTTTTCCCCGACGATGTCAAAATCGGGCAACGCGTCGCGCAGCGATGATAGCAGGGGCACATTCTGCCACCCCAGCAGCGGCGCACGGCGGACCGTGCCGCTGCTGTCGATCAGGCCGGGGACCGAGACGCATAACTGGCCAAGGCCGCCCTCGGGCGCGATGGCGCGGACCTCCTCGACCAGAGCAACGATCGCGGTCACGACGGCCGTCGGGGTCTGTGGCGTGGCGAGGGTCAGCCGCCGTGACAGGCGTGTCCGCCCCTGCAAGTCGATGGCCACCAGTTGGACATAGCCCACCCCGATATCGGCTCCCAGAAACCAGATGTGGTCGGGATTCAGTTCGATCAGCGTGCCGGGACGGCCTGCGATTCTGACATTGTCGTCGACCTGCGTCGGCGTATGCCCGCGAATGAGCCCGTCCGCCGTCAGCGTTGCCACCAGATTTCCTGCCGTGGATCGCATCACGTCCAATTCGCGGCCAATGTCGGCACGCGACAGCGGGCCTTTCTTTTGAAGGGCTTGGAGCAGACGGATTTCGTTGATGTGCCGGACGGCGGAATTGATCGACATGATGACCTGTTGTGCCAAGCAAAAAGTCCGTTGACAAGCGGTGCGCTTCACTATTTGTATTTGTTCACTACAAATGCAAATAGCATGCGTGGCAACTTGGAGGAGGAAACAATGAACAAACTACTTTGCGGCGTCGCGTTCGCCGCCATTCTGACGACTGGCGTTCGGGCCGATGACGTCGAGGTACTGCACTGGTGGACCTCGGGCGGCGAGGCTGCCGCCGTTCAGGTCCTGAAGGGCGATCTGGAGAGCAAGAGCGTCGGCTGGGTCGATATGGCCGTTGCCGGTGGCGGCGGCGAGGCTGCGATGACCACCCTGCGCGCCCGCGTGACCGCCGGTGATCCGCCGACCGCGGCGCAGATGCTGGGCATGGACGTGCGCCAGTGGGCCGAAGAGGGTCTGCTGGGCAATCTGGACGCCGTCGCCACCGCCGAGGGCTGGGACGCCGTCGTGCCACCCGCCGTTCAGGCCTTTGGCAAATATGACGGCCATTGGGTCGCCGCGCCGGTGAACATGCACCGCCCGCACTGGGTCTGGGCCAACGCCAAGCTGTTTGCCGACAACGGGCTGTCGATGCCGTCGAACTGGGACGAATTTTTCGCCGCCGCGGACAAGCTGAAAGAGGCGGGCGTTATCCCCGTCGCGATGGGCGGCCAGCCGTGGCAAGAAGCCACCGCATGGGAGGCCGTGATCCTGTCGATCAGCCCCGAGCTGTATCAAAAGGCGATCATCGAAGCCGACGCCGAGGCGCTGGCCTCGCCGGAAATCGCGCAGAGCTTTGATATCATGCGCAAGCTGCGCGGCTACGTCGACGACAACTTTGCCGGCCGCGACTGGAACCTTGCCACGCAGATGGTGATCAAGGGCGAGGCAGGCATGCAGATCATGGGTGACTGGGCCAAGGGCGAGATTTCCGCCGCCGGTCTGACGCCGGGCGTCGATATCCTGTGTGACGTTGTGCCGGGCACGCAGGGGTCGTTCCTGTTCAACACCGACTTCTTTGCGATGTTCGATGTGGGCGACGACAAAACCGCCGCGCAGCAGTCGCTGGCCTCTTCGGTGATGTCGCCGGTGTTCCAGGAGACGTTCAACCTGACCAAGGGCTCGATCCCCGCACGCACGGACGTTCCGGGCGACAAGTTCGACGCCTGCGCACAAAAATCCATGGCCGATCTGGCCGAGGCAACGGATGCGGGTCACCTCTACGGATCGCTGGCCCATGGCCACGGCCAACCGGCGGCCATCCAGCGCGCCTATCTGGACGTGGTGACCCAGCACTTCAACTCGGACATGTCGAGCGCGGACGCACAGGCGGCCCTGATCGACGCCGTCGCGGCAGCAAAGATGTAATCTCTCCCAAGACACGCTTTGTTGTCAGGGCAGGGGGTCACCCCCTGCCCACCTGCAACCTACACAACATAGGGAGCCCGCTATGCAGCGACAGCTCCGGGCATGGATGCCGCAAATCGCGCTCTTGCCCAGTTTGATCCTCATGACAGTGACGGTTTACGGGTTTATCGGTTTTTCCGTCCTGTTGTCCCTGACCGGGTCCAAAATGATGCCGAATTTCGGCAAATGGGTCGGTTTTCTGCAATATGAACGCGTCTGGGCCAACCCCCGCTGGGAGGTCGCAGTCCAGAATTTCGCGATTTTTGCCACGCTCTATATCGGCGCGTCGCTGTTGGTCGGGCTGGTGCTGGCGATCCTGCTGGATCAGCGTATCCGCGCCGAGGGCGTTTTGCGCACCGTCTACCTCTATCCGATGGCGCTGAGCTTTATCGTCACCGGCGTGGCGTGGCAGTGGATCCTGTCGCCCGATCTGGGGCTGGAGCGGGCCATGCATATCTGGGGCTGGGAAAATTTCCGCTTTGACTGGATCAAGTCGGACAAGATGGCGATCTACTGCGTTGTGATCGCCGGTGTCTGGCAGGCCTCCGGCTTTGTCATGGCGACGTTTCTGGCCGCGCTGCGCGGCATAAACCCCGAGATCATCAGCGCCGCGAAAATCGACGGGGCAGGGGGGCTGTCGGTCTATCGGTTCGTCGTGCTGCCCGCGCTGCGTCCCGCATTCCTGACCGCCATCGTCGTTCAGGGGCATCTGGCGATCAAGAGCTACGATCTGGTCGTGGCGCTGACCAAGGGCGGGCCGGGCTATGCCACCGAACTGCCGTCCACGTTCATGTATGCCTTTACCTTTACCCGCAACGAAATGGCGATGGGCGCGGCCAGCGCCGTGATGATGCTGGCGCTCGTATCCGCGCTGATCGTTCCCTACCTCTATTCGGAGTTGCGACATGCTCGCTGATGGTGTATCCTGCCGCGGGGTTGCGGCCCACCTCCGCCGCGCGCTGTTGATCGGCGTTCTGGTGATTGCGGCGCTGATGTATCTGGTGCCGTTGGCGGCGATGCTGTTCACCTCGCTCAAGTCGATGCCAGAGATCACCGGCATGGCCGGATTTGAATCCAACACCATCCTCACCCCGCCGCGCGCCCCGACCTTGGCCGCATGGGGCGAGGCGTGGTCGCGGGCCTGCATCTCGGTCGAATGCACCGGACTGAGGGGCTATTTCGGCACCACGATCCCGATGGTCACCTGCGCGGTCGCCATCTCGGTCAGCATCGGCGCGGTCAACGGCTATGTGCTGTCGAAATGGCGGTTCCGCTATGACACGGTGATTTACGGGCTGATGCTGTTCGGCTGTTTCATCCCGTTCCAGATCGTACTGATCCCGATTGCCCGCGTGCTGGGGCTGATGCATCTGTCGGGCACGATGGCGGGGCTGGTGTTTGTGCATGTGGCCTATGGGATCACCTTTACCACGCTGTTTTTCCGCAATTTCTATGTCACCGTCCCCGACGAGATCGTCAGCGCCGCGCGGATGGATGGCGCGGGGTTCTGGTCGATTTTCCTGCTGATCCTCGTGCCGGTCTCCGGTCCGATCGCGATTGTCGCGGTGATCTGGCAGTTCACGTCGATCTGGAACGATTTCCTGTTCGGGGCGTCGTTTGGCGGGGCGAATGCGCGGCCGCTGATGGTGGCGCTCAACAATCTGGTCAACACCTCGACCGGCACCAAGGCCTATAACGTCGATATGGCGGGCGCGATGATCGCCGCCCTTCCGACCATGGTCGTCTACGTGGTGGCCGGTCGCTATTTCGTGCGGGGCCTGATGGCCGGCGCGGTGAAAGGATAAACCATGGCAACGCTTGAATTCAGCCATGTCGGCAAGAGCTTTGGGTCGGTCGATGTTCTGAAGGATATCGATTTCAGCATCGGTGATGGCGAGTTTCTGGTTCTGGTGGGGCCGTCCGGCTGTGGCAAGTCCACGCTGCTGGGGATCATCGCCGGGCTGGGGTCGCTGACCACAGGGTCGGTATTGATCGACGGCCAGCCGATCAACCATCTGGAACCCAAGGAGCGCGATATCGCGATGGTGTTCCAGAGCTACGCTCTCTATCCGTCGATGACGGTGGCGGACAATATCGCGTTTTCGCTGCGCATGCAGGGGATGCCCAAGGCCGCGCGGATGGAAAAGGTCCGCGACGTGGCCGAGCTGTTGCAGATCTCGCATCTGTTGGACCGCAAGCCGCAGGCGCTGTCGGGCGGGCAGCGGCAGAGGGTTGCGATGGGGCGGGCGCTGGTGCGCAACCCCAAGGTGTTCCTGTTCGACGAGCCGCTGTCGAACCTCGACGCCAAGCTGCGGGTCGATATGCGGACCGAGATCAAGAAACTGCACGCCCGGCTGGGCACCACCATCGTCTATGTCACCCATGATCAGGTCGAAGCGATGACGATGGCGACCCGGATCGCGGTGATGAAGGACGGGATCGTCCAGCAGTTCGGCACGCCGGACGAGATTTACCAAAGGCCCGCCAATACCTTTGTCGCGACGTTCATGGGCTCGCCCTCGATGAACCTTTTGCCGGGGGTTGCGGATGACGGCGGCGTGACGCTGGCGGACGGGCAGCGCCTGCCGATCCCCGGCCGTGGTGACGTGCTGGTCGGGCTGCGGCCCGAATGGTTCACACCGCTGCCGCGCGGCGACCAGCCCGAGGGCGCGATGCTGGCGACGGTCGAGGTGATCGAACCGACGGGGCCCGACATCTATGTCGGTCTGCGACTGGGCGGGGCCGAGGTGATGACCCGTCTGCCCGCCGGAACCGATATCCGCACCGGCGAGCTCCGCGCCTTTGCCGTGAATGCCGACAAGGCCGTACTCTTTGACGCTGAAACCGGCGTCGCGCTATAAGGAAATCGAGAATGACGAAACTGAACGTCGGTGTACTGGGCTGCGGCCCGATTGCGCAGGCAGGCCATTTCGAGAGCTGCACCAAGGCGAAAAATGCCCGTCTCTACGCCATTTGCGATGTGGCGGACGATCTGCGGGACCGGATGGCGGCGACCCATGCGCCCGACAAGACCTTTGCCGATTTTGACGCCATGCTGGCCGATCCCGATCTGGATGCGGTGATCATCGCCACCTCGGACGCGTTCCACGTGGCGGCGTCGATCCGCGCGCTGGAGGCGGGCAAGCATGTGCTGTGCGAAAAGCCGCTGGCGATGGGGCTGGAGGAGTCGCGCGAGCTGGAACAGGTCGTGCAGCGGACCGGCAAGGTGTTTCAGGTCGGCCACATGAAGCGGTTCGATCTGGGGCTGCAAGAGGCCAAGGCCTTTATCGACGGCGAAATGGGCGAGATCGTCGCGCTCAAGGCGTGGTATTGCGACAGTACCCACCGCTATCCGATGACGGATGCGGTGCAGCCGCTGATCATCAAATCCGCCAAGGCCCGCAAACCCGCCGAGGACCCGAAGGCCGATCTGGAACGGTATTACATGCTGGCGCATGGCAGCCACCTGATCGACACCGCCCGGTATTTCGCGGGGGACATCGTGTCGGTTCACGCCCGCCTGTCCAAGGACAAGGGCATGTATTGCTGGTTCGTCGATACCGAATTCGCCTCGGGGACGATGGGGCACCTCGATCTGACGGTCTCGGTCCGGATGGATTGGCACGAAGGGTTCCAGATCTACGGCCAGAACGGGTCGGTGATCGGCAAGACCTATAACCCGTGGTATTACAAAACCTCCGAGGTCGATATTTTCCGCGAAAGCACCGGCATGTCCTATCGCCCGCTGGGGGCTGACGGGCATTTCTATCGCCGCCAGCTAGAGGGTTTTGCCAGCGTCATTCTGGACGGCGCACCGCAAACCGGCGCGACGATTGCCGACGGGATCGCCTCGGTTCAGGGGATGCTGGCGATTGCCCGTTCGGTCCGCGAAGGCCGCCGCGTCCGTCTGGACGAGGTCGAGGGGAGCCTCTGATGCGGCTGGGAATTTTCGCCAAGACCTTTGCCGGGGCGGACCCGCTGACCGTCCTGCGGGCGGCGCAAGGGGCCGGATATGCGGGCGTGCAGTACAACATGGCCTGTTCCGGCCTGACGGCGATGCCGGACGAGGTGGCGGATACGGTGGTTTCGGCGATCAACGCGGCGCAGACCCAGACCGGCGTCAGGCTCGAGGCGCTGTCGGCCACCTACAACATGGCGCATCCCGATGCTGCGGTCCGCGCTGATGGTCTGCGGCGGCTGGCGGTGCTGGCCCCCGTGGCGCGGGCAATCGGTGCGCCGATGCTGACGCTTTGCACCGGAACGCGCGACGCGGCGGACCAGTGGCGGCATCATCCGGACAACGCCACGCCCGAGGCTTGGCGCGATATGATCACCTCGATCGAGGGGGCAGTCGCAATTGCCGAGGCGCATGGGCTGACGCTGGGGATCGAGCCGGAGATGGCCAATATCGTGTCCTCCACCGCGACGGCCAAGCGGCTGCTGGACGAGGTGCAGAGCGACTGTCTGCGCATCGTTCTGGACCCCGCCAACCAGTTCGAAGAGGCCACCCCCGACGCGCAGCGCGGTCTGGTGGAAACCGCGGTCGAGGTGCTGGGCCACCGCATCGCCATGGCCCATGCCAAGGATCGCCGCGCCGACGGCAGCTTTGCCACGGCGGGCAAGGGAATGGTGGATTTCCCGCATTTCATCACCGCCCTGCGCGGGATCGGGTTTGACGGGCCGCTGGTCACTCATGGCCTAGCGGCGGATGAGGCGACAGAGGTCGCCGGATTCCTGCGGGGACTATTGTGATGCAGGGCTATACACGCCGTGATGTGGTCCGCGACGGGGTCACTCTGGCCACCTATCGCCGCCCCGGCGCGGTGCCGTTCGTGTTCCAGCACGGGCTCTGCGGGGATGCGGCGCAACCGGCCGAGGTCATGCCCGAGGGTGCCGCGCATTTCGTGATGGAGTGTCGCGGTCACGGGCAGAGCGAGGCTGGCCCGATGGACCGGCTGTCGATCCGGACGTTTGCCGATGATCTGGCCGCTGTGATGGAGGGGCCCGCGATTGTCGGCGGGATTTCGATGGGCGCGGCGATCGCGCTCGATCTGGCGGCGCGGCGTCCCGATCTGGTCCGGGCGCTGGTGATCGCGCGACCTGCGTGGCTGGATGCGGACGGGCCGCCGAATATGGAACCCAACGCCGCCGTGGGGCAGGCGCTGCTGAATGGCGGCACCGCCGAGGCGTTTCAGGCCTCCGGCATCGGTCGGACCCTCGCGGCGCAGGCCCCGGATAACCTTGCCTCGCTGCTTGGATTTTTCGACAGGGAGCCGCGCGATGTCACGGCGGCGCTGCTCACGCGGATTTCTGCGGATGGCCCGAGGTTCGATCCCGCCGCGCTGACAATGCCGGTGCTGGTCATCGGACACGAGGCCGATCTGATCCACCCGATGTCCCATGCCCGCGATCTGGCCGCGATGATCACGACCGCGCGGCTGGCCGAAATCCCGCCCAAGGTGGCGGGCAAACCCGCCTATATCGCCGCCTTCCGTGCGGCCCTCTCTGACTTCATCAAGGACCTAGCCGATGCCTAAACCCAATGACACTTGGTTCGAGACCCTGCCCACAGGGCGCTGTCTGGCCGAATTTTCCATGTGGTCCGCGGACCTGTGCAACATGGCCGCTGATCTGGCGCGGATTGAGGCCCATGCGGATATTCTGCACATCGACGTGGCCGACGGCCTGTTCGCGCCCGCGTTTCTGTTTTTCCCCGACCTCGTCGCGGCGATGCGCAAACTGACGGCCAAGCCCATTCACGTCCATCTGATGGTCGAGGATGCAGTGCTGCTGTCGCAGATCGACCAGTTTGCCGAAGCGGGCGCCGATCTGATCAGCCTGCACGCGGAAAACGCGCTGGCCGCTGAGGGCGTCGCGCGGATCCACAGCTACGGGCTGCACGCGGGCGCGGTGCTGCGGGTCGAGAGCGATCTGGAGATCATCGCGCCGCTGGTCGATCAGCTGTCGATGGTGACGCTCCTTGGCACCGCCATCGGGGTCAAGGGACAGGGGCTGAACCCTGCCGCGCCGCAACGCATTCAGGACATGCGCGCCATTGTGGCCAAGGCCGCGCCGACACACCGCCGGATCGTGGCTGCCGATGGCGGTATCCGCGACACCACGGTGCCGACACTGGTGGCACATGGCGCGGAAACCGTGGTGCTGGGGTCGCTCGGCTTTGGCGCGCCCGATCTGGCGGCCCGCATGGCGTGGCTACACGGGCTAAAGGGGGTCTGATCATGGGCGTCAGGCTGGCGATGGCCGTCGATGTCGGGGGGACGAAACTGCGTGCTGCCTTGGTGACATCGGACGGCCGCGTGCTGCATCGCGACGTGCGCGCCACGCCAGCCACCTCCGGCGCTCAGGCTGTCGTCAGCGCGATTGCCGAGGCCTGTCGTGCCGTCCGGCTGGCAACAGATGCGCCCCGCGATCTGCCGCTGGGCCTGTGTGCGCCGGGACCGCTGAACGCGCGGACCGGCATCGCGCTCGGCACGCCGACGATCGCCGGGTTTACCGATTTTCCGCTGCGGCAGGCGGTCGAGGATGCCCTGCAAACCGAGGTCATCATCGAAAACGATGGCCCCGCCGGTGCCCTTGGCGAATGGCGCTATGGCGGCGGGCGCGGGACCGACAGTTTCGCCTATATCACGGTTTCGACCGGCATTGGCGGGGGTCTGGTGGCCGACGGGCGGCTGGTACGCGGGCGGCTGGGGCTGGCCGGGCACGTCGGGCATCTGCCGGTCAAGCCCGGCGGCGCGGTCTGTTTTTGCGGCCAGCAGGGCCATTGGGAGGCCGAGGCCTCGGGCACCGCTCTCGGGATCAAGGCACGCGCGGCGGGGTTCCGGTCCCTGCCGGACGTGTTCGAACTGGCGCGGGCGGGCAATGGCGCCGCGATGGAGTTTACCCGCCGTGCGGCGGACGATATTGCCGTGGGTCTGGTCGCAATCACCCATCTGACCAGTCCCGAAGTGCTGGTCATTGGCGGCGGCGTGTCGAATGCCTTTGACCTGCTGGGTCCATTGCTGCGCGAGCGGCTGGACCGCAGCCTGCTGCCCTCGTTTCGGCAGGTGCGCCTGAAAAAGGCCGAATGCGGCGACGATTGCGGTCTCTTGGGGGTTGGCCTTCTGGCGCTCGACCCGACTCTGCGGGCCTGAGACACGGGCCCGAGACACGGGCGCGACAGGGCGCGAAACCGGCCTGACAGCGATCGTTGATTTGGTTGCCAGCGGGCCGGTTTCACAATTTTTGTTGCTCACCGAAATATTTCGCAACAAATTTTTCAGTCTGCTTTGCACAGTATCATACCCCTTTTCCGCGCGACCTAGGGGCGGCAAAGAACGTATAAATATCTGATATAAAATCCAAAATAATCCCTTGCGACGCGGCCTACCGGCGCTGGCGTCTGGGGAGGGCATTGCCTCGTGCAGTCCCTGCAACAAAAATTGCAAAAAACAAAAATTAACAAATAACATGAACTAGCCTCAATTTGGGTCAGGCGACAATCGCCAGTCGACAATGATCGACGATTCCAAGGGAGGAATAGGACTATGATGAAGACTCTCATGCTGGCTTCGGTAGCGGCATCCGGCATTGCATCGGCAGCAGCGGCTGCCGATATGAACGTATGCGTTAGCTGGTCGAACTTCCGCGAAGAGCGCTGGAAAACCGACGAAGCCGCCATCGTGGGCGCGCTGGAAGCCGCTGGTGCCAAGTATATTTCGGCTGACGCTCAGACCTCGGCCACCAAGCAGCTGGCAGACATCGAAGGCATGATCACGCAGGGTTGTTCGGCTCTGATCATTCTGGCCCAGGACTCGGCTTCGATCGGGCCGGCTCTGGACGCAGCCGAAGACGCCGGCATTCCGGTCGTAGGCTACGACCGCATGATCGACGACCCGCGTGCGTTCTACCTGACCTTCGACAACGTCGAAGTCGGCCGGATGCAGGCGCGTGCCGTTCTCGAAGCCATGCCGAAGGGCCGCTATGTGATGATCAAGGGCTCGCCGGTTGACCCGAACGCAGACTTCCTGCGCGGCGGCCAGCAGGAAGTCCTGCAAGCGGCAATCGACGCCGGTGACATCGAGATCGTGGGCGAAGCCTACACCGATGACTGGCAGCCCGCGAACGCCCAGAAGAACATGGAACAGATCCTGACCCAGACCAACAACGGCGTTGACGCTGTTGTGGCCTCGAACGACGGCACCGCCGGCGGCGTGGTTGCGGCTCTGACCGCACAGGGTATGGAAGGTATTCCGGTTTCGGGTCAGGACGGCGACATGGCCGCGCTGAACCGCGTGGCACTGGGCACCCAGACCGTATCGGTATGGAAAGACAGCCGCGCACTGGGCCGCGCTGCCGGTGAGATCGCTGTTGCTCTGGCCAGCGGCACCGCCATGGCAGACGTCGCAGGTTCGGCCGTGTTTACCGCACCGTCGGGCACGCAGCTGAACTCGGTTCTGCTGGCGCCGCAGCCGATCACCAAGGACAACCTGAACCTCGTTCTGGAAGCCGGCTGGATCAGCAAAGAGACCCTCTGCGCTGGCGTCAGCGGCGTCGCTGTCTGCGAATAAACCCACAATCTGACTTGGTGCAGCGCCCGATCTATGTCGGGCGCTGTGCTATCCGGGGCAAGAGCGCAAAGAACAGGCGCTGCAAGGGAGGACCTTTCTCATGACCAACACCGGGCTGCCAAAGAAAGAGCGTAGCCTGCTCGAAACCCTCGAGGTGGATGTCCGCCTGCTGGGTATGCTCGTCGCGTTTGCGACGATAGCGCTCGTTTTCACGATCTGGACCGGCGGGACCTTCATTTCTCCGCGCAACATCTTTAACATTTCGGTTCAGACTGTGCCCGTGGCGATCATGGCATGTGGAATGGTTTTCGTGATCGTGGCCCGTCACATCGACCTGTCGGTCGGGTCGCTGCTGGCGATGTGTTCGGCGGTCATGGC
Source organism: uncultured Paracoccaceae bacterium (assembly GCA_937864535.1). Lineage (GTDB taxonomy): Bacteria > Pseudomonadota > Alphaproteobacteria > Rhodobacterales > Rhodobacteraceae > Marivivens. Next base: position 47,471 of record CALMJS010000019.1, read on the forward strand.
GATGAGCCAGGCCTATTGGTTGCCCAGCCTGTTTGGTCTGGAATATGGGTCGCCGGTCATTCTGGTTGTCACCATCCTCCTGGGCCTCGGGCTGGGGACGGCGATGGGGGCGCTGACCGGCTGGCTGGTCGGCTATCAGAAAATCCCGTCCTTTATCGTCACGCTTGGCGGTCTGTTTGTCTGGCGGAACGTGAACTGGTTTACGACGAACGGCCAGTCGGTGTCGTTGACCGACCCGAACCTGTTGAAATTCGGCGGCACCGAGGGCGTTCTGGGCGCTCCGGTCAGCTACGGCGTCGGTGTGGTGGCCTGTGCCCTGACCGTCTATGCCATCATGGGGGCCCGCAAAAACAAGGTCGCGCACGGGTTTGTTGTCAAACCGATGTGGGCAGAGGTCGTGATGGCCGCGATCATGGTTAGCGTGATCATGGGCTTTGTCACGATCCTGTCGAACTATGCAATCCCCGCCTCCAAGCTGCGCCGGATGTTCGAGGCCCGTGGTCAAGTGGTTCCCGAAGGCTTTACCGCCATGCATGGCCTGCCGATTTCGGTCCTGATCCTGATCGCCGTGGCTGTGATCCTGACGGTTGTGGCACGCAAATCGCGGCTGGGCCGCTATATTTTTGCGATGGGCGGCAACCCGGATGCGACCGATCTGTCGGGGATCAACACGCGGATGCTGACGATCAAGATTTTCGCGCTGATGGGTTTCCTCTGCGGCTTGGCTGCGTTGATCGCGCAGGCCCGCTTGCAAAGCCACGGCAACGACATCGGGATGCTCGAAGAACTGCGCGTCATTGCGGCGGCGGTGATCGGCGGGACCGCTCTCGCGGGCGGTGTCGGGACGATCTACGGCGCGGTTCTGGGGGCCTTGATCATGCAGTCCCTGCAATCGGGCATGGCGATGGTGGGCGTTGATACACCGTTCCAGAACATTGTCGTCGGCATCGTTCTCATCGTGGCCGTCTGGGTCGACATCATCTACCGTAAACGTATGGGGCTTTCGAAATGACCGATCATTATGGTGTACCTCTGGTCGAAATGCGCGATATCTCGATCTCGTTCGGTGGGATCAAGGCCGTCGATCATGTGTCCATCGACCTCTATCCGGGCGAAGTCGTCGGCCTGCTGGGCCATAACGGGGCCGGAAAATCCACGCTGATCAAGGTGCTGTCCGGCGCCTATCAGATGGACACCGGCGAAATCCGGATCAATGGCAACAAGGTCGAGATCGACAACCCGCGCGATGCCCGCGCCCATAACATCGAAACGATCTACCAGACCCTTGCTCTGGCCGATAACCTCGATGCGGCGTCCAACCTGTTCCTCGGACGCGAAATCATGGGACGGCTCAACCCGAACTTTCAAAAGTTCAACGTCCCGGTCTCGGCCCTGTCGGGGGGGCAACGGCAGTCCGTCGCGATTGCCCGCGCCGTGTACTTTAACGCCAAGATCCTGATCATGGATGAACCGACGGCGGCGCTTGGCCCGCATGAGACACAGATGGTTGCGGAACTGATCCAGGAGCTCAAGGCGCAGGGCATCGGGATTTTCCTGATCGAACATGACATCCACAACGTCATGAAGCTGTGCGACCGCGCCAGCGTGATGAAAAACGGCGAACTGGTTGGCACCGTCAACATTGGCGATGTGACGGATGACGACCTGCTGGGGATGATCATCCTCGGCAAAAAGCCCGCGCATCTCTCCTGAATACCAGAACGACCGGCGGGTATCCCTCGCCGGTCGTTTTGATTGGCGCCCCTGCGGAATTCAGGCGGTTAGGGGGATGTCACTGTCGGAATGCGGGGGGTATCGTCGCCCTCCTGGCCCAAGGCGGCGACGGCGACAGCCAAGGCCTGCGCCAGACAGATCGGCGCGGCGAGGGATCGCGAAAACGCATGATCGTGCTCTGGCACGGGGAACAGCACAGTGGCGGTTTTCGCCAGCGGCGACAGGGTGCTATCGGTAATGGCGATGATCGGCACCTGTATCTGGCCGACCTCCTCGACGATATTGACCACTTCGTTTGCATAGAACCGGAAGGACACCGCGATCAGCACGTCGGTTTTCCGGATGGTCCGCGCCATATGCGTCGCCAGCCCGCCGCTGGTATCCAGCAGGACGCAGCGCTTGCCCAGCATGGTCAGGATATAGCGCAACAATTCGACCACCGGAGCCGAGCGCAACTGGCCGATCAGATAGATCGTGTTGGCGTCGTCGATGATCTTGGCCGCCTTTGAAATGCTGGAGGTATCGATGGACTCCAGCATATCCTGCAAGGAGGCGATGTCCTGAACCACGAGTTCGCGCAGGAAGCCCAGTTCGGATTTATCCCGCTTTTGCAGTTCATCGTCCAAGGCGCGGCGGCGGGCCTCGAAACCGGGCGCGGCGGTGGCAAGGCGGCGTTGGAACAGGGACTGAAGCTCCTTGAACCCCTTGTACCCGAGGGACTGGGCAAAGCGGACAATACTGGAGGCATGGATGCCGCATTTGGCCGCGATCGAATTGACGGAATGGACCGCGACGTCATTGGGGTTTTGCGTCAGGTACACCGAGATATTCTGGTAGGTCTTGCTCATATTGTCGAAACGCTCGTGGATCACACGAATGAGCTCTTCGTAGTCTTTGGGGGGCTTGAATTCCGACATTTACCTTGTGGTGCAGGGGCTTGGGTTGCACGTTCCTTGGCAAATTGTCACCTATTGCAACGAATATTGCAATCGCAATTAACGGCATTGCAGTCGGGGCAGGAGCCGGGCGCACAAACGAAAAGGCGCCCGCGTAAACGAGCGCCTTTTCCCGTGGTTCGGGGGCTCACTTGGGAGATACGCACCTTAATCCACGGTTTTCCATGCAGCTTCTTGGGAGGAGCGCTGAATGGTTTCGACCAGTTTCTGAATGCCGAAACCCGCACGGAAATTGAACGGTTCCGGACCAGTCCCGGCGATGGCATTGAGGTAACCGGCGACCTCGATCGCCTTGAGGTCGTTAAAACCCAGTTGGTGACCGGGCGCGACGCAGAACCGGCCATAGGGATCGTGATCCGGACCAGCCTCGATCCGGCGGAACCCGCGCCTGCCGGCAGGATCATCCGTTGCATAGAAGTGCAGTTCGTTGAACCGTTCCTGACTAAAGGCCAGAGCGCCCTTGGTGCCGTAAACCTCGAAGTCATGGTGCATCTTGCGGCCGGTGGCGATCCAGTTGCCCTCGATAGAGCCCTGCGCCCCGTTTGCGAACCGGACAAAGGCACGGCCAACGTCATCGACGGTCACATCCCGCTGCCCGCCAGCCCCGTCAGGCCGGGTGCCGATCATGGTGATGCAGTCCCCGAACACCCGCGTGATCGGGCCCATGAGATATTCCGCCGTCGCCAGCGCATGGCTGCCGATGTCCGCCAGCGCACCGCCCCCCGCAGGATCATGGCGGAAGGTGTAGGGGCCAGTCTCGTCGGCCATGTAGTCTTCGCAGTGGATGCCACGATAGCCGCGAATGGTGCCCAGCTCGCCCGCCTCGATCATGGATTTGGCGAGTTTGAGCATGGGGTTGCACAGGTAGTTGAACCCGACCTGCGTCTTGATCCCGGCGGCTTCGGCGGCCAGCGCCATGTCCAGTGCGTCCTGCGCCAAGGGGGCCAGAGGCTTTTCGCAATAGACGTGTTTGCCGGACGCAATCGCGGCAAGGGCCATCTCTTTGTGCAAGGCGTTCGGCGCGGTGATGTCGATCACGTCGATATCCGGGTTTGCCACCAGATCCCGCCAGTTGGTCGTCCACCGGTCAAAGCCGAAGGCGCGCGCCGCCGTGGACGCGGCCGCCTCGGTCACATCGGCCACGGTGTGCAGGCGGATGTCGTAGGGCAGATCAAACACCTTGGGCGCCGAGGCAAAGCCGAACACATGGGTCTTGCCCATAAAACCTGTGCCGATCAGCCCTATGTTTAGAACCGGTTTTGTCATGCGCTGAGCCCGCCCTGCAAGAGTATCTGGCGATTGACAACGAGGCTGCTGTCAATCGTGCCGTCGAGAAAATTCATGGCGTTTTCGATCGCCGAGATCGCCATGCGTTCGCTGCATTCGTTCGTCAGGCCCGCGACATGCGGCGACAGAACGACGTTGCCCTGCGAAAAATAGGGCAGGGGTTCGGTGGGCGGTTCGTGGTCGAACACGTCGATGCCTGCCGCGCCAACCTTGCCACTGGCCAGCGCCGCGCCAAGCGCCACTTCGCAGACGATGCCGCCGCGGGCGGTATTGGACAGGATCACACCGTCCTTCATCTTGGCAAATTCGGCAGCGCCCAGCAGGGGTTTGTCGCTCTTGGGGATATGGATCGAGATAAAGTCCGCCCACGCCAGTCCCTGATCCAGCGACGCGACGGGGGCAACATCCCCCTCGGGCCAGCCCTGCGACAGCAGGTAGGGGTCATAGGCGCGAATGGTCATGCCAAATCCGCCCGCCATCCGGGCCAGATGCCGACCGATCCGGCCATAGCCGATGATCAGCAGGTTCTTGCCCGAAATTTCGCGCGGCTCCAGCCGGTTACGCCAATTCCACCCCGAGGGGTCGCGCACCGACTGATCCGCCGCAATCGCGCGTTTCGCAGCCGCCAACAGCTGCATCATCGCATGTTCGGCAACAGAGACCGAGTTCACGTCGCCCACAACGGTCAGGGCAATCTGGCGGGCATTGAGGGCGGGCAGATCGACCGAGTCATAGCCAACGCCATGTCTGGACACCACCTTGAGCCGCTCTGCCTTGGCGATGGAGGCGGCCGAGAGCGGCTGCGTGCGGATCACCATGGCGTCGGCCAGATGGATCTTGTCGGCAAAGGACGCCTCTGACACCTCGTGGATGTAGTCGATGGTCACACCGCGGTCCCGCAACGTGTCCAACAGCGCCTCGCCCGACGGGTGGAGTTTGCCAGCGATCAACAGATGGGGCATCAGTAACCTCCTGAGGCGGACGGGCTGGCGGCATCCCGGGCGGTCAGTTTGCGCCATGCCGCGACAGAACTCTGCGCCGCGCTGGCCAAGAGCCGGGAGTCCCCTGCGACCGTGGTCATGTCAAAGCCCCAGCCGATGGCGCGGGCGGCATAATCGGGGGTGCCGCAGTGCAATGCGGCCTTGAGGCCGTTCTTGTGGCAAACCGACTGGATATGGCGGATCATCTCGATCATCTCGGGCTCTTCGCGGTCAAAGGCCGGGGCCAGTCGTCCGTTTTGCGTGCCCAGCGTCAGGTCGGCGGGGCCGATGTAGATCCCGTCAAGGCCGGGGGTCGCTGTGATCTCCTCGAGGTTATCGAGACCCGCCTGCGTTTCGATCATCGCAAAGGCGAGAACCTCGTCGTTTGCCGCCGTGCTATAGCCCCCGTAGGCAAAGGCCGCGCGTGTCGGGCCAAAGCTGCGCTGCCCGTGAGGCGGATAGCGCATGTAGCTGACGAATTCCGCCGCCTCGGCGCCGGTGTTGATCATCGGGCAGATGATCCCCATCGCACCGGCGTCCAGAGATTTCATGATGATGCCAGGTTCGCGCCACGGCACCCGCGCCATGGGAACCACACCAGAGCCGCGCATGGCCTGAAACATCGGCAGGACAGACGAATAGTCCAGAGCCCCGTGCTGGATGTCGATGGTCACCGCGTCATAGCCCTGCGCGGCCATGATTTCGGCGGTAAAGGCATTGCCTATCGACAGCCAGCCGTTGATCACCGGCTTGCCCTCGGCCCAGAGCGATTTGAGTTTGTTTGTGAACATGCCCCTGCGCTCCTAGAAAACGATCTGGGCCAGTTTGGTATCGAGGTAATCCTCGATGCCCTCGATACCGCCTTCGCGCCCCATGCCGGAAAAATTGGTGCCGCCAAACGGCGCTTCGGACGCCGCTAGGGCAAAGCTGTTGATGCCGACCATCCCCGCCTTGAGCGTGGCGGTGGTGCGACGGGCCCGATCCGGCGAACGGGTAAAGGCATAGGCCGACAGGCCCATGTTACAGGCGTTGGCGCGGGTCAGCGCCTCTTGCTCGGTTGCGAAAGAGGTGATCGCCGCAATCGGGCCAAAGTTCTCCTCGGCAAAGACCTTCATGGTGTCGGTGACATTGGTCAGCACCGTCGGCGCATAGAAATGGCCGGTGTTATGCGATGTCCGCGCCCCGCCATGCATGAGGGTTGCGCCTGCCTGAACGGCGTTCTGCACGATGGAGTCGATCTCTTCGAGACGGCGGCGATTGATCAGCGGCCCCATGCCGGTCTCGGGGTCCAGCCCGTCGCCGATCTTGATCTTGGCGGTGCGTTCCACGAACCCCGCGACAAAGGCGTCATGCAGGCTCTCGTGCACAAAGATCCGGTCGGGGGTCACGCAAACCTGCCCGCAGTTGGCGAATTTCGTCGCCACCGTGGCATCGAGCGCGGCCGTCAGGTCCGCGTCGTCATAGATGATCAGCGGCGCATTGCCGCCCAGTTCCATCGACACCTTTTTCACGGTGTCGGCGGCATCGCGGATCATTTGCTGGCCCACATTGGTGGACCCGGTCAGCGAAACCTTTCTCACGCGGGCATCAGCCATGATCGGGGCATAGGTGCTATCGGTCGAACCGCAAACCAGATTGACCGCCCCCTTGGGCAGATTGGCGGCGCGCAGGCAGTCCACCATGATCATCGCAACGCCGGGTGTCTGAGAGGACGGGCGCAGCACGACCGAACAGCCCGCGGCCAGCGCCGGCGCCAGTTTGCGCGCGGGCAGGGCCGCAGGGAAATTCCACGCGGTAAAGGCCCCGACCACGCCAACCGCCTCTCTGGTGATTTCAAAGCGGCCATTGGGAACGCGGGTCTCGACGATGCGGCCATAGATACGGCGGGCCTCTTCGGCGAACCAGCGGAACTGGTCACAGGCCAGACCCCATTCGCGGCCTGCCTGCGCCAGCGGTTTTCCGGTCTCGGTCGAGATCATCCGCGCGGCCTCTTCGGCGCGGGCGATCATGGCGTCGGCGGCCCTGTGCAGGGCATCGGCCCGCGCAAAACCACCCATCTCCCGCAGGGGCGCAATCGCGGCGGCGGCAGCGTCCAGCGCCATCAGGGTTTCCTCGAGGGTGGCCGCAGGGGCCTGTCCCAGCGGTTTTTCCGTGACAGGAGAGAGAACATCGACGACCTGCGCGGGTTCACGCCATGCACCGTCGATAAACAGACCAAAGTTTTCGTACATCCGGGTTCACTCCACTTCGGCGGTTTTGACGGGCCGCTGCTCTCTGAGCGATTTCAGCGCCGCCTCTGCGAGGACCAGCGCCAGACGGCCGTCTTCGAAACCGACCTCCGGCGCGACACCCTTTTCGACTGCCTCGACAAAGGCGTCGATCTCGGCGGCAAAGGCCGCCTGATACCGTTCGATAAAGAAATTCTGCAGGGCGGGGCGCTGGTAGGTAAAGGTCTCGCCGAACAGATGCATGTTGGTGTTGGCGTGGTTTTCGGAAATCGCCATGCCCGCGCTGCCAAAGGCCTCGACCCGCTGGTCGTAGCCGTAAACGGCGCGGCGCGAATTCAGGATCGTCACCTGCTTGCCCGACACAGAGGTCAGCTGGACGGTGACGGTGTCGTGGTCGTCATAACGCTCCATCAGCGCGGCATTGACCAGACGCGATCCGGTTGCGTAGACGGTTTCGACCTCTTCGCCCAGAATAAAGCGTGCCATGTCAAAGTCATGGATGGTCATGTCGCGGAAAATCCCGCCAGAGGCGGCGATATAGGCGTCTGGGGCCATGCCCGGATCCCGAGAGGTAATCGTGACCTGATGCAACTCGCCGATCTGGCCTGCCTCGATCGCCTTGCGCACGGCGCGGTGGCCGGGATCGAACCGGCGGACGAAGCCCAGCATGATCGGCAGATTGGACCCTGCGATCCGACGGGCGCATTCGTTCACCCGCTCCAGCGACAGGTCGATCGGTTTCTCGCACAGCACAGGCTTGCCGTATTTGGCGGCCATTTCGATGAAATCCGCATGGGTCGGCGTCGAGGTCGCAATCAGAATAGCCTGAACATCGTCCGACTCCATCAGGGCCTCGGCGGTCGCGAAATTCGTCGTGCCCAGGTGGGCTGAAACCTCGGCGGCGGCGGGTGCGTAAACGTCGAAAACCCCGGCCAGACGCGCCCGCGGATGCTTGGCAATATTCTCCGCGTGCATCCGCCCAATGCGCCCGCAGCCCAGTACGGCGATATTAAGCATAAATTGTCTCCTCCCGAGATTCTGCAATTTTTATTGCGACTTGTTGCAACAGTTGTTGCAGAAAAGAAAATCTGTCAATAGAAATTTCAAGAGAGATTTGAATCGATGTCCGTGGGAGGAAACCGATGGCACAGAAAACCATACGTCTGACGATGGCCCAGGCCGTTGTCCGTTACCTGTGTAACCAATACACGATTGTTGACGGTGAACGGGTGCCGCTGTTTGCCGGGCTGTTCGGCATTTTCGGGCATGGCAATGTGACCTGCCTGTCCGAAGCGCTCGAGCAGGTTCAGGATCAGCTACCGACCTATCGCGGGCAGAACGAACAGTCGATGGCGCTGGCGGCGATCGGCTTTGCCAAGGCCAAGCGGCGACGCCAGCTGATGATCGCCGCGACCTCGATCGGGCCGGGGGCGGCGAATATGGTCACGGCGGCGGGCACGGCGATGGCAAACCGTCTGCCGGTCTTGTTGCTGGCGGGCGATACCTTTGCCAACCGTTTGCCGGACCCGGTCCTGCAACAGGTCGAGCATTTCAATGATCCGACCGTGACCGTGAATGATGCCTTCAAGTCCGTGGTCCGGTATTGGGATCGCATCGTGCTGCCAGAGCAGATTATCCAATCCCTCCCCCAAGCGATTGCAACGATGCTGGACCCGGCGGATTGCGGTCCGGCCTTTATCGGTCTGGCACAGGACACACAGGAAATCGCGTTTGACTATCCCGAGGTGTTCTTTGAACCCAAGGTCTGGCGCATCCCGCGCCCGCGCGCCGATCTGGACGTCCTAGCCGAGGCGGCAGAGTTGCTAAAGACCGCGCAAAAGCCGCTGATCATTTCGGGCGGCGGCGTGCGCTATTCGCTGGCGGAACAGGTGCTGGCCGATTTCGCGGCATCGCGGGGCATCCCGGTGGTCGAAACCATCGCGGGCAAGGGGGCGCTGACGCATGATCACCCTGTCCACGCGGGACCGTTGGGGATCGTGGGGTCGACCTCGGCCAACGCGCTGGCCAAGGAGGCCGATGTGATTTTGGCGATCGGCACGCGGCTACAGGATTTCACCACAGGGTCGTGGACCGCGTTCGATCAGGACGCCAAGTTCATTTCGATCAACGCCGCCCGCTTTGACGCGATCAAGCACCGTGCGCTCTCGGTTGTCGGCGATGCCCGCGAAACGCTCAAGGAACTGGACGCCGCTCTGGGCGCATGGACAGCCCCGGCCGATCGCATGCCCCGCGCCAAGGCGCTGTTTGCCGAGTGGAACGCTATTCTGGACGACCACCAGAAACCGACCAACGCCGCCGTACCGTCATATGCGCAGGTGGTCGGTGTCCTGAACAAGGTCGCCGGGCCGAACGATACCCTGATCGCCGCTGCGGGTGGCACCCCGGGCGAGGTGACCAAGGGCTGGCGCGTCAAGAACCCCAATACCTTTGACTGTGAATTCGGGTTCTCCTGCATGGGCTATGAAATCGCCGCAGGCTGGGGCGCCGCGATTGCACAGGACGGCCCCGGTGCTACGGGCGGCACGCCGATCGTCATGCTGGGCGATGGCACCTATATGATGATGAACTCCGACATCTATTCGGCAGCCCTGACAGGACACAAGATGGTCGTGGTGGTCTGCGACAACGGCGGCTATGCGGTCATCAACCGGCTGCAACAGTTCAAGGGCGTGCCGGGCTTCAACAACCTGCTGAAGGATTGCCGCATCCAGAACCGCGACAACCCGCTGCATGTCGATTTCGCGAAACACGCCGAGGCCATGGGCGCGAAATCCCGCCATGTCGAGAGTCTGGCCGATCTGGAGGACGCGATGACATGGGCCCTGTCCAATGACGGTCCGACCGTGCTGTCGATCGTCTCGGATGCCTATACGTGGGTACCGGGCGATGCGGACTGGGATGTCGGTGTGCCGGAGGTGTCGAATTTTGAAACCGTGCGCGCCGCCCGCAAATCCCAAGAAGCCATTCGCGCCAACCAGCGTGTAGGGGTATAATCATGAAGGCAAAGCTTGGGATTGCACCCATCGCGTGGTGGAATGACGATCTGGCCGAACTGTCGGACGATGTGAGCCTCGAGGAATGCCTGCGGCAGGCCTCTGTTGCGGGCTTTACCGGCATGGAAACCGGACGACGGTTTCCGATGAACATGGCCGAGCTGGGGCCGATCCTCGATAAATACGGGATTTCGGTTTGCGGCGGATGGTTCTCGGGTCTGCTGCTGGAAGGCGATATCGAGCAGGAGAAGGACCGGATCGCCGACCAGCACGCCTTTTTCAAGGCCGCGGGGGCGCCCTGCATTGTCTACGGCGAAACCGCACGATCCATTCAGGGCATCCGGTCGGCCCCCCTTGGCGACCAAGCCAAAGCTGACCGAAGCCGAAATCGCGGCCTATGGCCGGAAAATTAGCGATTTTGCCGACTGGTGCGCCGCGAACGGCATGCCGATCAGCTATCACCACCACATGGCCGCCGCGATCGAGACAGAGCAGGAACTGGACCTGCTGATGAAGCATTCCAGCGTGCCGCTGCTGTTCGATGCCGGTCACATGGCCTTTGCCGGGGGTGACAACCTGCGCGTCATCGAAAACCATCATCGCCGCATCACCCATGTCCACACCAAGGACATCCGCCGCGCGGTGGTCGACGGGCTGGATCGTCAGAGCGAGAGCTTTCTGGATGCCGTGGTCAAGGGCGCGTTCACGGTGCCCGGTGACGGCAGCCTCGATTTCGAGGTGATCGTCAAGGCACTGGCCGCCAAGGGATACGAGGGCTGGTTCGTCGTCGAGGCGGAACAGGACCCCAAAGTGAGCCCGCCGCTGGAGATGGCGAAAAAGGGCCATTCTGAATTGCTGCGCGTCATGTCGGCCGCAGGGTACGAGGTCGTATAATGAATCGTTTGGATGGGAAAATTGCCGTCATTACCGGAGGAACGCAGGGGCTGGGGGCCGCGATTGCCCGCGCCTTTGCCGCGGCAGGGGCGGCGGGTCTGGTGCTGGTCGGGCGCGACCGGCAAAAGGGCGAAACGGTTGCCGCAGCCCTGACCGCCGAAACCGGCGTCGCGGTCCGCGTAATCGCGGCGGATCTGGCGGATATCGACGCCGTGCGCGGCATCGTCGCCGAGGCGGACAGCACCTTTGGCAAGGTTGATATTCTGGTCAATGCCGCCGGTTTGACGGATCGCGGCACGATCCTGACGACGACGCCCGATCTGTTCGACCGGATGATCGCGGTGAACACCCGCGCGCCGTTCTTCTTGATCCAGGACGCCGCCAAGGTCATGATCCGCGACCGCATCGAAGGGCGGATCATCAACATCGGCTCTATGTCGGAGCTGGCGGGCCAGCCGTTTCTGACGCCCTATTCCACCTCCAAGGGGGCGCTGGCGACGCTGACGCGCAACACGGCCTTTGCCCTGATGCGCAACCGGATTCATGTGAACCAACTGGATATCGGCTGGATGAACTCGGACCATGAACGCAAACTGATCGAAATGGAAACCGGCGATGCGACGTTCATCGATCGCGCCGCTGCGACCAAACCCTTTGGCCGGATTCTGGACCCAAAGGAGGTCGCCAAGGCGGTGCTGTGGATGGCCTCAGAGGATAGCGGGATGATGACCGGCGCGGTCATTCCGTTCGATCAATCCGTCTATGGCGGCTACGACGACGCGCCCGTGCCCGCCGCCGCATTGGAGCTGTGAGAGATGCAGACACTCAAGGGACCGGGGGGCTATCTGGCGCAGTTCGCGGCCGATGATGCCCCCTACAATTCGCTGCCGGGTCTGGCGAAATGGGCTGCTGCCAAAGGCTTTTAGGGCGTGCAGATCCCGACGTGGGACACGCGCCTGATCGACATGCGGCAGGCCGCCGAGAGCCAGAGCTATTGCGACGACCTCAAGGGGGTTCTGGCCGATGCCGGTCTGGAGTTGATCGAACTCGCCTCGCATATCACGGGGCAATTGGTCGCCGTTCATCCGGCGCATGACCAGATCATGGACAGTTTCGCGCCCGCCCATGTGCGCGGCAACCCCGCCGCCCGCCGCGCCTGGGCCGAGGAACAACTCCGCTTTGCGGCGCGGGCCTCGAAACGGATGGGGCTGACGACGCATACGACGTTTACCGGCTCTCTGGCGTGGCCCTATCTCTATCCCTATCCACAGTGGCCCGAAGGCCTGATCGACGAAGCCTTTACCGAGCTTGCCGCGCGGTGGAAGCCGATCCTCGACGATTTCGACGATCACGGGCTGGACGCCTGTTTTGAAATCCATCCCGTCGAGGACACCCATGACGGCCATAGCTGGGAGATGTTCCTCGACAAACTGGACGGCCATCGCCGGGCGAATATCATGTTCGATCCGTCGCATTTTGTGCTTCAGGCCTTGGACTATCTGGCGTTCATCGACCACTATCACGACCGGATCAAGGCGTTCCACGTCAAGGACGCGGAATTCCGTCCCGACGGGAAATCCGGGGCCTATGGCGGGTTCCAGCCGTGGGACAAACGCGCGGGCCGGTTCCGCAGTCCCGGCGACGGACAGGTGGATTTCGGCGCGATTTTCACCAAGCTGTCGACCTATGGCTATCAGGGCTGGGCGATGCTGGAATGGGAATGCTTTATCAAAAACCCCGAGGATGGCGCATCTGAGGGCGCAAAATTCATCGAGGATCACATCATCCGCGTCTCGGACCGTGCCTTTGACGACTTTGTCAAATCCGGTGCAGACCGTGCAGCAAACCGGGCGATGCTCGGATTGGAGAGCTAATATGACTTATCAACGTCCTCTTCGCCTTGGAATGGTTGGCGGGGGTCAGGGGGCCTATATCGGCAACATCCACCGTTTGGCGTCGCGTCTGGATGGCGCATGGACGCTGGTGGCGGGTGCGTTCGATGTCGATCCGGCCAAGGGGCAGGCCTTTGCGCTGGCCCAAGGGATCGAGGCAGATCGCAGCTATGGCACCTATCTCGACCTCATCGAAGGCGAGAAAGATCGCGCCGACCGGGTCGATGCGGTGGCGATCTGCACCCCGAACTTTACCCACTACCCGATTGCCAAGGCGCTAATCGACGCAGGGTTTGACGTGATCTGCGAAAAGCCTCTGACGGCAACGCTCGAAGATGCCATCGCTCTCGAGGCGCTGGCCGCGCAGAGTGGCCGGTTCGTCGGCGTCACCTATACCTATTCCGGCTATCCGATGGTGCACGAGGCCCGCGTTCGGATCGCCAAGGGAGAGATCGGCAAGGTGCGCACCGTGCAGGTCGAATATCCGCTGGAATGGATGGCAACCGCGATTGAACAGCAGGGCAACGCACAGGCCGCATGGCGCACCGATCCGAAAAAGAACGGGCGCGGCGGCTCTATCGGCGATATCGGCACCCACGCCTATCATCTGGCCGGCTTTGTCACCGGGCTCAAGCTGGAAAGTCTGACGGCGGACCTCGCGACCTTTGTCGAGGGGCGGGCGCTGGATGACAATGCACATGTGATGATGCGGTATGAGGGCGGCGCACGCGGGCTGTTGTGGTCGTCGCAGGTCGCGCTGGGGAATTCCAACGGCGTCCGGCTGCGGGTGTTCGGCGAAACCGGGTCCTATCAATGGTTTCAGGAACAGCCGAACGAACTGGTCTATACGCCGCTCAATGGCCGGGTGCAAATCATCAAGCGCGGCGCGGATGATCTGTCAGAGGACGCCAAACTGCGCACCCGTACCCCTCCGGGTCACCCCGAAGGCTATCTGGAGGCCTTTGCCAATCTCTATGCCGGCTTTGCCGAGGCCATTCGCGCGCGCACCGAAGGCAGAGAGCCGTCAGCCTTGGGGCAGAACGTGCCTCTGGCCTATGACGGGCTCAAGGGCGTCGCCTTTGTCGAAGCGGTCGTGGACAGCGCCCAGAGTGATCTGCCCGCGTGGCTGACCCCCGTGGCTGTCTGACGACACTGGCCGGACCCTATCCCTGAAGGGTCCGGCCTCTTTGCTGCGGGTTACAGCGTCGTGCCGCGAATGACGCTGACGGGGGGAATGCGGATTTTACGAATGTCGCTGTTCCCCTCGATCGCGCCGACCAGTTCCTGAACGGCGGCGGACACCATCTGGTTGATCGGCTGCCGGATCGTGGTCAGGTTGAACGACGGCCATGCGGCCTGCGGGATATCGTCAAAACCGACCACGGCAACATCCTGCGGCACGCGCAGGTGCAATTCGTGCCGGATCACATCCAGCGCGGCCAAGGCCATATGGTCATCGGTGACAAACAGCGCATCGGGCGGCTCTGGCACGTCGAACAGCGTGCGGGCGGCCTCTGCGGCATCGGTGTAGTGGAAATTGCCGTCGGCGCGGGAATGCACCTGATGGCCCGCCTCGCGCAGGGCGTCGTTGAATCCCGCCTCGCGGTCGATCTGGGTCGAGGCGCCTTCGAAGCCGGCCAGATGGGCGATCCGTTTGGGGTTGCCCTTTAGCAGGATATTCGCCGCCATCCGCCCGCCCTGATAATTGTCGCTGGTCACGGCGCGCAGGCGGTCGCCGGGCTGGTCACGGTTGAACAGCATCACGGGAATGCCGTGGTCGCGGCACCGTTCCGCCAGAACCGAGGACATCGAGACCGACACCATGATGATGCCGTCGACCTGATAGCCGACGATTTCCTGAATGACCGGTTCCACGTCGCCGATGGTGTTCGACGCCATGAACAGCAGGACGTGATAGCCGTTTTCCTGTAGCGCGATGGACAGCTTTTCCACCGCCTCGGGGTAGAACTGGTTTTCGAAATAGTAGACCACCAGCGCGATGATCCGGCTCTTGCCGGTGATCATCGCACGGGCCAGAACATTGGGCCGATAGCCAAGCTCTTCGGCCGCCACGCGGATTTTGTCGGCCATTTTTTTCGACACCGACGCGCCGGGGGTAAAGTAGCGCGATACGGCGGATTGGCTGACCCCCGCGAGGCGGGCAACGTCGACAGATGTAACCGGCTTACTATTCACTCTGGCCTCCGGACTGGTTGGTTCCTCCCTACATCCCTTGACCTATGCTGTCACCCCTTACGGCTCGACGCGCTGTCCTGTCACAGCATCGAACAGATGGCAGGCCGCAACAGGAACCGTTGCCTGAATGCGGGACCCGATGTCGGCGCGGAAATCCTTGGCCGCCTTGAGGTTGACCAGACCGCCGCCCACCGACACCGCCGCCATCGACGCATCGCCCAAGAGTTCCAGCGCGTAGACCTCGGCGTTGATGTCGCCGCCGGTGTCGGTGAGGGTGACATCCTCGGCGCGAAAGCCCAGCGTGACCTTGCCTGACAGATCGGTGCGCAGGCCCGCCACGCGCAGATTTTTGGTCTCGAACACGCCATTCGCGATCGTCCCCTCCACGAGGTTCATGGCGGGCGAGCCGATGAACGAGGCGACAAAGGTATTGGCGGGGCGGTCGTAAATCTCGGTCGGGGTGGCGACCTGCTGGATCACACCGGCATTCATCACCACGACACGGTCGGCCAATGTCATCGCCTCGATCTGGTCGTGGGTGACATAGATGGTCGTGGTCTTGAGCCGATATTGCAGGTTCTTAATCTCGGCGCGGGTGGACACGCGCAGTTTCGCGTCAAGGTTCGACAGCGGTTCGTCCATCAGGAACACAGTGGGTTCGCGCACGATCGCCCGGGCCAGCGCGACGCGCTGGCGCTGACCGCCAGAGAGCGCGGCCGGACGCCGGTCCAGCAGGCCCGTCAGGTCCACCATTTCGGCGGCACGGCGCACACGGGCGTCATGTTCGGCCTTGGGAACCTTGCGCACCTTGAGCGGAAAGCGGATGTTTTCGTAGACCGTCAGATTGGGATAGAGGCCGTAGCTCTGGAACACCATGGCGATGTCGCGGTCCTTGGGCTCTAGCTTGTTGACCACGCGCCCGCCGATGATGATTTCGCCGTCGCTGATCTGCTCCAGACCGGCGATCATCCGCATCATCGTCGATTTGCCACAGCCCGACGGCCCCAAGAGGACAAGGAATTCGCGGTCCGCGATTGTCAGGTCAAAGTTGTCGACGCCGACAACCGGCCCCCAGCGTTTGGATACGTTGTTGAGTTGGATTTCGGCCATGGTTTACCCTTTGACGGCGCCTGCGGTCAGGCCGCTGACGATCTGGCGTTGAAAGAACATCACGAGGATGAAGAGCGGCACCGTGGCCGAGACGACGGCGGCAACGGCATACATGATGGTGCCTTCGGTCTGGATGGTGCCCATAAAGGAATTGATTTTCGGGATCATGGTCTGGTTGTCCTGATTGAGCAGCATCGCCGTGACGGCAAAGTCGTTGTAGGCCAGCAGGAAGCTGAACAACCCCGTGGTAATCACGCCCGGCCACATGACAGGCATGATCGCCAGCCGGAACGCCTGAAACCGCGAACAGCCGTCAACCATGGCGCTCTCGTCCAGGTCCTTGGGAATCGATTCAAAGAAGCTGTGCAGCATCCAGATGGTAAAGGGCTGGTTGATCGCGACCAGAACGATGATGGCGGTCGGCAGGTAGCCCCAGATGTTCAGTTCAAAGAACGGCAGCAGATAGCCGGACACCAGCGTGATATGCGGCATGGCGCGGAACACCAGCGCCGCGATCAGGATCCAGAACGTATAGCGCCGGGACGACCGCGACAGGGCATAGCCGCCCAGCGTGCCAAACACGAGGCTAATCGTGGTCACGCACAGGGTGACAATCGCGGTGTTCACCACGGCATGGCCAAATCCGCGTTCGATCCATGCGCCAGCATAGCCCGCGCCGGTCAGGGAACCGCCGGTCTGGCGGATCGTGGCGGGGCCGGTGATCGCGTTCCAGAAACTTTCGCGGCTAAAGAAATCCGCCTGCACCTTGAAAGAGCCCCAGACGGTCCAGAAAAACGGGAATGCCGCGAGGATGAGCCATAGCCCCAAGAGGACTGCGGTCGAGAGGACAACGGCGCGGCTGCGGGGGAGAGAGGGTTCAGTCTGCATCAGCGGGCCTTACGGTTAAAGTCGCGCCAGGTGCGCACAAGGACGGGCATCAGGAGGATGATCACGCCGATGGTGGTCAGGACCGAGGTCGCCGCGGCAGAGCCGAACAACTGGTCCACTTGCCCGTTCAGATCGCTAAAGATCGAATAGGACAGCGAGGTCGCATGCGCCGAAGAGCTAAAGCCGACAATCGGTTCGAACACGCGGAAATTGTCCATCAGCAGGATCAACCCGACAAAGGTCGCCAGCGGTTTAAGATGCGGCACGACGACATAGCGCACCCGTTCGAACCGGCTGGCGCCGTCGATCATCGCACTCTCCAGCGTGTCCTGCGGCAAGGTCTGAAGCCCGGCATAGAACACGACAAAGCAGAACGGCGCCATGTGCCATGAGCCGTAGATGATCAGCATCAGCCATGTCAGCACCGGAGAGGCCTTGAGCGACAGATCGGGGTTGCCGCTGAGGTATTGCAGCGCGGTGCCGATGATGCCGTCGGTATTGATCATCCAGTAGAGGATCAGCGACCCGATCAGCGGCGTGACCACATAGGGCAGCAGCGACAGGAAAATCACCGGACCCTTGAACAGGCGGGGCAGGGTATTGACCCCCAGAGCCACCAGAAACCCAAAGAAAATCGCCAGCGGCGTCACGGTAAAGGTGTAGACCAGCGTGAACGACAGCGCCTTGTAAAACGGCAGGTTATAGATGCGGCTGACGATATCGCCCAGCCCGTCATTGTCGGCAAAGATCTCGGCCAGTTCCGCCGTCGCCAGATGCGCGCGGTTGAGATAGGTGCCCAGCCCGTTGAATTTGCCCAAGGGCGCCTCGGACTTGAGCGCGGCGGTGGCGGCGACGTTGACGCGGGTTTCCTCGGTGCAGCCAAAGGGCGTACAGCTCTTGACGACCTCCAGAACCCGGTCGTGTTCCACAAACAGCGATTGGACCAGCACCGACCCGATGGGCAGCGCGATGAACAGCAGCATCAAGAGCGCGCTGGGAAAGACAAAGACGAAAAAATCGCGGTGTCGCATGGTGGTGTCCCCGAAATAGATGCGCCTCCGGAGCACGGGAGCCGGAGGCGCAGGGCTGCGACTGGATCAGTTGATGAAACCAGCCTCGGTCGCGGCGGCGCGATAGGCGGCCTCGACATCGGTCAGGGCCTGACCGGCGTCTTCGGTGCCCTGCATAAAGTCGGCCAGTTCGTCACCCAGCGCGGTGTGCAGCAGACCCATGTACGGCGTCATCGGATAGGCCTTGGCGCCGGCTGCGGCTGTACCCAGAACACCGTTGGCACTGGCCGGAGCGGTGAAATCCTTCATCAGCCATGTCGCGCCGGTCGGGTTGGCCTGTGCGACCTCGGGGCGGATACCATGCACCATCGCCTGGAAAGAGGCGGCAGCGTCTTCGTCGCTGATGTTCTTGGCGATGGTAAAGCCGTCCCACCACAGCGCCGCAGCCGGTGTGGACCCGCCGCCGACGGTCGGGGCGGCGGCCAGAACGGTCGCTTCGCCGATCTGCGGCGCGGGGCCGTTCGGGTCGATATGGGCATTCACCATCGACCCCCACTGGTTCATGATCGCGACCTGACCGGCGAGATACAGCGCCTTCATTTCGTCGGCGTCATAGCTCATGTATTCGGGCGACATAAAGCCGGTCATCGCCTTCATCATTTCCAGCGTTTTCAGGCCGGTTTCGTTGTTGATCGCCGGTTCCGCGCTACCGGGGGCAAAGAATTCGCCGCCCATGCCAAGGTACATGTTCACGAATTCCGCTGCGAGGTTCCACCCCGGCAGATCGGCGGCGGCCAGCGGATATTCCATGATCCCCTTGTCGCGGATCACCTGCGCGGCGGCCAGAACCTCTTCGTAGGAGGTGGGCTGTTCCAACCCGGCCTCTGCCAGCACGTCGCTGCGCATGAACAGGTGCTGCGCGTTGCCCATAAAGGCAATCGCCATCACCTTGCCGTCGATACGGATCAACTGGCTGTCCTGCAGCGTCGCGCCATATTGCGCGACCAGATCGTCCAGCGGACGGATCAGGTCTTCGTTCAAGAGCGGCACGATCGAGTTGTTCGCCACCACCGCGACCGAGTACTGCGCGGGGTTCACGCTGAGCGCGGGGACCTGCAGGCTCTTGTGTTCGGTGGTCATGTTCGCCTCGACCGCCACGCCGTCACCGGCGCAGGTCTTGGCCTCGTCCACGACGATCCCGAGCGCGTCGAAATCGTTGGCGAGGATACGCACGTTCCCCGCCGAAATCCCGCAGCCCGCATAGGCAGAGCTGGCAGCAAGGATCAGTGCCAGCGCGGTGGCTGACGTTTTCGAAAACTTCATAGGTCTCTCCATTGGTGAAAGTGCCTGCTTGCCGCAGGTCTTTTTTAGCTATTTTTCAGGTGTCTGCTACGTCGCTGAACGAAGATTTGTCGGCCATTTGCGCCAGTTTGATCTGCACCAGCAGCGACAGTTCATCGTAGACGGTCCAGTCATCGACGATTTTCCCGTTCTTGTAGTGATAATGGGTGATACCCATCAGTTTGACATGTTTGCCGGTCGGCGCGCCGAGGCTCTCGAGGATGCCATAGCCAAGATGGTGGCCCTCCAGAATCCAGCGCACGGCGACCTTGACCCCGCCTTCGTTGCAGGGGGTCGAACAGATGTGCTGCGGGGCAAAGACCGCATCGGGGAAACTGCCGATCAGCCCCAGCATCTGATGGGTGACCGAGGCGGTGCCATACAGTTCCTTCATCAGCGGGCCGTGGTACATGGCGGTCGGCGCATAGACATCGCGGATACGGCCGAACATCTTGCGGTTCAGGACGTCGTGCAGCCACGACAGGGTTTCGCGCTCGATATCATTATGCGCAAGGCTCAGGTCCGGGGTGTCGGTCGGCGGGTATTGACCCAGCATCAGGCCGACCTCGCCGATATCCAGCTGCTTGAACCCCTGCGACAGGCGCGCGGCGGCGATTTTCTCGGCATAGGCGTCCACGTCCAGACCCAGCTGCAACAGGATCGCCATCTGGTCCGAGACCACCCATTCGCGGTAGATTTTATTGCGGTGGATCATACAGTCCGCCACGGTGCGCGACACAAAGGGGCGGCCATTCGCCGGGCCATAATGGCCGTTTTGCGTGTAGCGGCCCGATCCGGTCACGAGGTGCGAGGTGTAAAACCCGTCCTTGTCATTGCCGTTCCAGATCACTTGCGTGGCATTGCCGCGCCGTTCGGGCAGCGACACGAGGCGCTGAATGGTGTCACGCACGACATCTTCGCGGTTATAGATCGTGCTGGTCGGGAGGTAGAGCACGACGTTATGCGTGTAATGCGTGTAGATCAGGCCAATGTCGCGCTCGTCCCAGATTTTGTGGGTGCAGCGGATGATGTAATCGACGATATCGGAATAGCAGGGATCAAAGCCGTCCATCCCCTGCACGGGCGCACGGTTTTCCGGCACCAGTTCGGTAAAGTCCGACCGCTCGACATGCATCACCGCGCCATGATGGGGTGCGTCGTTGCGGGGGGTCGCGGCCTTGGCGCCTTTGGCGATGATACTGGTTTCGTCCGAAGCGGCCATGAACACGATCCTTTATCTGTCTCAACGCAAACTGCATACGCTTGCAATTCGGATATTGTTGTACTCTGCGCTTTCGCACAAGTTATTTTTGCATACTTATGCAAAAATTGTTACAATGGATTGAAAGTGCTTTATTTTGTTGGCATGCAGTGGCTCACTCAATTTGCATAAGTATTCAAAAATGGACCGGATATGACCAGGGACGACTATGACGCAGCGCTAAGATCGGCTGGAATCACGCTGGCCGAGGTCGAGATGGCCAAGGTCTGGCCCGCTGCAGAACGGTTACAGCGGCAGGCGCAATCGCTACGGCAAGCGGTGGGAGATGCCAGCAAATGACCGCGATCCTGGATATGCCGCTGCGCGAGATCGCCCGACGACTGGCAGAGGGATCGGTCACTGCCGCCGATCTGAGAGAGGCGACCTACGCCCGGATCGCCGCACGCGACGGGACGCTGCGGTCGGTGGTGCATCTGCCCGATGCCGACCGCATGACAGTGCCGCAGGACGGACCATTCGCGGGCATTCCCTTTGGCGTCAAGGATATCATCGACGTGGCGCAGATGCCGACGCGCTGTGGATCCTTCGCCCATCCGGCACAGGAGCGGTCCGATGCGCAGGCTGTTGCGCTACTCCGGCAGGCAGGGCTGGTCCCCTTGGCCAAGCTCGCGACCTATGAATACGCGCTGACCGGACCGGCATGGGACCAGCCGAACCCGCCTGCACGCAATCCGTGGAACCCCGAACACATCACTGGCGGCTCCTCCTCCGGTTCGGCGGCGGCGGTTGCGGGCGGGCTGTTCCGCTTTGCCCTTGGCACCGATACCGGCGGCTCTATCCGCTCGCCCGCGGCCTATTGCGGGATTGTCGGGCTGAAGCCGACAGCCGCGGCGGTGCCGGATGGGGGCTGTTTCCCGCTCTCGCAGAGCCTCGATGTGATTGGCCCGCTGGCCGCCTGTGTCGAGGACGCCGCCATCGTGATGGACCTGCTCTCGCCCGCCAGCGCCGCCACCGCCGATATCGGTCGGGGGATTGCCGGGCTGTCCGTCGGCTATGCGCGGTCGTGGTTTGCCAGCGACCCGAAATGCGATCCGGCGGTGGTGGTGGCGATGGATGACGCTGCCGCGACGCTGTCGCGTCTGGGGGCAAAAATCGTCCTGATCGACCTGCCGGAGTATCAACCGCTCGAGGATGCTGGCACGGTGATCTTGCAGGCCGAGGCTTGGGCCAATCACCTCGGCGGGCTGCGTGATCGGTATGACCGCTACGGCGTCGATGCGCGGCGCAATCTGGTGACGGGCGCGATCCTGACAGAGGCGGATGTTCTGGCCGCGCGGCAGATCGGGCGCGACTTTCGCCAGCAGATCGACGGGATACTGGGCCGGATGTCTGCGATCCTCACGCCGACGACGTTGGGACCTGCGCCCGCGTTTGCCGAATTTACCGATGGTCCGGTCTGGACGGCAATGCGCACGCTGCCGTTCAACCTGTCAGGGCATCCGGCGCTGTCTGTGCCCTGCGGATTTGCGGCGAACGGTCTGCCGCTGGGGATGCAGCTGATCGGGCGATATGGCGACGAACGCATGCTGTGCCGGATCGCCCATACCTTTGAACAGGCGACGGATTTTTCGGCCCGGCCCGCAATCGGGGCCGAGCCGGTCAGTCTGGAGGATCAGGCCTGAAGGCGATCCAGTCGCAGCTGGGCGGCGCGACGGTGGCCTTCCAGCCCTTCGGAGGCAGACTGACGGGTGGCGGGCGGTGCGACCTGGCGCACACCGTCCTCTTCCATCCATTGATGGGTCACGGTCTTGATGTAGGTGCCGACCCACAGACCGCCGGTATAGCGCCCCGCCCCCATTGTGGGCAGCGTGTGGTTCGTGCCGCAACATTTGTCGGAATAGACGACGCTGGCATTGGTCCCGATGAACAGCGAGCCGTAGTGCCGCAGTTTACGGGCCAGTGCCTTGGCATCCTCGGTATGCACTTGCAGGTGTTCGGCGGCAACGATGTCGGAATAGGCGATCATCGTCGCCTCATCCGGACACAGGGCGATTTCGCCATAATCGCGCCACGCCTGACCGGCGGTCGCGGCGGTCGAGAGGTCCAAGAGCTGGCGGTCCACCTCGGCCAGCACCGCGCGCGCCAGATCGGCATCGGTGGTGATCAGGCCGACGCGGGTGCGGGTGTCGTGTTCCGCCTGCGCCAGCAGGTCCGTCGCGATCATCTTGGCGTCGCCGGTATGATCGGCGAGGATAAAAATCTCGGACGGGCCAGCCAGTTGGTCGATACCAACGGGACCAAAGATCTGGCGCTTGGCCTCGTTCACAAAGGCATTGCCGGGGCCGACGATTTTATCCACGGCGGGGACGGTTTCGGTCCCCAGCGCCATCGCCGCAATCGCCTGTGCGCCGCCGATCCGGAAAATCCGGTCAGCGCCCGACAGGTGACAGCCGGCAATCATCGCCTCGTGGGCATTCGGCGGCAGGCAGGCGATTACCTCGGTGCAGCCTGCGACCTTGGCGGGGACAATGGTCATGATCGGGGCCGAGAGGAGGGGATAGCGTCCGCCCGGCACATAGCAGCCGACCCGTTCGAGCGGGATATTGCGGTGCCCTAGATGCACGCCGGGGCGGATTTCGATCTCCAGATCCGACATGGTGCCCAGTTGCGCCTGCGCAAAGGCGCGGACATTGGCAATGGCAAATTCGGTATCGGCGCGGGTCTGCGGGTCCAGACGCGCCAGCGCGGCCTCGCGGTCGGCGGCAGACACCTCGAAACTGTCCAGTTCCGCCTTGTCAAAGCGGGCGGAATAGTCCCGCACGGCGGCGTCGCCTTCGGCTTTGACGCGGGCGAGGACCTCGGCCACCAGCGTCTCGACCGGGGCGTTATCGGCGATGGCATCGCGGGCCGGGGGTTTCACAAAGGTAACAGTGGCGGGGATAGGAAGTCGGGTCATGATGTCCTCAGGTGCGGGCCGCCTCGAACGCGGCCCATGCCGTTTCGAATGTGGCAAAGTCAAAGTCAGGTTTGCGGGCGGCCGACAGAACGATGTCCTCGGTCGCGATCAGTTTGGCGATAGCGGCCCCGATCCCGTCAAGATAATCGGCGGGGATCACCACCGCGCCATGGCGGTCGGCATGGAGCCAGTCGTCGGGCTGGACGGTCAGGCCGAACACCTGAACCGGACAGGCGATCTGTTTGACGTGGACAAACCCGTGCGAGGGGCCGATCTGTCCGGCAATCACCGGAAAGCCGGGTTCCATATCGCCCAGATCGCGCATCACCCCATTGGTCAGCGCCCCGGTCAGACCAAAGCCCTTGTGAACAGCGGTATTGATGCCGCCCCAATAGGCACCGATGGCGGCGGGGCCGTCGATATCCTCGACCACGGCGATACGGGGGCCGGTGCCGGTCGCCATATAGCGGTAATAGTCCATGCGGCGGGCCCTGATCACCTCGGCAGGTTCGGTCGGCCGGGCGATGGCCGAAATTTTTGCTGTCCGCGCCTGCCCGACGAGGATGCCCGCCGGATCGCTGATCAGGACGGTGCCGCGGGTAAAGCGGTCAAAGCCGCGCCGCCCCTCTAGGACCTCAATCGCGTTGCAGACCGTCGGCGTATCGACGCGGCGCAGCAGATCCAGCGTTTCATTCGTTAGTCCAGCCATCTGCGTAGTCCCTCTGTCGTTTGCTGCGCTGCTTCCAGCGTGGGGAGATGTCCAATGTCCGCGAGGGTGACGCGAGTCGCCTGCGGCAGCAGGCGATGCATCAACTCGTGCCGTTCGGGCGGGCAGAGCCTGTCGTGATCCCCGTGCAGGATCAGCGCCGGACAGCGCACCCCGGCCAGTGTCGCGGTCTGGTCGGGCCGATCCCGAAGCGCCCGCGATTGCCGCGCGAACACCGCGCTGCCAAGAGACAGCGCCATGTCGCGGCACAGGGTTTGCGCCGCGCTATCGGGCCGTTGGAAATAGCGCGGGATAAACACCTCGTCCATCAACCCGGCCAGATCGGTTTCGGCGCGGGCGATCTGCGCGGCGCGGGCATCGCGGACCGATGGCGCCTCGGCCAGCGGGTTGGTGGCGATGAGGGCGATCCGCGCGACCCTCTCAGGCGCGATGCGCAGAATCTCCATCGCGACGATGCCCCCCATCGACAGCCCCGCAAGGGCAAACCGGGGCGGCGCATCGGCCAGAACCGAGAGCGCCAGTCCGGTCATGTCGTCCGCGCCAGAGAGGTCGGCGCAAACGATGGTGCGGCCCGCTGACAATGCGGCGATCTGCGGCGCGAACAGGCGCGCGTCGCACATCATCCCCGGCAGCAGGACCAGCGGGATCACCTCAGCTCCTCCAGGTCGGGCCAGCGGCGTCGTCGGTGTCGCGCACGCGGTAGAGGCTCGCCTCGCCGGTCATCGACGGAACCAGAGTATAGCCAAGGTTCGGCGGCACGGCGCAGGTATCGCCCGGCGCCAGCACGAGGCTGCCCCCGTCCCAGGTCAGACGCCAATGCCCGCGCATCACCATCAGCACATCGTTTTTGGCCGACATGATCTGGTCGGTCGTGGCAGAGCGGTGGTTGATCAACTCGACCTCGAACCCGGGGCGGTCGCGCAGCATCCCGTGTTCGCCGATCACCTTGGCCGGGTGTTTGTCGGCCAGCGCCATCAGGTCCCAATAGCGGGCGACATAGCCGGGGATCACCTCGGCGATGCCGGGTTCAGGGAAGGTCTTAAGCTCGTCCTCGGTCAAGAGCGGCATCGGCGACAGGCCTTCGGGCAGGGTCTGGCCCTTTTTGCTGTCGTAGAGTTTGCCATTCTCGCCAAGGATCAGGCCGTGTTCGCGCGCGTCCTCGATCACCTGCGGCGCCCAGATGACACCGCCGCCGGCATCGTCGCCGCCAAGGATCGCCATGATCATCCCGTAATCGGTGCCGATGTTTTCAAAGCCGCGGAAAATTCCGGTGGGAATGTTGAAAATGTCGCCTTCTTCCAGAACGACCTCGCCCGCGGTGCCCCAGCGCCCCCAGAAAAACCGCCAGCGGCCCTTGAGCACAAAGAACACCTCGGCGGTGCGGTGCGAATGCAGCGAGTTGCGGCATTTCGGCGGTTGCCCTGCCGCGCCGATATTGAACCCCGGCGTGTCGCGGATATGGACGTGCTGGTCAGGGCTCTCGGACACGCCGCCGCCGATGATGGTAAAGTTCTCTTTCTGGTTCGAACCGGGCGTATGCGCGTCGATGAACGCGGTTTTGCACGGGACCAGTTCGCCATAGCGCACCACGCGGGCACGCATCTCTTGGGGGGTCATTGCTGTTCCTTTCGGGGTGTCATGCTGCGGTCCAGCCGCCGTCGATCAACAGGGACGTTCCCGTCACCATTGCGGCGGCGTCCGAGGCCAGAAATACGGTTGCGCCCATCAGATCCTCGACCTCGGCGACGCGATCGAGGGCGATGTTGGACAAAATCCAGTCCCGTTTGGCGGGATCGGCAAAGGTCGGTTCGGTCAGCGGCGTGCGGACAAAGGTCGGGCAGATCGTATTGATCCGGATGCCGTGCCGGCCCCATTCCAGCGCCATCGCCTTGCCCATGCCTTCGAGGGCATGTTTCGTCCCGCAATAGACCGCCCGGTCGGGGCCGCCGACATGGCCCATCTGGCTGGAGATATGGAGGATCGACCCGCGTTTTTTGGCGGCGATCATCGATCGCGCGGCGAGGGAGGACAGGAAATACGCCGCCTCGAAATTCAGGGCGACGACATCGCGGAAATCGGCGGGGGTGGTGGTCAGCGCGGGACTGTGCCGCGCCATGCCTGCGGCATTGACCACGATGTCATAGGGGTCCGCGAACAGGTCTGTCACAAATGCGGCGTCGGTGATGTCACCTGCCACCGCCCGCGCCGCGAGGCCCGCCGCCGCCAGATCGCGCACCAGCCGGTCCAGCGGCTCAGTGCGGCGCGCCACGCAGGTCACCGCCGCCCCCGCCTGTGCGAGGGCGACCGCGCAGCCCATGCCGATCCCGGAGGATGCCCCGGTGACCAGCGCGCTGCGCCCGTCCAGACGGAACGACGGCGTGCGGGGCAGGGTCATTTGAGCCGCACCGGAGCCGCCGCGCCATAGGCCACGTTGATGCCGCCATAGCGCCGGACGCGCTGGTTGCACTGTTCTGCATGGCCGACAAAGCCCTCCAGCAGGCACAGGCGCGACCCGTAGGCACCGATCTCGGCGGCGGCCTCATCGGTGGTGATCCGTTGATAGCTGTGGGTTTTCAGGAACTTGCCGACCCAAAGCCCGCCGGTATAGCGCCCCGCCTTTTTGGTGGGCAGGGTGTGGTTGGTGCCGATGACCTTGTCCCCGTTGGCGACATTCGTGCGCGGACCAAGGAACAGCGCCCCGTAGCAGGTCATGTTGTCCAGAAACCAGTCGTCGCGGTCAGTCATCACCTGCACATGTTCCGAGGCGATGTCATCGGCGACCTGCAACATTTCGTCATAGGTGTCGCACAGGATCACCTCGCCATAGTCGCGCCAGCTGGCGGCTGCGGTTTCCGCCGTCGGCAGGATCGCCAAGAGGGCCTCGATCCGGTCCAGCGTCTGCTCTGCCAGCCTGCGGGAATTGGTCAGCAGAACCGCGGGCGAATTGTAGCCGTGTTCGGCCTGTCCCAGCAGGTCCGTCGCGCAGAGGTCGGCATCGACCGTTTCATCCGCGATCACCATGGTTTCGGTCGGTCCGGCGAACAGGTCGATCCCGACGCGGCCAAAGAGCTGGCGTTTCGCCTCGGCGACATAGGCGTTGCCCGGACCGACCAGCATATGCACCGGAGCGATGGTTTCGGTGCCGATGGCCATCGCGCCAATCGCCTGAATACCGCCCAGCACATAGATTTCGTCCGCCCCGCCCAGATGCATCGCGGCGATCACAGCGGCGTTCGGGCTACCCTTGAACGGCGGAGTGCAGCCGATGATCCGCGGAACACCGGCCACCTTGGCGGTAGCGATGGACATATGCGCGGAGGCCACCATCGGGAATTTGCCGCCCGGCACATAGCAGCCAACGGATTGGACCGGGATATTCTTGTGACCAAGGATGACACCGGGGCGCGTTTCGACCTCGATATCGGTCATAGAGGCGCGCTGCGCGCGGGCGAAATTGGTGACCTGCTCTTGGGCAAAGCGGATGTCGGCCAGATCCTGTTCGGGAACCGTGGCGATCAGCGCCGCGATTTCGGCATCCGTCAGGCGAAAGGCAGCGGGGGAATAGCCGTCAAAGGTCGCTGACATCTCGCGCAGGGCCGCGTCGCCGCGCTCTGCGATGTCCGTCAGCGCGGTTTCGACGACGGCGCGGATCTTGGCGTCGTCGGCTTTGCGGTCCGCTTCGGGCTTTCCGCGTTTGAGGTAGGTAATCGCCATGGCCTGCACTTCCGACTCGTTTGCATATGTATGCAATACGGTGCCGCGAGCGGTGTTGCAAGGATTTTTGCATAAGTATGCAAAAACCGCAGACCCACCCGGGGCGGGGTCAGAGGCAGGCGCGTTCAGCAGGTGGTTCGCCTGACCATTTCAACCAGAACCGCGTATTTGGACCAGTCTGGATATGGCTATCCGGCAGGAAATAGACTTTGGTATCGAAACTTTATCCATTTCCCAGATTGAACCCGAGATTTCAAAACCGCTCAATATCCCGATGAGAGACGAGAGTTCCCCCGACCTTGGGTATCTCTATCGCGATACGATTGGAGGTGCTCTGGCGGCGGCAATCACATACCGGGCATATGGAGATTTTCCGAAATGGCTACTGGGACGCTATCAGAAATTGCCGAGTATCTGGTCTCTGGATATTCGCTCGAAACGGGCGATACGCCGCACAGCTTTAATCTGGGATCGAGCGGAACGCTGAGCAAAAACGGGACCCTCCAGTATTCCGTGGGCGAAAACCGCTATGCAACCGGTGATCCTGCAAATAATCCGGACAATAAACCGGTTCCAATCACAAATACCGGCCAAGAGGATCTGATCCGGGACGTTTTCAAATATCTGTCAAATATCACCGGCATTACCTTTACCGAGTCGTTCGACAAGGCGGACAATGCGGAAATCTCCTTTGGCGACAATCCCTCGAATGCCAAGGCCGCAGCCAGCTGGCGGGGGACCTACGGGTGGGATGTTGTCGGCGAAAGCATCTTTTTAGATTGGGCACTCATTAACCTCGACACGAATTGGAGCGGCGGCGACGTAAGCCCGAATGGCTATACCTTCCAGACTATTCTGCACGAGGTGCTGCATACCCTGGGGTTGGGCCATTCCGGTCCTTATAACAACACAGCGACCTATCCGGACGATCTCGAATTCGACAATGATAGCTGGCAGAACAGCATCATGTCCTACATAAGCCAGACAAAGAATACGTCGATCACCGCGACCCGCGCCAATCCCCAAACACTGATGGCCGCAGATATCATCGCATTCGATACGCTCTATTCGCGGTTTGGCTACGGCTCCTCGCAGGCTTTTCTGGGCGATACGATCTATGGATTTGGCACAAATCTGGATGTGAACGACGCGCCGGTGATGGCGAATTTGGCGACATATGGCAATAAGAACGCCTATTGCATCATCGACGGCGGCGGCATTGACACCCTCGACTGTTCGGGGTGGGCGAAAAACCAGATCATCAACCTCGTTCCGACCGAAGCGGGGGCCTTGGCGCCGTCGGTGTCCAGTATTGGCGGCCTCACGGGCAATCTGACGCTGGCCTATGGGACAATTATCGAAAACGCGACCGGCGGTTCGCTCGGCGATACTATCTACGGCAATTACGTCGATAACCGGATCTATGGTGGCGGCGGTCGCGACATTATCGACAGCTATGGCGGGAATGACAAAATCTATGGCGGCAGCGGCGCTGATCTGCTGAAGGGCGGCAACGGCAACGATCTGGCGACGGGCGGGGAACAGGACGACACCATCTATGGGTCATTCGGACACGACACCATTTATGGCAGCGCTCAAAATGACAAGCTGTTCGGGGGCGCTGGCAACGACCGCGTCTACGGCGGCGAAGATAACGACCGCCTGTATCTGGATGCCGGGAATGATACGCTGGATGGCGGGACGGGATCGGACTGGATCTATGCCCAATTCAATATCGCAGTGACCGTCAATCTGGCACTGACCACCGCACAGGACGCCGGCTACGGCAATGACCTGATCACGAATATCGAGAACGTCTCTGGCAGTGGACGCGCGGATCATATCGAGGGATCAGCCGCCGATAATACTTTCAAGGGCAATAACGGCAACGATGTCCTCTACGGGGCGGGCGGCAACGACGGCCTCTATGGCGGCGGGAATGACGACACCCTCTATGGCGGCGAAGGGGATGACAGTTTTTATGGCGAGGGCGGCAATGACGTCATCTATCTCGATGCCGGAAACGATCTGATCTACGGCGGCGACGGCATCGACGCGCTCTACGTGACCGGCACCAAGGGCGCGTCGGTCAAGCTGGCGAGTTCGACCGCGCAGAATACCGGGTACGGAATCGACGCCATCGGGAACATCGAAAATATCTACGGCGGGACTGGCGGCGATACGTTTTATGGCTCGAGCGGCGACAACACGATTTTCGGCAACGACGGCAACGACACGCTCAGCGGCGGCGAGGGCAAAGATTATATCGACGGCGGCACCGGAGACGAACCGATCTATGGCGATGACGGCAACGACCTGATCTATGGCGGCACCGGCAACGATTATCTGTCTGGCGGCAACGACAACGACAGCCTCTACGGCGGCAGCTATGATGACCAATTGCTGGGCGGCGACGGCACCGACAGGCTCTATGGCGGGACAGGAAACGACAATCTCTATGGCGGCGCGGGGCTGGATGCGCTGGAGGGCGGCGAAGGCAAAGATGTCCTGACCGGCGGCGATGGCGCGGACAGTTTCCGGTTCCTGACCAAGGCTGAAAGCAGTGCTCTGGAAAAAACCTGCGACGTCATCATGGATTTCGAGCGGGGCGTCGATAAAATAGACCTGAAATATATGGATGCCAGCGATCTGCTCTTCGGCAATAACGAGTTCCAGTGGAACGGCACGACAGCCTTTGCGACGTCGTCGGTGGGCGAAATCTATTTCAAGCAGTTCGACAACCTTGGCCTGACCAACGACTACACGATGGTCTACATCGACACGGACAATGATACCGATGTCGAGATGAGCATCAAACTGATGGGTCTGTACCAGTTGGCCGCCAGCGATTTCAATCTGTAGGGCGGGCCTGCGGCCCGACGCCTGCCCCCCGTGTCGGGGACCGTTCCCGGCAGTCAACTATTTATTCCACCTGTCGCCGCGAAGGCTGCGCCCGACAAGCCATTGATATGGATGGCTGAAAATCGTCCTATATCCAACGTTTACGCCAATAAGCGCGTGTCTAGTTGACTTGCTCCGAGTCGGGGCGGCTGTTGACGTGAGGTAAGTGCCCAAAGTTTACGCACTCGTTTCACGGCTCTGAAGCCAAGTCAGAAGGACGCTATCATGACCGCCTTTACCCAACATACCGGAGCCTCGGCCGATCCGCTGGTCGATGCTCTGTTGTCAGGCAGCAGCGGCATTTCGATCGAACCGGGGTCGGTGAAACTGAACGCCTCTGCCCCAGCGCCATCGGGTATTACGACGGCTCGCTCAGTGAACTGGGGATCGGGTCGGGGATCATCATGACCTCGGGCCTGATGCCGGGGACATCGAACACCCTGACATGGTACGGCCAGTCGAATGGCGGGGCCGGTAGCGCGCTGATCGATGCGGTGGTCAATCCGGTCTTTTCGACGACCTCCTACGATGCCAGCACGCTGAGCTTCGACTTTACCGTGACGGACACTACGGCAACCTCGATCAGCTTTGACCTCGTGTTCGGGTCGGATGAATACCCTGAATGGGTCGATGCCTTTGTCGATAGTGCGGTGGTTTATGTGAATGGCGTCAACTATGCCTATTTCAACCACAATCCGGCCAATCCGCTGAGCGTGATCAGTCCGAACCTCGCGGCGGGATACTTTATCGACAATGGCGGCGGGGCGCTGCCGATCGAATATGACGGTGTCAGCAACAAACTGACCTTTGTCGCGCCGATCCTTCAGGGGCAGATGAACACGATCACCATCGGGATTTCGGACACCGGCGACCATATTCTGGACAGCGGTGTGATCCTGTCGTCGCTGACGGCGGGCGATCTGCCCGGATCGGGGGTGGTGATCACGCATTCCGGCTCGGAAACCGAAGGGGACGATACCTGCGTCGGCAACAGCCAGTCCGAGGTCTTTGATCTGCTCGGCGGCGCGGGTGGCGGCTGTGGGGCAGACGCTGACCGCACATGTGTCGGATGTGGACGGGATCGACGGCGAGGTGACGTTTATCTGGCAGCGCTCGATCAATGGCGGCGCGTGGGTCACGCAGGCCGAAACCACCGACACCGATACCGTTAGCGCCGCTGATGGTCAAAGAGGTGCTCTCGCTGCCGGGCACGGAAAACATCCTGCAATATGATCCGCTGGCCGATCCCGATGATGCCACTGCCTTTGCGTGGATGGGAACGCTGCTACAGGTGGCGATCCTGACCTCGCTGTCGGATGACGATACCGGCACCGGGCTGGTGTTCAAGATGATCGAGGCGTGGCAGGCGGGCCAGACGCTGGACCTGTCCGACGTGGACGTGCTGGGCGATATCATCGGCGTGACGCCGGACCCCGATGGCAACCATCCCGAACCGCTGGCCGAAATTCTGGATCGGTGCGAGTCGATTGCCAGCATCGTTGACGATATGGGCGGTCAGGACGAGCTGGACATCGAATGGGCCGATTTCGCCTCGGTGCAGGAAACCATCGATGTCGGTAGTATTCAGGGGCTGATCACCTCGATCAATCAGGCGCCCGAAGGGTTCGGGCAGGCCACGCTAGAGGCCGATGCCGGAGCGAGCGTGACCATCACCAATGCGCAACTGCTGGCGGGCTATTCCGACCCGGAGGGCGGCACGCTCAAGGTCACAGGATTGACGGCGGATGCCGCCGGGTCTCTGGTCAAGGTCGCAGGCGGCTGGGCCTATACCCCGACCGAGGCGGGCGCGGTCGAATTGTCCTATACCGTTTCGGACAAAGGGGGGCTGTCCGTCGCCGCGGCGGCAGAGGATGGAAACGGTCTGGGATGCCGCCAGCGGTCACAAACAGTCCAGCATGACGCTCAATGACAAGGGCATGATGTGGGGACAGAGTTCCTCAACGGACTGCGGTCCGGCGTGGTGCAGACCGACACCGGCGATATCGTCAACTGGGCCGAGAAGACCACCAACTTTGACAGCACCGGACAGCTAACCCACACGGTCACCGTCTACGACGATGGCCGGACGATGGAGGTCGACTATATCGACGGGGTTCGCAGCACGGGTCTGCTCACGGATACGGCGGATGCCTTTGCGTGGTACACCAAGGCCTATACCTATGACGCGAACGGCGCGCTACAGGACGTGGTGGTCACACATGATCCGCTGAACCTGAACTAGGCCTCAGCCAAAGTCGAAATTTCCGGCATCGGCCAGATCTGCAACCGTCACGCCGGCGACACTGATTTTCGTAGTTTCAAAACTGACGACAACGGTGTCGCCGCGCTGGACAAAGCGCAGGTCGGACAGGGCCTGACCAACCTTCAGGATATCGGTGCCGATGTCGAAATCGGTGATCCGGTCGCGGCCGCTTTGGCCGTCAAAGACAAACACATCCCGCCCGGCCCCGCCCGTGAGCGTGTCGTTGCCGCGCCCGCCGTCGAGCGTGTCACGGCCTTGGCCGCCAGACAGCCTGTCCGCGCCATCGAGCCCCGCGATGACATCGTCGCCGCGTCCGGCGAAAATGCGGTTATTGGCCTTGGAGCCGGTGAGGCGGTCGCCCAGTTCCGTGGCGATGATATTCTCGATGCTGATCGGCGTATCGCGCCCCGCGCCGTCGGTTCTGGCCGTGCCGCGCTAGAGGTTGATGATCGTCGATGCGCCGCCGGCAAAGTCCACCCAGTCCGAGCCGAGGCCACCGGAATAGGTATCGTCCCCGGCCTCGACGAAAAAGCGGTCGTTGCCCGTCCCGCCAATCAGCGTGTCATCCCCCGCCTGTCCAAAGAGCAGGTCCGATCCGCTGCGTCCGGTGAGGGTATCGTTGCCCTCCCAGCCATAGAGAACGTCATAGCCCCGGGTTCCGCCCAGCCTGTCGTCGCGTTCAGAGCCGACCGACAGGTTATGGTCCGCCGGATCGGCCCCGAACACCAGATGCCCCAGCCGGTCGACATGGATCTCCAGCTGTTTGCCCGCTGCCGTGATCGCGGTGGCGGTCTCTGCGGTGATGTTCACTGTGGCGATGTCGATCCCCTGACGGGCAGCCTCGTGCTGGACGACCACCGCAATGTCGAACCGGGGTTGCCCCTGTAGAACATAGCCGAATTCGCCGATGCTGGGGTCAAGGCCGGTCACATCGTTGAACTGCGGTGTCAGGTAATGGGTGCTCAGGCCCAGTGTCAGCGTGTCGTCGATCCGGTCCGCGGCGATGATGTCGAAATTCTGTAGCGATTGGTCCGCGAAATAGTCGTCGGTACCGAACGCCGCCAGATAATCGTAATCGGACCGGAAATGGAACAGACCGCCCAGATTCCAGAACGCCTCTGCGGCGGAAATGGTCAGAATTTCGTCCGCGCCATCGCCATTTAGATCGACCATGAACAACTGGTTCACATAGGCGAAATGGTAGATATCCTCGATCTCCTGATGCAGCGCACCGCTGGTCTGGTCAAAGATCAGGGCGGATTGGAACGGGGTTTCGCGATAGATGCCGTCGGTGGTGGTTTCGACCATCAGAATGTGGTCGTCGGTCATCACAACCATTTTTTGATCGGCGGTCCGCTGGCCAGCGCGGACAAAACCGGCCCCCATCGGGGTAAAGGTCAGCCCGTCGAAGGTCTCGACAAAGGTCGGGTTGATCTGGCCGACAGGCTGGCCCCAACCGCTGGTCGAAACGTTGATCTCATGCCGCACCGCCTCGCGGTCCAGAACCACCTCGAGCGTTTGCAGCGCGCTGTCGAGGCGGACATAGGACATCGGCTCGTAGTTTCCCCAATACTGGCCATCGAGGTAATACAGCGACGTGCCGCGCAGGTTGTACATCAGCGGCGCATCGTTATGCGCCTCGTCAAAGCCGGAGCCGGTCCAAGTGTAGGTGACCCAATGTGAATCGTCCGCCGTTGTGGGCAGGGTTTCGGACCAGAAATACGCCGCCGTGACGGTCGGACCCTCGGGCGCATCGGGGTTAAAGGCGGCGCCATGCGACCAGTTCGTCGCGCCGATGGCAATCCGATCATAGCCGCCCGCCGCATTGGACAGCAGAACGGTATCGACATAGCCGCGGGTTTCCTGCCCCAGATCGTCGGTGCCCCAGCGCCCGTCTTCGAGGTTCTGGATCAGGATGAAATCATCGCGCCCGTCCGCGTTCAGATCGTAGACAAAATTGCGTCTGGTCCAGCCATCTATTCCGGTCGGGTTGAAATAGCTCTCTGTGGTCGTGACAGCGCCCGCCGGGCCAAAATCGACAACCGTGAGCCACGTCCGAGAAGTGTCGTCGCGGGGGCCGCCGGTGATGGCGTTGGTCACGATCACCATTTCCTGCTGGCCATCGCCATCCACATCGGCCCGGATCGTGTCGTAGATCCATGGCCACCAGCCATTCGTCTGGTTCAGAAACTGATCCGCAATCGCGAGGGACGTGAGGGTGCCGATCCGGTCGAGCGTGGCTTGGGTCATACGGTCTCCTTTGACCGTGTAACTTAGGGCAGGGTGGCGGGCTGGGCGACCTGACCGGATGCAGAGGGTCTACCCCATATGGACACTGCGCCGGTCGCGCTGTCCGATGGTGTCGCCCTAGCGGGCGCAGATCGCGAACAACCCGGCGCGGGAGGAAATCCCCAGTTTAGCGTAGGCGCGTTTGCGGTAGGTGACGACGCTGGACGCGGCCACGCCCAAATCGGCGGCGATGGCTTCTGATTTATGGCCGGACAGGATGCCCAGACAGACCGCCTGTTCCCTCTCGCTCAGCACGCTCAGAGGGGCGGGCAGGGTGCTATCGCGGGCGCGATCGTAGTGCATCAACGCCAGCCGCCCCGCCAACCGCGCAAGGTCGGGATCGCCTCGGTTCTCCTCGAGGCGGGATCGACCTTTGGCGATGGCAGTCGGGCGATCTGTGTGGCGCGGCAGAGCTTTCACATCCTCGAACGGATCGGGGCCGTCGCGCCGTTCCTGAACAAGGCGCTGGGATGGACCACCGGACGCAGTTTCTATCGCGGGCATCAGATCCTCGAATTCGAGATGCCCGATAGTCCGCGCGACAAATACCGCCCGATGTACAACATCCAGCAGCAGTTCATCGAACAGTACCTCTGGGATGCCATCGCCGCAGAGCCACTGATCGAAACCCGCTGGCAAAGCGAGGTGATCGGGCTGTCCGATACCCCGGACGGCGTCCTGCTGACCGTCCGCGATCCCGCTGGCAGCTACGATCTGCCCGCCGACTGGGTGCTGGCCGCCGATGGCGCGCGCAGTCCGATCCGCAAACTGCGCGGTCTGCGGCTCAAGGGTGAGAACTATGAGGGCCGCTATGTCATCGCCGATGTGCAGATGGCCCATGACTATCCCACCATCCGGCGGGCGCTGTTCGACCCCGCCTGCCGTCCCGGCGGAACGGTTCTGGTGCATAAACAGCCCGACGACATCTGGCGCATCGACTATCAGTTGCGCGACGACGAACGGACCGAGGACGCGCTGGACGAGGCAGAGGTGCGCCGCTCTGTCGCCGCCGTACTGGCCGAAATTGGCCATCACGGCGATTGGGCGCTGGAATGGTGGAGCGTCTATTCCGCCAATACGCTGGCGCTGGACGACTATCGTGACGGGCGGGTGTTTTTCATCGGGGACAGCGCCCATATCGTGCCGATTTTCGGCGTGCGCGGATTGAACAACGGTCTGGCCGACGCGCAGAATATCGCGTGGAAATTGTCGCGGGTGATTGCCGGCCATGCGCCAGAGGGCCTGCTGGACAGCTATTCGCCGGAACGGCGCGGTTCATGACGCCGCCCACGGCGGGCTGGCTGCTGATGCGGGACGCGGCGCTGAACCTCGCGCTGTCGCATCCCTTTGCGGGGCAGCTGGATCAGATCGCACCCGGGAACCGCGAGCTGTTTCTGGCCAAACTCGCGCTCTTGCTGGGGCGAGAGGTCGGCAACATCGACATCGCCCTGCGCGCCATTGCCTCGGCCGCCGAGTATTTGCATCGTCAGGGAGACGATTTCAGCTTGACCTGAGGGGGGGCATTTGCGGGAAAAGATCATCCAGATGAGCAACGGCTGTATCTGCTGTAGCATCCGCGACGATCTGCGCAAAACGCTGACCCTGCTGGCAATGAAGCGTCACGCGGGCGAGCTCGACTTTGACCGTGTCATCATCGAAACGACCGGCGTCGCGGACCCCGGTTTGGTGGCGCAGACGGTCT
The DNA here is from genome assembly GCA_937864535.1 of uncultured Paracoccaceae bacterium. Classification (GTDB taxonomy): domain Bacteria; phylum Pseudomonadota; class Alphaproteobacteria; order Rhodobacterales; family Rhodobacteraceae; genus Marivivens. The sequence goes on from CALMJS010000019.1 coordinate 84,775, forward strand.
TTATGGATGAGGATGTCGTCGAAAACTATGTGCTGGATTCGATCATCACGCTGGTCGATGCCAAACATGCGCCGGGGCAATTGGCCTCGCGCCAAGAGGTCCGCCGTCAGATCGGGTTTGCCGACCGGATTTTCGTAACCAAGGCCGATCTGGTCACGCCGGAGGCCCATGACGCGCTCGCGGCGCGGCGGCGCAGGATGAACCCCCGCGCGACGATCGCGGCTAGAGGATTTCCTCAAGGCGGTGCTGGATGTGCATGGCCCGAACATGCTGCGCTACAAGGGGGTCCTGCACATGCAGGGCACACAGCGGCGGGTGATATTCCAGGGCGTCCATCAGGTCATGGGCAGCGATCTGGGTCGCGCCATTGATCGCAGCTCTACCCTGCCGCTGCACAGTCAGATCAAACAGATCCTGATCGAAGAGCTACAGGACACCGAAAACAACAGCGCGCCAGTCCTGACCGAAGCCAGCCTGATGAAGCGGTTCCACGTCAGCCGGGCGCCGGTGCGGCAGGCGCTCAAGGGGTTGGTCGATGACGGCTATGTCGTGCGCCAACGGGCCAGGAGCCAAGGTGGAGAGCTTCGTTTCTCGGTGGGGCAATGACAGGCGCGGACTTGGGGCGCTGTGCAGAAGATAGACAGCGATGTGTCTGAAACATAGTGGCGGTCCATGAGAGACCGTGCTGCCGTTTAGGTCACTCTTTCTACAGGCGCCGGTCTTTGCCGCCGGGGCCGAACCGATGGCCAATACCGTGCTGGGTCCGGTGGATGCGCGCTCGCTCGGCCTGACGCTGATGGGCGAGGCGCTGTCGCGTGCCACCGGCGTGCATATCGTTGCCTCCACCGGGCAGGGGCCGGAAAACATGCTGGGCGGCTATTTCCTGACGCCGCAGACCAACCCGCCGACCCCGTGGCCCGCGCAGAAATTCGCCGAACTCTTTGGCCGCGAAGTGAACGAAGGCATGGTGGTCCCGCTTCTGGAACGTCGTGCCACCGCAGGCCTGATCTGCACCGCCGTCAGCGAGGGTGGCATGACCCCGACCGATGGCAGAGACTGCCGCCGCGATTGCCGCGACAGGCGTGACGATTGCCATCGACCATATCGGCACAACGCATGACGCCTATCTGGACGATGCCGGACGGTTCGCGCTGATCGGGGCGGGGATTGGCCTGCGTCCCTAGACGATGGACCAGTTCCGCAAGCTGGGATTTTCGACGTTCTGGACCGCGTCACCAGCCCCAGCGACTATTTCGAGATCCTGACCGCCAATGGCCACAGGATTGCGATGGAGGAATGGCCCGAGAAAGAGGCGTTCAAGGCGACCACCCATTTCATCCACCGTGGCGATTTCATCGACGCCCTGCTGGGCGTTTTGCCCGAGGGCATGGTCAAGCTGGACCACCGGCTGGTGTCGATTGTCGACAACGGCGCGACGGCGACGGCGACCTTTGCCAATGGTGCCGTGGTCGAGGCCGACCTGATCGTCGGGGCCGATGGCATCCGCAGTCAGGTCCGCCAGCATCTGTTCAGCGACCGCGCTCCGGTGTTCGCGGGCGAACACGCCTATCGCATCGTGATCCCGCAGTCCGACACCTTTGGCATCGTGGATGACGGCAACTTCCGCATGTTCATGGGGCGCGGGACCAAAATCTATTTGCCGCTGCTGCTGCATCGGGGCGAGCCGTCCTATGACGTGACCTCGCTCTCCGCCGACCCGTCGCCGGTGCCTGCCTTCAACAAGGAGGAACTGCTGCGCGTCGCTCAGGGGTTCGATGACAAGCTGGTCAAGATCACCGAAGGCCTGAACCCCGCGCAGGTCAATCTGCGGGCGGTCTACGATAGCGATCCGGTGGATCGCTGGCACTCGGATTGCGTCGCGCTGATCGGCGATGCGGCCCAAGCGATGCTGAACCATCAGGGGCAGGGCGCGAACTCGGCCGTGCTGGATGCCTATCAGGCGAACCGTAAACCCGTCACCGACGAATTGCAGCGTACATCGCGGCAGGGCTGGAGCGAGGACGAGATCAAGACCGTGTTCCCCAACCAGCGCCCCGGCGAAATCGCCGCACGGAGCTGACATGGCCCTGCATCCAACCATTGCCAAGTTTCTGGCGGAGATGCCCCCGCCCCCTCCGGCACCGATTGATCCGGTGGCGATCCGCGGGTTCGAAGAGTCGCAGGTGCCGGCAGAGGCCGACCGCCTGCCGGTGCATCGCGTGGTGGATACCGCCGTGGCCGGGGTGCCGGTGCGGATCTACCAGCCGACCGATGCGGCCCGCCACGGGATCATCGTTTATGTCCACGGCGGCGCGTTCTTCTTGGGCAGCGTGAATACCCACGACCATATCGCGCGGAACCTAGCGGTGGCGACGGAATGCGCGGTGGTGTCAGTGGGCTATCGGCTCGCGCCGGAACATGCCTTTCCGGCGGGCTTGGACGATTGCTATGCGGTGGTTGCGGCCATCGCGCAGCAGGGCGGCGATCAGGCGGCGGGGCTGGTCTGGGACGGGCAGACGCTGGCCGTCGCGGGCCGATGCCTATCATGCCCTAGGGGACGAACCGCGCCCCGCTCCGGTGGCGCTCAGCCCCTATGGCAAAGAACTTCAGGCGCTCGCGCTGACCATTCCGCCGCAAAAACGTCCCTCGCCGCTGTGGGACGGCTGTATCGAGGCGGGCGATATCGCCCGTGTTGTCGCCGAAGGCTACGTCCATGTGATCGGTGATGTGCGCGGCTCTGGCGCGTCCGAGGGCGAACATATCGGCAATTGCAACGCCGGCGGCGTGCCGCTGGGGCAGGATGCCTACGACTTTATCGAATGGGTCGCTGCGCAGCCATGGTGCAATGGCACGGTGGGCATGATCGGCATTTCCTATTTCGGGTCGATGCAGATTTTCGCCGCCGCCGAACGCCCGCCCAGCCTCAAGGCGATTTTCGTCAGCGGCGGGCATTTCGATTTTTAAGAGACCACCTATCACGGCGGGGTCATGTGGTTCATGCCGCGTGCCGCCCGCGAAGGGCGCGGAGGCGACTCTGGCTGGGCTTTCACCCATCGCCACAAATCGCGGATGCTGGACTCGCTCTCCGAGGATGAGGTCAAGGCCCGCGTGGCGCAACGGCTGGCCGATCCGGACGTTGCCGCATGGCCGAACCGGCGGTCATGGTGCATGTCGAAGGCACCCGCCACTGGGCCACAGGTGACCATTGGCCGGTGAAACAGACCGAATACCGCCCGCTCTACCTGCGCACGCGCGGCAAGCTGAACGAGGCGCCCGAGCCCTATGGCGCAGATGTCGCCTGTCCCGAAGGCGTCTATCAGGCGCCGCTGACTATCACCGACAAGGTCGAGAAACTGGTCTGGACGACCGACCCCGTTACCGAGGTCACGTCGATCCACGGCACCGGGGCGGCGCATCTGTTCGTTGCCATCGACCAGCCAGACACCAACCTGATCCTGCGGTTCTGGGACGAGGCCCCGAATGGCAAACGCCAGTTGGTGACGACCGGATTCCTCAAGGCCTCGCACAACGAACTGGACGCGCGCACCACCGAGGGCAACCCCTATCACCCGCATACGCGGTCAGTGCCGGTCGAACCGGGTGCCATCACCGAATACGTGGTGCGGATCTACCCCTTTGCCAATGATTTCAAACCGGGTCACCGGCTGGTGGCGGAACTGATGTGCAACGAACCGTTTGTGGATGAACACAACTCTCTGTTGCCACCCGATGCGTTCCACCTGCCGGTCGGACGGCCCGTCATGCACACCCTTTACCGCGACGCCGACCATCCATCGCGGTTTGTACTGCCCTTTGTAATCCAGTGAGATGTTAGCAGCCCCAACGGGCTAAGACACTGACAAAATGAACGAAATACCGCCAGCGACTTGGGTGCCGCTGGCGACCGAGGAAACGTGTCGCGTGTTCAGGAGGAGAAACGCATGACAACGACAGAGTCAAAACGTGGCATCATCGCGCTGATGATGGCGCATGTGGCCGGGATGCTCGATCTGGTGGCGCTGCCAGTCTGGGTCGGGACGCTGATGTCCCAGTATCAATTCGCTCCGCAAAAGGCAGGCGGGCTGGCGACCCTGTTCCTGCTGGGCGCCTCTGTGGCCAGCATGTTTCTGGCCCCGCGTTTCAGGGCTTTGCGGTGGCCTGCGCGGCCTTTGCACTGGCATCGTCCAACACGGCCTACGGGGTGCTGGCGATCCTGCATCTGACCGGCGGCATTGCCGCGGGCGTCACGCATGGCACCATCGGCCATGCGGCCAACCCGCACCGGACCTTTGCCTTTGCCGGTCTGGCGATCGGGATTTTCGGGATCGTGTTTCTGGGGGCCGCGCCGGGGCGCAGGTGGCTGTGTTGTTCGCGGCTGGCAACCGTGATCCGCGGCACTATGACACCCCCGAAGCCTATCGCGTCGACCGCGATCCGGCGGACCATCTGGCCTTTGGCTATGGCATTCACACCTGTGCCGGTCAGGGGCTGGCCCGCATCGAGGCACAGGCCCTTCTGACCGCATTTGTCAAACGTGTTCAGAGCTTTAAGGTTGGCGAGCCAAAGCGGCAACCGAGCAACATGACCCGTGGTCTGGCCAGCCTGCCGGTGATCGAGGTGGTGACGAAATGACCCCCGCTCCGGCCAAGATCACCATCGACCGCGACCTCTGCGAGGGCCATGGCCTATGCGTGCTGGTCGCGCCAGCGCTGCTGCGTCTGGATGCGGCGGGCGAGGTCGAGATCCTGACCGACGATGTGTCGGATCGGATCGAGCTTGCCCGGCGGGCCGTGCGTGCCTGTCCGGCCATCGCGCTGCGCCTCGAATGACTGCCAACCGGAGGCCGGCCCCGGCTGGCCTCTTTCCTGCAGGAGCCATCATGCCCACGATCATTTATCATGACCCCAGCGGGGTCCGGCACAGCGTAGACGTTCCGCAGGGATCGACCGTCATGGAGGGCGCACGCGCCAGAAACATCCCCGGCATCCTGGGTGATTGCGGCGGGGCCTGCGCCTGTTCGACCTGCCATGTCTATGTCGCCCCCGAATGGGTCGCCAAGCTGCCACCCGCAAAGGACATGGAGATCGACATGCTCGATTTTGCCTTTGAACCCGATCCCGAACGGTCCCGACTGACCTGCCAATTGACCGTGACCGCGGCGATGGACGGGCTGGTCGTGATCATTCCGGCCCAACAGGTCTAAGACAGGAGAGGGGGCATGTCGCAAATACAGGGTCAGGACCGTATCGTTATCATCGGCGCAGGCCACGCGGGGGTGCAACTCTCGGCTTCGCTGCGCGAAGGGGGCTTTGGCGGGCAGATCGTGATCGTGTCGGACGACCACGACCAGCCCTATCACAAACCGCCGCTGTCCAAATCGTTCATGCTGGGTCCCGATGCGCCGCTTCAGCCGCTCAAGGGGGCCGGGTTCTACACCGACAAAGGGATCGTCACCGGACGGTCGCCTGCGCTTGGTCTGGCGGCTGCATCAGGGGCGACTGGTCGCCGTCGAAACCCTGAACGAGGCGGGCCTGCATATGCTGTCGCGCCGCCTGATCGCCGCTGGCCTCACCCCGCCCGCCAGCCTGCTGGACTCCGCCGACCGCGACGGGCTGAAACAGGCTCTGTCAGCGTGATCCCCGCTCAGATCGGCCGGGCCGGGCGCAATGTCCCGACACAGGGACCAAAGCCAATCTGATAGCCGTTGCCCTTGGCGGCGCCGCGCAATCCCAGCGTATCGCCATCCTCGACAAAGCTCCGGATCTGCCCGGTGGTCAGGGTGATCGGCTCTTTGCCGCCCCAGCTCAGTTCCAGCAGCGACCCCCGGCTGTCCTTGGTCGGGCCGGAAATCGTGCCCGATCCCAGCAGATCGCCCACCCGCATCGGGCACCCCGAACTGGTGTGATGCGCCAATTGCTGGGCGGCGGAATAATACATCACGCTGTAATTGGTCCGCGACAGCACGGTCTCGGCCTGCCCGTCGGGGGCCATCGTCACCTCGAGGTCGATATCATAGAGCATCGGCCCCGGCTCGGTCAGATAGTCCAGCAGCGGCGTTTCCCGCGCCGGGGTCGCGGTCCGGAACGGCTCCAGCGCGGCGGCGGTGACGATCCACGGGCTGATGGTGGTGGCGGTCGCCTTGGCCTGAAACGGTCCCAGCGGCTGATATTCCCAGGCCTGAATGTCCCGCGCCGACCAGTCATTCAACAGCACATAGCCAAAGATATTCTCGAACGCCTCGGCCACGGTGATCGGCCCTGTGGACGGCACACCGACGATGGCACCCATCTCCAATTCGATGTCGAACCGCCGCGACGGGCCAAAGCGTGGCAAATCGTCGTTCGGCCCCTTGATCTGGCCATTGGGGCGGATCACATCGGTGCCAGACACGACCACGGAGGACGCCCGCCCGTTATAGCCAATCGGGATATGCAGCCAGTTCGGCGGCAGCGCATTTTCCGGCCCCCGAAACATCGTCCCGACGTTAGACGCGTGATGCCGCCCCGCGTAGAAATCGGTGTATTCGGTGACGTTAAACGGCATGTGCAGAACCACGTTCGCCAGCGGCACCAGATAGCGCGACAGCCCCTGATCGCCGCCCTCGGCCAACACCTCGGTCAACCGCGCCCGCAGCCGCGCCCAGGCCTCGCGGCCCAGTGCCATAAACCCGTTCCACGCCCCGGCACCTAGGGTCCCGCCAAAGCTTAGCAGCCCATCGGCCTCCATCGCTGTCAGATCCAGCACCTGATCGCCAATCGCCGTCCCCATCCGCCGCGCCCCGTCGCCGGATGAAAACACCCCGTAGGGCAGGTTATTGAGCGGAAAGGGCGTCTCGGCGGAATTGGCGCTCGCGAGCCAAGAGCGTTTCAAATCGGTCATGGTCTGTCCTTATAGTGTGGCGTCAGGCTGCACGTCGGGATGCGCAGCGGCAAAGGCAGGCAGCGCAAGGCAGCGCGCCTCGATCCCGGTCAGGCGGGCAAAACCGCTCAGGTCACAGCCCCAGCGATGCGCGTTATAGAGCTGCGGAACCAGACACAGATCCGCCAGCCCCGGCTCCTCGCCAAAACAGAACGGCGTATCGGGCCGGATCAGCGCGGCAAGGGCGGCAAAGCCCCGCGTCATCCAGTCATTCATCCAGACAACGATGTCGTCCTGCGCATGACCCAGCGCCTTGAGCGCACCGATAACCCGCAGATTGTTCACCGGATGGATGTCGGTCGCGATCGCCAGCGCCGCCGCCCGCACCCGCGCCCGCTCCAGCGGTGCGGCGGGCAAGAGGGCTGGCTGGGGATAAACCTCCTCCAGCCACTCGAGGATCGCCATGCTCTGGGTCAGAACCTCGCCCTGATCGGTGACCAGACTCGGCACGCCCAGACCGGGGTTCACCGCCGCATAACCCGCGGCTTTTTGCTCGCCCGCCACCAGATTGACCGCAATGGTCTCATAGGAAAGCCCCTTGAGGCCCAATGCAATCCGCACCCGATAGGAGGTCGTAGACCGCCAATAACTGTAGAGTTTCATCTTTCTCTAAATACCTCGGAGGGGGTGCGGGGGAGGCAGAGCCTCCCCCGTCTTTGTGTCACTTCAGCCCCGGCGTGCCGTCGAATTTCTTCTCAAGGCTCTCCCAGCAGTCGATGTAATCGTCCTGAAGCGGGGCTTCCTTGCCCGCGAACTCGGTCAGGTGCTGCGGGAACCGGGTCTCGAACATGAACGACATCGTGTTCTCGAGCTTGTGCGGACGCAACTCGCCATTCGACGCCCCTTCAAAGGCGTTTTTATCCGGCCCATGCGGCAGCATCATGTTGTGCAGGCTCATGCCGCCGGGGATGAATCCCTGCGGTTTGGCGTCATACTGGCCGTAAATATTGCCCATCAGTTCGGACATGATGTTCTTGTGATACCACGGCGGGCGAAAGGTATTCTCGGCCACCATCCAGCGTTCGCGGAACAGCACAAAGTCGATATTGGCCGTCCCCGGCACGCCAGAGGGCGCGGTCAGCACGGTAAAGATCGACGGGTCCGGGTGATCGAACAGGATCGCGCCGACCGGGCAATAGGTTTTCAGATCGTATTTGAACGGGGTGTAATTGCCGTGCCACGCCACCACGTCCAGTGGCGATTGCCCGATCTTGGTCTCATGGAACTGGCCGCACCATTTGATCGTAAGCGTCGAGGGCACCTCGCGGTCCTCAAACGCTGCGACGGGTGCCTTGAAATCGCGCGGGTTCGCCATCGCATTGGCCCCGATCGGACCGCGGGCGGGTAGCTCGAATTTCTGCCCGTAGTTTTCGCAGACAAAGCCGCGGCAGGGGCCCTCTAGCACCTCGACCCGATAGACCAGACCGCGGGGGATGATCGCGATCTCTTGCGGCTCGATATCGATCACGCCCAGTTCGGTGGCAAAGCGCAGACGCCCCTGCTGCGGGACGACCAAGAGTTCGCTATCCGCCGAATAGAAATATTCGTCCACCATCGAGGTGGTGACCAGATAGATATGGCTGGCCATGCCGACTTGGGTATTCACATCCCCCGCCGTGGTCATGGTGCGCATGCCGGTGAGCCACGTCAGATCGCCCGTCGCCTCGATCGGGTCCCAGCGATATTGCCCCAGCGAGGTCACATCGGCGGGCATATGCGGCGCGGATTTCCAATAGGGCAGGTCGATCCGGCTATACCGCGCCGAATGTTTGACCGAGGGGCGAATGCGATAGGTCCATGTCCGCTCGGGCGGGTTGGCGGTAAAGGCGGTGCCGGACAGTTGTTCCCCATAGAGCCCGTATTCACAGCGCTGAGGCGAGTTCATCCCCTGCGGCAGAGCGCCCGGCAGCGCCTCGGTTTCGAAATCATTCGCCCAGCCGGGCATATAGCCCTCAAGGGTCCCAAGGGTATGGGGCGCGCGGATCATGCCTTTGGGCAGGTCATAGGCGGTCATTTCGTGTCTCCTGTTGCGGGACATTGTACGGCGCGGATCGCGGCGCTCAGCACCGCACGGTTGCCGATCTGGTTCGCGAGGATGAGGATCAGACGCGCGTTCAGCGCCGCGCTGTCGTCATCGCTCAGCCCGTCATGGGCTGCGATCAATTCGGAATAGAACCCGTCCGGATCGGGAATATTGGGATCGGTGATCAGGGTCATGCGGCGTCCTTTCCGCAGGATTTGCGCAGCGCGGCGACGGTGGCCGCTTGGTCGTAGGTGTTCCAGCGGGCGACAACGTGCTGGTCGGGCCGGATCAGGTAGACCGCCGATGTGGCGGCCCCCAGATAGCGGGCGCGGATGGCGTCGGTCAGGTCCGCGCCGTACAGCGCCAACCGGGTCACGGGGATGCCATCGTCGCCCAGTTCCTCTGGCGCGTCGGCGTCCAAGGTCAGCAGGGTAAAGCCGCCGCCCAATTGGCCCAGCAGGAACGCCTCGCCCATCGGCGCATCGGGGCAGGGGCTCCCGGGACGCGTCCGGGCGGGGCCGCCGATCAGCGCATCCTCGCCGGTCAGGGACAGCCCGTCATAGGTGCAGGGCACCGACAGGCGGCCCGAGTTCACTAGGGGGCGGGCAAAGGCAAACTGTTCGGCCAGATCCAGCACGGCGTTGCGGAAGATATGGCTCATTCTAGATTTCGGCGTGATGAAATCGGTGGCCCGGGTAGAATTGAGGATATTTTCGTCCGCGCCATAGGCACGCTCTTGGTGATAACTATCCAGCAGGGTATCGGGTGCTTTGCCCTGCACCACCAGACCCAGCTTCCAGCCGAGGTTGTCGACGTCCTGTATCCCCGAATTGGCCCCCCGCGCGCCAAAGGGCGAGACCTGATGCGCGGCGTCTCCGGCAAAGATCACGCGGCCATGGCGGAACTGTTTCATCCGGCGGCATTGGAAGGTGTAGATCGACGACCAGACGATCTCGTACTCCACCTTGCCCAGCATGGCGTCGATCCGTTTGCGGATGTTTTCCTCTTTCAGTTCTTCCTTGCGGTCCACGCCCCAGCCGATCTGAAAATCGATGCGCCAGACATCATCGGGCTGTTTGTGCAGCAGCGTCGAAGCGCCGGATTTGAACCACGGTTCAAACCAGAACCAGCGTTCGGTCGGAAAGTTCGCGTTCAGCATTCTGATGTCGGCAATCAGGAAACTGTCCTGAAACACCCGCCCTTCGAAATCGAGGCCGAGCATCCCCCGCAGTGGGCTAGAGGCTCCGTCGCAGCCGATCAGCCACTCCGCCTCGAGCGTATAGGGACCCTCGGGCGTGGTGATCTGCAGCACGACGTGATCATCCCGGACCTCGACGCGGTCCACGCGGTTTTTGCCGCGCAGTTCGATGGGCGCGCCCTCGGCCTGTGCCTGCCGGACCCGCTCGACGATGAATTTCTCGAAATAGGGTTGCTGGAGGTTGATGAAGGCCGGGAATTTATGGCCATCCTCCGGCAGCAGGTTGAAGTCATAGATCTGCCGGTCATCATGGAACACCTTGCCGACATTCCAGACCACACCCTTGTCCAGCATTGGCGCGGCGCAGCCATAGCGGTCGGCAATCTCTAGCGTCCGTTTCGCGAAACAGATCGCGCGGCTGCCCATGCCGATGCCTTCGTGATCGTCCAGAACGACGACCGGAATGCCCTGAAGGCCAAGGTCCAGCGCGGTCGCGACCCCTATCGGGCCGCCCCCCATCACCACAACAGGACGGCGGACCGGAGTTGCGGCGTCCTGATCGGCGCTGCGTTCATAGGGATAGAGCCTGAACGCGAGTGAATATCGGTCGTCGAGCACTTTGTCCTCCCTCCCTCAAGGGTCATCAACCTTGTCCCGCAAGTGACCCTGCAACGCGTCGAACGGCTTGCGGCGTCTAAGCAGCAACGACCCCTCTGCGGACTCGCGCGCCACGACAGTTTTCTCATTCAGCCCTGCAAATCCGCCCACATCTGCCGGTCGCGTTCTGCGGTCCAGACGCGGGGGGTGTCGATGCCGCGGGCCTCGTCATAGGCGCGGGCGACGTTGAACGGCAGGCAGTGTTCGTAGATGGCGTAATCCGCGAACTTCGGATCGCATTCGGCGCGGCAGGCGTCCCATGCCTCCTTGAGGCTGCCACCACGGGCGACGACCCGCGCGACGGGTTTATAGGTGGACATGACGAAATCGGCGGTATTGGCGATGGCCTTGGCAACCATCTCTTCGCCAATTAGCGCGTCGCCGCGACCCGGCGCGATCGCCTTGGGTTCAAAGGCCGCGATGTTCATCAGCGTCTCTTGCCAGTCGCCAAAGTGCCCGTCGCCACAATAGCAGGCCGAGTGGTATTCGACGATATCGCCGGTGAACATGACCTCTTGGTCCGGCACCCAGATCACCGCATCGCCTGCGGTATGGGCGCGGCCCAGTTTCATGATGTCCACGCGACGCTTGCCCAAGTAAACGGTCATGCTCTCGCTAAAGGTCGTAGTCGGGCGGGTCAGGCCGGGGATTTCCTCATGGCCCTGAAACAGCCGCGGGAAGCGGCCAAATTCGCTGTCCCAGTCCTCTTGCCCGCGCTCTTCGACCATCGCGGCGGCGGCGTCGGACATGATGATTTCGCGGGCACCATAGGCCGAGGCGCCCAGAACGCGCACGGCGTGGTAATGCGTCAGCACAACGTGGCTGATCGGTTTGTCGGTGACCGAGCGGACGCAGTCGATGACCTTGCGCGCCAGACGCGGGGTGGCCTGCGCCTCGACGATCATGACGCTGTCGTCGCCGATGATGACGCCGGTATTCGGATCGCCCTCGGCGGTAAAGGCATAGAGCCCTTCACCGATCTCGGTAAAGCTGATCTTCTTGTCCGCCATGTCGCCCTGCGACGCGAATGCCTTGGTCATGTGTCTCCTCCAAGATGCGACGGACGGCGCCGTTCGTTGCGTTTGCAATGATATAGGAACCCGAGCCCGCACGAGTCAAGCCACTGTTGCAGGCGAAACTGCGAACGGGGCGGCTGTGCCGGGGGGGGGGGGACGCCACGCCGATGACCGGGGCCGCGCGGCATATCCAGATCCTGCCCGAGGACAAGCTGAACGCGCTGTTCCAGCAGTCATTTGGACGATCCGTGATCCGGCCAGCCTGTTTCGGGTTGGCCGGACTACCTATATCTAGGGGCTATATGCCCGCAGTCCGGGGCGGAAAAAATTGTCCCGACATGCCAATTGTACACATGCAAAAGACTTTCAAAGCGCATAACCTCGGGCCGTGGCCAGAGGATGGCAGGGGCCGCGCAATGGCGTGCGCCCTAAAATGATGGCGGCGGGGCGGGTTTGTCCGGTCCGGCCGAGAGGAGGCAAAATGAGATATCATAGTCCAACGGATTTCGCGAGCGCGAGCGCGCTGGCGGCTGGGGCATCCGGGGTCACCCGGTTTCTATCTGGGGGCACGGATGTGCTGGTTCAGATGCGGGCCGGAATGGTTTTGCCGGACGATCTGATCGATCTCAAAAAAATCCCGGGCGTCAGCGACATCACGCAGACAGCAGGCGGCGGCTGGCGGATCGGCGTTGCGGTGCCGGGGATCGTTCTGGGCGCGCATGAGGGACTCAAGGCGGATTGGCCCGGTGTGGTCGAGGGGATGAACCTCGTCGGCTCGACCCAAGTGCAGGGCCGTGCCACGCTGACGGGGAACCTGTGCAACGGGTCCCCTGCGGCCGATAGCGTGCCGGGTCTGGTTGCGGCGGGTGCTGTGGTGGAAATCACCGGCCCGACCGGGGTGCGCACCGTGGCGGTCGAGGCTATCCCGGCAGGTCCGGGCAAAACCACGCTGGCCAAGGGCGAGCTGATCTCGGCCATCGTGCTGCCCGCGCGTGGCGACAATGCCGGGGATGCCTATCTGCGGTTCATCCCGCGGACCGAAATGGACATCGCCGTGGTCGGCTGCGCCGTCAGCCTGCGCCTGAGCGGCGATACCATCACCGAGGCGCGGGTTGCGCTGGGGGCGGTTGCGCCGACGGTTCTGTTGGTATCGGCGGCGGCGGATGCGATCATCGGCACGACGCTGGACGACGCGGCGCTGGACGCGCTGGCCGCTGCCGCGAGCGCGGCTGCGAACCCGATCACGGACAAGCGCGGCACCAAGGAGTTCCGCGTTGAAATCGCCGGTGTTCTGGCAAAACGCGCCGCGAAAATCGCATTTGCTCGCGCCAAGGGAGAGACCGCATGACCAAGGTTCATGTTACCACAACCGTCAACGGCGATACCGTCGAATTTCTGGCCGATCCGCGCGAAACGCTGCTGGATTGCCTGCGCGACCACATGGGCCTGACCGGGTCCAAAGAGGGCTGCGGCACCGGCGATTGCGGTGCCTGTTCGGTCGAACTGGACGGCACGCTGGTCTGTTCCTGTCTGGTGCTGGGCGTCGAGGCCGAGGGCAAGACCGTGTCCACCATCGAAGGCATGGCGAACGGGTCGGAGCTGCACCCGCTCCAGCGCAAGTTCATCGAACATGCGGCGCTGCAATGCGGGTTCTGCACCCCCGGCATTCTGGTCGCCGCGCGCAAGCTGCTAGAGGTCAACCCCGACCCGACCGAAGAAGAGACCCGTTACTGGCTGGCGGGCAACCTGTGCCGCTGCACGGGCTACGACAAGATCATTCGCGCCGTGCTCGATGCGGCTGCGGAAATGCGTCAGGAGGTGGCGTAATGGCTAAGGATGGCTTTGAAACCCTGAAACTGGTCGGCACGCGTCCGAACCGTCCCGATGGTCTGGACAAGGTCACGGGGCGCGCCCGCTATGGCGCGGATTTTTCGCTGCCGGGGATGCTGTGGGGCGCGGTTGTGCGGTCCCCCCATGCCCACGCGCGGATCGTTAAAATCGACGCGACCAAGGCCGAGGCGCTGGACGGCGTCAAGGCCGTGATCACCCGCGCCGATTTCCCGACCGGGCTGACCGGCGAGGATTGGAACCTGCAAGAAAACACCATGGCCGGGGAAAAGGCGCTCTATGACGGGCACGCCGTCGCCGCCGTCGCCGCGACCTCCAAACTGCTGGCCGAACAGGCCGCCCGCCTGATCGAGGTCACCTACGAGGTCCTGCCGCATGTGATCGACGTCGATGCCGCCATGGCAGAGGGTGCGCCGGTGATCCGTGCGGGCGCAGCCGATGCGACCGTCCCCGAAGGGCTGCACCCCAACGTGGTGCGCTATATGGAGTTCGGTCGCGGCGACGTGGACGCGGGCTTTGCCGAGGCGGATCTGGTGATGGAGCGCACCTATAAAACCGAGGCCACCCATCAAGGCTATATCGAACCCCACGCCTGCGTCAGCAAAATGGGCGCCGATGGCAAGGGCGAGATGTGGGTCTGTACCCAAGGCCATTGGTACATCCGCAAAATGAGCGCCGCCGTGCTGGGCATCGAAGCCTCGCAACTGCGGGTGACGCCGACGGAAATCGGCGGCGGCTTTGGCGGGAAAACCACGATTTTCATGGAGCCGCTCAGCCTCGCCCTGTCGAAGAAGGCAGGCGGACGTCCGGTTAAAATCGTGATGTCCCGCTCCGAGGTGCTGCGCGCCACCGGCCCGACCGCCAGCGCGTCGATGGACGTCAAAATCGGTATGACCAAGGACGGCAAGATCACCGCCGCCCGCGCCGAATTCCGCATGCAGGGCGGGGCCTTTCCCGGTGCGCCGGTGGATATGGCGCTCTACTGCTGCTTTGCCGGGTACAAACTGGCGAACGTGCATCACGTTGGCTATGACGTGCTGGCGAACCGTCCCAAATGCGCCGCCTACCGTGCGCCGGGATCGCCCAACGGCGCCTTTGCGGTTGAGAGCCTCGTGGATGAAATGTGCCGCAAATTGGGGCTTGATCCGGTCGAGGTGCGTCTGAAAAACGGCGTGACGACCGGCGACCGCGCGTCTTATGGTCCGAAATTCGGCTCTATCGGCCTGACCGAGGTGCTAGAGGCGGTCAAGGCGCATCCGCAGCTACAGGCCCCGCTGGGCGAAAACCAAGGGCGCGGCTTTGCTGTCGGCTATTGGTTCAACCACAACGGCGAAACCTCGGTTTCGATGGCGATTGGCGAGGACGGCACCGCGCAGGTGTCGGTCGGCACGCCCGATATCGGCGGCTCGCGCGCCTCGATCGCGCTGATGGTCGCGGAAACGCTGGGCATCCCCTATGAGGATGTCGGCGTGAACGTGGTGGAAACCGGTGCTCTGGGCGTGAACGAGCCGACCCATGGATCACGCGCCACCTTTGCCAGCGGCAAGGCCGCGGTCGAGGCGACGCAGGCCGCGATCAAGGAGATGTGCCGCCGGGCCGCTGCCGAATGGGACATTGACGACGAGGCCGTGGAATGGGTGAACGGCGCGGCGCAACCTGCCGGTCCGAACGCTGGCAAGTTCCCCCCGATGTCGATCAAGGAAATCGCGGGCAAAATGGGCCAGACCGGCGGGCCGATCTCGGGTCACCATGAATCGGTGCCGGATGGCGTCGGCGCGTCCTTTGGTGCGCATGTGGTCGATCTGGAGGTGGACCCGGAAACCGGGCGCGTGACCATTCTGCGCTATCTGGTGGTGCAGGACGCGGGCCGTGCGATCCATCCCTCCTATGTCGAGGGCCAGTATCAGGGCGGCGCGGCGCAGGGCATCGGCTGGGCGTTGAACGAGGAATACGTCTACGACGACAAGGGTCGTCTGTCGAACACGGTGTTCCTCGATTACCGGGTTCCGGTGGCGTCCGACCTGCCGATGATCGACACCGTGATCGTCGAGGTTCCGAACCCCGGCCATCCGTTCGGTGTGCGCGGCGTGGGCGAAACCGGCATCACGCCGCCGCTGCCCGCAATCGCGAACGCCATTCACGACGCGGTGGGCGTGCGGATGACGCATTTGCCGATCAACCCGCCGAAACTGCTGGCCGCGCTCAAGGCTCGCTAAGGTGGCGCGGATAACGGTTCACCTGTGGTCGGGGCTGCGGCGACTGACCGATGGCGATCTGGAGTCGGTCGAGGTTGACGCCTCGACCGTCGGCGAAGCCTTGGTCGCCGTCGCCGCGCAGCATCCGGGGCTGGAACCTGTCCTCGCGGCTGGCGTGTCGGTGGTGATCGATGGCGAGGTCAGCACCTCGCGCCGTCAGGTGATCCAGCCCGGCAGCGAGGTCTATCTGATGCAGCGGCTCAAGGGCGGGTAACACCGCGCTGGCACTGTACACGAGACGGGATAATGAAACACTATTCCATGCTGGACCTCGCCCCTGTTGTCCAAGGCCAGACGACAGCGCAGGCGCTGAACAATTCTGCCGCCCTTGCCATCGCGGCAGAGGCGGCGGGCTATCATCGCTACTGGGTGGCCGAACATCACAACATGATCGGGATCGCCAGTTCCGCGACGGCGGTGCTGATCGGCCATCTCGCCTCGGTGACGCGGACCATGCGGATCGGCGCGGGCGGGATCATGCTGCCTAACCATTCGCCGCTGATGGTGGCGGAACAGTTCGGGACCTTGGCCTCGCTCTATCCGGGGCGGATTGATCTGGGCGTTGGCCGTGCGCCGGGAACCGATATGGCCACCGCGCGGGCGCTGCGCCGTCACATGACGCAGGACGACAGTTTCCCCAATGATGTGCAGGACCTGATCGCCTATCTGGGCGATATGCCGGAGACCGCGCCGGTGCGGGCAATCCCCGGTATGGGCACCCATGTCCCGGTCTGGATTCTGGGGTCGAGCCTCTATGGCGCGCAGATGGCGGCCTATTTCGGGCTGCCCTATGCCTTTGCCTCGCATTTTGCGCCAGCTCTGCTGGGCGAGGCATTGGAGGTCTATCGGCGGAATTTCCAGCCTTCGGCGTCGCTGGCACAGCCCTATGCGATTTTGGCCGCAGGCGTCTGTGCCGCCGAAACCGACGCCGAGGCGACCTATCTGCGGTCGTCGCAGGTCATGGCCTTTGCCAATATCATCACCAATTCGCGGGGCAAACTGCCGCCGCCGGTCGAGAATGTCGAAACCCGGATCGCGCCGCAGGTGCTGGCCCGCGCCCAAGAGATGCTGTCCTGTTCTGCAACGGGTGGGCCCGCAACGTTGAAAACACAGCTGGGGGCCATCATCGACCGCTATCAACCGGACGAAGTGATCGTGACGGGCATGATCCACGACCACGCCGCCCGCGTGCGGTCCATCGAAATCGCCGCCAGCGTGCTGCAAGAATTCTGTGATCCGGTCTAGGGCCGCGTGCATGACACAGGCCGGGGCGCTGCGCCCACGCGGTCTGTTGTGCATGGCCTTTGGACCCCGCGCCATACCCCGACTCATCACCGCAGCGGGGTGATCAGGCTGCGCATGTTCGCCCGCCAGTAGCAGCAGACAAGCATATTTATACCGCGAAATCATATGGTTGGCCTACCTTACCTATCCAGCCGGATGACACGGATGCAAAATCACATCCCTCTGAACAGCATCGCGCCCGAGAGGGTAGCGGACCGGGGGAAAACGGCCGCCACTGATCCGTCCGAAGACCTATCCTTCGGGAAAAAAACGGAAATAACGGAATATATCTTACGCCTGCGGGGACAGCCCTAGTCTTTTCGATAGCGGATGTACCTTTCCGAACCCCTGAAACACTGCCTGCACAGCTTGCAAGTGTGGCCATCGATAGATCAATAAATCCTATAATTGAAATTAGACAGGTCGGGTGACGCTGCCCATCGGACGGCGGACGGATCGGTTTTATGTCCATAAAACCATGGCGTTCGTGCTGAATGATGTCGTTACTTGTGGAAAATGATCATGTTGACTGTGCGCAAATCTCTTCGTCCGGAGCAGGGTGAACCGGCCCGTTTCCTGTCCAGATCGCTGGTTGTCGCCTCTGCACTCTGTGCTGGCCTGTCGGGCTGTTCGCAGGCGCCGATGAGCCACGACGAAATGAGCCTATCGGTTGCCAGTCTGATCGAGGAAACCGCCAAGACCTCCGGACCCGCTGGCGGCACGCAGATCGACGTGTCGGCAGGGGCTGTCGCGGCTCTGCGGCAGGCGGTCGAGGCGGACCCATCCTTTGAGGCTGCCTCGGCCGCATGGTCTATGCCGACTTTGGCACCGAAACCACCGAGGACCTGTCGGGTCCGGTGTTCGACACCGACGAGACTTCGGTGAAGTTCGTCGTTGCGGCGGGCAAGGCGATCCGGTCCGGTGGTGTCGACGGCTATGTCGCCAGCAACGAGGTCCAGACCATCGAGGTCAAATCCGGTGCGGACCGTGTGGTCGAGGATGTGAATGCCCTGCTGGTCGATCCCAGCGGCGTCATCTTTGACTCGGTCACGGCTCCGGCGAGCGGCGACGACGTGACCTATTACCTGTCGTTCGACATGGTGTTTGGCGACTGGACGGATATCGACACCCTGTCCAAGGGCGTGGTGAACAACCACATCCCGATGGACCCCAACGATCTGGCGACAGGTCTGTTGGTGACCAAGGTGGCCGATGACAGCGGCATCAGCAGCCCGCCGGCGATTGGCGACGTGATCACCTATACGATCACGGCCGCAAATAACGGCGACCTGGACCTGGACAGCCAGCTATGCGCTGCAAGCGGCGGATGTGGCTGCGGGTCGTGACGAAAACATGGCGACGGTCACGGCGGTTCTGCAGGCAGGCGCAACCCTGCCGGGTGCAGGCACCGGATCGCTGGGCGGGCTGGAGACCTATGAATCCGTGCCGACCGGCAACGGGACCGAAGGCGTGGGCCAAGGGTCGGAAACCGTGGTGACCTTCCAGAGCCTGATCGAGCAGATCGAGGATGATCTGACCGATATTCTGGGCGTGTTCGCCGGTGGTGCGGTACTGGGCCGATGGTCAGGGGACCGATGCCACCGAGGTCACGATCGACCCGAGCGGCGATGTCGGGGTCAGCAAGACGATCACCCTGAACTTCTAACCAAACCAAACCAAATCAAAGCGCGGGCCAGTCCCGCGCTTTGTCTTTGTAGACCTGCCGAAAGGGCCGAATGGCCGTTGGTCGTCCGCAACATCCGCAAAAATAGAAACAGCCCGTAGATCCACCAGATCTACGGGCTGCCTCTGACAGACAAAGGTCAGCGCGATCGTCGGACGATAGACCGTCCGGTTATTGGTCGCCTAGGCCGTTTGCGGATCGATCAGGACCTTGCACTGGGTGGTGCGTTTGCGCAGCGCCTCAAAGGCATCGGGCATATCGACCAGCCGCACGGTGTCGGAAATCAGATGCTGGGGCGCGTAGCTGCCACTATCGAGCGCCTGAATGGCCATCTCGAACTCTGGCATCGCAAAGAAGACCGACATGGTGATGTCCACTTCCTTGGATATGGCGCGAAAACTGTTCATGTGATCGGGCGCGGTACACAGGCCCAGCACCAGTACCCGCCCGCGCGGCGCAACCAGATCGACGCAGTGGTCGATCAGCCCCGGTTTGCCGACGCATTCAAAGACGATCTGCGGCGGGCCATCACAGGCCTGCGCGACGCGGGTGGCCATATCAGGGCCCGACACGACAAACTCTGTCGCCCCCAGCGCCATCGCCCGGTCGCGTTGATAGTCGTGAATGTCGGCAATCACCACGCGGCCCGCCCCCAGTCGCCGCGCCCAGAACGCCACCGCCAGCCCGATGGCACCGGCCCCGACGATCAGCACCGACTGCCCCGGCTCCATGCGGGCGCGTCTGATCCCGTGCAGCGCCACAGCCAGCGGTTCGGCCAGTGCGCCATCGGCGGCACTGATGCCCCACGGCAGTTTGCGACATTGGAATTCATCGACCGCCGCGTATTGCGCATAGCCGCCGCCGATCAGGCTGAACTGCGGACACCACGCCGGTTCGCCGCGTTTGCAGGCAGGGCAGGTGCCGCATCCCCGCAGGGGGGCTGCGGTCACCTGATCGCCGGGTCTGAGATGGGAGACACCCGGCCCCACGTCGATCACTTCGCCCGAAAACTCGTGACCGATCACTTCGCCGCCTTGTAGACCAAAGGTGGTATCTTCGGTCATATGCAGGTCGGACCCGCAGATCCCGCAGCGACAGACCTTGAGCAGGACCTGACCGGGACCGGCAACGGGGCTGTCGATATCCGCGATGCGGAGCGGTTTGCCAAAGGCGTCAAACAGGGCGGCCTTCATTTTTCCACCTTTATGAGGATACGGCGGACAGGGAACCACGGATGGTCGCCCAGTTTCTGGATCAACCCCCAGACCCCGCCACGGGCATAGAGCGCGATGACCAGCGTCAGCAGCCCCAGCACGATCAGATAGGCCGAACCGTATTCGCCAAACAGGCGGTCCGCGAAAAAGTAGATGAGTGCGCCAATGATCGCGCCTTCGATGCTGCCGATGCCGCCGACCATGATGATAAAGATCGACATCGACGCCCAGAACGGGTCGAACCCGGCGGCGGGGGTAATGCGCAACTGCGCCATGTAGTAAATCGCCCCGGCAAAGCCTGTCCCCACCGCCGCGGCGACGAAGATCAGGAACCGCATGCGGCCGACGTTCACGCCCTGGGACGCGGCGGCGACGGGATTGTCACGCATCGCCGTCAGGGCAAGGCCGACTTTCGACCGCAAAATCAGATAGCTGCCGCCGATGGTGGTCAGCAGGAGGAGCGCACATAGAATGACAAAGGCGACCTCGCGTTCATGCTGGGAATAGTTGGTCATCACCCGCAGCGTCAGGCCGGCGCCCGCGTTCACATAGTCGATATTGGTGGTGGTCAGGCGCACGGCCTCGGCCACGACCCAAGTGCCAATGGAAAAATACGGGCCGTCCAGCCGCCGCAGCAGCAGATAGGTCGGCACCGCCAGCAGGGCAGGGGCCACCAAAGCCAAGGGCACGGCGAGGAACGGATTGACGCCGAAATTCTGCGCCAGAACGAACAGCGTATAGCCGGTCAACCCGATAAACGCCTGTTGCCCGACCGAAACCAGCCCCGCGTAACCGGCCAAGAGGTTCCACATCTGCGCAATCGCCAGATAGCACGACAGTTCGATGGCCCAGCGGATATTGCCGCTGGTGGCCCACCACGGCATCGCGACCAAGGCAACCAGAACCGCCGCGCCAAGGGTCAGGGCAATGCGGCTAGAGAGCGTGGATCGTTGAACGGTATAAGTATGAGATGTCATCGCTGCCTCTAACGTTTGCGGGCCATGATGCCGACAGGGCGGGTGGCCAGAACGGCCAGAAACACGAGGTGGCCAAAGAGAATACCCAGACCCGGATCAATCCGCAGACCGACCGCCTGCGCCACACCCAGCACCATCGCGCCCAGAAACGCGCCCCAGATCGACCCCATGCCGCCGATGATCACCGCCTCAAAGGCATAGATCAGCTGTGCGGGGCCATCGGCGGGGGATACGGTCGCGCGGAGCGCGGCAAAAATCCCCGCCAGCCCCAGAATCCCCACCGCAATCGCCGTGGCGGTCGCATAGATGCGGCGCGGATTGACGCCGGTCATCGCCGCGGCGTCGGTATCGGCAGAGGCCGCCCTCAGACCGCGGCCAAAGCGGGTGAACCGCAACACCGCGTCCAGACCCGCCGTCAGCGCAATCGCCGTACACAGCACGATCACTGGCAGCAGCCCGACATAGATCGGTCCGATCTGGAACGAGGCCGAGGCGATACCAGAGTTCGGCAGGCTGCGGGTGTCCGCGCTCCAGACCTCGAGCATCAGGTTTTGCAGCGCGATCGACAGGCCAAAGGTGGCGATCAGCGACGGCAAGGGATCGACGCCCACCACGCGGTTCAGCACGAATTTCTGTAGCGCCCAGCCGATCAGCACCGCAATCGGAACGATGGCAATCACCAGCATCAGGTTACCGCCCGGCAGGACGCCCGCCAGCGACACCGCGATCAGCGACAGCAGGATCATCACATCGCCATGGGCAATGTTCACGATCCGCATCACACCGAACATCAGCGCCATCCCCAGCGCATATTGCGCATACATTCCGCCCAACAGGACGCCTTGGATCACGGCATCAAGCCACTGCATGGGAGCCTCCGAAATAGGCTGCGGCGATGGCCTCGCGCGATAGATCGCGCGAGTTGCCGGTCAGGGTCACGCGGCCCTCCAGCAAACAATAGAGCCGCGATGTCGCCTCTTGGGCGAGGGTCACGTCCTGTTCCACCAGCACAATCGCCGTGCCGGCGGCGCTGATGTCCGGCAGGACGGCATAGATTTCACGGATCACCTTGGGCGCGAGGCCGAGGCTGATTTCATCGCAGAGCAGCACCTGCGGCTGACAGAGCAAGGCGCGGGAGATCGCGACCATCTGCTGTTGCCCACCGGACAGGGCCTCGACCGGCTGGCGGCGCTTGTCGCGCAGGATCGGGAACAGGTCGAACAGGCGCTCGCGGTTCCATTGACCCCGAGATTCAGGAATGGCCGCGTTATCGATGGCGACGCGCATGTTTTCCTCGACCGTCATGCCCAGAAACAGGCGGCGGCCTTCGGGCACCATGGCGATGCCGCGTTTCACCAGCTCATGCGTCGGGGTGCCGCCGATGGGGGTGCCGCGATAGCGCACCATGTCCCGCGCCACGGGCAACATCCCGAAGATCGACTTTAGAAATGTGGACTTGCCCGCGCCATTGGCGCCGATGAGGGAAATGACCTCGCCCGCGTTCAGGTGCAGGTCGATGCCGTAGAGGGCCTGAAAATCCCCGTAGCCCCCAACGAGTCCATGCGTGGACAAAATGGGTTCGCTCATGCCTCTAGCCCCATATAGACGCGGCGGACCTCGGGGTCCTGCAAGACCTCCTGAGGAGTGCCCATCGCGATTTTTTCTCCGAAATTCAGGACCATAACGCGGTCTGCCACGGCCATCAGCGCGTGTAGCACATGTTCGATCCAGATGATGGTGACGCCAGTCGCCTTAACGCGGCGGACCAGTTTGACCAGCTCTGCGCCCTCGGCATCGGTCAGACCGCCCGCGATTTCATCCAGCAAGAGCAGTTTGGGCCGCCCCGCGAGGGCGCGCGCCAGTTCCAGCCGCTTGCGGTCCAGCAGCGTCAGCTTGCCCGCGTCGGTATTCGCCCGCGCCGACAGGCCACAGTCCTCTAGCACTTGGGCGCAATGGGCGGCGGCATCGGTTTCCGACAGCCCCGCCGACAGCATCGCCGGGACCATCAGGTTTTCAAAGGCCGACATCGCGCCAAAGGGTTGCGGCACCTGATAGGTGCGCCCGATCCCGCGTTTGCAGCGCCGATAGGGCGGTTCCGCCGCCAATTGGGCGCCGTCCAGCGACAGCGCCCCCCCGTTTGCGGCCAGATCGCCGCTGATCAGGTTGAACAATGTAGTTTTCCCGGCGCCATTCGGCCCCAGAATCCCCAGCACTTCGCCCCGGTTCACGTCAAAGGACACATCGTCGATGACGGTGATCGCCCCGAACCGTTTTGACAGTCCGCGTGCGGACAGGATGACCTGATCAGCCATGACGTCTTAGTTCCAGTTCAGCGGCAGGAACTCGGCTTCGGGTT
This sequence comes from uncultured Paracoccaceae bacterium, assembly GCA_937864535.1. Classification (GTDB taxonomy): domain Bacteria; phylum Pseudomonadota; class Alphaproteobacteria; order Rhodobacterales; family Rhodobacteraceae; genus Marivivens. Next base: position 108,205 of record CALMJS010000019.1, read on the forward strand.
CCAGCACGTCCGGGTAGATGGCATTATCGACGATTTTCAGGTCGAACGGCCATTTTTCGCCCTTGACCCACTGACCGCCAAAGATCGGGGTTTTGCAGACGTTGGCATGCGGGCCGTCGCCAAAGTGGATGTTGCCGACCAGCGTATCCAGATTGGTCGCCGCCAGCGCATCGCGGTTGGCGGTGCGGTCCATCGGATCACCCGACCGTTTCAGCGTGTCGATGATCACCTCCCACAGCGCATGGGAATAGCCCAGCGGCTGGGTCCATTGTTTGCCGGTCTCGGTTTCCCAGATATCCGCCAGTTCGCGGCTGGTCTGGCCGGTCAGCGACGATTTGTACGGGAAGGCGGGAGTCCACCAGACTTCGGACGACATGCCGGTGCCCAGATCGCCCATCGCCTCGATCCCCGAGGGGAACAGCAGCGCGGCGGCGACGGTCACTACCTTGGGGTGGTAGTTTTGCTGGTTGCACTGGGTGATAAAGGTCTTGAGGTCAGCCACATAGGTGATGCCGCCGACGATTTCGCAGTTGTTCGCCTTGAACTCCGAAATCTGCGCGGTGAAATCGTTGGTGCGCGGTTCGAACATCGACGGGGCAAAGGCCTCGAACCCTGCGGCGGTGACGGCGGGCGGCAGACCATAGTCGTTGTTGCCCCAGGTTTCGCCATCGGCGTTGCGCGGGAACAGCATACCGACCTTGCCGTTGGTTTCGATCGACTTCCACATGCCGGTAAAGGTGCCCAGAACGTCTTCGAGACCCCAGAAGAAGTGATAGGTCCATTCGAACGGATTTTCGGCGCCACCGCGCGGCATGACAAAGGCCTGCCAAGGCGAGTTAGACGAAATACACGGCACACCGTAGAGTTCGCACTGGTCGGCAGTCGGGTTGTTGATGTCGGTGGTCGAAGCCGGCAACATCAGGTGGATTTCATCGTTCAGGATCAAATCCCCGGCCAGTTCGGCGGCCTTGTTCGGGTTCGACTGCGCGTCGCGCAGCAGGATTTCGATATTATAGGTCTCGCCGTTGATCTCTAGCCCGTCAGCCAGCAGCGCCATGATTTTGTTGGTGGTATATTCGTCGGTTTCGCCGAACAGCGACAGCGGTCCGGTCATCGGGCTGATCACGCCGATTTTCAGGGTTTTCGACCCGGCCGCGCGGGCGGCGTGGGGCAGGGCGATGGTGGCGGCGGTCACCGCGCCCAAGCCCTTGAGCAGATCGCGGCGGTTCATATGATCGCGCGGGTTAATGTGTAGTGTCATTGTTGGTTTTCCTCCCGTTTGACCCCTGCTTCGGCTCCTCTTCCTGACAGGGGATTGTAAAATTCAGTCGAGTTCCGGCGCGGGCCGCAGGATCAGCCCGCCGTCGATCACCATTTGCGACCCGGTGACATAGCTGGACGCATTCGACGCCAGATAGAGCGCCAGCGGTTTGATCTCGTCGGTTTCGGCGACACGGCGCAGGCAGGACCAGCGGACAAAGGCCTGACGATCCTCCACATTCGCCATGCGCCCGCCCGCAATATTGGTGATAAAGGGGCCGGGGCAGATGGCGTTGACGCGGATGTTGAAACGGCCCAGTTCCATGGCCAACTGCTTGACCAGATGGCTGACACCGGCCTTGGCGGGCATATAGGGCGTGCCGACGATGCCATCGACATAGAATGCCGCGATGGACGAGGTGGCGATGATCGACCCGCCGCGCCCCTGCGCCTTCATGTGGCGGGCGGCCAGTTTCATCGTGTCATAGACCGAGGTCAGGTTGATCGCGATGACCTTGTCCCAATGGGCGTCGTCCAGCGCGTCGATCTGGCCGTCGGGATTGCGCGCGCCATCCGGAGTCAGGAACCCCGGTCCGGCATCGACGCCCGCATTGGCGAACACCACATCCACCCCGCCCTGACGCGCTGCGGCCTGATCAAAGGCAGCGGCCAGCGCGGCGCGGTCGGTGACATCCAGAAGCACGCCTGTGGCCTGCGGGCCGATGGCGGCGACCGTCGCGGCCAGCGCCTGCGCGTTGTTGTCGATCAGGGTGACCTTCGCCCCCCGCTCGGCCATGATTTCCGCATAGGCGCGACCCAACCCATAGGCAGCCCCCGTCACGATGACGGATTTGCCTGTAACATCAAACATCTGATCCAGCGACATCTGTCCCCCCGTTCCCTGACCGCCGGTCAGATGAACATGTCCTTGTTGATGGGCAGATTGTTCGCCTCGCAGTAGCTGACGTAATGGTCGATGAACCAGAACACATCGGCGGTGAATTCGTAGTTGGCGTTGTCGTCAAAAAATTCGATCGCGCCATTCAGCCAGAACAGGGCCTTCATCCCGTTCGGGTCGTCGGAATAGAGCGTATGCGCGGTGCCGGGCAGTTCGTAGACGAAATCGCCGGGGCGTGCGGTCCAGTCGTATTCGAAATAGCCCCACGATCCTTCGAGGGTCACCGCCGACACCACACCGCGGTGTTTGTGCGTGCCGATGCGTCCGCCGCCCTTGACCCAGAGGATATTCGCGGCCGAATTGGTACGGACATCGAAGGCCAGATGCTTGATCGCGGCGCTATCGCCAAACGGCACCCAAGGGTTGCTGGCATCGTCGCCGGGAATAAAGGCGCCGTCTTTGCCGAACCGTTTAATCATCGCCTCATGCGGTTCGGCGGGCAATTTGGTGATTTTATCTGGATTGCTCATGTTTTCCTCCCATGAACCCCTAAGTCGGGAACGAGGATCAGCAAACCAATCGGATAGGTTTTAGGTCAAAACGAAATTTCACGCCGCAGCGCAGAACCGGCGATCAGCGTCCTTGAAGTGGTTAAATCCTATGGCGGAAATTTTTTGCGCCTTAGGCCTCGGGGCGGGAAATGTATACATTGCGCCGCGCTGCGGCTTTGTCATATGGTGAAATTGCTGCATGATTTGGTGAAATGGCGCGATGAAGATACAGGCGGATCAAGAGCAACTCTTGCATCGGGGCGGGCGGCCGACTCTGGCTGATCTGGTCGAAAAACTGACCTTTAGTCCGGCCAAGGGCAGCATCGAATTGAACGGCGCGCGGATGGTTTTGTCGCGCGTGACCTTTGGCGCGGACCTGCAGGACGAACTGGTGCGCCGGTTTGGCGAGCGTGAGGCGATGGTGCTGATGCTGCGGCTGGGCTATCGCAACGGGCGCGAGGATGCGGAATTCATCCGCCGCGCGTGGCCCAACCTCGAGGTGGGCGATGCCTTTACCGCCGGAACGCGGCTGCACATGATGACCGGAACCGTGCGCGTGGAAACGTTGCACAATGACTTCGATTTCCGCAATGACCGGTTTTCCGGCGATTTCCTCTGGCATGGATCGGTCGAGGCGACAGAATACCAGCGGCGGCACGGACGGGCGTTGACCCCGGTGTGCTGGGCCCAGACCGGCTATGCTGCGGGCTATGCCAGCGTGTTTTTCCGCAAACTGATCCTCTACAAAGAGGTCAGTTGCGCCGCGATGGGCGACCGGAGTTGTCGCGTCATCGGCAAAACCATTGATGATTGGGGCAAGGATGATCCCTTTGTCCGGATGTTCCTCGAAGAGGTGCTGGTCACCCGCGCGGAAATGCCGTCACGTACCAAGACAACCAACCTGACGCGCAGTCATTCCAGCGAAGGCGTGCTGAACAACCTGATCGTGGCGCCAATCCGCCGCGAGCTGGATCAACTGGCGCAGGCGCGGCTGCCCGCGCTGATCACCGGGGCACCGGGGACGGGGCGGCGGATCGCGGCAGAATGGCTGCATGGGCGGCGGTTCCCCAGCGGCGAGATGATCGCCGTGCCGGCCGGGTCCGCCCAAGTCATGCCCGCGATCGAGGCCCTGCGGACTGCGATGCAACAGAAATCGACCAAAGGCCAGAGCCTGATGATCGACGGGATCGACCAGTTGCCACCCGACCAGCAATACGCCGTGCAGGACCTGCTGCGCTTTGCCGAAGCCACAGCCGCGCCGGTGTTGGTCGTCGGTCTGTCGACGCTGCCGGTGGCGCGGATGCAGGGGCTAAACCGGTCGCTGCTGCACGATCTGGCGGTGATGCCGCTGTCGATGCCGCCCTTGGTCGCGCGGCGCGATGATCTGCCGGCGCTGGCCGAATTGCTGCTGGTGCGGCGCGATCAGACCGCCGATCAGGTCGTGCATCTGACCGCCGATGCCAACGAACTGATCGCCGCGCAGGATTGGACCGGCAACCTGCCGCAATTGCGATCTACCGTGCGCCGCGCCGCACTGTCGGCCCGCGACGGGCGGATCGACGCCGACATCCTGCGCGCCGCGCTCGATGACGCCCCGGCGGCAGCAGCAGGGGACCAACCGACGGTGGATATTCACGCGCTCTGGCATCTGCTCCAGCCGATGTTCGATGCGGGTATCGGGCTCGATAGCCTCGTGTCGATGATCGAACACCACGCGGTGGATCAGGCGGGCGGGAATGTGTCCGCAGCGGCGCGGCAACTGGGCCTGAGCCGGGCGAAACTGGACTATCGGCTGCGGGATTGACCATTGCGCGGGCCTGCGCAGTCAGGTACCCGCCACACGCACACCGATAGGAGCCGACATGACCCGCCGCGCGATATTCTGGGATATGGATGGAACGCTGATCGACAGCGAACCGGCGCATCAGGCAGCGTTCAACGATGCCGTGGCGCATCTGAGGCTGACGGTATCGCCCAGCGTGCATAGCGATCTGGTTGGCAGCAGCGGCGACCGGATTCACGCGGCCTTGGTCGCGGCGACGGGGCTGAACCTGTCGTTTGCGGAATGGACAGAGCTCAAGCACGGGTTCTACATCGCCCATGCGCAGGCGATTTTGCGCCGCGAACCCAGTAGCAGCATCGCCGTGCGGCTGGCCGCGCAGGGGGTGCCGCAGGCGGTGGTGTCCAATTCGACCGCCGCCGAGGTCGCCCTGTGTCTGTCACTGACGGGGCTGGATCAGATCATCGCCACGACCATCAGCCGCGCCGATGTCACGCAGGGCAAACCCGCGCCCGAGATTTATCTGTTGGCCGCGCAGCGCTATGGCATCGATCCCGCCGACTGTCTGGTGGTCGAGGACAGCGTGACCGGAGCCCGCGCGGGCGTCGCGGCCGGAATGTCGGTGATCTATCATCCCCAACACGCCGGAACGACCGCCCCTGACGGCGCGGTCTATCTGGCGCATGACGCCGATCCCGCGCCGCTGATCGACGGGTTTCTGGCGCGCGGGTCTATAGGTCTTTGACCAGCCGCAGCGCGTCGTAGATGGCCGCATGCGTATTGCGTGACGCGACCGCATCGCCGATCCGGAACAGACGGAAACCGCCCTCTGGGTTCGGGTCCAGCGCCTGCGCCGCACCAGTGGCCAATGCGTCGTAATCGACCTGACCCAGATTGCGCGACTGCGGTTTCAGCGCGAAATACAGATCGTCCAAGGGCCGCGTGCCGTTGTTGACCACCACCTGATCGACGATCCTGTCCTGCGTCACGGGGCCATAGTCCGACCCCAGCGTCGCACGCAGTTGGTTGCCGTCGCGGGCCACGCTATGCAGGCGCCACGTCACGGTAAACCGCGTGTCCCGGCCCTGCAATTTGCGCATATAGGGCACGAGGTTCATCGCCATGACCTCTGGCGCAAAGGCGCGGTCGGGGGTGACGATTTCCACCTGCGCCCCGGTGGCCGAGATCAAATCAGCCGCCATCAGACCGGCATGATCGCCCGCATCGTCAAATATCAGCACGTTCTGACCGGGTCGCACGTCGCCCGACAGGATGTCCCATGCGCTGACCACCAGATCGTCGCCCGCCCGCAGACCGCCGGTATAGGGCAGCCCGCCGGTGGCGATGATCACCTCCTCCGGCCGGGTCTCCAGCACGTCCGCCGCCTCTGCATAGGTGTTAAAGCGGAAGGTCACGCCACGTTTTTCACACTGCGCCATGCGCCAGTCGATGATGGAAATCATCTCGCGCCGACGTTCGTCCAGCGCGGTCAGGCGCACCTGACCACCGGGCCGATCTGCCGCCTCGAGGACGGTGACAGCATGACCGCGTTCGGCGGCAACGCGGGCGGCCTCCAGCCCGGCGGGACCAGCCCCGACGATGGTGATATTTTTGCGTTTTGGCGCGGCGGGGATGTCATGGGGCATGGTCTCTTCGCGCCCGGTGGCCCCGTTGTGCATGCAGAACGCCAGCCCGCCCTGATAGATACGGTCAAGGCAGTAGTTGGCGCCAACGCAGGGACGGATATCGTCCTCGCGGCCGTCGATCACTTTGCGCACCAGATGCGGGTCGGCCATATGGGCGCGGGTCATCCCGACCATGTCCAGCTTGCCACTGGCAATGGCGTGACGGGCGGTGGCAACGTCGGGGATTTTCGCCGCGTGAAAGGTCGGGAAACCGGTTTCCGCGCGGATCTGTCCGGCAAAATCCAGATGCGGCGCGTTCTTCATCCCTTGGATCGGGATCAGGTCGGTCAGGCCCGGATCGGTGTCGATATGGCCGCGCACGACATTGAGGAAATCGACCAGACCACTGTCGCGCAGTTTACGGCTGACCTCGATGCCTTCGGCACCGGTCATACCGCCGTCCAGCACCTGATCGCCGGTATAGCGCAGGCCAACGATGAACCGGTCGCCTACGCGGGCGCGGATGCCGCGCAGCACGTCCATCGTGAACCGCAGGCGATTGTCGAGCGATCCGCCATAGGGCGCGTCGAGGTCATTGGTCAGCGGCGACCAGAACTGTTCCAGCAGATGGCCATAGGCCTCGAGCTCGATCCCGTCGACCCCGGCGGCCTGCATCCGTTCGGCGGCGTCGGCGAAATCGCCGATCACCCGGGCCATGTCCCAGTCTTCCATCCGTTTGGGATAGGCGCGGTGGGCGGCCTCGCGTTCGTGACTGGGCGCGAGAACGGGCAGCCAGTCGCCCTTGTCCCAGCGGGTGCGGCGCCCCAGATGCGTCAGCTGGATCATCACAGCCGCGCCGTAGTCGTGGCATTCGTCCACCATCGCCTTCATGTACGGGACAACCTCGTCCTTCCAGGCGAGGATGTTGTTGAACACCGGCGGGCTGTCGCGGGCGACACTGGCTGACCCGGCGGTCATCGTCAGGGCAACGCCCGCCCGCGCCCGTTCGACGTGATAGGCGCGATAGCGCCCCTTGGGCAAACCATCCTCGGGGTAGGCGGGTTCGTGGCTGGTAATCATGATCCGATTACGCAGCGTGAGATGTTTCAGCTGATAGGGCTGTAGCAGGGGATCGTTCGACATCAGTACCACATATCCGGCATTTCAGATTTCCGACGCGCGATATAGTCGCGCAGTTCGAGGTCCAGACTGCTGTCTAAATGCGGTGCCTGATAGTCCTCGAGTTTCTTTTTCCACAGGCGATTGGCGCGGGTGGCGGCATCGACACTCCCGGCCAGTTCCCATTTCTCATGCGGTTCGTTGTCGGCGATCTCGCTGTCCCAGAACGCGGTTTCGTAGTGTTTCATTGTGTGCTGACAGCCAAAGAAGTGACCGCCCGGCCCGACCTCGGCAAAGGCATCGTGCGCCAACTGGTCGTCATCGACCTGAACGCCCTTCAAGTATGTGTGCAGCGCGCCGCAGAGGTCCGCGTCCATGACGAATTTTTCATAGGACATCGACAGCAGCCCGTCGAGGAACCCGGCCGAGTGCAGGACGTAGTTCGCGCCGCAGTGGACCGCCGCCAGCATGGACATCGTGCCTTCGGTCATCGCCTGCGCGTCCGGCAATTTCGAGGTGGTAAAGTTCCCCGAACAGCGCAGCGGCAGGTTCAGGCGGCGGGCCAACTGGCCGATCACCATCGACCCGATGGCCGGCTCCGGCGTGCCAAAGGTCGGCGAGCCGGACCGTAGCGACATCGACGACAGAAAGTTGCCGAACACCACCGGGGCACCGGGCCGTTCCAGCTGGGTCAGGGCGCAGCCCGCCATGGTTTCCGCCAGCGACAGGGCGATCCCGCCCGCGTTGGTCACAGGACCCATCGCGCCGCCCAGAATGAACGGCACCAGAACGCAGCCCTGACCGGCGCGGGCATAGGCCCGCATGCCGCGCGTGACCGCGCCGTCCCAGACCAGCGGCGAGTTGACGTTAAAGTTGCCCATGATGCAGCAGTTCTGATCGACGAAATCGCGGCCAAACAGGATGCGCACCATCTCGATGCTGTCCTCGACCCGCGACGGCGCGGTGACAGAGCCCAGAAACGCCCGGTCGGAATAGCGGGCATGGGCATAGATCATGTCCATATGCCGTTTGTTCACCGGCACATCGGTCGGCTCGCAGATTGTGCCGCCCGAATGATGGAACCACGGAAAGGACTGTGCCAGTTTGATAAAGTTCTCGAAATCCTCGATCGTGCCAAAGCGCCGGCCGCGGTCCAGATCCATGACAAAGGGGCTGCCATAGGCGGGGGCAAAGACGACGTTCTTGCCGCCGATGCGCACGTTGTTGGCGGGGTTGCGGGCGTGCTGGGTGAATTCGGCGGGCGCGGTTTTCAGGATCTCGCGCAGCATCCCCGGTTCGAACCGCACGGTGACGCCGTCGATTTTCGCTCCGGCACGGCGGAACAGGTCCAGCGTTTCGGCGTCGTCGCGGAACTCGATCCCTGTCTCGGCAAGGATACGGTCGGCGGCGGCTTCGATCTTGGCCAGACCCTCTTCGCCCAGAATGTCATAGGTCGGGATGCCGCGGGTGATATAGGGCACGCGGGGGCCGTGCTGCGGGCCCGTGCGGGCGGCAACGCGGGCACTGCGGCCAGAGCGGGTGCGGGGGGTGGCGGTGTCGGTCATAGCGATCCCTAGGTCAACGATTTGTGCCATGCTAGCCAGCAGACTGCGGGCTGTGACCGGCACAAATTTTCGCCCCTTGGATAACTATAAGTTATGGATTGGTGGCAAATTGTCCGCTGAGCCAATCGATAAACACCAAGGCACCCGGCGACGGGTCCCGCCCCAGCGGGAGAATGGCGTGATAGCGGTCCTCTTGCGACAGGGACTGCGTGCCCAGCCGCACCAATTGTCCCTGCGCGATCAGGTCGGACAGGATCGCCACCCATCCCAGCGCCACGCCCTGGCCGGTGATCGCCGCCTGAATGGTGTCGGTATAATGGTTGAACCGCAGCGCGCTGGCATCGGGGGCGCGGCCCAATTGATCCGCCAGACCGACGCCCCGCGCCCATGTCCGCCACGTCAGCCACGTCGGGTTTACCCAGTCCGAGGCGATCAGCGGCAGCCGCGCCAAATCCGCCGTGTCGGCGGTCATCCCATGCGCCGCCAGCAGCGCGGGGCTACAGACCGGCACGATTTCATCGCGCAAACTGGCCAGACTGCGCCCGTCGGCAAAGGGCGGAACGCCATAGCGCACAGCCACATCCAGCCGGTCACGCCTGAGGTCGGTCATCGCGTCATCGCCCACCAGTTTCAGACGGATATCGGGAAAGGTCGTCCGGAATCCCGACAACCGCGGCAGCAGCCAGAAATGGGTAAAGGCCAGCGTCGCGCCCACGGTCACGGTATCCTCTAGCCGCGGTTGGCGCAGGGTTTCGACCATATCGGCGATCCGGCCAAAGCTGGAGGTCAGCACCCCGGCCAGCGCCGCACCGTTCTGGGTCAGCGTGACCTTGCGGTGGGCGCGGACAAACAGCGGGGCGTGCAGGTCATCCTCCAGCGATTTGATCTGGCGGCTAACGGCGGCCTGCGTGACGCCCAATTCGCTGGCCGCCAATGTAAAGCTGCCCAGCCGCGCGGCGGATTCAAAGGTCGCAAGCGCCGATAACGACGGCAAGGCACGGCGGAAACCAGACATGGGGACCCTCGGATTGACTGACCCAAGCATAAATCACAGTTATCTCTGTGTCGACACTACGCCGGGGTTGCCGACGTCGCCCGGCCCGCGTACCAACAGCCTCAGAGAGGGAGAAACACTGGTTCAGAGGAGAAACCATGTTCGTTCGCTGCGCATTTTTCAAAGGCCACATCAAACCGGGGATGCAAGAGGCGTTTCATGCCCATTGGCGCGAAAACCTCGTGCCGCTGTGGTCGGCCTTTCCGCATTTGCTAGAATTGCGCGTGATGCGCGAGGTCGAGAGCGACGACCCGGAGAGCCCGTTTCCGCTGGTGATGGCGATGAAATTCGCCAGCCGTGAGCATATCGAGGAGGCACTGGCCTCGCCCACCCGCTGGGCCAGCAAGGAGACCTCGAAAAAGCTGTTCGAGATGTTCGATGGTCACGTGATCCATACGGTGTTCGCGGCGGATCAATTCGACCCGACCGCGTGACACCTCTGGGCGGGTCAGGCGATCAACGCCCCCGCCCACATGCCCAGCCCGAACCATGTATGGGCAATCAGGCCAAAGGCGCGTCCCTTCCACGGGGTCGGGGTGCGCGACAACGCCCAGCCCAGACCCATGCCGGGCTGGAGCAGGAACCAGCCCGCGCTGATCGTCAGTAGCGCGAAAATCCAGACCGGGACAAAGGTCGGCGCGGCGGCCCAACCCGCCCCCGCCATCACGGCAAAGGCGATGCCGTAGATCACGCCCACTGCATAGTGAAATGCCCAGCCGATAGCCTTTTCGCCAGAGACGGGCGCGGCCTGCGCGATGCTGTCGTGAAACACCTGCCCCCGGCCCAGATGCGCAACCCAGCGACCCACATTCCCCCAATTGGGCAGCGGCATCCCCGCCAGCCGGTTCAACGCCAGCGCCCAAATATCCATCGCAATGGTGCCGCCCAGCCCCATCACGACGCCGATCCAAATCAGCGACATGTCATCCTCCTGCCTTTGGCACAGCGATAACAGGCTGTCGGAAAAAGTGTATACCAAATTCGTTTTTGCTCTTGGCATTCCGGATGTTCAAGAGCAGCATGCCGCCAAAGGCAACCCTGGACGCCCTCTCATGACAGCTTCATTCCGTCCCGCGCCCGCGATTTCGCGCGTGCAATCCAATGGCTTGGGGATCGCCCTGATGGCGACCGCCGTGGTGTTCTTTTCCGGTGCAGACACGGCGGCCAAGTTTCTGACGGGGTACTATCACCCGATTCAGGTCGCGGGCCTGCGCCAGTTGGGACTGGTGGCCGGGGTTCTGGTCTGGGTTCTGCTGAGTGGCCCGTCCGGCCTGCGCACGACCAAGCCGGGGATGCAGATTTTTCGCGGGGCCTGCGCGGCGCTGTCTGCGGCGATGTTCATCATCGCCCTGCGCTATATCCCGCTGACCGACGGGATCTCCATCGCCTTTGTCGCGCCGTTTTTTGTGACGATCCTCGGCGCGGTATTACTCAAGGAAAAGGTCGGCCCGCGCCGCTGGTTCGCGGTGGCGGCAGGCTTTGCCGGAACGCTGATCGTAATGCGGCCGGGGTTTGCGGGGTTCCATCCGGCCTATCTGCTGGTGCTGGGATCGGCGTTCCTGTTTGCCACGCGGCAGGTGATATCGCGCACCCTGTCGAACACCGAAACCACCATGTCCACCGTCGCCTATACCGCAGTGGTCAGTGCCGGGCTGCTGGGACTGGTGATCCCCTTTGTCTGGACGCCGATCCAGCCGCAGCACATCTGGCTGTTCGTGCTCTATGCCGCGCTGGCGGGGGCGGGCGAATTTCTGGTGATCAAGGCGCTGGAGATCGCGCTGGCCGTGGTAATTGCGCCGCTGCAATATACGATGATCATCTGGACCAGCATTCTGGGCTTTATCGTGTTTCAGGATGTGCCGGATGGGCTGACGTTGCTCGGGTCCACGATCATTATCGCATCTGGCGGATTTTCGCTGTGGCGGGAATATCAGGTCAAATATGCGGGCGACCGATCCGGTTCGGGGGCCTAGTTTCTAGCGTAGGGGGGAGCCGACGCCGATGAGTACCATCACTTACCTGACACGGATCGAATTCGGCGCCGGAGAGGTGGCCCGCCTGCCCGAGTTTCTGGCGGGACTGGGCGTCAAGCGTCCGCTGGTCTGCACGGACCGCGGGCTGGTTGCCTCGGGACTGGCGGGGCGCGTGACCTCCCTGATCCCGGAGGCCACGGTCTTTGCCGATACCCCCGCAAATCCGACCGAAGAGGCGGTGAACGCCGCCTTTGCCCAGTATCAGGCGCAGAGCTGTGACGGGATCGTCGGGCTGGGCGGCGGCTCGTCCCTCGATCTGGCCAAGGCGGTGCGGCTGCTGTCGGGGCATCCCGGTCCCTTGGCGCAATATACCGCCGTCAACGGCGGTGTTGGCCGCATCCATGGCAATATCTGTCCGATGATCGCGATCCCCACAACCTCTGGCACCGGGTCCGAGGTAGGCCGTGCCGCCGTGATCATCACGGCCGAGGGGCGCAAGCTGGGGATCATCTCGGGCTTTATGCTGCCGTCTATCGCGCTGTGCGATCCGGAACTGACCTATGGGCTGCCTGCCGGATTGACGGCGGCGACGGGGATGGACGCGATTTCGCATTGCCTGGAAACCTATATGGCCCCCGCCTTTAACCCGCCGGCCGAGGCGATTGCCCTGCACGGGCTGGATTGCGGTCTGGGCGCGATTGAACGGGCCGTCGCCAATGGCGCGGATATCACGGCACGGCGCGATATGATGACCTGCGCCCTGGAGGGGGCGATGGCGTTCCAAAAGGGGTTGGGCGCGGTGCATGCGCTGACCCATCCGCTGGGCGCGATCCGTGAATTGAACCTGCACCACGGGACGCTGAACGCGGTGCTGATGCCCGCCGTCCTGAGGTTCAATCGCGAGGTGATCGGCGCCAAATGGCAGGTCCTGCGGGACCGGATGGGCGGAGAGCCGGACGCGGTCATCGCGGCGCTGAACTCACGACTGGGGATGCCTTCGGGCCTGCGCGCAATGGGCGTGACCGATGCCATGATGGAGCAGGTGTCCCATGCGGCGCTGCTGGATCATTGCCACGCGACTAACCCGCGATTGGCGACGCAGGCGGACTATCTGGATCTGTTGCTGGCCAGCGCCTGACCCAAAGCTGCTATAAACCCTATCTGGCAGCCGCGCTGCCGATGCGGAACAACCCCCTGGACATAGGACCCGAGATGCTCAAAAACCTCAACCCGCTCCTGACCGGCGACCTGCTGGCCATTCTGGCCGACATGGGCCACGGCGATGATATCGCCATCGTCGACGCCAACTTCCCCGCTGCCAGCATGGCGCAGCGTCTGGTCCGTCTGCCGCAAACCAGCGCGACCGACGCGCTCGACGCGGTGCTGTCGCTGTTCCCGCTGGACGATTTTGTCGAACTGCCCGCCGCCGCGATGCGCACACCAGACGGCCGCGCCCCGATCTATGATGATTTCGAGGCGCAGATGACCGCCGCCGAAGGCCGCACGGTTGGCATCGAATTGATCGACCGCTTTGCATTCTACGACCAGACCAAGGCCGCCTATGCGGTGATCGCGACCGGAGAACGGCGGCTCTATGCCAATATCTTGCTGAAAAAGGGCGTCATCCGCGCCTAACCTCACTGGCGGCGGTCCGAAAACCGCCGCCTGTCCGAATTTATCGTCGTATGTCAGGCGCGATCGAACCGCAGTTGGACCTTGACCGCGCGGGTCCGGTCAGAGGCGATCTGGATCGCCTCCAGCGCCTGATCGCCGTCAAATACATGGGTCACAACCGGGTCCAGCGTCAGCGCGCCGCTGTTGATCAGATCAACGGCGGTGCCGAATTCCGCGTCAAAGCGGTGGGTGCCGATCAGGTTCAGCTCCTTGGCCACCAGCATGTTGAACGGGATCGGCGTATCGCCCATCACGCCGACCTGTACGATGGTGCCCATCGGACGGGTGCAGGCGATGGCGCTGCGCAGGGCAGGGGCGGCGGCGGAACATTCGAACACCAGATCGAACTGCCCCTTGTCCGCCGCATAGGGATCAAGCCCGTCTGGCGTGGTCGCGACATTGACGATCCGTGTCGCGCCAACAGCCAGCGCCACAGCCAGCGTCGCGTCCTGTAGGTCGGTCACGACGACCTCGCTCGCGCCATGGTGACGGGCCAGCGCCGCGCAGAGCACGCCAATCGGGCCAGAGCCGGTGACCAGCACCCGTTTGCCAGCGATATCGCCGCCGATCTGGACCGCGCGGGTCACAGCGCGGCAACAGACCGCGAGCGGTTCGGCCAGCGCCGCCTGCGTCACCGGGATACCGGCCGCGATGGGATAGCACTGGGCTGCCCCGATCGCGACACGGTCCCGCATAAAGCCCTGCTCATGTGGGAGGAACATCGCAGAGCCTTTGAACCGCATGTTCATGCAGTGGTGCCGCTGACCTGCGGCGCAGAATTTACAGGTGCCGCAAGGATGGGAAGGGTTGATCGCCACCACATCGCCCACCGACAGGCCGCTGACATCCGCGCCAAGTTCGACGACAGTCCCGGCGGCTTCGTGGCCAAGGATGATCGGTTCGCGCACGCGGATGGTGCCGATCCCGCCTTGGGAATGGTAGTGCAGGTCAGACCCGCAAAACCCGGCGGCGCCGATGGCAACCACGACCTGACCGGCGTCGGGGCGTGGATCGGTTTCGGTTTCCAGACGCAGGTCGTCCTGACCATGCAAACGCACAATACGGTTCATTGGTGGGCCTTATTGAGAGACGAGGTTCGGCAGCCACGTGCTAAAGAACGGCACGTAGGACACCAGCAACAGCACGATGATATTGGTCAGGATGAACGGCCAGATCGCCTTGGTGATCTGGACCAGAGAAATCCGGCCAATGTTGGCGCAGATGAACAGGCAGACACCCACCGGCGGCGTGGTCAGGCCGATCATCAGGTTCAGCACCGCAAAGGTCGCAAAGTGGATCGGATCGATCCCGACGCCCGTCGCCAAGGTCAAGAGCGGCACAAACAGGATGATCAGCGCGGCGATGGTCTCCATGAACATGCCGACGAACAGCAGCACGAGGTTGATCAGCAGGATCACCACATATTTGTTCGTCGTCACCGACAGGACCGAGTCCGCGATCATCTGCGGGATCTTTTCCGACACCAGAATCCAGCCGAACACATTGGCCAGACCGACCAGCAGCAGGATCGCAGAGGCCGATACCGCGCTGTCGATGATGATACGCGGCACGTCGCGCAGTTTCAGCCCGCGATAGACAAAGCAGCCGACGACAAACGCATAGATCGACGCCACAATCGCGGTTTCGGTCGGCGTGGCAAAGCCGGACAGCATCCCGCCGACGATCAGCGCCGTCATCGCGACCGCCCAGAACGCCCCGAGGAACGAACGGAACAATTCGCCCCAGCCCTGCCACGGTTGGCGGGGGAACCCGCGCTTGCGGGCGATGATCCATGCGGTGATCATCATCGCAACGCCCATCATCAGGCCCGGCAGTGCGCCGGCGATGAACATCTTGCCCACCGAAATGCCCGAGAGCGTGCCGACGATGATCATCGGAACCGAGGGTGGAATGATCGGGCCGACAGTGGAAGAGGCCGCCGTGATCGCCGCCGAGAAATCGACCGGATAGCCCGCCTTTTTCATGCCGGGGATCATCATCCCGCCGATCGAGGCCGCGTCCGCCGCCGCCGTGCCGGAAATGCCGCCGAACAGCATCGAGGCGGCGACGTTGGTCAGGCCCAGCCCGCCGCGCATCCAGCCCACCATCGCCTGCGCCAGACGCACGATACGGGTGGTGATCCCGCCTTCGTTCATCAGGTTCCCGGCGAGGATAAAGCCGGGGATGCACAGCAGCACGAAACTATCGATGCCCGCGTACATTTTCTGCGGAATCGTGACCAGCGGAATGCCCGCCTCCAGCAGATAGGCCATCGACGCGATGCCCAAGGTCACCGCCACCGGAAAGCCGAGCGCGAGGCACAGCACAAACAGCCCCAGAAGGATTGCCAGACCCATCTCAGGTCTCCTCGGATTGGCGGAGGGGCAGGCCGTCCTGGGTGCCCGTGATCATGCCGATCACCCGCAATGTTGCGAACAGTCCCAGCACCACCAGCGCAACCAGCGATGTCACATGGACCCAATTCATATGGATGCCCAGGGCAGGGGCGGTTTGCCGCGTGCCGATCTGGGTGAAAAACAGCGCCGGGCTGATCAACGCAAAGGCAAAGATCGCCGTCCCCGCAGCGCCCAGCATCCGCAGACGCCACGGCCAATTGCCGGGCAATGCCTCGGACACGATATCCACGTTGACCAGATCGCCCGATTGCAGCGCCAGACCCGCGCCGCAGGCGGCCAGCCACAGCAGCGCAAATCGGGTCAGCTCTTCGGTCCAGATGAGTGGCGCGATCACGCCGGATCGACCCAAGAGCTGGATCACGACGGCGATGATGATAACCATGAACGCCGCGCCGGTTGCGCCGCGCGCAATCAGCGTCAGGGCGCTGGTGAAGGTAGAAATCAGGCGTTTCATCCCGGACCTACAGAGGTTGAAAAGGGCAACAGGGGACGCCATCGCGCCCCCTGCCAGAGTGTATGCGGACGATTAGTTCGCGAACAGCGCCTCTACGTCCGGACGGATTTCGTCCGAAACCGAGGACAGAACCGCCTCTTTCGCTGCGGCGGCAAAGGCTGCGCCGTCAACATCGACGAATTCCATGCCCAAGGCTTCGAGTTCGCCCACCAACTGGGTTTCCTGCGCGGTGAACAGCTCACGCTCGTAGGCCTGCGCGGCGGCGGCGGCCTCTAGTACAGCGGCCTGATCGGCCTCGGACAGTTTAGCCCAGGACAGTTCGGAAATCGTCAGGTAGATCCACGACCGCACGTGCTCGGTCTTGTTCACATAGCCCTGAACTTCGTTAAAGTTGGCGGACTTGATCAGAGCCAGCGGGTTTTCCTGCGCTTCGATGGTGCCGTTTTGCAGCGAGGTGAACACCTCGGAGAACGCCATCGGCGTCGGGGTCGCGCCCAGAGCCTGCCATACGTTCAGGAACAGCGGCACGTTCGGCACGCGCATCTTCAGGCCAGCCAGATCCGCCGGGGTGGTGATCGGACGGTTCGAGGTCAGGTTGCGCGGACCACGGGCAAAATAGGCGATCGGGCGGATGCCGACCTTTTCGATGATCTGGGCTTCGATGCGGTCACCCAGTTCGCCCGACGCATAGGCGTCCATGTCCTCTAGGCTGCTATAGCCATAGGGAACCGCCAGCAGAGCCGCCATCGGCGCCCAGTTTTGCAGCGATTCACCGGTGATGGTCATGTCGGCGGTGCCTAGTTGCATGCCGTTGATGACGTCCATTTCCTTGCCCAGCGTTTCGTTGGGATAGACTTCGACGGCAACGCGGCCTTCGGTGCGGGCGGCGACCTCTTCGGCGAACTTGACCGAAGCGAGGTGCCAGGTGTTCTGTTCGTTGGCCGGGTGGCCCAGTTTCAGCGTCACGTCCTGCGCGAACGCCGAAACGGTCAGGGCGGCGGTCGCAATGCCAGCCATCATCAGGGTCTTAAGGGTTTTCATGGTATCCTCCCAAGGGTGAAATCAGGCGTTTGCCTGAGGGTCAAAAAACTGCGGACAGGCCGACTGAATGGCGGGCAGGTCCGATAGGATCATTTGCAAATGGCCGCGCATGGCGGTCTTGGCGGCGGCGGGATCGCCCGCGGCGATGGCATCCACGACAGCGGTGTGCTGGGTGATCAGGTGGTCCATCGGCAGGCGGGTCATGGTCAATTGACGGACTCGGTCCAACTGCGACTTCATCCCGTCGATCACCGCCCATGCGTTCGGCACGCCCGCACCCTGTGCCAAGGTGCGGTGGAACAGATCATCCAGCGCCACGAAATCGCGCGGGTTCGTCGCGGCGAGGCTGCGCTGCGCCTCCAGTTGCTGGCGCAAATCCGCGATCAGACCGGTCGGGCGCAGCGTGGCGCAGGCGGCAACGATATCGGCCTCCACCGCTTCGCGGACGAAACGGGCGTCCAGAACCGCGCCGATATTGATCTTGCGCACAAAGGTGCCGCGCTGCGGGCGGACCTCGATCAGGCCTTCTTCGGCGAGCTTGATAAACGCCTCGCGCACGGGTTGGCGGCTGATGCCATAGCGCAGACTGATTTCCGATTCCGACAGGCGGGTGCCGGGTTCAAACTGGTTCGTCACAATGGCAGAGCGCAGCAAACGCAACACCTGCGGGCCGACGGGCGTCGTCGGGTCCAGATGCTGAACGGGCTGCGGTTGGGTCATCGGTCTCTCCTCTTGCGAGGAAACTGCTACATACTTCCATACTAGTCAACACAAGATTTGCATGGTATTGCGAAACCCGGCTGATAGGCTGGACAGTGACGACAAGCGGAGGAAGACATGCGTCAAACGTGGCGTTGGTTTGGTCCCAAGGACCGCGTGAGCATCGACGATATGATGCAGGCCGGGGTAGAGGGGGTCGTGTCTGCGCTCCACCATGTTCCGACCGGGGCTGTCTGGACGCCCGAGGAAATCGCCCAGCGTCACCGCGATATTGCCACCCGCGCCGATGGCCGACCCGGCTATCTGACGTGGGATGTCGTCGAATCCCTGCCGATGTCCGAGGATATCAAGAAACAACAGGGCAACTGGCGCGAGCATATCGAAAACTGGAAAACCAGCATGCGCAATCTGCGCGACTCTGGGATCGAGGTGATCTGCTACAATTTCATGCCCGTGCTGGACTGGACCCGCACCGATCTGGCGTGGGAACGTCCCAATGGCGCGCGCTGCATGCGGTTCGACCTGATCGACTTTGCCGCCTTTGATATCCATATTCTGGCCCGCCCCGGTGCCGCCGAGGATTTCCCCGATCATGTCGTCGCCGCCGCCGCAGAACGGTTTGCGCGGATGACCGAGGCCGAAAAAGAGCTGATCGCCGGCAACGTCGTGTTCGGCCTGCCCGGTGCCGCCGAGAAATTCACGCTAGAGGATGTGCGCGAACATCTGGCGCAATATGACAACATCTCCGAGGACCGCCTGCGCGGCAATCTGATCGATTTCCTGTCCGAAGTCGCCCCCTTGGCGCAGGATCTGGGCGTGCGGCTGTGCTGTCACCCGGACGATCCGCCCTTTCCGCTGCTGGGGCTGCCGCGCATCATGTCCACGCAGGCGCAGTATCAGGCGGTGCTGGACGCGGTGAATATTCCGGCCAATGGCGTGACCTTTTGCACCGGATCGCTGGGTGCACGGCCCGACAATAACCCGGTCGAGATTTTCCGCGCGCTGGCGGATCGTGTCCACTTTTTGCATCTACGAAACGTATGCATCGAGGGGACCGAGATCAAAAATTCGTTCTTTGAGGACGAACATCTGTCCGGTCACACCGATATGGTGGGCATGGTGCAGGCCATCGTGGCCGAAGAGGCCCGCCGCCGTGCCGCTGGTCGCGCCGATTGGTCGATCCCGATGCGCCCCGACCACGGGCAGGATATTCTGGACGATATCGGCCGTCAGGCGCAGCCGGGTTATCCGGCGATCGGTCGGCTCAAGGGGCTGGCGGAACTGCGCGGGACCTTCCGCGCGTTTGAACGGATGCAGGGCTAACCCATGCGCCTGACCAATCTGGGCCAAGTGCCCGTCGCGCTGCGGCCGGGTTATGATCCTGACGCGCAGGGCGTCGGGATCGTGCATATCGGGCTGGGCGCCTTTCACAAGGCGCATCAGGCCGCGTTGACCGATACCGCGATGGCGGCGGCGGGCGGAGACTGGCGGATCGTCGGCCTCTCGCTCCGCTCGCCCAAGGCGGCCGAGGAACTGGCCCCGCAAAACGGGCTGTTCACGCTGATCGAACGGGGCAAGGACACCCGCGCCCGCGTCATCGGCTCGATTGCCGGGGCGATGTGTACGGCTGGCGATCCCGGACCGGCGCTGGACCTGATGCGACAGCAGAGCGTGCGGATTGTGTCGATCACCGTCACCGAAAAGGCCTATGGGCTGGACCGCGCCAACCGGGCCTGTGACCCCACGCATCCGGCGGTCGCGGCGGATCTGGCGAACCCGACGGCGCCGCAGGGCGTTCTGGGGCTGATCACCCGCGCGCTCGCGCTGCGGCGGATGGCGGGAACGCCGCCGTTCACGGTGCTGTGCTGCGATAACCTGCCGGACAATGGCCATTTGCTGCGCGGCGCGGTGGTGGATTTCGCTGCCCGTCTGGACCCCGATCTGGCCGCGTGGATCGGCGGCAACGTCGCCTTTCCCTCGACGATGGTGGACCGGATCACCCCGGCGGCGACGGATCGGACGCGGGCGGATGCGGCAGCGCTGATCGGCTGCGACGATCATGCCGCGACCGAGACGGAACCGTTCTGCCAATGGGTGGTCGAGGATCATTTCCCGCTGGGACGGCCCGCGTGGGAAACGGCAGGCGTGATCTTTAGCGATGCGGTGGCGGCCTTTGAAACGCTCAAGCTGCGGATGCTGAACGGCACGCATTCGATGCTGGCCTATGCCGGGTTCCATGCCGGTCTGCCCTTTGTGCGCGATGTGATGGCCGACGCCGGTTTGGCCCGTCTGGTCGAACGTCATCTGGCAACGGCGGCGCAAACCCTGCCCCCCGTGGCGGGGATCGACGTGACCGCCTATGCCGCCCAGTTGGCAGAGAGGTTCCGCAATCCCGCCATTGCCCACCAGACGTTCCAGATCGCGATGGACGGGTCGGAAAAGATGCCGCAGCGGATTTTCTCGGCGCTGGCCGATGCGCGGGCGCGGGGCGTGGACGTGCGGGCGTTTGTGTTTGCGACCGCGGCCTGGGTTCGCCATGTCAGCGGATCGACCCACGACTGCGCCGCCTACGACCTGCGCGATCCACGGGCCGAGGCTCTGCGCGCCATGGTCGCCGGGCGTGATGCGGATGGCATGGTTGCCGCGCTGCGCGGGGCGGACTTCATCCCCGCCACTGTGGCCGGGGATGATGCGTTCTGGTCAGAGGTTGCCCTACTGCTTTGGGATATGTTAGCCCGACCGATGACGGATATCATCGCAGCAGAGGCAACCCGATGAAGCACCTTGTATCGCTGGGCGAGTGTATGATCGAACTGTCCGGCGCCGGGGATGACCTGTGGCGGATGGGGATCGCGGGCGACACGCTGAACACCGCATGGTACGCCCGCGCGACGCTGCCCGACGACTGGCGGGTCAGCTATGGGACCGTGGTCGGGACCGATGCGTTTTCTGCCCGGGTGCCGCTGTTCCTCGGGGCTGCCGGGATCAAAACCGACCGGGTGTTTACCCATCCGACGCGCTCTATCGGTCTCTATGCGATCACGCTCAGGGACGGCGAGCGGAGCTTTAGCTATTGGCGCGATACCTCGGCGGCAAAAACGCTGGCCGATGACGCCGACAGGCTGGCGCAGATGACCGCCGATGCGGGCATGGTGCATGTGTCCGGTATCACGCTGGCGGTGCTGTCGCCCGCTGGCCGTCAGACCCTGATCAGCCATCTGGCCGATCTGCGGGCGGCAGGGGTGCAAACGGTGCTGGACCCGAACATCCGCCCCCGCCTGTGGGAGTCGCTGGAAACCGCCGCGCAGGTGCTGACCGCCGCCGCGCGGTCCTGTTCCATCGTCCTGCCCAGCTTTGACGACGAGGCCGCCTGTTTCGGGGATGCCGACCAGCAGGCGACGCTGGACCGCTATGCCGCGCTGGGGGTCGAAACGATCATCGTCAAGAACGGCGGAGGCCCGATTGCGGTGCAAACCGCTGGCAACCGGCTGGTGCTGGACGGCATTACTCCGGTCCAGCCCGTGGACACCACCGGCGCAGGGGATAGTTTCAACGGCGCGTTTCTAGCGGCGCTGTTGCAGGGCCAGTCGATCCTGAGCGCGGTCCATGCCGGTCACGCCATGGCGGCGCGGGTGGTCTGTCATCGCGGGGCGCTGATCCCGATGGATGATTTGCGCAACTGATTGCAGTTTGTCGCCTTCTGCCCGATAGTTACGGGCAGGAGGACCCAGATGTCGCGCAGTGAACAGGAAATCGACCATTCGTCGCATATGGGTCCGCAATTGGTCGCGGCACTCAGGCAAAAGATCATTCTGCACGAATGGGTCCCCGGTCAGCGGCTATCGGAAACCGAGGTCGCGAATGTCTATGGCGTCAGCCGCCAGCCGATCCGCGAGGCGTTTATCAAACTGCGCGAAGAGGGCCTGATCGAGGTCCGCCCGCAGCGCGGCAGTTTCGTGCGCAAGATTTCGAGCGCGAGCGTGCTGGACGCGCGTTTTGTCCGCGAGGCGATCGAGGCCGATATCGTCCGCATCGTGGCGCAGGCCGCCGATCCCGCTGTGGTGCAGGTCCTGCGCGGCCTGATCGACCAGCAGCAGGCCGCCGCCGATCAGCCGAACGGCGATTTTATGGCGATCGACGACCAGTTCCATCGCGCCTTGGCGCAGGCGGCAGGGCATGACCATGCGTGGGAAACCGTCGAAGGGATGAAATCGCAACTGGACAGGGTGCGCCATCTGTCCACCGAACATTTCCCCCGCCAAAAGGTCATCGATGAACACCGCGTCATCGTCGATGCCATCGCCGCCGGGGATGCCGTCGCGGCAGAGGCGGCAATGCGCCATCACCTGCGCGGGATCATCAGCGATCTGCCCGCGATCCGCGACCGGGCACCGGAGTTTTTCGAACTGGGCTAGGCCCGGGCAGGACATGAAGGGGAACGGCATGACAGATTATGTGGCGCTCTTGGGCACCAAGGGCGGGCCCGCCATTCGCACCGGATCGACCAATCCGACCTCCCATCTGCTGTGCCTTGCGGGGCAGCGGGTGGTGGTGGATTGCGGGCTGGGCGTGACGCGCGGGCTGGTGGATCAGGGCATGGCGCTGCGCGATCTGAGCGATATTCTGATCACCCATCTGCATTCCGATCACTATCTGGAACTGGGGCCGCTGATCCATACCGCTTGGACCGCCGGGCTGAAAACGCCGGTCACCGTCTATGGACCCGAAGGGCTGGCGCAGTATTGGGCGCATTTCACCGCCTCGATGGCCTATGACATCGACATCCGGATCGCGGACGAAGGGCGGCCCGATCTGCGGGATCTGGTGACGATCCGCCCGGTGACGGACCGGTTTACCATCGGCGCGCTGACCGTGGACAGCACCTTGACCGAACACCCGCCGGTGATCTGCCATGCGTTTCGTGTCACGGGCGCCGGTCGGTCTGTGGTGTTTTCGGGCGATACCGCCTATCTGCCGCGTCTGGCCGAGTTTGCACGGGGCGCGGACCTGTTGATCCACGAGGCGATGCTGGGCGCGGCCCTGCCTGCGCTGGTGGCACGGGTCGGCAATGGCGATGACCGGCTGATGACCCATCTCAAGCGGTCACATACCACCGCCGAGGATGCGGCGCGGATCGCCGCCATGGCAGGGGTCGGGGCGCTGGCGCTGAACCATCTGATCCCGTCGGATGATCCCGACTATACCCAGTCCCATTGGCAGGACGCGGTCCGCCCGCATTGGGACGGACCGTTCTATCTGGGCCATGACGGGCTGCGCATCACGCTATAGGCAGGGTCATCCACGGTTGCCCGGGATGGCGCTGGCCGCCATAGGTCAGGGTCCAGCCGTCCCGATTGGCGGTCACGGTGATCTGGTCGCCGCTGCGCTGCGCCGTCACCGCCAACGGGCTGTCCCCTTCGACCGTGCAGGTCGCGCTGGCCCCGTCGCCGAGGGCGAACAGATGCACCTCGGCCCCTGCCGCATAGTCATAGAGCACCGTATCGTCCCGTGCGCCCATGGCGATCAGGCTGTCACCGCGCACATAGAGCGGTAGGGAAAACACGTCGTGGACCTCGCGGTGCCAACCGCCCTGTTTCACCTCGCCGGTCAGCAGGTGGGTCCACGTGCCGTGGGGCAGATAGACATCCGCCCGACCATCGGCGCGGAACACCGGCGCGACCAACAGCCGGTCGCCCAGCATGTATTGCCGGTCCAGCGTCGGCGCGGCGGGATCGTCCGGAAATTCCAGCAGCATCGCCCGCATCATCGGCACGCCTGTCTCGGCCGCGTCTTTGGCGATCTGCCACAGATAGGGCATCAGGCGGCATTTCAGCGTTACAAAGTGGCGCAGCACCTCCACAGCCTCTTCGTCAAAGGCCCATGGCACGCGGTAGCTATCCGACCCGTGCAGCCGCGAATGGCTGGACAACAGGCCAAAGGCGCACCAGCGTTTATAGACATCGGGCGCGGCGGTTCCCTCGAACCCGCCGATGTCATGGCTCCAATAGCCAAAGCCCGACAGGCCCAGCGACAGGCCACCGCGCAGGCTCTCGGCCATGCTGGGATAGGTGCTGTCACAATCGCCGCCCCAATGGACCGGGAATTTCTGCCCGCCGGTGGTGGCCGACCGGGCAAAGACGATGGCATCGCCGCCGCGCTGGCTGGCCATGTAGTCGAACACCACCTGATTATAGAGATAGGCGTAATAGTTGTGCATCCGCTCCGGGTCGGACCCGTCGTGCCAGACCACATCGGTGGGGATACGTTCGCCAAAGTCGGTCTTGAAACTATCGACGCCCATCGCCATCAACCGCCCCAGATGCCCGGTGTACCAGGCACAGGCGGCGGGGTTGGTGAAATCGACAATCGCCTGTCCGGGCTGCCACAGATCCCACTGCCAGACCGACCCATCCGGGCGTTTCAGGAAATAGCCCTTGTCGCGGCCTTCGGCAAAGAGCGAGGACAACTGGCTGATATAGGGATTGATCCACACGCAAACATGGGTGCCGCGGTCATGCATCCGCGTCAGCTGGCCCTCTGGATCAGGAAAGGTATCGGGGTCCCATTCGAAATCGCACCAATGCCCGCCCTTCATCCAGTGGCAGTCATAGTGGAACACCTGCATCGGGATCGCCCGCTGCGCCATACCATCGACAAAGGATTTCACCACCGCTTCGTCATAATCCGTGGTGAACGACGTCGAGAGCCAGAGCCCGAACGACCACTTGGGCGGTAGCGTCGGGCGTCCGGTCAGCGCGGTGTAGCGGGTCAGCACCTCCTTGGGCGTGGGACCGTCGATGACGATATAGTCCAGCACCTCACCGGGGACCGAAAACTGAATCTTGGATACGCGTTCTGTGCCGATCTCGAACTCGACCCGGCCGGGGTGATTGACGAACAGACCCCAGCCGCCGGACATCAGCGCAAAGGGAATATTCTTGTACGCCTGATCAGTGCCGGTGCCGCCGTCGCGGTTCCAGATGTCAATGCTCTGGCCATTTTTGACAAAGGCGCCAAAGCGTTCGCCCAGCCCGTGCACGGTCTCGCCGACCTCTAGGTCGAGGCGGTCGAACATATGTACCGCGCCATCGCCCCGGCGCAGGGACCGCCCCGCCGATCTGGGCACCGCCCCGGTCAACCGCTGGTCGCCGCGCAGAAAATCCAGCCTGTATGCGCCCGTCACCGGCAGCCGCGCGGTCAATCCGCCTGTGGTCAGCGTCGCATAGTCGGGGCCGATCGCGATGACCGGATCGCAGGGCTGCGGCGTGACCTGAAAATGCGGGCCGCGATTCAGCGCGCCCTCGTAATGGCACAGGCGCACGGCGATCATGCCATCGCCGACGGCAGTCAGACGCAGGGTAAACACCGCCGTGTTCAGCATATCGCCCCGCGTCTGCTGCGGCCGGGCGGCGATATGGGCGATCAGGCTGTCGCCCTCTGCGGCGACATGGTGGACAAAGAGCGGATGGAGCAGGGCCAGATCGTCGGGGATCAGCCAATTGCCGTCACTGAATTTCATCAGGGGGTCCTATCGGGAAATGCGTTGGCCGCTGCCGGCGTCAAACAGGTGGAGATGCGCCGGATCAAAGCCGAGGGTGAGACTGTCGCCCGGACGCACCGTCACCCGGTCCCGCAGGGCGGCGGTGATCGGCTGGCCCGCCAGCGTCGCGGTGATCAGGGTTTCCGCGCCAGTCGGCTCGACCCCGGTGACCTGCACGGTGATGCCGGCGGGTCCGGGGTGTAGATGTTCGGGGCGCAGCCCGACGGTCACCGCCCCCGCAGGCGCGATGAGGGGCAGCGCGGTCCCGTCCGGCAAACGCCCGTCCGTCACGGCGATCATGTTCATCGCGGGCGAGCCGATAAACTCGGCCACAAAGCGGTTGGCGGGCCGGTCATAGAGGTCCAGAGGCGTGCCGACCTGTTCGATCCGCCCGCCGTTCATCACGATGATCCTGTCGGCCATCGTCATCGCCTCGATCTGGTCATGGGTGACGTAGACGGTCGTCACCCCCAGCCGCGCCTGCGTCTGGCGGATTTCGCTGCGCATTTGCACCCGCAGTTTCGCATCGAGGTTCGACAGCGGTTCATCGAACAGGAACACCGCCGGATCGCGCACCATCGCCCGGCCCATCGCCACCCGTTGACGCTGGCCACCGGACAGGGCGCGGGGGTAACGGTCCAGATAGGGCGTCAGGCCCAGCATCTCTGCCGCCCGCGTGATCCGCGCCTGTTTCTCGGCGGCATCGACCCGCGCCATTTTCAGGGCAAAGCCCATGTTGTCCGCCACCGTCATATGCGGATACAGCGCGTAGGACTGGAACACCATGGCGATGTCGCGATCCTTGGGTTCCAGATCATTGACCCGCCGCCCGCCGATGCTGATGTCGCCGCCGCTGATCTCTTCCAGTCCGGCAATCATCCGGAGCAGCGTGGATTTCCCACAGCCGGACGGGCCGACCAGAATGGCAAATTCACCCTCTTCGATGGATAGGTTGATGTCGCGCAGCACCTCGGTGCCGCCATAGCGTTTTGCAACGCCGCTGAGTGTGACCGCGCCCATGGCCAGCCCCCTTTATTTGACTGCCCCGACGGTGATCCCGCGGGTCAGAGTGCGTTGGAATATCAGGAAAAAGATCAGTGTCGGCAGAATGCCCAGCAGGGCCGCCGCCGCCGTGGTCGTCGGGTCGGACACATATTGGCCCGACAGCACGCCCATCGCGACCGAGATGGTCTGATGATCGTTCGACGCCAGCAAAACAAGGGGCAGCAGGAATTCATTCCACGTCCAGATGAAAAAGAACGTCGCCAGCACCGCCAAGGTCGGCCGCAGGATCGGGAACACCACCTGCCACAGGATCTGCCAGCGGTTCGCGCCATCGACCCGCGCGGCCTCTAGCAATTCGCGCGGAAATTCCGACAGGACCGAGGCCAGCAGATAGGTGCCAAAGGCCGCCTGTAGCACGGTAAAGATGATGATCACCGACCACAGGCTGTCGAACAGGCCGACCGATTTCGTCAGATAGTAGAGCGGGTAGACCAGACTCTCTTGGGGGATCATGATGCCCATCAGGATCAGGACCAGAATCCCGCGCCCGGCCCGCACCCGGCCAATGCCGATGGCATAGGCGTTCAGCAGGCTCAGCAGCACGCCGAACACCGCCGCGCAGCCAGACAGCAGCAGCGAGTTCCACAGTTTCAGCGGGAAATTCACATGCGACCAGAAGTCCCTGAGCCCCGAGAGGTCAAAGCTGCGGGGCAGGGCCATCGGACCCCTCGCGGCATAGTCGGCGGCGGTTTTCACCGCGTTGATTACCGCCAGCGCAATCGGCGCCAGCATCAGCGCCAAGAGCCCGACGAGCAGACCCAGAACAACCCAGCGGGTGAGGCCGGTTTTCTTCATCGGGCGTCTCCTTTGCGGGTTTGCAGGCGCAGGAACATGAGGCCCAGCAGGATGGTGATGGCGGTTTGCGCCGTCGATATCGCCGCGCCATAGCCGACCCGCACGGTGGCAAAGAAATGCGTGTAGCTGAAATAGCTGGGCACGATCGTCGAATTGTCCGGCCCGCCATTGGTCAGCACAAAGACCGGCGCGAATACCTTGAGCGCGGCGATGGTCGTCGTCAGGGCGATCACCGCGATTTCCGGCCGCAGCATCGGAATGGTGATGTACCAGAACCGCTGGGGCGCACCGGCGCCGTCCAGACGCGCGGCCTCGTAGAGCGAGGGATCGACCCGGCCCAGACCGGACATGAACACCACCAGCGAATAGCCGATCTGGATCCAGACCATCACGCCCATCACGGCGTAGATCGCATAGGACGGATCGCCCAGCCAGTTGCTGCCCTCTAGCCCCAGACCGCGCAGCACCAGATTGAGCACCCCGTGCGGGTTCAGAATCCAGCTCCACAGCACGCCCGCCGCCGAGACCGGCAAAATCTGCGGCAGGTAATAGCCCGCGCGGAAAAAGCTGGACCAGCCTTGGCCGAACTGCGTGGCGACATAGTCAAACAGCGTCGCCGCGAGGATCAGCGACAGGATCGTCGGGATCACTGCCATCGCCACCACGAAAAACAGCGTGTGCTGCATCGAGGACCAGAACGCCGCGTCCCCCAGCAGGCGGTCGTAGTTTGCCAGCCCGACAAAGGACGGCATGCCGATGCCGCGCCATTTGGTGAAACTGATCGCGACATTCATCGCAAAGGGCAGCCCGACCACCAGCACAAAGCCGATCAATCCGGGCATGAGATAGAGCCAGTAGACCGCCGAACCGGTCCGTCTGGATTGGGAAATTGCAGCCATTTTGGGTATCCTGTTTGATGTCCCGGCGCACACTTGGGAGATGCGCCGGGACCGACGGGGGCGGCGAGGCGCCCCCGAGGGGATTACATGGACATGCCGTCGTCGTAGGCATCCTTGAGCCGCTGCGCGAACTCTTCGGGGGTGGCGGTGCCACCGATAACCGCCTGCGTGGCCTGTAGAACCTCGTTATAGAAGCCCGGAACCGGCCAGTCGGGATAAAATCCCAGACCGCCCTGCGCCACCAACTGGTTGAACAGTTCGGTTTCCAGCGATCCGATGCGGTCGGTGATCTGCGCCGGATCGGCGGCAATCGGCACGCCGCCGGAATTGCCCATCAGGTTCTGCACGTCCTGCGACAGGGTCAGGCTGATGAACTCATAGGCCAGATCCTTGTTGTCGGCGCCGTTCGGCACCACCCAGATATTGCCGGTGGACCCGGCCGAGAGGTGATTGCCCGGAAACAGGAACTGGCTGGCGGTAAAGCCTTCGATGCCGCCGAAATTCGCGCCGTACCATGTCCCCGTCACCACAAAGGGCGAGGCGCCCGAGGTGAACTGCGCCGCCATATCGTCGGCCTTCATCCCGGTGGCGTCCTTGGACAGATAGCCCTTTTCGACCCATTCCTGCAGCTTTTGCCCGGCATAGAGGAAGGGCGCGGGGTCCAACTCGGCCTTGAGGCCCTGAAAATCGGCGACCCATTCCGGCGTCGCTTGGCTGAGGGCCAAGAGATACATCAGATGCTGGGCGGGATAGTCGTTGGCGGCCTCTGCGATCGGCACAACGCCCTGGGCGACAAAGGCGTCCATGACGGCCTCGAACTCGGCCAGCGTGGTCGGCACCGACAAGCCCGCCGCGGCCAGCATGTCGGTGTTGTAGAACACCGAAACGAATTCGCCATAGTTCGGAATGCCATAGAGCGGGCCAGAGCCAAACACGCCGTTTTCGTCATAACGACCCAGTTGCAGCGCGGCCTCGTTCAGGGTGGCGTCCCAGCCGTATTGGGCATATGCCTCGTCCAGCGGGGCCAAGAGCCCCTGCGAGGCGACCAGACCGGCGGTGCCGTTGCCCTTGTTGTATTCCATCAGATCGGGGGCGTCGGACGAATTCAGGATCAGGCTGCCCGCCTGGTTGATCTGGTCAAAGGTCTTCAGTTCGAACTGCACCTCGACGTCGGGATGCGCCTCCTTGAACTTGGCCAGCGCCGCGTCCCACGCAATGCCAAGCGCGCTGTCGGCGGGTTCGTACCACCAGACCTTGAACGTGCGACCTTCGGCCATGGCGCCAGTGGTCAGTGCCGTCGTTGCCGCCAGCATGAGCGCCAGCCGGGTAAATGTCTTCATCTCTCCTCCTTCGGGGGGATAGCCCGCCCTCTCCCAGTTGTTCGGTCCTGCCCTCCGGCAAAACCGATCTCGGCGGCGCACGATATCGGCGCGCGAAACCGCACGAAATTCAATTGCTTAGCGTTGATTCCCGGGCTGACCCCGCAAACCGTAAACGTTTACGGCACTATGCGGATGTACAACCATAAGTCAATTGCTTTCACGACGGGCATTTGCCAAAAGGACACAAAGCAGGGGTCATATGGCAATCGGTATCAAAGAACTCGCCCAGCATCTGGGGCTATCGATCGGCACGGTGTCGCGGGCGCTCAATGACCGGCCCGACGTCAGTCCCGACTCGCGCAAGCGGGTGCGCGAAGCCGCCGAGGCGCTGGGATATGTCCCCAACCAATCCGGGCGCAGCCTGCGCAGCGGGGCCACGGGCGTCATCGCGTTCATGATGCAGACCGGCCATGAAACCACCGGGCAGGGCGATAGCTTTTTTATGTCGGTGTTTGATGGCGTGCAGAGCGTTTTGGCCCGGCATCAACTGGATCTGGTGGCGCTGCTGTGCCCCTCGGATGAAAACGCCGATGACTATCTCAAACGGATGGTGTCGCGTCGGATCGCGGATGCCTTTATCCTGTCCTCGACCCAGACGGTTGATCCTAGAATTACGTTCTTGGCCAAACAGGGCATGCCATTTGTCACGCTGGGGCGGTCACAGACCGATGGCGGGCAGCCTTGGGTGGACCTCGATTTCGCGGCGATGGCGCAGCAGGCAGTGGACCGTCTGGTGGCGGCGGGCCATCGGCGGATTGCGATGACGGTGCCGCAGGATGGCGCCAATCTGGGCCGGGTGTTCGCGGATGCGGCGCAGGCGGCCCTGACCGCGCATGGGCTGCCCTTTGATCCCGACCTGATGATCGCCGCCCTGCCCAGCGAGCGCGGCGGATACGAGGCCGCGCAGCGGTTGGCCACCCTGCCGGACCGCCCGACGGCGGTGGTGCTGATCGACCCCAGCCATACCACCGGACTCTATCGTGGGTTGACGGAATCAGGACTGGCGCCGGGGCACGACATCGCGGTTGTGGGACGATGGGGACCACAGGCGGCCTACCTCAGCCCGAGCCTGACCCATTTCCGCGAAGACCTCTTTGCCTGCGGTGTCACCCTGTGCGAGGCGCTGCTGGCCTCGATGCCGACCTACGCCGAGAAATACCCTGGCGGGCTGGTGCGGGCGCTGTGTCCGACGGTTTTGGTGCCGGGGGACAGCGCCTAATCGGGCCAGACCGGCAGGTCGAACGTCGCCTTGATCCGGTCCATCACGACCGAGGTCTTGAACCCCTTAATATCCGGATTGTCATAGAAAAATTCGCGGGTAAAGGCCTCGTAATCGGCCATGTCGCGGGCGCTGACGATCAGGACAAAGTCGGTTTCGCCGGTGACATAATAGGCGCTCTGCACCTCGGCACTGCTACGGACAGAGCGTTTGAAACGGTCGATGATATCGGCCCGTTCGCGGGCCAGTTCGACCGACACCAGCATCATCAGGGGCCGCCCCACCGCCGCCGGATCGATGATCGCGATATCGCCGTTGATCACACGATCCGCCCGCAGCCGCGCCAACCGCCGCTGCACCGAGGTCGCCGAGAGACCGACAAGCTCGGACAGCTCTGCATTCGTCAATAGGTTGTTTTTCTGAACGTAGTGCAGGATTTTCCTGTCGATTGCATCCATATCGGGGTTTTCCTGCGATAATCCGGTGAATTTGCAGGAATGATGCACCAACTGGATGAAATTTGCATCAAAGAACCGTCTGTTTGGGATAAATTATCTCCAATCTCCCGGAGTCGTTATGCCGCATTTGCCTTTTTCCCTCTCTGAATACGAAACCCGTCTGTCCAAAACCCGCACCGAGATGGCCGCACGCGGGCTGGACGCGATATTTGTGACCGACCCGTCCAATATGGCGTGGCTGACCGGCTATGACGGCTGGTCGTTCTATGTCCATCAGGGCGTTCTGCTGTCTATGGAAGGCGAGCCCGTCTGGTGGGGTCGCGCGATGGACGCCGTCGGGGCGGGCCTGACCACGTGGCTGTCGCATGACAACATCCGCGGCTATGACGATACCTATGTCCAGAACCCCACCAAACATCCGATGGAGGAACTGTCGGCGCTGATCAGTGATCACGGGCTCGAACGGTCCCGGATCGGGCTGGAAATGGACAATTACTATTTCACCGCCAGCGCGTTTCTATCGCTCCAGACCTGCTTGCCAAAGGCCAAGTTGATGGATGCGACCGGACTGGTGAACTGGCAGCGCGCGGTCAAATCCCCGACCGAAATCAGCTATATGCGCAGCGCGGCGCGGATCGTTGAACGGATGCATCAGGTCGTGGTCGAAAAGGCCGAACCGGGGATGAAGAAAAACGAACTGGTGGCGGATATCTACCATGCCTCGGTCATGGGGGCGGACGGGTATTGGGGCGATTATCCGGCGATTGTGCCGATGGCTCCGTCCGGTATGGATGCCACCGCGCCGCATCTGACATGGGACGATGCCCCGCTGAAACAGGGCGAGAGCACGTTCTTTGAAATCGCCGGCGCCTATCGCCGCTATCAGTGCCCGCAGTCGCGGACGCTGTTTCTGGGCCAGCCGCCGCAGAAATATCTGGACGCCGAGCAGGCCGTTCTCGAAGCGGTGGAGGCAGGTCTGGAACAGGCAAAGCCCGGTAATCATTGCGAGGACATCGCCAACGCCTTTAACGCGACGCTCAACCGGCACGGGTTCCAAAAGGACAGTCGCTGCGGCTATGCCATCGGGATCAGCTATCCGCCCGACTGGGGCGAACGCACCATGTCGTTCCGCCGTGGCGATATGACCGTCTTGCAGCCGGGGATGACCTTCCATTTCATGCCGGCGCTCTGGCTCGACGATGGCGGGCTGGAAATCACCGAGCCGATCGTGATCACCGAAACCGGGGCCGAATGCCTGTGCGCGACGCCCCGCCGTTTGTTCATCAAGGACTAGCCGATGCGGCGTAACCCGATCAGTCCGACGGTAGATTTCGACTGCGACGGCGTGCAGCACGGCCATCTGCGCCTCCCCCATAGCCGCAATGACAGCGCATGGGGGTCGGTGATGATCCCGATCACCGTGGTGAAACGCGGGCAGGGCCCCGTGGCTCTGTTGACCGGGGCGAACCATGGCGACGAATACGAGGGCCCGCTGGCCCTGTTCGATCTGGCGCGTAGGCTGACCGCGGATCAGGTCACCGGCACGGTGATCATCGTGCCGTCGATGAACCATCCGGCGTTTCTGGCCGGAACGCGGGTGTCGCCGATTGATCAGGTCAATATGAACCGCGCCTTTCCCGGCGCGCCGGACGGCACGGCCACGCAAAAGATCGCAGATTATTTCCAGCGCAGCCTGCTGCCGATGGCCGATCTGGTGCTGGATTTCCATTCGGGCGGGCGCACGCTGGATTTTCTGCCCTTCGCGGCCTGTCACATTCTGGATGACGCCGACCACTCTGCACGATGCCGTGCCGCCCGCGATGCCTTTGGCGCGCCCTTTAGCGTCGAGATGCGAGAGATCGACGCCCTTGGCATGTACGACGATGCGGCCGAGGGGCTGGGCAAAACCTTTGTTACCACCGAACTCGGCGGGCAGGGGTCCAGCACGCCGAATACGGTCGCGATTGCGCGGCGCGGGCTGCGGAACCTGTTGATCCATGCGGGTATCGTCGTCGGGGACCTAGACCTGCCGCCGACCCGCTTTCTCAGCCAGCCAGATGACGCCTGTTTCCACTTTGCCCCCCAGCCGGGCCTGACCGAGTTTCTGGTCACGCTGGGCGATCCGGTGCGGGCGGGCGATCCGCTGGCCCGCATCTGGCCGGTTCACATCACAGGGGCTGCGCCGGTGACGGTCCATGCCCAGCGGGACGGGCTGCTGATGGCGCGTCACCACCCCGGCCTGTGCCAGATGGGCGACTGTCTGGCGGTTCTGGCCGTCGAAGACTGAAAGGACACCACATGCTGACCAATGACACCATCGCGGCCTGGGACCGCGACAACTTCTTTCACCCTTCGACGCATCTGGCCGCCCATGCCCGTGGCGACACCCCCAGCCGGGTGATTAAAACCGGGTCCGGCGTGCATATTCAGGACCGCGATGGCCGCAAACTGCTTGATGCCTTTGCCGGGCTCTATTGCGTCAATGTCGGCTATGGCCGTCCCGAAATCGCAACGGCGACTGCCGATCAGGCTCGTGAATTGGCCTATTATCACGCCTATGTCGGCCACGGCACCGAGGCGTCGATCACGCTGGCGAAAATGGTGATGGACCGCGCCCCCGCTGGCATGTCCAAGGTCTATTTCGGCCTGTCCGGGTCTGACGCCAATGAGACCAACATCAAATTGGTCTGGTATTACAACAACATCCTTGGCCGTCCCGAAAAGAAAAAGATCATTAGTCGCTGGCGCGGCTACCACGGGTCGGGGCTGATGACCGGGTCGTTGACCGGGCTAGAGCTGTTCCACAAGAAATTCGACCTGCCGCTGTCGCAGGTGATCCATACCGACGCGCCCTATTATTTCCGCCGCGATGACGAAGCGCTGAGCGAGGAGCAGTTCAGCGCCCGCTGCGCCGAGCGGCTAGAGGCGCTGATCCTCGAACAGGGGCCGGACACCATCGCGGCGTTTATCGGCGAGCCGGTTCTGGGCACCGGCGGGATCGTGCCGCCCCCTGCGGGCTATTGGGCGGCGATTCAGGCGGTGCTGCGCAAATATGACATCCTGCTGATCGTGGACGAGGTCGTCACCGGCTTTGGCCGTCTGGGGTCGATGTTCGGGTCGGATCATTATGGGCTGACCCCGGATTTCATCACGATTGCCAAGGGCCTGACCTCGGCCTATGCGCCGCTGTCCGGGTCGATCGTGTCGGACCGCGTGTGGCGGGTGCTGGAACAGGGCACCGATGAGAACGGCCCGATCGGCCACGGCTGGACCTATTCGGCGCATCCCATCGGCGCGGCGGCCGGGGTGGCCAACCTCGCCCTGATCGACCAACTGGGGCTGGTGGACAACGCGGGCGCGATGGGCGCCTATCTGAAACAGAGCCTGACCGAGGCGCTGGCTGGTCATCCCCACTTGGGCGAGGTGCGCGGAGAGGGGCTGATGTGCGCCGTCGAACTGGCCGAAGGCCCGCGCAAACTATTCGATCCGGCGCGGAAAATCGGCCCGGCGATTGCGGCGAAAATGGCGGAACGCGGCGTGATCGCCCGCGCGATGCCGCAGGGGGATATCATCGGCTATGCCCCGCCGTTCTGCATCACCCGCGCGGAAATCGACACCGTTGTCGCCGCGACCAAGGATGCCGTGACCGAGGTACTGGGCTAACCCCTAGCGCTGCGCGACCAAATCGCCGTCGGCCAGACTGGCCGGTGGATAGAGAACCACCTGATCACCGGCGGTCAGCCCGTCGGTGATTTCCGTGGAAATCCCGTCGGTTGCGCCGATGGCGACAGGGTGCAGCACGGCGCGGCCATCGGTAACGGCAAACACCGACCACTGGCCGTCTTCGCGGAACAGGGCATTCGTCGGCACGATGTGAAACCCGCTAAAGATCGTCAGCATCGCCAGCGTCAGCCCCATCCCGGCGGCAATGCCGAACGTCGCCCCCGCCATGCGGGCCGGTTGCCGCGTGATCCGGCGCAGTACCATCCGGCTGGGTTGATCCAGCCAGCCCGCCACACCTGCCGCCCAGCGTCCGGCCCGTCGATAGTCCGGCGGGGTCGGGGGGCGCATCGCCTCGGCGGGGGTGAGGGCGGCAATCCGGCGCAGAACAATCGCGCCCCCGACAGATGCCACCGCGACGCTGGTACCGACCCCGATCAGGAACGACCCCGGATCGAGCCGGAACAGCAGATAGGGGAATTTGTAATAGAGCGTATAGACCGGAACCAGCGCCCGCCCGCCGATGATCCCCAGCCCGCAGCCCAAGGCCGCGCCCAAGAGGGCGATGGTCAGCACCAGTTCCATATAATGCAGGCCGATTTCGCGGCTGCGATAGCCAAAGGCCTTCATCAGGCCGATCTCTTCGCGTTCGGACTGCACCAGTCGGCTGATCACGATATAGAGCAGAAACGCCGCCACCCCCAGAAAGATCGGCGGCACCCCGCGCGAGGACATACGCAACCCGTTGATTTCCTCGGAAATATAGGTGTCGGACATCAGGTCAGACCGATCCAGCGCCCCGGTGGTGCCATAGGGCGCCAAAACGTCGTCGATGGCATCGCGCACCGCCTGCGCATTGGCGTCGCGGGTCAGGGTGAACAGCGCCTGATTGAACGCCCCCTCCAGATCGTAGGCCGCCGCCAGCGCGGATTGCGACATCCACAGCACGGCAAAGCGGGCGTCATCTGGGATCATTTCGCCGGGGGCGGTGGCAAACAGAAACTCGGGCGATTGCGCGGTGCCTACGATAGTCAGGTCGGTTTCCACCCCGTTCAGCGTGGCGGTGATCCGGTCGCCCAGCGTCAGGCCCGTCGCCTCTGCATAGCTGTTCAACACGATTGCTTCGGTCGGGTGGTCGGGGTTCAGGGTGCGGCCAGAGGTCAGCAGGATATCGTTGATCCCCGGTCGGCCAGAGGCTGGCAGGGACAGCACCTGCGCGTAGATCGGCAGACCGTCGGTGTCGATCCGCGCCGCGCCGGTGATCCGCGTGTCGATCCGGGCGACGCCGTCGATCTGCCCCAGCCGCGCGGTGACCCGGGTCGGCACCCCCGCGGCGCTGGCGACCACATCGGCCAGCCGATAGCGTTCGTAATAGCTGTCGCGCGTCTCGCTCAGCGACAGGGTCAGCCCTGTCATCATCACCTGCATCGCAACCCCGATCCCGTGGACGACGGCAATGGCGGCGGCCTGCCCCTTGATCCGCCACAGATCGCGCAACAATTTTGCGGTCAGCGGGCTCACCACTGGATCTCGCTTGGATCGGTGCGGGCGGGATTGAGGGTGATCGACTGGATCGCGCCATCGGCAAACCGGATCACGACATCGGCCATCGCGGCGGTGGCGGCGGCGTGGGTGACGATCATCACCGTGGTGCCCAGCCCCACGTTCACGTCCCGCAGCACCGTCAGCACCGCCCGCCCCGTGGCACTATCGAGAGCCCCTGTGGGTTCGTCGCAAAACAGCACGTCGGGCTGTTTGGCAATGGCGCGGGCGATGGCAACGCGCTGTTGTTCACCGCCCGACATCTGGGCGGGAAAATGGTCCATCCTCTCGCCTAGCCCGACCAGCCCCAGCGCCTGATCGGACCCCATCGGGTCACGGGCGATTTCGGTGACCAGTTCGACATTTTCCCGCGCCGTCAGGCTGGGCATCAGGTTGTAAAACTGGAACACGAAACCGACGTGGTTGCGTCGATACTCGGTCAGGGATTTTTCCGACATCTGCGCGAGGTCGAGGTCATTGAACCGCGCCACGCCCGCGCTGGGTCGATCCAGACCGCCCAGGATGTTCAAGAGCGTCGATTTCCTGCTGCCCGACGGGCCGAGCAGGACGACGATTTCACCCGGCAGAATGTCCAGATCGACGCCGCGCAGGGCATGCACGGCGGTGTGGCCGGTCCCGTAGACCTTGGTCAGGCCGGAAACGTGGAAAATCGGGGCAGGGTGGTCCATCATAGCGGCAGCCTGCGACGCGGGCGGCGGACCTGTCTCTGATTGAAATCAAATCGCGCAGCCGGGTGGGGATTATTCCCCTTCCTCGCGCAGCGCCAATCCCAGCAACCTGTGCAGCGTGCTGCGCTGATCGGCGGTCAGGCTGGACACAATCTCGCTTTGCAGATCGGCCACAATCGGCAGGATCTGGGCATAAACCGCCTGACCCTCGGGGCTAAGGTCCAGAACACGGGCCCGGCGGTCGGTCGGGCTAATGCGGCGGATCACCAGCCCCTTACGCTCGAGCCGGTCAATCACCCCGCCAATCGTCGCCCGGTCAAAGGCAATCGCCTCGGCCACGCGGGCCTGATCGATGCCGGGATTGGCGTTGATCGCATCCAGCGCCGCGAACTGGACCGAGGTCAGATCGAACCCCGCCTCGGTCATCCGGCGGGTAAAGACCTGAGTCGATTTCTGATGGAGCCGCCTGATCAGGTGGCCAATCATGCCATGCGCGTCCATTTATCCCCCTAATTCGCTGATTTCATTGGTAGCGGAGGCAAATTGGTATGTACACATATTTTTCTTGACGCAAATTAGTAAGTACAGTTATCAATTTTCCAACCAGAGGGGAGACGTTTCATGCAGTATTATCAAAACGGGTTTCGCGGCGGGAATCCGGACCTGCAACCGGCGGCCAACACGTGGCGCGATCGCAGCCGCTTTGCCCCGCTGCCGGATCAGGTGGACGTGCTGATTGCGGGTTGCGGACCGGCGGGCCTGTGTCTGGCGGCGCAACTGTCGCAATTCCCCGACATCCGGACCATGATCGTGGAACGCAAACCCGGCCCGCTGGAAAAGGGGCAGGCGGATGGCGTGAACACCCGCAGCATGGAGATGTTTCAGGCCTTTGGCTTTGGCGAAACGGTCAAGCGTGAGGCCTATTGGGTCAACCAGACCAATTTCTGGATGCCGGACCCGGCCAATCCCGCCGCGATCCGCCGCGTGGGCCGTGTGCAGGACGTGGCCGACGACAGTTCGGAAATGCCGCATACCCTGCTGAACCAAGCGCGGATTCACGACCTGTTTCTAGAGGTGATGCAGAACTCCCCCACCCGGCTAGAGCCCGACTATGGCTGGCAGGTCCGCGACCTGACCGTCGCCGACAGCGGCGATTATCCGGTCACGGTGGTGCTGGAAAACACCGGAGTGAACGCGGGCAACCTGCATACCGTGCGGGCGCGCTATGTGGTCGGCTGTGACGGGGCGCGGTCCAATGTGCGCACGGCGATTGGCGGCGAATTGCAGGGCGACGCCGCGCATCAGGCCTGGGGCGTGATGGATATTCTGGCCAACACCGACTTTCCGGATGTGCGGCAGAAGTGCCTGATCGCCTCGGCCAGCGAGGGCAATCTGCTGATCCTCCCGCGCGAAGGCGGTTATCTGTTCCGGATGTATGTCGAATTGGACAAGCTGAACCCCGACGAACGGGTGTCGGCGCGCAACCTGACCGCCGATCACATCATCGCCGCCGCCAACCGGATTTTGCCGCCCTATCATCTGGACGTCAAACAAGTGGTTTGGTGGTCGGTCTATGAAATCGGCCACCGCCTGACGAACCGGTTTGATGACGGCGCAGAGGGACGTGCCCCGCGCGTGTTTACCGCGGGCGACGCCTGTCACACCCATTCGCCCAAAGCAGGGCAGGGCATGAACGTGTCGATGGGCGATGCGTTCAACCTTGGTTGGAAACTGGCGCATGTGCTGACCGGACGTGCCGATCCGGCGCTACTGTCCACCTATTCCGCCGAACGTTGGGGCGAGGCCAAGCGCCTGATCGACACCGACCACGAATGGTCACGGATCATGTCCGCCCCTCCGGGTCAGTCGGAACTGGACGGGCAAGACATGCCGCGTATTCAGGCGTATTTCATCCGCAATCTGGAATTCACCGGCGGGCTGTCGGTCGATTACACCGGCCAGCGGTTAACCGGCCCCGCGACCTATCAGGGACTGGCAACGGGCATGCCAATCGGCAAACGGTTCCACTCCGCGCCGGTGGTGCGGTTGGCCGATGCGATGCAGATGCAACTGGGCCATGTGCATGACGCCGATGGCCGCTATCGTCTGTATATGTTCGCGGGCCGCGATCCGTCGTCGCTGCATGATCTGTGCGACTGGCTGGACGGCGATCAGGCCTCGCCGCTGCGCCGTCATGATGGCGGGGATATCGACGGCTATATCGACTATCGCGCGATCTATCAGCCGACCTTTGACGCGCTGGACTATGCCGCGATGCCCGCCCTGCTGACCCCGATCAAGGGGCGGCTGGCGCTACAGGACCACGAAAAGGTGTTCTGCACCGATCACAAGGGGCTGGGCGATATCTATGCCATGCGCGGGATTGACCGCGATCAGGGCTGCATGATCATCGTGCGCCCCGACCAGTATATCGCGCATATCCTGCCGCTGACCGCGCGGGCCGAACTGGCCGATTACTTCGCATCGGTCCTGCGCTAGGTCTGCGACACAAAAAACGCGGCCCCGGGAGGATATCGGGGCCGCGTTATCAGAAAGTTAGACCTAGCGGATCAGGCTGCTTCTTCCTGTGCGTTGATATCCGCTTCTAGCTCGGCCATCGATTCACCACCGGCCATCAGGTCGGCGATCTCTTCGCGGGTCTTTTCACCCTTGGCAAAGCTGGCGGCGACCTTGCCACGGATCAGAACCGCGAAATCGTCGCCCACGGCCATCGCGTGCATGACCTGATGGGTGATAAACACCACCGCCAGCCCGCGCCGCTTTGCCTCGTTCACGATGCGCAGCACGTGGGCAGCCTGTTTGACGCCCAAGGCCGCCGTCGGTTCGTCGAGGATCAGCACCCGCGCGCCAAAGTAGACCGCCCGCGCGATGGCCAGCGACTGACGCTCGCCGCCCGACAGCCCGCCAACAATGCGGTCGCCATCGGTGATGCGGGTGATCCCCATCTTATGCAGCTGTTCCACAGCAATCCGGTTCGCCGTCACGCGGTCAAAGAATTTGAACGGACCAAAGCCGATCGTCGGTTCCGCTCCGGCAAAGAAGTTCCGGCCCACCGACATCAGCGGATAGGTGCCGCCGAACTGGTGAACGGTGGCGATGCCCATCTCCTGCGCGGCCTTGGGGTTGGCAAAGGACACCGGCTTGCCATCGAGCAGCATCTCGCCCCGCGTCGGCTGGTGTACGCCCGACAGCGTTTTGATCAGCGTCGATTTGCCAGCGCCGTTGTCGCCCAAGAGGCACAGAACCTGACCCGCGCGGATTTTCAGGCTGATGTCATGCAGAACGTCGATCGGGCCAAAGCTTTTGTCGACATGGCGCATTTCCAGAACAGGTGTGTCGGTCATGGCGGTGTCTCCTATTTCTTTTTGGTCGTAGAGGCGCTGGTGGCCAGATTGCGGAAGGTGTCGTTCATCAGAACCGCCACCAGCAGCAGGACGCCGATGAACAGCAGGTTCAGGTCCTTATCAAAGGTGGTAAAGTTGATACCTTGGAACACGATGCCAAAGGTCAGCGTGCCGAACACGGTCCCGGTCACGGTCCCAAACCCGCCGGTCAGCAGCACGCCGCCGACAACCACGCAGATGATGGTGTTAAAGATCATGCCGAACTGCGTTGTCGTACTGGCGGTATTGGCCAGGACGGCTTCGGACATGCCGACCAGCGCGGCGGCCATCGCGGACAGCATGAACAGCGCGATTTTCAGACGACGTGTCGGGATACCGGCGTTGCGGGCACTCTCTTGATCGCCGCCCATCGCAAA
This sequence comes from uncultured Paracoccaceae bacterium, assembly GCA_937864535.1. Classification (GTDB taxonomy): domain Bacteria; phylum Pseudomonadota; class Alphaproteobacteria; order Rhodobacterales; family Rhodobacteraceae; genus Marivivens. The sequence continues at coordinate 149,426 of CALMJS010000019.1, forward strand.
GATCCAGTTGCCCCACGGCGACAGGTGCAGCACGTAGAAACAGACCACAGCAAACACGATCCAGATAAAGAAAGAGCTTTGCAGGCTGCGGAAAATAACCATCTCGCGGTCGCCAGAGGTGAAAATCAGATTGTGATAGTCGCCCAGCAGATATTCGGACACCGGACCGACGTCTGGCATGCTGTGCTGGGTGGTGCCTGCAATCTGTTTCGACAGATAGGCATTCAGGCCCGCGATCACGAACAATGTCGCCAGCGTCACGATCAGCGACGGCACATTGGTCCGCGTGACCAGCCAGCCGTTGATAAATCCGATACCGGCCGCAACCGCGAGGCTGAGCCCGCAAGCGACCCAGACATTCATGTCATAGATGCCAACGGCCAACGCCATCACAATGCCGCCGGCAGGGATCAGCGCACCGATGGAAATGTCCAATTCGCCCGCGATCATCAGAAATCCGACCGGAATGGCGATGATGCCCACCTTCGAGGCAAAGTTCAGCCAGGTCGAGGACCCCAGAGCGGTCAGGAAATTCTTTTCCCAGCCAAAGATGCTAAAGAACAGAAAAATAAGGATAAAGCCAGCAGCAGCCCCCGCTTCGGGGCGTCTGAACAGGCTGAGGATTGAAAACCCGCCCTGTGATTGTTTTTCGTTGGATGTGGTCTTGGCCATTCTGGTCGTCCCCCGGGCTGGCATCGTCTGTGTGTGGGTGCCCCGGCCAGAAACTCCGGCCAGGGCGGTGGTTAGATTAGCGGGCGCCCAGAGCGGCACCGGCCTTGACGGCTTCGACGTTCGAGGCGTCGATGATCGCCGGGCCGGTCAGAACCGGGTTGGTCGAGATGTTGGTGCCGTACTTGAGGTTCGCGAACAGCATCGAGGTCGCGAGGAAGCCCTGCAGGTAGGGCTGCTGGTCGATCGCCATGGTCTGCGTGCCAGCCGAGATACGGTCCAGCGACGCCGGGCTAAAGTCGAAGGCCGAAACCATGATCTTAGCGCCGGTCTGTTCGACAGCGTTTGCACCAGCGGCAGCGCCGAAGTCGGCACAGGACACCATCGCGTCGATGGAGCTGTCACCGATAAAGGCGGCCTTGAGCGCCTCGGCGGTACCAGTCACGTCGCCGTCGAGGTTCGGCGGGGTTTCCAGAATGGTCACCGATGCGCCAGCAGCGGCGGCACCGTCGGTCACGCCCTTGCAGCGTTCGGTCAGGTTGATCGCGCCCGAAACCTGGATGTGACACAGGATATGCTTGGCGCCGTTTTCAGCCAGATACTTGCCACCGCCAAAGCCAGCTGCGTATTCATCCGAACCAAAGTAGTTGATCGCGCCAATATCACCCATGACCGGCAGGCCAGAGTTATACTGCATCACAACGATGCCAGCTTCGCGCGCAGCCTGCAGCGCCGGGATCTGGGCATCGGGAACCCAAACCGGGATCGCGATCCCGTCAACGCCCTGTGCAACGGCCTGGTTGATCAGGTTCACCAGATCGGGGCCAAAGTTTTCGTAGTTCTGCGTGCGCAGGTACTGCACGGTGCAGCCGTTTGCGGTCACCATCGTGGTGGCGTCGTCCACGCCCTTTTTGATCTTGTCCATGAACGCGTCTTCGACAGAGCCGGCGATGACGGCGATGTCCTGCGCCATGGCGCCGGTGGACATCAGGGCCACTGTCGCAGCGGCCAGAATGGTTTTAGTCAGTTTCATGTGGGTCTCCTCCCGTTGGGTTTTGGTACAGCCGCAAATCCATGGCCTCTGGCCTGTTGGGTTGCGCGGTGTTTCGGTCTCAGCTTGGGCTCTGAGCGGGTTTGGCATTCAGGCGCTCACACTTTTTGCGGAACCGGGCCTTCATGCGTTCGTCCGAGGCGGGCGTGCCGTCGTGCCAAGTGCCGAACAGCCGGTCCAGCGGCACGGCACCGTCGCCGTAGTTCACCTCGAAATATTTGTGATGCAGGTAGTGGGCATAGGCGTGGGTATCGACGGCGGCGGTGTCGCCGGTTTCGACCTTGTGGAACCCGATATGCCCCACGACGGCCCCGGTGCCGGTGATCTGCAGGTGGTAGAGGAGCAGCAGCGGATGCGACGGCACGATCAGGTGGATCAGGCTGTCGGACCAATAGAGCAGATGCTCCACCGGATGCATCGACAGCGACGACCACGGGCTGGGATTGATCGAATTGTGGTGGACCGAATGGATGTGTTTATACAGCCACGGCGTATGGATCAGGCGATGGATGCAGAAAAAATGCGCCTCGTGGATCAACGGCAGGATCAGCCAGAACACCACGAACCACACCGGATTTTGCCCGAACACCGCCCAAGGGCCCCAGTCATTCGCCCAGGCCCAGAGCATGCCCACCTCGTAGGCGGTCCAGATCGGCAGGCCGGTCAGAAACGTCCGCAGAATTCCGTCGAGGTTCTGGTTCTTGAACCAGAATACGTCAGACGGCACATCAGAGGGGAATTTACCGTTGTATTTGAACCGCGTACCCTGCGCCCTCTTGCGGTAGAGCCAAAGCTCCATCGCGCCATAGAGGACGGCGATCAGGATCGAGTTACGCGCGAAAATCAGCAGCGCCCAATCCCATGACAGCGTTTGCAGCGTGGCGCGGTCCGGCGTCAGGACGAACCAGAACAGACAGCCCAGCCCCATGAAAATCACGTTATGCGGCAGGAAGTAGCCCGGCAGCCATTTCAGAAACGCGGTGATGCTGAACGGCCAACGAAACAGCGCGCCGGTCTGGAGCGCGTCATTCGGCTGCCAGTTTCCGCGTTTGTCGCGTGTTCCGTAGCCTAGATCGTTCACTCATGCCTCCTTGGGCCCACTGCGGCAAAGACGGAGGCAGGCGGCAGACAAAGCCTCATCCAGCGCGGCCCGAAGTGTCGCGTGAAATGCCACAGGACAAAGGTCCTGCGGGGTATGTCTGACAGCCGGAATCCTCCCCGATCCCGTGAGCCAGACATACCAAGCATTGACAAAAAGTCCGCAACCAGATTGATTGATTTCAATCAATGCCGGGGTGTCTGGCTGATAAAGATATGGCGACAAAGTGAAAAAAGAACGCAGCCGCGTGACCATGACTGATGTTGCGAAACGCGCCGGGGTTGCCCCCGCCACCGTGGACCGGGTTTTGAACGAACGCGCCAATGTCAGCGATCAGGTCCGGATCAAGGTCATCAACGCCGCCCGCGAACTGGGGCTGCGGCGGGTTCTGCCCTCGGCCTATCGGCGGATGGTGCGGATCAACGTGATTCTGGCCCGCCCGGACCGACCGCTGATCGCCCGTATGGCCAGCGAGATGCGGCGTCTGGGTCAGCGGCTGGACCCCGGGATCAAAATCCATCGCACCATTTTGTCGAACGAGGCGCCCGCAACCATCGCCAAGGCGATGCTGGCCGGGAGCTATGATGCGGTGGTCGTGGATGCGCCGGACTCACCCTTGATCCACGACGCGATTAAAACGTTGAAATCGCGGGACTGTCCGGTGGTCTGCCTGATTTCCGATGTCCCCGGATCGGACCGTTTGGCCTATGCCGGCACCGACCACTATAAGGCCGGTCGATCCGCCGGTTTTTTCCTGACCAAGATGATCCCGGCCTCGACTCCCGGCAAAATCGTGGTGCTGTGTCACAATATCGGCTTCCACGCCCATGCCGAACGGATCCGCGGCCTGTCCGATCATCTGGCCCAGTCCGCCCCGCATCTGGCGATTGCCGATATTCTGCGCGGGGATGATGACGCGGCCAAGTCCGAGTCGCTGCTGCGAGATGCCTTTGTCCGTCATCCCACGATATTGGGGGTCTATAACGCCGGAGCGGGCAATCGCGGCGTGGTCGCGGCGATCAAGGCGGGACTCTTGCCCCAGCCGCCGTTGTTCATCGGGCATGAATTGACGCCCTTTACCTATGAGAGCCTGAAATCCGGCCTGATGACCCTGACCATCGACCAGAGCCCGGAACTCCAGTCGCAATATGCGATCGAGGTCGTGATGAACCACTTTGGGTTTCAGGGGGCGACGCTTGCGACGCCGCCCTATGTGTCGGACGTGCCGATTGTGCTCTATGGGCCGGAAAACCTGCCCGACGTGCCGCCCGCCGCGCCCTGACGCGGGGGGATCAGTCCAGAATTTCGACAGGCCGTTCCCATTGGATCAGCACCGCGCAGCCGGCGGCGGACCAGACCCGGTGAATGCTGCCCGCAGGGTTGAAAATCAGCGAACCGGCAGGAAAATCGCCGCTCTCGTCGGATTGGGTACCCTCGAGCACCAGTATGGTTTCCAGCCCTGTATGGCGGTGGCGCGGAACGCTGGCACCGGGGGCATAGCGCAGGATGGCACAGACCGGCCCTTCGGCCGCGGACCAGAGGTAATGGACCTGCACGCCGGGACGGAATTCCTGATAGGGCAGGTCGCGCCACTGGTCGGGGATCAGCGTGCCAAAGGATTTCGGGTCAGACATTCAACGCCTCTAGAATGGTATTCGTGGGGGTTGCCCAGCCGACAATCGCGCCCTGCGCGGTGATCATCCGGACGGCGGCGTCCTTGAACTCGGCAAAGTAGCTCTCTGTCGCATCGGTCGCCAACAGACAGTCATAGCCGCGGTCATTCGCCTCGCGCATGGTGGTTTGCACGCAGACCTCGGTGGTGACGCCCGCGAAAATCAGCTGGCGAATGCCGCGCCGCGACAGAACCGCACCCAATTCGGTGGCGTAGAACGCGCCCTTGCCGGGTTTGTCGATCACCAGTTCCTGCGGCAGCGGGGCCAGTTCCGGCACGATATCCGCGCCCGGCTCGCCCGCGACCAGCAGCCGTCCCATCGGGCCGGGATCGCCGATCCGCAGACTGGGAGAGCCGCGCAGTCGTTTGGCCTCGGGCAAGTCGGACAGATCGGGGCGATGGCATTCGCGGGTATGGATCACCATCATCCCCGCCCGCCGCGCCCCGTCGATCAGCCGCGCCACCGTCGGCACAATCGCCATCAGCCGCGACACATCGTTGCCCAGCGACGCGCCAAAGCCGCCCGGCTCGACAAAATCGCGCTGCATGTCGATGACGATCAGGGCGCAGGTGTCGATATCACACGTAAAATCAAAGGGTTCCGCCGTGATTACTGGCATCAGTGGTGTCCTGCCATATAGCGGCCCAGCACGGCGGCCTGCGCCTCTTGGACCGGAGTTTCAAAGGTGATTTGCCCCTCGCTCATGACCAGCACCCGGTCCGAGAGTTCGAGGATCTCGTCGAGGTCTTCGCTGATCAAGAGCACCGCGACGCCAGCGTTGCGGGCCATCATGATGCGGTCGCGGATCGCACGGACGGCGGTGAAATCCAGCCCGAAACACGGGTTGGCGACGATCAGCAGCGACACGTCGCCGGACAATTCACGCGCCAGCGCCGCCCGCTGGACGTTCCCGCCAGAGAGCGAGCGGATCTGCGCGCCCGGCCCCTGTGTCCGGATGTCGAACCCCGCGATCAGCTCCAGCGCCCGCCGCGCCATCCGCCGCCGATCCAGCCAGACCCCCCGCCCGCTGTCGAAATCACGCATGGCGAGGTTTTCCGCCACGCTCAGCGTCGGGGCGCAGGCATTGACCAGCGGTTCTTCGGGCAGATAGCGGACGCGGCGGGCCTGCGACTGGCGGCGGGTAGCGGCATAGGGGGTGCCGTTGACCAGCATGCTACCGGCGATGAGGCGGCGCTGGCCGGTCAGCACCTCCATCAGTTCCACCTGACCGTTGCCGGAAATGCCCGCGATGCCAACCACTTCGCCCGCATGGACGGTGAGATCGCCAATCGGCAGCACGCGATAACCGGACCTGTCGCGGGCCTGTGCGCCGCGCAGGGTCAGGACCGCCGCGCCGGGCTGGCCGGTGCGGTCCGGCGCGGTGCCGATGTCGGATTTGCCCATCATCATCGCCGCCATATCGCCGTCGGTCAGATCGGCCACCCGCCCCTGACCAGCCAGAGCCCCGCGCCGCAGCACAGTCACCTCATCGGCAAAGGCGCGGACCTCGCGGAATTTATGGCTGATCATCAGCACCGAGAGCGCCCCCGAGGTTGTCAGCTTGCGGACATAGCCCAGCACCTTGTCCGCCTCGTCGGGCGTCAGAACCGAGGTCGGTTCGTCGAGGATCAGGAACCGGCTGCCCAGATAGAGTTGTTTGAGGATTTCCAGCTTTTGCTTTTCCCCCGCCGCGAGAGAGGAAACCTGTCGGTCGAGCGGGACAGAGAACGGCATTCTGGACATGAATTCTGTCAGCCGGATCTTTTCCCGCCGCCAGTCGATCACCGCGCCCGCATCCCCGCGGGCGATCACCAGATTTTCCGCTGCACTCAGCGAGGGCACCAGCGTGAACTGCTGATAGACCATGCCCAGCCCGTGACGCTGCGCATCGACGGGGTCCTTGATCTCGACCTCTTTGTGATCGACCAAGAGCCCGCCGCTGGTGGCGTGGTAGAACCCCATGATGCACTTGACCAAGGTGGATTTGCCCGCGCCATTTTCCCCGAGCAGCGCGTGAAACGACCCGGGCCGCACCCGCAGCGTCACATTGTCCAGCGCGGTAAAGGCGCCAAAGCGCATGGTCATCCCGACCGCTTCGATCTCGGGGGCGCGGTCCATCAGACCAGTCCCGCGATCAGGCTGGCGCTGTCGCTGACACAGCCGAACACGCCGCCCTGCATCTGGATCATCTTGATCGCGGCGTCATGGTTTCCCTGATCGGTCGCGCCGCAGCAGTCGGTCAGCAGCACGCATTCATAACCGCGGTCATTCGCCTCGCGCATGGTGGTATGGACGCAGACATCGGTGGTGATCCCGGTCAGGATGACATTCTCGATCCCCTTGGTGCGCAGGATCAGATCCAGATCCGTCGCGCAAAAGCTGCCCTTGCCGGGTTTGTCGATGATCACTTCGCCGGGCAGCGGGGCCAGTTCGGGGATGATGTCCCAGCCCGGCTCGCCCCGGACCAGTATCCGCCCGCAGGGGCCGACATCGCCGATGCCCGCGCCGATTTGCGCCGACCGCCAGCGCTTGTTCGGCGGCAGGTCCGCCAGATCCGGGCGGTGGCCTTCGCGGGTGTGGATGATGGTATAGCCCTTGGCCCGCATGGCGGCCAGAACGGCGCGGATCGGCTCGATCGGAGCGCGGGTCAGGGACAGGTCATAGCCCATCTTGTCGACATAGCCGCCCGGCCCGCAGAAATCGGTCTGCATGTCGATCACGATCAGCGCGGTATTATCCGGCCGCAGGTCGCCGTTATAGGGCCAAGCATAGGGGAGTGAGGCAATCGTCGCCATCTCAGCAGTCCTTTTCGCCATAGGTGCGGGTGGGAGTGGGGAAACCGCAGCTGGTGCCGTCGGTGATCTCGATCCGATCCTCCCACGGCAGGCGATAACGCCCCGCCGCCAGATCGGTCATATAGGTATAGGGACAGTCCATCGCGCCACCCTTGACCGCGACATAGCCGCGATGGCCGAACTGGTAGATGTTGTTTTCCACACCCCAGCCCAGACGCGCCTCGCGGACCAGATCGGGGCGAACCTGCGCCGTGATGATTTCATCGGGACGCCCGGATGTTCCCTGCGCGATGATCGTGCCGTCAAAGTTGCAGAACATCCCTTCGCCCATGGAGTCAAAGGTGCCGTCGCTGCCGGACATGCAGACATTGGCGGTGATCATCAGGTTGCAAAAGGCGTTGGACTGGTTGGTGAACCGCCATGCCTCGCGGATGGGGGCGGTGTAGCCGGCGGTGCGGATCATGATCTCTGCGCCCTTATAGGCGGCCTCGCGCGCCATTTCGGGGAACATGCCGTCGTGACAGATGATCAGGGCGATCTTGCTGCCCTTTGGCCCGTCGCAGACCGGAATGCCGCCATCGCCCGGCTCCCACGGCTCGACCGGAACCCAAGGGTGCATTTTGCGGTAATAGAGACGCAGCCCCCCTTGGGCGTCGAAAATCAGACCGGTGTTATAGGGCATGCCGCCGGGGTTCGCCTCCATGATGGAAAAACAGCCCCAGATGGCGTTATCGATACAGGCCTGCCGCAGCGTTGCGACCTCTGGCCCGTCCATGCTGCACATGATGGCGGGGTTGGTGTCCATCGACAGCCCGTGCAGGCTGTATTCGGGGAACACGACCAGATCCATGCCCGCCTGATTGCGCCGCGCCTTGGCCACCAGTTCCACCACGCGCGCGACCTGAGAGGTCAGCTCTGCCTTGGTCCGGACGGTCGGCAATTGCAGTTGGACCAGCCCGATGCCGACGCCGTGTTGCGATGGGTTCAGCCCCCCTAATCCGCTCATGTGTCTCTCCGTTATTTTGTGATGTTCAATTCGCCCGGCGCGCCGATCACGGCCCGTTCGGTAGAGGAGGTTGCGATCAGAATGCCCAAGGTCAGCACATAGGGCGCGGCGTAGAACAGGTAGTAACCCTCACTGATCCCGACCGATTGCAGCGCCGGACCCAAGGCCCCCGCGCCGCCAAAGAGCAGCGCCGCCCAGAGGCAATTGATCGGGTTCCAGCGGGCAAAGATCACCAGAGCCACCGCCATCAGCCCTTGGCCGGACGAAATCCCTTCGTTCCACGAGCCGGGGTAATAGAGCGACAGATAGGCGCCGCCGATCCCCGCCAGCGCGCCGCCCGCCGCCGTCGCCCACAGGCGCACCCGGTCGGGCCGGATGGCCAGCGCACGGGCCGATTGCGTGCTGTCGCCGACCACGCGGATGGTCAGGCCGATGCGGGTACTGCGCAGCATCCACGCGAGAAACACCGCCAGCGCGATGCCGATCAGGAACAGGACGTTGACCTGCAACGCCGCCTGCAATTGCGGACTGTCGGACCACCAGCCAAACGGGATCGACGGCAGGCGGGGCGCGGTCGGCTGGATAAAGGGTTTGCCGAAATAGAACGCGATCCCCATGCCCAGGAGCATCATCGAAATGCCGACGGCGATATCGTTGACGCCCTTGAACCGGCACAGCCAGCCGTGCAGCAGCCCGTAAACCAGCCCGACCAGCGCCGCGCCCAGCACGCCGACCGTGGCCGATCCCGTCAGATAGGACAGCCCGTAACCGGACATCGCCCCTAGGATCAGCGTGCCCTCTAGCCCCAGATTGATGCGGCCCGACCGCTCGGTCAGACATTCGCCCAGCGACACGAACAGAAAGGGTGTCGATACCCGGATCGCGCCGCCCAGCACGGCGATTGGCACGGCCCAGAGGCCCGGATCAGTGGTCATCGGCTCGGTCCTTTCAGGGCGAGCCAGAGCGCAGGCATGCGGCCCTGGACGGTTTCGGACAACAGGACAATCAGGAACACGCAGCCTTCGAACACCAGAATGGTGGCGTCCGGCAGGTCCATCCGGCGCTGGATCAGGCCGGACGAGGCCTCGAACCCGGCCAGAAGAATGGCGACCGGCACAATCGCCAGCGGGTTATGCCGCGCCAGAAACGCCACGAGAATCCCGGTGTACCCGACCCCCGAAATCAGCGAGGCGTTGGCCGATCCATGCACGGCCGCGACCTCATAGAACCCGGCCAGTCCCGCCAGACCACCTGCCAGCGCGGTAAACCCGACGATCAGCCCGGCGACGTTAAAGCCCTGGACCTGGGCGGCGCGCATGTTGTCACCTGTGATCCGCGCGGCAAAGCCGAGCCGTGTACGATCAATCAACGCCCAGGCGGCGATACAGGCGACAATCCCCGCCAAGACGCCCCAATGCGCCTGAAGGCCCGGCATCATCCCCACCCGCAGCGTGTCGACCAGCGGCAGGGTCGAGGGTTTGTTCAGGCTGGCCGGATCGCGGAATACGCTCTCGACCAGATGGTTGAACAGGGCGCTGGCGATATACGCCATCAGCAGCGAGGCGATGGTTTCATTCACCCCGCGCCGGACCCGCAGCAGGCCCACCAGCCCGATCCAGATCGCGCCGATGCAGACCGCCGACAGCGCCATCGCGGCAAACCCCGCCGCCGTGGGCCAGAGCGCGACCTGCGCCCCTGTCACCGCCGCCGCCAGACCGCCCAGCACGATCGCGCCTTCGCCGCCGATCACCATCAGACCCAGTCGGGCCGGAATGGCGACGCACAGACCGGCAAACAGTAGCGGACTGACCCGCGACAGGGTGTTCTGCCATGAAAAGGCGGTGGAAAATCCGGCCCGCCAGATCAGCGCGAAAAATTCGACCGGCGATTTCCCCTGCACCAGCAGGAACAGGGAAAACACCAACCCGCCCGCGATCAGGGCCATCAGCGGCCACAGGGCGGTTTCAAGGGCAGGCAAGAGGCGTGACCCCTTGCCCATTTGTGCGATCGTCGCCACGGGATTAGCTGGTCGAACCGATGACACCCTCGACCAGATAGTCCATCGACTCCAGCTTGATGTCATCCTCGGCAAAGGCCTCGCCCTCGGCGGCGATGACGTTGCCCTTGTTGTCCTTGAGCGGCCCCTTGATCACGGCGAACCCGCCCTTGAGGATTTCGGCCTTGACGGCTTCGAACTGGGCGGCGGCGGCCTCGGTCACGGCGGGGCCGAGCGGGGACATCTTGATGAACCCGTCGGCCAGACCACCGCGGACAAAGTTCGGGATCGTCTCGCCGGCCATATATTTGGTGACCATGTCGGTATAGACCTGCGCCCAGTTCCATTCCGCACCGGTCAGGTACAGATCGGGGGCCAGCGCCGACTGGTTGGCGTGATAGCCGCAGACATAGCAGCCACGGGCGGCAGCGGTTTCCACCACCACCTTGGGCCCGTCGACGTGGCAGGTGATCACATCGGCACCCTGATCGGCCAGCGCGTTGGTGGCTTCGGCCTCCTTGACAGCCAGCGACCATTCGCCGGTAAAGATCACCTGACAGGTGATCGTCGGGTCAACGGCACGCGCGCCCAAGAGGAAGGAGTTGATGTTATTGAGAACCTGCGGGATCGGTTTCGCCGCGACAAAGCCGATCTTCTTGGTCTTGGTCATGTGACCGGCCACAATGCCGTTCAGATACTGACCCTTGCCGATGTAGCCGAAATAGGACCCGGCGTTGGCCGGATCGCCTTCGCCCCACAGACCGCCGCAATGTTCAAACCGCACCTCGGGATTTTTCGGGGCCAGTTCCTTGATAAAGGGGTCGTAGTAGCCAAAGGACGTCGGGAACAACAACGAGGCACCGTCGAAATTGATCATCGATTCCATCGTGTTGGCAACATCGGTCGATTCCGGGACGTTTTCTTCCTCGATCACGGTGACACCGGCCATCGCCTTGATCGCGGCGGCGCCTTCGGCGTGGGCCTGGTTATAGCCGTAGTCGTCCTTGGGACCGACATAGATGAACCCGACGGTCAGACCATCGGCGGCGCGGGCCATATTGGCGCCAAAGGGCATCAGAGCCGTCGCGCCAAAGGCGGCGGTGGTCGAGGTCAGAAAACGGCGGCGGGACAGGGTCGATTTCATAGGCATCCGGGAGGTCCTCTCTGGTGTGACTCGGGCCGCGTTCGCTGGCGGTCCGTTATGATCCTGAGAAAAGCCTAGACGCGCAGACTGCTTCTGACGTCTGCTAAGATTTGACAGGACCGCTGCATTTAAAGCAGCGGTCATCCGGTCAATCTGCGAACCTTTGCAGGGCGGCAATCATCGCATTGGCGAATTTCGCCGAGGCGATCGGCAACGTCCGCCCCCGCATCTGCCCGAGGATCAGCGACCCCGGCGGCAGGTCGCGGGTCGCGATGGGGCGGGATACCAGCCCGGATTCCCGGGGCAGGCGCAGCCCGATAGGGATCTGAAACGCCAGCACATTTTCGTTCTCCACATAGTGGCGCATGAAATCGAAACTGTCGGATTCGATCACCGGATTGACCCGCCGCGAGGTGCCGGATAGCGCGGCCTCGATCATGTGGCGGACAGCATAGGCCGAGGTCGGCAGGATATGCGGATGGTCCAGACAGTTGCGCAGGCGCACCTCGGACTGCGAGGCAAGCGGGTGATCGACGCGCATCACCACATGCACCACCTGCGGGACAGCCATCAGCACCTCGAAATCGACCAGATGAATCGGCTCCAGCACCAGCGCGAGGTCCGACCGGAAACTGCTCAGATCGGCCTCGGCGGCGGCACGGTCGCGGATATTGACGCTAAAGGTCACACCCGGATGCGAGCGGCGATAGTCCGCGATCTGCGCTGGCAGAAAATACGGGCTGAGGGCCTGCGAACAGGCAATCGACACATGCCCCCGGCGTTCCCCTGCCAGATCGGCGACCTGACTCTGGACTCGGCGCAGATCGGACTGCTGCGACCGATAGTGCTGCATGATCAGTTCGCCTGCCGGATTGAGCCGCACCCCGCGCGGCAGACGTTCGAAAATTTGCGATCCGAATTCCTCTTCGAACCGCTGGATCCGGCGGTTGAGCGCCGAGGCGGTGATGTTCATATCGTCCGCCGCCTTGCGGATCGACCCGGCGCGCATCACCGCCTCGATAAACCGGAAATCCAACAAATGTCGCATCGCTGTCCTGACCGGTGCCGAAAATGCACCGCTTTTGTGAAAATTCAGCATTAGCGTTTCCGCAGCGAATTCCGGATGTCTAGGGAAACGAACCGGAGACCGTGCCATGTCCATTCCTTTGACGCTGACCGACCTCAGAGCTGCCTATTGCGCAGGCGCGACGCCCGCTCAGGTCGTTGAACAGGTCTATGCCCGTATCGCCGAGGTTGCAGACCCGGCGATGTTCATCGCGCTGCGCGACCTCGACGATGTTCTGGCCGAAGTTGCCGCGCTGGGGGACTATGATCCGGACCGGCCACTCTGGGGGGTGCCCTTTGCGGTCAAGGACAACATCGACGTGGCGGGTCTGCCGACGACGGCGGCCTGTCCGGCGTGGGAATACCATCCGTCCGAGGATGCCTTTGTCGTGGCGCGGCTGAGGGCGGCGGGGGCGGTCGTCATCGGCAAAACCAATCTGGACCAGTTTGCCACAGGGTTGGTCGGCGTCCGGTCACCCTATGGCGTGCCGCGCAATGCGCTGGACCCCGACATCGTCCCCGGCGGGTCGTCTGCCGGATCGGGCGTCTCTGTCGCCCAAGGGATCGTGGCCTTTGCGCTTGGCACCGATACCGCCGGGTCGGGGCGGGTTCCGGCCGCTCTGAACAATATCGTCGGGCTCAAGCCGACCTTGGGCGCATGGTCGGCGCGCGGTTCGGTGCCCGCCTGCCGTTCGGTCGAAACGATTTCGGTCTTTGCCCTGACGGTGCAGGATGCCTATCAGGTGTTTCAGGTCGGCACCGGCTATGACGCGCTCGATCCCTATTGCAAACGGATCGCCGCGCCCGACATCGCAGCGGTGCCGGGCGGCCAGATCATCGGCATCCCCGATGCGGCCAGCATCCGGTTTTTCGGTGATGACATTCAGGCCGCCAGCTTTCAGGCCAGCGTGGATTTGCTGGCCGCTGCGGGTCATCAGATTAAACCCATTGATTTCGAACCGCTTTTTGCAGTGGCCGATATGCTCTATCAGGGGGCATGGGTGGCGGAACGCAATACCGTGATCCAGGAATTGCTGGCCACCAATCCGGACGCGGTCCATCCCGTCACCGCGAAAATCACCCGCCATGCCGACACCCTGTCCGCCACCGATGCGTTTCGCGGGTTCTACCGCCTGCGCGAACTGGCCCGCAGCGTAGAGCCGGAACTGGCCGCGCTCGATCTGCTGTGCGTGCCGTCTATCCCGACCTTCTATAGCCGCGCCGACCTCGAGGCCGACCCGATCGGGCCGAATTCGCGTCTGGGCACCTATACGAACTTTGTGAATCTGCTGGATATGTGCGGATTGGCGGTGCCGACCCCCGCCCGCAGCGATGGGCGCCCCGGCAGCGTGACGTTGCTGGCTCCCGCCGGCAAGGACGCGAAACTGGCCGCCCTGTCCGAATGTCTGGAAATGGCGGGGGCGCGCACACTGGGGGCGACGGGCTGGCCGCGCCCTGACCGCGCCGCGCCGCTGGCGATTCCCGGCGATCACTCTTTGCTGGCGGTCTGCGGCGCGCATTTGTCGGGCCTGCCGCTGAACGGGCAACTGACCGGACGGGGCGGCTATCTGGTCAGCGCGACGACCTCTGCGCCCTATTACCGGTTCTATGACCTGAACGAAGCGGGCCTGAAACGCCCCGGTATGGTCCGCAGCCCCGACAAACAGCCGCAGGGCATCGCTATCGAGGTCTGGGCGCTGCCGACCCACAGCCTAGGCAGTTTCCTGACCGCGATCCCCGCGCCCTTGGGTCTGGGCAAGGTCGAACTGGCCGATGGCACATGGGTCACCGGCTTTGTCTGCGAGGCCGCGGGCGTGCAATCCGCCATCGACATCACCGATATCGGCGATTGGCGGCGGTATCTGGCCGGACGCTAGCGCAGCACCCGGTTCCGGACGGTGCGCAGGAGGCTGCTGCCGACAAAGGCAATCGCCGCCACACAGACAATCGACGGGCCAGCGGGGGTATCCATCACATAGGCCCCCTGCAGTCCCAACAGGCCCGAGGCCGCGCCGATCCCTGCGGCCAGGAGGGCCATCTGTTCCGGGGTGCGGGCCAGCGCCCGGGCCGCCGCCGCCGGAATGACCAGCAGGGCCCCGATCAACAGCGCGCCCACGACCTTGATCGCGACGGCCACCGTCACCGCGAGCGCGACGGTCAGCACCAGTTGTTCGCGCTTGGGGTCAAATCCCGACGCATAGGCCAGTTCTTCGGACAGGGTGGCGGTCAAGAGGGCCGACCAGCGCCAGCCGATCAACCCGACGACAATTGCCGCACCGCCCCAGATCACGGCCAGATCACCGCGCGACACCGCCAGAATGTCTCCGAACAGATAGGCCATCAGGTCAATGCGGATGCCCGACAGGAACGACACCGCCACCAGACCAAAGGCCAGTGCCGAATGGGCCAGCACGCCCAGTAGCGTGTCCATCCCGTAGCTGCGCCCGCTGAGGGCCGTGACCGTCAGCGCCATGATCAGCGCGATCGCCACCGCCCCGGCAAAAATCGACATATTCAGCGCCAGCGCCAGCGCGACACCCAGCACAGCAGCATGGGCAGTGGCGTCACCGAAATAGGCCATCCGCCGCCAGACCACCAGACTGCCCAGCGGACCCGCCGCCAGGGCGACGCCGATTCCGGCCAGCGCGGCGCGGGTCATGAAATCATCAAGCATTATTCGGCCGCCTCTGTCGGATGATGGGCATGGGAATGGCCTGCCGCATGGGGGTGGGAACAGGTTTCATCATGCGCGTGGTCATGTTCGTGCCGATAGAGCGCCAGCGCCCCGCCGGTGCCGGTGCCGAACAGCGCGCGGTATTCCGGCGCGGCCGAGACGATTTCCGGCGTGCCCTCACAGCAGACATGACCGTTGAGGCAGATCACCCTGTCAGAGGCGCTCATCACCACATGCAGTTCATGGCTGATCATCAGCACCGCGCAGCCGGTCTGACGGCGCACCTCTTCGATCTGCTGATAGAACGCCGCCGATCCGGGCTGGTCCAGCCCCTGCGTCGCCTCGTCCAGCAGCAGGATTTCCGGCTCCGAAATCAGGGCACGGGCCAGCAGAACCCGCTGCATCTGGCCGCCGGACAGGCCGGACATCTGTTCGCCCGACAGATCCGGCACCCCGGCGCGGTCCAGCGCCCGCAGACACTCGGCCCGACTGGCGTGGCGCGGCAGGTTCAGGAACCGCTCGACCGTCATCGGCAGCGTCGGGTCGATATGCAGCTTTTGCGGAACATAGCCGATCCGCAGCCCCGGTTTTTGCCGGATGGTCCCGGTTTTCGGGCGGACCGCGCCGATCAGCGCCCGCAAGAGCGTGGTTTTGCCGGACCCGTTCGGTCCGACGATGGTAACGATTTCCCCCGGCGCGATGGTCAGGGACACGTTGCGCAAAATCGGCGCACTGCCATATCCGACCGTGATCCGGTCCACAGTGATCAGGCTCATGATGCGGCCTTTTGGGCGCAGGTGGGGCAGAGGCCCACGGCCTCGATCATCGTGCCTTCGATCTGGAAACCGGTCGCCTTGGCGGCATCGCCAAGGATGCCGCGGGCGGGAGAGGAATGCGCCTCGGCCACGGATTGGCAATCACGGCAGATCATAAAGGCCGGAGAATGCGTCGCTCCGGGATGGGCGCAGGCGATAAAGGCGTTCAGCCGCTCGATTTTATGGGCAAAGCCGTTGGCGACCAGAAATTCCAGCGCGCGATAGGCCACAGGCGGTTGCGACCCGTAGCCCGCATCACGCAGCAGGTCGAGCATTTCATAGGCGCCAATCGCCCGATGCTCGCGCAGCAGAAATTCCAGCGCGCTGCGCCGAACCGGCGTGAACCGCAGCCCATGTTCGGCGCAATGCGCCTCGGCGGCGGCAATCGCGGTGTCGATGCAGCCGGCATGATCATGGGCCTCGAACCCCAAGGGATCAGAATGGGCGCTGTTGCCACTTGTCATGTTATTACATTTCCTGTACTCGACCTGAAATGTTATAAAATCACATGAGGCCCCAGATGTCCAGAAATATTGCCCTGATCGCCGCCGCCGCCGGATTTGTATCGAGCGCAGCCGTGGCAGACGGCCCCGCCGTCGTCACCGATATTGCGCCGGTGCATTCTCTCGTGGCGCGGGTGATGCAGGGGGTGGGGACGCCGACGCTGATCGTTGCACCGGGGGCGAGCGAACATGAATATACGCTGCGCCCCTCGGACGCGCAGGCGTTGCAGGACGCCGATCTGCTGGTCTGGATCGGGCCGGACCTGACGCCTTGGCTGGCGGAGGCGAAACCGACGATGACCGAGGCGCTTGATCTCGAACTCAGCGAAACCGTCGGCGTGCTGCAATTGCCGCTCCGCGAGTCGGCGGCGTTCGAACCGCATTCCCATGACGAGGACAGTCACGGCCATGAGGCGCATGACGATCATGACGACCATGCGGATCACGAGGAGCAAGACGAACACGAAGGGCACGCGCACGGCACCTATGATCCGCATCTGTGGCTGTCGATCGACAATGCGTCGGGCTGGCTGCCAGAGATTGCCGCAATGCTGGGGCAGATCGATCCCGACCACGCGCAGGCCTATGTCGCCAACGCTGTCGCAGGTCAGGCCGAATTGGCGGCCCTGCAACAGGAAATTTCGGCCATGCTGGACCCGGTGCGCGGGCGCAATTTCATCGTGTTCCATGACGCCTATCAGTATTTCGAACACGACTTTGACTTCCCGGCCTCGGGGTCCATCGCGCTCTCGGATGCCTCGGACCCCAGCCCGTCGCGGATTGCAGAGATCCAAGAGGTCATCCAGACCCGGGACATCCGCTGTGTCATGTCAGAGCCGCAATATAACCCCGGCATCGTCGCGGCGGTGATGGACGGCACGGACGCCACCACCGGCGTTCTGGACCCGCTGGGCGCGGGGCTGGAGCCGGGTGTCGATCTCTACCCGACCCTGCTAGGGGACCTGGCGAAGTCCCTGACCGACTGTTTGGCTGCCGAATGAAACGGACCGGCGGCGCGGCCAGAGCTGCGCCGCCACCCCGGTTTGGGCCGCCTCATGGTCAGGTTGTCCTGACTTTCCACCGCAACCTTTCTGATTGTTTTGACCAAAAGGTTGACTCCTGAGACTCTGTTCTAAAAACCTTATTCCATATTGCTCAATATCAGCCCCAAACGGGCGAAATACCAATTTGGAGGAGGTTTGCGGTGACTTTGACGCTCTTGGACGAATATTCCCTCAGCGATGTGAATTCGATTTTCACCCTGAAATACGGGTTCGAGGCGCGGATCACCGCCCTGTCCGACGGGCGCATCGCCGCGACATGGAGCGAGACCTTTGGCGACAAACACATCCACCTGCGGCTGTTCAACGCCGATGGCAGCCCCGCCGGAGCCAGTCAGGTCGTCAGTGACAGCCTGAGCTACACCAACGGCGATAGCCAGATCAGCGCCCTGTCGAACGGCGGCTTTGTTGTGACTTGGTCCAAGAACGTGTCGAGCGGCGAGGATAACATCTATGCCCGCGTCTATGGCGCGGACGCGCAACCGACCGGCGCATCGTTTCTGGTGTCGCCCGATGGCGGGAACGTCAACTCGACCGCCGATGACGACCGGTTTGCCGATGTGCTCGGGCTTGCCGATGGCAGCACGGTCTTTGTCTGGGAGGCACGCGGACCTAACGATCTCTACGCGCGGGTTCTGGCCGCCGATGGCGTGACGCTGGGCGCGCCGGTGATGATCAACACCGCAGGCGAAGACGCCCGCATGGTGCAATTGGCCAATGGCGATGTGCTGGTCCTGATCGGGCAATCGTCCAACACCGGGCTCACCATTCGGCTGTCCGGCCCCGATCTAACCAGCGCCCCGCAGGGCGTCCCCGGTGCCACGGACCCGGTGGTGATCGCGCTGGATCAGGCCCCCGGCGAACTGACCTATATGGTGTCCGCCGCGCCGAACCCCATTCAACCGCTCGCCTCCGGCGGGTTCGTGATGTGCTACCGTTTCGACACGGACATTCGCTATGACACCCCGATCGATGTGCTGCGGCTGGAATGGTACGACGCGGCGGGCACGCTGGAACGGCAGGTCGATATGGACATTCCCGCCCCGGCAGGGGGCGAGGAATACAGCCTTGGCCAGTTGATCCCGCTGCCGGACGACCGTCTGGTGCTGATCTGGCAGGTCAAATCCCAGACCGAGGACTTTAACCTGATGGTGCAACTGCTGAACGCGGACGGCACCGCCGATGGCGCGGCGCAGGCATTGACCAATTCGAACATCGGGATTCAATCCCTGTACGAGGCCGTTCTGCTGGAAAATGGCAATGTCGCGGTGACTTGGGCGGATGGCTCGAACCTCGCCGTCGAGGGCGGCATCGACCCGATCCACATCCGCGTGATCGAAATTGCCGAGGCCGTCGATCCCTATGGCGCGACGAATGGCAACGATGTGCTCAGCGGGACCAACGCTGTCGACCTGATCCATGGTCTGGACGGCAACGACGTGCTGCGCGGTCTGGGCGGCGGAGACAGCCTCTCGGGCGGGGCGGGCAACGATCGGCTGCTGGGGCAGGGCGGCAATGACTGGCTGACCGGAGAGGCCGGACGTGACCGGCTGGATGGCGGCACCGGCAAGGACTATCTGGACGGCGGCATCGGCAATGACATCCTCAAGGGCGGCCTCGGTCAGGATGTGATGGTGGGCGGCGCTGGTCAGGACACCTTTGTCTTTAACACTGCGCGCGACAGTGGCGCGACCAACCGAACCCGCGATACCATCGCCGATTTCCAACGCGGCGTGGATAAAATCGACCTCGGCAAACTCGATGCCGTCACCACGATCAGCGGCAATCAGGACTTTGTCTTTATTGGAAAATCGGTGTTTTCAGGCACGGCGGGCGAACTGCGCTTTGCCGCCGGTCGCCTGTCTGCCGACCTCGATGGCGACGGGCAGGCGGACTTTCAGGTCGATCTGACCGCGGTCAAACTGCTCGGGGTGGATGATTTCATCCTGTAGCGTGGCTCTGGCAATCCGCTCCTGAGTGCCTATGTCAGCACGACACATCGCATAGGAGCGGACATGACCAGCGAAACGCCAAAGGACCATTGGGATCAGGTTTATCGGGACAAGCGCAAGACATCCTCTGGCACGCCGAGCGCTATTCTGGTCCGCGTCACCGCGGATTTGCCTGCGGGCCGCTCGCTCGATCTGGGATCGTCGAACGGTGACGATGTGATCTGGCTGGCAGGGCAGGGCTGGGACGCGCTTGGCTATGACATTTCGTCGGTGGCCTGCGACCGTGCGACGGCGCGGGCGGCTGATCTGGGCCTGTCCGAGCGTGCCCGCTTTGCGGCGCGCGATCTGTCGGCCGGTTTGCCTGACGGGTCCTATGATCTGGTAACGGCGCTGTTTTTCCAGTCCAAGGTCGATTTGCCACGCCGTCAGATACTGCGTCAGGCCGCCAATGTGGTGGCGCCGGGCGGGGTGTTGTTGGTGGTCTCGCATGCCGCGCCGCCACCGTGGAGCAATATGCCCGCCGATCCTGACCACTTTCCGACGCTGGAGCAGGAATTGGCCGATCTGGCCGACGTGACCCGAGGCTGGCAAGAGGTCGAGGCACAGATCGTCAGCCGCATCGGCAAATCCCCCGAAGGCGAAGCGGTCGATCTGCTGGACAACGTAGTTCTGCTGCGGCGTCCGGCCTAAGGTCGCCATTGTCGGGGGGCACTGCCCCATGCCAAACTCGCCCCGGGGTCGAGAACGCGGAGGGCGACGATCAATGGACTGGCTATTGGCACCAATTGATCCGGACCGGGCGCATGCGGTCGGCCTGATCATCAGCCTGCATGGACGTGTCATGACACTGGCTTGGGTGATCATCGCGCCTTTGGCGGTGGTCATCGCCCGCTATCTCAAGGTTACGCCCCGACAGGACTGGCCGCGCCAATTGGACAACAAATTTTGGTGGTATGCCCATTATTGGGGCCAAATGTCGGTGTTCTGGCTCAGCATGATCGGGTTGGGGTTGATCCTGACCGTGGCGGCGGGTGGGACCACACACGGGCGGCTGGGAATTATGCTGTTGGGTCTGTTGCTGGCACAGGTGGGCCTGGGACTGCGGCGCGGGCGCAAGGGTGGACCGACCTCTGCGGACGGCAATCCGCGCGGTGACCACTACGATATGACGCCGTGGCGGGTGTTCTTTGAGTATGCGCATAAATCGCTGGGCTATCTGCTGATCCTGCTGTCGGTCGGCGTCGTGCTCTTGGGCCTGTGGCAGGCGAATGCACCGCGCTGGATGTGGGCCATGATTGCCCTTTGGTGGGCCGTCCTGATCTGCGGCGCGGCCATCGCTCAGACTCGGGGGATGGCGATTGATACCTATCAGGCGATCTGGGGCCCCGATCCGAAACACCCCGGCAACCACCGCAAACCCATCGGCTTTGGCATCCGACAGATCACGGCGCGCAGCGAGTCTGATAAATTAACATAATCTCTATTATAGGTTTGGAAGCCCTGGACCGACCCAAGCCCCTTGTGACTATGATAGCACGATCAGTTCAACACACTCCGCTGCGAAACCGGAGTCTGGCCGAATTGCGCCCGGTACATCCGTGAAAAATGCGAGGTGGACTGGAAACCGCAGGCCAGACCGATATTGGTGACCGATTGTTCGCTCTGAACCAGCAGATTGCGGGCGCGATGCAGCCGCATTTCCATGAAATACTGTTTGGGCGTCGCGTTCAGATAGCGGGCGAATAACCGCTCGAGCTGCCGGGTGGAAATCCCGACCTCGCGCGCGATCATGCTGGGGGACAACGGGGTTTCCATCGACCGCTCCATGACTTCGACCGCCCGCACGAGGTGGACATTGCGCATCCCATAGCGCGATTGCAGCGACACGCGCTGCGGCGCCGATCCTTCGCGGACGGCGTTATAGACCATCTGGTCGGCAACCTCGGTCGCCAGCGTCTTGCCGTGGTCCTTGGCGATCAGGTGCAGCATTAAATCCGCCGCAGCCGTCCCGCCGGATGCTGTGACGATCTTTTCATGCGCGACGAACACGCTGCGCACCAGTTGCACATCGGGAAACACTTCGAGGAACAGATCATGCCACGACCAATGGACCGCCGTATCCAGATCGTCCAGAAACCCGGCCTTGGCCAGCACATAGGCCCCCGAACAGATCCCGCCCAGCGGCGTGCCCGCCACCCGTTCGCGTCTGAGCCAATTCAGGATGCCGGGCGAAGTATGCTGCTGTACGTTCATCCCCGAAATCACGAAAATCCGGTCGCATTTCACCGTCGGCACCAACCCCTGATTGGTGAGCGTGACCGAGCCGTTCGAACAGGTGGCCGAGGCGCCGTCTTCGCTGACCAATGTCCAGCGATAGAGGTCGCGGCCAGACACCAGATTGGCGATGCGCAGCGGTTCGATCGCACAGGAAAACGCGATGTGCGTAAATTCTGGCAGCAGGAGAAATGTGAAATGCGTGGGTTTGTTCATCGCAACATGGCCTTGGGATAAGGGCCGCCCGCGATAGGACGGCCCCGGAGTCATCGCCTAGTTTGCTGCCTCGCGGGCCGCCGCCAGCCATGCATCGTACTCGGCCTGATGCGCAGCGATCCAGTCGGTGGCATGCCGTTCGATATCTGCAGCCGAGTTTTCGCCGTCGTTGATCAGCTTGTTCTCGGCAGAGATGTCGTTGATGTCCAGTTTGGCGACTTCGAACAGTTTCGCGGCAGCGGGGTTCGCGGCCAGGAAATCGTTGCGGGCGATCACGCCGATGCTGTCCACCGCAAAGCCGAGGTTCTTGCCCCCGAATTCGGTGACGGCGGTGGCACCATCGGGCAGCGCGGTGAACGGAACGCTCAGCCACTCGACGTCAACCCCCGGCACCAGCACGCCAGAGACCCAGTAGGGAATCCAGGCGGCGACCGGCGGTTTGCCACGCGATCAGCACCAGCACCACCAGCATGACAAGGGGCGGGATGGCCTGTAGCGTGCCCTCGATCTGGACGATGACCGATTCAAAGAACCGCTTGATCGGCTGGGTCAGCGCTCGGTTGGCGATGGCCCATTGTTTGATGCCGTCGGCTCAAGCACCGATACCCAGATCAATCGACTGAAACGGGTTCAGCCAGTTCATTCCCGTGTCAGCCATCAGGCAGCCCTCTCTTCTTCGCGTCCCTGGATGCCGCGCAGCAGCGCCCGTTTGGTGACAACCCCGATGGTCCGGCCATCGGCGGCGATCAGGATCGGGTGATCGGTCCCGACCGCCAGATCGACCAGCGTATTCAGTTTGTCGGTCGGGTGCCCCTGTGGCCAAGTCGACGTGTCCTGCGGGCCATGCGCCTGTACATAGGCGTCATAGGGCTGCATGACGCGGGCCAGCCCGACGCGCTGTTGCATGCCCCCCGACAATTCATCGGGGTATTTGCGGTCCCAGCCTTTGAGGTCCACCATCTCGATCGCGCGGGCGGCAACCTGCGCCCGCTTGGCCTCTGGAATGCCGCGCACCTCGAGGGAAAAGGCGACGTTTTCGCGGACCGTGCGGTGCGGCATCAGCGCCATGGATTGAAACACCATGCCGATTTTTTCCGCCCTGAGGCGCCTCGGCGGACATGGCGTTGACGTTCTCGCCCTCGATATAGACCGCGCCCTGCGCCAGCTCGCAGGCGAAGGCTATGTGGTCCTGCATGAAAACCGCGGGGCGCAGGTGGCCCCGATGACCCACAAAACCATGCGCAATTTCTTTGTCGCGGCGCCGATGATCTATGCCGCGACCACCCGTCTGGCCGCCGAAAACGCAACCGCCGCGCAGATCAAACGACTCAAGGAAACGCAATGGCAGTTCCGTCAGGCGATCAAATCCGGGAACGCCGCCGAACGCGCATTGGGCAATGAACGGTTCCATTCCATCATCGGCGAAATGGCCGACAACGAATATCTGACGCCCTCTCTGCGCCGGTTACTGATCGACCATACCCGCATTGGAATGACGTTCTATAACCCGCGCAAACTGCATCTGGCCCCGCAGCGCGAACTGGCCGCCGACCAGCATGATATGTTCATCGACCTGATCGAGGCGGGCGATGCCGACGCCGCCTCGGACCTCGCGATTGCGCATTGGGAACTGTCCCGCGCCCAGATCGAGAGTTTCGTTTCCCCCGAAAGCCTATCCCTGCCCCTTGGACTCGCGCCGGGTGCTGTAGAAGAACGAGGAGCTTCATGAAATTTGAAGGCATCTATACGCCAGCCATCACCCCGCACCGCGAAGATGGCAGTATCGACCGCGACGCCTTTGTCGCACATCTGGAATACCTGATCGCATCGGGCGTGCAGGGCATCATCAATGGCGGCTCGACCGGCGAATATTACGCCCAGTCGATGGAGGAACGCCGGGAAATGGCCAGCCTCGCCCGCGAGGTGACAAAGGGCCGCGTGCATCTGATGATCGGCACCGTGGCAATCCGGCTGGAGGACAGCCTGACCATGGCCACCCATGCCGCGCAGATCGGCGCGGATTCGATCCTCGTCGGCTCGCCGCCCTATGCGGTCCCGACCGAACGGGAAAACGCGCTGAACGCGCTGGCCATCGACCGCGCCGCCGACCTGCCGATCATGCTGTATAACTACCCCGGCCGCATGGGCATCAACATGGGCGAGGAGTTCCTCGACCGTGTTGGCCGCAGCCGCAATTTCTGCGCGATCAAGGAGAGCTCGGGCGATATCAACCGCGTCCACCTGCTGGCGCGCGATTATCCGCATGTGCAGATGTCCTGCGGCATGGACGATCAGGCCCTGGAATTTTTTGCGTGGGGCGCGCGCAGCTGGGTCTGCGGCGGTTCGAATTTCCTCCCGGGGGAACATATCGCCCTCTATCGGGCCTGCGCCATCGAGGGCGATTTTGCCAAGGGCCGCCGGATCATGTCCGCCATGATGCCGCTGATGCGGGTGCTGGAACAGGGCGGCAAATTCATCCAATGCATCAAATACGGCGCCGAAATAATGGGCCAATATGCCGGACCACCGCGCCCCCCGCTCAAGGGGCTGAACAAGGATGACAAAAAACAGCTGGAACAGGTCGTGCGCGTACTCAAGCGCACGGTAGCCGAAATCGTAGCGGAGTAGGGCCATGACCGATCTTTTGACGACCGAAGAATACAAGGCCATCGCCGCCGGACTGGACCTGCCGACGCAGGCCTTTATCGACGGGTCCTTCCGCCCGGCGATATCGGGGAAAACCTTTGACTCGATCAATCCCGCGACGGGCACCGTTCTGGCCAAAATCGCCGCCTGTGACGCGGCGGATGTCGATTTCGCCGTCGGCAAGGCCCGCGATGCGTTCGAGGATGGCCGCTGGTCGCGGCTGCATCCGCGCGAACGCAAGGAGGTGCTGATCCGCCTCGCCAAACTGATCGGGCGCAATGCCCGCGAACTGGCCGTGCTCGAGAGCCTCGACAGCGGCAAGACCATTTTCGACTGCGAAACCGTCGATGTGCCGGAAACCGTCAACTGTCTGATGTGGCACGCGGAATTGATCGACAAGATCTACGATCAGGTCGCGCCCGCCTCTGACAACCATATCGCGATGATCGTGCGCGAACCCGTCGGCGTGGTGGGTCTGGTGCTGCCGTGGAACTTCCCTCTCCTCATGCTGGCGTGGAAAATCGGTCCGGCGCTGGCCTCTGGCTGTTCGATCATCGTGAAACCGGCGATGGAAACCAGCCTCTCAGCGCTGCGCATTGCCGAACTGGCCATGGAGGCCGGAGTTCCCGCAGGTGTGTTCAACGTCCTGCCGGGCGGCGGCGCCGAAGTGGGCGAGCCGATCGGACGCCATATGGATATCGATGCCGTGTCCTTTACCGGCTCGACCGCGACTGGTCGGCGGTTCCTGCGCTACGCGTCCGAGTCCAACCTCAAGGAAGTCCCGCTGGAAATGCGCGGCAAAAACCCGGCTATCGTGCTGGATGACGCCGAAAATCTGGACCGCGTCGCGGCGCATATCGTCAATGGCGCGTTCTGGAACATGGGCGAGAACTGCTCTGCCGCCTCGCGCCTGATCGTGCAGAGCGGGGTCAAGGACGCGCTGATGTCCCGCATCCTCGCCCATGTGCGCGAATGGCCGATGGGCGATCCGCTGGACCCGGTGAACCGCGTCGGCGCGCTGGTGTCGCAGGCGCATTTCGACAAGGTTAGCTCTTATCTGACCGCCGGGCCCGAGGTCCTCCTGGGCGGCACGGCCAAGGACGGGTTCGTCGAACCCACGATCCTCGAGATCGACGCCCGCGATGCCCGTCAGCTGCGCGAGGAAATCTTTGGCCCCGTTCTCTGTGTCCTGACCGTCGGCAGCTATGACGAGGCGATCGCGCTGGCCAATGTCACCGAATACGGGCTGGCGGCGTCGATCTTTTCGTCGAATGTCAAACGGGCAATCCGCGGCGCACGGGCGATCCGCGCGGGTACGGTGACCGTCAACAGCTTTGGCGAAGGCGATATTTCCACCCCCTTTGGCGGTTCTAAACAGTCGGGCTTTGGCGGGCGGGACAACGGTATCCATGCCCACGACCAGTATACCCAGCTCAAGACGATCCGGGTTGATCTGGCCGATGACGCGGACGAGGCTGTCTGACATGGCGGCATACACGGCAAAACGAACGCCGGTCCTCAAGGGACCGGCTGCATGGTCGGCGATCCTGCCCGGACAGGCGGCCCCGGCTTGCGGATTGTCATCCTCGATGCCGGCCGTCTGGCCGAGGCGTCATCGGGCCGCAATTCCGGGTTCATGATCGATCTGCCGCACGAACTGACCTCGGACGATTATGCGGGCCATGGCGATGACCGCGAGGTGATCGACCTGAACCGGCAGGCGATCGCCTTTGCCGCCAGAGCCGTCGAGGAGTTTGATATCAAGCGCGACTACTTTGACCCGATGGGCAAGGTGAACGGCGCGGCCTCGGATCTGGCGGACCGGTTGAACCGCAGCTATGCCGAACATCTGACCTCGCTCGGGGAACCCAGCGAACATCTGGACGCGCAGGCGATGTATGCGCTGACCGGCAGCCGTCACTATGTGTCGGGCCTCTACACGCCGGGGACGGTGATGCTGCAACCGGCGGGATTTGTCCGCGGCTTTGGTCAGGGGCTACGGGCCGCTGGCGTCGCGATCTATGAGCAGACCGCCGTCACCGCGTTTCATCGGCGCACCGGCGGCTGGGAGGTGCAGACCCCGCGCGGCACGGTTCACGCGGCCAAGGTGATCCTCGCCAACAATGGCCATGTCGAGAGCTTTGGTTTTGCGCAGAACCGGCTGATGCATGTGTTTCTGTTCGCGTCGATGACGGTGGATTTGCCGCCAGCGACCCTTCGCAAACTGGGCGGCGCGGCGCGTTGGGGGGTGACGCCCTCGGACCCGATGGGCACGACCATGCGGCGGATCGATACCGCGCTGGGGGGCAACCGGATCATCACCCGCACCTGCGCCAATTTCCTGCCGGACATGGTTCCCTCGGACAGGGAACTGCGCCGGACCGCCGCCGTGCACCGACAAAAATTCGCGGATCGCTATCCCGATCTGGCGGATGTGAAACAGGAATATACATGGGCGGGACATCTGTGCCTGACCAATAACGCGGTGTCCGTGACCGGAGAACTGGATCAGGATCTCTTTGCCGCGACCGTCTGTAACGGACTGGGCACCGCCCGCAGCACGCTGACCGGGATGGCCGCCGCCGAAACCGCGATGGGCCTGAGCACCGACATCACCCGGCATTTCGCCGCCGAGGCGCAGCCGAAAAAACTGCCGCCCAAGCCGTTTTCAACGGTGGGGGCGAATATTTTTTTACGGTTCAAGGAATGGCGGGCGCGAGCGGAATAAACCGCCCTGCCCCGTCCGCCCCTAGGGTAGGCTCAGTTTTGCCATCCGGCCCCCGTCCACGGTCCAAACCTGCCCAGTGACAAAACCCGCCTCATCCGAGGCGAGCCAAGCCACCAGCGCGGCGACCTCATCGGGGCGCCCAGTGCGCCCAACCGGATGGATGCGCCCGATATTTTGCCGAAAACCGACCGGGTCCGGCATCGCCGCAATAAATGCCTCATTCAGATCGGTATCGATCCAGCCGGGCGCGACAGCATTGCAGCGCACCTGCTGCGAATGATCGACCGCAACCGCCCCAATTCCGCCCACCGCTCCGGTGACCAGAGCCTTTTCCCTTCTAGGTCAGTCATCTCTTGACCCGAATGTGGAAACAGGTGCGCCAAATTGCGCCGCATCGATGGTCAGGCCCAGACTCGGACCCAGATCCGGACCGTCGGGTAAATGGATATGCCCGCCGACGATAGTGACACCCTTGTCGGCGTAATTGCCGAGGAGACGGAGCGTGGATTCCTTGTTCTTCATCGGCGCAACGCCGCTGTGGCGCGACGGTGAGAAAATGGCCGCCCCGCAGGGCGGCCAGTCGCAGGAGTGCTAATATTGCGTGTTCAGTTCGTCCACCGCCGGGATTTCGCGTCCTCGGCGTTTTTGCCGCTGGTGGTCATGCCCATAAAGGTCTTGTCCGAGTATTTCATCGACGAATAGGTGATGTGCAGATGCCGGTGGCTGACCTTGATGTCCATCGGTTCGACAATGTGGTGCGCACTAGAATGCAGCGCGGGCGACATATGCGACAGTTTGTGGAACATGTTCAGATCGCCAATAGTCGGCCAGCGCCGCACATCGTCGAGATCGCGAATAAAAGGCGCACCGGTCATCGGCACAAAGATCGAATGTTTGCCGCCAAAGGGCAGCGATTTTTCCGGATTACGCGCGCGGTAGGTCCAGCCTGAGGGGATCGTCGCGATCAATTCACGCACCAACCCGCGATCCGGATAGACCCTCTCGCCCACGACCTTGGCCCCGACGCGTTTCCAGTCCGCCAGCGCGATCTCATCGCGGAAAATTACACCGACATCTTCGAGGATCGCCATAGAGGCCGCGTCGATCTGCTCGACCCGGGCGGGGTCCATGACCTCGCACTCCGGGATGCCGCGTTCGAGTGCAGGCAACATATCCAGATCCGGCGCGCCCCGCAGGGCGCGGCGGGCGGATCTGCCGCCATGACGGCCGGTACGGGTCGAAATCTCGTTCATGCTGGTCTCCCTCAACTGTCGGGACCAGCAAGCAACGAACGGACCCGCGGTCACTGTCACAGCGGCGAAGCGGAGCTACGATTTTGCGACATGGCCGCGCACTCCCCTGACGCCAAGTCTCTGCACCGGGGGGCGAGGCAGAGATGGCGTCAGGGGACGCAGGGGATCAGGGCAGCCGCAGACCCGTTTCAGGGTCGAACAGATGCGCCCGATCCGCCATCACCGCGACACGCAGAGTCTCGCCCGCGCCCGCGCTGATCCGGTCCCGCAGCGCCAAGAGCGCGCGTTGCCCGGCAATCGTGGCGACGACATGGGTTTCGCTGCCGGTCTGTTCGACCAGTTCGATCCGCGCCTCGATGCCGGCGGGGTCCAGCCGGAAATGTTCCGGCCTGATGCCCAGCACCACAGCCCGCCCCGCATCGCCGCGCAGCACCGGAAAAACCGTCCCCTCGGCGGTGACAATGCCGCCCTCGCCCACCGTGCCGGAAAACATGTTCATTTCGGGCGAGCCGATAAAACCCGCGACGAACAGATTGCGCGGCGCATCATAGAGCTCGAGCGGCGTGCCGACCTGTTCGATCACCCCGCCGTTCATCACGACGATCCGGTCGGCCATTGTCATCGCCTCGATCTGGTCGTGGGTCACATAGATGCTGGTCGCGCCCAGCGTGACATGGGTCTGCTTGATCTCGGACCGCATTTTCACCCGCAATTTCGCGTCGAGGTTCGACAGCGGTTCGTCGAACAGGAACACCTCGGGGTTGCGGACGATCGCGCGGCCCATCGCCACGCGCTGCCGCTGGCCACCGGACATTTGCCGGGGATAACGGCCCAGAACCGGCTCCAGCCCCAAAATTGCCGCCGCCTTTTGCACACGTTCCTTGCGCTCGGCCTTGGGCACATTGGCCAGCCGCAGCGAAAAGCCCATGTTCTCCTCGACCGTCATATGCGGATAGAGGGCGTAGGTCTGGAACACCATGGCGATGTCGCGATCCTTGGGCGGGACATCGTTGACCACACGGCCCGCAATGGAAATATCTCCGCCCGAAATCGTCTCGAGCCCGGCGATCATCCGCAGCAACGTGGATTTGCCACAGCCGGACGGACCGACCAGCGCGACGAATTCGCCGTCCGGAATATCGACCGAGATATCGTGCAGCACCTGTGCGCCGCCATAGGTTTTGGACAGGTTTTGGATGGTAACTGCGCCCATCGTCTCCTCCTTACGGTTGGGGTGCGGGGTCAGCGCAACTGCGGGCCATCGTCGAATGGCCTGACCAGAAAATTGAGAACCAAGAGGGCCGACCCGATCACCACGATCATCCCGCCCGCCATCGTCGCCGCCGAGGCTCCGAACAGGCCGACAATCGGGGCGATGGTCCCGCCGACAGCGAAATTGAATACGCCCAGCATGGCGGCCGCCGTTCCGGCCTGTGCGCCATGGTTGGACAGCGCCGCCACCTGCACCG
The DNA here is from genome assembly GCA_937864535.1 of uncultured Paracoccaceae bacterium. Lineage (GTDB taxonomy): Bacteria > Pseudomonadota > Alphaproteobacteria > Rhodobacterales > Rhodobacteraceae > Marivivens. The sequence continues at coordinate 179,515 of CALMJS010000019.1, forward strand.
CCGGGCCGATGCCGCCGCCGCTGGCAATCACCACGAAAAGGCACAGCAGTTGCAGCCACACCGGCGCGGCGACGGCCTGCGACAGCCACAGCCCCACCGCGCCCGACATCATCAGCCCCAGCCACAGCGTCATCGCGTGGCGCGGGCGAAACCGGCGCATGATCCGGCCCGAAATCTGCGCGCAGATCATCAGCCCGACCGCATTCACCGCGAACAGCAGGCCAAAGGTCTGCGTGCTAAAGCCGAAATCGACCTGATACACAAAGGACGACCACGACAGATAGATAAACGTGGTCGAAAACGACAAGCCCCCGACCGCCATCACGCCGATGAAAAACCGGTCCTGAAACAGCCGCGCATAGCGCCCCGCGACGTCACGCGGGCTGCGGCCGCTCCGCCGCTCTGGCGGCAGGGTTTCACCGATGATCCGCGACACCACGACCGTCATCGTCATGCCGAACACCGCCAGCACCGCGAACAGCCCGCGCCAGCTAACCACCGCCAAGAGCTGCGCACCGATCACCGGCGCGACAATCGGCGCGAGGCTGCGCACCAACGCGATGCGGGTCATCATCCGCACCAGCCGCTGGCCCTCGAACAGGTCGCGCGCCATCGCCAGCGCGAGAACACCGCTGCCCGCCGCGCCGATGCCTTGGGCGACGCGGCCTGCCATCACCCAGCCGATGGACGGGGCAAAGATAATCGCCACGCTGGCCGCGAAATGCAGCAAGGTCGCAAAGAGCAGCGGACGCCGACGACCAAAGGCATCGCTGAGCGGGCCGATGATCACCTGCCCCAGCCCAAAGCCGAGGGTGGTGGCGGTCAGCGTCAGTTGCACCCAGTTTTCCGTCGTCCGCAGATCACGCGCAACCGCCGGAAAGGCAGGCAGATACAGATCAATCGTGAACGGCCCAAAGGCCATCAGCATGCCAAAGACCAGCGCGACCAGAATGGCCGCCCGCCCCTCGGGATGATCCGGTATCCGCCGCTCAGCCATGGGCGGTCAGGCCCGCCATGACCAGATCGGCCAGCCCGCAGACAATCGTCTTGGCCGCGTGGCCCTTGACGATGGGACAGCCGTTGGCCGCATGGGTTTTGCGGTCATAGCTCTCATCCGTGGGCAGATAGCCGATCCGGGCGTTGGCATTGCTGATGATCAGCGTCTGCGCCAAGGGCGAGGCCTGCTTGATCGCCCGCCCGACGGGGACCGTGACCTCGCCAGAGACACCGGCAAACACCACCGGACCGATTTGCAGCGTCGCCAGCGTCAGATCGACGGTATCGACCTCGGCCTGTTCCATCCCCGGCGGTACGGGCAAACGGCGGACCGGACAGGGGATCACTGTCAGCCCGGCCCGAACGGGGCCGGTGCCGCTGAACCCGTCGGTGACGCTGATGATCCGCGCCGCTGCTGCGCCTAGCATGAACCCCTGCGCCCGGAGGGCAGAGGTGGCAAAGGCGCGGTCGCGATCCGGGTTATTCGTCGCCTCGCCCAGTTGCACCTTGGGCGCCTGATCCCCCAGCGCAGCCGAGGTCCACAGCACCACCGCCCCGTCGCCAAGGGCATTTTCCACATTGGCCACGGTTTCTCCGGCCAGATCGGCGCTGACCTCGCGCACGCCCAGCATCACGGTCGGATGGACGGCGTAATTCAACACCGCCGCGATGACCTCTCCGGCCTCGTCCACCAAGGACAGCACCGACAGGGTTTTGTCGCTGATGCCGTCGGGGACATAGCCCAGCGTCCAGACGTCATTGACATAGGCTTCGCGGCAGACATTCACATCCACCGCCTCGGCGCCAAAGCCGAGCCACGCAGGACGCAGATTGGCCTGCGCCGCGCGGATCGCCTCGATGATGCGGTCATAGACATACTGGGTGTAGACCAGTGACTGCGGCGTCGGGATCCGCGCCTTGCCGCCGGGCGTGACCAGCCCGACGCGGGGGCAGTTGTGCGAATGGCAGGGGGCCAGCATCACCCGGTCGGCTGGGATACCTGTCTCGGCCGCGATGCGCGCGCGGATGTCATCGGTGACGCCAACCTCGACCAGATCCAGCGCGATCAGCGCGGCCTGCTGATTGCCATCGTCAACCACCAGCGCCCGCGCATACAGCGGATCACGCACCGACAGGAAGTCGGGACCAAAGGGGTTCAGCCCCTCCAGAGCAGTCGGCGTGGTCTCGACACGGGCCGCACCGGCCCGCAAACGCGTTTGTTTCGTCATTTCAATATCCTAAATGGGGGATCAACCGGTCACGCCGCCTTCGGTCAGGCCCGACATGATGCGCCGTTGCAGCACCACATAGGCAAAGACCAAGGGCAAACTGGTCAGGATCACATGGGTAAACACGAGGTTCCAGCGGATGCCGTACATGCCCGCATTGGCAAAATTGAACAGCGTCAGCGGCAGGGTCGCATTGGCCGCCCCCTTGGTCATGTAGAGGGCAAAGAAAAACTCGTTCCAGACGTTGATCACCGTCATCACCGCCGCGGTAAACAGCACCGGACGAAGCAGCGGCAGGATCACCATCCAATAGGTCTGCCAGCGGGTCGCGCCGTCGATCAGCGCGGCATCCTCATAGTCGCGCGGCAGGCCCTTGATATAGCCGGTGGTCAGGAACACGATGACGCCGACGCGGGTGCCGATCAGGGCAAAGATATAGCCCGCCACCGATCCGGTCAGACCCAGTTTCGTCACCAGAACCACCGTCGGGATCACCGCCGGCGGCAGGATGATCGACAGCGCGGTGATGAAATAGGTCACGGTCAGCGACATGGATTTGCTGCGGGCATAGCTCCATGCGGCCATCGACCCGATCAGCAGCACCGCCAGCACCACCGGCACCACGACAATCAGGCTGTTTTTCAGCCCCGTCAGATATTGCCCCTGTTCGATGACGATCGCCAGATTGTCCCAAACGGCCCAAGTGTCCGGCAAATGGATCGACGGGGTCGCCGCCTCTGCGTCAGGTTTCCACGAATTGACCAGCAGAACCCACAGCGGCAGCGCCACCCACGGCAGCGCAAAGAGCGTCAGCGCGGCGTATTTGGCGGTTTCCCACAGGGGCGAGGCCCCCGTCACCCATGTCGACTGTGGCTTCATTGGTCGATCTCTTTCTTGCGTAGATACAGGATCAGCGGCACTGCCGTGACGATGACCAAGAGCGCGATCATCGAGCTCAGCGCGCTCGCCTGCCCAAAGAACCCGGCGCCGTACTGATTATAGACCGCCGCGTTCAGAACCGATGTCGCATCGCCCGGCCCGCCCTTGGTGGTCGAGAAAATCACGTCCAGCGCACTGAACGACCCCACCAGCGTTACGGTGATGTTAAAGGTAAATGCCGGCGCCAAGAGCGGCGCCTCGACCAGAAAGAACCGCTTCCATGCGCCAGCGCCGTCCAGCAGCGCCGCCTCTGTCACCGGACGCGGAATGCCGTTCAGGCCCGCGATATAGACCAGCGTCGCCAGCCCGCTCCACTTCCATCCGTCGATCAGGCCCACCATGATCAGCGCGGACCACGAATGGCCCAGCCACGCATAGCTGACACCGCCGGGGACAAACCACGACAGCGCCTGGTTGACCGGCCCGTCAGGGGACAAAACCGCCGCCCAGATATAGCCCGCCGCCAGTGGCGACATCAGCACCGGCACAAAGAACACCGTCCGGAACACCGAATTGATCCGGTTCGACTGTTGCAGCGCCTTGGCCAGCACCAGACCGATGACGTTTTGCGTCGTCATGGTGATCAGCGCAAAGAGGATCGTCACCTTGGTCGCGTTGCCCAGAATGCCCAGAGCGATCATCGACCGGAAGTTTTCCAGTCCGTTGAACCGGATACTGCTGGAAAACCCGGTCCAGCGCAGAAAGCTGAGCACGCCGTTCGCAACAAAGGGCATGGCAAAGAACACCGCAACCAAGGCAATCGTCGGCAGGGCGAACCAGAACCGATAGGTATTGCGCGGGGCGCGGGCGGTGCGGGTGGGGCCCCTGCGATGCAGGGACCCTTGGTTCGAGAGGCTGGTCATAGCTCGATTACGGCTTTTGGGCCTGAATGGCCTGTTGCACAAACACGTTCCAGTTATCAGCCGCCTCTTGCGGGGTGGCCTGACCGATCACCACGCTGACCGCCGATTTTCCAAAGCTGCCAAAGCCGGGGATCATCTGGTTAAACGCCGGAACAGCATCGGGGTGGTTCAGCAGGTTCGCCAGATCCGCCGACAGGCCCGACAGGTCCGGCGCGGTCGCGTTGGACATGGTCGGGATGCTATGCGCGTTGTTCACATAGTCCTGATAGCCGGTGGTGGTGACCCATTCGATGAACTCGCGTGCGGCGGCCTCTTTCTCTGCATCACCGGTTTTCGGCGCAAAGAAGGTCGCGTAGGGGCCTGCCGAGAAGGACGGGATGCCCTTTTCCGCCGAAACAGCGCCAAGGCCGATTTTCGCGTCCACCGCCGCACGGTCACCGCCGCCCAGATCGTAGAACTGGCCGATAAAGTCCGACGGCAGCACCGTCATCGCCGCATCGCCGTTGTACACAGCCTTGACCGCGTCCTGGAACGTGGCGGTGGCGGCGTCGGGGTTCAAACAGCCAGCGGTGCGCAGATTGTCCACCGCCGTGAGGCCCGCCACGATCGGCCCGTTCGGATCGTTCACCATGATCGTGCCATCGGCCACGCCGCGACCAAAGGCCAGTTCGGCGTTGAAATCGGCCATATAGGCGAAACCGGCGATCATATTGGCCGGGAATTCCGACCCTGCGCCGACATGGACCGGGACCTTGCCCAGAGCCTTGATCGCCTCGCAGGTTTCGGCCAACTGGGCAAAGTTGGTCGGGACCGGAACGCCCGCAGCGGCGTAGACCTCTTTGTTATAGAATGCGGCAAAGGTCGTGATCGGCCCCAGCACGGCGGCATAGGTTTTACCGTCCAGCGTCCCGGCGATTTCGGCCAGCGCGCCTTCGGCGGCGACAAAGCCCATGTCCGACAGGTCCTGCATGTTTTCATGCGCGTTCAGCTGGCGCATGTCCTGCACCGTCGGCATGTATTCCATCAGGTCAGGGCGCTCGCCAGTGGCCCATTTGATCTGGGTCGCGGTCGGGAACTGGTCCGCCGGAATGTCGATCAGCGCGATCGTGTTGCCGGTCGCGGCCTCGTAGGCCTTGTACAGGTCCAGAACGGCAGCCGGATCGCCGCTGTTGTGCCAGACGGTCAGGGTGATCCCCTCGGCCATCGCACCGGACCCTGCCAGCGCCAGAACCAGCGCGGAGGTCGAAATAAATTTGGTCGTCATTGTAGTCCTCCCTTTTTGGATATGATCCCTCCGGTCTACCAAGGCGGGCGGCCAAGGCAGTGAGGGTCTGATGTGACCCATAGCCATGTCAAAGCGATGGGGTCGTCAGGTGTCTAGTTCGAAACCATGAACTATCTTACACACTCTGGAGGTTGGCCAATGTGATCGCCACACCGACCATCCACCCGATATTGAGCCATGCGCTCGCAAAGGGAACCCAGCCCGGATAGGGCCGCCCCTGCGACCGCAGAACCAATCTCACCATGAACACCGCCGCGTGGGTCGTCCCGACGAGCCCCATCACAGGCCCGGCGGTCCAACCTGCCGTCACCAGCCAGAGACTGGCGACGACGTGAACGCCCGACCGGAACGGGGCGACATCGACGTCGGTTCCGGCCAGTCCGGCGGCATCCAGAACAATGTCCAGCAGCATCCACGTCAGCCCCGCCGCCACCGCCCAGACCGGAGCGGGCAGCGCGGCGATCGCGGGCAAGAGGCAGATATGATACAGCACACCCATCACGCGCGCAGGCTTGCCCTGCAACTTGGCCATTTGCCATTGGCCATCTCGCCGATGTGGCACCGGCACATGGAAGGCCGCGAAAAATCCGGCCCCCAATAGCGCACCGATTGCTTCAAACATCATCTCGCCCCCTCCTCTTTTCTGCTGGCTTCGGCCTTAGTCCGCGTCGAGCGGCAGGTCCTTGTATTCCGCGTAGAGCTGGGGCAAAAACTTGCTCAGCTGCAGCGCCTCGGTGGTGGAATGGGTGATGACCTTTTTCAGATAGGCTTCGGTCAGCATCCAGTCCGGCGTCGTTTCGTCGCGATAGATCTGCCCGTCCTTGACCCCGTAGCCGATCCATTCCCGTGTCACTTTTTCCAATACACCCCAAGGGTTTATACGGGACAATGTCATAAACAGGTGCGTACCGGGAAGCCGAATTGACGGATCTTCCATATCGTGGAACGACTCGAAACAGCAGTCGACAAAGCATCCGTTCGCCTTCAGCTCGTCCAGCCGCTCCTGGCTCAGACCAAAGTCGCGCGGGTCCAGAGCGTTGCGTACGGTCCACGCCATCTTGTCCTGACCGGCCCCCAGATCGAGCGTTTCGACGGTGTAAATGCCGTCGGTCTTGTCCACGCCATTGATGAACCCGTGGTCCCAATGGTCGGCCTGATTCCAGATCTTGTAGCGGATATTGCCAACGCCCTCGGGGGTGGATTTCGACCGGATGTTGATCCACTTGAAATACCAGCCCAGCATTTCCGGGGTACAATCGGGATAGGTGGTATAGACCGCCAGATAGCCGGTGCCATCGGGCATCATGCAATAGCCGTACTCGATCTCCTCATAGCCGACAGGGCGCAGCAGATCGGTAAAATTGTGCGGCAGCGTCGCCTTGGACGGGTCCATCGGGCCAGCCTCGACCAACTGGCGCTGGAGCGGCGCCAGCTTGTGCAGCGGCATGTCCCAGTACTTCTTGAGCGGCAGAGCAGCCTCGGCCTCGCTCAGGGGGATGCGGTTCGTGACCAGCATGCTTTCGGGGTAGTCTCTCATCGGTTTAGCCTTTCCATCCGATCCAGCACTGGCCCTGCGGTCAGGGTCAGCCTCCGGCGTCCATCGCCAGAATTTAGTTCGGTATACTTAACTATCTTTTCGCTGTCGAGTCCCATTATCTGCCCGCCTGCGCATTGATGCGCCCCGACAGGCGCGATAGGCTGCGCCCCAGACCCAGAGACACACAGGACGGCCCCCGCGTGCAACCCGACCGCAAAATCACCGCCGAGGCGGCGCAGATCACCGAATTACTGGGCGATATCTGGGGCTTGGCGACCTTGAACGCCCGGACCAAGGCAGACCTGCCCGCGCTGGCGCCGACGCAGGCGCGCAGTCTGCACATCATCACCGCCGCCGATGGCATCACCCCTGCCGATCTGGCGGCACAGATGAACATGTCCCGCCCGATGATCAGCGAAATCATCCGCAAGCTCGAGGCGAACGAGTTGATCATGCGCGAAAAATCCCCGACCGATGGCCGATCCGTGGTGATCAAGCCGACCGAGCGGGGGCTATACGTGCAGCGGCATTTCCATCTGGGCGTGACCGAGAGTTTTGCCGAAGCGCTCTCTGACATGCCATACGCCGAGGTCGCGCCGCTGTTGTCGGCACTTCCGGCCTTGGCGGCGCTGCGCGACAAAATGGCGTCTAGGCAATGACGGTGGAAAATGAACGGGGCGGGCATCAATCGGGGCTTTGGCAAAGGGTGATTCTTTATGGTACTATATCGGTTCCATATTTAATTTGGCATAAAATTTAGGTGTGCGATGGAGAATGCCCCGCCGCAGCCGCGCCCGCGTGGCCGACCCAAAACCGAAACCGATGAGGACCGTCAGGACAAAATCCGTGCTGGCGCTATGCAAGTCTTTGTCGAGAAAGGCTTTGCCAATACCACGATGCAGGACATTGCCCGTCAGGCTGGCGTGTCCAAGCGTGATCTCTATCAGCAGTTCGCCGATAAAACCGCGCTGTTTACCGATGTGATCCAGTCGCGGCGGGGGCTGATCCTCGACCTGCCGCGCCCACCAGAGGAGGTTGCGGACCCGCTGACCACGCTGGTGCGGATTTTCCGGCTGGATCTGGATGAACAGCAGGCCAATGAACGCGACGCGCTGATGCGCCTGATCTCGCGTGAGAGCCTGCTTTTCCCGGACCTGAACGCGATGCTCTATGATACCGGCGTGCTGCGGTCGCGCGAGGCGCTGATCGACTGGCTGGATCACTGCGTGGCCAGCGGCGCGCTGCCGCCCTGCCATACCGCCCGTCTGGCGGGAATGCTGATGGATGTGGTGTTTGGCGCCCTATTGCCGCGGCGCCAGCGCAAGGGCGCGGTGGACCGTGCGGCGCAGGCGGCAGACATCCGCGACCGGATTGCCGTGGTCCTTGCGGGGTTTGCCGCGCTTGGACAGGCGTAAACGGGCGGCAACCCTCTGGCCGCCGCCCGCGTCGTGTCAGTTCAGCGCGAGGATCGACCGCAGCGCGCCCGTCAGTGCCGCCCCCGGGTCCGCAGGCAGGGACGGGCTGCGCCATGCGACGTGGTGGTCGGGGCGCACCAGCAGACAGCCGTTGTCATGGATATCGCACACACGCGCCCAATCGCCGGTGTGGTCCTGATAGGGTTGCCGCGGTCCGATCACATGAACGCTGATCTCTAGCCCCAGCGCCGCGCCAACCTGCGCCGCCGCCCGCGCCCAAGCCTCGCCGCCCAGACCCGTCAGGATGCTGAACCGCCCGTGCCCGCACAGATCGAGCGTCGAAACACGGTCCCCGTTTGCCGCAAAGAGCCAGACATGCGGCAGCCGCGCACCGGGCCAGGTCGTCGGCTGGTAGTGCAGATCGGCGTCCATCTCGAACGCCGGTTCGACCTGACCGTCGGTGACAATGGCCTCTGACCGATAGCGCTGGTTCATTTCGACCCCATGGGCGTCGAATTCGTATTTCTTGAACGCAATCGCCTTGCGGATGGCATCACGCTGCCGCTCGGCCGCGGGGGTGCCGTTACACCGCGCCTCTAGGTTCTTTTGCATCTGCACCGGATCGACACCGGCGCTCATGCCCAAGGCGTCGAAAATCGGCCCGGTTTCGCCAATCGACTGGTTCGCCCGTGTGACGATCTGTTTCGCGATCGGCGCCCGTTCGACACTATAGCTGTCCAAGAGCGCCGCGCCCGCCTGCCCGCGCAGCACCATCGCCAATTTCCACGCGAGGTTAAAGCTGTCCTGAATCGAGGTATTCGACCCCAGTCCGTTTGACGGCGGATGGCGGTGGATGGCGTCGCCGACACAATAGACACGGCCCGCACTGGTGCGAGTGGCGTAATAGTTATTGACCGTCCACGTATTGGCGTTGATCAGCTCGATCTCCAGCTCCGGATCGCCGATCAACTGCCGCGCCACGCCGGTGGCAAACTCGGGCGTGACGTCAGGCGCGGGCTCGTTGATGTCATAGCCCCAGACAATCAGCCATTCGTTCCACGGGCGCACCATCCGCACCAGCCCCATGCCGATCCCGCCGACATCCGCGCCGGGCTGCATCACCCAGTACAAAACCGAAGGCCGGTGGGCGACATATTTCGACAGGTCCGCCTTGAACAGGATGTTCATCGACCCGCCAACGCCCATCTGTCCCTCGAACGGCAATCCGGCGTGTTCGGCGACCAGTGACTTGGCACCATCCGCCCCGATCAGGTACTTGGAGCGAATAGCGAATTCGCGGCCCGACAGGCGGTCGCGGCAGGTGGTCGTCACGCCGTCCTCGTCCTGCACATGCGACAGGTATTCGGTGGACATCCGCGCCTGCGTCCCGCGCGAACAGGCGGTTTTGAACAGCAGCGGCTCCATAAAGGTCTGCGGCAGGTCGTTCATCTGACAGGGCGAGGACATTTCATGTTCGGCGCGCGACAGCGGATGGTTGCCCCATGCCTTCATCCTGCCGATCTCTTCACCGGCGAGGCTCTCGCAGAACACGTTTTCGCCCATCAGGTCCTGATGCGTGGCGAACATATAGGCCTCGTCCTCGACCTCGCGGCCCAGATCGCGCAGGACCTCCATCGCGCGCTGGTTGGTGATATGCGCCCTAGGCGTGTTGGCCAGCCAGCGATAGCGGTTCACCACGATATTCTTGATGCCATAGCTCGACAGCAGCGCCGCCGCAGCCGAGCCCGCGGGTCCGGTGCCGATGATCAGCACATCGGTTTCAATCTCGGCGGTATGAATTTCGGCCATAGTTCCTCCCTTGGATAGCAAATTGCTATGATAGGTCGCGACACGGCCTCCTCTGACCCGTTTCGCCCCCTCATCACATCCTCTGACGGTCAAGATAGAGCAAAAGATTCCGCTGGATTTCGAAACTCTTCTGAATAACATTCCCTTTTGTTATGAAGATAGACAGCGAACATCTCGAAATTCTGGCCATGATCGTGGACCGGGGCGGCCTGACCGAAGGTGCCGAAGCACTGGGCAAGTCCCAGCCGTCGGTGTCGCGCACGATTTCCAATCTGGAAAAACGGCTGGGACAACCGCTGTTCGATCCCGGCAAGCGCCCCCTGCAACCGACCGAATTTGGCCGCGCCTTGGCCGAGGTCGGCATGCGCATCCACAAACTGAACCAAGAGGCCGTCGCCATCGTCGACGGGTTCCAGCGCGGCAATGTCGGCCACCTGCGGATTGGCGGGACCCCGCTGTTCATGGACGGCGTCATGGCGACGATGTTCGCCGATTTTCAGGACCAGTTCAGCGGTGCGCAATTCGACCAGACCTATGGCTATTTCGACAGCCTCGTCAGCAAGTTACGCAACCGGATGCTGGATATGGCGATCCTGCCGCTGCGGGCCGATCAGATCCCGATGGACTGCGATTTCCAGCCACTGATGCCGGGCCGCAATGTCATCGCCTGCCGCAAGGGTCATCCCTTGGTCCGCAAGGGGCCGATCACGCTGCAAGAGATAGAATCCTATTCCTGGGTCTCGCCGCCCGCCGACAGTCCGGTGTTTCGCGATCTCAAGGCCGCGATTTCCTCGATTGGCGCGGAAAAGTTCAAGATGACCTTTACCGGCGGTACGCTGGCTTCGATCACCTCGTTCCTCGCGCGGACCGATTGCCTGACGGTGCTGCCCTATTCGGTGGTCTATCTGATGAAGGAAACCGGGGCGATCGTGTCCCTGCCGATCAAGGTCGAACACCCGGACCGCCGTCTGGGCATCCTGTCACGCAAGGGCGAGGTGCTGTCGCCCGTGGCGCAGGCCCTCGTGCCGTTTCTACAGGAACAATGCGACCTGCTGGAACGCCGGATGGAGCGGGACCAGCAAATCACCCATCGCCGCGCCTAATCAGCGCGTCTCTGGCGGCAGGGCGGGCCGGGGCCGCGCAGCCAGTTCGGACGCGCCGTCCAGATCGATCCCGGTCATGCAGAGCAGCCGCGCAATCACCAGATTTTTCGATTCGGGGGCGGTGTCCCCTTGGGTGATCGAATGCGCCGCGCCGGTGATCGCATAGGTGGTCAGCCGCCAGACCAATTCGGGGTTGGATACGCGGAACCGTCCCGCCTGCGACGCCAGACGCAAATCGCGGATCGCAAAGGGGCCCATCATCCGGAACATCGCATCGGCAATGACTTCGGTCCGGTGCAGCATCTGTTCCCAACGCGGATCGGTGGTCGCAGTGTCCAGAACGGTCCTGATCCCAAAGGCATAGACCTGCGCGGGGTCCTCGAACTGGTCGGTGATCGTCTCGATCCGGACCGCCAATTCGTGCATGAGCACCTCTAGGACAGCGACGGCAATTTCGTCCTTGGATTTGAAATAGTTATAGACGGTCCCTGCCCCGACATCGGCCAGTTCGGCGATTTCCAGCATGGTGGTCGCCGCCACGCCCTTTTCCGACATGACCTGACGGGCCGCAGAAATCAGCGCGGTCCGCTTTTTCTTTTGCCGACGCGCAACGCGACCTTCGGTGGCTGTTTCGGTCATTCGAACCCCTGTGTGCACCCGGTCCAGATGTAAACTTTTCTCCCGCAGGTTTCAAATCCCCCGGAGGCCACGCCCTCCGCACCTCTGATTTTATCGGTTTCTCAGCGCCTTAGCCCGATTTTTCAGCACGACAATCCTGAAATATTTTCATAATTGACGAATCGTCAGTTTTGAAACAGTCTCACATCAACGGACGCGGGCAGTGAGGAGCCCGCCCAGAGGGAGGACAAAACCATGACCAAGGCCCGTTATGACACCGATGTTGCGATCGTGGGCGCAGGCCCTGTTGGCACACTCTTGGCGATTTTGCTGGGCCAGCGCGGCCACAAGGTGACGCTGATCGAACGCTGGTCCAAACATTACCCGCTGCCGCGTGCGGTGACGTTTGACCACGAAATCGCGCGGGTTCTGGCGACGCTGGGCATCAATTCAGAGGCCGACGACGCGATCAATTACCATGACGAACTGTACTACTGGAAAAACCGCGACGGCAAAAACCTGCAAATCGTCGATTGGCAGAGCCAGTCCGCCTCGGGTTGGCGGGTGCGCTACTGGTTCAACCAGCCCGAACTGGAAAAGCGGTTCCTGCGCATCGCTGCCGAACTGCCGACGGTGACCATCCTGCGCGGGTTCGAGGGCAACGGGCTGGAACAGGATGCCGACGGTGTGACGCTGACCCTGAAACAGAACCCCGAAGAATTCGGCCCCGATGGCGAACGCCGTTCTATTCGCGCCAAATTTCTGGCCGGAACCGATGGCGCGAACAGCTTTGTGCGCGAAAGCCTCGGGATCGAGAACGAGGACAAAGGCTATTTCTTTGACTGGCTGATCCTCGATATGATCCCGAACTTTGACTATGTCGCCTCGCGCCCGTCGCAGCCCGCGCAATGGCAACTGTGCGATCCGCGCCGTCCCACGACCGTGGTGCCCGGCGGCCCCGGCCCGGTGGTCGGTGGACCTGACCGCCGCCGCTGGGAATTCATGGTGCTGCCGGGCGAGGATGCCCGCGATCTGGCCAAGCCCGATAACGCGTGGAAATTGCTGGAACCTTGGGGGTTGACCCGCGACAACGCCGAACTGGAACGCTCGGCCGTCTATCGGTTTCAGGCGCGTTGGGCCAAATCGTGGAACAAGGGTCGCTGCATGATCGGCGGCGACGCGGCCCACCTGATGCCGCCCTTTGCCGGCGAAGGCATGTGCGCCGGTGTCCGCGATGCGGTGGCGATGGCGTGGCGCTTGAACGGCATTCTAGAGGGCAAACTCGGACTCGATGTGCTGGATAGCTACACCAGCGAACGGATCGAACACGCCAAACACTACATCCACTTCAGTCAGGAATTGGGCCAGATCATCTGCATCTCGGACGAGGATCAGGCCGCCGAGCGCGACAACGCGATGATTGCCGCCCTCGCTGAACGGGGCGATACCCCGGTGCCGACCGATATCTGCCAGCTTGGCCGCGGAATCTGGGACGAAAACAGCGCCCATGCCGGGGAATTGTCGGTGCAGGGCATCGTCGAATGCCACGGCAACCGCGACCGGTTTGATCAGGTCGTCGGACAGGGCTGGGTGCTGGTCGGCGACGCCACTGACCCGGCGCAGGCACTGACCCCGGAACAGGCCGCGCAGTTTGCGACGCTGGACGGCAGCGCGATTTCCATCGTCGCGCAGGGCGGGGCCGCGGACGTGGTGGATGTCAACGGCACATTCCGCGCGTGGTTCGACCAGATCGACGCGCGCTATGTTCTGATCCGTCCGGATTTCTACGTTGCGCTGACCGCCAGTTCCGCCGCCGACCTTCAGGCGAAAATGGACAAGGTTCTCAGCCGCTTGCACGTCCAGTCACCGGCACAGGTCGCTGCCGAATAACCCCGAACACCGGCGGGGCCGCCATGGCGCGGCCTCACCGCCCAGATCATAACGCCGCGTTATGTAGTTTGCAGATCATGTGATCCTTTCGGACCTTGCACCGCAGTAGCCTAACCCGGAGGAGACCGCCCCAAGGGGCGACAGTTGAGGGAATTCGCCGCGATGGCTCGGACATTTATTGGCACCTTTCATCCCGCGCGGATCGTCTTTGGCGCCGGAACGCTGGCCCAGACCGCGACCGAGGCCGCACGGCTGGGCATGACGCGCCCGCTGGTTCTATCGACGCCGTTCCAACGGGCCGACGCCGACCGGCTGGCCCATCAGATCGGGGCCGCTGGCGTGTTTGCCGGCGCCGCGATGCACACGCCGACCGATGTGACCGCACAGGCGATGGCAGCCTATGCCGACTGCGGCGCGGACGGGGTGATCGCGCTTGGCGGTGGATCGACCATCGGGCTGGGCAAGGCGATCGCCTATCGCAACGACGCGCCGCAACTGGTGATTGCCACCACCTACGCCGGGTCAGAGGTGACGCCGATTCTGGGCCAGACCGAAAACGGGGTGAAAACCACCGTCCGCGCCGCCTCGATCCTGCCGGAAACCGTGATTTATGACCCCGAACTGACAGTCGGCCTGCCGGTCGCGATGTCCGTGACCTCGGCCCTGAATGCGATGGCCCATGCCGTCGAGGGCGTCTATGCACAGGACAAAAACCCTGTCGCCAGCATGATGGCGGTCGAGGGCGTGCGCGCCCTGCGCGATGCGCTGCCGGGGATCGTCGCCAATCCTGCCGATCTGGGGTCGCGGTCTGATGCTCTGTACGGGTCGTGGCTGTGCGGCACGGTGCTGGGCGCGGTCGGCATGGCCCTGCACCACAAACTTTGCCACACGCTGGGCGGGTCGTTCGATCTACCGCATGCGGAAACCCATTCGGTGATGCTGCCGCATACCGCCGCCTATAACGCCCGCGCCGCACAGGCCGACATGCAGCCGCTGGCCGATCTGTTCGGCGGCGAGATCGGCACCGGACTGTGGGACTTTGCCCGCAGCCTTGGTGCGCCGATGACGCTGCGCGATCTGGGGCTGGAGGCCGCCGATCTGGACCGCGCCGCCGATCTGGCCGCGCAGAACCCCTATTGGAATCCGCAGCCCGTGGAACGGGGCGCGATCCGTGACCTGCTGCAACGCGCCTGGGAGGGCGCGCCGCCGGTCACGCCAAACTAACGAAACAAAAGCATCATCTTAGGGAGGAAAAGAATGCTTTCACGTCGGAAATTCATGCAGACCGGCGCCGCCATCGCGGCCAGTTCGGTCGCCCTGCCCGCCTTTGCCGCCGGGTCCAAGATCAAGATCGGCTATGTCAGCCCGCAGTCCGGCCCGCTGTCGGCCTTTGCGCAGGCGGACACCTATGTCATCGAGAACTTTGTCAAAAAGGCCGCCGAAGAGGGCTTTGACATCGAAGTGATCGTCAAGGACAGCCAGTCCAACCCCAACCGCGCCGCCGAAGTCGCCCGCGAACTGATCGTGCGCGACGAAGTGCATCTGATCTGCGTCGCCTCGACACCGGAAACGACGAACCCAGTCTGTACCATCGCCGAGGCCGAAGAAATCCCGGTCATCTCTTCGGTCGCGCCGTGGCAGCCGTGGTTCATCGGCCAGCAGGGCAACCCCGCCGATCCCGCCTCTTGGCAGCCGTTCGATTACGTCCACCATTTCTTCTGGGGGCTAGAGGACAACGTCGGCGTGTTCATGAACATGTGGGCGCAGATCGACAGCAACAAGAACGTCGGCGCGCTCTGGCCCAATGACGGTGACGGCAACGCCTGGGCCTCCGAGGTCGGGATGCCCCCGGCACTGGCCGCCGCTGGCTATAACCTGACCGATCCGGGCCGGTTCCAGAACCTGACCGACGATTTCAGCGCCCAGATCAACGCGTTCAAACAGAACAACTGTGACATCATGGTCGGCATTCCGATCCCGCCCGATTTCACCACGTTCTGGACGCAGGCGAAACAGCAGGGCTACAACCCGAAAATGGTCTCGGTCGCCAAGGCGCTGCTCTTCCCCGAGAGCGTCGCGGCCCTCGGTGATCTGGGTCACAACCTGACCTGCGAAGTCTGGTGGTCGCCGAACCACCCCTATAAATCGTCGCTGACCGGCCAATCCTGTGCCGATCTGGCCGGCGAATTCCAGGACTACGCCAAGCGTCAGTGGACCATGCCGCTCGGCTTTGTGCATGCGCTGTTCGAGGTGGCCCTGGACGCGATCAAACGCGCCAGCGATCCGACCGATGGCGATGAAATGGCCGAACTGATCGGCGCGACCAAGCTCGATACCGCAGTGGGCCTGATCCAATGGGGCCGCGATAACGTGCCGCCGTTCGCGCAGCCGAATATCTCGAAAACCCCGTTGGTCGGCGGCCAGTGGCGGCGTCAGGATGACGGCAGCTTTGATCTGGTGATCGTGGAAAACGGGCTGGCCCCGGAAATCCCGCTGACAGGCACGCTGGAAACCCTGAGCTAAGGACGTGGCGGTCGGCGGCCCCAACCGCCGCCGACCCCGTTCGAAAGGCGAAACATGGCTCTTCTTCGACTAGAGGGCGTGTCCAAATCCTTTGGCGCGCTGACGGTGACCGATAACGTGTCCTTTGCCGTCGAACCCGGGCAGGCGCTGGGGATCATCGGGCCGAATGGCGCGGGCAAATCCACGTTGTTCAACCTGATCACCGGCAATATCGCACCGGGGGCAGGCACGATCGAATTTGACGGGGTGGACGTGACACGCCAGCCGCCGATGCAGCGGGTCGTCGCGGGCATCGGGCGGTCGTTCCAGATCCCGCAGCCCTTTACCAACCTGTCGGTCTACGAAAACCTGCTGGTCGCGGCGCAGTTCGGCGGCGGGCGGCATCGGGATGTCGGCGGGTTCTGTATGGATATTCTGGACCAGACCGGACTGGCCAAGGTGGCCGACAACACCTCGGGTAGCCTGTCGCTGCTGCAACGCAAACGGCTGGAACTGGCGCGGGCGATGGCCACGTCGCCGAAACTGATCCTGCTGGACGAAATCGCGGGCGGCCTGACCGAAGGCGAATGCGTCGCCCTGATCCAGACCATCAAATCCATTCACGCCGCCGGAACGGCGATCATCTGGATCGAACATGTGCTCCATGCGCTCAATAGCGTGGTGGAACGGCTGATGGTCCTGAACTTTGGCAAAATGCTGATGATTGGCGATCCGGCGCAGGTCATGGCCTCGCCCGAGGTCAAGGAAATCTATCTGGGGATCGACGTATGAGCGCGCCCGTACTGACCATTTCAAATCTGACCGCCCATTACGGCGACTTTCAGGCGCTGTTCGGCGTCGATCTGACCCTAGAGCAGGGGCAGGCGCTGGCAGTGATCGGCGCGAACGGGGCCGGAAAATCCACGTTGATGCGCGCCATCACCGGAATTTTGCCCAGCCCGCGCGATGCGATCACCCTGAACGGCCGCGCCATCGGCCATCTCTCGGCGCCCGAGGTGCTGGAGGCTGGCATTTCCATGGTTCCCGAGGGGCGCAAACTGTTTCCCTCGCTCAGCGTCGAGGAAAACCTGCTGATCGGCGCGCACGCCCGCACCGGCAACGGCTATTGGACGCTAGAGCGGCTCTATGACCTGTTCCCGATCCTGCGCGAACGCCGACACAACCCCGGCACCGCCCTGTCCGGCGGGCAACAGCAGATGGTCGCCATCGGGCGGGCGCTGATGTCGAACCCGACGGTGCTGCTATGTGACGAAATCAGCCTCGGCCTCGCGCCGGTGGTGATCCGCGACATCTACGCCACCTTTCCGAAAATCCGCGAGAGCGGCGCGTCGGTCATCGTGGTGGAGCAGGACATCGGGCAGGCGCTGCGGATTGCCGATCACGTCTGCTGCATGATGGAGGGGCGGATCACGCTCTCTGGTGCACCGACGGACCTGTCCCGCGACGCCATCCACAACGCCTATTTCGGAGTCAGCGCATGATCTGGGTCGATACCATTGTCCAAGGCGTCCTACTCGGCGGGCTCTATGCGCTGTTCGCGGCGGGGCTCAGTCTTGTCTTCGGGATCATGCGGCTGGTGAACCTCGCCCATGGCGACCTGATCGTGCTGGCGGCCTTTGTCATCCTGACGATGGCGGGCGCGCTGGGGCTGCATCCGTTCGTGGCGGTCCTGATCGCTGCGCCGGTGATGTTCGCTGTGGGCTGGCTGCTGCAAACCTATGTGCTGAACCGGGTGCTGGGTGACGACATCCTGCCGCCGCTCTTGGTGACCTTTGGCCTGTCGGTGGTGATCCAGAACGGCCTGCTCGAAGGCTTTTCCGCCGACAGCCAGAAACTCAGCGCCGGCCCGATCGAGGCCGCCTCGATCAAGCTCGGCCCGATTGCTGTCGGCGTGATGCCGCTGCTGACACTGGTGTCGGCCATCGTGGTGATCTTTGCGCTGAACCAGTTGTTCTATCGCACCAAACTGGGCCGTGCGTTTCGGGCGACCTCGGACGATGCGGTGACGGCGGGGCTGATGGGCATCCGGCCGCGCAATGTGTTCGCGATTGCCACCGGCATCGCGATGGTGGTGGCGACGATTGCCGCGCTCTATCTGGGTATCCGGGCAAACTTTGACCCGACCATCGGGCCTGCCCGCCTGATCTATGCCTTTCAGGCGGTGATCATCGGCGGTCTGGGATCGCTCTGGGGCACGCTGGCCGGGGGGATCGTGATTGGCGTTGCCCAAGGTCTGGGCGCGGCGATCAATCCCGAATGGCAGATACTGGCGGGGCATATCGCCTTTGTGCTCGTGCTGCTGATCCGTCCGCGCGGCCTGTTCCCGCGCGCCAATGACTAAGGACATGGCCATGAAAAACACCCTTACAAAATCCGTGGCTGTCCTGCTGTTTGTCGGTCTGGCGCTGGTGCCGGTGCTGGGAACGCGGGCGATGGTACAGGACCTCTTTATGGTGCTGACGCTGCTGATCCTCGCGCTCAACTGGAACATGCTGGCGGGCTTTGCCGGGCTGGTGTCGGTGGGCCAACAGGCCTTTGTCGGGATCGGCGCCTATGCGATGTTCGCGGCGGTGATCCTGTGGGGGCTGGACCCTCTGGTCGGGATCGCGATCGGCGGCGTGGCGGCGATCGTCCTCGCTGTGCCGATTGCGTTTTTCACCTTTCGCCTGAACGGTGCCTATTTTGCCATCGGCACTTGGGTCGCCGCCGAAATCGTGCGCCTGTCGCTAGCCCAGTGGAAGGCGCTTGGCGGCGGCACCGGCACCTCCTTGCCCAAGGGCACGACCAAGGACATGTTCGGCGTCGATCTGATCAAGGACGCCCTCGACATGTCCTCGTCTGCGGCATCGGACGCTCTGACCTACTGGCTGGCGCTGCTCTTGGCGGCGGTGACGCTGGTGTCGGGCTATGTGTTCCTGCGCTCGCGCATGGGGCTGGGGCTACAGGCGATCCGCGACAACGCCGAAGCCGCGCGGTCGGTCGGGGTTGACCCGATCCGGCTCAAGGCGGCGGTCTATCTGCTGACGGCCTTTGGCACCGGACTGTGCGGCGCGCTGTTGTTCATCCAGATCACCCGCGTGACGCCCGATGCGGCCTTTGACGTGGTGGACTGGACCGCCTTTGTCATCTTTATCACCGTGATCGGCGGCATCGGCACCCTGCCCGGTCCGGTGGTCGGCGTGATCGTTTTCTACGCCCTCCAGCGCACGCTGGCCGATTACGGGACGATCTACCTGATCGTTCTGGGCCTGATCGGCATCGCCATCATGCTCTTTGCCCGCAAAGGCCTGTGGGGCATTTTTACCGCCAAAACCGGGATCGAACTGCTGCTCCTGCGGCACCGCGCCCCGAAACGTTCCTGACCCGAAAGGATCTGATATGACGCATTATTTTACCGAAGAAGGCTCTGTCGAGGCCGTGAATGCCCGCATGCGGGGCGAGGTGACCCCCCGCCTGCGCGAGGTGATGGAATCCTTGGTCAAACACCTGCATGCCTTTGCCAAAGAGGTCGAACTGACCCAGACGGAATGGGAGTTCGGCATCGATTTCCTGACGAAAACCGGACAGATCTGTTCGGCAGAGCGGCAGGAATTCATCCTGTTGTCGGATGTGCTGGGCCTGTCGATGCTGGTCGATGCGATCAACAACCGTCGCCCGGCAGGAGCCACGGAAAACACCGTCTTTGGCCCCTTCCACGTCGAGGATGCACCGATCCGCGCCATGGGCGATACCATCTGCCTCGACGGCAAGGGCGAAACCTGCCTGTTCACCGGCCGCGTCATCGACATCCACGGCGAACCGATCGAGGGCGCCTGCGTCGATGTCTGGTCCGACAACGCCGAGGGCTTCTATGACGTGCAGCAACCGGACGTTCAGCCGAAATGGAACAACCGGGGCCGGTTCTATACCGGGGCGGACGGAGCCTATGCGTTTCGCGGCATCAAACCCGTCAGCTATCCGATCCCCGATGACGGGCCGGTCGGTCAGATGCTCGACCGGCTGGGCCGTCACCCCTATCGTCCGGCGCATATGCATTTCCTCGTCACCTCGCCGGGGTTCCAGACCATCGTGACCCATACCTTTGTCGGCGACGACCCTTACCTCAGCGACGATGCGGTCTTTGGTGTCAAACAGACGCTGGTCGCCCCGTTCGAACACGTTCGCGGCGACACCGAATGGCATTCGCCCTTTGATTTCGTCATGGTAGCCAAGGCCTGAGGTCCAAGATGCCCCTTCTGAGCATTTCCATCGACGAAACCGTCCTGAGCCTGCGGCGCGACCAGTTGGTCGCCGCCCTGCCCGCGATCCGCGACATGCTGTGCACCCGGCTGGATGTGCCCCAAGAGCTGAGCCATCTGACCATCGTGTCGGTGATCGGCGCGGACACCCAGCACAAGGTCAACGCCGACATGCGCGTCCTGAAAAAGGACAGCCGCCCGCGCGATCTGATCGACGCGGTCGCGGGCGATCTGCAACAGCAACTGAGCCGGATTTGCGACACCCCGGCGGCGGTGCGCGTGGCGATCATGCGGCCGGACGAATACCTCGCCCGGCGCTAAACCACTGGACGGCGGCGTGATTTACGCCCCCGTCACCCGCCAGATGACATCGCCGACGTCATCGGCCATCAGCAGCGATTTGCCATCCGCGCCCAGCGTCACACCGACCGGGCGACCATAGGCCAGCTTTTCATCCTCGGACAGGAACCCCGACAGGATGTCGCGCGGCGCCCCGCTGGGTTTGCCATTGGCAAACGGGACAAAGATCATCCGATAGCCGCTCAGCTTGGACCGGTTCCACGATCCATGCTGGCCGATCACCATCCCAGCACCGAACCCCGGCAGGGTGCCTTCGGGCATCCAGCACAGGCCCAGCGACGCGGTATGGCCCCCCAGCGCATAGTCGGGCGTAATCGCGCGGGCGACCAGTGCGGCATCCTGCGGCACGCGGTCATCCACCGTCTGACCCCAATAGCAGTAGGGCCAGCCATAGAACCCGCCGTCCTGCACCGAGGTCAGGTAATCGGGCGGCGTTTCATCGCCCAGCCCGTCGCGTTCGTTAACAACCGTCCACAGCGCGCCGGTCGTTGGCTCCCACGCCATGCCGACCGCATTGCGTAGCCCGGTGGCATAGAGCCGCGCGGTTTCGCTGGCCACGTCCAGCTCCCAGATCGCGGCGCGGCCCTCTTCGGCCTCCATCCCGTGATCGCCGATGTTGGACAGCGACCCGACACCGCAGTAAATCTTGGTCTGGTCCGGCGACACGATCAGGCTGCGGGTCCAATGGCCATGCGCCTTGAACTCGACCAGCTTGCGTCCCTCGCCCACCAGACGGCCCGTGCTGGCGTCATAGTCGAACACCACGATGCCGTCGGTATTGCCCAGATAGAACCGCGTTCCGATCAGCGCCATACCAAAGGGCTGGTTCTGGTTCTCCACGAACACCTCGCGGTGTTCGGCCACCCCGTCGCCATCCAGATCGCGCCACAGCGACACGCGGTTGGCGCTGACGCCGATCGCCTTGACCCGGCGCATCGTTGCCTGCGCGGCATGATCCATCAGTGTGCGGGGCGGGCCTGCCTGTTCCTTGGATTCGGCGACCAGAACATCGCCGTTCGGCATCACCTGAATCCAGCGCGGATGATCCAGCCCCGTGGCAAAGGCATTGACCCGCAGTCCCGGAGCGCAGGTCGGCAGGTGGCCGTTTTTCCAGCCTTCGGCGGCGGGCATTTTCAGGGTCATGATCCCCTGTTTCTTGGCCTCCGGAATGGCCGGGCTATGACCGACGGCCTGCACCTTGGGCGATCCGAACCGCCGCACAAAGGCCACCGTTCCCCCGACAATTGCTGTTGCCTGCGCTCGAAAACTCATCGTCATTCCTCCGTCATTTGCGCGCATGTTAGCGAAAACAGCCGGAGCCACAACGGCAGAAAGGGGACCAAACGGCCCCCTTTCCCTCAAAAGATCCGGGAGAAGATCTTAGAGGTTTGCCAGCAGATCGTTGATCCGCGCCTCGGCAGAGGACAGCGCCTCTGCGACGGATTTATCGCCATTGACGGCAGAGCCGACCTCTTCGCCGATGATGTCCTGAATGGCGAACTGGCGCTGGACCTCTGCGGGCAGAGAGGTGCCGGTCTGGGCGATCTCTGCGATATTGGCACGGTGCGGCAGGCCCTGGAATTCGGGCATGTCAAACACCGCGCTCACCGCCGGAAGGTGCCCCGTCCGCGCCCATTGGAAGTCGTTATCCGCAAGGAACTTGAACAGCTTGCCGATGGCCTCCGCCTTTTCGGCATCTTCCAGCGCGCCCTTGGGGACAACCCAGCCGTGACCGTCCGCATAGGTGCTGTCACGCCCGCCAAAGAACTGCGGGATCGGATAAACGGTGTACCCGCCGCCCGACAGCGCGTTGCCGTCCTCATGCGATTGCGCCTCGAACGACCCGATCAGCCATGTGCCGTTGATGGCAATCCCGCCCTCGCCATTGGTAAAGCCGGACACGGCGGCGGGATAGTCCATCGCCTCGGTGCTCAGGCCTTCGTCCTTGATCCGCTTCATCAGCTCGACAGCGGCGACGGCCTCGGGGGTGTTCAGCTTGATCGCGGTCGGATCGGCGAAAAAGTCCGAGTTCTGCTGTTGCAGCAGCGTGTAGAGAACCCGCGCATAAGCGGCGGTTTCATTGGCCAGAATTTGCACCAGATAGGGCTTGCCGGTGGCCTCTTTGAATTTGGCCCCCATCGCAAAGAGATCGTCGATCGAATTGGGCAGCATCGGCGTGCCATCGGCGTTCATCAACCCGGCCTGCGCCATCAGGTTGGTGTTGACGTGGAACAGCATCGTCCAGTTGTCGAAGGGCAGGCCGAACATCTGGCCGTCCTTGGTCACGCCGCCACGGCCCGCATCGGTAAAGGCTGCCGGGTCGATGCCCTGACCGGCCAGCAGGCCGTCCAGCGGCTCTAGCAGACCGCGCGACTGATAGTCGGAAATCACCGAATAGTGCATCGACACGACATCGGGCGCCGCGCCAGAGGCCAGCTGTGCGTTCAGCTGGTCGTAGCCGGGCCATTCCACGGTGGTCACATTCACGTCGATGCCGGGGTTATCGGCCTCGAATTTGTTGACCAGCGCGGTGATGATCCCGCATTCGCCCACGGCGGCAGAGACATCCGTCACCGTGCCGTAGTCCGCGTCGCAGGCCCCGAAAAACCGCTGCAACTCGATCGTGGTGTCTGCCATTGCCGCCGATGCGATAGACATAGCCGCCCCGGCCGCTGTTCCCAAAAGAAAGCGCTTCATTAGTTCAACTCCCTGTTTTTGAGGGGTATTTCCCCGTCAGATGTGCCGCTGGCCCGTTCCTCCTACGGGGGCGGCAGGTGGCAGCGGGCCTATTTCACGGCACCGCCAGAGACAGCCGTCACGATGTGACGCTGGAAGAATATGTAGACAACCACGATGGGCAGCGCGGCAAAGACGGCCTGCGCACTGAGAAACCCCAGCCCTTCGGATTGCGCGAAATTGGTCTGCGAAGAGGCGATCCCGATGGTCAGGGTGAACATCTCTTTCTTGGTCGCGGAAATCAGCGGCCACCAGTAGTCGTTCCACGCCAGCAGAAAGGTAAAGATCCCCAGGGTCGCCTGCGCTGGCAGGGTCAGCGGCATCAGCACCCGCCAGAAAATCCGGAACGGCGGCGTGTTGTCCAGCAGCGCGGCCTCGTCAATATCGCGCGGGATCGCCCGGAAAAACTGCGCCATCAGGAACACGCCAAAGGCCGACGACAGACCCGGCAGGATCAGCGCGATATGGGTATTGTGCAGCCCGAACCAGTTGAACATCTGGTGGCGGGCGATGATCACCACCTGTTCCGGCACCGCCAGCCCGAACAGCACGATGACAAACAGCGTGCGGCGGAACGGAAATTCCAACCGGGCAAAGGCGTAGCCCGCCAGCGACGACAGGATCAGCACCCCGACCGTCTGCCCCAGCGCGACGATCAGCGAATTTAGGAACCACCCGAACACATTCGAGGATTTCAGGATATTGAGGTAGTTCACCACCGTATAGGGCGCGGAAAATACCTGCTGCGTGCCGCGCATCAGCTCGGCGTTATCCTTGATCGACAGGCCGATGATCCACAGGACCGGCGCCATCATCACCACCGCCAGACCCGCCGCGATCCAGTAGAGGCGGCGATTGGCGATCAGATCGGTCGGGGCATAGGTCTTGGCCATGATCACGCCTCCTCTTTGCGGGTCGAGAGCCAGTATTGCACCATCGCGGCAACCAGAATGATGGCGAACAAAATCTCGGATGCGGCGGCGCCCATACCGATTTCCCAGCGGACAAAGCTGGTCTCGTAGATATACATCACGATGGGTCGAGATGATCCGGCAGGCCCGCCGTTGGTCATCAGCTGCGCCTGACCAAACAGTTGGAATTGCATCACAATCTGGATCACCGCCACCATCATGATCGTGGACCGGATCGACGGCAGGGTGACCCGCGTCAGAACCCGCCATTTGCTGGCATTGTCCAGCGCCGCCGCCTCGTACAGATCCGCCGGGATCTGCTGGAGCGCGGCCAGAAACAACATCATCGGCAGGCCCAGACACCACCAGACCGTCGCCACGCCGACCGAAAACAGCGACCAGCCCTTGGTCGACAGGAACCCGATCGGGGTCCAGCCCATCGCCTCGAACAGGACGGCCAAGAGACCGTCACCGGGAATGAACACCACCCGCCAGATCAGCGTGACGATGGTCACCGACAGGATCGAGGACGAGAAAAACAGCCCCCGCAAAAACGCCGATCCCCGTGTGGTTTTGTTCAGCGCGAGCGCCAGAAACAGCCCCAGCGCCACCAGCGACGGCACCGAGACGGCGACAAACAGCGCGGTGTTTTTCACCGCCTGCGCAAACACCGGATCGGCCAGCACCCGCGCATAGTTTTTCAGCCCGACGAACTTTGCGCCGCTGAACAGGTCCACCTTGTTCAGCGACAGCCACATGCCCCAGAGCAGCGGGAACACCAAGAGCGTGACAAAGGCCGTCAGATAGGGCGCCACGAACAGCATGTTTTTCCAGCTGGAACGGCGATAGCTCTCGGCCATGTCAGCCCCCCAGCCCGTCGCAGGCGCGGCCCGCCGCGTCGAACAGGTGCAGCGCGGCGGGATTGAACCCGACCGACACCGTTTGCCCCGCGACAGCGGTTGACCGGCCGGTATCCTCGACCACCAGATCGCAGACCGTCCCCAGCCGCCCGTATAGCAGCGTGCGATCCCCCAGCCGTTCGACCACCGAAATGGTAAACGGCAACCCGGACTGATCGGCGGGCAGGACATGCGCATCCTCGGCCCGCACGCCCAGCACAGCGCCGGCGGCGTCAAACCCCGACAGCCCCGGCAGTTGCGCCGCGATCCGGCCCAGTCCGGCGATCTCGACACTCTCCGCCGTCACAGCGGCGACCGGCAGCATCGACATGGCGGGCGAGCCGACAAATTCCGCGACAAACCGCGTTTTCGGGCGGTGGTAGATGTCCATCGGCGTGCCGATCTGTTCGATCTTGCGCCCGTTCATGATCACGATCCGGTCGGCCAGCGTCATCGCCTCGACCTGATCATGGGTGACGAAAATCATCGTCGCGCCCAGACGCTGGTGCAGTTGCGCCAGTTCCAGCCGCGTGCGCCCGCGCAGCGCCGCATCGAGGTTGGACAGTGGTTCGTCGAACAGGAACGCCATCGGCTCTTTGACGATGGCCCGCCCGATGGCGACACGCTGGCGCTGCCCGCCGGACAGTTTCGCGGGCTTGCGGTCCAGCAGGTGATCGATTTCCAGCACCCGCGCCGCCTCGGTCACGCGGCGGGTGATCTCTGCCGCCTCCAGCCCGATGTTTTCCAGCCCAAAGGCCATGTTTTTGGCAACCGTCATATGCGGGTACAGCGCATAGGACTGAAACACCATCGCCACGCCGCGCTGTCCGGGCGCCAGCGTGTCGATCCGCCGTCCGCCCAGATGGATTTCCCCGGCATCGACCGCCTCAAGCCCGGCGATCATCCGCAACAGGGTGGATTTGCCACAGCCCGACGGGCCTAGAAACACCACGAATTCGCCCGGTGTGATCGTCAGGCTGATATCGTCGAGCACCGTAAGCGCGCCATAGCGTTTGGTGACCGACTGGATTTCGATTGCTGCGGACATGGCCCCTCCTCCTGTCTGCGGGTCCGGGCGCTCAGGCGCCCAGACGGATCATGCGATAGGACATCGGCGGCAGGCTGGCGGTCAGAACGCCGTTCGCAATCGCCGCGCCGACACCGTCCACCGGGGCGACAGGCTCGCCCTCGGGTCCGTTGACCGCATGCGGATCATGGCCCGCGATGACCTTGTCCATCAGAACCGTCATCTGGCCAAAGCCCTGTAGCGACACCGCCAGTTCCATGTCGTCGCTCTGATGACGGTTGACGCAGAACAGCGTCATCACCCCGTCACCATCCACCACGGCAGAGACGTCCAGATAGGGCACATTCTTGGCGAATTCGGTGTCATAACCCGGGCAATCCACCGCCAGATTCAGCGCCGTACCCCGCCCGTATTTCGACGCATAGAGATAGGGCCAATAGGTCGTCTGCCGCCACGCCGGACCACCCGGCACCGTCATGATCGGCGCGATCACGTTCACCAGCTGCGCCAGACAGCCGACCTTGACCACGTCAGAGCGGCGGATGAATGTGTTGAGGATACAGCCGACCTGCAGCACATCCGCGAAATCGTAGATATCCTCCAGCAGAGCGGGCGCATGCGGCCAGCCCTGTTTGCCCTCTAGCACCGGGCGATCCTGTTCGCGCGAATGATACCAGACGTTCCATTCGTCGAACGAGATATAGACGTCGCGCTTGGACCGCTTTTTCGTCTTGGTCATCTTGATGACGCCCGCGACGGTCGCGATATAGTCATCCAGCCGCGCCGACTGCGCCAGATAGTTGGCGGTATTGCCCTCGTGGTCGTCAAAATACATGTGCAGCGAAATGTAGTCGACGCTGTCATAGGTGTAATCCAGCACCGTCGCCTCCCACTCGGGGTAGGTGGCCATTTTCGGCGAGGACGAGCCGCAAACCACCAGTTCGATGCTCTTGTCAAAGGCACGCATCGCCTTGGCGGTCTCAAAGGCGATCCGGCCATATTCGGCGGCGGTTTTCTGGCCGATCTGCCACGGACCGTCCATTTCGTTGCCCAGACACCACATCTTGACACCCCACGGCGCGTCGCGGCCGTTCTGTTTGCGCAGGTCCGACCAATAGGACCCGCCGGGGTGGTTCACATATTCCAGAAACGCGCGCGCCTCGTCCAGCCCGCGCGACCCGAGGTTGACGGCCAGCATCATCTCGGTCCCGGCCTTTTCGGCCCAGTCGGCGAATTCATGGATACCGACCTGATTGCTCTCCGAGGTGTGCCACGCCAGATCCAGACGCACGGGGCGGGTTTCCTTGGGCCCGATCCCGTCTTCCCAGTTGTAGGCCGACACAAAGTTACCACCGGGGTACCGGGTGATCGGCACGTCGATATCGCGGATCAGGTCGATCACGTCCTGACGCCAGCCTTCGGCATCGGCGGTCGGATGGCCCGGTTCGTAGATGCCCGTATAGACCGCACGGCCCAGATGTTCGATGAACGACCCATAGAGACGCGGATCGATTTCAGCGATGGTAAAGTCTTTGTGTGCGGTCACGGCTGCGCGCATGTCCGGCTTCTCCCCCGTTTCAGTATCCAGATTTTGGATTTATATCTGCTATCAGGATATTATTCAGCGGGAAGGGTGCGGTCAATTTCTTTGTCAAACAATCGTCGCCGCGGCGCAGAAATTGTTTAAGTCCAGAGCCTTAGGATAATATCCTGATCGTAGTTGCCAAAACCGCGGCCAAAAATGTTGATCCCGCCGGGATGGTCCGCTCCTTCGGGAACCGAGATTTGTACCCGAATCGACCGATGTTCATCCAGTTTCAACTGCGCCAGATTGACATCGGACACCCGTATCCCGTCGACAAAGGTGCCGTCCGTAGTGACCCGGAAACTCTTGAGATGACCGTACTGGCTCCCGGCGAGTTTCCACCAGTCGGGGGTATATTTGCCGCGCTGGTCGCCATAGTCGCCGGGGGCGGTCCAGATCGCGATCCGCGCCCCGTTGACGGTGATATTGATATCTGACGGCCAGTTGTCAGAGGTGCCCGGCACCTCGGATGACAGCTCCATCACCAGCTCCAGCTCCTTGATCGGCTTGCCTGCGATCCGGGCGTTATTGGGGAACTGGTATTCGACGTTACCCTTTGTAAACCAAAGCAAACCTGCCTTCATCCGGTCGGGCAGCAAAAAGGTATCCGGGCTGTCGAGATAGCCGATGATCCCGTCGCCGGAGCACAGCCCGCAGGGCGCGATCACGTCGTAACTGGAATAGAGCCCCACCGGCATCGCCACTTCGATCACGTCGCTATCCACCTGCCGTTGACCGACAAAGGACAGCACGATTTCGTCATGGGCCGCACGGCACAGTTTCTGGCTGCCCTTGCGGGCCTTCTGGCTCTCGGTCAGGATCAGCCCCGCCTTTTCCAAGGCATTCACATGGGTCGAGGTCGAGGATTGCGGCAGCCCGAGCATATCAGAAATCTCGTTGACGTTCAGAGCCTCGTGCTGGTGCAACAGCGACAGGATCTGCAATCGGGTGGGCGAGCCCAGCGATTTGAGCACTTCGACGCCATCTTCTGGCCCGATCAACAGGAAACGTTTCGACATCCGGGGTCCTCCTGCCCTCTTGCGTATCCACAGTGCGGATGCAAATCAATATAAATCCGCAATTTGGATATGAATGCGGATTTTGCCGCCCCACTCTCCGCTTGCCGCGCCAAGGGCGCTGCCGCTAGGCTACAAATGAACGCATGTTCAATTGGCCCGAGCGGAGGACGGGATGCTACGCAGCCGGGGCGATTACGCCCAGACCTATGACCAGTTCCAGTGGACCATCCCCGACCGCTACAACATCGGCGTCGATATCTGCGACCGTCCGGCGGCGCTCAGACCGGACGCGCCCGCGATCATCGACATCGGCCCGGACGGGCAGGCCGTGACCCATAGCTTTGACGCGCTGCGCCGGCGGTCGAACCAACTGGCCCGCGCCCTGACCCGCCTGACCTCGTCCGGCGACCGGATCGGGGTGCTGTTGCCGCAATCGGTCGAAACCGCGCTGGCCCATATCGTCGCGACCAAATCGGGGCGATCCGCGCCGACCTGCCCGCGCTGCGCCATGTCATCTGTACCGACCCCGGCGCGGATACCCTACACTTTGATAGCCTCTGCGCCGCCGAGGCCGAGGATTTCGACCCCGCCCCCACCCGCGCCGACGATCCCGCGATCCTGATCTACACCTCCGGCACCACCGGCAGCCCCAAGGGCGCGCTGCACGCCCACCGCGTCCTATTGGGCCATCTGCCGGGGGTCGAGATGAGCCATGATTTCCTGCCCCAACCGGGGGACCGCATCTGGACCCCCGCCGACTGGGCGTGGATCGGCGGACTGCTGGATGTGCTGATGCCCGCGCTGCACCACGGGGTGCCGGTGATCGCCTGCCGGTTCCGCAAATTCACCGCCGAGGCGGCCTTTGACCTGATGCGCCGCCGGCGGGCAGACATGGCTGTTGACCGGCGATCGCGGACGGCGGCTGGCGTCGGGGCGGATCGCCTTTGTCGGGCGGGACGACGATGTCATCAGTTCCGCCGGGTATCGCATCGGCCCCGCAGAGATCGAGGATTGCCTGCTGACCCATCCGGCGGTGCAGATGGCCGGGGTGGTTGGCAAGCCGGACCCGCTGCGCGGCTCCATCGTCGCCGCCTATATCACGCTGGCCGAGGGGGCCGCCCCGTCAGACGCGCTGGCCGGCGGGTTCGAAATCATGCTGGCCTGTGACATGGTGATTGCCGCCGACACTGCCGTTTTCGGCCTGCCAGAGGCGAAACTGGGCCTGATCGCGGGCGGCGGCGGGGCGCTGCGCCTTTCGCAACGGGTGCCGCGCGTGCTGGCCAATGAAATGTTGCTCACCGCCAAACCCTTTGCCGCGGCAGAGATGGCCCGCTGGGGCGTCGTGAACCGCGTCGTGGCCGAGGCCGAGGTGCTGACCACGGCGCTGGCGCTGGCCGCTGACATCGCCGCCAACGCGCCCCTCAGCGTGACGGAAACCTTGGCGCTGTCCGACGCGGCCTTTGACAGCGAACAGATTACGGGCTGGGCGCTGAACGAGGTCGCGATGCACAAACTGGCCAATTCCGCCGACGTCCGCGAAGGCGTCACCGCGTTTTTCGAAAAACGTCCCCCGCAGTGGACCGGCAGCTAGAGCGTGGCATTGGCGCGGCGGGTCAAAATCCCCCGCCGCACAAAGGCGAGGATAAACATCGCCGTCAGCAGCAAAATCGCCGTCGGCGCAGGGGCGCTATCCAGCCAAAAGCTCAGGTAAACGCCGCCAATGAGGCCGATCAGGCAGACGATGACCGACACGGTCAGCATCCGGCCAAAGCTCCGGGTGATCAGGAATGCAATCGCGCCCGGTGAAATCAGCAGCCCCACCGCCAGCACCAGCCCTGTCGCCGACAGCGTCGCCACGATGGTCAGCGACAGCGCCGTCAGCAGCCCATAGTGCAAAAACCCGATCCGCAGTCCAGAGGCCCGCGCCTGCGCCGGATCAAAGGCGTGCAGCATCAGGTCCTTCCATGTCAGCAGCAGCCCCAGCGTCACCGCCAGCGAAATCAGCCCCGCCGTCCACATATCCGCTGCCCCGACGCCGAACAGGTTGCCATAGAGAACGTGGTCCAGATGTACGCCCGAGGCCAGCGCCACATGCAGCACGATCCCCAGCGCGAACATCCCCGAAAACACCACCCCCATCACGGTGTCCTGTTTGACCCGACTGTTGCCAGCGACATAGCCCGTCGCCAGCGCGGTCACCATTCCGGCGGCAAAGGCGCCCAAAATCATCGGCAGCCCCAGCAGATAGGCCAGCACGATCCCCGGCAGCACTGCGTGGCTGACCGCGTCGCCCATCAGCGCCCAGCCCTTGAGCACCAGAAAACACGACAGCAGCGCGGTCGGCGGCGCGATGATCACGCAGATCCAGAACGCCGACTGCATGAACGGAAACTGGAACGGCAGCAGCAGATCGGCCATCATACCCGCCCCTCCAGCGCGGCGCGGGCGCGTCTGCGCGCGGCCAATACGCCATGTTTCGGCGCCCAGACAAAGGCCGCCCCGAACACCGCCGTTTGCAGCAGCACGATAATGCCGCCCGTTGCCCCGTTCAGGAAATAGCTGGCGTAGGCGCCGATCAGGCTGGTCAGCGTACCGATCGCGACCGAGATCAGGATCAGCCGCGGGAACCGGTCGCACAGCAGATAGGCCGTCGCCCCCGGTGTCACCACCATCGCGATCACCAGAAACGCGCCCACCGTCTGCATCGCCGCCACCACACAGGCCGACAGCAACGCAAAGAACACAGCCCTGAGCAGGTCAGGCCGCAGCCCGATGGACCGCGCGTGGTTTTCGTCGAAAAACACCACCATCAGATCGCGCCACTTGGCCAGCAGCACCGCCAGAGACACAAAGCCGATGATCGCCAATTGCAGCGTATCCCCCGGCGAAATCGCCAGAATGTTGCCCATCGTGATCGTGTCGAGCGAGATCGCAATCGGGTTGATCGAGGCCATGAACAGCCCCGCGCCGAAAAACGCGGTAAAGATCAGGCCGATCACCACGTCCGCCTTAAGCCCGGATCGCCCCGACAGGAACAGCATCGCCCCCGCCGCCAGCCCGCCCGACAAAAACGCCCCGAGCGCGAAGGGCAGACCCAGCAAATAGGCCCCCGCCACCCCCGGCACGACCGAATGGGACAGGGCATCGCCGATCAGCGACCAGCCCTTGAGCATCAGATAGGCCGACAGAAACGCGCAGACCCCGCCAACCAGTCCGGACACCCAGATCGCATTGACCATGTAGCTATAGCCGAACGGCTCGAGTGCGGTCATTTCGTCCCCTCGGGCGCAGGGTGTTCGCCGTAATGCACGAACGGGCGTTCGTCGTCCGACAGGATCGTCACCGCACGCGGGTCGTGATCGTCGTGCAGATCCGGCCCCGCCAGCGTGAACTGCCGCAGCACCCCGCCAAAGGCCAGCGCGAGGTTTTCGCGGGTAAATGTCGTCTCAGTCGGGCCAGAGGCCAGCACCGTGCCCTTGACCAGAACCGTGCGGTCGCAAAACTCCGGCACGGTCCCCAGATTATGGGTCGAGACCAGCATCACCCGCCCCTCGTCGCGCAATTCGCGCAGCAGGGCGATGATCTGCGCCTCGGTTTTCACGTCCACGCCGGTAAAGGGTTCGTCCAGCAGGATCACCTGCCCGTCCTGCGCCAGCGCACGGGCCAGAAACACCCGCTTTTTCTGGCCGCCCGACAATTCGCCAATCTGGCGATGGCGGTAGTCCTGCATATTGACGCGGGCCAGCGCCGCATCGACCGCCGCGTGATCGGCGGGGCCGGGACGGCGCAAGAACCCCATATGGCCATAGCGGCCCATCATCACCACGTCCTGCACCAGCACGGGGAACGACCAATCGACCTCTTCGGCCTGCGGCACATAGGCCACCAGATTGTTGCGCAGCGCCGCGCGCACCGGCAGGCCCAGCAACCGGATGTCGCCCGCGGCGGCAGGGACAAAGCCCATGATCGCCTTGAACAGGGTGGATTTCCCCGCGCCATTCACCCCGACCAATGCGGTCACGGTCCCGCGCGGGATGGTGAAACTGGCATCGCGCAGCGCCGTCAGGCCGTTGCGATAGGTGACGGTGAGGCCCTGCGCCTCGATCCCGGGTGTCTGGGTGTGTGCTGCGTCTGTCATGGTCGTTTCGCAAAGGGCGGGACCAGTGCCAGACGGTCCCGGCGTCCCGGTTCGTCCTACTGTCCTTGTTCAAGCCCTTGGGCAATCGTCTCTATCGTGACCCGCAGCAGATCCAGATAACTGGGCACCGGGCCGTCCTGCTCGGACAGGCTATCGACATAGAGCAAACCGCCGAACGCCGCTCCGGTTTCCCGCGCCACCTGTTCGGCGGGGGCGCTGTTGACCGTGCTTTCGCAGAACACCGCCGGAACATTGTGCGCCCGCACCCCGTCGATCACCGTGCGGACCTGCTGCGGTGTGCCCATCTGGTCGGCGTTCATCGGCCAGAGGTACAATTCATTCAGCCCCAGATCGCGGGCCAGATAGCTGAACGCCCCTTCGCAGGTCACCAGCCAGCGTTCGTCCTGCGGCAGCGCCCCGATCCGGTCGCGCAGGGGCGTCAGCGCCTCGGTCAACTGTTGTTTATAGCCGGTGGCATTCGCCTGATACACATCGGCATTGGCCGGGTCGTATTGCGCAAAGGCCGCTGCGATATTGTCCACATAGATCAGCGCGTTATCCAGCCCCATCCATGCGTGCGGGTTCGGTGTCCCCTCATATGCACCAGAGGAAATCGCGATCGGCTCGATCCCGTCCGACACCGTGACCGACGGCACATCACCGAGGTTGGACAGGAACTGTTCGAACCACAGCTCCAAGTTCAGGCCGTTCCACAGGATCAGGTCGGCATCCATCGCCCCGACCATATCGCGCGGCGTGGGTTCATAGCCGTGGATTTGCGCACCCGGCTTGGTGATCGACACCACATCCGCCGCATCGCCCGCGACCTGCTGCGCCATATCGGCCAGTACGGTAAAGGTCGTCACGACCTTCATCCGGTCCGCATCCGCCATCGCAGTTCCGGCCCAGATCGCCAGAACCGAGGTCGCGCCGATCAGCCGTCTGAATCCAGTGGTCATTTTTCCCATACCATCGTCGTCTCACCCTATGTAAATGCAACTCATTCGCAAAAATCAAGGTGAATGAGACGCATTCGCAACTTCTTGAAGCGAAATAGCGGTCTTGATATGACTTTGGGCAACGACGAAAGGCATCGCATGTGCGCTGACACCCCGGATTTCGCCCGCGCCCTCAAGGAGGCCGGCCTGCGCGTGACCCAGCAACGGGTGACGGTGATGTCGGTGTTGATGGACTGCGGCGACCATCCCAACGCCGACGAGGTCCTCGCCCGCGCCAAAGGGGTCGATGACTCGATCTCTCTGGCAACGGTATATCGCACGCTCGCCTCTCTCGAAGAGGCGGGGATCATCCGCAAACTCGCCATCGAAAACGCCCCCGCCCGCTATGAGAGCACCCCCGCCGCCGAACACGATCACATCGTGGATATCGACACCGGCGAGGTGATCGAAATCGCCAGCGACGAAATCAACCTGCTGCGCGAAAAGATCGTGCAGCAACTGGGCTATGACATCATCAGCCAGACCACCCTGATCCGCGCCCGCAAACGCGGATAGCCATTGCTGCGGCTGTGGCTTGGCCCTAGGGTGATTACCATACAAGTATACATCACGCCGTTCACCATCTGGGAGGGATCATGAACGCCACCACTTTTGCCCGGAGCGACCTGAAATCGCTGGCCTTTTCGCTGCTGACCGCCGGCGGGATGCCACAGGACATGGCGCAAACCGTGTCGGAGCTGCTGATTCAGACCGACGAGTTGGGCGTGACGACGCACGGGATTTCGATGGTGCCCTACTATCTGCCGGAACTGGCGAACGGCACGATGACCACCACCGGGACATGGGACGTGGTGCGCGACAAAGGCGTGACGATGGTCTGGGACGGCAATTACCTGCCCGGCCACTGGATCATGTCGCATGCCATCAACACCTGTATCGACCGCGCCCGCACCTATGGCATGGCCGCGCTGGCGATCCGGCGCAGCCATCACATCGGCTGTCTGTCCACCCTGACGCGGATTGCCGCTGAACAGGGGCTGGTGTGCCAGATCGCCACCTCCGACCCCTCGGGCAAATGGGTTGCCCCCTTTGGCGGGACCCAGCCGACATTGACACCGAACCCTTGGGCGGTCGGCTATCCGTCGCAGGGGCATCCGGTGCTGATCGACACCTGCGCCAGCATCACCACCGTCTCCAAGGTGCGTGAACATGTGAACCAGGGCACGCGGTTCGCCCACCCGTGGATGCTGGGCGCCGATGGCATCGCCACCACCGATCCCACCGTCGTCAACGCCCTGCCCAAGGGCACGATCCTGCCCGTCGGCGGCATGGACCACGGCCACAAGGGCTATGCGATGGGGCTGATGGTCGAAATGCTGACACAGGCGCTGTCCGGCCACGGGCGCTCTACCGATACCACCCGCTGGGGCGGCAATGTGTTCTTGCAGGTGATGGACCCCGACGCCTTTGGCGGCGGCGAAGACTTCCGCCGCGAGGTACAGGCGCTGAACGATCTGTGCCGCGCCAATACGCCGGTGCCGGGGGTGGATCGCGTCCGCGTGCCGGGGGACCGCAGCTATGCCGCTCTGGATCGCTCGCGCAGCGATGGCGTCCGCCTGCCGACCGAGGTCTGGACCCGCGTCAGCGCCGCCGCCGGATCGCTGAACGTGGCCCTGCCCGCACCAATGTGATCGCCACCGCGATTTTGGTATACCAAAACTTGCCCCATGCACCATCCCGCGATATGACTGACTCGCGGGGTGGTTCGCCCCACGCGTGAGGGAGAGAGAGATGGTTAAGATCGCCGCCATTGGGCTGGGCTCTATGGGCTATGGCATGGCCGCCAGCGCGCTGCGCGCCGGGCATCAGGTCTGGGGACAGGATATCAACGCCGCGCAGATGGCGCGACTGGTCGCCGAGGGCGGCACGCAGCTGGCCCCCGGCGATGTCGATGCGGTGATGGTCGTCGTGCTGAACGCCCCGCAGACCGAAGCGGTCCTCTTTGGTGCCGATGGCATCGCGCCGCACCTGCGCGCCGGAACGGTGGTGATCTCTTGTGCGACAGTCGCGCCCGAGTTCGCCCGCGACATGGAACAGCGCTGCGCCGCTCTGGGGCTATTGTACCTCGACGCGCCGATTTCCGGCGGCGCGGCCAAGGCCGCCTCGGGCCAGCTGACCATCATGGCCTCTGGCACCCCCGCCGCCTTTGACGCCGCGCGGCCCGTTCTGGCGGCCATTGCGCAAACCGTGTTCGAACTGGGCGATCACGCCGGACCGGGGTCCGCGATGAAGGCGACGAACCAACTGCTCGCCGGGGTCCATATCGCCGCCATGGCCGAGGCGATCACCTTTGGCATGACCCAAGGCATCGAACCGGCCAAATTTCTCGAGGTGATTTCCCAATCCGCCGGCACCAGCTGGATGCTGGAAAACCGTGCGCCGCATATCATCGACGGCGATTATACCCCGCGCAGTTCCGTCAACATCTGGCCCAAGGATTTGGGCATCGTGCTGGACATCGCGAAATCCGCCAGGTTCAGCGCCCCGATCACCGCCGCCGCCATGCAGCAGTATCTGGCCGCCGCCGGAATGGGACTGGGCGGCGAGGACGATGCCGCCGTGGCCAAGGTCTATGCCCGCAACGCTGGCCTGACCCTGCCGGAGGGCAGCGCATGACCACGGTTCTGGGCTGTATCGCCGACGATTTCACCGGCGCGACCGATCTGGCGGGGCTGCTCGCCCGGTCCGGCGTGCGGGTTTCGCTGCGGATGGGGGTGCCGACCGGCCCGGTCGCCGACCCCGCCCCCTTCGAGGTCGTCGCGCTGAAAATTCGCACCAATCCGGTCGCGGACGCCACCGCACAGGCCCTGGCCGCGCTGGACTGGCTGCGCCAGACCGGAGCGCAGCGGTTCTATTGGAAATACTGCTCGACCTTTGACTCGACCGCCGAGGGCAATATCGGCCCCGTGGCCGAGGCGCTGATGGCCGCGCTTGGCACCGATCAGACGATCTATTGTCCCGCCTTTCCCGAAAATGGGCGCGCGATTTTCATGGGCAACCTCTTTGTCGGGCAGCAGCCGCTGGCCGAGAGCCCGATGCGCAACCACCCGCTGACCCCGATGCGCGACAGCAACCTGATGCGCCTCCTCGCGCCGCAGGTGCAGGGGGCGGTCGGCCTGATCGACCGCCTGACCGTCGCCAGGGGCCCCGAGGCGATCCGCGCCGCGATGACCCGCGCCGCCGCCGACCGACAGGCGCATCTGGTCGTCGATGCCGTCGCCAATGACGACCTGAGCCAGATCGCCACCGCCTGCCGTGACTTGCCGCTGATGACCGGCGGCTCGGCGCTGGCGATGCCGCTGCCGGGGCTGTATCTGGCGGATGGCACACTCTCGGCCGATGCCGCGCGGATGGTGGTCCCCACGCTACCCGCCAGCCGGATCATCCTGTCCGGCAGCTGCTCCAGCATGACCAACCAGCAGGTCGCCGCCTATCTGGCACAGGGCCGTCCCGCCTATCAGCTCGACCCGCTGGCCATCGCGGAAAACGGCATCCAGCCGGTGCTGGACTGGCTGGCGTCGCAGGACCTGACCCGCGCGCCGCTGATCTATGCCACCGCCAGCCCCGACAGCGTCCGCGCCGTGCAGGACAAACTGGGCGTCGCTGCGGCAGGCGAATTGATCGAACAGACCCTTGCCCGCTGTGCCGTAGCCGCCCGCGACACGGGTGCGCGGCAGATCGTCGTTGCGGGCGGGGAAACCTCGGGCGCGGTGACACAGGCGCTGGAGGTCGACCAGATGGACATCGGCCCGGAAATCGCCCCCGGTGTGCCGTGGTGTTTCGCCCAGAGCGGCGGCAGCAGGATCGCGCTGACCCTGAAATCGGGGAACTTTGGCGCGCCGACTTTCTTTACCGACGCCTTTACCACGTTGGAGGCCGCATGACCGCCGAAACCGCCCTGCGCGACCAGATCTGTACGCTGGCCAAATCGTTGTTCGACCGGGGGCTGACCGGCGGTTCGACCGGCAATATCAGCGCCCGCACCGACGATGGCGGCCTGCTCGTGTCGCCGACCGGCACCTCGTTCGGGCGGCTCGACCCGGCGCGGCTGTCCCGCTTTGACGCGCAGGGGCGGCTGATCGGCGGCGACAAACCGACCAAGGAAATGCCGCTCCATTCGGCCTTTTATGACACCCGCAGCACGGCGGGGGCGGTGGTCCATCTGCACGCCTGTCACTCGGTCGCGTGGTCGATGATGCCCGGGGTGGACCCGGACAACTTCCTGCCGCCGATGACGCCCTATTCGATCATGAAACTGGGCAAGGTCAAACTGCTGCCCTATTTCCTGCCCGGCGATCCCGCCATGGGTGAGGCCGTGCGCGGTCTGGCAGGCAAACGCAGCGCCGTCATGCTGGCCAATCACGGCCCCGTCGTCGCTGGCGCCGATGTCGAGGCCGCCTGCAACGCCATCGAGGAACTGGAGGACACCGCCCGTCTGGCCATGCTGATGCGCGGCTACGACGCCCGCATGCTCACGCCCGAGCAGATCCAGACCGTAATCACCAAATTCAACGTGGAATGGGACTGATGCGCTTTTCTGCCAATCTGGGGTTCCTGTGGACCGACCGCCCCCTGCCTGACGCGATCCGCGCCGCCCATGCCGCAGGCTTTGACGCGGTGGAATGCCACTGGCCCTATGCCATCCCCGCTCAGGATGTCGCCGCCGCGCTGCGCGACACCGGACTGCGGATGCTGGGCCTGAACACCGCACGCGGCGATGTCGCGGGCGGCGAAAACGGGCTGGCCGCCCTGCCCGGACGGCAGGCCGATGCCCGCGCGGCGATTGATCAGGCTCTGGACTACGCCGCCGCGATCGGGGCGGGCAATGTGCATGTCATGGGCGGGTTTGCCTCTGGCGCCGCAGCCCATCGCACCTTTGTCGAGAACCTGCACTATGCCTGTGACCGGGCCGCGCCGATGGGGATCACCATCCTGATCGAGCCGCTGAACCCCTACGATGCGCCGGGATATTTCCTGAACACCGCCACGCAGGCCGCCGCGATCATCGCCGAGGTGGACCGTCCGAACCTCAAACTGATGTTCGACTGCTACCACGTCCAACTGACCGAAGGCGATCTGACCAACCGTCTGCGGCGTCTGCTGCCGATCATCGGCCATATCCAGTTCGCCGCCGTCCCCAGTCGCGGCGCCCCCGACCACGGCGAGGTCAATTACCCCTATCTGTTTGATCTGGCGGATCAATTGGGATGGGAAACGCCGCTTGGCGCGGAATACAAACCCGGTGGCGACACCGATCTTACTTTGGGCTGGCTGACCCAGTTTCGGCCATAAGGAGGAGCCTATGACCACACTCGTTATCGGGAATTACAGCGACATCGACCATGCCGCGCTGACCCGGACCTTTGATCCGGTGTTCATCGCCGGGCCCGGCGATCTGGCGGGCCTGCCTGCCGACACCCGCGCCGCCGTCCGCGCCGTCTGTTACAAGGGCCACGCGAAATTCGACGGCAGCGCGATGGACCTCCTGCCCGCGCTG
This sequence comes from uncultured Paracoccaceae bacterium, assembly GCA_937864535.1. Lineage (GTDB taxonomy): Bacteria > Pseudomonadota > Alphaproteobacteria > Rhodobacterales > Rhodobacteraceae > Marivivens. The sequence goes on from CALMJS010000019.1 coordinate 219,151, forward strand.
GGGCTGATTGCCAACTTTGGCGTTGGCTATGATGCCATCGACGTCACCGCCGCCACCGCACGCGGGGTCAAAGTCACGAACACCCCCGATGTCCTGAACGACGATGTGGCCGATCTGGCGGTCGGGATGCTGCTGTCGCAGGTGCGCGAAATGGAACAGGCCAGCGCATGGGCGCGCTCCGGGCACTGGGCGGCCAAGGGCGAATATCGCCTCAACCGCAAATTCAGCGGCGGCAAGGTCGGGATCGTCGGGCTTGGCCGTATTGGCCGCGAAATCGCCGACCGTCTGGCCGCGTTCAAAATGGAGATGCATTACTACGCGCGGTCCGAAAAACAGACCCCCGGCTGGACCTATCACGCCGATCCGGTGTCACTGGCCGCTGCGGTGGATTATCTGGTCGTCGCCTTGGTCGGCGGTGCGAGCACGGAAAAATTCGTGTCCAAGGACATGATCGACGCTCTTGGCCCGCGCGGGATCATCGTGAACATCTCTCGCGGCACCACGATCGACGAGGCCGCCCTGCTGGACGCGCTGGAAACCGGCCGCATCGGCGGCGCGGCACTGGATGTGTTCCTGAACGAACCGAACATCGACCCGCGGTTCTATGCGCTTGACAACGTTGTGATCCAGCCGCACCAAGGCTCTGGCACGGTAGAAACCCGCGCCGCGATGGGCCAGCTCCAGCGCGATAACGTCAGCGCGTTTTTGGCAGGACAGCCGCTGTTGACCGCCGTCAACTAGGCGGCCCTCTAAATAACATAGAAAAATGCCGCGCTAGGGTCTCTAGCGCGGCATTTGCATTTACGCAGAGGGTTTATCGTCTTCGAGGTAGTAACGGATATTATCCTCGAAACTGTCATCCGCCGTCAGACCCAGCGCCAGCGATTTTTCCGGGCGCAGATCGAACCGCCAGCCTTTGACGATGCGCTGGATGTCCGGCTGGCTCTCCCAGCGGATCAGATTTGCCGGCGCGGGGCCCGCTACAGCGGTCATCGCGTCGATCATCTGGCGGATGGTCCACATCCGGCCCGGCATCATCATACAGCGGTTCTGACCCAGATCGGCCTCGGCGATCTCGGCCCCCTTGATCAGGTTTTCCACGCATTTGCGCGGCGACAGGTAGTAATGCGGGAAATCGTCGTCCACCGGACAAATCGCTTCGGCACCGTTCAGCGGCTCGCGCAGGATCGACGACATAAAGCTGGAGGCCGCGCGGTTCGGTTTGCCGGGGCGTACCGAAATCGTCGGCAGGCGGAACCCGCGCCCGTCCACGAAACCTTTGCGGCTATAGTCGTTCAGCAGCAGTTCCCCGACCGCTTTTTGCGCGCCATAGGATGTCTGCGGATTGAGGAAGCTATGGTCCACAATCGGGTCCGGCACTTCGCCGCCATAGACCGCGATGGACGAGGTAAACACCACGACCGGCTTGGTTTGTAGCGCCCGCGCCCGTTCCAGAACGTTCAGCGTGCCCATCATGTTGATGGACCAACCGGCGTCGAAATCCTCTTCGGCATGGGCGGACACAATCGCGGCCAGTAGGTAGATCACGTCCACCTCTGCCGACAGCACCGACGCGACCGAGGCCGGATCGGCGATGTTGCAGGCCACCGTATGCACCGGGAACGGCGCAGTGATCGGCGCCGGATCGACCACATCGGCCAGGGTGATGGCGCTGATCTCTTTACCGCGGAGCTGCCCCCGCGCGACCAAGGCACGGGCCAGTTTTTGTCCGACGACACCGCCGCCGCCAATAATCAGAATATTCATCGGGGTCTCCTCTCCCTAAATCAGACCACGGCGGGCGAGGTTGCGCATCAACGCCGTGGTGCCAAATGTCCATTCGGGGCACTCTGTCGACAGGCGCACCGTATTTTGCAGCGCGCCCAGACCGGGTTCGCTGATCGTCACCACATCGCCGGTGTGGTGGGTAAAGCCCTGCCCCGGCGCATCGCGATCCTTGACCGGCGCGAACATCGTTCCGAGGAACAGGAAAAACCCGTCCGGATACTGGTGATGGCGACCGATGGTCTGTGCGACCAGACTGGCGGGATCGCGGCTGATCTGGGTCATCGACGAATGCCCGTCCATAGTGAACCCATCGTCCCCGCCGACATGCATCGACAATTCGGCATGTCGAACATTGTCCAAATCATAGGTTTCATCAAACAGGCGCACAAAAGGCCCAATCGCGCACGAGGCGTTGTTATCCTTGGCCTTACCCAGTAGCAGTGCCGAGCGCCCCTCGACATCGCGCAGGTTCACGTCATTACCCAGCGTCGCGCCCACGATCTGCCCGCGCGACGACACCGCCAGCACGATCTCTGGCTCTGGGTTGTTCCAGCGCGAAATCGGGTGCAGCCCCACGGCCGCGCCCCAGCCCACAGCGGCCATCGGCTGGCTCTTGGTGAAAATCTCGGCGTCCGGCCCGATGCCGACCTCCAGATACTGCGACCACAGGCCTTCGTCCTGTAGCACCGATTTCACCCGCATCGCCTGTTCCGACCCCGGCTGGATGCCCGACAGGCTCTCGCCGATCACCGCTGCCACGCGGGCGCGGATCGCTTGGGCGAGGTCGGGATCACCCGCTGCGCGTTCCTCGATCACCCGTTCGACCATGCTGGCGGCAAAGGTCACGCCCGAAGCCTTGATCGCCTGAAAATCCGGCGGGGCCAGCAGGCGCAGATCATCCGCACCCGCATCGGGCGTAGAGCCGGCAACCAGTTCGGCCAGCGTGCAGACCACCGCGCCCGTCGCCGCCCGCGCCGCGCCCGCCGGGTCCGCGTGATCCAGCAGCGCCTGCATCGTCGGGATGTCCCGGCTGGTGATGTCGATCACATCCTGCCCGTCCAGCCGCACGACCGCGGGGCCGATACCGGGGCGCCACACGCGGCCCACAAAGGTGCCGTCCGATCCGTTCTCAAGTGGGAGCATCGCGTCCTCTCAGTCTAGCGCGGGCAGAATTTTGCCCGGATTCAGGATATTATTGGGGTCAAAGGCCGTCTTGATCGCCCGCATATAGGCCAGCGCGGGACCGTGTTCGGCCTGCATGAACTTCTGTTTGCCCAGCCCGATCCCGTGTTCGCCCGACACCGTACCGCCCAGACGCAGCGCGGTTTTCGCCAGCGCATTGGTGAACTCTTCGGCGCGGGCCATTTCGTCGGCGTTGGCCGGATCGACACTGATCCCGGCGTGGAAATTCCCGTCGCCCACATGCCCCACGATGGTCGAGGTCAGCCCCAGCGTCACCGCATCGCGCTGCGCCTGCAACACCGCCTCGGCCAGTTTGGAAATCGGCACGCAGACATCGGTCGGCCAGATATGCCCCCCGGTGCCAAGCGCCGCGCTGGCATAATGCGATTTGTGCCGCATCGCCCAGAGCGCGGTGCGCTCTTCGGTGGTGGTGGCGGTTTTCCACCCCTCCATCCCGAAATCCCCCGCGATGGTGGCAAAGAGGTCCGCCTGTTCGGCCACACCGGCGGGCGAGCCGTGGAATTCCAGAAACAGATGCGGCACCTCTGGCAGGTCCGCGCCGGAATATTTTTTGAATCCGCGCACCATTTGTTCATCGACCAGTTCGATCCGCGCCATCGGAATGGCCGACTGGATGGTCAGGATCACACAGTTCACCGCATCCTCGACGCTGGGGAACCGGCAGGTCGCGGCAAGGGTGGCCTCCGGGATGCCATGCAGCCGCACGGTCAGTTCGGTGATGATGCCCAGCGTGCCCTCTGACCCGATCAGCAGATGGTTGAGGTCATAGCCCGTCGATGACTTGCGCGCCTGACTGCCGGTGCGGATGATCGTCCCGTCGGCCATCACGGCTTCAAGCGCCAGTACGTTATCGCGCATCGTCCCATAGCGCACCGCCGTCGTGCCGCTGGCCCGTGTGGCGGTCATCCCGCCGATGCTGGCATTCGCGCCCGGATCGACCGAGAAAAACAGCCCCGTCGCCCGCAGCTCTTCGTTCAGGGCGACACGGGTCAGGCCGGGCTGCACCACGGCGTTCAGATCCTCGGCATTGACGGCCAGAACCCGGTTCATCCGCCCCATGTCCAGACTGATCCCGCCTTGGGTGCACAGGTGCTGCCCCTCGAGCGAGGTCGCCGTACCATAGGCCACGATCGGGCATTTATGCGCATTGCAGACGCGCACGATCGCCGCTACCTCTTCGGTGGTTTCGGGATAGGCCACCGCATCCGGCAGGGTCAGCGGATAGTAGGTTTCATTGCGGCCATGCAGGTCACGATCCGCAAGGGTGGTAACCAGTCGGTCCCCCAGAAGTGAGGCCAGTTCGGGGCGGGCAGCGTCAAAAGGTGTCGTCATTCCAAAGCCGTGGTTTTTCGCGAAACAGTAAACAGGCGGTCCAGATCGGGGTTCAGTTCCATCCCCAGACCGGGGCCGGGCGGGACAGTGATCATGCCGTTGGTCACGGTCGGCAGGGCCGTCACGATGTCACGGTACCAAGTGCGGTAGAACGCCCGCACGCTCTCTTGGACCAGCGCATTGGGCACCGCCAGCGACAGATGGGTCGAAGCCGCCAGAACCACAGGCCCGGTGCAATCATGCGGCGCGACCGGCAGCTTTTCGGCCTCGGCCATCGCGGCGGCCTTGCGGGCGGCGGTCAGCCCTCCGCACCAGCTGAGGTCCAGCATGACGATCCCCGCCGTTCCTGTGGCCAAGAGATCGCGGAATGCCCCGATCCCGCCCAGGGTTTCCGACGCGCAGACCGGCGCGGGACTGACTGCGGCATAGCGTTTGAGCAGGTCCAGACTGTCTAGCCGGATCGGGTCCTCGTGCCAGTAGGTCTGATAGGGGGCCAGCGCACGGGCGATTTTCATCGCCGGGGTCAGTTGCCACATCGAATGGAACTCGACCATGATATCCATCTTGTCGCCGACGGCGGCGCGGATTTTCTCGAACGGCTCCAGCGCGCGGCGCAATTCGTCCGCGCTGATATGGGCGCCCTCGTTCGCCTCGGCTGCGGCATCAAACGGCCATATCTTCATGGCCGTGATCCCGTCCTCCAGCAGCGACAGCGCCAGTTCATCGGCACGGTGCAAAAACCCGTTCAGATCGTCATAGGCTCCACCCTTGCCCAGACCGTAGTTGCCGGTCTGCTGGCCGCTGTCGTCCTTGATATATTCGACACCGGCGCAGGTGTTATAGGTGCGGATGCTGTCGCGGGTGAACCCGCCCAGGAGTTGTGCAACCGGCTGTCCGGTGGCCCGTCCCCACAGGTCCCACAGCGCAATATCAAAGGCGGAATTGCCCCGCGTTTCCGCCCCGGTGGACCGCCAGCCCAGATAGCCTTCGGCGCGGCGGGCCAGATATTCGATCCGGCGCGGGTCCTGTCCCAGCATGAGGGGCGCCAGCGTTTCATGCACATAGGCCTCGACGGCGCGGGCGCCATAGAACGTCTCGCCCAGCCCGCTGACGCCCTCATCGGTGTGGACCTGCATCCACATCAGATTGGGCCGTTCCGCCATGCGGATGGTTTCGATCGCGGTGATTTTCATCGCTTAGACCTGACCAAAGTCGATCTGCACCTTCATCGACTGCGACCGATCCAGCGCCATCTCAAAGGCCGCCTGAAAATCCGCCAGCGCATAACTGTGCGTAATCAGGGGTTTGACATCGATCAGCCCCGCTTGCATCAGGCGCACGGCGGTGGCGAATTCCTCGTGGAACCGGAACGATCCGGTGATGCTGATCTCCTTGGCGGTGACCTGCATCATCGGCAGCGTCATGTCCCCCGACAGGCCCAGCTGCACGACGCGGCCACGCGGGCGCAGCGCCGCGATCCCGGAGGCCAGCGCCGCCTGCGCGCCGGAACATTCGAACAGCACGTCCAGACTGCCCTTGCCCGCCTGATAGGGGGCCAGCGCGTCCGGATTGGTCGCGGTGTTCAGCACCACATCCGCCCCTGCGGCGCGGGCCATCTCCAGCACGTTATCGGCAATGTCGGTGGCGATGATCTCTCCGGCTCCGGCGCGGCGCGCGGCCAGAATGGTCAAAACCCCGATCGGCCCGCAGCCGGTGACCAGCACCCGCGCCCCGACCATCACACCCGCCTGACGCACCGCATGCAGACACACGGCCAAGGGTTCGGCCATCGCCGCCTCTCCGGCGGACAATCCCGCCGCGGGGATACAGTTCCCGGCATCCGCGACGATCTGTTCGCGGAACGCCCCCTGAATATGCGGAAAGGGCATCGCCGAGCCGTAGAACCGCATGTTCAGACATTCATTCGGCAAGCCGCGCAAACATTCCACACAATGACCGCAGGGACGCGACGGCGAAATCGCCACCAGATCGCCCACCGACAGCCCCGTCACCCCCTGCCCCAGCGCGGCGACATGGCCCGCGACCTCGTGGCCCAGAATCATCGGCTCGCGCAGGCGGACGGTGCCAAAGCCGCCGTTCTTGAAATAGGACAAATCGGACCCGCAAATCCCGCCACGGGCCAGCGTGACCAGCACCTCGCCCGCGGCGGGGGCGGTAACATCGGTTTCGCCCAGACGCAGGTCACGGGCGGCATGGGCAAAGAGTGCCTGTACCAAAGAATCCTCCCTGTGGGGCTTTCCCTTGCATAGCCCCGAAAATGGTATACCATTTTATCAAGGCGGGTTTGGACTGGATTGTCAACATCAGATCAACCCGCAGGATTGCGGAGGAAATATGAAACTATTCGACCTGACCGGGCGGACCGCCCTGATCACCGGATCGTCCATGGGGATCGGCTATGCCTTGGCCGAGGGGCTGTCACAGGCCGGGGCGCGGGTGATCCTGAACGCCCGCGACGTGACCCGGCTTGAGGATGCCGCCGACCGGCTGCGCACCACCGGCGCGACCGTTGACACGCTGGTTTTCGACGCCACCGACCCCGCCGGGATCAAGGCCGCCATTGACGGCTATGAGGCCGATATCGGCCCGATCGACATTCTGGTGAACAACGCCGGGATGCAGCATCGCACCCCTCTCGAGGATTTTCCCGCCGACGCCTTTGACCGGCTGATGCGCACCAACGTCAATTCGGTGTTCTACGTCGGTCAGGCGGTGGCGCGGCACATGATCGGGCGCGGGCGCGGCAAGATCGTCAATATCGCCAGCGTTCAGGCCGCCCTCGCCCGTCCGAGCATCGCCCCCTACACCGCGTCCAAGGGCGCTGTGGCCAACCTGACCAAGGGCATGGCCACCGACTGGGCCAAGCATGGTCTGAACTGCAACGCCATCGCCCCCGGCTATTTCAAAACCCCGCTCAATCAGGCGCTGGTGGACGATCCGGCCTTTACCGAATGGCTGCAAAAACGCACGCCCGCCGGACGCTGGGGCAACGTCGAGGAATTGGTCGGGGCCTGTATTTTCCTGACCTCTGACGCGGCCAGCTTTGTCAACGGCCACACGCTGTTCGTGGACGGGGGCATCACCGCCAGCCTGTAATCTGTCTTTGGGAGGAGAGAGACAATGACCAAACCCGTTATCGGCTTTATCGGCGTGGGCTATATGGGCCACGGCATGGCCAAAAACATCCGTCTGGGCGGCTATGACCTCTGGGTCATGGGCCGCAGCAACCGCACCCCGGTGGACAATCTGGTCAGCATGGGCGCGACCGAGGCGAAATCCGCCGCAGAGATGGCCGCACAGTGCGACATCATCCACCTGTGCCTGTCAAACTCGCCGCAGGTCGAGGCGGTGATCACCGGCCCCGGCGGCATCCTCGAAGGCGCACGCGAGGGGCTGATCGTCATCGACACCTCGACCGCCGATCCGACCTCGACCCTGCGGCTGGCCGATCTGATGGCGCAGCGCGGCGTGATCCTCGTCGATGCGCCGCTGGGCCGCACCCCCAAAGAGGCCGAAGCCGGGACGCTGGACGCGATGGTCGGCTGCGATGACGCGACCTTTGCCACGATCCAGCCGGTGATCGACTGCTGGGCGGGGACCATCACCCACATCGGCCCCGTGGGCTCTGGCCACAAAATGAAACTCTTGATGAACTTCCTCGGCGCCAGCTATGCCGCGCTCTATTCCGAGGCCGTGGCCATCGGCGCCAAGGTCGGCATCGCGCCGCAAACCTTTCGCAAGGTGATCGAACCCAGCCGTCTGGGCAGCGGGTTTTTCGGCACCTTCATGCAATATGTCTGCGACCGCGACGAGAACGCGCATAAATTCACCATCGCCAACATGTCCAAGGACATCCGCTATGTGAACGCCATGGCGACCGATGCGGGGGTGATGAACGTGATGGCCAGCGCCGCGCGGCACTATTTCACCCACGCCGAGGCGATCGGCGCAGGCGCGGATTTCGTGCCGATGTTGTCGGACCATGTCGGCCGCCTGAACGGGCTCGACATGGCCGCAGAGGTGAAAAAGGGCGAATGACCCTGTGGGGGCGGCCTAGTAGGTCGCCCGCCCGCCGGACAGATCGAACACCGCCCCGGTGGTAAAGGAATTGTCGCGGCTGATCGCCCAAGTGATCATTGCCGCAGCCTCGTCCACCTCAAGGAACCGGTTGCGCGGGATTTTCGACAGCATATAGGCGATGAACTCTTCCTTGAGCTGATCGAAAATCGCCGTCTTGGCCGCTGCCGGGGTGACACAGTTCACCGCGATGTCGTGTAGCGCCATTTCCTTGCCCAGCGATTTGGTAAAGCCGATCACCGCAGCCTTGCTGGCGCTATAGGCGCTGGCGTTGGGGTTGCCCTCTTTGCCGGCAATCGAGGCGATGTTCACGATACGGCCATAGTTCCGCTCTTTCATCCCGCCCACGACGGCGCGGTTGGTGTGATAGGTGCCAAAGAGGTTGATATCCATCACCCGCCGGAATTCTGCGTGATCATACTCCAGCACCGGCGCATTGGCCCCGGCGATCCCGGCGCTATTGACCAGAAAATCGATCCGGCCAAAGGCTTTGGTCGTGGTGGCAGCGGCGGCCTCTGTGCTGGCCCAATCCGCCACGTTGCACGGCACCGCGATCACCCGACCCAAGGGGGCGAGCTGTTCGGCGGCGGCCTCGGCGCGGGCGATATCCATATCCCACAGCGCCACCGCAGCCCCCGATTTCAGCGCCCGCGCCGCCACGGCAAAGCCGATGCCCTGGGCGCCGCCCGTCACAACGCCGAACTGTCCGTTCAAATCAATCTGGTTCATCGCTCACTCCACCATGACGGCGCGGCCGTCTGCAATCATGTCCTCGATCGCCTTCATCTGGCAAAACCCGGCCTTGACCTTGGCCTCTAGGGCGTCCTCTAGCCCGCGCACATGGGCCACCTGCGCGATCACATAGTCGATCTGGTCGAACGGCACCACGACGACACCGTTGCGATCGGCCACGATGATATCGCCGCTGTTGACCATCCGCCCGCCGACCACCGCGCCAAAGCCGACACGCGCCGGACCATGGGCATAGGGCGAATTGGGCGACAGCCCCGTACACCAGACCGGCAGTCCGGTTTCCACGATCCCGTCGAAATCGCGCATTTCACCATCGGTCACGAACCCGCCCGCGCCCTTGTTGCGCAGCATCCCGCAGAACTGGTCGCCCGAGGCGGAACAGTTGCGGTGGCCATGGACCGCCGACACGACGATATCGCCCTCTTGCAGGATATGGAGCGCCGCCATCGTGGCGAGGATCTCTTGCGGACCATTGTCCGCCACCAGCGCGACCCCGACCGCCGCAAAGGGCAGCCCGCCCATCGGCGCGATCCGGCTCTCCAGCGCGCCCTGCCCGCCCATGGCGTCACAGACGAACCCGGTTGGGACCCCGCGAAACGCCTCGATCTGCGCGGCGGTGGGACGGGGGAAATTCTGCCGAATGGTCAGGCTAGGCGGTTCTTCGATCATCGGAGCCTCTCACAAGATATACTGTAGGGAATAGAGCGCGGCCATGCCCGCCACGATGGACCAGATGACCCCGAACCGCAGCCCGACCAGAATCGTCGCCGCGGCGGCAATCAGTCGGGTAGGATCGGTCACGCCGCCTGTCGCTGCGGGCCAGACCAGTTGCGGCATCACCAGCGCGGGAAACACCGCGACGCCGACGTATTTCAGGTGCAGGGTCAACCAGCCGGGCAGACTCCGCCCGCCCAGAATCCCCAAAAACGAAAACCGGATCAGAAAGGTCCCGATCCCCAACGCGATGGTCACGATCCAGAAATCGCTGTCCGCAATCATCACGCCGCCCTCCGTTTGACAAACAGCTCTGCCTGACCGCCCGCGATCAGCCCTGAGAGCGCCGCGATGATCAGGCCCAGCGACCATGGCACCCACGCAAAGGCCAGCACCACCACCCCCGACACCAAGGCCGCAACCACATGGGCGCGTGACCGCAAGAGCGGGGCCGTCATCGCCAGAAAACAAACTGGCACCGCGAAATCCAGTTGATAGGACGCGGGGATCGCCTGCCCGACCAAGGCCCCGACAAAGGCGAACCCGTACCAGAACGGGCAAATGAACATCATCGCGCCGAAATAGTAGCTGACCTTTTCCGCGCCGGTCATATCTGGCCGGTCCTCATAGGTGCGCACGGCAACACCATAGGCCTGATCCACCATCAGATAGGCCATCAAGGCCCGCAGCGACAGCCGCGCATGACCCAGATGCGGCACCAGCGCCGCCGAATACATCGCCATCCGCAGATTCACGACCAGCGCCGCCAGCAGCGCCACGAAGACCGGCGCCTGATCCTGTAGCAGCGCGATCGCGGTGAACTGCGATGCGCCCGCGATGACCAGAACCGTCATCGACATAGTCTGGATCAGGTCCAGCCCCGCGTCGCGCGCCACCACGCCAAACAGCAGCGAATAGGGCACCACAATCAGGATAAAGGGCGCACAGTCCAGATACCCGCGCAGGAACGCTGCGCGCGGTGTCATTGCAGGTCCCGCACGCGCCACACCAGCCGGGCATAGGCCAGACCCGCCGCCATCGCATCGCACTGCGATTTCTGCCGTTGGATCGCCTCGGACGACTCTTCGGATACCGCCAGCGCCAGTTCATTGATCCGGTCGCATTGCATCAGAGCCGACAGAATATCGTATTTCGTCTCGATCCCGGCGATCAGCGCAATGTCCTGCGGCGCACTGGCGTTCAGCCCGACCATCAGGTCACGAATGCCGCCGTTCCACATATCGGCCTGTTCGCGGAAACAGACCACCGCCACCAGCGGCGTGCCCTCGTCCACGGTCAGGCAGGCGACATGCGCCGTCTCGATACACTCGGTCGGCTGCTGCTCTGCCTCGAATCTCTCGAATATGCAGGACTTTGCCTGATCCAAGACCTCTTGGGCCTGTGCCGGGGCAGGCACAAACCCCAATCCAGCCAAGGCCGCGACTGATAAAAAGCGCAAGAACATCAAGGCTCCTCCTCCTGTGATCGTCTTTGCTCTTGCATTTGGTATACCAAATGGCATGCTTAGCTCAAGAGGGTGCTTCGCCACCCCGCACGATATTTCATGGGAGGTGCAAATGTCGGATACCCGCGCGAACAAGCGATTCCGGTCGCAAGAATGGTTCGACAACCCCAACAATCCGGGGATGACCGCGCTCTATGTGGAACGCTACCAGAACCAGGAGTTCACCCGCGAGGAACTCCAGAGCGAACGCCCGATCATCGGCATTGCCCAGACCGGCTCGGATCTGGCGCCCTGCAACAAAATCCACGTGTTCCTGATGGACCGGATCAAGGCAGGCATCCGCGAGGCGGGCGGCATTCCGATGGAATTTCCGGTGCACCCGATTCAGGAAACCGGCAAACGCCCGACGGCGGCTCTGGACCGGAACCTGCAATATCTGTCGCTGGTCGAGGTGCTGCACGGCTATCCCATCGACGGTGTGGTGCTGACCACGGGCTGCGATAAAACCACCCCCGCCATGCTGATGGGCGCGGCGACGGTGGATATCCCCGCCATCGCCCTGAACGGCGGCCCGATGCTGGACGGCTGGTGGAAGGGCAAGCGCGCCGGTTCCGGCTCGATCATCTGGGAGAGCCGCCGCCTCTTGGCCGAGGGCAAGATCGACTACGAAGAATTCATGTCCCGCGTCTGTTCCTCGGCCCCCTCGCTGGGCCATTGCAACACGATGGGCACCGCCTCGACGATGAACAGCATGGCCGAGGCGCTTGGCATGTCGCTGACCGGCAATTCCGCGATCCCCGCACCGTTCCGCGAACGCATGGCGATGGCCTATCAGACCGGCAAACGCATCGTGGAAATGGTTTACGAGGATCTCAAACCCTCGGACATCATGACCCGCGAGGCGTTCGAGAACGCCATCGTCGTCAACGCCGCGATTGGCGGATCGACCAACGCCCCGCCGCACCTTCAGGCCGTCGCCCGCCATATGGGCGTCGAACTGCACGTCACCGACTGGGAAAAATACGGCTTTGACGTCCCTCTGCTGGTCAACATGCAGCCTGCTGGCGAATATCTGGGCGAGAGTTTCTTTCGCGCGGGCGGTGTTCCGGCGGTGATGGGCGAACTGGTCAAGGCCGGCCGCATCCATTTGGGCGCGATGACCGCCACGGGTAAAACCATGGGCGAAAACCTGACCGGATGGGAGAGCCAGGATCTGGCGGTGATCAAGACCTACACAGAGCCCATGCGCCCCAATGCCGGGTTCAAGGTGCTCTCGGGCAACCTCTTTGACAGCGCCCTGATGAAAACCAGCGTGATCAGCGCCGATTTCCGCCAGCGGTTCCTGTCCGAACCGGGCAACGAGGGCGTGTTCGAGGCCAAGGCCATCGTGTTCGAAGGCCCCGAGGATTACCACGACCGGATCAACGATCCGGCGCTGGGGATCGACGAACGCAGCATCCTGTTCATCCGCGGTGTCGGGGCCGTCGGCTATCCCGGCTCGGCCGAGGTGGTGAACATGCAGCCGCCCGACGCGATCATCCGGCGCGGCATCACCCATCTGCCCACCGTCGGCGACGGTCGGCAGTCCGGCACCTCGGAGAGCCCGTCGATCCTGAACGCCTCGCCCGAATCCGTGGTGGGCGGCGGTCTGGCCTATCTGAAAACCGGCGATATGGTCCGGCTCGATTTCAACAAATCGACCCTGAACGCGCTGGTCGAGGATGCCGAATGGCAGGCCCGCATCGACGCATGGGAAAAACCCGTGCTGCGCCACCAGACCCCGTGGCAGGAAATCTATCGCACCCATGTCGGGCAATTGTCCGACGGCGGCTGTCTGGAACTGGCCACCGCCTATCACAAAATCGGCCGCGATTTGCCGCGCGACAACCACTAGGGACCAACGATGACCAAAACCATTATCATTACGGGCGGCGGCGGCGGGATCGGACGATCCGTGGCCCGCGCCTTTCTCGACGCGGGCTGGCAGGTCGGTCTGGTCGGCCGCCGGATCGAGGCGCTGGAAGAGAGCGCGACCGGACATGCCAATGCCCTCCTGCTGCCCTGCGACGTGACCAAAGAGGCCGAGGTCGACGCCGCCTTTGGCCGCGCCTATGACACGTGGGGCCATCTGGACGTGCTGTTCAACAACGCGGGCGTCGCGATGAAGGGCGCGCCGATTGACGAACTCTCGGTCGATGACTGGCGCAACCTGATCGACGTGAACGTCACAGGCAGCTTTATCGCTGCCCGCGCCGCCTTTGGCATCATGCGCAAACAGAGCCCGCAGGGCGGCCGGATCATCAACAACGGCTCGGTTTCCGCGCAGGTTCCGCGCTGGGGGTCCGCGCCCTACACCGCGTCCAAACACGCGATCACCGGCCTGACCCGCACCATCAGCCTCGACGGGCGGAAATTCAACATCGCCTGCGGGCAGATCGACATCGGCAATGCGCTGACCGACATGGCCGTCGCCATGACCAAGGGCGTGCCGCAGGCTGACGGCTCTATCGCGGTGGAACCGGTGATGGACGTGGCGCATGTCGCCAGTTCGGTCCTGCATATGGCGACTTTGCCGCTCGAGGCGAACGTACAATTCATGACGGTCATGGCCAGCGCCATGCCGTATATCGGCCGCGGCTAGACTCTCCCACTGGCTCGGCACCCAACTCACCCGCACCAGACACGGTGTGGGTGTTTTTCTGTGTAATTAGGCGGTTAACGGGCTTTGATCTGCCGCTCGCGCTGCCAGATATAGAGGCCAGAGGCGATGATGATCGCGCCGCCGCCCAGCGTGTAGACCGTCGGCCAGGTGTTGAACACAACGATGCCCACGGCCGCCGCCATAAAGATCTGCGTATAGATCATCGGCGCGAGGATCGAGGCATCGGCATACCGGTGCGCCGTGGTCGCGGCGATATGGCCGGTGGCCCCGAACCCGCCGATGATCACCAGAACCAGCCATTCGAGCCCGCTATCGGGCCAAACCCAGACGTTCAGCGCAAAGGGCGCCAGAACCACACTCGCCAGCCCACTGGCCCAGAGCTGCTGGGTCGCGTTGCTCTCGATCCCGGCCAGCATCCGCGTCATGATGAAATAGAGCGAGGCAATGACCAGCGCGCAGAGGTTGAACAGCATCGCCGGATGGAACTCTGCGCCCCACGGCTGCGCGACGACCAGCACGCCGGTGAACCCGACGCAGACCGCAATGATCCGCCGCAGCCCCACGGTTTCCCCCAAAATCGGGATCGCCAGCAGGGTGATCACGATCGGCTGGGCAAAGCCGATGGTGGTCGTCACGGTGATCGGCAGATATTTCAGCCCCAGAAAGTTGAAAATCGTGCTGCCGAACAGGAATGTCGAGCGCAGCAACTGACGGCGCGGCGCATGGGACCGGAACGCCGACAGACCCTCTTGGGGCAGGTAGATCAGATTGGCATAGAGAAAGTGACCCAGATAGCGCATGAACACGATCTGGATCACCGGCAGCCCGGCTATGGTCAGCCACTTGGCCGAGGTATCAATCCCGGTAAACAGCAAAATCGCCAGCCCCATGATCAGGACGCCAGCCGAGGTGCGGTTTTCCTTGGGCGCGACGGACATTTACAGCGTCATGCCCCCGTCGATATTCACGCATTGGCCGGTCATATAGCGGCTCTCGTCGCTGGACAGGTAGACCACCAGATCCGCGATCTCTTCGGCTTCGCCCAGACGGCCCATCGGTTGACGGGCGATAAACTGCTTCATCGCGGCGTCATAATCGCCGGTGGCGTGCAGACGCTGGTGCAGGCTGGGGCTGTCCACCGTGCCCGGCGCGATACAGTTGCAGCGAATGCCGCGCGTGATGAAATCGGCTGCCACCTGTTTCGTCAGGCCGATGGTTGCGGCCTTGGAGGTGCCATAGATGAACCGGTTGGGCAGCCCGCGCAGGGTCGAACAGACGCTGGCAATGTTCACAATCGCCCCCGCACCACGGTCCAGCATCCCCGGCAGCGCCGCCTGAATGGCGTGGAAATGCGCCCGCACGTTCAGGTTCATCGCGAAATCGAACTGGTCATCCGTTGCCTCTAGGATCGTGCCCGAATGCACGACACCCGAACAGTTCACCAGAATATCCGGCTGGGCCTCGCGCACGGCGGCCTGTAGCGCCGCGCGGTCGGTCGCATCGAGGCCAAAGCTCTGCGCGACCTCCAGCCCGTCCAGCAGATCACCGCGCAAATCGGTGGCGATCACCTCTGCCCCTTCGCGGGCCAATGCGATGGCGCTGGCGCGGCCGATCCCCTGCCCGGCTGCGGTCACAAATGCACGTTTTCCCTGTAGTCTCATATCTCTAATCCCGATCTTGCGCCCTCAGACGCCTCTATAATCCGGCCCGACCTGCCCCAGACCCACGGGCTGCCCCGTGTGCCCGGACAGCGCCGTGGCCAAGGTGATTTCCAGCGCAGCCAGCCCGTCGGACCCGCTGCACAAAATATCATCCGGCTGGCCCGTGGCGACAACGCGGGCGAACCGGCGCATCTGTTCCAGCAGCGGATCGACCCGCGCCATCGCGGGCGCGTCCTGCGCAGTCAGCGGCTTGCGCCATTCCGTTTCGCCGCCCTGCCCGTTCAGCCACAGACGCAGCGACGGGAATTCCAGCGCGCCCCGCGTGCCGACGATCCGCAGATAATCCTGACCAGAGGCCGCGAGCATCGGGTTTTCCCCGCTCGCCGCCTCGAATGCCCATGGGCTGGCCCCGGCGTCGGACATCAGGACGGACCCCAACGCGCCATTGGCAAAATGCAGCGACAGCGCGGCGGTATCCTCGACCGCCAGCCCGCGCCGGTCACTGGACACCAGCGCCGACACCCGATCAATCGGACCCATCAGGAAGTGCAGCAAATCCACCTCATGGCTGAGGTTTTGCAGCAAGGGCCCCGCGCCCGGTTCCCGCCGCCACGGCACATCGTAATAGCTGTCATGTTTGCGCAGCGACCACAGCGCCTGCACCCCGACCAGATCGCCAAGCTGCCTGATCCGGTCCCGCGCCGCGATGGAAAACGGGTGACAGCGGCGATGATGGCCCGTGAACACCGGCAGGCCACGGGCCTCGGCGCGGGCGATCACCTGCCGCGCCTCAGCCAGCGATCCCGCCAGCGGTTTTTCAACGATCACCGCCCATCCCCGATCCAGCGCCGCCAGCGCCGCGCCCGCGTGGTCCGGCGTCGGTGTGGCGATGATCGCCGCGCGGGTATGCTCCGGCACCTCTGCTATCGTTGCGACCACCGGCAGACCCATGTCGCGCAACTGGTCCCGCCGCGCCGCATAGGGTTCCACAACTGCTGTCAGGGTGACCTCCGGACAGGCCAGCGCCACCTCTATGTGGCGTTCGCCGATCTGCCCGCCACCGATGACGCAGAGGGGAGTCGCTGCCGTCACATCACCGCCCCGACCTGCCACGGCACGAATTCATAATCGCCCAGACCCTGCGCTTCGGATTTCGATTTCTCGCCCGAGGCCATGCGCAGCCACATCTCATAGATCTCGCGGCCGACCTCTTCGACGGTGGCACCGTCGGTCAGGATGCGGCCTGCGTTCACGTCCATGTCTTCGTGCAAGCGGTTATACATTTCGGTGTTGGTCGCGACCTTCATCGACGGGCTGGGCTTGGCCCCAAAGGCCGAGCCGCGTCCGGTGGTGAACGCCACGAGGTTACAGCCCGACGCGATCTGCCCCGTCACACTGGCCGGGTCATAGCCCGGGCTGTCCATAAAGGTGAAGCCCTTGGCGGTGACAGGCTCGGCGTATTTGTAGACGCCGGTCAGCGGGGTCGTGCCGCCCTTGGCCGCAGCGCCCAACGATTTTTCGAGGATCGTCGTCAACCCGCCCTTTTTGTTACCGGGGCTGGGGTTGTTGTCCATGCTGCCCCCGTTGCGGGCGGTGTAATCCTCCCACCAATGGATCAGGCTGATCAGTTTATCCCCGACGGCGCGATCCACCGCGCGGGCGGTCAGCAGATGTTCGGCCCCGTAAATTTCGGGCGTTTCAGCCAGAACGCCGGTGCCGCCCTGCGCCACCAACAGATCGCAGGCATATCCCAGCGCCGGGTTCGCGGTCACACCGGACCACGCATCCGATCCGCCGCACTGCAAGGCAACCATCAGCTCGCTCGCCGGACAGACCTCGCGGGTGGCCTTGTTGACCTCGGGCAGCATCGCCTCGATCTTCTTGATGCCCAGTTCGACGGTTTTGCGCAGACCGCCCACGTCCTGAATGTTCATCGTCTGGAACAGCGGACCGGGGGTCAGGCCATTGGCCTCGATCAGCCAGTCGATCTGCATCATCTCGCACCCCAGACCGGCCATCAGCACACCGCCGACATTGGGGTTGCGGGCATAGCCCCACAGCACGCGCTGCAACAGTTCGAACCCGGTGCCGTCGCCGCCCATCGCGCAGCCGGTGCCATGGACAAAGGCCACGACGCCATCGACATTGGGATAGGCCGCCAGACGGTCCTCGGTGAAATGCTGCGCAATCAGCCGCGCCGCGGTGGCGGAACAGTTCACGCTGGTCAGCACCGCGATATAGTTGCGGGTCCCGACCCGGCCCGTGGCACGGCGATAGCCCATGAACGTGTCGCGCTGCGTCGCCGGGGCGACAGGCCGCAGGTTGGTGGAAAACTCGTAGGTCGCCTCGACATTGCGGAATTCGAGGTTGTGCGTATGCACATGCTCGCCCGCGGCGATATCCTCTGCCGCATAGCCGATGACCTGCGCATATTTATAGACCGGCGCGCCCTTGGGGATATCGGCGGTTGCGATTTTGTGACCACGGGGGATGGGCTGCGTTGCGCCCTCCTCTCCGACGGTCAGGGCGCGAAGGGCGGTGACGACGTTGTCAGACGCAGACAGGCGAACGGTGGTCATAATCTTTGCCATACTCAAAGGAAAACGCGGGGCGATCCGAACCGCCCCGCGCTGTTACGTTTACAGGAACACTGTCACGATATTCGGGAACACCAGAAGGATCAGCAGCGCCAGGAGTTGCAAGCAGATGAACGGGAGGAAGCCAGCGAAAATCTGCGTCAACGTGATGTGCGACGGTGCCACCGATTTCAGGTAGAACGCAGCCGGACCAAACGGCGGCGACAAGAAGCTGACCTGCATGTTCATACAGAACACCACGCCGAACCAGACCGCCACGTGTTTCGGGTCGAGCGAGCCGATAAACCCGAGTTCCTCGACCGGCAGCTTGAGCACGATCGGCAGGAACACCGGCATGATCAGCAGCACGATGCCAACCCAGTCCATGAACATCCCCATGATCAGGAAGATGAACATCATCACAAAGATCACGCCCATCGTCGGCAGTTCCGATGCGACGATCATATTCGCCACATAGGTCGGACCGCCCGCCAGCGTATAGGCCGCAGCCAGCGCCGCCGCACCGATCGTCACCCAGATAATGGTGCCGGTGGATTTCAGCGTCCGCATCAGGCTGTCCCAGACGATGTCAAAGGTCATCTCGCGGCGGATCAGGCCGATCACAAACACCGCAACGGTGCCCATTCCAGCGGCTTCGGTGATGCCGGTGATGCCCATATAGATCGAGCCCAGAACCACACCGATCACGATGGTCGGGGCGATCAGGCCCTTGCCCATCTCCCAGCCTTCGTCGGCGCGCTGTTTGCCAACCAGTTTCATCGCGGCAAAGCACAGCACAAAGGCGCCGATGATATAGGGAATATGCGACACCATCCCCAGCGCGATCGGCTCGACGCCTTCGCGGATGGCGTTTTCACCGGTGACGGTAAAGAACACCGCACGCGCCAGCATCACAGCCGTGATCCACATGCCGAACCGACCGATAAAGCCGATAAAGCGCAGACCTTTTTCCTTGCCACGCGGCTCGCTCGGATCGATTTCCGGCAGCGGGGCGAGGGCCGGGTTCAACTGCGTGCGCACCACGATATAGATCATAAAGAACGACGCCAGCATGAAACCCGGCAGGAACGAGGCGGTGAACAGCGCCTTGATCGAGGTTTCGGTGACCAGACCGTAGAAAATCAGCACGATCGACGGCGGGATCATTGTCCCCAGCGACCCGGACGCACAGATCGTCCCGATAGCGAGGTTCTGGTTATACCCCAGCCGCAGCATCTGCGGCAGCGCGATCAGACCCAGCAGAACCACTTCGCCGCCGATGATGCCCGACATGGCCGCCATGATCACCGCCATCACCGAAGTGACCAGCGCGATCCCGCCCCGCAGGCCGGACAGCCAGCGGTTCAGCGACGCATACATGTCACGGGCGATGCCCGACCGTTCCAAGAGGGCCGCCATAAAGATAAACAATGGCACCGAGATCAGAACATAGTTGGTCATCTGCCGGTAAACGGCCTGACCCAGCACCGACAGCGGCCCCTTGCCGAAATTGCCATAGAGCAGTTCCGGCCCGAACTTCATCACCAGCACCGCCACCGCGAGAAACGCAGAGGCAAAGCCGAGCGGCATACCGATGCCGAGCAGAATGAACATACCGATCAGCAGATAGAGGCTGATCAAGGCCACGCTATCGACCTTCATCCACGCGAGGAGATCAAGAAATTCCATATTAGTTCTCCAGCGTCCGGCGAAGGTTTTCGATTTCGGTTTCGTCGGGGGCGTCGGAATGGGCTTCGGGCGCCTTATTCCAGTCGGCAATCAGGTTCGACACAGCCTGCACCGTCACCAGAACGATGATGAACAGGATCGAGGGCTTCAGAATGCCCGGAATGGGTGGATCCCATGCGGTGCCAAAGGTCTCCATCCGCAGCATCCGCGTGACGGCATCGGAATACCCGCCCCAGACCAGCGAAAAGGTAAAGGTGACCAGCAGCAGCAGCGACAGAACGTCAGCCGACTTTTGCATCCAGCGCGGCATCAGATCATACAGAACGTAGATCCGGATGTGACTGCGCTGCTGCATGGCGTATTGCCCCGCGAACAGGAACACGAACGACGCGATCCACAGCGACAGTTCGTTTGCCCAGAGCGTCGGGCGGGAAAACGTGTAGCGCGACACCACTTCGTAGAACATCACCAGAACCGTCAGCGCGATCATGATCATCGCCATCCGCGATGTGACCAGCGACAGGATGTCGAAAATCCCGTCCGGTTCGGATTCGATGTCGCCCTTGGTGTCGGACAGGTACAAAGAAGTGAACAGAATAGAGCCCGCGATCAGCAGCAGCATGACCGTAACCATCGGTCGTCCCGCCGGCCGGATCATTTCGTGCATGCCGATCGCATCGGCGGTAAAGAGCTTGAGCAGGACGAGGACCGCAAACATCAGCAGCGCCAGTCCGGTAAAGCCTATCATGGCCAGTCGGACAGGCCCCCTGGAGCGGCCAAGCCATAGGCTTTTGTTTTCCATATCATTCTCCCTGCGGACATGGAAATTACAACAAAGACAATGAGCCCCGAACGGGGCTCATTGCTATATCAAGGCGGATTAGTCGCCCAGCAGACCCAGCTGGCTCAGATAGGTCTTGTGGCTGGCGAGCAGGGCAGCAGCCTCGGGCGAACGGGTTCCCCAGTCTTCCCATGCAACCTGGGCAGCTTGACGGAAGGCAGCGCGGTCTTCGGCCGACCATGCGTGCAGCGTCACACCGGCAGCGGTGAGCGCGTCAGCAGCTTCGGCGTTGGCCTTTTCGTTGTAGAGGGCGATCTGGAACGAAACCTTCTGCCACGCGGTGTCGATGATACGACGCTGCTGTTCGGTCATGCCGTTCCAGACGTCGAGGTTACAGGCCAGGTGGTCCGACGGCATCGAGTGGAAGCCCGGATAGGTGGCGTGCTTGACGATGTCATAGAGACCCAGACCAACGTTGTTGGCCAGACCCGAGGCGTCAGCCCCGTCGATGATGCCGGTTTCCAGCGCGGTAAAGATTTCGGTAAAGTCCATCACGATCGGAGACGCGCCCAGACCCTGGAAGATTTCGGTTTCCATGCCCGGAGGCGAACGGAACTTCCAGCCCTTGAGGTCTTCAAAGCCAGCCAGCGGCTTGGACGAGGACAGCGATTCCTGACCGTAGATCGACCAGCCGATCAGCTGCATGTTCTGGGCGTTGTACAGCGCCTGGGCTGCATCGTAACCGCCGCCGTAGTACAGCCACGAATACTGCTGCCACGGGGTGTCATAGCCACCCATGATGTCGCCGACGAACTGGAACGCGGGGTTCTTGCCGGTCTGGTAGGCACCGCCGGTGGCGTCGCAGTCCAGAATGCCGTTGATGGCCGCGTCAAAGGTTTCCGTCGTTGCAACGACCGAAGACGAATAGAACATCTCGATGGTGATATCACCGCCAGACATGGTCTGAACGTCATCAACCCACTGAGCCAGACGTTTGCCGGTCGGGTGCTCGGTGGCGTAGTGCGTCTGGATACGCAGCGTGATCGGGTCAGCAGCTGCAGCGGTTGCCATAATGGCGGCTGCGCCTGCGGTCATCATAAGAGATTTGATTTTCATACTTCCTCCCTTGGCGGCCAGTTTGCCACCGTGTCTACCAAGCAGATCCTCCAACCTGCTGCGAAGATGGTATACCATCTGCAAATCACGGTAGCCAAAGCTGTCTCGACAATCAACAAGTTTTGGTATACCAAATGCGAAAATATCCGATTGACCTTGACGGGCGAACATGACGGCCATTAGCCCGAGGCCATGGAAGAAAACGGAAACCTGGCATGACGGAACAAATCCTGGCCGAACAGATCGCGAACCAGCTGCGGCGCAATATCTTGCGTGGCAAACTCGCGCCGGGCACGTCGATCAAGGAACGCGACAACGCCGCCGAGATGGGGGTGAGTCGCACGCCGATGCGCGAAGCGATCCGTATTCTGGCCAAGGAAGGTCTGGTCGAACTGCGCCCCTCGCGCAGCCCCATCGTGTCGGAACTGGACGCCAAGGAAGTATCGGATCAGGCCGAGGTGCTGATCGCGCTGGAAAAGCTGTCCGCCGAACTGGCCTGCAAATATGCCACCGACGAGGACATCGCCGAACTGACGCGAATCGTGCGGTTCATGGACGACCATTTCTATGACACCGATCCGCTGGACATGTTCGAAATCGACATGTCGTTTCACACCGGCATCGCGAGTGCCTCGCACAATCTGGCGCTGGCGGAAACCCATCGCAGCTATCTTCAGCGGCTCTGGCATGCCCGTTATCTGGCGGCCAGTCAGCGCCGCAACCGCGACCGTCTGGTCTTTGAACACAGCCAGATTCTCAACGGCATCGTCCAGCGCGACTTCGAGGTTGCCCGCAAGGCGCTCGAGAGCCACCTTGGCCATTTGGCCGAAGATATCCGCACGGTGCTAGAGGAACGCGCCACTGCGGCCCCGAAAATACATTCCAGAGGAGAGAGTTGAATGAAACTATTGCGCTTCGGCCCCGCCGGTCAGGAAAAGCCGGGCATTCTGGACGCGGACGGCAACGTCCGTGACCTGTCCGGCAAAGTGGCCGATTTCGCCGGCGCCGGCGTCTCGCTCGAGGCGCTGGAGGCGATTCGCACCATCGACGTCACCAGCCTGCCGGTCGTGGAAAACCCGGGCCGGATCGGGTCCTGCGTCGCCTCTGTGCCGAACTTTTTCTGCATCGGCCTGAACTACGCCAAACACGCCGCCGAAACCGGCGCGCAGCCGCCCAAGGAACCGATCATCTTTAACAAGGCGACCTCCGCCCTGTCCGGCCCCTTTGACCCGGTGGTCATCCCCCGCAATTCGGTGAAAACCGACTGGGAGGTCGAACTGGGCGTCGTCATCGGCCGCGAGGCGCTCTATGTCAGCAAGGAGGACGCGCTGTCCTATGTCGCGGGCTATTGCACGATCAACGACATGTCGGAACGCGAATTCCAGATCGAAAAGGGTGGCCAGTGGGTCAAGGGCAAATCCGCCCCGACCTTTGGCCCGACCGGCCCGTGGCTGGTCACCGCCGACGAGGTGCCGAACCCGCAGGCGCTGCGCCTGCAACTGGCGCTGAACGGCGAAACCGTGCAGGATTCGAACACCGACGACATGATCTTTGGCGTTGCAGAAATCATCTCCTACATGAGCCAGTTCATGAAGCTCCAGCCGGGCGACATCATCGCCACCGGCACCCCGTCGGGCGTTGGCATGGGCATGAAGCCGCAGCGATTCGTTCGTCCCGGCGACGTGATGGAACTCTCGATCGAGGGGCTGGGCAGCCAGAAACAGACGGCTGTTGCCGCCGAATAACCCCCCAAAGGGCGCGTTGCAGGACGCGCCCTTTTTCTTGGTTCCCGTCGCCGTATGTCACGCATCCCCAATCTCAACGGTTTTCTCTATTTTGAAACCGTCGCCCGCTGCGGCACCATTTCCCGCGCCTCTCAGGAAATGGGAGTCTCTGCCTCTGCAATCAGCCAGCAAATCAAACTGCTTGAACAACAGCTCGGCACGAAACTGTTTCGCCGCGAAGGCCGGTCCCTGTCGCTGACCCAAGAAGGCGAACAGCTGTTCCAGACCGCCAACACCGCCCTGCGGATGCTGCGCGATGCGCATCGACATTTCGGCCAGAGTCAGGACAGTTACCAGCTGAACATGCGGGTCACGCCCAGCTTTGGCGCGCGCTGGCTGGGTCCGCGCCTGTCGGATTTCGTCACCCGTCACCCGAACTGGGATTTGCGCATCGACGCAGCGCCGGACCCCACGGATTTTGACCGCGAGATGGTCGAACTGGAACTGCGCTATGGCACCGGAAACTGGCCGGGGTACCATAACGAACCGATCTTTGAGGACCGCGTTCTGCCGATGTGCAGCCCCGCCTATCTGGCCGCGCTCGGACCCGGCGACCCGGCGGACCTGCTGGCGCGGGCACGCCTGATCGGCACCCCCCGCGCGATGGTGCAATGGGGGACTTGGGCGCAGACCAGCGACCTGCCGCATCAACCGGCGGAACCGCTGATCCTGATGGACCGCTCGACCATGGCGCTGCAACTGGCGGTGGACGGGGTCGGCGTGGTGCTGGATTCGATGGCTCTCGCGATGCAGGAATTGACCGCTGGCCAACTGGTTCCGTTCCTGCCCGCTGTGCCTGTGCTGAAATACACCGCCTATTGGGCGATCTGCCCGCCCCGCTATCTCAAACGGCGGGCGGTGCAGGAATTTCTGGACTGGATCACCGATCAGGCCACCCGCTTTGAATCCGAGGTCGGCGATCTCTATGCCCGTTACGCCATGCGCGAAGTCGCCTTTACCCTGCCGCAGGTCAGCCGCAGCCCGACGCGTTAGCACGACCCGCCCAGAGAGAGAAAGGGGGGCGGGCCGTGCCATTTGCCTAGTGGATAAGCGAACCTCCGTTCACATCCACTTCGGACCCCGTGACATAGGCCGACAGATCAGAGGCCAGAAACAGCGCGCATCCCGCGACATCTGACGCCTGACCGACACGGCCCATGGGTATTCCTGCAATGATCTGCGCGGTCATCGCCTCGGTCAGCGCGCCGCCGGTGATATCCGTGGCGATAAAGCCCGGACAAATGGCGTTCGACCGGATGCCATCGGGCGCGAGTTCCCGCGCCATCGCCTTGGTCAGGCCCAGAACGCCCGCCTTGGCCGCCGAATAATGCGGCCCGCCGAAAATCCCGCCGCCACGCTGCGCCGAAACCGACGACAGGTTGATGATCGACCCCTGCCCGCGTTCGCGCATATGCGGCACCACGGCCTGCGTCATGTTCAGCGTGCCCAGCAGGTTCACGTCCATCACCGCGTCATAGTTTTCGTGCCGGATCTCCATCAGGCGCAGCGGCTGGGTGATCCCGGCATTGTTCACGAGGATATCGATCTGGCCGCATTCCGCCAAAATCGCCGCCACAGCGGCCTCGCAATCGGATTTATGCGTGACATCGCAGGCCAGCCCGAAATGCGCCTCGCCGATATCGGCGGCGGCGTCCTCGGCGGCGGTCTGATCCAGATCGAGGATCACCACCCGCGCCCCATGGTCCGCGAACATCTGCGCGGTGGACTTGCCCAAACCACGCGGACTGGCCGCCCCGGTGATCACCGCGACCTTGCCGGGCAACAGGGCGATCATTCAGTGATGGCCTTATGCACCACGGCGCCGGTCACCTCTTCGTAGGCGCGCACGACAGTGCTGTCATCGGACGGCCCGCAGCCCATTTCACCCGCGGCCTTCAGCATCTGAAAGGCCGCCTGCGCCAAAGGGAGCGGCACGCCGGTTTCCTCGCCCGTCTGGAGAACGAGCGACATATCCTTGAGGAAAATATCCACGCTCGAGGTCGCGCGCGGGTCAGCCTCCATCATCCGCGGGGCACGGTCGCCAAACATCCAGCTATTCCCGGCAGAGCTTGAGACGATTTCATACAGCTTGTGCGGATCACAGCCCGCCTTGACCCCCAGCGCCATCAGTTCGGCAGCAGCGACCAGATGCACTCCGGCGGCCAGTTGATGCACGACCTTGTAGGTGGCGCCCAGCCCCGGATCGGTGCCCAGCTGGTGGACCTTTTTCGCCACGGCCTGTAGCGCGGGCAGTGCCTTTTTCATGGCGCGCTCCGGCCCCGACGCCATGATCGTCAATGTGCCCGCATCCGCGCCGACCTGCCCGCCCGATACCGGCGCGGCCAACAGATCGTGGCCGATGGCGGCGACCTCGGCAGAGATCCTGCGCATATCGCTGGCGGAAATCGTCGAACAAAGAACGATGACGGACTGCGGGTCCAGCGCCGCGGCCACGCCATCGGCGAACAGAACCTGCCGTGCTTGGGCAGCGGTCTGCACCATCACGAACACCATATCGCAGCCCTGCGCCGCCAGCGCCGCCGTAACACAGGCTGTGCCGCCAAAATTGGCAAACCGCGTGCGTGCGGCGGCGTTCAGGTCAAACCCGCGCAGCGCGATTCCCTTGGACAGCATATTGCGGGCCATACCCTGACCCATCATTCCCAGACCGATAAACGCCGTGCCTGACATCATGCCCTCCACCCCGTGCATGATAGCACATGGCCAGTGAGCGCCGATTCAAACAAGAAACGATTCATGAAGAGTAGTTAAGCACAGCTTAAACGTTCTTTGCGAAATCGTGATGGTTCATTTTCAACGGCTATCGCTAATCTGCCGCAAACGCATCCCAAAGGGAGGGGAGAAATGAACCTGTCCACCATGCTGGCCGCCCGCGCCGCCGCCGGTAAACCTGTCCGCGTCGGCCTGATCGGCGCCGGAAAATTCGGCTCTATGATCCTGTCGCAGGCCCAGCACATCCCCGGCTACCATATCGTCGGCATCGCGGACGTGAATCCGGCCAAGGCGCAGGCCTCGCTGTCGCGCGTCCATTGGCCCGCCGAACGCTATGCCGCCAAATCGCTGGCCGAGGCCTATGCCGCCGGCACCACCCATATCACCGACAACGCCGCCGATCTGTTTGCCTTTGACGGCATCGAATGCGTGATCGAGGCGACGGGCCACCCGCTGGCCGGGACGCGCCACGCGCTGGCCGCGATCGAGGCGGGCAAACACGTCATTATGGTCAACGTCGAGGC
The DNA here is from genome assembly GCA_937864535.1 of uncultured Paracoccaceae bacterium. Classification (GTDB taxonomy): domain Bacteria; phylum Pseudomonadota; class Alphaproteobacteria; order Rhodobacterales; family Rhodobacteraceae; genus Marivivens. The sequence goes on from CALMJS010000019.1 coordinate 246,030, forward strand.
CGACGTGATGTGCGGCGCCATACTCGCCGAAAAGGCGCGGGAAAAGGGCGTCGTCTATTCGATGGCCTATGGTGATCAACCCGCCGCGCAATGCGAACTGGTCGATTGGGTCCGCTCTGCCGGGTTCGAACTGGTGTCTTCGGGCAAGGGCATGAATTTCTGCCCGCATTACCGCTATTCCACGCCCGATACCGTCTGGGATTTCTTTGATTTCACCCCCGAACAGGTCAAGGCGGGCGATTTCAACCCGAAAATGTACAACTCCTTTACCGACGGGACCAAGGCCGCCATCGAAATGGCCGCTGTCGCCAATGCCACCGGCCTCGACTGCCCCTATGACGGTCTGGCCTTCCATCCGGCCGGGCTTCAGGATCTGGCCGAGGTGTTCAAACCCGTCTCCGACGGCGGGCGGCTGGAAAAGAACGGCATCGTCGATATCGCCGCCAGCCGTGAACCCGATGGCCGCGTCGTGCTGAACAACATCCAGTACGGGATGTTCGTCACCTTCAAGGCCCCGAACGAATACACCCGCCAGTGTTTCAACCAATACGGCCTGCTGACCGATAAATCCGGCTGGTACGGGTCGATGTGGCGTCCGTTCCACCTGATCGGGCTGGAAACCTCGGTCTCGGTCCTGTCGGCGGTGCTGCGCGGCGAACCCACGGGCAGTTCCACCCGCTATCGCGGCGATGCCGTCGCCACCGCCAAGGGCGACTTCAAGGCGGGCGAATATCTGGACGGCGAAGGCGGGTTCAAGGTCTGGGCCAAGGCGATCCCCGCCTCGCGCGCCCATAAAATCGGCGCGCTGCCGATCGGCCTCGCCCATCATATCAAGCTGAAACGCGACGTGGTGCGCGACCAGATTATCACCCTCGACGATGTGGAAATTGTCGATGATCTGGACATCTTTGCGCTGCGCGAGCAGCAGAACCGCCTGCTAGAGGCCTGACAGCAGCGCGCAAACCCCTATCTGTAAACGAAAATTAGTGCCGCCATGCAAATGCTGCATGGCGGCATTTCTGACTTGGCCGATGTGCGCACTGCAGAAAACTCCTACGTTGAACCCAACAAAAGGAGACTCAGATGTTCCAGCGTATCATCAGCCGTATGCAGGCCGCCCAGCAAATCCGTGCCGCCCAGATCACCGCGCAGCACCTGTCGTCCGCCGATTTCGCCGCGCTCGGCACCACCCGCGCCGCCTATCTGGCGCAGGCCCGTCAGGCCGCTGCCGCCGATCTGGCCCGTGCGCAGATTGCACCGGCACAGACCAACCTGCCCGCTGGCCTGCCCGCCTGATCACTCTAGTTCCGGCGCGACGGGGACAACCACCCGCCCGCGCACCTGGCCTGACAGGAATTTCGGCGCGGTGTCGATGACCTGATCGAACGGGACCTCGACCGTCAGCGCATCCAGCTTGGCCATATCCAGTTCCGCCGCCAGTGCCGCCCACGCGGCCCGGCGGATCGGACCGGGAACCATCACGCTGTCCACCCCCGCCAGCGTCACCCCGCGCAGGATGAACGGCGCGACCGTCGTCGGCAGGTCCATCCCCGCCGCCAATCCGCAGGCCGCGACCGTGCCGCCATAGCGGATCATCGACAGCAGATTCGCCAGAACCGTACTGCCCGCGACATCCACCGCGCCTGCCCAGCGTTCCTTGGACAGGGGGCGCGCCTTGCCGGTCAATTCCGTACGATCCACGATGCTGCTGGCGCCCAGCCCACGCAGGAACTCGGCCTCTTCGGCGCGGCCCGTCACCGCCGCCACGTGATATCCCCGCCCGGCCAAGAGCGCCGTCGCCACCGATCCCACGCCGCCTGCCGCGCCGGTCACCGCGACCTCGCCGCTGTCGGGGCGCACCCCGTGCCGTTCCAGCGCCTGCACACAGAGCATCGCCGTATAACCCGCCGTGCCAATCGCCATGGCGCGGCGCATCGAAATCCCCTCGGGCAGCGGCACCAGCCAGTCGCCCTTGACCCGCGCCTGTTTCGCCAGCCCGCCCCAATGGGTTTCACCGACGCCCCAGCCATTCAGGATCACCCGGTCACCGGGGGCATAGTCGGCATGGCTGCTCTCGATCACCACCCCGACAAAGTCGATCCCCGGCACCATCGGGAAACTGCGCACCACCGGCGCCGCGCCGGTCATCGCCAGCGCGTCCTTGTAATTCAGGGTCGAATAGCCCACCTGCACCAGCACATCACCAGCGGGCAACTGGTCAGGCGACACTTGGGTTCTGGTCACGGTCTGGGTATCGCCGTCTTTGGCGATTACGATAGCATCGAACATGGGGCCTCTCCTCTTTGACCCGCAGGTTCAGAGACCCCGCAGCGTAATGCAAGCCCCCCGAACCCATTCCAATCGCATAGACGCCACGTCAGGCCTGCCAGATCACCGCGCCGTCACACAGGGTCATCGCAGCCCGCGCCGTGCCCAGTTGATCGACCGGCATATCGTGCAGCCGGTGATCCATCACCACGATATCGGCCATCATGCCGGGGATCAGACTGCCCAGCCGGTGTTCGTCGAACCCGGCATAGGCCCCGCCGCGCGTGTAATACTCCAGCGCCTGATCCAGCGTCACGCGGTTGTCGGGGCCGTCTTCGGTGAACTTGGGCCGCGTCATCGCCGCCTGAACCCCGCGCATCGGGTTGATATCCGCCACCGGCCAGTCCGAGGCAAAGGCGATCGGCACCCCCGCCTCGCGCAGCGCCGCCACCGGAAACGCCCCGTCCCAGCGGGCCGCGCCGACACGCTTGCGCCACGGGTCCCACGGGAAATCCATCGCCGCGGGCGGGTGCGACGGCTGCATCGACGCCACCACGCCCAAGTCCCTGATCCGTGGCAGGTCGTCGGGGTGCAGCACCTCGATATGTTCGATGCGGTGGCGGCTGTCGCGGGGTCCGTTCGCCTCGCGCGCGGTCTGATAGCCGTCCAGCACGCGGCGCACGGCGGCATCGCCGATGGCATGCACGCTGATCTGTAGCCCGCGCCGATCCGCCTCTATGGCGATTTCGTTGAACCGCTCGACACTATGCAGCGCATCGCCGCGCAAACCCGGCTCGTCGGCGTAATCCTCCAGGAAAAACGCGGTGCCACTGTCCACAACACCGTCCATGAACAGCTTGACCCGACCGGACCGCAGCTTGTCACTGTTGAACTGCCGCTGCATCAGCGACGCCTCTTTCAGCGAAGAGACAGGTTTCTCCGGCGTCAGGTGGAACGGGACTTCGGTGCGGCAGATCAGATCGCCACCGGCCTCCAGTTCGGCCAGCAGGTCGAGTTGATAGAAATTCCCGTCCATATTGTGCAAGGAGGTAAAGCCGAACGACGCGCAATAGGCCAGCCCGCTGCGCATCAGGTCCAGATCGAACGCCCGCTCGGCCGGTGTGACATCCCGCGCGGGTTCCGATCCGGTAAAGCCCAGATCTTCGCGCCCGCCGGTGCTGCGCAGGGCCAGAACCGCCGTATAGGCATAAAATTCCAGCAATTCCCCCGTCGCCAGCCCGTCCGGCCCCATGACGATCTCATTGCCAATCGGCATCTCGCGGCCATGCAGAACCCCGGCGCGGTCCAGCGCGATGGTATTGGCCCATGCCGTATGGTGATCGCCCGCAATCAGGATGACCGGACGGTCGGGCAGCGCCTGATCCAGATCGTGCCGCGTCACCGATTGCCCCGGCCCCATCAGGTTGTAATCCGCCGCCTTGCAGATCAGCAGGGTTTCGCGCGGATTGTCCGCCGCATATTGGCGCAGCAGCGGGGTAAGTTGCTCTAGCCCCTGCACACCATCCAGTTGCAACAGTTGCAGACCCATCGCACCGGAAAACAGATGCAAATGCGCCTCGACAAAGCCGGGCAGCACGGTGTTGCCCTGCGCATCGATCCTCCGTGTCTGCGGCCCGACCAGCGCGGCAATCTCGGCGTTCGATCCCACGGCCATGATGGATCGACCCGCGATCGCCACCGCCTCGGCCCGTGGCTGATCGGGGTTCATCGTCACAACATCGGCGTTTTCGATCACAGTATCTGCGAAAATCATGGGCGGCCCTTTAGCTGCGGAGAGGTCAAAAAATCGGGGGCAAAGATCATCCGGCACAGCGGCGCGAACCGGGCTGTCAGGTCGTCGCAATGATCGGCAAGCGTGGGCGTATCGCCCCGGACATGGGCCAGAAACGCGAGGTTCCATAAATCATGGAACAGCCCGATGATCTCGGACACGTCCGGTTCGGCACCATTGGTCAACCGGATATCATAGACCGCCAGATGGTCGCGCAGCACCGATTTCAGCCGATGTTCGGCCAGCCGGTATTCCCGCGCCAGATCGGTCTGCGGATGGCGGATCACATTCGCCTCGGCGTAGCGCCAGATACGGCGCGGCGCGATCCGCAGCGTGCCTTGGGTGATAAAGGCAAAGAGATTGACCAAAATCGTGCAGAAATCGCCGTCTTCGCCGTGGCGCGGCAGAATCAGATCCTGCGCATAGGCGTCATCGATACCCTCGGCGATGATCGCGACGAGGATCGCATCCTTGGACCCGAAATAGTTGAACACCGTCGGCGCAGAGACACCGGCGGCCCGCGCAATATCGGCCATCGTACTGGCCGCGATACCGCGCGTGTCGAACAAATCCTTGGCCACCGCCAGAATTTCCTGTCGCCGCTGCGCCTTTTTGCGATCGCGCAGCCCGGGGGCGGCGGTGGTCACGTTTTGATCATCCATTGTGCGGGGAGCCAAAAATTTCTTTACTCGATAAAAATTTTTATTGACTAAAACTTATCTGTCAATAGCGTTTGATCAAATTCGGGGCAAATTGGGACAGCGACCTTGATCGACTTACACCAGATCCGCAAAACCTACGGAGTGGGCGCTTTGGCTGTCACAGCCTTGCACGACGTCAATTTTTCCATCGCAGAGAACGAATTTTTCACCCTGCTCGGCCCCAGCGGATGCGGGAAAACCACCCTGCTGCGGGTGATCGCCGGATTCGAGGCCCCCAGCGGCGGCGCGATCCTCCTCGACGGGCGGGACATCGCCCCCCTGCCCCCGAACAAACGCCCCGTGAACACCGTGTTCCAGAACTACGCGCTGTTTCCGCATATGACCGTGGCGCAGAACATCGCCTTTGGGCTGGAATGTCTGGGCAAACCCTGCGCAGAGGTCCGCGACACCGTCGAACGGATGCTGGATCTGGTGCAGATGGCGCATCTGGCCGCGCGGCGTGTGTCGGCCCTGTCGGGCGGGCAGCAACAGCGGGTTGCGCTGGCGCGGGCGCTGGCCCCCGGACCGCGGATTTTGCTGCTGGACGAACCGCTGTCGGCGCTGGACATGAAACTGCGCAAGGACATGCAGCTCGAACTCAAGCGCCTGCAAAAGAACACCGGCATCACCTTTATCTTTGTCACCCACGACCAGGAAGAGGCGATGGCCATGTCCGACCGCATCGCCGTCATGAGCAACGGCCGCGTCCACCAGATCGCCGCGCCGCGCGACCTCTATGACCGGCCCGCCGACCGTTTCGTCGGCTCGTTCATTGGCGAGAGTAATTTTCTCCCCGCGCAGATCACGGCACAGTCCGGTGGCGTCGCTCAGGTCGATCTGGGACCCATCGGGCAGGCGCAGGTGGCCAGCGACCTGCCGCAGGGCGCAGCGGTCTCGGCACTGATCCGGCCCGAACATATCCAGTTGGGCACCGCCCCCGGCCTGCCCGCCCTGTCTGGCCGCGTCGAAACCGCCGTGTTCCTCGGGACCGACACGCAATTGCACGTCGTCACCGATCAGGGCCTGCCGATCATGGTCCGCGTACAAAATGGCATCGACCTTGGCCCCGTTCCGGCGCAGGGCGAACGGATTACCCTGTCGCTGCCCCCCGCCGCGATCCGGCTGGTGACGGGTGCCGCGGCATGACCAGCGCAGCCGAGGCCGCCCGCGACCGTCAGGACAGCCGCAACCGCTGGGCGCTGGCCAGTCCGGCGCTGATCCTGATCGGCCTGTTTTCACTGGCCCCGATGGCGGTGGTGATCCTCTATTCCTTCCTCGAACCGGGCCGCTATGGCAACGTCGTCTGGGCGTTTTCCACCGACGCCTGGGTCTCGGTGATGCTAGAGCGGGACATTTTCGACGACACGCTGGGACTGGCCGACGCGCATGTCGCGATTTTCTGGCGGTCGATTAAACTGGCGGCGGCGACCACCCTGCTGACGGCGGCCTTTGGCGTGCCCTTGGCCTATTTCGTCGCGACCCGCACCGCGAAATGGCGCAACCTGCTGCTGTTCCTGATCACCGTGCCGTTCTGGACCAACCTCTTGGTGCGCACCCTCGCGATCCAGGAGGTGATCCGCAAGGACGGTCTGATCAACACGGTGCTGCTGAAACTGCACCTGATCGACGCGCCGCTACAGATGCTGTTCACCGATTTCGCCGTCGGCTTTGGCATGACCTATGTCTACCTGCCGCTGATGGTTCTGCCCGTCTATGCCGCGGTCGAGCGTATCGATTTCCGTCTGGTCGAGGCTGCCTATGACCTCTACGCCACCCGCTGGACCTGCCTGCGGCGGGTGATTTTCCCGGTGATCCGCCCCGGTCTGGTGGCCGGTTCCATCCTCGTGTTCATCCCGTCGCTGGGGGCCTATGTGACCCCGCGCGTACTGGGCGGCGGCAAATCCCTGATGCTCGGCAACCTGATCGAGCTGCAATTTGGTCAGGGCCGCAACTGGCCGCTGGGGGCCGCGCTGTCGGTGACACTCCTGATCCTGATCGTCGCGGTGCTGATCGTGCAAACGCGCCTCACCCGCAAGGAGACCGGCCATGCGTAACCGTCCCTTTGATGTCCGCCATGTCCCCGGCTTTGCCGCGATCGCAATCGCCGGATTTATCGTGCTCTATGTGCCGATGCTGGTGCTCTCGGCCTATTCGTTCAACAGCGGCGACACGATCGGCCAGTGGGAGGGGTTTTCCCTGCGCTGGTACTTTGCCGCATTCCAGAACGACGACATCCAGCGCGCCGCGCTGCTGTCGGTCTGGGTGGCCACCATTGCCGGGGTGATCGCCACCGCCAGCGCCACCGCCGCCGCGCTGGCCACCTCGCGCGGGGCCGGATTTCGCGGTCAGACGCTGGTGATGGTCGTGGTGAACCAGCCGCTGATGGTGCCGGAAATCGTGATGGCCGTCGCGCTGCTGATCCTCTTTGCCGGGATCAAGGTCGCCACGGGCTATACCGGCGGCGCCTATCTGATCGCCGCCCATACCGCGTTCTGCATCCCCTTTGCCTATATGCCGATCCGCGCCCGTCTGGACAGCATGGACCACAACCTCGAAAACGCGGCTGCCGACCTCTATGCCGGGCCGTGGACCGCGTTCCGCCGCGTGACCCTGCCGCTGCTGTGGCCCGGTATTCTGGCCGGTTTCATGCTGGCCTTTGTGATTTCGCTCGATGACGTCGTGATTTCCGAATTTGTCAAATCAGCCGGTCAGGAAACCCTGCCGACCTATATGCTGGGACAATTGCGGCGCGGCGTCTCGGCGGATGTTTACGCCGTTTCAACGCTGTTGCTGGCGATCAGCATCGCGATTGTGGCGGTCTTTTTCACCATCAACAAATCCGGTCGCACCGGGTGATTTCACTGACAGGAGAGACGATGAAACACGTGACCCCGCTTACGCTCGGCATGGCCCTCTTGGGGTCGACCGCGATGGCCGAAGGCCAGCTGAACATCTTTAACTGGGGCAATTACACCAGCCCCGAGTTGATCGCCAAATTCGAACAGACCTATGACGTCAAGGTGACCATCACCGAATACGATAGCAACGATACCGCATTGGCCAAGGTGCAGGCGGGCGGTCACGGGTTCGACATCGTCGTGCCGACCAACAGCTATGTGCCGATCTGGGTCGAACTGGGCCTCTTGCTGGAAACCCGGCCCGACCAGATGGAAAACTTTGGCAATATCGACCCGGCATGGGTCGACGTGGCATGGGATCAGGGCCGCCGCTACACCGTGCCGTGGCAATGGGGGTCCACCGGCGTCATCGTCAACACCGAGGCCTATAGCGGCGACATCAACACCTCGTCGATTTTCCTCGAGGTGCCACCGGAACTGGACGGGCTGATCAACGTCGTGCCGGAGATGCAGGACGTGATGAACCTCGCCATCTATTACTACGGCGGCACCCCCTGCACCGACGATCTGACCGTGCTCAAGGCCGTGGCCGACGGTCTGGCCGCCGCCAAACCGCATTGGAGCGGCATCGACTACCCCGAGAACAGCAAATTCGTGAACGAAGACCTCTTGGCCGGCGTCTACTGGAACGGGGCCTCGGCCAAGGTGCGGCTGGAAAACGCCAAATACGCCTATGGCTACCCGCAAGAGGGCTTCCCCCTGTGGATGGACAGCGTCGCGGTGCTGGCCGATGCGCAGAACGTCGAGAACGCGAAACTGTTCCAGAACTTTATCATGCTGCCGGAAAACGCCGCGCTGATTTCGAACTATGCGAAATATGCCAACGGTATTGTCGGCTCCGAGGCCTATATGGACGCGGAACTGCTGGACGCGCCGGAAATCGTCGTTCCTGATGAACTCAAGGCCGCTGGCAAATTCAACGACGTTTGCCCGCAGGCAACGCAGGACCTGTATACGAAAATCTGGACCTCGATCCAGAAATAACCACCACTCCCCCGCTGGCCCTGCTGGCGGGGGGACCGACCAAAGGAACACCGACGTGACGACGACCCACTGGCTGATGCCCTCCGAATCCGCGCCGCAGGACCGCATCTGGATGTCCTTCCCGCGCGAAGGGGCCACTCTTGGCAGCACACCGGCCGAAAAGGACGCGGGCTATGCCGCCTGGGCCAGCGTCGCCAATACGATTGCCAGCCGACAACCCCTGTCGATGATCGTCGATCCCAGCGAACGGACGCGGGCGCGGGCGATGCTGGACGGATCGATCGACATTTACGACCGGGTGATCGACGATTTCTGGCTGCGTGACAGCGGCCCGACCTTTGTCCATGCGGCGGATGGATCGCTGGCGGCAGTGGACTGGATTTTCAACGGCTGGGGCGGCAACGACTGGACCAGCGCGACCAACGACCGCGACCTCGCGCGGTTCATCGCCGGCATCGTCGGCGCGCCCGTGATCCCCTCGCTGCTGGTCAACGAAGGCGGCGGCATCCACGTGGACGGCGCTGGCACCGTGCTGATCACCGAAACCGTCCAGCTCGACCCCGGTCGCAACCCCCATGCCGACAAACAGCGGGTCGAGGAGGAACTCTGCCGCACACTGGGCACCACGCAGGCGATCTGGCTGCCGCGCGGCCTGACCCGCGATTATGAAACCTATGGCACACGCGGCCATGTCGATATCGTGGCGACCATCCCGTCAGACGGCGTGATCCTGCTGCACGAACAGCGCGACAGCAGCCACCCCGACCATGCGGTGATGCGCGATATCCGCGCGTTGTTGCAGCTGGCCACCGATGCGCAGGGGCGGTCCTTTGACATCATCGACGTGCCCGCGCCGGACTGTATCAGCGATGGCCACGGTCCGGTCGATTACAGCTATATCAACCACTTGGTGATCAACGGCGCGGTGATTGCCTGCGGCTTTGGCGAGGAAATCGCCGACGCCCGTGCCCGCGACATCCTCGCCGCCGCCTATCCCGGGCGCGAGGTGGTCACCCTAGACGCGCGCGAGTTGTTTGCGCGGGGCGGCGGGATCCACTGCATCACCCAGCAACAGCCCTCTGCCCGCCCATGATCGTCGAGGCGACCCTTGCAGACCTCTCCTCGGCCTTGGCCGAGGGGCGGATCACCGCCACCGCGCTGACGCAGGCCTATCTGGACCGGATCGCCGCGCTCGATCCGGTGCTGAACGCCGTGCCGGTGCTCAACCCCGCCGCGCTGGCAGAGGCCCGCGCCGCCGATGACCGGCGGGCGGCGGGGCAGACGCTCGGGCCGCTGGACGGCATCCCCTACACCGCCAAAAACAGCTACAAGGCACGTGGCCTCACCGTCGCCTGCGGATCGCCCGCCTTTGCCGATCTGGTGGCGACCGACGACGCCTTTGCCATTGCCCGCCTGCGGGCGGCCGGGGCGGTGCTGCTGGGCCTGACGAATATGCCGCCGATGGCCAATGGCGGGATGCAGCGCGGTCTCTATGGTCGGGCAGAGAGCCCCTATAACCCCGCCTATCTCACCGCCGCCTTTGCCTCCGGATCGTCCAACGGTTCTGGCACCGCCACCGCCGCCAGCCTCTGCGCCTTTGGTCTGGGCGAAGAAACATGGAGCAGCGGCCGCGCCCCCGCCGCCAACAACGGGCTATGCGCCTATACCCCGTCGCGCGGCGTGATTTCGGTGCGCGGCAACTGGCCATTGGTGCCGACGATGGATGTGGTCGTGCCGCATACGCGCAGCATGGCGGACCTGCTGGAGGTGCTGGACGTGATCGTCGCCGACGACCCCGACACGCGCGGCGATCTGTGGCGCAGCCAGCCTTGGGTTCCGATCCCCGCCGCCAGCGCCCACCGCCCCGCCAGCTATCCCGCCCTCGCGGATACCGCGACCCTGCGGGGCAAACGCATCGGCATTCCGGCGATGTATATCAACGCCGACCCCGATGCCGGCACCCATCCGCAGGGCGGCATCGGCGGGCCGACGGGTCAGCGGATCGACACGCGCCCCTCGATGATTGCGCTCTGGCAACAGGCCCGCACCGCGCTGGAAACCGCCGGAGCCACCGTGGTCGTCACCGATTTTCCGGTGGTCAGCCGCTACGAGGCCGACCGCCCCGGCATGCCCAGCCTCAAAACCCGCGGGCTGGTGTCAGAGGCCTATCTGAAACGCGAAATCGTCGATCTCTCGGCTTGGGCGTGGGACGATTTCCTGCGGACGAACAACGACCCGCACCTCAATCGGCTGGCCGATGTGGACGGCGCGCGGATCTTCCCCGCGCCCCCCGGTGCGCTGCCCGACCGCTATACCGGCTTTGACGACGATATCGCCACCTACCCCGCCCATGTCCGCGCCCATCCTGTGGCCGATTTCCGCGACATTCCGCATCTGGAGGCAGGGTTTCGCGGGCTGGAGGAAACCCGCCGCATCGACCTCGAGGCATGGATGGACGATCTGGGCCTCGATGCGGTGGTGTTTCCCGCCGTTGCCGATATCGCCCCCGCCGATGCCGATGTGACCCCTGCCAGCGCCGATCTGGCGTGGCGCAACGGCACATGGATCGCCAACGGCAATCTGGCGATCCGGCATCTGGGGATACCGACCGTCACCGTCCCGATGGGCATGCTCGCGGATATCGGCATGCCCGCCGGTCTGACCTTTGCCGGGCGGGGCTGGGATGATCTGGCGCTGCTGCAACTGGCCTGCGCCTTTGAACGCACAGGACCATACCGCCGCGCCCCTAGCCTACCACGATGAACCGCGACACCAGTTCCGCCGTGTTCCGCGCGCCCAGCTTCTTCATCAGGCGGGCGCGGTGGACTTCGACGGTGCGATGCGAAATTCCCAGCGACAGGCCGATTTCCTTGCAGGTGCGGCCATTGACGACCTCGCGGGCGATTTCCTGTTCGCGGTCCGTCAGGTCGATCGACCGGCTGGGTTTATCCGCGATCAGCTCGAACGCCCAGACCGTCAGGTCAAAGGGCACCTCGGGCGTCAGCGTCACCCCCCGCGCCCGCATCCAGCAGATCGTGCCATCCGCCTGCCGCATGAACCGCTGGTCCTCATAGCTGCCTGCGGCGGCCAGCCCCGCCTCGGCCCTTGCGCCGATGTCGGAAAAGTCTCCCGTCGTCGGATAGAGCAGCCGGATGGACTGCCCGACCATTTCCCCCTCGGCATAGCCGAACAGCACATGGGCGGCGCGGTTCGCGGTCCGGATCGACCGATGCGCCAGCACCATCTGCGCCACCGGAGAGGCCTCGAACGCGGTCTCTTGCAGGGATTGCGGCATGGGGACTCCTACGTAGTTGGATACGTAGTAACACGCATACGTAGTTTCCCCAATATCCCCCGTTTTGCAGATGAGGCATTGTGCGCCAATATCAAATTCTCGAACGGGAATTTCAACAGGAGGAACATCATGTCCAAGATCTACGACAGCGCGACTTCGGCGCTGGACGGTCTGATGGTTGACGGGATGCTGATCGCGGCGGGCGGGTTTGGCCTGTGCGGCATCCCCGAACTGCTGATCGACGCCATCCGGGCGAGCGGGGCCAAGGACCTGACCTTTGCGTCCAACAACGCAGGGGTTGACGGCTTTGGTCTGGGCAAGCTCTTGGAAACCAGGCAGGTGAAAAAGATGATCTCGTCCTACGTGGGCGAGAACGCGGAATTCATGCGCCAGTATCTGAGCGGAGAGCTGGAGCTGGAATTCAACCCCCAAGGCACCTTGGCCGAGCGGATGCGCGCTGGCGGCGCTGGCATTCCGGGGTTCTACACCGCGACCGGCGTCGGCACCGTGATTGCCGAGGGCAAAGAGGTCAAATCCTTTGGCGGCAAGGACTACATCCTTGAAACCGGAATCGTGGCCGACCTGTCGATCATCAAGGCATGGAAGGCCGACACCACCGGCAACCTGATTTTCCGCAAAACCGCGCGGAACTTTAACGTGCCCGCCGGCATGTGCGGCAAAATCTGCGTCGCCGAGGTCGAGGAAATCGTTCCCGCCGGCACGCTGGACCCCGATCACATCCACCTGCCCGGTATCTACGTGCATCGCCTGATCGAGGGCGCGCATGAAAAACGCATCGAACAGCGCACCGTGCGCAAGCGGGAGGAGGCATAAATGGCCGAAGTCAAGGGCTGGGACCGCAACCAGATGGCGGCACGCGCCGCTCAGGAATTGCAGGACGGATGGTACGTGAACCTCGGTATCGGGATTCCGACGCTGGTGTCGAACTACATCCCCGACGGCATGACCGTGACCCTGCAATCCGAAAACGGCATGCTGGGCATGGGGCCGTTCCCCTATGAGGGCGATGAAGACGCCGACCTGATCAACGCGGGCAAGCAGACGATCACCGAACTGCCGCACACCGCCTATTTCGACAGCGCGACCAGCTTTGCGATGATCCGCGGCGGCAAAATCGCGATGGCCATTCTGGGCGCGATGGAGGTTGCCGAAAACGGCGATCTGGCGAACTGGATGATCCCGGGCAAGCTGGTCAAGGGCATGGGCGGCGCGATGGATCTGGTCGCCGGCGTTGGCCGCGTGGTCGTCGTGATGGATCACGCCAACAAACATGGCGAATCCAAGGTGCTGAAATCCTGCACCCTGCCGCTGACCGGCAAGGGCGTGGTGGACCGGATCATCACCAACCTCGGCGTGCTGGACGTCGTCGAGGGCGGGCTAAAGATCGTCGAACTGGCCACCGGCGTAACCGAAGCCGAGTTCCGCGCCGCCACCGAGGCCACGCTGGTCAACTAGGCCGGAACTGTCGCCTGACATTTCGTGACGCAGACACACAAAGAGGGGCGCCAATGGTGCCCCTCTTTCTATTTGTCTCTCGCTCGTCAGCACGATCCCGGCGTTGCAGCCGGATCGCCGCCTCAGCCCCCGAGCCGGATCAGGGCTGCCTGCGCGGTCGTATTTCCCAGCGCGGCGGCCTGCTCGTAGAGCGCGGTCGCCTTGTCTAGGTCGATATCCACACCCAGCCCGTTCTCGTAGAGACCGGCCATGCCGACCATCCCGTCCGAGGCGATGAGGTCGCCGCGTTCGGCGGATTTGGCATACCACGCCATCGCTTGCCCGTAATCCTGCGCCACGCCCGCGCCACGCTCGTAGGCCTGACCGAGGTAGAATTGCGAGGTGATATCGCCGCGTTCGGCGGCAATCGCATACCACTCCGCAGCAGCCGCAGGGTCACCCTGCCCGGTCGCGATCAGGCCAAGGTAGCGCGCCGCCTTGCGGTCGCCCGCGTCATTGGCCTGCGCGAAATAACCGGCCGCCTTGGCGGGATCGACCTCGACCCCCAAACCCTCCATCCAGATTTTACCCAGATAGAGCAGCCCGCGGCTGTCGCCCGCCTCGGCGGCTGTCGTCGCCCACTCGAGGGCGAGGGCGTAATCCGGCACGACACCCGCCCCACCCTCGAGATAAATCCGGGCAAGTTCCGAGGCGCCGCCGGTCACACCCTGCGCGGCGGCCTGCTCGTATAGCACGATGGCACCGGCGAGGTCCCCGGCATCCGTCGCGGCCTTGGCCGCGGCGAGCGTCGGATCAGTGTCGGACATCCCCTGCGCCAGAGCAACGGCAGGGAGGGCCAGCGCAAGAGCGCCAGCCATCAGAAGTGTGCGAAACGTCATCACAGCCTCACAGGTTCGTCCGCAAGATCCAGTCGCGGATCGGTTCGATCGTATAGGCCACCCGCCACGTGTTCTGGTGGCCGCTGGCCCCCTCCGTGCTGGCCCCCGCCGGGAAAACCGTGCCCGCCGCAAAGGCCACGAAATTCACCCGCGCACCCTCGGCAATCAGGTCGTCAAAGGCGGTCTGGTACTGCTCGGCGTCCCATGTCGCATCCCAAGTGGCGCGGGCCACGCTGGCGCCCGCGGCCTCCAGCGCATCGGTGATCGCGGTCTGCCCCGGAAAGGCCTTGCTGTCATCCTCGCTCACCACGATGAAGATCCGGTTTCCGGCCATCGGCGCCACCAGCGCCGCATCCCATTGGCACGCCACGAGGAACGTCGCGGCAAAGAAGTCCGGATATTTGATGTTCATCGCAATCGACAGCATCCCGCCGCCCGACTGGCCCGTGGTATACAGCCGCGCCGGATCGATCGAGAATTCCTGGGTGAGCGCGGTAATCAGGTTCACCACAGTATCCAGCATGGACGAGGCATTGCTGTTGTCGTCGGCGACGATCTCGGCGAATTGCGGCGCCAGCACAAAGGCGGGGCGGGCTGCCTGATCGGTCGGCGAGGCCCAGGAAATCGCGCCCAGCCCCTGTTTGAGGGTAAAGGTCGGGTCCTCGGAACAGGCCCCCGCGTCATGCATGAAATTGACCAGCGGATAGCTCTGCGCCGGGTCATAGTTGGCCGGGATAAACAGGTTGTAGGCCAGCGTATCGCCGGTTACGGGGTCATTCCAGACCCGCTGTTCAAAGCCGTCAACCACGAGGTTGGCGACCGCGCTGGTCGTGACCTCGGCCTCGGGCGTCACCACCGTCGCGGCAGGCTCGGTCCATGTGGTGCCCGACACGTTGGGGTCGCCCGCGCTCCAGCTTGGCCCGCCCGATCCGCCCGCAGCCGCTCCGCCGGTCGTGCTGGCTCCGGCGGGCGGCGCGCCGCGCTCGGGTTCGCTCTTGAGCACGGCAGCGGCGTCCGCGTCCGACAACTCGACAATCACAAACGGCCCGCTCTCTGCCTTGTCTGCCGGGTCCGCCGAGGTTGACGGATAGACGCCGGTTACAGTCCGCCCTTCGACGGCATAGGCGCCCGCGTCGAGCTCGCCCGCCGCCACGTCGCCGTCATAGGCCAGCGCGACGGCGACAAAACGCAGCCCGTCGCCATAGACTCGGGTGACAGCGGTCGCACCGGTCGGCGTGGCCGCGATGGCAAGCACGGGCACGGTCAGCGTCGCGGCAGCGCCAAGCGCACCAAGGCCAATAAGGAAATTGCGGCGGGAGGTCATAATTCGTCCTTTCGTCTGAACCACAGGCAGGTTCGTCATAGTTACAGACGTCTTACGCAGGCCCCGCGCTTTTCCGTCGCAACATTCGACAGGACGACACCGCACTTCGGCGGTGTGGCTCAGGTCGATCGGAACACAAACTCTGGCAGAACCGTCTCCCACTCTGCGCGCTTGATATAGCTCTGGAAATGCTCGTCATTGTCCGATTTGCGCCAGCGAACCACAGCTCCGACCTTGCCCTCGACCAACCTTGTCCCTGACGGCGGTGACCAGTTTGCTGCCATTCGGCCGATGACGCAGTCGCTTCGGTCGAGGATGATCCACCTGCCCTCTCTGCGCTCGAGGTGAACCGGATCATTCACTCTCGCGCGCGAAATGGCTGCAAGCGTCGGACTCGTATCGAATAGCCGTCCGGCGAATGACAGGTCGACCGACGACAGCTCTGGCAGCTGATAGTGGTCGGGGCTGGGCAGATCGCTGTTGCGGGGGCGCTCGATCCTGCGCAGAAGTTCGCTCTCGCTGTCTGCCAGGACAAAGGGATGTTCGCCGCTGACGACCACGGCCAGACTTTTGCGGGCGCGCGTCATGGCGACATAGAACAGACGTCGGGGGGCCTCTCCGTCTTCTCCACGCGACAACGCCTTCCATCCGCCGTTGAGAATGACAACGTGGTCGAATTCCAATCCCTTGGAACGGTGCGCGGTCAGCAATAGCAGGCCTCGCTGGGCACTGCGGATGTCTTGGGACCATTCGGCCAACCACTCGATGGCATCGGGAACCGGAATGGTCTTTTTGCCCAGCTCGCGTGCAAGATCGGCAAGCCCCTCTGCAATCAGGTTGACCCAGCGGTTTGAAGGCTGGCGGTTCAGGACCAATAGAATATCCTGAATATTGAGCATCGCGGACGGGTCTTGGCGGAGGTCCGAGACAAGCTGCTGCATCTCTCTCAGACGCCAGATGCTCGGCAGTTTCTCGTTCGCCATTTCGACCGGCAGGCCCAGCTTTTCGGCATAGGCGCGGACCGGTTCCAAACGTTTCCAGTCACGAGAAATGATCGCTGTCCGCGCCCAGTGAAAGTCGGGGTCAAGGCGCGAAATCCGCACCAACTCGTCAACGGCGGACATTGCCTGAAGAATGTCGTCATCCGCCACATCGAGGAACTGAACGCGCCCTTTGCCAACCGGATCATGGGTGGCCATGATGCCCCCGCCCGGCTCGAGGCCGCGCACCTTGTCCACAGTGATGGCATGGCCATCCTTCATCCGGCCGCGCGCAGGTTCGATCACCTGATTGGCCGCATCGATGATATAGCGCGTGGAACGGTAATTCTCGGTCAGGAATTTTGGTTTCGCGCGATAGTCTTCTTCGAACTTGCGGATAAAGGAAATCGACGCGCCGGCAAAGGCATAGATATTCTGGTCGTCATCCCCCACCGCAAAGAGGCTCAGACGCTGATCGGGATCTTCGAGGGATCTGCCTGCGACGGCGGAAATCAGCGCGTATTCCTCGGGGCCGATGTCCTGATATTCATCGACCAGAATCCAGCGATACCCCTGAATGAGGATCTCCCTCTGGGCCTCGGCCTCGGATTTGCTCAGCCCGTCGCCGTTTAGCTGGCGGACGGCATCCCGGATAATGCCATCAAAGTCACGTGTTTCCTTGGCAACGCCGTCAAACCTCGCGCCGACCAGCCTCATGGCCAGGGCATGGCAGGTCGAGATCGTCACCGACGCGGCATGCTCGCCCACCAGATGCCGCAGCCTTGCGCGGATTTCGGCGGCGGCATGGCGATTGTAGGTCAGGACAAGTATGCCCCTCGGGTCCTCCCGCTTGACACGCAGGAGATAGGCGATCCGATGCACCAGAACCCGGGTCTTGCCGGAACCGGGCCCCGCAAGCACAAGCACGTTGGTTTCTTCGCGGTCATCGGCAACGATGTCTTTCTGCACCGGATTGCCCAAATCCTCGACAATCTGCTTCCACGCCTTGCCCGTCGTCTGACGACGAATTTCCACGCCGCGACCGGGCATCCATGTCTTGAGAAAGCGGTCCTGATCCATCGCGAAATAGTCTTCCGACATCCGCACGGCATCCCGGATTCTTTCCAGTCCCCGTTCCGCGTATTCGGCCATAACATGGGTCTGAAGGGTTTGTTCGCGGTAATGGTCCTCTAGCGGAAGGAAGTCTTTCTTTGTGAAATTCCCCTTCCCGCCCTTGAGATAGATGGTCATGGCAGACCGAAAGACCGTCAGACCTTTGCCCAGCGTCAGCACCTTTTGCTCGTGAAGCCAGAGCAGCGTCCGCTCCATCAGCTTGGTCAGGTCTTTGACCCCCGCGCTCTTGATCAGGGCGTCACCGGACAGGCACTCCATCAGCTTGCCGTGGGTGGTCTCGACCTGGACATCCTTGCCGCGCGATCCCGCAGGCGCCGCCGCCACCAAGAAATCCAACAGCCGCACCGCCGCGGTCCACCGCAAATTGGCAGTCTGCTCCACCACGCGCCACGTCCGCTGCAAGGTGACTTCTACGGTCTTGTTCGACAGCTTTCGCAGGCGGATGTTGCCGCGCTCGCCGGCGCCATCACGGCCATCGCGTTCGATACTCCGCAAAATCCGGTCAATCAGATGGGGGATCGCATCCTCGTTGCCGTTATTTCGCAAAAACTGACTCGCTTCGGCAAGGTCGAGCACCGTCGGATGTCCCGAATCCGCGTCTGGGTCCAGTTCCCTCAGTCGCGACAGCAGCGCACGCTCCAGCTCGACAGCGTGTTTCAGCCGTTGGCGCGAGTGGTTTTCCACCCCGATATGCACAGCCACAGTGATGGCAATATCATTTCTAGCAATCCCCAGACTTTCCAGATCCGCCATCGCCTTTGACAGCGCCCGATGTGACAGGCCACTCACGCCGGTCAATTCGTCGGTCGAGATGCCTTTGTCGGCAGGCGCGTTCATCACGTGTTCAACAATCGCAAGCAGCTCGCTTCGCCGCGTTTGTGTGATCTCCGCCTTTTGCAAACGCGTTCGCGCTTCGTCGATTGTCCGCACCAACAGGGATGCGGCAAAGACCTGAACGCGGTTCTCCTCCCGCGAAATCAGGTTCGCTTCCTCCAGCCAGGATACGGCCGTCTTGACGCGCGTGTCGTCTGTCGCGCTGTCACGGACGAATTCGCGGTCCTTTTCTTGCTGCACGATTTCGCCAGCCGTGGCCACAACCGTTCCGCTGTTTCGGGTGTGTTCGTCGAGGCGGCGCAGCGACTTGAAAATCGCGCTGATCTCGTGCTGCTGGAGCCGCGATCTTGCCGAAAGGGTGAACTGCCGTTCGACGTCATCGGAATGATAGAGCAGGACACAACTTGCTGGCGCACGATCTCGTCCTGCACGTCCGGCTTCTTGCAGGTAGTTCTCCAAGGACCCGGGAATGTCGGCATGGACCACTAGCCGAATATCGGGCTTATCAATGCCCATCCCAAAGGCGTTCGTTGCGGCGATGACACGCAGAGTACCAACCCGGAAACTCTCCTGAACCACATGCTTTGCTTCCGCACTCAGCCCGGCATGAAAATGCTCGACCGCCAATCCTTGCGCCTTGAGAAACGATGCGACGCGCTCGGTCTCGCTTCTGGTTGCGCAGTACACGACCGCCCCCGACCGCTCGTCCTTCGGCAATTGTTCCGAAATGACCGTCAGGAGGTCACCCAGTTTGGTTTCCTTTCGCGTCGGCAGCACCGAAAAGGTCAGGTTCGTGCGCGTCGCCCCGCCGTCGAACAAGACCAGATCGACGCCAAGTCGTTCGCGGAAATGCTCGGTAATCTCGCGCACGACCTCTGGCTTGGCCGTCGCTGTCAGGCAAAGTACCGGCGCTGCTCCGTTCTGCTGGCCGGAATACTCGCGGATGAAACGTCCGATATAGCGATAGTCGGGCCTGAAATCGTGGCCCCATTTCGAAACACAATGGGCCTCGTCAAGCACCCACAGACCGACCTCCCTTTGCGCCAGTACAGAGCGGACAGATACGCTTCGCAACTGTTCCGGCGAGATCAGCAAAATGGCCGCACTGCCCAACCGGACGCGGTCAAGGGCATCTTGCCGCTCGGGCATCGACAGCATGCCGTTAATCGTGACGGCGGACGTTATTCCCGTGCGCTCCATCCCCTGCACCTGATCCGCCATCAATGCGACCAGAGGCGAGATCACGACGGTCAACGCTCCCGTTTTTTCGTAGAGACTGAGTGCAGGGACCTGATAGCAAACGGATTTACCGGTACCAGTCGGCAAGATTCCAAGGACATTTCCATGCCGCATGGCCTCCGCCACAATAACCTGTTGGAGGGGTCGGCCCTCGCTGTCCACGGGGGCCGGGCGATAGCCATCGAACCCGAACCACCGCTTTAACGCACCGACCGGGTCGTTCTTTTCAGAACACCACGGACAGGTCGGGCCACCGCAGTTCGTATCCCGCAGCATTCGGACGATCTGGCCCGACTGCGGGAAGGTGGCTCTCACCCAAGGCGGCATCACCGACTCTCCGCCAGCCACCGAAATCCACGCCAGCGCATAGGCAAAGGGCCAACCGGACTGGGCTTCGGACAGCAAATCCAGCGCCGGCTGAATTTGCGCCTCGCAGACCCGCCCCGTCAGCCAATCCCCGATCGCCGTTCGTGCGGTCTGACGATCCGGCCTCGCGGCATTTCGCACATCGGCAAACACGGCCTCAAAACCGTCCGAACGATCCTGCATGGTCGTCAGATAGTGGTAGGCAATCAGGGATGCCGGTGACGTCTGCCCGATCTCTCTGAGGGCGTTGATCTGGTTTTCCAGCACCTGAAACACAAGTTTCGCGTCGAGAACCGGGTCGTTGACATGGCCCGCCTGCAACCGCCCGTCATGATAGTGTTTCACCAGATGATGGTAGGGGTTGCGTGGAAAGGCCAAGGGGTTCAGCCAGAGCGTATCGATGGGGGCCGCCATCTTGGCGATCAAACGCGGGCGGGTCGCCAAGAGATGTTCGATGTCATGCCGCAAAACGTTGTGGCCAATGACATGGGAAACCTTCGCGAGAGCCTTCTCGAGCTGGTCGAGACTGGTCTTGATCTTGCCCTTGCCCGCAATGATCGGTTGCGCATCGCCATAGACCACTGCCGCCAGATCAAAGATCTCGGCGGTCTTCGGGTTCACTTCAAGATCGATGGAAAGGCAGCGCTCGAGGAGCGGTCGTCTATCTTCGGTCTTTGATCTCAGAAAATTCAGAAACGCCATAAAGACTGAAACGACAGTAAAGTTCGGACTCAATCATATGGCGCATAGAGGGACGCCGGAACAAGGCAAAAGTGACGACCGCAGACCCGCCCGACGAGGGCGCGACTGACCTGCGGCAGGTTATCCGCCAGCAGCGCGAGGCCCGTGATGGGCTACACCACGGATAGGGAAACCATCGCAAACAGGGTTGCGCCGCCGAAATGCCGCCGCACCCCCCGCTCGGACATCACCCGACGCGGTTTCCCTTGACCCAGACGCCGCGTACCACGCCGGTGCCGCCCACGCGCTTGACGCGGATCACATCCGCGCGCTTTCCGATCTCGAGCACGCCGCGGTCATGGAGGGCCGTTGCCTTTGCCGGCGCCTCGGTGACGGTGCGGATACCGCGCGCGACATCGCCCCACAGATCCCCGAGCAGAAGCGCAGACGACAAGAGCGCGGCAGGCACATAGTCGGACGATACGATGTCCAGCAAATCCATCTCGGCCAGTTGATGTGCAGCAACATTGCCAGAATGCGACCCGCCACGGATCAGGTTCGGCGCACCCATCATCACCGCGATGCCATGATCATGGCAACTGCGGGCGGCTTCGATCGTCGTCGGGAACTCGGCAAAGGTCACGCCATTGCGCTTGGAAGTGACGACATGCTCGACCGTCGTATCATCATGGCTGGCCAACACCGCCCCGAGACGTTTTGCACCCTCGACCGAGGCCCGCTCGTGCTCGGCACCAAAGCGGTCCTTGATGGCCAGTTGCGCCGCCACATGCCCCTCAAAGTCGCGGTCCGACATTCCATGCTTGCCCTGATAATATTCCTTGAGCTTGTCGAGGTTGCGGAATTGCCGCGCGCCCGGCGTATGGTCCATCAGGCTGACAATCCCCACGCGATCCTCGACGGTAAAGCTTGCCAGTTCGGACACCAGCGTTTCGGAACAGGTTTCCGCGCGCAGATGGATATAGTGGGAAATCCGCAGACCCGCGCGCGCGCGCAGATCGAGGATTTCGCTCGCGACTTCGCGGGCGTATTGTTTGTATTCACCGGTCTTCTTGGTGACCGAGCCGACGCGCAACGCATCGAACACCGTGGTAATGCCGACCCCGCACAGTTCGGCGTCATGGGCGATAATCGCGGCTGCATGCGGCCAGTCCACTTTCGGACGGGGCTCTAGGTGGCGTTCCAGATTGTCGGTGTGCAGTTCGACCAAACCCGGCATCACCAGATCGCCTTCGCAATTGACCGCACCGGCAGGCACCGAACGGCCATCGGCGATATCGACAATTTCTCCATCGCGCAGCGTGATGCTGCCAGCAATCACAGAGTCGGAAAGAACGACAGTCGCGTTCGCGAGGATCGTTTCGGTCATGGGTAGATTTCCTGCCTTGAGTTGAACAGTTCTGAAGTGTCGAAACGCATTCGACTGTCACAAGCGTGTGACAATTTTGGTCTAATTTCCTGAAAATGAAGAAAATTAACCGATATGCCGTTTATTACGCACCCCGTGACGGAGCCTTTGCGACAGCTGCTGCCGCTTGGCTTGGCTGGGATGTCGTACAGGGATGCGCCGTGCCGCAACCCGCCCCGGCGGGCTTGCCCGCGCCGCTCGCAGAGCTGACCAAAGCCCCCAGAAAATACGGCTTTCATGGCACGATCCGCGCGCCGTTTCGTCTGGACGCGGGCCTCGGTCCGGCGGACGCGCAGGCCTGTGTCGCAAACCTCGCCCGATCCCAGAGGCCGGTTGTCTTTCCGGCCCTCCGGATCGAAAACCTGCATGGCTTTCTTGCTTTCACGCCCGAAGGCGACACCACGGATCTGCTCCGGCTCGGGGCAGAGGTTGTGCGCGGCACCAATCATTTGCGTGCGCCCTTGAACCAGGCAGAGCTGGCCAAGCGCCAACCGGACAGGCTCACGCCGCGGCAGCGCGACCTGTTGGACGAATTCGGCTATCCTTGGGTGATGGAGGAATTCCGGTTCCACCTGACCCTGAGCGACCAGTTCTCGCCGGACCACATGGCGGGCATGACCGCCGCCGCCCGTGACCACTTTGCAGATGCCTTGCCGCAGCCCTTTGTCATCGAGGACCTTTGTCTCTTTGGCGAGGACAATGACGGGACCTTTCACCTGATCCACCGTTACGCTCTCTCGGGCTGAAGCGCGGCGATCATCCGTTCGATCCCTTGCGCCTCGGAACCATCGTTCACCACGGTGGTGACGCACAGCCCGTCGGGTAACTTGAATCCTGCGCGTTCGAGCCGCTTTTCAATGTCCGCCGCGGTCTCCCGTCCACGCGCGGCCAGACGCGCAGCCAGCACTGCGTCCGGTGCCGTGACCAGGATCACCTGCAAATCCGGGAAAATCGCCCGCGCCTGTCTCAGGATCGACCGCGACCCGTTAAACAGAACGCGCGGACCCAGAGTTTCCGACTTGGGGAGTCCATAGGACAGCCCGTGCGCTTGCCAGTCCAGAATGAACTCGCCTGCGGCCTTGCGGGCGGCAAAGTCCTCGGATGTGACCCCTTCGAAATCCTCGCCCCCCGCTTCGGTCGGACGGGTGATGACCCGCTTCGCAATATGGAGATCGGGCAACGCCGCCTTTGCCCCCGCGAGCAAGGTATCCTTGCCCGCACCGGACGGCCCGACGACAGCAAAGATCATGCGGCGACTCCGGGAGTAAACACCGTCACATCGACCTCGCGCGTGCAGACACGCTCGCGTGCGCCCTCGTCGTGGAAAATACCCACAATCGCCGCACCGCGCTCTTTGGCGGCTTTGATCAGACCCAGAACCACGTCACGGTTCCGGGCGTCCAGACTCGCTGTCGGCTCGTCCAGCAACAGCGCCGGATACGCATGCGCAAACCCGCGTGCGATGTTCACACGCTGCTGTTCGCCACCCGAAAACGTTGTGGGCGAAAGTGACCAGAGCCGTTCGGGGATATTGAGCAACGACAGCAACTCTTCGGCGCGGTTATGCGCCGTCTCTTGCGGCATCCCGAGCGCAAGCAGAGGTTCGGCGACCACCGTCCGCGAGGGAACACGCGGCACGACCCGCAGGAACTGGCTCACATACCCCAAGATCTCGCGGCGCAACCGGATAATGTCGCGCGGCGTTGCCGCCGCAACATCAACACCGCCGACGAGGATAGAACCGGACGCCGCAAGGTAATTTCCGTAAATCATCCGCATCAGCGTCGATTTACCCGCACCCGATTGCCCCGTCAGGGCAACGCATTCGCCCGGCGCGACCTTGAGATGCGCACCCGCCATGACCGGAATGACCGCCCCGCCCTGATTGTGCAGCGTAAAGCTCTTTGAAAGGTTCTGGATCTCGATCATGGTCAAACCTGCAGGACAGACGAAACAAGGAGTTGGGTATAGGCGGCCTGCGGATCGTCGAGCACCTGATCGGTCAGCCCGTGTTCGATCACCCGGCCGTCCTTCATCACCATCAGGCGGTCCGCCAAGAGCCGTGTCACCGCGAGGTCATGCGTCACGATAATCACCGAGAGCCCCATGTCCCGCACCAGCCCGCGCAAGAGGTCCAGCAGACGCGCCTGCACAGACACGTCGAGACCACCCGTCGGCTCGTCCATGAACACCAGCCGCGGCGAGGTGACGAGGTTGCGCGCGATCTGCAAACGCTGCTGCATCCCGCCCGAGAACTGGCGCGGACGGTCGTCGATGCGTTCGCCGGAAATCTCGACACGACCCAGCCAGTCGATTGCGGTCTCGCGGATGTCGCCGTAATGGCGCGCCCCGATCGCCATCAGGCGTTCACCGACGTTGCCGCCGGCAGAAACCCCCATGCGCAATCCGTCACGCGGGTTCTGGTGGACAAAGGCCCATTCGGTACGCGACAGCACACGACGTTCCGGCTCGGGCATGGTCAGCGTATTGCGCCCTCGGTAGAGGATCTTTCCCTCGTCCGCCTGCATATGACCCGCCAGACATCCCAAGAGCGTCGATTTGCCCGATCCGGACTCTCCGACGATGCCGAGCACCTCACCCGGCCACAGGTCGAAACTCACATCGGCACATCCGATCCGCTGGCCATAGCGTTTGGTCAGACCTTCGACACGGAACAGCGGTTGATCGAGCGAGACATCATGCAAGGTCATGCCGCTTCTCCTTTGGGCGACAGGCGGCCGGTGTGCCCCTCGGCCTGTCGGGTGGTGCAATAGCTGGTGTCGGAACACACAAACATCCGGCTGCCGGTGTCGTCGGTAATCACCTCGTCGAGGTAACTCGCCCCGGACCCGCACAGATCGCAGGCATGATCGGCCTTGCTCGGGTCAAAGGGGTGATCCTCGAAATCGAGGCTCACCACATCGGTGTAGGGTGGCAGCGCATAGATACGTTGTTCACGCCCGGCCCCGAACAACTGGATCGCGGCATTCCCGCCCAGCTTGGGGTTGTCGAATTTGGGAATAGGCGACGGGTCCATGACATAGCGGCCTTCGACCTTGACCGGATAGGCATAAGAGGTCGCAATGGCACCGTGGCGGGCGATATCCTCGTACAGCTTGACGTGCATCAGCCCGTATTCCTCAAGCGCATGCATCCGCCGTGTTTCGCTTTCCCTCGGCTCAAGGAACCGGAGCGGCTCTGGAATCGGCACCTGATAGACGAGGATTTGCCCTTGGGTCAGGGCCACTTCCGGAATCCGGTGGCGGGTCTGGATGACCGTCGCCTCTGCCGTGGTTTCCGTGGTCCGGACCTGCGCTGTCCGTTCAAAGAACTTGCGGATCGACACCGCGTTCGTCGTATCGTCCGCCCCTTGGTCAATGACCTTGAGCGTATCCCCGGGCGTCAGGCACGCCGCGGTGACCTGAACGCCGCCCGTGCCCCATCCGTAGGGCATCGGCATTTCGCGGCTGGCGAACGGCACCTGATAGCCGGGGATCGCCAACCCCTTGAGCAGGGCACGGCGGATCATCCGCTTGGTCGCCTCGTCCAGATAGGCAAAGTTATACGCCTGCTCGGTCATTCTGCGGCCTCCTTGACCTCGGCACCCGCAGCGGCGCGGCGGAGTTTGCGGATGAGTTCCAGTTCGGACTGGAAATCGACGTAATGCGGCAGCTTGATATGTTCGAGAAAGCCCGTCGCCTGAATGTTGTCGCAGTGATAGAGCACGAATTCCGCGTCCTGGGCGGGCGCCCCGACATAGTCTTCGCCCAGTTCCTCCCAGCGGAGCGCACGGTCCACGAGGCTCATCGAGATCGCCTTGCGTTCCGATTGCCCCATCACCAGACCATAGCCCCGCGTGAACTGTGGCGGCTCGGACTTGGACCCTGTGAACTGGTTTACCGTCTCGCATTCGGTCAGTTCGATCTCGCCGATCTCGACGGCAAAGCCCAGTTCGGGGATCTCCATCTCGACCGCACAGGTCCCGATCCGCAATTCCCCGACAAAGGCGTGCGTGCGCCCGTAGCCACGCTGGGTCGAATAGGCCATCGACAGGACAAACCCCTCGTCCCCCCGCGCCAGAGCCTGCAACCGCAGCGGCCGATCCGCCGGCATTTCCAGCGGCTCGCGGGTGAGGTCAGGCGGGGTTTCGGCCCCCTCGGACAGGGGCTCCATCAGACCGTCCCGATCCAGAAGTTGCAGGATATGCGGCGCGGCGACAGCCTCCGCCTCCTTGCGCAGCGCCTCGGGTGCCGCGCCATCCGCCATCAGTTTGAAATCCAGCAAACGGTGCGTGTAATCGAACGTCGGCCCGAGGATCTGACCCCCCGGCGCATCCTTGAACGTCGCCGAAATCCTGCGGATGATGTCCATACGATCCGTCTCGACCGGAATGGACGCCCCGAACCGCGGCAGGGTCGTGCGGTAGGCGCGGATGAGGAACACCGCTTCGATCAGATCGCCCCGCGCCTGTTTGATCGCCAGTGCGGCGAGGTCAGGATCATAAAGCGAGCCTTCGGCCATCACACGGTTCACGGCCAGCGCCATCTGTTCGCGGATCTGGGCGACACCGAGTTCGGGAACCGAACGATCCCCACGGCGTTCATCGGCCAGCCACTGGTGCGCGGCGTCGATCGCGCGTTCACCGCCTTTGGTCGCGACATACATTACAGAGCCTCCACCTTGGTACTCCGCGGCAGGGCAGAGACCTGCCCGCCCGAGGTAAAGTAGCAATCAACGCCCAACGGGAATTGCGCATGATTGGCGCCAAAGGCGTCAATGGCAGGCAGATAGGCCGGTTGCTTCGTCTCGATTCCGGGACCGGACAACAGGGCTGTCGGTTCCGACAAATCCTCGCAGTCGATGATCAGCGTCGCGGACCGGTCCGGATAATCTGCGGTCCCGATGGCGAACTGCGACAGCGGCTGCAACGCGTCCCATGTGCCGATCGCGAAATCGGCCTCGCCCGCCGCCACGACCGGAGCCGAACAGTGAAACGCGATCCATTTGCGGACGGCTTCTGTGTCGTGGCTTTCCGCCAGAAAAATCGGTGTCGTCGCATCGACGAGTGTCAGCAGGATCGCGCCAGCGGCGGGCGATACGGGCGCGGGCGGGGTTGCGCCCGTGATCGGCTGGATGCGTCCCGGTCGCGCCATCGCCTCTAGGCAGGCGCGAAAGGCGCGGGCGCTTTCATGCGCGGGGTTGGAAAATCCGCCAGATAGAACCTCGGCTTCGAACATCAGTCTTCTCCCCGTACCATCGTAAAGAATTCGACCTTGGTCGCGGCGGCCTTCTCTGCCCGAGAGTTGCGCGTTGCCGCCTCCTCCGCACGGAGCGGCGCGAGGATGGTCGCATCGACCTGAACCGCGGCGTCCGACTGCATCAGGGCATCGACAATGGCCGCGCGGGTCGCGTGTCCCTGATCGCGCCCCTGCACATAGGCGTGTCCGACTGTGCCATCCGTCAGCCTGAGCGCGCAGCGCGTCACCGTCATTTCACCAAGGTTGAACGGCGCCCCCGTCGCACCGATCCGGCCGCGCACCATCGTTGTGCCGATCACGGGACGGCGCAGCCAATCGTGCGCAGGCAGGTCGGGCAACAACTGTTCGAGCCGCTGCGGGCGGGCACGCGCCAAAAGGCCCATGTATGTCTTGCGGGTCTGTGTGGCCAGTGTGGACATCTTGACGACTTGTCTATGTATCTATACAACTAGACAAATATTGCCGGATTCGCCGCCGTTTCGCAAATGAAGGTTTCATGACACGCAAAAATCCCGTGTGGCTGTCGATCGCCCAAACTCTCAGAGACGAAATCAGCCAGGGGCTTTATCCGGCCGGAACCAAACTCCCGACCGAGGCGCAGCTATCGGCGCGCTTCGGGGTCAACCGTCATACCGTTCGCCATGCGCTCGCGTCGCTGAACGCAGACGGGATTGCGGTGTCCCAGCGGGGATCGGGCGTATTCGTCGCCTCCAGCCCGCCTGCGGACTATCAACTCGGCGCTCGCGTCCGGTTCCACCAGAACATCGCGGCGACGGGACGCGCCCCGTCGCGGCAGGTGCTCCGCATCGAAACGCGCCCCGCCAAGCCAGAGGAACGCGACGCCCTCGGCGTCGATATGGTCCATGTCGTCGAGGGGATCTCGTCCGGCGATGCCCTGCCGATCTGTCACTTTATCTCGGCCCTGCCCGCCCGACGGTTTGCAGACCTCCCGCAGATCATGCAGACCGAACGCTCGATTTCCACGGCGCTCGAACGGCTCGGGGTGGCAGATTACACCCGCCACTCGACCCGCATCACCGCGACCATCGCCAGAGGGCCGCGCGCTGGCATGTTAAAGGTCAGCGAAGGCGCCGCGCTCTTGCGCACAGAGGCGATCAACATCGACCACCATGGTACGCCGATCGAATACGGGCTGAGCTGGTTCGTCGGCGATCGCGTGGCCCTGACGGTTGCGAACGACGCGCCCTAGCACTCGTACCGTTCGAGGAACTCTTCCGCCCGCAACCGGCGAAACGCGTCCAATGCGTCCCTGAGCCGGTCATGCGGCCAGTCCCACCATGCCAGCGCCTGCAGCCGATCCGCAACGGACTGGTCAAACCGCATTTTCACAGGCTTGGCGGGCACCCCCGCCACGATCATGAACGGCGATACGTCCTTGGTCACGACGGCGCCCGATGCGACCACCGCGCCGATACCGATGGTGACCTCCGGCTTGATGATCGCCCCGTGTCCGATCCAGCAATCCGCGCCGAGCGTGCTACGCCGCGACGCGCGATGCTCAAAGAACGCCGGATCGTCCTGCACCCCGTCGAAATAGTAGGACGACCGATACAGGAAATGATGCTGCGCCGCGTTCCGGTAGGGATGATCGGTCGGCCCGATCCGCGTAAAGGCCGCGATATTCGCGAATTTGCCGACCGTCGTATTCGCCACGTCGGCGTAGCGGTCACAGTAGGCATAATCCTCGAACGTCGAATTCAGAATGCGGCTGCCTTTCCCGATCTCGACATAGCTGCCGAATGTCGCGTTACCGATCTCGCAGTCAGGATGGATATACGGTTCGGTCGCGGAAAGTTTCGGCATGATTACCCTTTGATGAATTTCTTACGGACCCAGCCCGAGATCGTATCGATGATCATAACCGTCAGAACGACGAGGACCATGTAATAGCACACCTCTTCCCAGTCCTTTTGCGTGATGATCGCCTGCGTCAGCAACAGACCGATACCGCCGCCGACCAGCGCACCAATGACGGTGGCCGAACGGGTGTTCGATTCAAAGTAATACAGCAGTTGCGACAGGATCAGCGGCAGCACCTGCGGGATCACGCCAAAGCGCATCCGCTGGATCACGGTCGCGCCGGTGGACTGGATGCCTTCGACCTGCTTGGTATCGATGTTTTCCAGCGCCTCGGAAAAGGTTTTGCCGAAGGTGCCCGTATCCGTCATCAGGATCGCGAGGGCGCCCGTCATCGGCCCCGGACCAAAGGCCCGCGACAGGATCACCGTCCAGATCAGCCCGTCCACCCCGCGCAGGAAATCGAACAAACGGCGGCAGGTGAGGCGCAGCCAGACCGCTGGCGCGAAATTCGATGCCGCGAGAAAGGCCAGCGGCAACGCGATCATCCCTGCCCCCATCGTGCCGATGAATGCCATCAGGACCGTCTCGCCCATGGCCCAGACCACATCGCCATGCCGCCACATCTTGTTGGTCCAGACATCGTTGACCATCGCGACGATATTGGAATGCTCGGGCGAAACGCGCGGCTCCCACAGGCCGAGCGCGACCAGTTCGCCAATGGATTTGCCGTGGAACGGACTGTCGAGCGTAAAGAAGAACAGCTCCCAGCCCGCCTGATACCGGAACACTTCGGTCCGTGCAGGGGTCATCGAGAACCGCCAGTTGCCTTGGTCGATGGACACGCGGTTGCGCGACACGCTCATCCAGTCGGGAATGTCCTTGCCCTCTGGCAGGGTCAGCGTCACGGCGCGACCATCGACCTGCGTGGTGACACGGCCAAAGTCGGGCACATCGATCACAGCCCGGTTTTCGGTAGCAAAGCGCGCCGTCGCCCCGCCATAGAGCGACATCACGGTCTCATCCCCCGGCGTGACCCAGTCGGGGCCTTCGCCTGCGGGATAGGTGCCCTTGCGTTCACCCTCAAAGGCGGTGACGACCTCGCCCGAACGGTTATCGCGGGTGACGTGGATTTTGTAGGACCAGAAATCGCCCAGCAGGATCGCCGCGTTCTCCGGACGGGCCCTTGACGCAACGCCCATCACATCAAAGGCGACAAAGGCATAGGCAAGGTAGCCGAGGATCGCGAGAGGCACACCGATGTTGCGCCACTTGCGGAACCGGAACATGCGCTCCAGCGACGTCTTGATCGCACCCGTATCAAAGTTTTCGGAGACTGCGTTTTCGGAGACTGCGGTCATGCGGGTTTTCCCCCTTTGACCAGACGTTCGCGGGCCCGGTCCGAGATATGGTCGACAATCATGATCGTCAGGAAAAGAATGGCGAAAATAGCGACCACCTGATCGTA
Source organism: uncultured Paracoccaceae bacterium (assembly GCA_937864535.1). GTDB lineage: Bacteria > Pseudomonadota > Alphaproteobacteria > Rhodobacterales > Rhodobacteraceae > Marivivens. The sequence goes on from CALMJS010000019.1 coordinate 276,870, forward strand.
TTTCCCCTGCCCCCACTGGAGCGCGGTCTTGAGATCATAGCCCAGCCCGCCCGCGCCGACGAACCCCAGAATGGCCGAGGCGCGGATGTTGATTTCAAAGCGCAACAGCGCATAGGACGACCAGTTCGGCGCGACCTGCGGCAGAACGCCGAACCAGATACGCTGGAACCAGTTGCCCCCGACCGAGGCCAGACCTTCAACCGGTTTGAGGTCCACGTTCTCGGCCGCTTCGGAAAACAGCTTGCCCAGAGCGCCGGCAGTGTGGAACGCGATGGCGATCATCGCCGGAATAGGGCCGCCCCCCAGCAGGAAAATCAGCACCAGCGCGATCACGATTTCGGGGATGGCGCGCATGATGTCCATCATCCGTCGGAACACCGGCGTCAGTCGCGGCCAGAGAGCCAGACCACGGGTAGACAGAAACGCCAGACCCATCCCGACCAGCCCGCCGAACAGGGTCGCGATCGCTGCGATGTTCAGGGTCTCGATCAGGGACGGAACTGCGGCCACGAACAGCCGCGGCAGGTTCCGCCAGTTCGCGAATGCCTCGGAAAAAATCTCTTTCGGGAAATCGAAAATGCGGTGCAAACCGTCCAGAAACCCGCCTGCGTTGCGGTTTTCGGCAACACTGAACCCGCTCGCAAACAGCACAACAAAGAGCGCGAACAGTATGGCCCCATAGAGCCGGCGGCGGCGAACCAGAGCCAGATACTCTGCCGTGCCAGATACGGTATGTGCCGTCATGAGGATATCCCGGATAAAAAACTCCGAAGGCAGCCGGATGCCGCCTTCGGAGCGATGATGTGATTAGGAACCGTTAGCGATCTGCTGACGACGCACTTCGATGATCGACTCATAGTAATCGTGGGTAATCGGCACAAAGCCCGAGGTGTCACCGGCAGCAACGCCATAGGCACAATCCGGGTCCGCGGCGTGCAGGCCTTCTACCAGCGCGGTCATCTTTGCCTTGACGTCGTCCGGCAGGGCATTGCGCAGAACGACAGGGCCTTCCGGGATCGGCTTGGACATCCAGATCTGGACGAGGTCGTTCATATCGACGAGGCCGGCATCGACGGCCTTGCGCAGCGCGCCCGAGTTGTAGCCGTCTTCCCAGTTGCCCTGACCGTCGGCCCAGGTCACGCCTGCATCGATGTCACCGTTGGCAACAGCAACGATGGTTTGCTCGTGGCCGCCGGTAAAGCGCACTTCGCCAAAGTAGTCGCCAGACTCCATCGAGTGGCCGGTTTCCAGCGGGATTTCGACCGACGGGACCAGATAGCCCGAGGTCGAGTTCGGATCACCAAAGCCGAATACCTTGCCCTGTACGCCCTCGAGCGAGGTGATCCCGCTGTCAACACGCGCGATCCCGATCGAGTGGTAGGTATAGGACCCGTCGAGGTTCGCTTTGACCAGAACCGGCGAAACCGCCTCGGGATCGGTCAGATAGACCTTTGCATAGGCCGAAGCCCCCAGCCAAGCCATGTCGATGGTGCCGCCCAAGAGCCCCTGGATAACACCGTCGTAGTCCGCCGGAGCAAAGAGTTTCACTTCAACACCCAGAGCCTCGGACGCATAGGTCTGAAGGCAGGCGTAAGAGTTCATACGGTCCTGCGCGTTTTCGCCGCCGAGAATACCGATATTGAACTGCGTGATGTCCTGAGCAGCCGCAGCGCCAGCCAGAACGGTCGTTGCCAGAGCAACGGAAAGGATCTTTTTCATGGTCGTCTCCAAAGGGAAGATATCATTCGGATCGGCGCGGCCATCGGACGGCCTGTGCCTGTGGCTACTCAGTCGCTCATCAACGCGGCTGCGTATTGGGTTTCAGGAGCGAGCGCCCCGATCTCGGTCGAGGTCGCGCTCTCGGAAAAGGAGGCATCCGCGCCATAGATGTCGCGCGCAACACCCTGCGTCAGCTGATCGGGGCGGCCATCGAACACGATACGGCCATCGCGCATCCCGATCACACGGTCGCAATAGCGCCGCGCCGTATCAAGGGTATGCAGGTTCGCCATCACCATGCGGCCGTCCTCGACGTTGATCCGCTTGAGCGTGTCCATCACGATCTGCGCATTCATCGGGTCGAGCGAGGCAATCGGCTCGTCGGCGAGGATGATCTTGGGGTCCTGCATCAGCGCACGCGCGATCGCGACGCGCTGCTGTTGCCCGCCCGAGAGTGCCTCGGCCCGCTTTGCCGCCTGCTCGGCGATGCCAAGACGGTCCAGAATTTCCAGAGCGCGCGTGATATCCTCGCTCGACCAAAGGTTCAGCACGCTGGTCAGCGTGGACCGGCGCCCGAGAAGGCCGTGCAACACGTTCGAAACGACATCCAGACGCGGCACAAGGTTGAACTGCTGGAAAACCATCGCGCATTGGCTCTGCCAGTCGCGCATGTCTTTCCCGCGCAGCGCCAGCACATCAACGCCGTCGACGACGATCTGACCCTCGGTCGCATCGGTCAGGCGGTTCATCATCCGCAGATAGGTCGATTTACCCGCACCAGAGCGACCGATGATCCCAACGAACTGCGCACCTTCCACCGAGAACGAAATCGAGTCGACGGCCGCCTTGTCACCGAAGCGCTTGGTCACGCTGTTTACATCGAGTTTCATAAGATCCCCTGCATTGATCGGTCAGGGGATACCCACGGTTTATGACAGGAAGTTTTCACCTTTATGAGGTTTTAGCGACAGTAAAGATTCAACTTTACGACAGATCTGGCGCTCTGCTGCACTGTCCCCTGTGCGCGGGTCATCGCCTGAAACCGGCGGTATCGCTGACCGATGCGGGGGCCGCCGTTCCTATCGCGCTGTGGTCACAACCCCTGCATCCGCCAACTGCTCGCGGTCCGGCAAATCGTGCAGACTCTCCAACCCGAAGGCGACCAGAAACTGCTCTGTGGTGACGAAGGTATAGGGCGCCCCGCGTCGGGGCGAGCGTGGCCCAGTCCCGATCAGGTCGTGCGCATGCAGCCGACCGATCAGGTCACGGTTGATTTCCTTGCCGAAGATATCCTTGAGCCCGTCGCGGGTGATCGGCTGGTGATAGGCGATGGCGGCCAGCACGGCGACGTCGAACTCGCTCAGGTCCAGCCGCTGCATTCCCACGTCGGCGGCCGCACGTATCGCAGGCGCATAGGCAGGCCGCGTCCGGAACGTCCAGCCGCCGGCGACGCGGGCAATCTCGAACGCGCGCCCCTCCAGATCGGCGGCCAGATCCTCGACCAGCATCTCGACCGAGGCCCCCTGCCCCACGATCCGCGCCAGATCCTCGCGCGGGACCGGAGAGGCAGAGGCGAAGAGCACCGCCTCGATCCGGCGCATCCATTCCCGCCAGCGCAGCTCGGGCGGCAGGTCCGGCAAATCGCGGTCAAGCTCCGGTTCGGGGCGATCCTTCGCCATCCCTACACCCCGTAGAGCCGGAAGGTATCCCGCCCGGTCAACTCGCGCACCGCGCCGAGCTCGACCAGACGGTCACACAGCCGCCGCGCGGCGCGATCGGGCATGGGCAGCGCCGAGGGCGCGACCGCATCACGGGTCAGGAACATCGCGACTGCATCCGCCGCACCCTTGGCCCGCAGCTTGGGCGCAACCGCGTGCAAATGCGCCACCCGCCGAACAAGGTCGGCCGCCAGACGTGTCGCCTCGACCGCCGAGGCGACCAGCGCCCGATGGCAGGCCAGCCGCAGGTCATCCTCGCGTTTGCGCAGGTCGGCGCGTTTCAACCCCGCCGCCAACAGCGGCACCGGACGTTCCCAGCCCAGCGATTGCGCCACCACCGCATCCGCGAGGATCAGCGCCGCGACCTCGGCGCGGGGGGCGTCGGTCAGCACCGCCTCCAAAACATAGGCTGCCCGCGTCGCTGGTGTCCCCGGCCCCGCATCCAGCCACGCGGCGATCCGGTCCGTCGCGACGGCTGGCAGGGCCCGCGCCAGCGCCTTGACCGACACAGGCCGCTCTGTCGCGCGTCGCCACGCCAGATAGGTTTCTCCGGCCGGACCGGGCAAATCACCGGCCCGCATCAACTGCACCGCATCGCGCAGGTCCCTTACCCTCTCTGGGCGTCCCGAAACCGCCACACAGGCCTCGGCCGCCCCAAGCGCCAGCCGATCCCGCAACAACGACTGGGGGAGGTCCGCGCGGCTCACCACCAGATGCAGATGGCCTAGGGCCGCGCCTGACAAAAACGCAACATCCTCGGGGGTTTCTCCGCGCCGGGACGCGACCCACGCGGGCATCATCGGTACAGAGTCCGAGTCGTTAGAGGGGTCCGATAGGGCAAATTCCATGTCCCGAGCCTACCTCGCTACGGCGCTTTATGCCAGAAAATTGCGATATAACCGCCGCGCCTTGTATAATCGCGTTATGTCCAATAATTCTATGTATTCGGACATCAACGGCACATCGGGCAATATGGCGGAACACTCACGGAAATCGCGCTCGGGACCGCCAGACGGGTCTGCCGCGCCCTCGGACAACACGTCGCAAGCCTATGCGGCGGACTGGGCGCATTTCAACCGCTGGTGCCGGATCAAGGGTGCCGATCCCCTGCCGCCCTCGCCCGAAATAATCGCCCTCTATCTCGCCGATCTGGCGTCCGGCTCTGGCCGCTCCCCTGCCCTATCGGTCAGCACGATGAACCGCCGCCTCTCGGGCCTTGGCTGGAATTATGCCCGCCGCGGCTTTGCCCTCGACCGCGAGGACCAGCACATCGCCTCGGTTCTAACCGCCATCCGGCGCCAGAACGCGCGTCCACCGCGCCAAAAGTCGGCTGTCGAGGCCGCAGACATCCACGCAATGGTGGCCACCCTGCCCCACGACCTGCGCGGCCTGCGGGATCGGGCGATCCTGCTGATCGGCTATGCAGGGGCTCTGCGCCGCTCGGAAATCGTCAGCCTCGACCTCCACAGGGCCGACACGCCGGACCCGGGCGGCTGGATCGAGGTTTTCGACACAGGCGCCCTCGTGACACTAAAATCCAGAACCGGCTGGCGCGAGGTCGACATCGGCCGCGGCTCCAGCGATCAGACCTGCCCCGTGCATGCGCTGGAACAGTGGCTGCACTTTGCCAAAATCGACGCTGGGCCAGTATTTGTCGGCACCACCCGCGACGGCAAACGCGCCACGCAGGTGCGGCTGAACGATAAACACATCGCCCGCCTGATCAAACGCACCGTTCTGGACGCCGGTCTCCGCTCTGACCTGCCCGAAAAGGACCGCCTCGCGCTGTTTTCCGGCCACTCCCTGCGCGCCGGTCACGCCACCCCCTGACAAAGGCCGCCAACCTCTGACTCCAGACCCTATCTGGTCGCTCGCCCCCGGCTGTACTAGCATCCGCGCGGACGCTGCGCCGGAACCGACCGGAATTTCCCATCGTCCCCACGCGATAGTTTAACGGTTTGTGTCATAAAAAGAGGGGCTTATGCGAATTCTACACACCGCCGACCTGCATTTGGGGCGGCAATTCATGGGACTCTCTCTCGACCCTGATTTTGACGCCATTCTCGATCAGATCGTCGCCGCGATCCTCTCGGAGCACATCGACGTGCTGCTGATCGCTGGCGATGTCTTTGACCGCGCCTCGCCGCCCAATAGCGCGATCCGGCAGGTGAACCGCTTTCTCAGGCGGGTGATCGACGACACGCAGGCCGCCGTGGTGATGATCTCTGGCAACCACGACTCCGGCGACCGGATCGAGGCGATGTCGATCTTTTCCACTCCCTCGCGGGTCCTCGTGCGCGGGATCGCCGACGCCCATGAACCGCCGCTGATCCTGCACGACGCCCACGGCGCGGTGGCCTTTAGCGCCCTGCCCTTTTCCTATGAATATGCCGCGCGCGAGGCGTTCGACACCGAAGCCATCAGCACCCCCGCCGATGTCATCACCGCACAGATCGCCGCCGCCCGTCCGCATGTGCCCGCAGGGGCGCGCTGGGTCGTCCTTGCCCATGCCTTTGTCGCGGGCGGCGCAGTGGGTGATACCGAACGCGCGCTGACGCGGGTCGGCGGCATTGAAACCGTGCCCGCGCAGGTGTTCGACGGGGCCGATTACGTCGCGCTGGGGCATCTGCACAAACCGCAGCAGGTCGGCGCCCCCCACATCCGCTATTCCGGCGCGCCTCTCGCCTTTGGCTTTGACGAGGCGGGCAGCGAAAAATCCATGACAATCATTGACCTAGCCGAAAATACGCCAGTGATCCGCACCCTGCCGTTTCACCCGCTGCGTCAGGTGCGCAGGTTGACCGGGGCGCTGACCGACCTCTTGGCCGGGCCGCCCAGTGACGATTTCATCCAGATCGTCCTGACCGATGACACCCCGCAAATCGACCCGATGCAGCGGCTTCGGACGCCCTATCCGAACGTCTGTCACCTCTCCTACGCCCGTCAGACCCGTGCACCCGAAACCAAATCGCTGGGGGTCGCAGCCGCCGCCCTGACCCCGTTGGATATGGTAAGCCAGTTCATCGCGCTGGTCGATGCCCGCGACCCGAACGCCGACGAACTCGCCCTCCTCGCCGATCAGTTCCACACCCTCGCCACGCAGGACCGGACATGAGACCTCTCCGCCTCACCCTTCAGGCCTTTGGCCCCTTTGCCACCACGCAGGTTGTCGATTTCCGCGCCGCGCTCGAGGCCGGACTCTTTGGCATTTACGGCCAGACCGGCGCGGGCAAATCCACGCTGTTTTCCGCAATGTCCTTTGCGCTGTTTGGTACGCCCGCGAAATCCGAACAGGAACCGCGCTCGCTGCGGTCGGACCACGCCGCGCCCGATCTGCCGACCGAGGTCGAGTTCATCTTTGACCTCGGGCCGAAAACCTATCTGATCCGTCGCCGCCCCGCGCAGGACCGGCCCAAATCCCGTGGCACCGGCACCACCGAAACCGCGGCCGAGGCGTCGCTGTTTGACGTCACAGGCATCGCGCTCGACAGTCTCGGACCCGGTCAGTCGGGCCGCGTCATCGCCGAGAAAAAGGTCTCTCTCGTCGGTCAACAGGTCGAGGCGCTCTTGGGCTATGGCGCCGATCAGTTCCGCCAGATCGTCCTCTTGCCTCAGGGGCGGTTTGAAACCTTCCTTGCCGCGAAAACCGAGGCCCGCGTTGAAATCCTGCGTGATCTTTTCGACGTCAAACTCTATCGCGACCTCGCCGCGCGACTGCGTGATCAGGCCGCCGAGGCCGAACGGACCCTGCGTGATCAACGCGCGCTCTATAGCGCACGTCTGACCGAACGCGGTTTTGACAACGCCCAGAGCTTGACCGACGGCATCGCCGCCGCCGCCGTCAGGGTGCAACAGATACAGACACTTCAGGCCGCAGCAGAAACCGCTGTTCAGACCGCACAGCAGCGCCTGACAGAGGCCGAACAGATCGAAACCGCCTTTGCCGCAGCAGAAACCGCGCAACAAACCCTGTTGAAACTAGAGGAACGAACCGCCGAAATAGACGCGCTGGCCACGCGGGTTCAGGCCGTACAGAACGCAAAACAGGGCAGGGACCTAGAGGCCAATTGGCAGGACGCGATCCAGCAGACCCAGGACGCCGCGCAGTCAGTGACCAAGGCCAGAACCGATCTGGCCACCGCGACCGCAGCCAAAGAAACCGCCGCCAGCCGCCTGAAACAGGCGCAATCCAATGACGGTCGGCGGCAACAGATTCAGGCCGATCTTACGCGGCTAGAGGGGATCGCCGCGCAGGTCGCACAGGCGGCAACGCTGCAAACCGCGCTGGATCTCGCGACCACGCAGGACGGGCAGGCACAGACAGCATTGGCCACCGCGACCGCGACCTTGGACGCGCTGAAATCCCGCCGCGATGCGGCCGAACTTGGCCTTGATCAGGCCCGCAGGTCAGAGGCAGAGCGGGGGAAACTGACCGCCGATCTGTCACAGGCAAATCGCGATCTGATAGCGGCGCAAACATACGCCCGCGCCGTCGCCGCCGTCGCTCAGGCCGAACGGGACCTTAATGCCGCCGCAACCGATCTGGCCTATAAAACAGACGCGGCGCAAACCGCAGATACCACACTGACAGAGGCAGAGGCACGGCTCACCCGGACGCAGGCCATTATTCTGGCCGAGAAACTCAACGATGACAGCCCATGTCCGGTGTGCGGGTCGCACGACCATCCGAACCCCGCGCATGGCACGTCCGAACACTCTGGCCTGACCGAGGCTTTCCGCGCCGCCCAACGCCAGGCGCAAACAGCGGCAGAGGCGAGAGTCAGAGCAGAGAGCGAGCTTGGCAATTGTCAGGCGCGACTAGAGGACAGAAACCGGACACTGGCCGAGCTGGACCAGCCCGAACAGCCGATTGAGCAGATATCGCAAACTGTCGCCGACCTCGGCCGCGCGATTGCAAACTTGGGGCAGGAGCGTGACCTGAACCAACTGGCCAATGACTTTGACGCGCTCCGCCAGCAGGTCACGACGGCAGAGCAGGGGGCCACGACCGCCCGCACCATCGCCGCGGAGGCCAGCACCGCTCTGGCCGCCGCCCGCGCGACCTATGACACCGTCGTGGCCGCCTTGCCCGACGATTTACGCAGCCCGCAGGCGGTCACCGCCCGCCGGTCAACATTGGAACGAGACCAACAGCAACTGACGGAGGCCCTCGACACAGCAACTCGGGCAGATCTAGCCGCCACCGAAGCCTTGACCCGCACCCAAGAGCAACTGAACGCCGCGCACCAAATGCACGCCGCTCAGGCTCTGCGCCAAACCAAGGCCGAGTCAGTTTTTCACGCTCGGCTGACCCAAGTCGGTCTGGATGTCGCGGGCTATCAGGCCCTTCAGGTCCATTTTGCAACGTTGGACGCCGATCAGCGGACCGTGACCGCACACCGCGACGGTCTGATCGCCGCCCGGACGACTTGGCAAAACGCGGCCGCCGCCTGCGCGGATCAAACCCGGCCGGACCTGCCGCCGCTGCGGGATGCGCTGGCCGAGGCAACCGCAACCTTGGCAGCGGCCAACGAGGAGCTTGCGTCGGCAAAAACAGAGATCGCGTCGCTGACCCGGTTTCAGGCCTCTTTGGCAGACGCACTGGCCGAGACCGAACGGCTGGAGACAGAGACGGGATCCTTGCGGGCCGTGGCGGACCTGACGAACGGCAAGAACGACTGCAAGATGACGCTCGAAACCTTTGCGATCGGCGCGATGTTCGATCAGGTGTTAGAGGCCGCGAATATGCGGCTCGACCCGATGACACGGGGCCGCTACCGTCTGACCCGCGAGAGCGAGGCCGGGGCAGGGCGTGGCAAGCGCGGGCTCGAGATTGCGGTCCACGACATCAACACCGGCAAGGCAAGACCGACCGCCACGCTCTCTGGCGGCGAGACGTTCATTTCGGCCCTGGCCCTCGCGCTGGGTTTGGCCGACGTGGTCGAGAGCCTGTCGGGCAAAATCCGGATGGACACGATTTTCATCGACGAAGGCTTTGGCAGTCTGGACAGCGAAAACGGGGCAGGGACGCTGGATCAGGTGATCCAGGTTCTGGCCGACCTGACACAAGGCAGCCGAGCCGTCGGTCTGATTTCGCACGTCGGTCTGGTCCAAGACGCAATCCCCCAAGGGTTCTATGTTCGGTCCACCCCGACCGGTAGTCAGGTCGAGGAGCGGCGGGGGTTGGCGTGATCCGCCAATCCGGAGGGCCAAGTTCACAGTTGTGAACCGAAGGCCGGACAGGGGAGTTCACAATTGTGAACTCAGGCCGCGGTTTTCCGCATCAAGGCCATGACCATCGGTCCGCAGGAGAAGGCTCCGGTTGCGGCTTTGTCGGTCAGGCTGCGCAGATATCCGCCCGCAGAGCGGATCGACGCAAAGTTCTCGAGCATCGCCGCCACGACGACGGCGGCCTCTTCGGGGCCCATGGCCAGTTTGGCGTCGTCCCAAGCCGAGGGCGAAATCCCCATCATCGGACGAACGGTATCGGCGGCACGGACCAGTTGGTGCCAATGCCGGATCGGACCCTCTGCATAGCCGAGGATTTCGGTACAAGCCGCCAGCACCAGACCCAGCGGTATATTCGGCAGTTTACGATCATCGGTTAAAGGATCGCTGACCCCATCGGACGATAGGGCAGGGGGCTGTTCATCCGGGTGCGCCGGTTCGGCCCCTCCATTTTCAATGGAAGGTTCAAGATCATAAGAGTCTGATATTGAATTCTGATAGTGCTGCTCAGATAGAGACTCATTGGTGCTCATATCTGTTGTTTCGGAGGGTTCGAGGATGGCGCGTGCGCAGTCGAGGGCACCGCTAAGGGCCTGTTCTGCCTGCTGCAAGTCGTCAATCGTCAGTTTGCGGCGCAGGTCGCGAGCCACCAGTCGCGCAAGGTCCGAGAGGCTATCCCACAGCGCAAGATCGGGCCGTGCAGAGGCACCGAAGTCGGCCAGACCTGCCAGATCGCGGCGCATCAGGCTGACGGTTTCACGCAGGCGTTTATAGCCGTCCTCTGCGGCGCGGATGGCCTCGGCAGCGGCGCAGAATTCGGCGAACCGATAGGCCAGCGGAGCGAGGTCAAAGCCAAAGGCGATCTTTTCCTCGCCATAGCGACGGGCATAGCGTTTGCCGTTCGGGCTATCGCGGCGCAGGATCACGCCCGCATCGACCAGATGCGATAAATGCCGCCGCATGGTCGAACCGGGCATACCGTTCAGACGCTCGCAAATCGCCACATTCGACGGATGGACCACCAGATCGGTCTGGTTCCCGCCCAAGACCGTCGCAGGGTAGAAGCTGACCAGCGCCTGAAGCACGGTCATGTCCCGATCCGATAGGCCGAACTGCATCCGACCGACCGAAAGTTCGCGAAGTGATTCCCATTTGTTGACGCCCTGCGGCGGCAAAGCGGTGTCAGAGGCCGACTGATGTGCCAAACGGACAGCATCCATCGGTCGCCGGAACGACGTTACGGGCTGATAACTCATATTTTATCACGAAGACAAAAGATTCCCTGTCCTGCGAATCACTTTGGACTTGCAGGTGCGTACGCGGAGGACTACCTTGGGAGTGCAAAACACAAGGGGGTCTCGTGGAGCGATGCTTTACGGGGCCTTTCTTTTTGCCTGTTACGTGCCTCCTGTCCTAGGGTTTCTGCTCTTGTTATTGGTCTTCGCGGCGCGACAGATACCGCGCGTGAAGGTCGGCGATGACATCGGGCGCCTCGGCCTCTAGCCAATCGGCAAAGCGTTTGTCATCCAGATCCAGTTTCAATCCCCGCCCTGTGCGCGTCACCTGACCGAGCGTGCGGCCCTGCGCCATGATCGGCAGCCCCTTGGGCGGTTTCGGGGTGAGTTTCACCTTGGCCACCGGAGCGGCGGCCGGCCGCAGCGCATTTTCCACCGCCTCGAACGCAGCCAGCGACGGATCGGGGCCAACCTGACCAGTCAGGGCAGGGGCGGCCTGTGCCATCGCGCGGGTCCGGTGGGCAATTTCGACAAGCGGCTCAACGGCTTGGCCAGTTTCGGCAAGGGTTTTCCCCAGCGCCTCCCATCGGGGGCGACCGACACCATGGGCGGGGCCGATGGCGTCGATCAGGTCAACGCCGACCATATCCACCACCGCCAGGGCCATCGAAACCGACGATTTCGTCACGGTCAAAACCTCAGCCACCTGGTTCTGGTTGCCGTAGCCGGAATCGACTAACTCTCTGGCAAACAGCGCCTTTTCAATGAACGACAGGTCGCGGCGCGCCATGTTTTCGGAGATCTGCGCCGTAACCGCGCCCTGATCGTCCAGATTGGCCACCAGAGCGCGGATCTTTTTCACCTTATCGGATGAACGAATCGCTTCGAGACGGCGCGCCCCGTAAACCAAGAGGTAACGATCAGCCTCGGTCGGGTGGCGGCGCACCAGAATCGGCACGGTCTGGCCGTTCGCCTCGATCGCGTCGCGCAGATCGACGATGTCATTCAGGTCGAGACGATCGCGCAGTCGGTCGTCGATGATCTGCGCGGGGTCGAGTTCCCAGACATGATGGTTGTCCACCGCGTCACGGGCCGAACGCAGCGCGCGGTTCGAGGCCATCATCGAGGGCGGCGGCATCGCGGCCCCGGCACTGGCGAGGCTGTCCAGAAGGCTCATGCGGCTGCGTTTCTTATCGGTCATTCCCGCCCCCATGTTTTCTGGATCAAGGCCGAGATTTCGTCGTTGACGGCGTTCACGCTCTCTATCGCGCGGTCAAAGGTTGACCGGGTAAAGGCTGATCTTTCAACCTCGTAGAGGGTTTGTTTGGTCAGGCCCGCGTCGGAAATCGCGGTGGATTTGAGCATGGGCGCGTTCAGCACCTTGTCACCGTACATCGTGCGCAAAAACGCGGTGATCCGGTTTTGCGGCGCGTCGGTGGGCTCGTACCGGGTCAGCAGATAGCGCATCCAGTCGTGCGACATATCGGCCCCGGATTCGGCGATCACATCCATCAGGTCGGCAGTCATCCGCAGGAACTGCGACATCGACATCACGTCCAGCATTTCCGGGTGGATGGTCACCAGAACGCCCGTCGCCGCAGAGAGGGCCGACATGGTCAGGAAGCCGAGCTGCGGCGGACAGTCGATCACCACCACGTCGTAGCGGTCATCGACCTGCGACAGCGCCTCGCGCACACGGAAGAAGAACAGGCCGGCGTTGCCCTGCGCCAAGGCGCGGGGGGTGTCGTGTTCAAACTCCATCAGTTCGAGGTTGCCGGGGATCAGGTCGAGGTTCGGGATATAGGTGGGGCGGATCACATCGGTGATCGGGCAGGGGTCGTCATAGCGGATCGCGTCATAGAGCGTGCCGCCATCGAGCAGGTCGTATTCCGGCTGGACGCCATGCAGCGCCGTCAGAGAGGCCTGCGGGTCGAGGTCGATGGCCAGCACGCGATAGCCGAGCAGCGCCAGACGCTGGGCCAGATGGGCGGAGGTGGTGGTTTTGCCCGATCCGCCCTTGAAATTCATCACGCCGATGATCTGCAGATGATCGCCGTCGCGGCGGCCGGGCAGATAGTCACCGGGTTTGCGGGCGGTCTGTTCCAGCAGATGCCGCAGATCGAGGATATCCTGCGCAGAATAGAGCCGGCGGTTGCCGCTGGTCAGCTCGGGCGAGGGGCCCTTGCCGTCGAGATGCAGCTTGCGCAGGTAGCTGTCGTTGACGCCCAGCATCGCCGCGGCCTCGCCCGAGGTGAATTTGCGCATTTCCTTGTGGGCATCGGGCGGAAAGAGGCTCTCTCGCTGCGCATGAAGCTGCGCGGCAAGGGCTTCGGACTGTTGACGGATGACCGCGTTCAGGTCTTCCTGTGGGTGCTTGGCCTGCATAGTGCCCTCTGATCCGGCGCCCGACTGCTCGTCGAAACGTGTTCACGGAAATCGACGTTTTACCGTCTGTTTCCGTGACTATTTAGCCAAGAGTAAGATTCGTGCAAGGTTTTTCTAAATCTGGGGGATCGAAACCCCGAAGGCACAAGTCCAGCCCGCGTCAGGCGACGCGCAGGCCAGTGGGCGCGGGACGGCGCATCGGGGCACGGGTCACGTCGCGCAGGTGGTCCAGAAAATCGGCATGGGCGCGGGTCGGGAGCCAGTCGGTGCGGGTGGTCACGCCCTTTTTCAGCACATTTTCCAAAAACGGGCAGGGCAGGTCGATCAGGGTGCCGGACTCCAGATCATGCGCGACCTCGGAGCGGGTCATCAGCGTGAGCGTCTCGGAGCTGACAAGGAAAGCCCGGCTCATGGTCAGGGACGAGGTTTCCAACTGGAACCGCGGCTTTTGCGGGCTGTTCTCAAAAATCTGTTCGATCCGGTCGCGGCGCGGCGTGCCCTTGGACGGGACGATCCAGTCAAACCCGGCCAGATCCTGCGGCGTCACGGTTTTGCGGCTGGCCAAGGGATGGCCGGGGCGGGCAACCATGCAATAGCTGTCGTGGAACAGCACCTCTTCGCAGACATCATCGGCCCAGTCGGGTTTGCGCAACATGCCGAAAATCAGGTCGATCCGGCTGTTTGACAGGTCGGCCAAGAGTTTGTGGTATTCGCCCAGCATCACGCGCACCTTGACCGCGGGATGATCGGCCATGAACCGGCGGGTCGCCAGCGCCAGTTCGGTAGAACCGGCCATGGGCAGGGTCCCGATGATCAGTTCCAGACTCTCGTTGCCCTGCGCGCTGAGGATTTCGCCCCGCGCCATTTCGATTTCGCGCACGGCACGGCGGAACTCTCGCGCGAGAAAGAGCGCGGTTTTGTTCGGGATCGGACCCTGTGCGGTTTTGTCGAACAGCGGTTTGCCGAGCACGCGTTCCAGCGAACGGGCCGAGCGGAACAGCGACGCCGGCGACAGCCCCAGCGAGGTGGCGATTTCGGCAACGCGGCCAACCTCGCAGGTCACCATCAGGGCCCGCAACTGGGTGCCGGTCATCAGCCGGTCCACCTGCTGCGCGGTCCGGTCAGCAGGCATCACCTGCGCGATGGTCCGGTCGAGGATGTCCAGAAACCGGTCGATCCGCTGCAAGTAGATTTTGCCGATCGCGGTGGGGTAGGTGCCGGTCGCACAGCGTTCGAACACCGGCGCGCCGATATCGGCCTCGATATTGGCGACGGCCTGCGTGACGGCGGGCTGCGAGGTGCTGAGATAGCGCGACGCGCTGCTGACGCCCCCCACCTGTCCGATCACCTGAATCATACGCATGTGCCGCAGGTTGGGCACCTCGGAAAATTGATACATCGCGTCCCCTCCGGTCGATTGGCCATCCCCCATGGCCGCCCTGACATGGCTAGCCGCAAGAGAGGCGGGATGCCAAATAAGAAAGCGGTCCGAGCCATCACTTTTTTGCCGAGGCGGGCGAAAACCTGATGGCTAAATATTAGTATTACCAATTAAAATCAATGTGTTATTACGATATTGGCTATTACCTGTCCGCCGCACCTGTCGGGCGACGACAGGCCCCGCCCCCCGACAGGCCAGCGCGGAAATTATGACCGAGGCGGTTTTCCGATTGGTTCCCCGCCACAGAACACGGTTTATCGCAGGGGACAGCATCCAAAGGATCGGGACATGACCAGCCTCAACCGCCATTGGCCGATTTTGCGCAATACCGGCTATGGCAGCTTTCTCTCGGCGCTGTTTTGCAACGGGCTGGCGATGCAGATCCAGACGGTGGCGGTGGGATGGCAGCTCTATGAGATGACCGGAGATCCGATGGATCTGGGCTATATCGGCCTGTCGCAATTCGCCCCCGCCTTTGCCCTGTTTCTGGTCACCGGCGCGGCGGCGGACAGGTTTCCGCGACGGGTGTTGATGGCGGGCTGTCTGGCCGTGATGGGGATCGTGTCGGCCTGTTTTCTGGCGCTGACGTGGTCGGGGTATCTCACGCCCTGCTATGTGTTTGTCCTGTCGGGCATTTTTGGCCTGACACGGGCGTTCTACAACCCGGTGCGGCAATCGCTGGCGACGAATATGGTGGTCGCCGCCGACCTGCCCAAGGCGATGGCGATCAATTCCTCGTCGTTCAAGATCGCGATGGTTCTGGGGCCGGTGCTGGGCGGGGTGCTGTTCGGCATCAGCGCCGAGAGCGCCTATGGCGTGGCGGCGGGCTGTTCGCTGATGGGGGCGGGGCTGCTGCTGCGGATTCCGCGCCCCGCAGAACGGGCCAAGGTCGGCAAGCAGGACTGGCAGGCGATGACGGCGGGGCTGCGCTATATGTGGCGCAATCCGGTGGTTCTGGGGGCGACGACGCTGGATCTGTTCGTCGGGCTGTTTGGCGGGGCCATCGCGCTGTTGCCGGTCTATGCGAGCGACATTCTAGAGACCGACGCCACGGGTCTGGGCGTGCTGCGGGCCGCGCCTGCGGTGGGCGGGGTGCTGATCGGGCTGTGGCTGATGCGCGCGCCGATCCAGCGCAAGGCTGGCCGGACGATGTTCGTCACGGTGGCGATTTTCGCGCTGGCCACGCTGGTGTTCGCGTTTTCGTCGTCTCTGTGGCTGTCCGTGGTCTGTCTGGCGGTGATCGGCGGGTCGGACATGATCAGCGTGGTGATCCGCCAGACGATGGTGCAACTGAACACCCCCGACGAGGTGCGCGGACGGGTCAACGCGGTGAACGTGATGTTCATCGGGGCGTCGAACGAACTCGGGGCGTTCCGGGCGGGGACCATGGCGGCCTTTGTCGGGCCGGTGGCGGCGGTGGCAGGCGGCGCGGTGGCGGCTCTGATTGTCTGCGGGGTCTGGGTCAGGCTGTTTCCGCAGTTGCGGCAGATGGACAGCCTGCAGGACTAGGGGGCCCGAAGGCCCCCCGCCGGATTATCGCGCGATGTCGCGGATCAGCGGATGGAACAGGTCGTCGACGGCGACCGGACAGGAAATCATCCGCTGCTGGGTCGCATAGAGGATGGCGTTTTCCAGCGCGGTGCGGTTCGCCTCTATCCCGTAGGGGGTGGCGTTGATCGCATCGCCATAGCCCGCCGCGTCCCGGCTGGCGCAGAGCATGGACCAGAGCGCACGCACCACGTCGGGGCGCTGATCGCAGAGCGCGTTGGGCACCATCAGGTAATGGTTCGGCGGCACAAAGCCCACGCGGTCATACCACGCCAGCGCGGCCACAGCGGGATCGGGGATCAGGGTCCTGATCCGCGGGTCCTTGGGCATGTTCATCCCCAGCACCGCCGCGTCCAGTTCGCCGTCCAGCAGCATGTTCACCGGGTCCTTGGCGGGATCGCCCCAGATCACACAGTCGGCGGGATCGGTATATTCCTCGAGGTGCGGCTGGTCAAAGCACAGCCATGTCACCGACTGCGGATCGACGCCATAGTCGTTCTGCAAAATCCCGCGCACCCACAGACCGGTGGTCTGGGTATAGGACCGCACGCCAACGGTTTTGCCAGCCAGATCGGCCGGGCTCATCTGCGGGTGCACATCGGTGTTATAGCCGATGCAATGGTGCTGGAACCGGCCCAGCACCACAAACGGGATCAGCGAGAACGGCTTGCCATAGCTATGCGCCTGCAGGAACGTGGCAATCGCCATTTCCGAGATGTCATAGCGATTGCGGCGCAGCATGTCCTTGAATCCGGCATGGGCGTTTTTCAGCCCCGCAAAGTCGAGCGACACGAGGTCCGAGGTCACCGCCCCGTCCAAGAGCGCCTGCGTCGGCGGAAAAGCGGTGATATTGGCCGAGAGCGTCAGCGGGCCAGCGGCGGAGTAGTGTTTGTCAACAAAGGTCATTGGGCAGCCTGCGGCATAGAAGGGGCGAGGAGTTGCGGATAGAGCTTTTCGGCAGTTCCGGCCCAGATCATCGCGCGGTCGGCGTCGGACAGGTCGGCGAAACAGCGGTGGCCCTGGGTCACCAGATCGAGGAGCGAGCCGTTGTTGGCGGGGAAATTCGACCCCCATGCCAGACGATCCGCCCCGTATTCCGCCACCAGTTTTGCGAAAAAGCTCTGCGGTGTGGCGGGCGCCTTTTCCGAGAGGTCAAAGGTGCGCGGAGTGATTTTGTGATAGAGGTTGGGATAACGCGCCATCGACCACAGACGGGCGGCCTTGGCATAGGGGGCGCCGTCGGTGAGGTCGGGCCGGCCGAGGTGATCGAGGATCACCGTCACATCGGGGTAGGTCTGCAAGATGCGCTCGACAGTATCCATCCCGATAGAGGTGGTCTGGATCGCAACCGTCATGCCGATCTGGGCCATATGATCCCAGACCGCGCGGGTTTCGGGCGCGATCATCCATGCGCCATCGGTCTGCACCGTCGATCCGGCCCCGAACAGCCGCAATCCGGCCATGCCGCGGGCGCGGTGCGCCTCGATGGTGGCGACGGCATCGGGGGCGCCGATGTCAAAGGAATAGATCCCGACCAGACGGTCCGGATAGGCCACGACGCTATCCGCGCAATAGCTGTTGTCATGGCCGTAGGTGGTCGAGGAATGCACCATCGCGGCCTGCGACACGCCTGCGGCCTGCATTTCGATCAGATATTGTTCGACGGGGAAGGGGCGTTCTTCGGACCAGTCAGACCGTTTGCCGCCCAAGGGCGCGTGCGGATACCGGACGGTGTCGCCGGAAATGATATGGGGATGGATGTCGATGATCTTTGGGGTCATGACGGTTCCTTGGTTAGGGATTGCGACCAACAGCGGTCAGGCTGTGCGGCGCAGCGCGCTGCGAGAGCGATGCAGGGCTGCACCGCCGATCTAAACAGGGGCCCCGCCCGGCAGGAACATCAGGGACGGCATTTGTGATGGCGCCGCACCGAAATGCGATATCCCGCTGGTCAATCGGGGGCTGCCACGACTAAATCCTATGGAATTTCGCCCGGATTGAATTGGCGAGCGGACGGCAAATGCGGGCAAGAAGGGGCATCACGTCACACCCGCGCTGCGGCGGGCAAGACGACCTGACTCAAGGGAGGACCCTCATGAAACCACGATTTGCGGTCGGCGCTGGATGTCCGACAGGCCTGCTATTCCTGCGGGGCCATTCCTGATGGAGGGCCTCGATTTCGGCTTTATGCTGGACGCGGCGCAGACCGCGTTCGGCACGATGATGTCATTCGAGCGCATCCTGTTTCTGGTGTTCGGGGTGCTGGTCGGGCTGGCCATCGGCCTGTTGCCGGGGATCGGCGGGATGACCGGCTTTGCGCTGTTGGTGCCGTTTACCTATACGATGGACCCCTATGCGGCCTTTGCGATGCTGCTGGGGATGCATTCGGTGACCTCGACCTCGGACACGATTCCGGCGGTGCTGTTCGGCGTGCCGGGCACGGCGGCGGCGCAGGCGACGGTGCTGGACGGGCTGCCGATGACCCGCCGCGGCGAAGCGGGACGGGCGCTGAGCGCGTCCTATGCGTCATCGCTGCTGGGCGGGATCTTTGGCGCGCTGGTTCTGGCGATCTCGGTGCCGGTGATCCGTCCGTTCGTCTTGGCGGTGGGAACGCCCGAAATGCTGGCGCTGACGTTCTTTGGCATCGCCATGGTGTCGGCCCTGTCCGGCAGCGCCCCGCTGCGCGGCGTGACGGCGGCCTGTTTCGGCATTCTGATCAGCATGATCGGCACCGACAGCCAGACCGGCACGATCCGCTGGGCGGGCAATATCCTGTATCTTTGGGATGGCGTCCCGATGCTGCCGCTGCTGCTGGGGCTGTTTGCCCTGCCGGAACTGTGTGATCTGGTGATCAAGCGCGAGGCGCTGACCGACAATCTGAAAATGTCGGTGACCAAGGGCATGATCACCGGGATCAAGGATGTTTTGCAGAACTGGTTTCTCGTGCTGCGCTGTTCGGCGCTGGGGTCGCTCCTCGGTCTGATCCCCGGCATCACCGGCGCGGTCACCGACTGGCTGGCCTATGGCCACGCGCTGCGCACCGCCAAGGGCGCCAAGGATACCTTTGGCAAGGGCGACGTGCGCGGCATCATTGCCCCCGATTCCGCCGCCAACGCCAAGGAGGGCGGGAGCCTCGTGCCGACCATCGCCTTTGGCGTGCCGGGATCGGCGGCGCAGGCGATTTTGCTGGGTGCGCTGATGGTGCACGGCTTTGTCCCCGGGCCAGAGATGCTGACGACCAACCTGCATGTGACCTATAGTCTGGTCTGGTCGATCGCGCTGGCCAATATCTTTGGCGCGGGGCTGTGTTTCCTGCTGTCGGGCCAATTCGCCAAGATTTCGACCCTGCGCTATACGCTGGTTCTGCCGGGGATCATCGTGCTGGTGTTCATCGGCGCCTTTCAGGGGTCGGGCAACTGGGGCGATCTCTATGCGCTGATCCTGTTCGGCATTCTGGGCTGGGTGATGAAGCGTCTGGGCTGGCCGCGTCCGCCGCTGATCCTCGGGTTGGTGTTGGGTGCGCTGATCGAACGCTACATGTCGATTTCGTTCCAGCGCTACGGCTTTGACTGGATGCTGCGTCCGGCGGTGATGGTGATTTTCGCGCTGGCCTTTGCGGTGATGTTCCGCCCGATCCTGACCGAGTTGCGGGCGGTGGGCCTGCGGGCCTTTGTGCCGCGCGGCCGGTTTTCCCTGCGGGCGAGCGATCTGCTCTACGTGTTTTTCTTGGGCATCGGCGGCTGGATGGTCGTTCAGGCGCTGGACTGGGAATTCGGCGCGCGGATCGGGCCGGTCACGGTGGGCACGGGGCTGTTGATCTGCGGCTCGATCAGCCTGATCTATCAGCTGTTTTCCGGACGCGGTAGCGCCGTGGCCGAGGACGTGTCGCACCGCGGCATCCACATGGACCTGACTGCCGACGACGCCTTGCCGCCGATGCAGGTGGTCTGGCGGGGGGCGGCGTTCTTTGGCTGGTTCGTGCTGTTCGTGATCCTGATGAAGCTGGTGGGGATCATTCTGGCCATTCCGGTGATCGTCATCGGGTTCATGCGCAGCGAAGGGCGCGAACGCTGGCTGGTGACGCTGATCTATGCCGCGGTCGTGACGGCGGGGGTCTATGTGGTGTTCGATCAGGTGATCCACGTCCCATGGCCCAATACCGTGCTGGGCGATCTGGTGCCGGCCTTGGCCAAGAGCGTGCCGGGGATGTAACACAAAGGCCCGCGCAGCAAACCGCGCGGGCCGTTCGATCCAAAACAAAACCCCCCGTATCGGCGCGATACGGGGGGTTTTCCTGTCAGTGGTCGTGTTTGCCGTCGCCATGTCCGTGACTGTGGACCGTGCCATCGGCATGGACATGCATATGCCCGAAGGCAGGACCGGCGGGGTGGCGGTGATGTTTGTGGTGATCGGCGTTTTCATAGTGCTGACGCAGCAGGTCGGCACCATAATCGTTGCCGTTGGGCGTGCGGATCAGCGTGTGGATATGGAAACGCTCGGGCTGTTGATTGTTCAGCACCACGCCCTGATGGTGGTCGAATTCGATCATCGCGACCGGGCTCTGGATGCGATAGTAGAACACGCTGTGCTCCTCTAGCCCGCCCGCCCAGCAGAACCGGGTTTCGGCGCGGTGGCGGTCCAGATCGTCCATTTTCGCCAAGAGAGGCCCGGCGGGCAGGGTCCGCAGATAGCTGCGCGACAGGTCCATCAACGCGGTCCATTGCGCCCCGGTCAGATCGGCGCCGGTGATGCCCTCGTAGGGGACGACGACGTTATCGCAGTAGGCGTTGCCGCGGTTCATACCATTGAGGAAATGGTGGCGGCCTTCGGGCAGGTCCTGCGGCAGGATGGAATTATAGATCACCGCCTTGGACTGCTGGTCGGCGCTCAGGCTCTGGGCGAATTTCAGACCGGCGGCCTCTTCGTCGTGAAACACGGTGGTGCCCGCGAATTGGCCGTCGGGGGCGGTGTTGGGTTCGACGCCAAAGAAGATCGGCGTATGCACCATCTGGTCGCCCAGCATAAAGCAGGTCATGCACAGGTGATGGCCCGCGAATTGCCAGCCCCACGGTTCGGTGGTCGAGGGCGTACCCCAGAAATGGATGCGATAGCACCATTCACCCAACAGGCGCGGCGCCCCGACCAGATCGCCCAGATAGCCGTTCAGGCGCATCACATCGCGCACACGGGCATAGCCCGCCGGAGCCAGCGCGGCCCGCAAAATGCCCATCGCCGCATCGCGGACGTTCAGGCTGCATTGATCCAGACGCACGCCTTGGGTTTCGTAATCGGGGATGCCGTTCTGCCAGCGGTTTTTCTGTTGCGAATCGAGCGGTTGCAGGACGCCGCTGCGCTGGTCCGGCGTCAGGAGCCCCAGAAAATAGGTTGCCGCCTCGACCACTGTTTCGATCGGCGCGCCTTCGGAGCGGATGGAAAACAGGCCGGGCACGACGGTGCCGTCGGTGGTGATGCCGCGAAAATTCTCGGGCGTGATCTGCGCAACCTCGGCGGCGCGGCGGGTCCAGCGCCGTTCCGGCATCGTGTCGAGAAAGTCCTGCGGGCCCATCCCGAACAGCCGATGGCTGCCCATCGGTTCTACAAAATCACGAAAGGTCTTTTTCTGTGTCATAGGCCGTCCTTTGCCCTGCGCCGAGGGGCGCGGTTTCGATACTCCCCGAGGGGACGTGAAAACCGGCGATCGACAAACGGGCTCGACGGACCCTACCCTGAGACGGGCGTCCGGAACTACGACATTCGCGATCGGAAAATGCGACGGAGGCACAAGGCCCCGAAAGGACCGGCCCGGTTTTTCCGGGCCGGTCGGGTCCGGTTACTGGACCATAAAGCTGCGCACGGTCTCCAGAACTTCGGGCTTGGCGCTATAGAAACCGTCGATCATCCCGGCGATTTCGACGTGGTCGATTTTCACCACCACCGGCGTGTGCAGAATCTCTTGCATCGCGGCGACGGTGTCGGGGTTGTCGAGCGTGGCGGCAAAGGCGGCGCGGATCGCGTCCACACGGTCGGCGGGGACCTCGGCGGGAACGGCGATCGGACGCCCTGCGGCGCTGGAGGACATCAGGAATTCCGCGACGGATTTCTGCGCCGGATCGGTCAGCAGATCGCCCAGAACCGGCAGATCCGGCCAACGCGGATCGGTTTCGGTCGCCATCAGCGCCAAGGGCTTGAGCGTGCCGTCAGCGATCATCTGGCCGGCCTTGTTGGTCGGGTTGACGATCGCGTGCGAGCCCTCCATCCAGGCCTGGACCTCGCCGCGTTCGAGCGCGAGATAGACCTCGCCCGAGCCCTTGTAGCCGGCAACGATGTCGATCTGGGTGCCCAGATCCTGATTCATCAGCGCCGGAAACACGCGGTTATAGTTGGTGAACGAGGTCGCGCCCAGAACCAATTTTTGCGACAGCAACTGATCAAAGCTGTCGATCCCCGCGTCGGTTTTCACGTAGAGCGCATAGGGATAATCGCCGTTTTCGATCGAGCCGATCCACTGGACCTTGTGCGGGTCGAACTGGTCCTCCTTGCCGGTAACCAGCGGCGTCGTCAGCACGTTGCCCAGCAAGAACCCGATGGTGGTGCCGTCCTTGGCTTCGGTGTTTTGCAACTGCGCGGCGGCGACCAGCCCGCCAGCGCCGGGTTTATTGACGACGACGAATTCGGGGTTGCCGGGGAAATTTTTTGCCAGTTCGGTGACAAAGGTCCGGGCGATGGTATCGGCAAACCCGCCTGCCTCGGCGGCGACGACCAGCGTGACGACCTTGCCGGTATAAAATTCTTCGGCGGTTTCCGCCCGAACCAGCCCCGTCGAGGCCAAGAGTGCAAACACGACGGACGTGCCCAGTTTTGAGAAAGTCATGAAATCCTCCCTGTTTCATGGAGTGCAAAGGCAAAGCTGCCTCTGCGCTGGGGACAGACTGGCATTTCGGGCGGACCCTAAACCAATTGGATTCCATTCGGAACCGATAGAAAAGCGGGCCAACCGCCGCGCCGGTCAGGGACCGCGACCCCGGCGGGCGCGGCCACGCGGGAAAGTTATGGCATGCGGGCAAAGTCCTATTTTCGCCCGCCGTGCCCGCCCGATTAGGTGAGGTCACACCGCCCCGTGCGGACCAAACCAGCAGAAGGAACACCCTTTGACCCTGCCCACGCTCAAGGTCGCGCTCCGCACCTATCCCTATACAGAGGCGCTGAAAACCGGCGCGATCCAGCCCAAACTGGCCAATCTGGACTTTGTCGATGTCAAACCGCATATCGCCGCCTTTCGCCGGATGGTGCGGGATCTGGAATTCGATGCCTGCGAGATCGCGCCGACAACCTATATGATTGCCCGTGCCTATGGCGTGCCGATTGTCGCGCTGCCGGTATTTTTCGTGCGCCGGTTCCATCATGACGGGCTGGTCGTGCGCCCCGAAGCCGGGATCACCTCGCCCAAGGATCTGGAGGGCAAGAACTTTGGCGTGCGCGCCTATTCGGTGACGACGGGCGTGTGGAAACGCGGGCTGCTGCAAAACGAATATGGCGTCGACATCGACAAGGTGAACTGGTTCGTCGACGACGAGGAGCATGTGGCGGAACTGACCCTGCCGGGCAATGTGCATCACGTCCCCGAGGACAGTTCGCTGGTGGCGATGATGGCCGAAGGCAAGCTGGACGCCGCCTGCACCGGCGACGCGGGGATCGGCCGCGCCGGAAAGCCGGGCGAGGGCTGGCACGACGCCGGACCCGCGCTGCCGGACACGCTGCGCGAATTGTTCGCCGATCCGGCACGTCTGGATGCCGAGGTCTTTGCCAAGGATGGCGTGTTCCCGATCCACGGCACGCTGGCGATCAAGCAAAGCGTTCTGGACGCCAACCCCGGTCTGGCCGCCGATCTCTACGAGGCGTTTGTTGCCGCCAAGGCCCCCTATCTGGCGGCGCTACGCGACGGCACCGCCACCGGCAAAGAGGCCAGCAAGGATCGCAAGCATATGGCGATCGTGGGCGATGACCCGCTGCCCTACGGGCTGGAGGCCAATCGCGCCTCGATCGAGGCGCTGATCCGATACGGCCATCAGCAGGGGCTGATCCCGCGCCTGTTTGCCGCCGAAGACATGTTCCTGCCGTTCTGAGGAGACGCGAAATGACCAAAACCAACCGCCTGAACGGGATTATCGCCGCCCTCGAAGAGGGGCGCCCGGCCACCATGGCCTTTGTGCGGGCCGAACGCGAAGAGGCGATCCAGTACGGGCTGTCGCAGCTGGACGGCGTGCTGTTCGAGATGGAGCACACGCCCTATTCCGCCTCGGAGCTGCGCGATGCGATGCAATTCCTGATGAACCGCCGCCGGATGATCCAAGGCGGCAGCCTCAGGCCGCAGGTGACGCCCTTTGTCCGGATTCCGGCGAATGGCGCAGAGATGAACACATGGATGGCCAAGCAGGTGCTGGATCAGGGCGTCTACGGTGTGGTGTTTCCGCACATCGCCACCGCCGAACAGGCCCGCAATGCGGTCTCGGCCTGTCGCTATGCCCGTCCGGCGGGGGCCGCCCTGTCCGAGCCGAAGGGCCTGCGCGGCGATGCGCCCAATGCGGCGGCGCGGTACTGGGGTTTGACGGTGCCCGAGTATTACGCCCAAGCGGACGTCTGGCCATTGGACCCGAACGGCGAAATTATGGTCGTGCTGATGATCGAGAGCGTCGAGGCGATGGAGAATCTCGACGAGATCCTCGCTGTGCCGGGGATCGGCGCGATCATGATCGGCGAAGGCGACCTGAGCCAGCAACTTGGTTATCCGCGTCAATACGAACATCCCGTGGTGGCCGAGGCCAAGCAGGCGATCCTGACCAAGGCAAAGGCCGCAGGTATCCGCGTCGCCTATCCCCATGCCACCGCCGAAAACGCGCAAAAGGTACTGGAGGCGGGTTATGACATTCTGTTCTGCACCCCGTCGCGCAGTTATGCGACGCTGGACAAGGTGAAATCACTGGCCTGAGGGTCGGGCCTGACAAACAAAACGGGCGGCCTGATCAGGGCCGCCCGTTTTCATATGTCCGGATGAGCGACAGGAAAACGCCGACCGATCGGTCGGCGGTCCCATTAGCCCAGTGCGGCCTGACGGATCTGCGACAGGCTCTGCGCGGGGGTCAACGCCTCCGGGTCGATCATGATTTCCAGAACCGCCGGCCCGTCATGCGCATCGGCGCGGGCAAAGGCCGGAGCAAACTCCTCGGTCCGGGTCACCCGTTCGCCATAGGCGCCATAGGATTTGGCAAAGGCGGTGAAATCGGGATTTCCCGCCATCAGATCGGTCCCGGCCACCCGGCCCGGATAGTGGCGTTCCTGATGCATGCGGATGGTGCCCAGCATGCCGTTGTTCAGGATCAGAATCCGGATTTTCAGACCGTGCGCCACCGCAGTCGCCAGTTCGGTTCCGGTCATCTGGAAATCACCGTCCCCGGCGATACAGATCGCGGTGGCCCGAGGGCGGGCGAATTTCGCCGCCAGCACCGCAGGCACGCCATAGCCCATCGACCCGCAGATCGGCGCGATCTGGGTGCCAAAGTCGCGGTATTTGTGGAACCGGTGCAGCCAGACGGTAAAGTTGCCCGCTCCATTGGTATAAATGGTGTCATCGGGCAAATGGTCGTCCAGCCACGCCATGATCTGGCACATCTGGATGGCGCCGGGGCTGACCCTCGGCGCGGTCCATGCGTCGTAATCGCCACGCGCGGCGCGGCACAGGGCCGCACGGTCCGCGCGGTGGCTGTCGCCGAGATCGCCGCCCGCCGCCAGCGCCAGCACGAATTCCGAGGCCGAAGACACCACGGCCAGATCGGGCTGATACACTCGCCCGATGTCATCGGGACCGGGGTAGATGTGGATGAGCTGCTGGGCGGGGCAGGGGCTGTCCATGATGGTATAGCCGTTGGTGCCGATTTCGCCCAGCCGCGCCCCGATCACCACGATCAGGTCGGCATTCCCGACGGTGGCCGCCAGCTTCGGGTTCACGCCCAGACCGATTTCACCGATGTAGCAGGGGCTGCGATTGTCCAGAACATCCTGCCGCCGGAACGTGGCGCAGACCGGAATGTGCGCGGTTTCGACAAAATCGCGCAGGGCCGCCACCGAGTCCGGCGTCCAGCCGGTGCCGCCGACCATGATCACCGGACGCTGCGCCTGCGACAGTGCCGCCCGCACCGCCGCCACCGCCGCAGGGGTGGGGCCATTCTGTGCGGCGACGGCGGGTCTGCCATTGCCGGGGCCGACCGGACAGGTCAGCGCATCCTCGGGCAGGGGCATCACCACCGGGCCGGGCCGACCGGAGATCGCGAGCTGGAAGGCCCGCGTCACCTGTTCGACCACCCGGGCGGGATCGTCGAGCTGGATCACCGCCTTGGACTGAGAGCCAAAGGCGAGCCGGTAATCGACCTCCTGGAAGCCTTCGCGGGTCAGCACGTCGCGCGGATTTTGCCCGATGAACATGATCATCGGCGTGCTGTCCTGAAACGCCACATGCAGCCCCGAAGAGGCATTGGTCGCCCCCGGGCCGCGCGAACAGAACACGATGCCGGGACGTCCGGTCAGCTTGCCATAGGCTTCGGCCATCATGGCGGCGCCGCCTTCGTGGCGACAGGTGACCAATTCGATCTGCGGCGTGTCGTGCAGCGCGTCGAGCACGGCGAGAAAGCTCTCGCCGGGGACGCAGAACACCCGGTCAATGCCCTGAAGCACCAATTGGTCTACAAGGGCGCGGGCAGCGGTCCGCGTGGTCATGCCGCGATCCCCAGCGATTTCAGACGGGCATCGAGGCGCGGATAGACGCGGCGCACGTTGCCTTCGAAGATCGCGAATTTATCCTGTTCGGACAGGGTCAGCGCGTCGATATAGCGTTTGGTGTCGTCAAAGTAATGGCCGGTCTGCGGGTCGATCGAGCGTACCGCCCCCACCATTTCCGAGCCGAACAGCACGTTCTTGACCGGGATCACCTCGGCGAGGAGGTCGATGCCGGGCTGGTGATAGACGCAGGTATCAAAAAAGACATTGTCCATCAGCGCCTCGGCCAGCGGCGGGCGGCCAAGGTCCTGCGCCAGACCGCGATAGCGACCCCAGTGATAGGGCACCGCGCCGCCGCCATGCGGGATCACCATGCGCAGGGTCGGGAAATCCTTGAACAGGTCGGACATCAGGAGTTGCATGAACACCGAGGTGTCGCCGTTCAGGTAATGCGCGCCGGTGCCGTGGAAATTGGCGTTGCACGACCCCGAGACGTGGATCATCGCGGGCACGTCCAGATCGCACAGCGCCTCGTACAGCGGATACCAGAACCGGTCGGTGACCGGCAGGCCGGACCAATGACCATCCGACGGATCGGGGTTCAGGTTGCAGGCGACAAAGCCCAGCTCCTCGACGCAGCGGCGCAGTTCGGGAATACAGCCCGCCGGATCGGCACCCGGCGATTGCGGCAACTGGCAAACAGGGGCAAAGCGGTCGGGGTACATGGTCGCGACACGGTGGATCAGGTCGTTACAGGTCCGCGTCCAGTGTTGCGACAGCGCCTCGTTCCCGTGATGGTGGCCCATCAGGCCGGCAATCGGGGAGAACAGCGTCATGTCGATGCCGCGTTCCTTTTGCAGGCGGATCTGGTTCGCCTCGAGGCCGTCGCGCAGTTCCTGATCCGAAATATGCGGGGCGGGCGTGAAATCCGAGGTCTTGCCGGCCTTGTAATCGGCAATCTGTTTGGTGCGGTAGTCGCGGAAATAGCCGGGGACGGTGGTGAAATGCCCGTGGCAGTCGATAATCATGGGATGACCTTTCTTTGGCTGGCCACAGGGGCCGATCATCCCTGCGTACCGTTTGCCATCTAAGACGGGCCAATCGGATTTCAGGCGCGGAACATAGAGTTTGAGTGGCGCGCCCCGATCAGAGGTCGGCCGCGACACGAAAGCCGCAGTTTGCCATCGAACTGTCGGGGTCGGTCGCGGTGCGCGAATGGACGTGGTATCGGTCGCAATAGCTGTCGTGGCAGAGGAACGATCCGCCGCGCTGGATGCGGGCGCTGCCGGTTACGGGGCCGGTCGGGTCCGATAGCGGCTGATCGCCCGCGGGGCGGGGGCCGTAATAGTCCGCGACCCATTCCCAGACATTGCCGGTCATATTGTAGAGCCCGTAGCCATTGGGCGCAAAGGCATCGACCGGACAGGTGCCGATATAGCCATCCTCGGCGCTGTTGGTGCGGGGAAAGTCGCCCTGCCAAACGTTCATCGCATGGCCGCCCGCAGGCACCAGCGCATTGCCCCACGGGAATTTCATGTGTTTGAGGCCACCGCGCGCGGCGCGTTCCCACTCGGCCTCGGTCGGGAGGCGCAGCCCCGCCCAAGTGGCATAGGCCAGCGCATCGTACCACGCGATATGGACGGCGGGATGGCCCGGGGTATCGGACCAGTGGCTACCGGGGCCAGCGGGCGCGGCCCAAGAGGCGCCGAACACCTGACGCCACCACGGCAGGCGCGGCGGATGGGTCGGATGGTCGGCGGGATTGGCCAAGAGCAAGTGGAAGACATAGCTCCAGCCCTCGACCTCGGCCACGGAGCGATAGCCGGTGGCGGCGACAAAGGCCGCATAATCGGCGGCGGTGACGGTGACCGGAGAGAGCAGAAACCCCGTGACCTTGACCCGCCGGCGGGGGGCATCGAGGTCGGCGGCATAGGTCGATTTACGCGTCCCCATGTCGAAAAACCCGCCGGGAATCGGCACCAGCCGCCCGCGCAACGCGGCCTGCTGGCCCGGGGTGGCGCGGGCAACGGCCAAGGCGCGGATCAGATAGTCCGCCTGCGTCGGCGGGACCTGCAACGATGGCGCGCGCGTTGCGCCGGAACAGCAGCTCTGGGGTTTGTCGGTCAGGTCCATCGGTCTTCCTCTGTCGCGGGGAACCTTAGCCGAGCCGGACCGCGCGAGGTATTGCCAAGTTTGCGCCCCGTGATGCAGATTGGTTATCACCACGGGGCATGTTTGCATTTCTAACGTAGCGGCGCCTTGGGTAGGCAAGGGCGACACTTGCCGCGCGAAATCCTCTCATGACCGTTTACCTCCCGATCGCGGGCATGCCTGTCGATCCGTTTCTCATTATCGCACTGGGCGCTCTGGTCGGCGCGATGTCCGGCCTGTTCGGGGTCGGCGGCGGGTTCATCCTGACGCCGCTGCTGTTTTTCATCGGCATCCCGCCCGGTGTCGCGGTGTCCACGCAGGCGGCGCAGATCGTCGCCTCTTCGCTGTCGGGGGCGATCGCGCATTGGCGGCGGCGGACGCTGGACCTGCGGATGGGAGTCTATCTGCTGGTCGGCGGGCTGATCGGGTCGAGTCTGGGCGTGCAGGTATATGCCCGGCTCAGCGCCATCGGGCAGGTCGATCTGATGGTGCAACTGTTTTACGTGGTGTTTCTGGGCCTGATCGGCGGGATGATGTTCATCGAGAGCCTCGCGGCGATCCGCCGCCAAGGCCCCGCCCGCCGCAAGCGTCACACATCGGTTCACCGCCTGCCGCTCAAGGTACGGTTCCGGACCTCCGGCCTGTATATCTCGGCGATCCCGCCCTTTGCCATCGGGCTGCTCTGCGGTGTTTTGGCGGCGGTGATGGGGGTCGGGGGCGGGTTCATCATGTTGCCCGCGATGATCTACCTGCTGAAAATGCCGACCAAGGTGGTCGTGGGCACGTCGCTGTTCCAGATCACCTTTACCGCGGCCTTTACCACGGTGATGCATGCAGGGACCAACCAGTCGGTCGATGTGGTGCTGGCGATGCTGCTGATACTGGGCGGGGTGGTCGGCGCGCAGATCGGCACGCGGCTGGGGACCTCTTGGCGGCCGGAATACATGCGGATGGCGCTGGCCTCTCTGGTGCTGCTGGTCTGCGTCAAGGTCGCGCTGGACATCACCCTGCCGCCGACCGAGCCCTATTCGGTAGAGTTCACCGGATGATCCGGCTGCTGATCCTGTGGCTGGCGCTCTGGCCCGCCGCTGTGGGCGCGCAGACGGTGACGATGCGGCTCAGCCAGAACTTTGTCCCGATTGACGCCAGTTTCGCCGGAGGGGAGATCCTCGCCTTTGGGGCGCTGATCCCCGGCGCGGGTCAGACCGCCCGCGATCTGGCGGATATCGACATCGTGGTCACCGTGGCCGGACCGCCACGCACCGTCACGGTACGGCACAAGACGCGGGCCTTGGGCATCTGGGTGAACACCGGCAGCACGACCATCGCGCAGGTGCCGTCGTTCTATGCCACAGCGGAAACCGCGCCGCTGCGGCGGATTCTGAACTGGACGGATGGGCATCTGCTGTCGGTAAACGACCGGCTGCGTGCCAGCCTCGGCCCCGGTGCCACCCGCGAGGATGTATCGTATTTTGCGGCTTTGCTGCGAATTGGCCGGGAAAAAGGGTTCTATGTCGATAGTGCCACGCCGGTCGATGTGCAGGATGACACGCTGTTTCGCACCCGCTTCACCCTGCCCGGAGACCTGCCGCCCGGCGGCTATGTGGTCACGGCCTATCTGCTGCGCGGGGGTACGGTCATCGCCAGTCAGAGCCAATTGATCAATGTGGACCAGATCGGGCTGTCGCTGGTGCTGCGGCGGATGGCGATGGCCAATGGCTGGTTCTACGGGGGCATGACGCTGATCCTCGCCCTCGGGGCGGGATGGGCGGCGGCGGCGATCACCGCGCGGGGGCGATAAGTTTTCCGTATCACCAATGGCTGTCTTTGCATTTTTGCCGAATGCCAAGCACCGATAGGGTGACACGGACTGACGGGCCGTTTGGCCCCTGTCGAGGGAGGGCACTGCGGGTCTGGCAGGCGGCGAGCGCGCCGCCACGGCTCTGCGTGACCACGCAGAGGAATAAGGACCACCAGATGACCAAACGACCGAACATCATTTTTATCATGTCGGACGATCATGCCGCGCAGGCGATCTCTTGCTACGGGCACGGGCTGAACGAGACGCCGAACCTTGACCGGATCGCGCAGGGCGGGATGCGCCACGACGCGACCTATGTGACCAATTCGATCTGCACCCCCAGCCGCGCCGCGATCCTGACGGGGACCTATAACCATACCAACTGTGTCACCACGCTGGACACCCATATCGACAACCGCATGCCCAACGTCGCCAAGACGCTGCGCGCGGGCGGCTATCGCACGGCGATTTTCGGCAAATGGCATCTGGGCGAAACGGCGGGCCATACGCCGACCGGGTTTGATGAGTGGTCGATCGTGCCGGGGCAGGGGGATTATTGGGACCCGGCCTTTATCAGCCCCGAAGGGCGCAAGCGTATCCCCGGCTATGCGACGGATATCATCACCGATCTGTCTATCGACTTTATGGAGCGCAGCATCGCCAGCGATCCCGACCAGCCGTTTTTCCTGATGTGCCATCACAAGGCGCCGCATCGCAACTGGCAGTACCATCCCCGCTATAAACACCTCTGGGCGGATAAGGACGTGCCGCTGCCCGCGACGTTCCACGACGATTACCGCAATCGCGCCGCCGCTGCCGCCGCCGCCAAGATGCGGATCAAGGAGGACATGCTCTACGAGGATATCGCGCTGGTCCAGCCCGAAGGCGGGGCCGATGTCGCGGGCGAAATGATGGTCGATCCGTGGCCGATGCGCAAAATCCCAGAACTGATGCCGGGCGAGACGATCACCGTGATCTGTTCGGAGACCGGCACGAATTACACCTTTGACGATCCGGCCGAGTTCGCGGCGTTCAAATTCCAGCGCTACATGAAGCGGTATTTCCGCACCATCGCCGCGATTGACGATGGCGTGGGCAAGATGCTGGACTGGCTGGAGGATAAGGGTCTGGCCGAGGATACCATCGTGATCTACACCTCGGATCAGGGCTTTTTCCTTGGCGAGCATGGCTGGTTCGACAAACGGTTCATGTACCGCGAGAGCCACCAGATGCCCTTCCTCGTGCGCTATCCACGCGCCATCGCGGCAGGGTCGACCTCGGCCGATATTGCCTGCAACGTGGATTTCGCGCCGACGTTTCTGGATTATGCCGGACTTCAAATGCCGAACTATATGCAGGGCCGGTCGCTGCGCGGCGTCTGGGAGGAAAAGACCCCCGACGACTGGGAGCAGGTCGCCTATCACCGCTACTGGATGCACAACGACATCATCCATAACGCTTGGGCGCATTATGGCGTGCGCGACGACCGCTATCTGCTGATCTACTGGTACAACGACGATCTGGGCCAGATCGGCGCGCGTCCGAACGATGCCCCGCCCGAGTGGGAGCTGTTCGACACGCAGGTCGATCCGAACGAGCTGAACAATGTCGCCGCCGATCCGGCCTATGCGGGGGTGTTCCGCGACATGCTGGCGAAACTGGACCGGCGGATGGCGCTGATCGGGGATATTCCCGAACATGACAGTGCAGTGGTTCTGGCCGGATTGGCCGCGTAACCCGAGGGCGGCCAGCGTGCCGCCCTTTTGCTTTCGCTGGGGCTAGCGGGGGGTGCCCCACTCGGGCGCGTCATTGGCAAAATATTTCGTAGCGATATCGAGCAGACCGACCAGCGGCGGCCAGTCTGCCATTTCCGCGCGATACACCGCGCCCGACGGCACCACCCGTCCGGTCCAGGGCAGCGGCAGCGCCCGCAACTGCATCTCTGGCGTCGCATGGACCGACGCTTCGGGCAGGATGCAAAGGTAATCGCTGCGCTGGAGCAGGCCCAAGACCGCCAAGAGGGATTCCGACCGGCACCGCACCAAGGGCGCCCGCCCCAGACGTTCGATCATCGCGTGCTGGGTCTGGAGTTCGTAGACGGAATCGCCGGTATAGACGATCCACGGATAGTCCAGCAGATGCGGCGCGCGGACAAAGCCGTCCTGATCCAGATCCGCCAGCAGAGGGTGATCCCGCCGCGCGACGATCCGGTCGCGGACGGTCACAAATTCCCGCCGGATCAGACGTTTATCCCGCTTGGCATCGATCTGCACCCCGCCAAAGGAAATGTCGCAATGGCCTTCGATCAGGTCTTCGAGAACGGGGCGGGGGCTGGCGTATTCCAGCACAACATCGACACCGGGAAACTGCACCTGAAATTCCGGCAGGATCGAGGGCAGCACAACGGACCGCCACAGCGGCCCCGTCCTGAGCCGCAGCACGCCCGTGGTTTCGCGCCCGGTGCGCATCAGGTCCTCTTGGGCCAGTTCCCATTGCCGCGACATGCGATTGACGGTGGACAGCACCCGCAGGCCAAAGTCCGTGGGTTCGATGCCGCGGGTATGGCGCACCAGCAGGGGCCGACCAAAGATCGACTCCAACTGGGCAATCGAGCGTGACAGCGCGGGCTGGGTCAGATTCAGACGCCCTGCGGCCTTGCGCATGCTGCCTTCTTCGATCACGGCACGCAGGCGAAACAGGTGGGTCATCTGGTCGATCATGGCGATACGTTTACCTTATCACGGTGGTGCCTCTTTGCATTATCCGCGAATATCGCGAGGCGCTAAGGTCGGTCAAGCAGCGTTTGGGCCCCAAGGGTTGGGCTGCGTGCATAAGGGAGGAACTATGTCCAATACATTCAAAGGGACGCCGTCGCGGCGCGCCTTTCTCAAGATGAGTGCCGCAGCCGGTCTGGCGTCCTTCGCCGGTCCGCTGGCTGCCCTTGATGTCCCGACGGTTGCCGGTTTGCCTGCTGCGAACGGGCCGCTGCACTGGCTGGATTCAGGTGGCCAGAAGGGCGAGTTCATCAAGGCGACCCTGCCGGAATTCGGCAAGGTGAACGGGTTTGACGTGGTCTACGACGGCCTGCCGTGGAACGAGATCGGCACCATCCTGCCGCTGGGTATCCGTAACGGATCGGCGCCGGACACGTTCAACCTGCCCCAGGGCATGGAACCCTCTGTCGCGCTGGCCGAAGGCTGGATCCAGCCCTATGACGACTACTTTGCCGATATCGCCGCGTTCAAGGCCGCCTATCCGGCGGGGTCCTTTGTCGAGGGCGTGAACGTCTTTGGCGGCAAGACCTATGGCTTCCCCTTCTCGACAGAGCGGCGTTTCAACAACGCGCTGCTGTTCGATCGCGCGAAACTGGCCGAGGCTGGTTATGACAAGATCGGCCCCGAACTGGCGCTGACCTATGACGAGATGCGCGATGCGGCGAAAAAGATCACCGAGAATTCGGGCGGTCGCAGCTTTGGCTTTATCATCGGCGGCAACCAACTGGGCCGTTGGGGCGATAGCGTGACGATGCTGGCGCAGCGGGCCGGGGCCAAGGTCGGCAACTCGGCGCTGATTCAGGGTCTGGATTTTGCGACGGGCGAATATGCCTTTGGCAGCGATGAATATGTGGCGGCGGTGGAACTGCTGCTGGCGATGCGCGACGATGGGTCGGTGTTCCCCGGCGTGCTGACGATCAACGCCCCGCAGGCGCGGGAATTCATCACCCAAGGCGCGGCGGGCATGATCATCCAAGGCCCGTGGAACGTCCCGATCTGGGAGGCCACCGCGCCGCAGTTCGACTTTGGCGTGTCGCCGGGGCCGGTGCCCACCGCCGACCAGCAGAACAACCCGGTCTATGTCGCGCAATTGCCGAACACCGGCAACATGATGTGGCTGAACAAGGCCGCCAAGAACCCCCATCAGGCCGCCGCCTATTTCGCGTGGCTGGGGTCGCTGGACGGTCAGGTCGCCTATGCCAACGTCGCCAGCTGTGCCGACCCGGCGATTTTCCCGGAAACCATCGCCTTGGCCGATCTGAGCGAGCGCGCGGTGCAGATGTTGAACATGGCGGAACGTCTGGTGCGGATTGCCCCGAACCCGATGATCGCCAACCCCGACCTGTCCAAGGTCGCCGCCGCCTATGTCGATCCCACGCCGAACCTGTCGCAGGCCATCCAGGGCCTGTTCGCAGGCCAGTTGACCGACGTGCGCAAGACCCTGACCGGGGTCGCGGACGCCCGCAACAAGGCACTGGACGACGCGATTGCCGTCGCCAAGGCGGCGGGCGCCAATGTGTCCCGCGAAGATTTTGCCTTTGCCGCGTGGGATAGCAGCCGCGACTTTACCAACGACGACTACGCCGCACTTTGACCTGACGGGCCGGCAGAGGTATCTGCCGGCCTATCGGCCCAATCTGGCGCATGAGGCGATTTATGACGACTCTGACATTGCGACGGCGGCTGTGGCTGTCGCGTATCGATTATCTTTTCCTGATTCCCGGCCTGCTGATTTTTGGCGCCTTTATCCTGTGGCCGATGCTGGCCTCGTTCTATTACTCCACGCTGGATTGGACCGGATTTGGCGAGAACGCGAAATTCGTCGGGCTGAAGAACTTTACCGATCTGCTGCACGACGAATTTTTCTACGCGGCGTTCCGGCGGTCGTTTTCGTTCATGCTGATGACGGTGCCGATCCAGATGCTGCTGGCGCTGGTGTTGGCGATCATCCTGAACAACAAACTGCTGAAACTCTCGACGTTTTTCCGCGCGATGATCTTTTTGCCGGTGGTGACGCCGGTGGCGGTGATCGGCATCATCATGGTGCTGCTGCTGAGCCCGTTCAACGGGCCGATCAACGGGCTGCTGCTGGACACCGGGCTGGTCACGCGGGTGGTCGATTTTCTGGGCAGTCCGACCATCGTTCTGTGGACGCTGGCGGTCATCTATGTGTGGAAATGGACCGGCATTACGCTGATTTACTGGCTGGCGGCGCTGCAAACGGTGCCGGACGAGCTTTATGAGGCGGCCAAACTGGACGGGGTCAAGAGCTGGCAGGTCATGGTCTATATGGTCATGCCGATCATTGCGCCCTTTGCCGGGGTGATCGCCCTGATTTCGGCGATCAACGCGCTGAACGTGTTCCCGCTGATCCAGTCCACGACGCAGGGCGGGCCGTTCTTTTCGTCCGAAGTCATGGAAGTCTATATTTTCCGCACCGCCTTTGCCCCGGCATCGGGACAGTTTCCGCGATTGGGCTATGCGTCGGCGGCCGGTGTGATCTTTGGTCTGTCGATCATCGCGCTGACCATCGTTCAGGCCATTCTGATGCGCCGCATTCGCCGCAAGGAGCCGACCCATGGCTGATGTCATGACCCACAAGGACCCGTTTTTCACCCCGCGTCGCCGCCGCCAATTGGTGTCGGTCCTGCTGGCGGCGCTCTCCGCGATCTGGGTCTATCCGCTGGTGTGGATGATCTTTGCCTCGTTCAAACCCAATTCCGAACTGTTTTCCAACCCCGGCATGATCCCCGATGCGCCGACGGTCGAAAACTACGTCCGGGCGTGGCGCGA
The DNA here is from genome assembly GCA_937864535.1 of uncultured Paracoccaceae bacterium. GTDB lineage: Bacteria > Pseudomonadota > Alphaproteobacteria > Rhodobacterales > Rhodobacteraceae > Marivivens. The sequence goes on from CALMJS010000019.1 coordinate 313,430, forward strand.
GGCGAATATCTCGACCTACTTTTTCAACACGCTATTCGTCACCGTGGGATCGGTGGTGATCACCTCGATCGCTTCGGCGCTGATGGGCTATGTGCTGGGCCGCCGCCCGGTGCCGGGCCGGTTCGCGATCATGGGGCTGATGGTGTTCACGCTGTTCATCCCCCAAGGCTATACGATCATCCCGGTGTTCGAACTGTTGACGAAACTGGGGCTGGGGCAGTCGCTCTGGGGGTTGATGCTGGCGACCTGCGGGCATTCCATCGTGGTCTTTACGCTGCTGTTTGCGGGGTATTTCACGCAGATGCCCAAGGAACTGGAAGAAGCCTGCCGCATGGATGGCGTCGGTCCGGTCAAAACCTTTGTCTATGTGATGCTGCCGCTGGCCAAGCCGATCATCGTCACCGTCGTCGTGATGCAGTCGCTACAGGCGTGGAACGATTTTCTGCTGCCGCTGGTGATCACGCTGGCCAATCCGGCGATGCGGACCCTGTCGGTCGGGATCTATTCGTTCAAGGGCGAAAACTTTGTCGATTGGGGCGGGATGACTGCCGCCTCGACCATCGCGATCGTGCCGATCATCCTCCTTTTCCTCTTTCTACAACGGTATTTCATCGACGGCCTTGCTGGCGCGGTGAAGGGCTGAACCGGAGACCCCCATGTCGAGCGTAACGCTAAAATCCGTCACAAAATCCTATGGCCAGACCGAGGTGATCCGCGGCGTCGATATCGAAATCGAAAAAGGCGAATTCTGCGTCTTTGTCGGCCCGTCCGGCTGTGGCAAGTCCACGCTGCTGCGGATGATCGCGGGGCTGGAGGATATCACCTCGGGCGATGTTGCTATCGGGGGCCGCCGGGTCAACGAACTGGACCCGGCGCAGCGCGGCACCGCGATGGTGTTCCAGAGCTATGCCCTCTATCCGCATATGACCGTCGAGAGGAACATGGGCTTTGGCCTGTTGATGAACGGCGAGCCCAAGGCCAAGGTCAAAGCCAAGGTCGACGAGGCCGCGCGGATCTTGCAGATCGAACAACTGCTGGACCGCAAGCCGCGGCAATTGTCCGGCGGCCAGCGTCAGCGGGTGGCCATCGGGCGGGCGATTGTCCGCGATCCGGCGGTGTTCCTGTTCGACGAGCCGCTGTCCAACCTCGATGCGGAACTGCGGGTCGCGACGCGGCTGGAATTGGCCAAGCTGCACAGCCAGCTGGACGGGGCGACGATGATCTACGTCACCCACGATCAGGTCGAGGCCATGACCCTCGCCGATAAAATCGTCGTGCTGCGCGGCGGATATGTCGAACAGGTCGGCGCGCCGCTGGACCTCTATAACAACCCCGCCAACCTGTTCGTGGCCGGGTTTATCGGCAGCCCGCGGATGAACCTGATCGCGGTCAAGGATGGCAAACTGCCCGATGGCACCGCGCTGCCTGCGGCGGCGGCCGGGGCGGGTCATATCGGCCTGCGCCCCGACGCACTGGCGCCCGATGCGGGCGGCATCCTGTCCGGCGTGATCACGGTGGTGGAACGACTGGGCGATGCGGATTTCGTCTATTTCCGCACCCCGTGGGGTCAGGAACTGACCACCCGCTTTGCCCCCGGAACCGCCGGGGGTGCGGGCGATGCGATCCGGCTGGGCGTCACCGGCAAGATGCATGTTTTTGACTCCAACGGTCAGGCAATCCCTGCATAATCGGCGTCGGGGCAGGTCGATCCTGCCCTGACACCCCGACGACAAAGGCCAGCCCATGCGCGCGATTATCCTGATGTTCGACAGCCTGAACCGGCGGATGTTGCCGCCCTATGGCGACACGGCCAGCATCGCGCCGAACTTTGCCCGGTTGGCGGAACGGACGGTGACCTTTGACACCTGCTATGCCGGGTCGATGCCCTGCATGCCAGCCCGCCGCGAAATGCACACCGGGCGCTATAATTTCCTGCACCGCAGTTGGTCGCCTATCGAGCCGTTCGACGATTCCATGCCCGAGATGCTGAAAAATGCCGGCATCTACACCCATCTGATCACCGATCATCAGCACTATTGGGAGGATGGCGGGGCGACCTATCACAACCGCTATTCCAGCTACGAGTTTTTCCGGGGACAGGAGGGGGATCTGTGGAAGGCCGATGTGGCCAGCATGGACCCCGCCCGGCTGGGCAATGTCGGCTATCGGATGAAACAGCAGGACGCGGTGAACCGCCGCCATCTGCAACGAGAGGCGGACCATCCGCAGACCGGCACCTTTGACGCGGGGATCGAATTTCTGCGCAGCAACGCGGGGGCCGACAACTGGCTGGTGCAGATCGAGACCTTTGATCCGCACGAGCCGTTCTTTAGCTATGACCGCTGGCAGCGGCTCTATCCCGACACGGGGGCAGACATCGACTGGCCGCCCTATGGCAAGGTCACGCAGGACGCGGCGACGGTCCAAGGGGTCCGCAACCGCTATCTGGCGCTGCTGTCGATGTGCGACCACAATCTGGGGCGGGTGCTGGATGCAATGGACGCCGGCGATCTGTGGCACGATACCATGCTGATCGTCTGCACCGACCACGGCTATATGCTGGGCGAAAAGGGCTGGTGGGCCAAGGGCGTGATGCCGTGGTACGACGAGACCATCCATACGCCACTGTTCATCTGGGACCCGCGCAGCGCGTGCAAGGGCGAGCGGCGTCAGGCGCTGGTCCAGACCATCGACATCGCGCCGACGGTGCTGGACTACTTTGGGCTGACGCCGACCGCCGATATGGAGGGGCAGCCGCTGGCCGCGACCATCGCGACCGATGCGCCGGTGCGCGATGCCGGGCTCTTTGGTGGGCACGGCGGCCATGTCAGCGTCACAGACGGGCGCTATGTCTATATGCGGGCGCCGGTGCGGGCGGATAACCAGCCGCTCGAAGAGTTCACGCTGATGCCGATGCGGATGCGGGCGCGGTTCACCCCCGCTGAACTGGCCAAGGCCAGCCTGCACCCCGGCTTCGGCTTTACCAAGGGGGCGCCGGTGCTGCGGCTGCCCAGTGACACGCCGGGGATCGGGTCGAAATTCGGCACGCTGCTGTTTGATCTGGAGACCGATCCGGCGCAGGCCACCCCGCTGAACGATCCCGCGCTAGAGCTGCGGATGGCCCGCAAACTGGTCGCCCTGATGCGCCGAAACGAGGCCCCGCCCAGCCAGTATGAACGGCTGGGACTGCCGATGACGGGCGAGGTGACACAGGCGCATCTGCTGATTGCGCAGCAGTGGGACCGGGTGCAGGCGCAGCACTAGGCCCGGCAACGGGCGCGCCCTGCGGGCAGGCCCGAGCGGCCTGTCCGGCCTGCGCAGCGACCGGGATCGAGGGACTCTCCTACAGGAAAATCGGTCCGGATCGCGCGGTTCTGCCGAAAAATCGATTTTTGGTACTTGCCAAAGATCGAACGATCCAGAAAAACTCGGCGTCGCTCTGGGGTGGACAGAGCAATCTACCAGAGGTTGGCATCGGACGGCGGCGACAGGCTGCAAATATGGTTCGCCCGATGCCGCGCATGCGAAGAGGACTATTCGAGTGACCGTGACGACGCCCCAGAAAAATCCGAAGGCCACACGCGGTCGCCCCAAGAACGAAGACGGCGCCGCACACCGGATTTTGACCAAGGTCGCCGCCACCGCCGCGCTGGACCGGGACAGCGATATCCCGCTCTGGGTCCAGCTCAAGAATGCCCTCGAGCAGGTGATCGAAGCGAATATGCTGCCGCCCGATGTGCGGCTGCCATCGGAAAACGCGCTGTGCGAGGTGTTCAACGTGTCGCGCCAAGTGGTGCGCGCGGCGCTGGGGGGGCTGGCCGACGAAGGGCTGCTGACCAAGGTCGCCCGCAGCGGAATTTTCGTGGCGCAAAAACGCGGGGAAACCGACTTTATTACCTCGAACGTGTCGGTGCATTCCGACCTGACCGCGCGCGGGCACAAGGTGACCTCGGAGGCCTTTGAATTCCAGCGCTGCCAACCCGACGAGGACGAGGCGCGGGTGTTCAGCCTGCCGCCCGATGGCAGCGTGGTCCGCATCGGGCGAATCTACCGGATGGATGGCCAGCCGATCACCCATACGTTGATTTCGCTGCCCGGACACAAGGTGCCGGACATGGAAAAAATCGCCATCGAGGGGCTGTCGGTTTTCGAGATGCTCAAGACCCGATACGGTCTGGTGTCGCGCCGCGCCGAACGCTGGCTGACCGCGGAAATCCCGCCCGCAATCGTGTCCGAGCGGCTGGCGATCGACCCGAACCAGCCGCTGATTGCCATTGAATCGATCGCCTACGATTCCAACGACGCCCCGCTGGAATATTACCGCGCCTTCTACAATTCGGCGGTTGCGCGGATTCACGTCTCGACCGGCATATTCAAGAACTAATTGAAAAATAACAATTTTTCATCCTTAAAAAATTCTGGCCTATTTTTGGTAATTACCAGATTGACAGGTTGAGACTTCTGTTTCATCTTCCTTGGCAGGGAAGAGCGATGCCCGTTCGGGCCATCCAACACATCAGAACATCGGCCAGTGGGCCAACGCGAACGGTGCCGTTCGCGAGGGGGAAAACTTGGACTATAAGAACCTATTCGATCTGAGCGGACAGACCGCAGCCATCACCGGCGGCGCCAGCGGTATCGGCCTCGAGGCTGCCCGCGCACTGGGGTCCTGCGGAGCCAGACTGGAAATTCTGGATTTCAACCCAGAGGCGCTAGATCGCGTGAAATCGGCACTGACCGCCGACGGCATGGACGTCACCACGACCGTTCTGGACGTGACCAAGCCCGAGGCCGTAGCCAAGGCCGCTGCCGAGGTCAATGCCCGCTGCGGCGCGGTGGATATCCTCGTGAATTCGGCAGGGATTGCCCGGCTGCACACCGCCACCGAGGTCTCCGACGCCGAGTGGCTGCGGGTGATGGATGTGAACAGCAATGGCACCTTTTGGTCCTGCCGCGAATTTGGCCGCGCGATGGTGGCGGCTGGTCGCGGGTCCATCGTCAACATGGGGTCGATGTCGGGCACGATCATCAACTGCCCGCAGTTCGCATCGTCCTACATGGCGTCCAAGGGCGCGGTTCACCAGATCACCCGCGCGCTGGCCGTCGAATGGGCCAAGACCGGGGTGCGCGTGAATGCGCTGGCGCCGGGGTATATCGGCACCGAGATGACGCTGGAAATGCGCGCCCGGCCCGAACTGTTCAACGTCTGGCTGGACCGGACCCCGATGGGTCGTTGCGGCGATCCGGCAGAGGTCGCCTCGGTGATCCTGTTCCTCGCCTCGCCAGCCTCGTCCTACGTCACCGGCGCAATCCTTGCGGTCGATGGCGGCTACACCTGTTTGTAAGAAAGCCCCGCAATGTCGAACACATCTCACCCTGATCGCCTGACTGTCGCTGCCGAGATCATCGCCGCCTGTCTGGAAATGAACAACTCGGGCATCAATCAGGGCACGTCGGGCAATATTTCCGTCCGCCACGGCGACGGTATCCTGATCACGCCGACCTCGCTGGCCTATGACCGGATGCAGCCGCAGGACATCGTCTGGATGGGCTTTGACGGGACGGTCGACGGGGCGCTGGCTCCGTCCAGCGAATGGCGGTTCCACCTCGACATCATGCGGGCCAAGCCCGAGGTGGGCGCAGTCGTCCACGCCCACCCGCACGCCTGCACCACGCTGGCGATCATGGAAAAACCGATCCCGCCGATCCACTACATGGTGGCGGTCTGCGGCGGCCACGATATCCGCTGCGCGCCCTATGCGACCTACGGCACCGAAGAGCTGTCGAAATACGCCTTGGCCGCGCTCGAGGGGCGGTCGGCCTGTCTGCTGGCGCACCACGGGTCCATCGTGGCCGGCACCACGCTCGATCAGGCGATGTGGCGCGCGGTCGAAGTGGAAACGCTGGCAAAACAATATCTTGGATGTCTGCCCATGGGGGAACCGCCGCTGCTGTCAGAGGCAGAAATCGCCCATGTGATCCGCAAGATCGCGGGCTACGGCCACCAGGACTAAGCGAACACCAGCGGCCAGTCGCCGCTGGACAATGAGGATGCAAGGGAGGAAAACATGCATCAGAACGTCACCATCACCCGTCGTACCCTGCTGGCCGCAACGGCCATGATCACCCTGGCCGTCGCAGGTCCGGCTGTTGCCCAGGACAAGCCGCTGGCCGGCAAGGTCGTCGGCGTCACCGTCATCGGCACCGACCACCACTGGGACCTGATGGCCTATCAGGGCCAGATCGACCAGCTCGAGGAACTGGGCGCCGAAGTGATCGCGCTGGACGCGGGCCGCAACGACCAGACCCAGATCAGCCAGATCCAGACCCTGATCGCGCAGCAGCCGGATGCGATCATCGAACAGCTGGGCAACCTCGACGTGCTGAACCCCTGGCTGGAGCGCATCACGCAGGCAGGCATTCCGCTGTTCACCGTGGACACCGCCACGCCGTTCGCGATCAACAACACCACCTCGAACAACTACAACATCGGTGCGGAACTGGCGTTGCAGATCGTTCAGGACATGGGCGGCGCGGGCAAGGTTGCCGTGTTCAACGGCTTCTACTCGGTTCCGGTGTGCAAGATCCGCTACGACCAGCTGATGTACGTCCTGCAGTCCTTCCCGTCGATCGAAGTGATCCAGCCGGAACTGCGCGACGTGATCCCGAACACGGTGCAGCAGGCCTATTCCGATGCCACCGACATCCTGACCCAATACGGTCCGGACAGCGGGCTCAAGGCATTCTGGGCATGCTGGGACGTGCCGATGATGGGCGCAACCCAGGCCATCGAAGCCGCTGGCCGCACCGATGTGCGCACCTATGGCGTGGACGGTAGCCCGGAATACGTCGAAATGGTTGCCAACCCGGATTCGCAGGCTGGCGCCGTGGCTGCCCAGCAGCCCTACGAGATCGGCAAGCAGGCTGCTCTGAACGTGGCCGCCTATCTGACCGGCCAGCCGGTGCCGCCGTTCAGCTTTGTTCCGGCTGTTCTGATCAACAAGGAAAACGCGGGCGAGCTCGCGGCTGACTTCCTGCCCAAGCAGTAACGACGCATCCTGTGGCGCCCGTCGGCCCAGTGGGCTGGCGGGCGTTTCTTCCAATCACATTTGCATGGAGGGCAACATGACAGCCGCCATCGAGATGCGCGGGATTACCAAGACCTTTGGCCCGGTCAAAGCCCTGACCGACGCCACGCTTGTTGTCCAGCCCGGCACCATCCACGGCCTCATTGGCGCGAACGGTGCTGGAAAATCGACTATTATCAAGATTTTAGCCGGAATTTATGCCCGCACGTCCGGCACCGTCACGGTGATGGGCAAAGAGATGGGCGTCATCACCCCCGCCACGATCGAGGCCGAGGGCGTGCATTTCATCCATCAGGACCGCCTGCTGGTGCCGACCGCCACCGTGGCCGAGGCGATTTTTCTGCGCAACGAGCCCCGCTTTGGCCCGTTCATCAGCTATCGCCAGATGAACCGTCAGGCCAGCGAACTGCTGCGGCAGTATTTCGACATGGAACTGGACCCGCGCACGCTGATTTCCGACCTCTCCACCGCGCAACAGAAGATCGTCCAGATCACTCGCGCGCTGGCCAACAAGGCCAAGGTGCTGGTGCTGGACGAACCGACCGCCGCCTTGGTGAAAAAAGAGGTCGACAACCTGTTCGTGGTGCTGCGGCGTCTGAAAGCCGAAGGCCGCGCCATCGTGTTCATTTCGCACTACATGGCTGAAATCGAAGAGATTTGTGACGTCGTGACCGTGCTGCGCAACGGCTCGGATGTCGGGGTCGTCACCCCCGCCGACGTGGGCATCGCCAAGATCGTCGAGATGATGACCAACCGCGATGCGTCGGAAATGTATCCGCGCCGCGAGCCGGTGATTGGCAAGCCTGCGCTGTCCGTGCGCAATCTGACGGTTGCGGGAGCGTTCCAAGACGTGTCCTTTGACCTCTACGAGGGTGAAATCCTCGGGATTACCGGGCTTCTGGGCTCGGGCGACAAGGACCTGCTCAAGGCGCTGTTCGGTCAGGTCACGCCAGACTCTGGCGAGATCATGCTGAACGGCAAGACGGTGCACTTCCGCACCCCCGTTCAGGCCGTCCGCAATGGCGTTGCCAAGATCCCCGAAGACCGCCGCGCCCATGGTGTCGCGACCGGCCTGTCGGTTGGCGAGAATATCTCGCTCGCGTCGCTGGACCAGATGTCCTCGCGCGGGTTTGTGCAGCGCGACGCCGAGGCGCGCAATGTCGATGCGCTGATCGCGGAACTGGGGATCAAGACGCCGGGCCGTCATACGCTGGTCAAGAACCTGTCAGGCGGCAACCAGCAAAAGGTCGTCGTGGCCAAATGGCTGTCCTGCAATAGCCAGGTCTACCTGCTGGACGAGCCGACTGTTGCGGTCGACGTCGGTGCCAAGGTGGAAATCTACAACCTGATGAACCGCCTCGCCCTAGAGGGTAAGGCGTTGATTTTCCTGTCATCCGACCTCGAAGAGATCACAGAGATGTGCGACCGCACGCTGGTCATCTACCGGGGCGAGATCATCGCGGAATATCAGCGCGGCGAGATCGACGCGAACCGCCTGCTGGCCGTCGCCTCGGGTGCGGCCCTCAATCAAAAGGAAACGGCATGAGCGCCCTTTCAAACGTCAAAGGCCCCAAGTCCACGCGGGCGGGGTCCAAAACACTGGCAAAGCTGGCCATCCGGCTGGGGGCCTTCGTCGCCTTTGCGGGGATTCTGGTCTATTTCGCGATGACCGCCCGCGGCTTTACCTCGCCGTATAACCTGATGACCGTGGTCGAGCAGTCGGCGATCCTCGGGCTGCTGGCCTTCGGGATGACCATCGTGTTTGCCGGAACCGGCACCGACGTCCAGCGTGGCGGGATCGACCTGTCGCTGGCGGCGAATGCCGGGCTCTGCGCGGCGGTCTATGCCGTGATGATGCGCGAAGGCTATGGCAACGGTCTGGCCATTCCCGCAGCCCTGATCACCGGCATGGTGGTTGGCCTGCTCAACGGGATCGCGGTTGTCTCGCTGCGGATCATCCCGCTGCTGGGCACGCTGGCGGTGATGAATATCGCCGCCGGGCTAGAGCTGACGCTGACCGAAAACACCGTGGTGTCGGTGAGCACCCCGCTGATGCAGGTCATCGCCTTTGGCAAGTTCATGGGGATTTCGACGCTGGCATGGTGCCTGATCGTGGTCTCTATGCTGTTGGTCTGGGTGATGCATTTCCACCGGATCGGCATGCGGGTCTACGCGGTTGGCGGCCACCACGAGGCGGCGCGGGCGGCGGGTATCGACACCGGACGCTATATCTACGGGGCCTATATCTTTGCCGGGTTCCTCGCCGGGGTGACGTCGATCCTGATCGTGTCCCGTCTGTCGTCCTCGACACCGGGGACGGGGCTGATGCTCTTGCCGATCCTTGCTGCGGCTCTGCTGGGAACGGTGTTTTCCCGCCGGTTCATCCCGACGATTGGCGGCACGCTGCTGGCGGCACTGTTCATCGGTTTTCTCGCCAACGGGTTCCAGCTCTTGGGGATTTCGTCCTACTGGGTCGCCGGGGTTCAGGGCGCACTTATTCTGCTGGTCGTCGCTGTGACGTCCTTTGCCAAAAATAACTAAGGAGCACCGGCTATGACCACTCTTGCCAAGCCGCGCCTGCGCTTTTCTCTCGATACTGTCTCGAACTATGCGGTGATCATTGCCTTTGCCGTCGTGGTGGTGATTTTCAGCCTGACCGCCGACGGATTTCTGACCGGCAGCAACCTGATGAACCTGATCTCGAACAAAGTCGTTCTGCTGGCGATCATTGCGCTGGGGATGACCATTGTCATCGGGGCAGGGGGCATCGACCTGTCGGTCGGCGTGTCCATCGACCTGTCCTCGATGATCTTTATCATGATGATCGCGGCGGGCTATGCGGGGTTCTTTGCCATCATGGGCGGGCTCGCCGCGGCGTTCTGTGTCGGGCTGGCCAACGCCATCCTGATCAACAAGCTCAAGATCAATCCCTTTCTCGCGACCCTTGGCGTTCTGTTCATCGGGCAATCCATCCAGCGCCTGTCGACGCAGGGTGGCGTCCCGATCTATCTGACCCGCGCCGAATATGCCGCACCGTTTGACGCCATTGCCCGGACCAATCTGGCCGGGGTGCCTGCGCCGATCATCGTGATGATCCTGTGTATCATCGCGGTCTACCTCGCGCTGCATCGGTCGGTGTTCGGCCGCTATGTCGCCGCCTTGGGCGCGCAGGCCGAGGTTGCCCGCTATTCGGGTATCCGCGTCGCGTTCAACCTGTCGGTGGTGTTCATCGCCTGTGCGGTGCTGTCGGGGATCACCGGCATCCTGCTGTCCTCGACCGTGCGCAGCTATGTGCCGTTTGCGGGCGATGCGTTCCTGCTCGATGCGATCGGCGCGACCTTTATCGGCACGGCGATCAGCGCCGAGCGTCGCCCCTCGGTCATCGGCACCCTGCTGGGGGTTCTGCTCCTGGCGGTGATGCGCAACGGTCTGCTGCTGATCGGCTGGAATTTCTTTTGGCAGCAGGTCGGTATCGGCGTGCTCGTCTTCCTCGTCCTAGGCCTGTCTTTCGGCCTCAAGAAGCGTTCGGAGTAGCGCAATGCCCAACTATGATTTCTCTGCCGTCGGTTTTCTGGTGATCGACGTTCTGTGCCGCTATGCCGATGACATGCCGCCGCCGGGCGGGGCCACCTTTGTCCAGGAGGCGACGATGACCGTCGCCGGGACCGCAGGGGCCACCGCGCTGGACTGTGCGATCCTCGGGCTCAAGGGGCAGATCTCTGCCCGCGTCGGCCGCGATGCGATGGGGGACTTCCTGCTCGCGGATATGCAGAAACGGGGTCTGGACACCCGTCTGGTCCAGATCGACGACCACGTGCAGACCTCGACCAGCCTGCTGCCGATCCGTCCCGACGGGTCCCGCTCGGCGTTCTTCGTCCCCGGCACCAGCAAGACGTTTCTGCCGACCGAGGCGGAGGTGCAAGAGATTCTGGACGCGCGGATCATCCATCTGGGCGGCACGGGCCTTCTCGATGCGTTTGACGGCGCGGCATCGGTCGATCTGCTGAAACGGGCCAAGGAACTGGGCCGGACGACGGTGTTCGATCTGATCCTCGCCAACCCGGCGACCTTTGAAAAGGTGCTGCCGCTTCTACCCTATATCGACTATTTCGTCCCCTCGATCCACGAAGCCGCGGCGATGGCGGGCGTCTCTGATCCCGCCGAGGTCGCCGCATGGTTCAAGGCGCGCGGCGTCAAGAACGCGATCCTAACGCTCGAGGGCGACGGGGTCTATGTCGATCCCGAACACGGCGCGCCGTTCCACCTGCCGTCGCACCAGATCGAGGTCGTCGATACCACCGGCTGCGGCGACAGCTTTACCGCAGGGGTGATCGTCGGTCTGGCCAAGGGCTGGGACCTGCGCGAGGTCTGCCGCTTTGCCAACACCGTGGCTGCGCATGTGGCGATGGGACTGGGATCGCAGGGAAAACTGGCATCCTTCGACGCCACGGTCGAGGCAATGAACACATGGCCGCTGCGTGCGGTACAGGATCGGGGATAAACCATGCTGACAGGGAAAATCGCGCTGATCACCGGCGGCGCGCAGGGCATCGGGGCCGCAATTGCGGAAAAACTGGCGGCCCATGGCGCCGATATCGTGATCGCGGACCTGCCGTCGCAGCGCGCCACCTTTGCCAAGGTGCAGAGTGCCGTTCAGGGGCTGGGCCGGACCTGCCGCTTTGTCGATATGGATGTCACCAGCCAATCCAGCGTCGAGGCCGCCGTGGCCGAAGCCGGGCAGATCGACATTCTGGTCAACAACGCCGGCATCCTGCGCGCGCAGCCGCTGGAAGAGTTGTCCGAGGACAGTTGGAACACCCATTTCAACATCAACGCGCGGGGCGTCCTGTTCGTGACCAATGCCGTGTTGCCGCAGATGCGGGCACGCAAATCCGGGCGGATCATCAACATCGCCTCGCTCGCGGCGCGGCAGGGCATCCCGACCGAGGGTCACTATGCCGCGACCAAGGCCGCTGTGGTCACGCTGACACGGGTCTATGCGCAGGAAACCGGGGCCGATGGCATCACCGTGAACGCGATTTGTCCGGGGATCATCCTGACAGAGATGGCGCTGAACAAACTGGTGGGCGCGGACCGCGAGACATGGACGCAGGCGACCTCGCTCAAACGTCTGGGGCAACCCTCTGACGTGGGCGGCGCGGCGGTGTTCCTGGCCTCGGACCTGGCTGACTATATCACCGGACAGGCGCTGAACGTCTGTGGCGGTCTCTATTTCCACTAAGTAGATTCACATGACCTCAGATTTGGACATCCTCTGGACCCCGTCACCGGACGCGTTTGAAACCAGCGCCTTGGCGCGGTTTGCCCTGCAAAACGGCTTTGATCCGGCCGATTACGAGGCTCTGCATCGCTGGTCGGTGTCCGACCTTGGCGGGTTCTGGTCGGCGCTGTGGGACTTCTGCGGCGTCGTCGGGGACAAGGGCGCGGTGGCCTTTGCGCCGAACGAAGACGCATGGATGACCGGAGCACGGTTTTTCCCGCAGGCGCGGCTGAACCTCGCAGAAAACTATCTCAAGGGCGCGGCGGCGGAGATCGTCGTCTACGAGGCCGATGAAACCGGTGCCGAACGTCACCTCAGCCGCGGCGATCTGGTCGCGGCGGTGGCCCGGGTGGCGGCGGGTCTGCGCGCAGCCGGGATCGAACCGGGGGACCGTGTGGCGGGCGTGCTGCCCAACCGGATCGAGGCGTTGGTCGCCTCGCTGGGGGCGCTGGCGGTCGGGGCGGTCTGGACCGGCTGTTCGCCGGACTTTGGCGCCTCGGCGATTGTGGACCGGATCGGGCAGGTCGCGCCCAAGGTGCTATTTGCCGCGACCCGCTACAGCTATGCGGGCCGTGTTCATGATATCGGCGACCGGATCGCGGAAATTCGCGCGGCGATCCCGTCGATCACGACGCTGGTCCTGTGCGGAGAGGGCGCGATGCCCGACGGGTCCGGAACGCCGCTGGCCGGGTTTGGCACAGAGGCCGCGCCGCAGTACCACGCGGTGGGCTTTGATCATCCCGCGCTGATCCTCTACACCTCTGGCACCACCGGCGCGCCCAAGGCGATCGTGCATCGGGCAGGCGGTGTCCTGCTCCAGCACCTCAAGGAACATGCGCTGCACGGGGACGTCCGTCCGGGCGACCGGGTTATCTGGTACACGAATACCGCATGGATGATGTATCCTTGGATGGTGTCGGCACTGGCCTGCGGGGCGGCGATTGTTCTCTATGACGGCGCGCCGATCCTCAAGGCGGGCGAGGGGCTGGACTGTGCGCCGCTGTGGTCGCTGGTCGAGCGCGCAGGGGTCACGCATCTGGGTGTGTCGCCCAAATACCTCGCCACTTTGCAAAAAGAGGACTACCTGCCGGGCGAACGGCATGACGTATCCTCGCTGCGGGCGCTACAGGTCTGTGGCGCACCCTGTCTGCCGCACCAGTTCGACTGGGTGTTCAAGGCCGTCAAAACCGACATGATGTTCGCGTCGATTTCCGGTGGCACGGAAATCATCGGCTGTTTCCTGATCGGCGCACCGACCCGGCCTGTCCGGCGCGGAGAGTTGACGGTGCCTGCACTGGGCCATGCGATTGCCGCGCTGGATGATCGCGGCGTGCCGGTGATCGGGCGACGGGGCGATCTGGTCTGCACCGAGCCGTTCCCGTCGATGCCCCTGACATTCTGGGGCGAGGGCGGCGACGCCCGCTATCGGGACACCTATTTTTCGGAACGCGCCGAGGTCTGGACCCATGGGGACGTGGCGGAACTGACCGCTTCGGGCGGTGGTATCATCCACGGGCGGTCCGATAGCACGCTCAAGCCGGGCGGGGTGCGGATCGGCATCTCGGAAATCTACGAAATCTGCGAAAGCTACCGCGAATTCGAGGATTTTCTGGTCTTTGGCGCCAATCACGACGGCGACGAAGAGGTCGTTCTGGCGATCAAACCCGCCGAGGGCGCGGTCATCACCGCAGAGTTGATCAAGACCGTTCGCACGCGCATCCGCGCCGAGGCCTCGCCCCGGCATGTGCCTGCCCGTGTGCATCTGGTGGACGCCATTCCCTATACGATCAACGGCAAACGTGTCGAGGGCGCGGCCCGCACCACGCTGAACGGTGGCAAGGTCAAGAACCTCGGGTCCTTGGCGAACCCGGAGTGCCTGACGCAATACGCCCAACTCAAGAGAGAAGAGTCGCTATGAGACACCTCACCCCCCGCGCGGCGATTTCCGGGATTGGCGAGCTCAAGCCGGTGCGCAAGACCGAAAACGTCGCGACGATGGACCTGTTGATGCGCGTCGCGGCAGAGGCGATAGCCGACGCTGGCATCACCGCCGACGAGATCGACGGGCTGCTGGTCGCGCCGCAGGTCGGCGAAACGCCGCAGCATGTGCCCGCCACGGTGGCGGAATATTTCGGCATGCAGCCGACGATGTCGAACATGGTCGATCTGGGCGGCGCCTCTGGTCCGGGGATGATCTGGCGCGCGGCGGCGGCGATTGCGGCAGGGCAGTGCGAAACCGTGCTCTGCGTCATCGGCAACCACCGCAACCCCGTCCCGCCCAAGAGCCCGAACCGCAATCCGGCGCGGGAATTCGACACGCCCTTTGGCGCGTCGGGGGCCAATACATCCTATGCGTTGCTGATGCAGGCGCACATGGCCGCCTATGGCTGCACGCCCGAGGATTACGCGCAGATCGCCGCGGGGGCGCGGGGCAATGCCCAGTTCAACCCGATGGCGATTTTCTACGGCCAGCCCGCCAGCGTCGAAGAGGTGCTCGCCTCGCCTATGGTCGCCTCGCCGCTGCATCTGTTTGAAATCGTGATGCCCGTGGCCGGGGCCGATGCTGTCATCGTCACCACCGCCGACCGCGCCGCCAAGGGGCCGCACCGCCCCGTTCATCTGCTGGGGGCCGGGGAAAAGATCACCCATCGCGCCGTCAGTCAGGCGCCGAGCCTGACCTCGGGCCCGCTGAAACCGTCGATTGCCCGCGCGCTGTCGCAGGCGGGTCTGTCGATAGAAGACATTGATTTCCTGAGCCTTTATGACTGCTACACCATCATGGTCGCCGCCACGATAGAGGATGCTGGCCTCTGCGCTCCGGGACAGTTCGGCGCATGGCTGCGCGATAACGGCGGCATGGGCCACGAGGCCCGCAAGCCGATCAACACCCACGGCGGGCAGCTCGGCTTTGGCCAGCCGGATCTGGCAGGCGGCATGACCCATGTGGTCGAGGTCGTGCGGCAAATCCGCGGGACAGCGCCCGGGCGGCAGATGTCCCGCTGCGACACCGCGCTGATCACCGGCAACGGAGCCACCATGAGCGAGGCTGTCGCTCTTGTCCTTGGAGGGGCGCTATGACCGACCTATCGCAACTCGGCGTCGCGGGGCCGATTTACGAACCGCTCAACCAGCCCTTTTGGGAGGCTGCCGCGCAGGGCGTCCTGAAAATCCAGCATTGCGGTGCCTGTGATCGCCATGTGTTCTATCCGCGCCCGATCTGTCCGCACTGCTGGGCGGATGCGCTGGACTGGGTCGCGGTATCGGGCAGGGGCCGGCTCAAGAGCTATTCCGAAATCTGGAAGCCCGGCCATCCCGGCTGGATCCCGGTCGCGCCCTATCTGGTCGGTCTGGTCGAACTGGACGAGGGCCCGACGCTGCTGAGCCATATTCTGGCGCAGGACAACCATGTGCAGATCGGTGACCGGCTGACGCTGGCACCAACCCAAATCGGTGGCCGCGTGCTGCCCTGTTTCAGAAAGGACCCATCATGAGCGAGATCAAAGACGGCTGGAAAGGTGTCATCAAGGGACGCCCCGAGGCAGGACAGGTGGCCGAACGCAGCCGCATGACCAAGATGGAGGATATCCACGCCTTTACCGAGATGACCGGCGACCGCAATCCGGTGCATTATGACGAGGAACTGGCCAAGAAGACTCCGTTCGGGAAACTGATCGTGCAGGGCGGCGTGACCACAGGCATTCTGAACGCCATCGTCGCCGAGGATTTGCCGGGGCCGGGCACGGTGTTCCTGAACACCAACCTCGACTTTAAAAAGGCGGTGGGCGTGGGCGAAGTCATCACCGGGCAGGTGGAAATCGAGAGCCTGCGTCACGACAAACCGATCTGCAAGCTGAAGGTGCGCATCACCGACAGCGTGGGAGATGTCTGCGTCGAAGGCGTGGCGACCACCTTTACCATGCCGCTGGAAGGGCTGTAACGCATCATGTCACCCAAGGGAAAATGGTCGGCGCTATGCCTGACGGGGTTGGCGGTCGTGCTGACCCTGACCACGTGGTTTTCGGCGACGGCCATTTTGCCCGAACTGCGGCAAAGCCTGTCCTTGTCACCGCAGGACAGCGCGTGGCTGACGAATGCGGTCCAGATGGGGTTCGTCGCGGGGGCTCTGGTCTCGGCGTTCCTGTCGCTGGCCGATGTGGTGCCCTTGGCGCGGCTGATGGCCATGGCCAGCGTCGCGGCAGCGGTGTTCAACGCCGTGCCGCTGCTGGAGCCGGGCGTGGCCGGAGTGATCGCCGCGCGGTTCGCAACGGGGGCCGCGCTGGCGCTGGTCTATCCTCCCTCGCTCAAATTCATCGCGACGTGGTTTCGCACCGGACGCGGATTGGCGATGGGGGCGATGGTCGGCGCGCTGACGCTGGGATCGGCCCTGCCGCATTTGCTGCGCGCACTGGGATCGGGCATTCCGTGGCAACTGGTGCTGATGGTCAGCTCCTGTGCCAGCGTGCTGGCCGCGCTGCTGTTCGGGCTGGTCCTGCGCGAAGGCCCCGACCGGTTTGCCCCGACCAAGGTCGATCCGCGCCGGATCGGAGCGATTTTGCGCAACCGTCCGGTGATGTTGGCCAACCTCGGGTACTTTGGCCACATGTGGGAACTCTATGCGATGTGGGCGTGGATTTTCGCCTATGCCGCTGCGGCGAAATCGGCGGGATTGCCGCTGGAAAACGCATCGTTTCTGGCCTTTGCCGCGATTGCGATGGGCGCGCCGGGCTGCGTTCTGGCGGGCTGGCTGGCAGACCGCATCGGGCGGTGCAACACGACGGCGCTGGCGATGACGATCTCGGGCCTGTCGGCGCTGTTGATCGGGCTGACGTTCGAGGGGCCGTTGATCGCCTTTGTGCTGGTGGCGCTGGTCTGGGGACTGACCGTGGTGGCCGACAGCGCCCAGTTTTCCGCCGCCGTGACCGAATTGGCGGACCAGACGCTGGTCGGATCGGCGCTGGCGTTCCAGATGGGCGTCGGCTTTGCCATCACCATCGGCATGATCTGGGCGCTGCCCGTCATCGCCGAGGCGGTCGGATCATGGCGCTGGACGTTCCTCGCCCTCGTGCCGGGTCCGGTCGTCGGAACACTGGCCATGTTGACGCTGCGCCGTTTGCCCGAGGCGGCGCGGATCGCGGGCGGGCGGCGATAGCGCGGGCCGCCCAACCCCATCCCTATTCTACCTGAACATATCTTGTGAGGAGCAAGACCTTGAAACATGTCGCGATTATCGGCGCAGGTCCGGGCGGACTGGCTGCGGCCCGCTGGCTCAAATCCAAAGGCTTTGCGCCCGAGTTGTTCGAGAGCCATAGCGCATTGGGCGGGCAGTGGAACAACAGCAACCCCAATTCGGGTGTCTGGCCGCAGATGCGCACCAACACCTATCTGTCCACGACGCATTTTTCCGATCTGGACTATCCGGACGGCACGGCGATTTTCCCGCGCAATACCGAGGTGCTGGACCATCTGACCGCCTTTGCCCGCGCCTTTGATCTGGAACAGGGCCTGCATACCGGCATGACACTGCGCGCGCTGGAGCGGGCCGGGACGGGGTATCGCCTGACCTTTGACGGGCCGGAGGGCGAACACGTCGTAGAGACCGATCACGTGGTGGTGGCCACGGGGCGGTACAACAAACCGACGATCCCGAATGTGCCGGGTCTGGATGGTTTTACCGGCCGGCTGGGGGTGTCGCACGCGTTCCGCCATAAAAACCCCGAAGCCTATCGCGGTGCCCGCGTCATCATCGCAGGCGGGGCGATTTCCGCGCTGGAGGTGGCGTCCGACCTCGCGATGCTGGGTGCGGCCAGCGTGCATATCGCCCAGCGTCGCCAGCGCTATGTCATGCCGAAAATGGTGCGCGGCGTACCGTTCGAATACTACGGCTTTACCTATGCCGAGGCGACCAAGGTCCCGCCCGCCGACGAAGACGCAGCCCGCGCGGACCTGCGCGATTTCGCCCTGCGCTATGGCGGTGATCCGGCGTGGTATGGCGCCCCCGCGCCGGACGAGGACCCTCTCAAGGCGGGCTTTACCGGGTCGCAGCATTACCTGAACCTCGTGGCCGAAGACCGTCTGCGTCCGGTGCCGTGGCTGGCGCGGGTGGACGGGCAGACCGTGACCTTTACCGATGGCACCACGACCGAGGCGGACGCGATCCTGTTCGGCACCGGCTTTGACCTGAACCTGCCGTTCCTGTCCGACGACATTGCCCGGACGCTGGAGGTCACGCGCAAGGGGCTCACGCTGTCCGACTTTACCCTGCATCCAGATTTGCCGGGATTGGCGTTTATCGGCCTCTTTGCCCAGAATGGCGGCTATTTCCCGGTGATCGAGGCGCAGGCGCGCTATCTGAGCTATTGTTGGGCGGGGCAGATCGACTGTTCCGGGGACCGGCTGCGCGACGGGCTGGAGGCCTGTCGCAACGAAGACCACCATGCGGGCTATCAGAACCAGCACCAGATGGCGCTGCGGTTTGCCCGGCTGTCCGGCACCGATCCGCAGGGGCAGGTCGCGCCGGACCTGATGGCCATGGTCAACGCCAGCGCCACCACGACCGTCATGTATCGTCTGGCGGGTCCCGACGCGCTGCCTGATGCGCAGGCGCGGTTTGAACGCACATTTCATCGGTATGGACCGAAATCCTGACAGGCCCGCGAGGAGAAGATTATGAAAAATATCGACAAATTCTATATTGATGGGGTCTGGCGGGCTCCGATGTCAACGCAGACCCATGCGCTGATCAATCCCGCCACCGAGGAGCAGATCGCCACCCTGCCGATGGCCAGCGCCGCCGATGTGGACGCTGCCGTTGCGGCGGCCAAGGCGGCGTTTCCGGCGTGGTCGATGACCTCCAAGGTCGAACGGCTGGGGCTGCTGCGGCGACTGCTGGACCTCTATAACGCGGCCTATGACGAGATCGCTGAACTGATGGTGCGCGAAATGGGGACCACGCTGGGGTTCTCCAAGGCCGCGCAGGCGGCTGTCGGCACGATGCACCTTGAGGCCGCGATCGAGGCGCTGGAAAAGGAACCCTTTGAAGAATTGCGCGGCAACACCCTGATTTCCAAGGAACCTATCGGGGTCTGCGCCCTGATCACCCCGTGGAACTGGCCGATGAACCAATTGGTGGTCAAGGCCGCGCCCTGTCTGGCTGCGGGCTGCACGATGGTCGCCAAGCCTTCGGAATTCTCGCCGCTGTCGTCGATCCGTTTTGCCGAACTGGTCCATGAGGCGGGCTTTCCGGCAGGGGTCTATAACCATATCACCGGCTCTGGCCCCGTCGCCGGAGAGGCTCTGTCGCGGCATCCGGACGTCGATATGGTATCGATCACCGGGTCCACGCGGGCCGGTGTCGCCGTGGCGAAATCCGCTGCCGAGACGGTCAAGCGGGTGGCGCAGGAACTGGGCGGGAAATCCGCCAATATCATCCTGCCCGATGCCGATCTGGAACGCGCGGTGCGCGAAGGGGTGCAGGCCTGTTTCGTCAACGTCGGTCAGGCCTGTCGGTCGCCCAGCCGGATGCTGGTTCCCGCCGACCGCATGGAAGAGGCCAAAGCCTATGCCAAGGCCGCCGCAGAGGCGCATCACGTCGGCGACCCGATGACCGATGTGGCGCTTGGTCCGGTGGTGAACGAGAGCCAGTTCACCCGCATCCAGTCGCTGATCGAGGCGGGCATCGCCGAAGGCGCGACGCTGGTCACCGGTGGGCCGGGCCGTCCGGAGGGGCTGAACCGCGGCTATTATATCCGGCCGACCGTCTTTGCCGATGTGACCAACGATATGACCATCGCGCGCGATGAAATCTTTGGCCCGGTGCTGGCGATCCTCGGCTATCAGACCGAAGACGAGGCCGTCGCGATTGCCAATGACACGGTCTATGGGCTGTCGGGCTATATCCAGACCCCCGACATGGACAAGGCGCGGCGGATCGCCCGCCAGTTGCGGGTCGGGTCGATCTGGATCAATGGCGCGGCATGGGACGCCCGCGCGCCCTTTGGCGGCTATAAACAGTCGGGCAATGGCCGCGAACACGGGGAATGGGGGCTTTTGGACTATCTCGAGGTCAAATCGACCGCCGGATGGGTCTGATCCGCGATGGAGGCCATCTACATCGCAGCGGCAAAACGCTCGCCCATCGCGAAACTGAACGGAGCCTTTGCCGGGATGTCGGCGGCGGACATCGGATCGCAGGTGATCCGGGCGCTGCTGGACGAAACGGCGATTGATCCGGGCACGCTGGACGAGGTGTTGATGGGGCAGGTGCTGCAGGGCGGCACCGGCCAGAACCCCGCCCGACAGGCGGCGATGGCCGCCGGCGTGCCATCGCATGTTCCGGCGATGACGCTGAACATGGTCTGCGGCGCGGGACAACGGTCCATCCATCTGGCCGCGCAGGCAATCAAGGCGGGCGATGTCGGACTGCTGATCGCGGGCGGGCAGGACAGCATGACCGACGCCCCGCATTTCGTCCGCGCACGCGCCGCCAGACGGCCCGGCGATGTCAAGGCCAAGGATATGATGATCACCGATGGCCTGTGGGATGTGTTCAACGACATCCACATGGGGGCAACGGTCGAACATCTGGCCCGCAAGTATCAGATCACCCGTGACGAACAGGACCTCTTTGCCCTGACATCGCAGACCAAGGCCAAGGTCGCCTGTGCCGCCGGTCATTTTCAGGCGGAAATCGCGCCGATCCGGGTGCCGGGGACGCAGGAGCCCGTCCGCGAGGACGAACACCCGCAGCCCGACACGACACTGGCGAGACTGGCGGGCATGCGTCCGGCCTTTGCGCCGGATGGCACGATCACGGCCGGGAATGCCTCGGGGCTGAATGATGGCGCCTCGGCGGTACTGGTCGGATCGGAACGGCGACTGCGCGCCTTGGGGCTAGAGCCACTGGTGCGGATTGTCAGCTATGCCTCGGCGGCGCTGGACCCGATGGACATGGGCCTTGGCCCGGCCTTTGCGTCGCGGCGGGCGCTCGACCTCGCGGGTTGGCGGAGCGACGATCTGGACCTGCTGGAGATCAACGAAGCCTTTGCCGCGCAGGCGATCGCCGTGAACCGGGAGATGGGCTGGGACCCCGACCGGATCAATCCCGGCGGCGGCGCCATCGCTCTGGGACATCCACTGGCAGGATCGGGCAACCGGATCGTGGTGACGCTGATCCATCACATGATCCGGATGAATAAACGCAAGGGGCTCGCCTCGCTCTGTATCGGAGGCGGGCAGGGGGTCGCGATCTGTCTGGAGAGATAGGGACCTGACGGATCAGAAATACTGTGGAAACCTCAGTTTCAGGGTCTCTACCTGACTGAGGGTTCCCGACAGGTGCTGCCGCGTCGCGGCCTCGGCCCCGTCAGGATCACCGGCCTGAATCGCCGTCAGGATCCGCTCATGGTCCGCCAATATCGCGATGCCCTTTTGCGCGTCCATCAGGCTGAGCGCGCGCAGCCGGTCGATATGCCCAGAGCGTTCGGCAACCAGATGCCAGAGCGGTTCGACCCCGGCCAGCAGATACAGCGAGCGGTGGAACTGGCCATCGAGCGTTTTGAACAGCGTCATATCCCGCGCCTCGATCGCTGCGCGGGCCTGCAACATGAGGCTATGTTGCGGCGCAAAGGTCAGCGCCGGCGCGGATTCTGCCAATTGCCGGGCGATTTCGACCTCGATGGACAGGCGTAGAAACTGCGCCTGACGGGCTTCGGCGATATTGATCCGCGCGACCTCGGTCCGGTGCTGCGGCATGACGAACAGCAGGCCTTCGTCCTCCAGCTTTTTCATCGCCTCGCGGACCGGAGTCTGGCTGACACCGTAATCGTCAGCCACCTCGAGTCGCGACAGGGCCTGCCCGGGCTGTAATTCGAGCGACAAAATCCGGTCCCTGAGCTGCGGATAGATTTGCTGACCGGCCGAAATGCTGCGGACCTTGGACCCCGCACGCGGCGCTTTCTGTGGAATATCGGTCATGTCATGGCCCCTCGCTGGCGTGCCCCGGTCTGATGTACGTCTGTCGGTTTAGACTTGGAATTGGTATACTAATATATTAGTTTATAAGCGTCCATCAATGAGTAGACCCATGACACGCAAAAATCCTAGCGACCTCCGGTCGGCACGCTGGTTCGCTCCCGACGACCTCCGCAGCTTTGGCCACCGTGCGCGGATCATGCAGCTCGGCTATTCCGAGGCGGATTTCCGGGACAAACCGGTGATCGGCATCCTGAACACCTGGTCGGAATTGAACAGCTGCCACGCGCATTTCCGCGAACGGGCGCAGGATGTGAAACGGGGGGTTTTGCAGGCGGGCGGGTTTCCGGTCGAACTGCCGTCGCTGTCGGTGGACGAGAGCTTTACCAAGCCGACCTCGATGCTCTACCGCAATATGCTGGCGATGGAGACCGAAGAGATGATCCGGTCGCACCCGCTGGATGGCGTGGTGCTGATGGGCGGCTGCGACAAAACCACGCCAGGTCTGGTGATGGGCGCGATTTCCGCCGGTGTGCCGATGATCTATCTGCCCGCCGGGCCGATGCTGCGCGGGAATTACGCCGGCAGGATCCTCGGGTCCGGGTCGGATGCGTGGAAATACTGGGACGAACGCCGCGCGGGCAACATTTCGGATGCGGAATGGCTGGGCGTGCAGGGCGGGATCGCCCGGTCGGCGGGCGTGTGCATGACCATGGGCACCGCCTCGACCATGACGGCGATTGCCGATGCGATGGGGATCACCCTGCCGGGCGCATCCTCGATCCCGGCGGTCGATTCCAATCACCAGCGCATGTCGGCCGATTGCGGACGGCGGATCGTCGATATGGTCTGGGAGGATCTGACCCCGAACAAGATCATCACCGAGGCCGCCTGTCGCAACGCCGCCATCGTCGCCATGGCCACCGGCTGTTCGACCAACGCCGTGGTGCATCTGATCGCAATGGCGCGCCGGGCTGGCGTCAACCTGACGCTGGACGATCTGGACGAACTGGGCCGCGCAACGCCGCTGATCGCCAACGTCCGCCCGTCGGGTAAGGATTATCTGATGGAGGATTTCTATTATGCGGGTGGCCTGCGGGCGCTGATGAAACAGCTGGAAGACCGGCTGGATTGCAGCGTCATGACCGTCACCGGCAAAACGATGGGCGAGAACCTGATCGGCGCACAGGTCTATAATGACGATGTGATCCGACCGCTGTCGAACCCCGTCTATCACGAAGGCTCGCTCGCGGTTCTGCGCGGCAACCTCTGTCCCGATGGCGCTGTGATCAAACCTGCCGCCTGCGATCCGAAATACCATCTGCATCAGGGTCCCGCCGTCGTGTTCGACAGCTACCCCGAGATGAAGAAATTCGTCGACGACGAGACCGCAGAGGTGACGCCGGATACCGTGATGGTGCTGCGCAACGCGGGCCCGCAGGGTGGACCGGGGTTCCCGGAATGGGGCATGCTGCCGATCCCCAAGGCGCTGATCAAACAGGGACACCGCGATATGTTGCGGATTTCCGACGCGCGGATGTCCGGCACGTCCTATGGCGCCTGCGTGCTGCATGTCTCGCCCGAGAGCTATGTCGGCGGCCCGCTCGCGCTGCTCCGGACGGGGGATATCGTCCGGCTGGATCTGGAAAACCGCAGCCTCGACATGCTGGTGGACGACGCCGAGCTCGACCGTCGCCGCGCCGCGTGGCAGGCCCCCGCGCCCCATTTCGAACGCGGATATGGCTACATGTTCTCCAAACACGTGACGCAGGCCGATCAGGGCTGCGATTTCGACTTCCTGCAATCCGACTTTGGCAAAACCGCCGGCGAACCCGATATTTTCTGAGGCACCATGACCGACTATCGCCTCTCGGACGAGACCCGCGCGAAATACAAGAAAATCTCGACCGCTTCGGTGGCGACGGCGCTGTACAAACGCGGGCTGCGCAACCAGTTCATCCAGGGCGTCGCACCCTGTGGCGACTATGCCGAAAACATGGTCGGGCAGGCCTTTACCCTGCGCTATATGCCGGCGCGCGAGGATCGCAATCCGATGACGGTGTTCCGCAATGCCGACCACCCGCAGCGGGTCGCGGTCGAAACCTGCCCCGAGGGCTGGGTTCTGGTGATGGACGCCCGCAAGGATGCCCGCGCCGCGACGGCGGGGTCGATCCTGGTGACCCGTCTGGCGATGCGCGGCTGCGCCGGCGTCGTGTCGGACGGCGGGTTCCGCGACGTGCACGGCATTGGTCAGCTGGACATGCCGTCCTACTGAGCGACCCCGTCGGCGCCGACGAACCTGACCCTGCACGAGGCGCTGGATATCAACGTCCCCATCGCCTGCGGTGACGCGGCGGTGTTCCCCGGCGATGTGCTGCTGGGCGACCGCGACGGCGTGATGGTTATTCCGGCGCATCTGGCCGAGGAAATTGCCGAGGAATGCACCGCGATGGAGAGCTTTGAGGATTTTGTGCTGGAACAGGTCAAGGGCGGCGCGGCGATCATCGGCCTCTACCCCTGTACCAAGGACGAGAACCAGCAAAAATACGATGACTGGCGTCAAAAAACAGGTCGCTAATCCCGAACCGGCGCGGCACAGTCCGCGCCGAATGCTTGCAAATACAGGACGATACGAATGACATATGTTCCTCATGGAAAACATCTGATCTCTGGAGAATGGGTCGGGACGGAAACGACGTTTCAGTCGGAACCGGCGTCTGGTCCGTCCTATG
>CALMJS010000020.1 GCA_937864535.1 uncultured Paracoccaceae bacterium
CCGATCATGAAAGTCGAAGTGGTGACCCCGGAAGAATACACCGGCGGCATCATCGGCGACCTGACCTCGCGTCGGGGCATGGTTCAGGGTCAGGACACCCGTGGCAACGCCAACGTGATCAACGCAATGGTGCCGCTGGCGAACATGTTCGGCTACATCAACACCCTGCGTTCGATGTCGTCGGGCCGCGCCCAGTTCACCATGCTGTTCGACCACTACGAGGCCGTTCCGCAGAACATCTCGGAAGAGATCCAGAAGAAGTTCGCCTAATCGGCGCTCGGCAGGGTGGGGGCAACCTCTCCCTGCCGCATCCATTCGACAGGTCCCACCTGTTCCGCCAATTTGAAGGAGGCCATTATGGCTAAGGCAAAGTTTGAACGTAACAAGCCGCACGTAAACATCGGCACGATCGGCCACGTTGACCACGGCAAGACGACCCTGACCGCAGCGATCACCAAGTACTTTGGTGAATTCCGCGCTTACGACCAGATCGACGGCGCACCGGAAGAGAAAGCCCGCGGGATCACGATTTCGACCGCTCACGTCGAATACGAAACCGAAGCACGTCACTACGCCCACGTTGACTGCCCCGGCCACGCTGACTACGTGAAGAACATGATCACCGGCGCTGCGCAGATGGACGGCGGCATTCTGGTTGTGAACGCAGCTGACGGCCCGATGCCGCAGACCCGCGAACACATCCTGCTGGCCCGTCAGGTTGGCGTTCCGGCTCTGGTCGTTTACATGAACAAGGTTGACCAGGTTGACGACGAAGAGCTGCTCGAGCTCGTCGAAATGGAAATCCGCGAACTGCTGTCGACCTACGACTTCCCGGGCGACGATATTCCGATCGTCAAGGGCTCGGCTCTTGCCGCTATGGAAGGCCGTGACGAAGAGATCGGCGAAAAGTCGATCCGCGCTCTGATGGCTGCTGTTGACGAATACATCCCGACGCCGCCGCGTGCGACCGACCAGCCGTTCCTGATGCCGATCGAAGACGTGTTCTCGATCTCGGGTCGTGGTACCGTTGTGACCGGCCGCGTCGAGCGTGGCGTGATCAACGTTGGCGACGCGATCGAAATCGTTGGTATCCGCGACACCAAGACGACGACCTGTACCGGCGTTGAAATGTTCCGCAAGCTGCTGGACCGTGGTGAAGCTGGCGACAACATCGGCGCGCTGCTGCGCGGTGTTGACCGTGAAGGCGTCGAGCGTGGCCAGATCCTGTGTAAGCCGGGTTCGGTCAAGCCGCACACCAAGTTCGAAGCCGAGGTCTACATTCTGACCAAGGAAGAAGGCGGCCGTCACACTCCGTTCTTCGCGAACTACCGTCCGCAGTTCTACTTCCGCACCACCGACGTGACCGGCACCTGCATTCTGCCGGAAGGCACTGAAATGGTGATGCCGGGCGACAACCTGAAGCTGTCGGCAGAACTGATCGCTCCGATCGCCATGGAAGAAGGCCTGCGCTTTGCTATCCGTGAAGGCGGCCGTACCGTTGGTTCGGGCGTTGTCTCCAAGATCCTCGCCTAATCGAGGCTCCGATCGTCAGATCACAAAGGGTCGCCTAACGGCGGCCCTTTCGTTTTTAAGTCGCTCATAAATACTCTTGTCACATAGGCGTCATGCCTGTATGTGGCGCGGGTTCGTCTATGGGCGAACACCCGAGGGGGGATTCGTTCGCCCTCAAACTGGTTCGATGTGGGGGCCGCAATCGTGCGATCTCGACCTCTCAACCTCACTAGCCGCGAAGGGCAATGTCTATGGCACAAAGCCAAAACATCCGCATTCGGCTCAAGGCTTTCGATTACCGCGTTCTGGATGCCTCCACCGCCGAGATCGTAAGCACTGCGAAGCGTACCGGCGCATCCGTGCGTGGTCCGATTCCGCTGCCGAACAAAATTGAAAAGTTTACCGTTCTGCGTGGTCCGCACATCGACAAGAAGTCGCGCGACCAGTTCGAAATCCGCACTCACAAGCGTCTGCTTGATATCGTGGATCCGACCCCGCAGACCGTTGACGCCCTGATGAAGCTCGACCTCGCCGCTGGCGTTGATGTCGAGATCAAAGTCTAAGGAGGGCATCTGACATGCGCTCTGGCGTTATCGCAAAGAAAATCGGCATGACCCGCCTGTTCCTCGAAGACGGTAAGCAGGTTCCTGTGACCGTTCTTCAGTTGGACAACCTGCAGGTTGTTGCTACTCGTACCACCGAAAAAGACGGCTACACCGCCGTTCAGCTGGGTGCTGGCACTGCCAAGGCCAAGCGGACCTCGAAGGCCATGCGTGGTCACTTCGCTGCCGCTCAGGTCGAACCCAAGCGTAAGGTTGCAGAATTCCGCGTTTCCGCTGAAAACCTGCTGCCGGTTGGTGCCGAGATCATCGCTGACCACTACTTCTCGGGTCAGTTCGTCGACGTATCGGGTATCTCGATCGGTAAAGGCTTTGCCGGTGTTATGAAGCGTCATAACTTCGGTGGTCTGCGTGCTTCGCACGGCGTGTCCGTTTCGCACCGTTCGCACGGTTCGGTCGGTCAGTGTCAGGATCCGGGCCGTATCTTCAAAGGTAAGAAGATGGCCGGTCACATGGGCGCTGCCCGTGTTACCACCCAGAACCTGCAGGTCGTTCGCACCGATGCCGACCGTGGTCTGATCATGGTTAAGGGCGCTGTTCCGGGTTCCAAGGGTGGCTGGGTCACTGTTAAGGACGCCGTGAAAAAGCCGACCCCGGACAACCTGGTTCTGCCCGCCGCGCTGAAGTCGAACGCTGCTCCGGCAGAGGTCGCTGTAGAAGGAGGCGAAAACAATGAAGGCTGAGGCTATCAAGCTTGATGGTTCGGCTGCCGGCTCGGTAGAGCTGGACGACGCCATCTTCGGTCTGGAACCCCGCGCAGACATCCTGCACCGTGTGGTCCGTTGGCAGCGTGCCAAGGCCCAGCAGGGTACTCACAAGGTTCTGACCAAGTCGGAAGTAAGCTACTCGACCAAGAAAATCTACCGCCAGAAGGGCACCGGTGGCGCACGTCACGGTTCGAAGAAGGCCCCGATTTTCCGTCACGGTGGTATCTACAAGGGTCCGACCCCGCGTTCGCACGCACACGACCTGACCAAGAAGTTCCGGGTCCTCGGCCTGCGCCACGCTCTGTCCGCCAAGGCCAAAGCTGGTGAACTGGTCATCGTGGACGTGGCTGATCTGAACGAAGCCAAGACCTCGATCCTGGCCAAGCAGGTCTCCAACCTCGGTTGGAAGCGCGCACTGGTCATCGACGGCGCTGCGGTGAACGAAAACTTCGCCAAGGCTGCTCGTAACCTCGAAAACCTGGACGTGCTGCCGTCGATCGGTGCCAACGTTTACGACATCCTGCGTCGTGACACTCTGGTCCTGACCAAGGCTGGCGTCGAAGCTCTGGAGGCTCGTCTGAAATGAGCGCTAAGGCAGAACACTACGACGTGATCCGCAAGCCGATCATCACCGAAAAGGCCACCATGGCGTCCGAAAACGGCGCTGTTGTGTTCGAAGTGGCGATCGACGCGAACAAGCCCCAGATCAAGGAAGCTGTCGAAGCTCTCTTTGGCGTCAAGGTTAAAGCGGTCAACACCGTTGTCACCAAAGGCAAGGTCAAGCGGTTCCGCGGCACCATCGGTACCCGCAACACCGTCAAGAAGGCCTATGTTACCCTCGCTGAAGGTAACACCATCGACATCTCGACCGGCCTGTAATCTACAGCCGTCGTGAGACATTGATCGCCAGCGCGGGAAACTGCGCTGGCGATTTTCGTTTGTCCGGTGCAATCTTGGATCAGGTTTGGGAGGGGATTGCATGACGCATCGTATTTATTCTATGGCCTTTGGCAGCGTCTATCCGGCCTACGTCGCCAAGGTCGAGCGCAAGGGGCGTACCGTTGCGGAACTGCACGAGGTCATCGCCTGGCTGACGGGGTACGATGCCGAGCAATTGGCCGGAGCGATTGCCGATGGAACCGACATGCAGACGTTCTTCGATCGCGCTCCGCAGATGAACCCCAATCGCGCTTTGATCACTGGCATAATCTGCGGAGTCAAACTGGCCGAGATTACGGATCCGGTCATGCGCGAAATTCGCTACCTCGATAAGCTGGTAGATGAGCTTGCCAAGGGGCGAAAGATGGATAAGATACTCCGTAGTTGACGTGAAATCCGGTCGCGCCGCTTTCGGTGCTTGACCATTCGACCTGCCTCCCTTATCAGGCCCCATCCACCCATCCTGGGATTCGTTCCGGGAGGTGGATTCTGTTCGTTTATAGATGCGCAGATTTCGACCGGCGGGTTCAGGCTCGCCAAACTCGGGGACCTTCGGGGCCCTAACCGACGGGACTAACCTCCCTCAAAGCAACGGAAGACAGAGAACATGGCACTCAAGTCGTATAAACCGACGACGCCAGGCCAGCGTGGGCTGGTACTGATCGACCGTTCGGAGCTTTGGAAAGGTCGCCCGGTCAAGGCCCTCACCGAGGGTCTGACTGGTAACGGCGGCCGGAACAACACCGGACGGATCACCATGCGTCGCCGCGGTGGTGGTGTAAAGCGCCTCTACCGTATCGTAGATTTCAAGCGGACCAAATTCGACGTGGCCGGCATTGTTGCCCGCATCGAATACGATCCCAACCGTACCGCATTCATCGCACTGATCCAGTACGAAGATGGCGAACAGGCTTACATCCTTGCTCCGCAGCGTCTGGCTATCGGTGACAAGGTGATCTCGGCTGCCAAGGCCGACATCAAGCCGGGTAACGCCATGCCGTTCTCGGGCATGCCGATCGGTACGATCGTCCACAACGTGGAACTCAAGCCCGGCAAGGGCGGCCAGTTGGCCCGCGCCGCCGGCACCTACGCCCAGTTCGTTGGTCGTGACGGTGGCTACGCTCAGCTGCGTCTGTCGTCGGGCGAACTGCGTCTGGTACGTCAGGAATGCATGGCTACCGTTGGTGCCGTGTCGAACCCGGACAACAGCAACCAGAACTTCGGCAAAGCCGGTCGTATGCGCCTCAAGGGCATCCGTCCGTCCGTCCGCGGTGTTGCTATGAACCCGATCGACCACCCCCACGGTGGTGGTGAAGGCCGTACCTCGGGTGGCCGTCACCCGGTTACCCCCTGGGGTAAACCGACCAAGGGTGCACGCACCCGCAACCGCAAGAAGGCTTCGTCGAAGCTCATCCTGCGTACGCGTCACGCCAAGAAAGGACGCTAAGACATGGCTCGTTCTGTTTGGAAAGGTCCTTTCGTCGACGCTTACGTGCTTAAGAAAGCCGAAGCTGCGCGCGAATCCGGCCGCAATGAAGTCATCAAGATCTGGTCCCGTCGCTCGACCATTCTGCCCCAATTCGTGGGTCTGACGTTCGGCGTGTACAACGGCCAGAAGCACATCCCCGTGATGGTTACCGAAGACATGATCGGCCAGAAGTTCGGTGAATATTCGCCGACCCGTACCTACTACGGGCACGCTGCCGACAAGAAAGCGAAGCGGAAGTAAGTCATGGGCAAGGCACAAAACCCCCGCCGCGTGGCAGACAACGAAGCAATGGCCAAGGCCAAGATGCTCCGTACCTCGCCGCAGAAACTTAACCTGGTGGCTGCTATGATCCGCGGCAAGAAAGTCGAAAAGGCGCTGGCCGATTTGACGTTCTCGAACAAGCGGATTGCTCAGGACGTGAAGAAGTGTCTTCAGTCCGCGATCGCCAACGCCGAAAACAACCACAACCTGGACGTCGATGAACTGATCGTCGCCGAGGCCTATGTGGGCAAGAACCTGACCATGAAGCGCGGTCGTCCGCGTGCCCGTGGTCGTTTCGGCAAGATCATGAAGCCGTTTTCGGAACTGACCATCAAGGTGCGTCAGATTGAGGAGCAAGCCTAATGGGTAACAAAGTAAATCCCGTCGGTATGCGTCTTCAGGTCAACCGCACCTGGGACAGCCGCTGGTATGCCGACACCAAGGACTACGGTGATCTTCTGCTCGAAGACCTTAAGATCAAGGACTTCGTCAAGAAAGAGTGCAAGCAGGCCGGTATTGCTCGTGTGATCATCGAGCGCCCCCACAAGAAGTGCCGCGTGACCATTCACGCTGCTCGTCCGGGCGTGATCATCGGCAAAAAAGGCGCTGACATCGAGACCCTGCGCAAGAAACTGTCGGCTCTGACCGCCAGCGAACTGCACCTGAACATCGTCGAAGTCCGCAAGCCGGAACTCGATTCTGCTCTGGTTGGTGAATCGATCGCCCAGCAGCTCGAACGCCGCGTTTCGTTCCGTCGCGCTATGAAGCGTGCCGTACAGAACGCAATGCGTATGGGCGCCCTCGGCATCCGTGTGAACGTTTCGGGCCGTCTCGGCGGTGCTGAAATCGCTCGTACCGAATGGTACCGCGAAGGCCGCGTGCCGCTTCACACCCTGCGCGCCGACATCGACTATGCTCTGTCCGAAGCTTCGACCCCCTATGGCATCATCGGGATCAAGGTCTGGATCTTCAAGGGCGAGATCATGGAGCACGATCCGCAGGCGCGTGACCGTCGTGCAGCAGAAGCCCAGGACGTGCCCGCACCGCGCGGCGCCGACCGTGGCAACCGTCGCTGAGGAGTAGAGTAAATGCTTCAACCCAAGCGTACAAAATTCCGCAAGATGCACAAAGGCCGTATCCACGGCGAAGCAAAAGGCGGTTCGGACCTGAACTTCGGGACCTTTGGTCTCAAGGCAGTTGAACCCGAACGTGTGACCGCACGTCAGATCGAAGCCGCTCGTCGTGCTCTGACCCGTCACATGAAGCGTCAAGGCCGTGTCTGGATCCGTATTTTCCCGGATCTGCCGGTTACCGCAAAGCCCATCGAAGTTCGTATGGGTAAAGGTAAAGGTTCCGTGGACCGTTGGACCTGCAAGGTCAAGCCGGGCCGCATCATGTTCGAACTCGACGGCGTGTCCGAAGAGATCGCGCGTGAAGCTCTGCGCCTCGCAGCTATGAAGCTGCCGGTCAAGACCCGCACCGTGGTTCGCGAAGACTGGTAATCCCAGTCCGACCTACCAAAAAGAAAGCCGCCCTTTTGGGCGGCTTTTTTGTTTGGCGTTTGCGGGGCTGTTATTCCCACTTGTAGTTAAAGCTGACGCTGACCCGATCGAATTCGGATGTGTTGGCAGGGACTTCGTGCCGCAGCCAGCTCTCCCACAGGAGAACGTCACCGTTGACGGGCTTCTGGTAGATAAAGGACTTCAGTTCCCGCCGCGCATCCTTGATCCGGGGCGGGGTGGCCATCATCATCGCATGGCGCGGGTCTTCTAGTTTCAGAGACGAGGTGCCATCAGGCATCGATACATAGGTGGTACCGGAGATCACCGAGTGCGGATGGATGTGGGACCCGTGGTTGCCGCCCTCTGGCAGGATGTTGATCCACAGATCCTCAAGCACCAGTTTGCGGCCATCGAGGTTGAACTCCAGATCCTCGGCAAAGGCGGCGACGTGTTTGTCCAGCGCCTCTTTGACCGCGGCAAAGACCGGGGACCGCCACGGCAGATCGGTGAGCGAGGCATAGCTGGTGTAGCCGGGATAGCCGTTCTCCTCGCACCACTCCTGGCCCGCCTCGTCATCGTCCATGATCGCGTAGCAGCTGTCGTGCAGCTCTTCTTCGTCGATCTGGGTGCCGAATTCGCGCAGTTTGGCGCGGTAAAAGCGGGTGACAAACAGAGATTCAATCTCAGCCATGGGGACCTCCGGCGGGCTAGCGATGTTTGCGCCCCATGTACCACAGTCCGCTGCGGGTGCACCTGTGAAATATGGCGGAATGGCTATTCTGTGCTTGCTCCGTGGTTGGGTCTCCCGTATACGGCGTCATCTCGCGATTCCCAGTCATGGGATTCGTGTGTTTTGATTTTCGCCCACCAGGCTCAGGGTCACCCGCCCAAACGCGGCGCCCTCTGGTGAACAGGACAAAGGACAAGGCTATGAACGCCACCGAACTTCGCGCCAAGACCCCGGAACAGCTCCGGGATGATCTGGTTGCCCTGAAGAAAGAGCAGTTCAACCTGCGCTTCCAGCAGGCCACTGGTCAGCTCGAAAACACTGCTCGTATGCGTATCGTCAAGCGTGACGCTGCTCGCGTACTGACTATCCTGAACGAAAAGGCGGCTACCGCCGCTGCGGAGGCTTAATAGATGCCCAAGCGTATCCTTCAAGGTGTTGTCACCTCGAACCAGAACGAACAGACCATCACCGTTCTGGTCGAACGCCGCTTCAAGCACCCGCTGCTGCAAAAGACCGTTCGTAAGTCGAAGAAATACCGTGCTCATGACGAGCACAACAAATTCAACGTCGGTGACGCCGTCCGTATCCAGGAATGTGCACCGAAGTCGAAGACCAAACGCTGGGAAGTCATCGACGCCTAATGGTGTCGATCTCAGTTAATCGAAACCCTGGGGATTAGGACATTACTGCAAGTCCCCCCAAAGGTCGGGAGTAACCCATGATCCAGATGCAGACCAATCTGGATGTTGCTGACAACTCCGGCGCTCGCCGGGTTCAGTGCATCAAGGTTCTCGGCGGTTCGCACCGTCGTTATGCGTCGGTTGGTGACATCATCGTTGTTTCGGTGAAAGAAGCCATCCCGCGCGGTCGTGTTAAGAAAGGTGACGTCCGTAAGGCCGTCGTCGTTCGCACCGCCAAAGAAGTTCGTCGTGAAGACGGCACCTCGATCCGTTTTGATCGTAACGCCGCCGTCATCCTCAACAACGCCGGTGAACCGGTCGGCACCCGTATCTTCGGGCCGGTCGTTCGTGAGCTGCGCGCCAAGAACTTCATGAAAATCATTTCGCTCGCTCCGGAGGTGCTGTAATGGCTGCTAAGCTCCGTAAAGGTGATAAGGTCGTTGTCCTGACTGGTAAGGACAAGGGCAAGACCGGTGAGATCACGTCTGTTGACCCCAAGGCTGGCAAGGCCGTGGTTGACGGTGTGAACATCGCCGTTCGTCACACCAAGCAGAGCCAGACCTCGCAGGGTGGTCGTTTGCCCAAGGCAATGCCGATCGATCTGTCGAACCTGGCCATCGTTGACGCCAATGGTAAAGCAACCCGCGTCGGCTTCCGTATGGAAGGCGAGCAGAAGGTTCGTTTCGCCAAGACCACCGGAGACGTGATCTGATGTTGGACGCTGCGAAATACACTCCTCGTTTCAAGGCAATGTACATTGAAACGATCCGCGCCGCTCTGAAAGAAGAGTTCGGCTACAAGAACGACATGCAGATCCCGCGTCTGGACAAAATCGTCCTGAACATCGGCTGCGGCGCAGAAGCTGTCCGTGACAGCAAGAAAGCAAAGTCCGCTGTCGAAGATCTGACCATGATCGCCGGTCAAAAAGCTGTCACCACCAAGGCCAAGAAGTCCATCGCTGGCTTCCGCGTTCGTGAAGACATGCCGCTCGGCGCCAAGGTTACTCTGCGTGGCGATCGGATGTACGAATTCCTGGACCGCCTGATCACTGTGGCTATGCCGCGCATCCGCGACTTCCGCGGCGTGTCGGGCAAGTCCTTTGACGGCCGTGGCAACTATGCCACCGGTCTGAAGGAACACATCGTATTCCCGGAAATCAACTTTGATAAAGTTGATGAAGTCTGGGGTATGGACATCGTCATCTGCACCACCGCGAACACCGACGCGGAAGCTAAGGCACTGTTGAAGCTCTTCAACATGCCCTTCAACAGCTGATCGCGGGGAGAGAGTATCAATGGCTAAAAAATCCATGGTCGAACGCGAACTGAAGCGTCAGCGTCTGGTGGCACAGTATGCCGCCAAGCGCGCCGCGCTGAAGGAAATCGCGAACGACGAAACCAAGTCGATGGAAGAGCGCTTCAAGGCACGCCTGAAGCTCGCGGACCTGCCGCGCAACAGCTCTGCCACCCGTCTACACAACCGCTGCCAGCTGACCGGACGTCCGCATGCGTATTATCGCAAGCTGAAGATCAGCCGTATCATGCTCCGTGAACTGGGCTCGAACGGCGAGATCCCGGGTCTGGTCAAGTCCAGCTGGTAAGGAGGGTTAGAACATGAACGATCCTATCGGTGATATGCTGACCCGTATCCGCAACGCTCAGATGCGTGGCAAGTCGACCGTGTCGACCCCCGCTTCCAAGCTGCGCGCCTGGGTTCTGGATGTGTTGGCTGACGAAGGCTACATCCGCGGCTATGAAACCAAAGCTGACGACAAGGGCCTGCCGGTCCTCGAAATCGGTCTGAAGTACTACGAAGGCACCCCCGTCATTCGCGAACTCAAGCGGGTTTCCAAGCCCGGCCGTCGCGTTTACCTGGGCGTCAAAGACCTCCCGTCCGTCCGTCAGGGCCTGGGTGTGTCGATTGTCTCCACCCCCAAGGGTGTGATGTCGGATGCAAATGCACGTGCTGCCAACGTTGGTGGCGAAGTGCTCTGCACCGTCTTCTAAGGAGGGCAAGATGTCTCGTATTGGTAAAAAACCGGTTCCGCTGCCGAATGGCGTTACCGCGACTGTTTCGGGCCAGACCCTCGAGGTCAAAGGTCCGAAGGGCGTCCGTACTTTTACGGCCACCGACGACGTGACCATCACTGTCGAAGACGCTGGCATCAAGGTCACCCCGCGTGGCCTGTCCAAGCGTGCTCGCCAGCAGTGGGGCATGTCCCGCTCGATGGCTGAAAACCTGGTCACCGGTGTGACCACCGGCTTCAAGAAAGAACTGGAAATCATCGGTGTGGGTTACCGCGCCGCTATCCAGGGCACCACTCTGAAGCTGGCTCTCGGTTATTCGCACGACGTGGATTTCGCGATCCCCGCCGGCGTGACCGTGACGTCGCCGAAGCAGACCGAAATCATTGTGGAAGGTATCGACCAACAGCTGGTGGGGCAGGTTGCTGCCAACATCCGCGAGTGGCGTTCGCCGGAGCCCTACAAGGGCAAGGGTATTCGCTACAAGGGCGAGTACGTCTTCCGCAAGGAAGGTAAGAAGAAGTAAGGAACGCGAAAATGGCAAACAGCAAAAGAACCCTGTTTCTGAAGCGCCGCCTGCGCGTCCGGAACAAACTGCGCACGGTGAACGCTGGTCGCGTTCGCCTGTCGGTGCACCGCTCGAACAAGAACATCAGCGTTCAGCTGATCGACGACGTTCAGGGGACCACCTTGGCGGCCGCCTCGACCCTCGAAAAGGATCTGGGCCTGGTCGGCAAGAACAACATCGAAGCCGCGACCAAAATCGGTCAGGTTATTGCAGAGCGTGCCAAGGCCGCTGGCGTGACCGAAGCCTATTTCGACCGTGGTGGCTTCCTGTTCCACGGCAAAGTGAAGGCCCTGGCCGACGCTGCGCGTGAAGCTGGTCTGAAGATCTAAGGAGACGATAAATGGCAGAACGTGAGAACCGCCGGGACCGTCGCGAACGCGAAGAAGCCCCGGAATTCGCCGATCGTCTCGTGGCGATCAACCGTGTGTCGAAGACCGTCAAGGGTGGTAAGCGCTTTGGCTTCGCTGCTCTGGTAGTCGTCGGCGACCAGAAGGGCCGCGTCGGCTTTGGCAAAGGTAAAGCCAAAGAAGTTCCCGAAGCGATCCGCAAGGCCACTGAACAGGCCAAGCGCTCGATGGTCCGCGTGCCGCTGCGCGACGGCCGTACCCTGCACCACGACATCGAAGGTCGTCATGGTGCTGGCCGCGTCGTGATGCGTCAGGCGCCGGAAGGCACCGGTATCATCGCCGGTGGTCCGATGCGTGCGGTGTTCGAGATGCTCGGCGTCAAGGACGTGGTGTCCAAGTCGCTGGGTTCGCAGAACCCCTACAACATGATCCGCGCCACCATCGACGGTCTGAAGCAGGAAGCTTCGCCCCGTTCCGTGGCCCAGCGACGTGGCAAGAAGGTAGCGGACATCCTCCGCAAGCCGGAAGCCGCCGAAGCTGAAGCGTAAGGAGACCGGACCATGGCAAAAACCATCGTTGTAAAGCAGATCGGTTCGCCGATCCGCCGCCCGGACGTTCAGCGCGCGACCCTCATCGGTCTGGGCCTGAACAAGATGCACAAGACCCGTGAACTTGAAGATACCCCTTCGGTCCGTGGCATGGTCAACAGCATCCCGCACCTGGTGGAAATCATCGAAGAGCGCGGCTAATCGCCCCGCAAGAAGATCAGAGCGCCCCGCAAGAAATTGCGGGGCGTTTTTCTTTGCGTATAGTCCTTATGCGCTAACGCCGCAGTGCAGCGATATGCGGTTCCTGCATGGCGGGCTTCTCCA
The DNA here is from genome assembly GCA_937864535.1 of uncultured Paracoccaceae bacterium. Classification (GTDB taxonomy): domain Bacteria; phylum Pseudomonadota; class Alphaproteobacteria; order Rhodobacterales; family Rhodobacteraceae; genus Marivivens. The sequence continues at coordinate 12,252 of CALMJS010000020.1, forward strand.
ATCGTCGATTGTTCGACTCCTCGTGCCCGCCTATTTTGACCTTACACAAGGGTGAAACACAGACGCACAGGGCAAGCGGCACTGACCTCTCCTGAAAGGACATCATCATGGCATATGTAGCTTCGCACGCCACGCAGGACCTGAACCTCTTGGCCCTGATCAAGGCACCGATTGCCGCGCTGCGGGATTTTTCGGTTCGTCGCGCCGAATTCGTGCGCGTCAAGCATGAGCTGAACGAGATGTCCGACCGTGACCTCGCTGACATCGGCATCACTCGCTTTAAGATCGACGACGTAGCCCATCAGGCCGCTGATCGCATCTAAGGCGACGGCACGTTTGGTGTGAGTAGGCCCCGCAGGCTCTGCGGGGCTTTTGTTTTTGGCTGGGCTTGCATTTCGGGTGCAATGCCCGCTATAGGCACCCGGTGGCCAATCGTGGCCACAAGAATCATTTGCACGCCGTGTTTGTCCGCTCCGTCGCTGGAGGGCAGTTCCGGCAAGGAGAAGCGACATGAAACTGCACGAACTTCACGACAATCCCGGTTCTTCCCCCAAGCGCAAGCGCGTTGGCCGTGGTCCGGGTTCCGGCGTCGGTAAGACCGGTGGCCGTGGTATCAAAGGTCAGAAGTCCCGCTCGGGCGTTGCTCTGAACGCCTACGAAGGCGGCCAGATGCCCCTCTACCAGCGTCTGCCGAAGCGCGGCTTTAACAAGCCGAACGCCAAGCACTACGCTATCGTGAACCTGGGTCTGATCCAGAAGTTCATCGAAGCCGGCAAGCTCGACGCTGCCAACGTGACCGAAGACGCTCTGGTTGCTTCGGGCCTCGTCCGTCGCAAGCTGGACGGCGTTCGCGTTCTGGCCAAGGGCGAGATCACCGCTGCTGCAACCATCACTGTCACCGGCGCCTCCAAGGGTGCTGTTGAGGCAGTTGAAAAGGCCGGCGGCAAGCTGACCGTCGCTGCTGCGGCGGAATAAGGGTTGTGAGCGTCTCGTCTGACGCTTACTTGTCCTAAAAGTTTCCTTGCGCCGCCGTCCGGGGAACCGGTCGGCGGCGTTTTCGATGAAAAGAGATCCTGAATTATGGCTTCAGCAGCAGAGCAGATGGCCGCGAACCTCGACTGGTCTACCTTTGGGAAGGCCAAGGAGCTGCGCCAGCGCATCCTATTCACCATTGCCGTTCTGGTGGTTTATCGTCTGGGTACCTACATCCCTGTGCCGGGCATCGATATCGACGCCCTGACCAACTTCTTTGAGTCCCGCAACACTGGCATTGGTGGGATGCTCGCCATGTTTACCGGTGGCGCGCTGTCGCGGATGGGGATTTTTGCCCTCGGCATCATGCCCTATATCTCTGCCTCGATCATCGTGCAGCTGATGGGGTCGATGTACGAACCGTGGAAGCAGCTCAAGAAAGAGGGTGAACAGGGCCGTAAAAAGCTGAACCAGTACACCCGCTACGGCACTGTGGTTCTGGCACTGTTCCAGGCCTATGGTCTGGCTGTGAGCCTCGAGACGGGGAATATGGCGCATGATCCGGGCCTGTTCTTCCGCGCGACGACGATGATCACGATCGTCGGTGGTACGATGTTCCTGTTGTGGCTGGGCGAACAAATCACGAGCCGCGGGATCGGCAACGGGATTTCGTTGATCATCTTTGTCGGCATCGTTGCTGAACTTCCGGCGGCGGCTGGCCAGTTCCTGTCGACCGCGCAGCAAACCAGCAACTGGCTGATGGTGCTGGGCGTAACTGCAATGCTGGTGATCGTGCTGGCCTTTGTCGTGTTCATGGAACGCAGCCTGCGCAAAATCCACATCCAGTATCCCCGCCAACAGCGCGGGATGAAGGTTTACGATGGTGGCTCGTCCCACCTTCCGATCAAAGTGAACCCGGCTGGTGTGATTCCCGCGATTTTCGCGTCTGCCCTTCTGCTGCTGCCGACGACGATTGCGACCTTTACCCATCAGACCACCAATCCGGTGCTGTCGTGGCTCTTGGCCAACTTTGGTCCGGGTCAGTGGCTGTATCTGGTGTTCTTCACCGCGATGATCGTGTTCTTTACCTACTTCTACACCAAAGAAGTGGCGTTCAAGACCGATGAAGTGGCTGAGAACCTGAAGAATCAGAACGGTTTTGTTCCGGGCATCCGTCCGGGCAAGCGCACGGCGGAGTATTTCGACTATGTCGTGACCCGCGTGCTGGTTCTGGGTTCGGGCTATCTTGCGCTAGTTTGTCTCATGCCCGAAATTTTGCGTTCCTTCTCCGGTTTCACCTTCTATTTTGGCGGCACATCGGTGCTCATTATTGTGTCTGTCGGGATGGATACCATCCAGCAGATCCAATCGCACCTTTTGGCCCACCAATACGAAGGGCTGATTGAAAAATCGCAGCTGCGTGGCAAACGTAGCGCTAAGAAACGGACTAGGGGACCTGCACGTCGATGAACATCATTCTTCTCGGACCGCCCGGCGCGGGCAAAGGCACACAGGCAAAAAAGCTTGTTGATGAACGCAACATGGTTCAGCTGTCCACTGGCGACATGCTGCGCGAGGCTCGCACAAGCGGGACCGAGATGGGTAAGAAGGTTGCGGCCGTCATGGACGCTGGCAACCTCGTCACCGACGAGATCGTCATTGGCCTGATCCGCGAAAAGCTGGAGCAAGGTGCCGCTGGCGGGTTCATTTTCGACGGTTTCCCCCGGACTTTGGCTCAGGCCGACGCGCTGGGTGATCTGTTGGCTGAAATGGGCCAGACCCTAGATGCTGCCATCGAACTTCGTGTGGACGACGAAGTGCTGGTTGGTCGTATCGTTGGGCGCGCTGCCGAGGCTGCCGCCGCAGGTCAGCCGGTTCGCGCCGACGATAACGAAGATGCACTGCGTGTGCGTCTGGCGGCCTACTATAAGCAGACCAGCCCGCTGATCGGCTATTACCACGCCAAGGGCCAGTTGACCTCGGTCGATGGTCTGGCCAGCATGCAGGACGTCGCCGCCAGTATTAACAAGATTCTGGGTTGAATTGCCTAGGGCAGGGTTCTCCTGCCCTTTGCGTTATTGGGGGCTTGACCAATTGGAAATGCGCCCATAAACAGCCCCATCCCATCCGTGGGAATCATCCGTGTTTTCCGATTCTTCGGTTCACATGATCACCTCATTAACTGTTGCCCGCTGGTTTTACCGCCTTCGGGCTTCCGTTGTGAAAAAAGGTTCCGGTATTACGGAATCGCAACGAAAGGAAATATAACGTGGCACGTATCGCCGGCGTGAACATCCCGACTGCAAAGCGGGTTCCGATCGCCCTGACCTATATCACCGGCATTGGCCATTTCACCGCCAAGCAGATCTGCGAAGCTTGCAACATCGACGTAACCCGTCGTGTGAACGATCTGTCTGACGCTGAAGTTCTGGCAATCCGCGAATACATCGACGCTAACCTGACTGTTGAAGGTGACCTGCGTCGTGAAGTCACCATGAACATCAAGCGCCTGATGGACCTCGGCTGCTACCGCGGCCTGCGTCATCGTCGTAACCTGCCCGTTCGCGGTCAGCGTACCCACACCAACGCTCGCACCCGCAAAGGCCCCGCAAAGGCCATCGCTGGTAAGAAGAAGTAAGGGAGGGCATAGACAATGGCTCGTGATACCCGTCGTGGTGGCAAGAAGAAGGTTTCCAAGAACATCGCCGCTGGCGTTGCTCATGTGAACTCCACCTTTAACAACACCAAAATCCTGATCTCTGACGTGCAGGGCAACGCCATTTCGTGGTCGTCCGCTGGCACCATGGGCTTCAAGGGCTCGCGTAAGTCGACCCCTTATGCCGCTCAGATGGCTGCAGAAGATGCTGGCCGCAAGGCTCAGGAACATGGCGTTAAGACGCTCGAAGTAGAAGTTCAGGGCCCGGGTTCGGGTCGTGAATCGGCTCTGCGTGCTCTGGCTGCTGTGGGCTTTAACATCACGTCGATCCGTGACGTGACTCCGCTCGCACACAACGGCTGCCGTCCGCCGAAGCGTCGTCGCGTCTGATCTAGACTATTCCATTGGGGCTGTGGTTTTGCCACGGCCCCAATTCGTCATTTTGAAACCTCGGGCGTCTGCCTTTTGGGACATGGAAGGTAGACAAGTATGGAGGGACGCATGATCCATAAGAATTGGGCGGAACTGATCAAGCCGACCCAGCTGGAAGTGAAGCCGGGTAATGACCCGCAGCGTCAGGCAACTGTTGTTGCCGAACCGCTGGAGCGTGGCTTTGGTCTGACCCTTGGCAACGCGCTGCGCCGCATCCTGCTGTCGTCGCTGCAAGGTGCCGCTATTACGGCCGTTCACATCGACAACGTTCTGCACGAGTTCTCCTCGATTGCAGGCGTTCGTGAAGACGTGACCGACGTCGTTCTGAACCTCAAGGGCGTTGCCCTGAAGATGGAAGTCGAAGGTCCGAAGCGTCTGACCGTTCAGGCCAAGGGCCCGGGCATCGTGACCGCAGGCGACATCTCGGAATCGGCTGGCATCGAAGTGCTCAACAAAGAGCACGTGATTTGTCACCTCGACGATGGTGCCGACCTCTACATGGAACTGACCGTCAACACCGGTAAAGGCTATGTGTCGGCTGACAAGAACAAGCCCGAAGACGCGCCGATCGGTCTGATTGCTATCGATGCGATCTATTCGCCGGTCAAGAAAGTGTCGTACGACGTGCAGCCGACCCGTGAAGGTCAGGTCCTGGACTATGACAAGCTGATGATGAAGATCGAAACCGACGGTTCGGTGACCCCGGAGGATGCGGTTGCCTATGCAGCGCGTATCCTGCAGGACCAGCTGTCGATCTTCGTCAACTTCGATGAACCGGAATCGGCTTCGGCCGGTGCTGACGACGATGGTCTGGAGTTCAACCCGCTTCTGTTGAAGAAGGTTGACGAGCTGGAACTGTCTGTCCGTTCGGCCAACTGCCTGAAGAACGACAACATCGTCTACATCGGCGACCTGATCCAGAAAACCGAAGCCGAGATGCTCCGCACTCCGAACTTTGGCCGCAAGTCGCTGAACGAGATCAAGGAAGTGCTGTCCGGCATGGGTCTGCACCTCGGCATGGATGTCGAGGATTGGCCGCCCGACAACATCGAAGAGCTCGCCAAGAAATACGAAGACCAGTTCTAAGACTGGCTTCTGGGGCAGGGCGAAGAGCCCTGCCTTTCGGGCAATCCCGCCCCAAGGAGAGCGGTCAATACGCATAGACCGCCTGACAAAGTATAAAACACTAGGAGACACAAAATGCGTCACGCTCGCGGATACCGCCGCCTGAACCGTACCCACGAACACCGCAAGGCGCTGTTCGCCAACATGGCCGGTTCGCTGATCGAACACGAACAGATCAAGACCACTCTGCCGAAAGCCAAGGAACTCAAGCGCGTCATCGACAAGCTGATCACCCTGGGCAAGCGCGGTGATCTGCACGCCCGTCGTCAGGCTGCTGCCCAGCTCAAGCAGGACATCCACGTTGCCAAGCTGTTCGAGATCCTCGGGCCGCGCTACCAGGAACGTAACGGTGGCTACTGCCGCGTTCTGAAGGCTGGCTTCCGTTATGGTGACATGGCTCCGATGGCGATCATCGAGCTGGTAGACCGTGATCCGGCTGCAAAAGGCGCTGCTGACAAGGCCCGCCTTGAAGCCGAACTCGAGTTGGTCGACGAAGAATAAGATCAGACTGATAGCAGTTTGATGGGCCCCGCTCGTGAAAACGAGCGGGGTTTTCTTTTGGCCAGTCAAACACGCCAAAGTTAAGAACAATTTCTATAATACAATCTTAGGTTGACAGGCGCCGGAACATATTGGCATTGTTACCGAGGGGCCAAGCTGGTGTTCGAACCAGTCGAAGACGAGCAAAGCCCCCTCTGGGGTCCGGTTTCAACGAAGGCAGACGCGTTTTCTGTACAGGGACGGGTTTCGGGGTTGCGTTCACCGGCTGTGTCGACGCGGACGGTGTTCTGAGGGATGTAACGGGGCGGATGTCGATTAAGTTGTTGGTGTGCAGAGTTTGCAAAGTGCTGTCGCACCGCCCGGACAAGAGGCGAAAGCCGTATTGAAAATGCCTTGTGTTGGCATGGGGACTTGGAAGCGGCACGACAGTATTGTCGCGCATCTTGAACTCTGACGGTGTGTGACGCCTTGAACATGTCGATGCAGATCGAACGGGCGTCGACCAAGTCAGATGGCAAAGGCGCGGATAACTGACAAACGGCTAAGATGCCCATGGTGCAGGGTAGAGCGGAACCAAATTTTGCGGAGGCGCTGATGCACAGCACCGTTTTGTCATTCGCCAATATGCACAACCATGGCGAATTGTTTGCAAATGTCCTACGTGCGCGCAGGGACTCGTTCATTGTCAAACGGGCCTGGGACCTGCCGGAAACCATGGGGATGGAGTATGACCAATACGACACACCTCAGTCGCGCTGGGTGGCGGTTCATGATGACGCCGGACATGTTCTGGCCGGTGCGCGTTTAACGCCCAGCACGGCGCGTTGCGGGATCTACAGCTATATGATCCGCGATGCCCAGCGGGGCCTGCTGGATTCGATCCCTCAGGATTTGCTCTATGACGAGGCTCCGGTAGACCACGGCATTTGGGAGGTCACGCGGGGCTTTATCGGACACGATATCTCGAACGACATCCGCTTGCGGGTCCGGCTGCTGTTGACTGGCCAAATTGTCCGCGCCGGAGGCGAGTTGGGCGCGCGCCGGATGGTGGCCCTGTTGCCATCGAACTGGACCCGTTGGTCCAAGCGGGCCAAGCTCGATATTACGCCCGCTGGCCGTGTGATGGATATGGGCGGGGTCGAATATCAGGCTGTTTGGTTCAACCTGCTGGATAAACTGCACTGAGGCTTTGCCAAAGGCCGGGTAGGGGCATAAGTTGCGCCCATGCCCGATCTTTTCCACACAGAAGAGGCGCCGGTTCGGACCGGACCTCGCCCCTTGGCGGATCGCTTGCGACCGCAGTCGCTGTCCGAGGTGATCGGGCAGCAACAGGTTCTGGGTCCTGATGCTCCGCTGGGGGTTATGCTGGCCTCAGGAGCGCTTTCGTCTCTGATCCTCTGGGGACCGCCGGGCGTCGGCAAAACGACGATAGCTCGCCTGCTGGCGCATGAAACAGAGCTGCATTTCGAACAGGTGAGTGCAATTTTCACCGGCGTGCCGGATCTGCGCAAAGTGTTCGACGCCGCCAAATTGCGCCACAAACAGGGGCGCGGGACGCTGTTGTTCGTTGACGAAATCCACCGCTTTAACAAGGCGCAGCAGGACAGTTTCCTGCCGCATATGGAGGACGGCACCATCGTTCTGGTCGGGGCGACCACGGAAAACCCGTCCTTCGAACTGAACGCGGCTATTCTGTCCCGTGCGCAGGTTCTGGTTCTCACGCGTCTGACCGAGGCCGACCTCGCGGCGCTGTGTGTGCGGGCCGAACAGGAAATGGGGCGCACCCTGCCGCTGACCGAAGCGGCGCGACTCGCGCTGATCGAGATGGCGGACGGGGACGGCAGAACGATGCTGAACCTGATCGAACAGGTTCTGGCGTGGCGCGTTGCGACCCCGCTGGACACGGATGCGCTGACGACCCGGCTCATGCGACGCGCGTCCAAGTATGACAAATCCGGCGATGAACATTACAACCTGATCTCGGCCCTGCATAAGTCGGTGCGGGGGTCCGATCCCGATGCTGCGCTCTATTGGTATGGCCGGATGCTGGAGGGGGGCGAAGATCCGCGGTATCTGGCCCGCCGCTTGGTGCGGATGGCGGTCGAGGATATCGGATTGGCCGATCCGCAGGCGCAGAGCTTTTGTCTGCACGCGTGGGAAACCTACGAACGGATTGGCAGCCCGGAGGGGGAACTGGCGCTGGCGCAGGCGGTGATCTATCTGGCCTTGGCCCCGAAAACCAAGGCCGGCTATGTCGCCTATAAGGCGGCGCGCGAATTGGCCCGGAAATCTGGCAGCTTGCCGCCGCCCAAACATATTCTGAACGCGCCGACCAAATTGATGAAGGATCAAGGGTATGGCGAAGGCTATGCCTATGACCATGATGCCGAAGACGGGTTTTCCGGTCAGAATTACTTTCCAGATGGCATGGCGCGTCCGAAATTTTATGATCCCGTCGAAAGAGGTTTTGAACGCGATCTGAAGAAGCGTGTAGATTATTTCGCAGGCCTTCGCGCCAAACGTCAGTCTGGGCGCGAATGAGACCGCGATTGACTCTTGCCAACCAAAGGGCCAAAGACCGCCGATGATCTGGAATACACTCTTTGTTGCAGCGGGCGGCGCGATCGGCGCGGCGCTGCGGTATTTGTCCAACGTCGGCTTTATGCGCTGGGTTGGACCGGGATTTCCCTTTGGTACGGTCTTTGTGAACGTGCTGGGGTCGTTTTTGATGGGCGTTCTGTTTGTGGCGCTGGCCTACAAGGGCGGTAACAAGTTTGCGCCGTTCCTGATGACCGGCCTGCTGGGCGGATTTACGACCTTTTCGGCCTATTCACTGGATGCGGTCGCGCTGTATGAACGCGGGGCTCTGCTATTGGCGGGAATTTATGTCGTCGGAACGGTGATCGTTTCAATCGCGGCGCTGGCCGCAGGGGCAACAGTTGCGCGGATGGTGTTGACATGAGTGACGTTCAGCTAAAAACGATCTCTCCGGACGAAGCAGAGCTGCGGCTGGACCGTTGGCTGCGCAAGCAGTTTCCGCATTTGACCCAAGGCCGCATCGAAAAGATGTGTCGCAAGGGGGAATTGCGTGTCGATGGGGGTCGGGTGAAATCGAACCACCGGCTCGAACATGGCCAAAAGGTTCGCATTCCGCCGCTGAATGAGGCGGACGGGCAGCCCGCACCGCGGCAGATCCGCAAAATTCACCGCTCTGACGCGGAAATGATCCAGGACTGCGTTCTGTGGAAGGACGAGCATATCATCGCCCTGAACAAACCGGCGGGATTGCCCTCGCAGGGGGGCTCTGGTCAGGGGGACCGTCACGTGGACGGCCTGACCGAAGCCCTGAAATTCGGGTTCAAGGATCGCCCCAAGCTGGTGCATCGTCTGGACAAGGATACCTCTGGCCTGTTGTTGCTGGCTCGGACCGACCGGGTCGCCCGCGCTCTGAGCGAGGCGCTGCGCCACCGCAATGTGCGCAAAATCTATTGGGCCGCCGTTGCCGGTCAGCCCAATCCCAAGGCCGGGTCGATCAAATATGGCCTGATCAAGGCCGCTGGCCGTGGTCGCGGCGGCGAGGGCGAAAAGATGGTCTGTATCCATCCCCGTGCCGTTGCCGAGACCGAAGGCGCCAAGCGGGCCCATACCGACTATGCGCTGCAAGATACCGCCGGCACCCGCCTGAGCTGGATGGCGCTGGTTCCGATCACCGGCCGGACGCACCAGCTTCGGGCGCACATGGCTGAAATCGGTCATCCGATCATCGGGGACGGGAAATATGGTGGCTCTTCGACGGAAAATCAGGGAGATGGCTGGGGCGCAGGCGTTGGCGGCGACCTGAGCCGCAAACTGCACCTGCATGCGCGAACTTTGATCATCGAACATCCGATTACCAAGGAAATGCTCACCCTGTCGGCGCCGTTACCGGAACACATGCAGCGGACTTGGGATTACGTGGGTTGGAACGTCAATCACGCACCGCTTGATCCGTTCAACATGGACAATGAGTGACCTTGGCCTGATCATCTGGGACGTAGACGGCACATTGGTGGACAGTCAGGCCACCATTATTGCCGCCATGTCCCAAGCCTTTGACGCGGTGGGTCTGGCGGTCCCGACGGATCGGGACATCCGGTCAATCGTCGGGCTCTCGCTCGAACGCGGGTTCGAGCGTCTCTTGCCCGCTGCCGACCAACACGCCATATCGGCTTTGGCCGATGCCTATCGGCGCGCTTATTTTGAACGGCGCGAACGTCTGGGCACGCCCGGAACCAGTCCGTTTTATCCCGGTATCCGTCCGTTGCTGGATCGGCTGCACGCGATGGATAGGGTTTTGATGGCGATTGCGACGGGTAAATCCCGACGCGGGGTCGATTTGCTGGTGCAGGGCCACGGGCTCGAGGGGTATTTTATCTGCCGCGAGACGGCTGATACCCATCCGTCCAAGCCACACCCCTCGATGATCCTGGATATTCTGGATCAAACCGGCCTGTCGCCCGAGGCAGCCGTCATGGTTGGCGACACGAGCTTTGATATGGATATGGCGCGGGCAGCCGGGGTTCGCTCGATTGGTGTGACATGGGGCTATCATCGTCGGGATGACCTGATGGCCGATCAGATCGTCGAGGATATCCCGGATCTGACGCAGGCTCTGATGACGTTTTTGGAGGCAAAATGAGCGGTTGGAAAGCAAAGCGGTTCTGGACCGAAGCCAAGGCGGTAGCAGTCGATGGCGGTTGGCAGATCGAATTGGACGGCCGTTTGGTGCGGTCTCCGGCCAAAACGCCGGTGATCGTGCCGACGCAGGCTGTTGCGGTTGCGATTGCAGCCGAGTGGAACGCACAAACCGGCGAAGTGCGGCCCGAGACCATGCCTGTCACCCGGTTTGCCAATTCCGCGCTGGACAAGGTCATGCCGCAGTTTGAAGAGGTGTGCGATATGCTGGCCGCCTATGGTGGCAGCGATCTGCTGTGCTATCGCGCCGACGCGCCGCAGGAATTGCAGCAACGCCAGGCCGAGGCCTGGGACCCGATTCTGGACTGGCTGCATGGCGCGACGGGCGTTCGTTTGGCCGTCACGAAGGGCGTTATGCCGATCGCACAGGCCAGCGACGGTCAGGCGGTCTTGCGCGGCCATGTCGGCAGATTGACGGCGTTCGAGATTGCGGCCTTCCATGATTTGGTGACGATTTCCGGCTCGCTCGCGATCGCCCTTGCCGTCTCCGAACGGCATCTGGCCGCGGAACAGGCGTGGCTCAAGTCCCGCGTGGATGAGGTGTGGCAAGAGGAACAGTGGGGCCCCGACGAAGAGGCCACAGAGATCGCTGACCTCAAAAAGCAGGCTTTCCTGACGGCGGCACAGATTCTCGCTGATCTCAGAACTGATAGCTGACAGGACATTTGTCGGGCTTTCGCCCGGTTTTTGATCATTTGTTCTGCCATTGCCCGCATAATGGGTAGAGCACCCTCTTGACCTGTTGCTCAAATTTCGACCTACTTAGGGCATCGCTGCGGCTCAATCGCAGCGGGCGATCACTTCGTCGCCATCAAAACCAAAAACGCCGGCACTCTGCCGGTAGCTCAGGAAGAGGTAATCATGAAGAAATCCGTATTGCTTGGTGCTGTTGCAGTTGTCGGCCTGACCGCCGCCGCTGCCTCGGCCGCCACGCTAGACGACGTTAAGGCACGTGGTAAACTGAACTGCGGCGTCTCCTCCGGTCTGACTGGCTTCTCGCAGCCGGACAGCAACGGGGTATGGCAGGGGTTTGACGTTGCTGTTTGCCGCGCGATTGCTGCTGCTGTTCTGGGTGACCCGGCTGCCGTTGAATTCATTCCGCTGACCACGCAGGTGCGTTTCACCGCACTGGCCTCGGGCGAGATCGACATTCTGGCCCGTAACACCACCTGGACCTTCTCGCGCGATACCGACCTCAAGTTTGATTTCATCGGCGTGAACTACTACGACGGTCAGGGCTTTATGGTCCCGAAATCGCTCGGCGTGACCTCGGCCAAGGATCTGGACGGCGCGACCGTTTGTATCCAGACCGGCACCACCACCGAACTGAACCTGTCGGACTTCTTCCGCGCGAACAACATCAGCTACCAGCCGGTGCCGATCGAAACCAACGCCGAAGCCCAGCAGCAGTATCTGGCTGGCGCTTGTGACGTGTACACCACCGACGCATCGGGCTTGGCCGCTACCCGCGCCACGTTCGAGGCACCGGGCGACCACGTCCTGCTGCCGGAAATCATCTCCAAAGAGCCGCTGGGCCCGGTTGTTCGCCACGGCGACAACGAATGGGGTGATATCGCCATGTGGACGCTGAATGCTCTGATCTCTGCCGAAGAGATGGGCATTACCTCGGCCAACGTTCAGGAACTGGCTGCCGCTCCGACCAACAACCCCGAAGTGAACCGTATCCTCGGCACCGAAGGTGAACTGGGCGCGATGATCGGTCTGGACAACCAGTGGGCCGTTCGTGCAATCGCCGCTGGCGGTAACTACGGCGAAATCTTTGAGCGCAATATCGGTGAAAACACTCCGATTGGTCTGGCCCGTGGCCTGAACGCCCAGTGGACCGAAGGCGGCCTGCTGTACTCGCCGCCCTTCCGCTAAGATCCTAGACTGGAAAGGGCGCGGGAGAACCGCGCCCTTTTTCCCAATAAGACCAAGAACAGCCCCCCACTGACGGATAATGACAGCCGAAAATCGGCGCAGCACGTGGGCGGGAGCCGGGGAGATTCAGATGACGACCCACACCGAGCCGCCAAAAGCGGGCTTTCGGCTGAGCCAACTTATCTACGACACACGCTATCGTTCGATCACCATTCAGGTTGTCGCCGTGCTATTGCTCGGCGGGGCCTTTTACTGGTTGATGGGCAATACCGTGGAAAACCTGCGGGTGCAGGGCAAGTCCTTTGATCTGGGCTTCCTGTCGAACAGGGCAGGCTATGATATCAACCAACGCCTGATCGACTATGACTCGAACGCGACACATGGACGTGCAGCTTTGGTTGGCATCCTGAACACGCTTTTGGTCGCTGTCTTGGGCTGCATTCTGGCCACCGTTCTGGGCGTGATTTTCGGCGTGTTGCGCCTGTCGAAAAACTGGATCGTTGCAAAACTTGCGACTGTCTACGTCGAAGGGTTCCGCAACGTTCCGCTGCTGCTGTGGATCATTGCGATTTTCGCGATCCTGACCGAGAGCACCCCCGAGCCGCGTGATTTCCGCGAGGATGGCCCAGCCTCGATGAGTCTGTTCGGCACGATCGCAATCACGACCCGCGGGATCTACGTCCCGCGCCCGATTTTCGGCGATGGTGCCCCTACGCTGCTGGCGGTTTTTGTCCTGTCTGTCGGTGCAGCCATCTTTCTTCGTCGGCAATCCGTCGCGCGTCAGGCTGAAACCGGCCGTCCGCCGATGCCGGTTTGGCAGTCGATCCTGCTGGTGATCGCTGTGACCGGCCTGTTTTTCTGTTTGCAGGGCGGGGTTTCCGCGACCCTGTTCGGGCTGGTGCAGATCGGCGCTGTGGTATCGGTCGCGCTGGTGGCGTTTGGTCTGCAAAAACCGGCGACAGCGGCCCTGGGTCTGGACGGCGCAGTTGCGTGGACTGTCGGCGGTCTGTTTGCGATTGCGGCTGCCGCAGCATGGCAGTTTGGGATCGCAGGGACCGTCTGGCCCGCGGCACAATCTGCCTTGGCGATTGATACGGCCTTTGCTCCCTCGGTCGCTTGGGAATTCCCGACCATGGGACGCTTTAACTTTGAAGGCGGCGTCCAGCTGGGTAACCCGCTGATCGCGCTTTGGATTGCGCTCTCGCTCTATACCGGGGCCTTTATCGCGGAAATCGTACGGGGCGGTATTCTGGCCGTGTCCAAGGGCCAGTCCGAGGCTGCCTTTGCACTTGGCCTGCGTCCGAGCCGGACCATGAGTTTGGTGATCCTGCCGCAGGCATTGCGGGTGATCATCCCGCCGCTGATTTCACAGTTCCTGAACCTGACCAAAAACTCTTCGTTGGCGATTGCCATTGGGTACATGGATGTCCGTTCGACCTTGGGCGGGATCACCGTGAACCAAACCGGGCGAGAGCTGGAAGGTATCGTTCTGGTCGGCCTATTCTACCTCACGATCAGCCTGTTGATCGCATCGAGCATGAATTTCTTTAACAACCGCGTCAAACTGAAGGAGCGCTGAGATGTCAGATACACATGCGCGCACTATCAGCTATGTCCGCAGTTCGATGATCGCCCCCTCGGCGCCCCCGACGGCGCAAACAGGTGTGGTCAAATGGATGCGGGAGAACCTGTTTTCAAGCGCCCTGAATGCCATCCTGTCGGTCGCCGCGCTCTACCTGATCTGGACTGTGGTCTCCGGATTGGTGCCATGGCTCTACCATTCTGTCTGGATCGCCGGGTCTCTGACCGAGTGCCGCGAAGTGCTGTCGGTGGTCGCCCCACTGGCAGAGCATGGTGGCGGATGTTTCGCCGTGATTTCCGAACGTTGGATGCAGCTCCTGTTCGGGTTCTATCGCTATGACCTCTACTGGCGGCCGATTTCGGTTTTCGTCCTTATGTTTGTAGCGGTTGCCCCGATCCTTTTTGCTGACCGTCTGCCGCGTCAGATGCTCTGGTTTAGCGCGCTTTATCCCTTCCTCGCGACGTGGTTGCTCTGGGGTGGGTCCTTCTGGCTGCCGATCCTTGCAATCTTGGGGTTTGTGGTCGGCGCGATTGCCGCCCGTTTGGCCGGGTCTGTCGCCGGCATGGCGGGCGCTGTCGCCGCAGGTGTGATCGCCGCTGTCGGCTGGTGGATTTACGCCACACCGATGATCAGCGACTCGCTGCATCGAATGGTCGCTGCCAGCAATATGGCGGAGCAGCAGGAGGCTGCCGCAGCCACCATTAACACCGCAACCGACGCTATCGCCGCTATAGAGGCGCAACAGGCCGAAGTTCAGGAACGGATCTCGGACCTCGAGGTGCGCAAGAATGAACTGCTCGCCACCTTGCAGGTGGCCGAGGGTGAACAGGTGAACGTCAGCCCCGAGCAGAAGGACGAGTTTGAACATGCGGTAGCCTCGCTGCAGGGCGCCCGCTTTGGTCTGAATGCGCTGAACCGCGACGTATTCTTGCTGCAAAAACAGGTCACAGAGGCGCGTTCGCTCCTGTCCAGCATTGATAGCCTGCCCACGTGGGAGGCCGATCTGCCCAAGTTGCAGGCTGATATCCTTGCGGCGCGGGCCGCGCTGCCGGACTCGGTTCGCAACATGGTTGCCGTCGAAGAGGTCGATCCCGGCACCCCGGCTGACGTGATCCGTGCGTTGTCACTGGTGATTGACGCTGAACAAAAGGCCGCTCAGGCCCGGGCTGCGCTGCCGGACGACCTTTTGGCTCTTGAGAGCGCGGATGATGCGCCCTTGGGGACCGATAACGATGCCGTCGAAGCACTTGAAACGGTGATCGCCGCCGAAGCCGCTGCGCGTCAGGCGCGGGCCGAATTGCCCGAACTGGTCCGCAACATGATGTCTGTGGACGAGGTTGATCGTGGCACGCCCGCCGCGGACGTTTCCGCCCTGTCGGCGGTTCTGGCGCAGGAAACGGCTGCTGTTTCGCTGCAACAGAACATCGATGCCGCCTATCAGCAGATCGGCCGAATGGGTCTGGAACCGGTCGGGAGCCGTGATTTTGGCGGCTTTATGCTGGCACTGATCATCGGGATTTCGGGGATTGTGCTATCGCTGCCGTTGGGGGTTCTGCTCGCGCTGGCGCGTCAGTCCGATCTGCCGGTGGTAAAATATGCCGCCGTGGCCTTTATCGAAGTGATCCGCGGTGTGCCGCTGATCGTCTGGCTGTTCACGGCCTCGCTGCTGCTCAAGTATTTCTTGCCCAAGGGCACTAATATGGACCTCGTGCTGCGCGTGGTCGTGATGGTGACGTTGTTCTCTGCGGCCTATATCGCAGAGGTGGTGCGCGGTGGTTTGGCGGCCTTGCCCAAGGGGCAATATGAGGCGGCCGATTCGCTGGGTCTTGATTACTGGAAATCGATGCGGCTGATCATTCTGCCGCAGGCGCTCAAAATCTCGATCCCTGGGATCGTGAACACCTTTATCGGGCTGTTCAAGGATACCACTCTGGTCGGGATTATCGGCCTCTTGGACCCCTTGGGTCTGGCCAGCGCTATTCGGGCGTCGACCGAATGGAACGGCGTCTATTGGGAACTCTTCATCTTTATCGGCGTGGTGTTCTTTGTGTTCTGTTTCAGCATGGGGCGCTATTCGCTCTGGTTGGAACACAAACTCGCACGTGGCCACCGCTAAGGAGACCGAACAATGTCTGAACTTGCTATCGACCGTGCCATTGACCGGAGCCAGATGAAGGTCTCCAGCGAGGTGGCAATCCAAATCACCAAGATGAACAAGTGGTACGGCCAGTTCCACGTGCTGCGCGATGTAGATCTGACGGTGCAGCGCGGCGAACGTATCGTGATCTGCGGGCCTTCCGGTTCTGGGAAATCGACGCTGATCCGCTGCATCAACAGACTCGAGGAACATCAGGCCGGCCAGATTATCGTGGATGGGACTGAACTGACCTCGGATCTGAAAAACATCGACAAGATCCGGTCGGAAGTCGGGATGTGTTTCCAGCATTTCAACCTGTTTCCGCATCTGACGATTCTGGAAAACTGCACTCTGGCCCCGATCTGGGTGCGCAAGGTTCCGCGCCGTGAAGCCGAGGAAACCGCGATGCACTATCTGGAAAAGGTGAAAATCCCCGATCAGGCGCATAAGTACCCCGGCCAATTGTCCGGCGGCCAGCAGCAGCGCGTGGCGATTGCCCGGTCGCTGTGTATGAAGCCGCGCATCATGCTGTTCGACGAACCGACCTCGGCTCTCGATCCGGAGATGATCAAAGAAGTTCTGGATACGATGATCGAATTGGCCGAAGAAGGTATGACCATGCTGTGCGTGACACACGAAATGGGGTTTGCGCAGGCGGTGGCGAACCGCGTGATCTTTATGGATCAGGGGCAGATCATCGAACAGAACGAACCCAAAGAGTTCTTTAACAACCCGCAATCGGACCGAACCAAATTGTTCCTGTCGCAGATTTTGGGTCATTAAGCCGCCTGCGGCGGCTGCCTCCGGCGGAGGTATTTGGGGAAAGATGAAAGGGGTGGGTGCGAGCCTGCCCCTTAGTCGTTTTCGGGATCGAAGGTGAGCAAGTCGCGTGGCACGACAAAGTCCACGCAAACGCCAGACGCTGCTGCGACCTCTGGCCAGGTGTCGTGCGGGAAGTCGATGATCGTCGTTGCGCAAGTTGGGTAGGCGGTAAAGCGGGGATGCGCGGGGCGGGTATGCAAAAGGCCTGCTGCGAGGCTGCCGATGCCGGGATTGTGGCCGATGATCGCGACTGTTTTGGCGGTGGCGCGGTGCAGGTCGTTCAGCATGGCGTGAGCGGTGGCCAGATAGAGCGAGGGCAGGAAGCTGACTTGGGGCGTGTCCCAATAGGGGGCGATCAGGGACAGCGTTTCGCGGGTGCGGACCGCATCCGAACAGAGCACCTGATCAGGCAGATAGGACCGGTTTTTTAACCATTCGCCGATCGCGGGCGCAGAGCGGCGGCCGCGTTCATTCAGCGTGCGTTCATGATCCAGGGCATTGAGGTCGCCCCAGCTCGATTTTGCGTGGCGAATAAGAATGAGGCGAAGGGTCATTTGTGAAATTGCCGCATGAAATAGGAAGACTGTTGTTCGGGGCGATTGGCGGCGCCGACCGGGCATGTGCGACGGACCAAGCATCCGCCAGCGAGGCAGGTTTCACCGTTTGGTGTGTCGAGCCAGCGATGGCAGGCTGGGACGTTATAGCCGTCTTGGTTCAAGGCTGAGGCCAGGCAGGCGGTGGTACAGGGCCTGTCAATGCAAGTGTTGCAGGGGGGCGGGGGGAGCGACGTTTGGACGTCATCGGGGAGCGCCAACGCGCCGCGAAAGGAAACAAAGAGCCCCGCCGTTCCATCGACGAGAAGGGAAACCGGAGAGGCTGCTACGCTGCCGGAACGCAGTGCCCAGCTGTAGAAAGGCCGGTGGGGCGGGCCGCCGAAAGGAAAGTAGGCCTTGCCACCTAGGTCACAGGCCAATGAGCCGATCACGCGTCGCGACCACCGATCAACGGGGTCGGGGGCACCGTCCAAGGCTTCGTTTGAGGCAGAGAAAATGTCCCAAAAAGCAGGTTCGGACGGGCTGATCAAAACGAGGGTTTTGAAACGTTCGGCCAGACCATCTGCGGGTTCGGGTGTCAAGACACCCGAAACGCGCAGGCCGTTTTTCGACAGTCTGGCTGAGAGGTCGATCACTGACGTGGCTTTACCCGTGGTTCGGTGGAGCGGATCATCGATCCGGCACCATGTTCGGTGAACAGTTCCAACAGGCAAGCGTTTGAGACGCGCCCGTCCATGATCACGACGCCGCGGACGCCGTCCTCGACGGCCTTGAGCGCGGTTTCGGTTTTCGGGATCATGCCGCCGGCGATGGTGCCATCAGCGATCATCGCGCGGACCTCGTCCGGGGTCATCTGGGTAGCGACCTCGCCCTCTTTGTTTTTGACGCCGGACACGTCGGTCAGCAACAACAGGCGATCGGCCTTGAGCGCGCCAGCAATCGCACCAGCGGCGGTATCACCGTTCACGTTAAAGGTCTCATTCGGGTTCATGCCGGTGGCAACCGGTGCGATGACCGGAATGATGCCGGCGGCAAACAGATCGCGCAGCACCTGCACGTTCATCTCTACCGGCTTGCCGACAAAGCCCAGTTCGGGATCGTCCGCTTCGCAGACCATGAGGTCGTCATCTTTGCCCGAGAGGCCAACAGCGCGGCCGCCTTCGTCCATGATCGCCTGCACGATACGTTTGTTGACGAGGCCGGTGAGGACCATTTCGACGACTTCGACTGTCGCCTTGTCCGTCACACGTTTGCCGCGGACGAATTCCGACTTGATCCCCAAGCGGTTCAACAGGTCGTTGATCATCGGGCCACCGCCATGGAC
Organism: uncultured Paracoccaceae bacterium; assembly: GCA_937864535.1. Lineage (GTDB taxonomy): Bacteria > Pseudomonadota > Alphaproteobacteria > Rhodobacterales > Rhodobacteraceae > Marivivens. Next base: position 30,972 of record CALMJS010000020.1, read on the forward strand.
GACAACCGGATTCACGCCGACCTGACGCATCAAAACGATGTCCCGGGCGAATTCGGCCATGGCCTCTTCGTCGCCCATCGCGTTGCCGCCAAATTTCACGACAACGATAGCCCCCGAATAGCGCTGCAAATAGGGCAGTGCCTCGGAGAGGGTCCGTGCGGTGGCGATCCAATCTCGGTTCATCTCTTGCTTCCTCAAGTCCGGTCCCCTTTCCAAACAGGGTTATGCGATATTGGCGATGATTGCGCGCAGGGTGCTAATGCCATCGCCCTTTTCCGAAGAGGTCATGACGATCTCTGGAAAGGCGGCGGGGTGACGCGCGAGCGCGGCTTTGGTGATCTCCAGGCTCTCGGCCAGTTGTTTCTGACCGATCTTGTCGGTTTTCGTCATGACGACCTGAAAGGTCACCGCAGATTTGTCCAACAGGGTCATGATCTCTTCGTCGACCTTTTTGGCGCCGTGGCGCGCATCGATCAGAACAAAGACTCGGCGAAGGGTTTGCCGACCGGAGAGGTACTGTTTCAGCAGTTCCTGCCATTTCGCCACGACAGCAAGCGGCGCATTCGCAAAGCCGTACCCGGGCAAATCGACGATGTAATTGTCGTCGCCGACAGTGAAAAAGTTGATTTCCTGGGTGCGACCGGGCGTGTTCGAGGCACGGGCGAGGTTTTTGCGTCCCGTCAAGGCATTGATAAGGCTGGATTTGCCGACGTTTGAGCGCCCCGCAAAGCAGACCTCCATCCGGTCGGCTGGCGGTAAGCCGTTCATCGCCACGACGCCCTTGAGAAAATCGACGTTGCCTGCAAACAGAAGGCGACCCTTCTCGGCAGAAAACTGATCCGGCTCGTCTGCCAAGGTGAATTGCATTTGCATCAGAGTACCTCTACTTCGTCGCCGCGGTGGATGACGCCATCCTCTACCACTTTGCAGAAAATTCCAAAATTCCGTGTCTGATACCGTGTGTCCAGTTCACGCAACATATCAATATCACGCTGGCCGGACAGGGGATTTGTGTCTGTCGCACGGCAGCGTTCGATCGGCCTATCGACCATTAGGATCGCAGTTCCGATCCTGATCCTCTTACCGACCATAGTGGTCTCATGGAACGCGGGCCAGCCGTCGATCCACAGGTTTCCGCGAAACCGCTCGGGCTCGACGACTTGGCCGAGTTTTTCGGACAGGTCTGTGAGACTGGCCCTGTTCAGGACCGCCACATAGGGCGTGTCTTCGTCTGTGAGCGGGCGGTCAGGTTGGCGGACGACAACGGTCGGCGCGGGCAGATCCCGCCAGAACTGTTGCACCCAATCCAACAGCAACCCGGCATCGTTTTCAGGCTGCACAGTTATCGTAGCAGCCCTTGGATGGGAGAGGGTAAGTGTTCCGGTAGCTTCGTCCAACTGGGCAGTGATGCACATCAGTTCCGGTGCGCTGCGGCCAATGACAAAGTTGATCTTTTTGCCCCACGAACTGACGGTGCCGTCGGGCATCCGCGAGAGTGGGGATTTTTCTGTCAGTATCGCCCAATGGCGATCAAAAGGGAGAGCGCGCCCCTTGGATAGGGGCGCGCTTTCGAGAGGTTCCAGTCCGATCGATTTGATCGGATGCCGGATGATTGCATCCAGCCGGGCGATCATTTCGCAGCTTTGGCTTTCGATTTGCGGCTAAAGATATTGCCCAAAATATCCGGGCGATGTCCGTGGCTGCGCATGATTGCGTACTGCTGCAGGAAGGTGATCGTGTTGTTGGTAATCCAGTACAGCACCAGACCGGATGCAAACCCGCCCAGCATGAACATGAAGATCCACGGCATGAAGGCAAAGATCATCTTTTGCGACGGATCCGTCGGGGCCGGGTTCAGTTTCTGCTGCAGCCACATCGAAATCCCCAGAATGATCGGCAGAACGCCGAGCGAGAGGATAAAGAACATGCTGCCCGGTTCCGGCGTTGCATACGGCAACAGGCCAAACAGGTTCAGGATCGACGACGGATCGGGTGCCGACAGGTCACGAATCCAGCCCAGCCACGGCGCCTGACGCAGTTCGAGCGTGACAAAAATCACCTTGTAGAGCGAGAAGAAGATCGGGATCTGGATCAACATCGGCAAACAGCCGGAGGCCGGGTTTACCTTGTTGTCGCGATAGAGCTTCATCATACCCTGCTGAAGTTTCGCGCGGTCATCGCCGGCTGCTTCCTTCAGCTTTTCCATTTCCGGCTGAAGTTCCTTCATCTTTGCCATGGAGACGTAGGATTTGTAGGCCAGCGGCAGCACCAGCGCCTTGAGCACAAGGGTCAGCGCCATGATTGACCAGCCCATGTTCCCGATCAGGGCATGGATGTTGTGGAGCAGCCAGAAGATCGGCTTGGTCAGGAAGAAGAACCAACCCCAGTCGATGGTGTTGATGAACCCGTGGACGTTGTTGTCGTTCTGATAGGCACGAATGGTTTCCCATTCTTTTGCGCCGACAAACAGACGGCTGCTGACCTGCGCGGTTGCACCCGCAGCGACAAGCTCTTGGCCGAGGATCGCGTCAGCTTCGTAAACGTCGGTGGTGAAATAGCGCGACACAGCCTGGAACGGTTTGTCCTGATCGGGGATCAGGGTCGTCATCCAGTAGTGGTCGGTGTAGCCGATCCAGCCGCCTGCGGTCACATCCTCGGAGTTGGTGCCAGAGTTTTCTTCGCGGATGTCTTTGTAGGAAATCTGGTCCAGGCTGCCGTTGTTCATCCGAACGAGCCCTTCGAAGAGGACGAAAAACCGTTTCAGCCCATCGGGTTCGGTGTAGCGCCGTATCAAACCGTACGGGGTGACAGTGACCTCTTGGCCAGAGTTGTTTTCGACAGTCTGCTCGACCGAAATCATGAATTTTTCGTCGATAGAATAGGTGGTCCGGAACACCAGTCCAGCCCCATTGTCCCACTTGAGCGTGACGGGGGTGGTCGGCGTCAGCGTTTCGCCGGCGTCTAGGGTCCAGATGGTGTCGGGGCCCGGTACAGCATTGGCCGCGACACCGACGTTGCCGATCCAGCCAAAGCCGGCGAAGTAGGCGTCATTTTCGCCGTAGGGGCGCAGCAATCGCACGGTCGGGGAATCTTCCTCGATCGTTTCGCGATAGCCCGATAGATAGACGTCGTCGATACGGCCGCCACGCAGGTTGATCGAACCCGTCAGTTCCGGCGAGTCGATCGTGATCCGGCCAACTTCTGCCTCTGTGGACAGTGTCGGTGACGCTGTGGTTGTGCCATCCGTCGCAACGGACTCTGCGGTCGGTGCGGTAGTCGCCGCTGTTTGCTCTGCTACGGTTGGTTCTGTTGCCGTGGTCGCGAGCTCTTCTGGTGGGAACAAGAAGAACCAAACCGCAATCACAACAAAGCTGAGTACCGTAGCGAGAATAAGGTTCTTATTCTGGTCGTCCATCTATACCGCCTATGTCGCCCATTTTTGGTCAAGGCGGTTCAACAGGTCACGGATGCAAAGGTCAAGCGGTTTCCTGTTGTTTTGTGGTGTTTCGGCGGGATCAGACACGTCTAACCGACCCTTCGCCGAAACGGGCGCTGGTTGATGACAATGGCGCGATAGCCCTTGATCCACTGGTCCACGTCTTCTGGTGGCAGGGGACGTGCGATTCCATATCCCTGAACGTGACCGCAACCGAGTTGCGCCAGCATTTCACGCTCGGCAGCGGTTTCGACACCCTCTGCCAGCGTATCGAGCCCCAAACGTTCCGCCATCGTCAAAATGGCCGAGACCATTTTCTGCTGCTCCTGGTCGGCATCTATACGGGTTACGAACGACCTGTCGATCTTGATCCGTTCGACAGCATAGCGACGAATGGACGTGATAGAGGCATGGCCGGTTCCAAAATCGTCCAGATCCAGACTACAGCCCAAGCGGGCCAAACCGGACAGGTTTCGGATCACGATGTCGTCCGCATGGTCTGCGACGACGGTTTCGAGGACCTCGACGGCCAATCGTTCCGGTGAGAGGCAGAACTGCTCGAGCTGGAGAGAGATTCGGTCAACCAGCTCTGGGTCCCGCAATTCATCGTTTGAAAAATTGACGCCAACGCGCGGTACATCCAACCCGGCAGCATCCCAGCGCGAAAGGGCGGACAGGGCGTCGTTGACCATAACCTCGCCGAGCCGATGCATGAGACCAACCTGCGCAAGTGCGGGTAGAAATTCGATAGGCGGAATGAGCCCGCGTTGCGGGTGCTGCCACCGCGCAAGCGTTTCAAAGCCGGTGATCCTGCCGGTTCGTGTCGAAATCTGCGGCTGGAAGAACGCTCGGATCTGACCCTTTTCCAATGCGCGGCTGACCTGCTGCGAGAGCTCGTTGCAGTTCGCAATTCGACTGCGCATGGCGGGCGAGTAATTGCGGATCGCCGATGGGGCATGGCGCTGCGCCTCGATCAGCGCATTCGTTGCGGCCTGCAACAGTTCACTGGAATCAACGCCTTCGATGCGGTCGGACAAGCAAAAGCCGATGGAGACCGAGCAATAGACATTCAGGCCATCGATCTTTATCGGTTCGGCCATGCTGTGCTGAATCCGCGTGGCCAATTGGATCGCGGCCTCGAGGTCCAGGCTGGCCGCGGGGGCGAGGGTGACGGCAAAAGTCGGCCCATCGAGGCGGGCGATGGCATCCGACGCGCGCAAGGACAGCGCGAGCCGGGTGGTGATTGCCCGCAACAGGGTTTCGATACCCGAGCGATTATTGCGTTCTTCCAAGAGCTTGAACCGATCGACCTCGAGCACGAAAATGGCGGTATTTGACCGGGTCCGGCGGGCCTGAATCAGGTTTCGATCTGCATTCGCCAGAAAGGGCTCGCGCAGCAGCGTCGATGTTACCGGATCGCGGCCAGCAGGGGCGGGGGCCAGCATAGCAATTGCGAGCGGCATAACCACCGCCGTAATTGTCGTCCCGATCTGGCCTGCGGCATACCAGCCAAGAAACGAAACGATGGGCACCACGAACAAAAAATGCCAGCGGCGCCAGCCGATGCGGAGTCTACGTTGCAAAACACCCGTTGTAACCAGCAGCATCTATTGTTCCCTAGTCTGACGTCCCTTGCCCGTATCGGGCATCTTGGTGTCAGGCTAAGGTCACAGTCCTGTCCGATGTGTTAACGCAGGTTCGGGATATCCGGAAAATTGTTCTCTTTGTGTTCACCGGTCGAAAGGGATTTAAAGTCAAAAATTGCCGGATCGAGCAGGTGAGAGGGGCGCGTATTCATCAGCGCACGGAACATTTTTTGCCGCCGTCCGGGGGCATTTTTTTCCCAACCGTCCAGCATGGCTTTGACTTGCATCCGCTGCAAACCGTCCTGAGAACCACACAGATCACAGGGAATAATGGGATAATTCATGGACTTGGCGAATTTTTCGCAATCCGCCTCTGAGACATAGGCCAGAGGGCGATAGACGTAAAGGTCGCCTTCTTCGTTCACGAGTTTCGGCGGCATCGTTGCCAAACGGGACCCGTGAAACAGATTCATAAAGAACGTTTCAAGAATGTCGTCGCGGTGATGACCCAGCACAACGGCACTGCAGCCTTCCTCGCGGGCGATGCGGTACAGGTTTCCGCGACGCAGGCGGGAACAGAGCGCGCAATAGGTGCGCCCTTGGGGGACCTTGTCGACGACGATCGAATAGGTGTCTTGATATTCGATTCGATGGGGAACCCCCATCTTTTCCAGAAACGCCGGCAGGACGGTCGAAGGGAAGCCGGGCTGTCCCTGGTCAAGGTTGCAGGCCAGCAGATCAACCGGCAAAAGACCGCGCCATTTCAGTTCGTAGAGAACCGCCAGCAAGGTATAACTGTCCTTGCCCCCAGACAGGCAGACCAGCCAGCGCGCATCGCGTTCGATCATCCCGAAATCATCGGTGGCTTCACGGACGCTCTGGACGATGCGTTTGCGCAGTTTCTTGAATTCGGTTGTTTTGGGGGCGCCATGAAACAGCGGATGAATATCGTCCAGATCGTCAAGCATGTGGTGCCCTTTGGTCAGTCAGGAACGTTGTCGATGCCCGATCCACCCCATGGATGGCACCGCAGCAGCCGATGAATCGTGAGGTATGTGCCCTTGATCCCGCCGTGTTTTTCAAGCGCTTCGAGAGCGTAGACGCTGCACGTCGGCTGGAAACGGCACCCGTGTCCGACCCACGGCGACAGGACCGCCCGATAGGCGCGAACCGGCAACGAAACGACCCAGGCCAGCGGGGTCATTTGTGCACCCGTTTGAGGGCCCAGATCAGGTCTTTTTGCATCTGCGCAAAATCATGCGTTGCGGTCACGTCTTTGCGCCCGATGAGGACATAATCCCAACCGGGTCGGCCGTGCGTATGCATCACGAGCCGGGCAATTTCCCGCAGACGCCGCTTGGCGCGGTTCCGTTCAACCGAATTTCCGACCTTTTTCGAACAGGTGTACCCGACCCGCATGGGGCCTTGGTCATCGCGATCCCGCGCCTGCAGATGAAAGCCGGTCGTCCCCTGCCGCAAAGCAGAAGCGGCGCGCAGGAAATCTGCGCGCTTTTGTACGATGGTCGGGCGAACGAAAACCGCCGTAGGGGACACCTCGGCGGCTTGCGTCGTCATGGGCTGATGCGGTGTCATGCCGACCCCGCGTACGCTATTACGCGCTCAGCTTTTTCCGGCCGCGTGCACGGCGGGCGTTGAGGACCTTGCGGCCGCCCTTGGTCGCCATACGGGCGCGGAAGCCGTGACGGTTCTTGCGAACCCGGTTCGAGGGTTGGAACGTGCGCTTCATCGCGTTCTCTCCGGTCAGGTATGGCCAAACCCATAATGGATTCGAGGCCGTTTCTCATTCGAAGTCAGTCCAATAGAGACGACCTGCCAATCTGTCAACGCGATTGCCGTCATGTTTTTGCAACATTGGCAAAAATGCAGGGGATAAAGGCCGTCGACCCCAGTTGGGTCAAATATTTCTGCCGGATCACGTGGTTATTATGTGTCTGGTGGCTACATTTGCCACAATACTGGGCACCCAGACAGGAGAATCGTTTGTGATTATTGATCGGCCATGGCTCCGGCGTGTTCCAATGATTCTCGTTCTGGCCGGCGCGATGGTCGGGCTTTGGTTGTTTCGTGACTGGCTCAGTTATGATGCGCTCCGCGATAACCGTCTTCTGTTGATCGAATTCCGCGAAGCGAATCCTGCGCTGTCGATGATGGTGTTTGTCGCGGTCTATATCGCGATAGTGTCCTTTTCGCTGCCCGGCGCGACGGTGGCCACGTTGACGGGCGGGTTTCTGTTCGGCGTGTTTCCGGGGGTATTTTTGAATCTCGCCGGGGCGACGATTGGCGCGACGGGGCTTTTCCTCGCCGCGAGGATCGGGCTAGGGGACTGGTTGGCGGCGCGGATGCAGGATTCGGATGGCCGGATTGGGCAGCTGAAAAAATCGCTGGATCAGAACCAGTGGACGATGCTGTTTTTGTTGCGCTTTGCCCCTGTTGTTCCGTTCTTTGTGGCAAATCTGGTGCCAGCTCTGGTGGCGGTTCCCCTGCACAGGTTCGTGATTTCGACCGCGCTCGGGATCATCCCGGGGGCCTTTATCCTGACCTCGATCGGATCGGGGCTGGGCGAGGTGTTCGATCGCGGAACGCTGCCGGATTTATCCATTTTCAAAGAGCCGAAATTCGTTTGGCCGATTCTGGGGCTGTGTGGTCTGTCGCTCCTGCCTGTTTGGCTGGGCAAACGGCGAAAAACATGAGGGCGGGCATGATAGAAACAGATGTGTGCGTGATTGGTGCCGGTTCGGGCGGTCTGTCGGTGGCCGCCGGTGCGGTCCAGATGGGCGCCCGCGTGGTGCTGATCGAGGGGCACAAAATGGGCGGGGATTGCCTGAACTATGGCTGCGTTCCGTCCAAGGCGCTGCTGGCGGCGGGCCGTGCGGGCATGTCCTACCCGCAGGCGCAGGCGCATGTGCAGGCCGCGATTGAACAAATCGCGCCGCATGATAGTCAGGACAGGTTCGAGGCGCTGGGCTGTACGGTCATTCGGGGCTGGGCGCGATTCGTGGCACCCGATCGCGTGGCGGTCGAGGACCAGATCATCAAGTCCCGCCGTTTCGTCATCGCCACGGGTGCGCGGGCGGTGGTCCCGCCGATCCCGGGGCTTGATCCGGCTCGGGTGCTCACAAACGAGACGGTTTTTACTGCGGAGCGCCCAGATCATCTGGTGATCCTCGGCGGTGGTCCGATCGGGGTTGAAATGGCGCTGGCGCATCGGCGTCTGGGATGCCGTGTGACCTTGGTCGATGCCGGTCCGATCCTCGCCAAGGAAGACCCGGAAGCAGCTGACATTGTGCTGGCGCGGTTGCGATCCTTGGGGGTTGATATCATCGCGAACGCAGCGGTCGAGGCCGTCGAACATCGTGACGGCGTCACGCTGCGGTTGGCTGGGCAGATCGTGCGTGGATCGCATCTTTTGGTGGCTGCGGGGCGGCGTGCGTCAGTGGACCGGCTGGATTTGCCCGCGGGCGGCGTTGCCTGCAATGCTGCGGGCGTTGCGGTCGATAGTGGCCTCAGGTCCGTGTCAAACCGGCGCGTCTATGCGATTGGCGACGCTGCTGGCGGTTTACAATTTACTCATGTCGCGGGGTATCAGGCCGGCGTTATCCTCCGCTCGATGCTGTTTGGGCTACGGGCGCGTGCGGCGTCCCATCATATTCCGCGCGTCACCTATTGCGAGCCTGAATTGGCACAGATCGGCCTGACCGAGGCCGAGGCGCGCCGCACCTATGGCAGCGCGCTGACCGTCGTGCGCCAAGAGTTTGCCGGCAATGACCGCGCTATCGCGCAGGCCACGACCGATGGTTTTGCCAAGCTCATGATTCACAAGGGGCGCCCCGTTGGCGTCACGATTGTGGGCCCCAATGCGGGGGAATTGATCGCGACTTGGGCCCTGGTTATGGCGAATGGGCACAAACTTTCGACCATAACGGCGATGGTTTTGCCCTATCCGACCCTGAGTGAGATTAACAAACGCCTTGTGGGTGCCTATTTTAGTCCAAAGTTATTCGACAGCCCGCTGGTCAAGCGGGTCGTGGGGCTGGTTCAGCGCTGGGTCCCGTGAAAGGCCGTTGACGGATGTTTAAGACCCTATCGGGGCGGTTTTTAGTTCTGACGCTGATCTTTGTCATCTTGGCAGAGGTCTTTATTCTGGTGCCGTCGCTGGCCCGCTACCGTCAGGACTATCTGTTGCTGCGTCTGGAACGGGCGCAGATCGCGTCGCTGGCTCTCTTGGCTGACGATATGATCTCGGACGAGCTTGAGGCCGAGCTGTTGGACAATGCGGGCGTGTTTAACGTGGTTTTGCGCCGGGACGAGGTTCGCCAGTTGGCCCTGTCCTCGCCGATTCCCGCGCCGATCGAGGCGACCTACGATATGCGCGCACCGGGGTCCTGGGCGTTGATCCGCGATGCGCTGATGGTGATGGTCGATTCGACCGATCCGATCATCCGGGTGATCGGCAATCCTGTGCAGGACGGCGGTCTGTTGATCGAAGTGACGATGGAACAGGGCCCCCTGCGGATGGAGATGTTCGAATACGGGTGGAACGTTCTGTTCATGTCGGCTGCAATCTCGGTCATCACGGCGTTTTTGCTGTTCGTGGCGGTGCGGCGGTTCCTGCTCTTGCCGATCAAGGCCGTCGTGCGCCACATGACCTATTATGCCGAGGCCCCGCAGGATGCGCGGCGGGTCATCGACCCACATGCGCGATTGGCTGAACTGCGCGAGGCCGAAGAGGCGCTGCGTAGCGTGCAGACACAGCTAACGGCGGCATTAAAGCAAAAGGACAGGCTGGCCCAGCTTGGCGAAGGGGTGGCCAAAGTCAGCCACGATCTGCGCAATATCCTGACCTCGGCGCAATTGTTTACGGATCGAATCGAAATCTCCGAGGACCCTGCGGTCCAGCGTCTGGCGCCGAAGCTGGTGAATTCTATCACCCGCGCGGTGCATCTTTGTGAAAATACTCTGGCGTTCGGTCGTGCCGAAGAGGCGCCGCCGAATCTCACCCGCTTTCAGTTGTCCGAAATTGTATCCGATGTGATTGATAGCGAACGGTTGGCGGCAGGCGACTATGACCTGTCGTTCTCGGAGGACGTTCCTGCCGGGCTGACCCTGCGCGCGGACAGTGAACAGATTTACCGGGTTCTCTCGAATCTGGTGCGCAATGCGCGACAAGCCATCGTGGCCACCGGCAAATCCGGCGAAATCTGCATCCATGCCGCTGAGACTGAGACGGATTGGGAAATTTCCGTCACCGATACCGGTCCGGGATTGCCGCCGCGCGCCAAAGAACACCTGTTTCAGGCCTTCCATGGGGGGGCAACCAAGGGCGGTTCGGGCCTGGGACTGGTCATCGCGGCGGAACTGGTGCGCGGTCATGGCGGCACGCTGTCGCTGGGCCAGACGGGGCCTGAGGGGACCAGCTTTATGATTTTGTTGCCAAAAGCAGAAATTCTGACCCAAGACTGAAAAAAGTTGTTTTTAGCTCTTGCGCTCCCCACAGCGTAGGGATACATCGCCCCCACTCACCGCGGACTGGTAGCTCAGTTGGATAGAGTACTTGACTACGAATCAAGGGGTCGGGGGTTCGAATCCTCCCCAGTCCGCCACTTACTCCCAAAAATAGAAAACAAATCAAACGCTTAGGCGTTAACTTGTTCTGTTTTTGGTCGCGTTGACGCGAGTTCGATAACTTCGGTCGTCATGGCGTCCTGACGGACTTGGCGGAGCCGCTGTTCGATTTCCGCCCTTCGGGATTTCAGGTTGTTTTGTGCGCGGGACATCGCTTCGTTGCGGGCGCGGTTTTCGATATAGAGCCCTTCGCAAATGGCACGGGCTACTTGGACAAACAGCACCTCTCCCAGCAGATCGACGATCAGGCTCTCGGCGGGAATTGTTGTCAGACAAGAGGCGGGGCCTGCGGAATCGGGTAGATCGAGCGGCCAGATTTGCCGCAAGCGAATAGGCAGGCCGGTTTCATTGCGGCCAGAGAGCACGCGGATGGGGCCGGGCCGCGACAGACTCAGGTTCAGGCATTGGTCAGTGACTGCGCTGGCCAGACTGGGAACAAACCGGGCGGCGGCTGGTAGATCGGCTGACCAGTCGGGGGCGCGGCCCGCGTCGGCCATCATCTGGATCGTGCGTTTGCCAATGACGATCAGGCCCCCATCGACCGTATCCCGGGCCGCCTGTGCAACGCGGGCAGGATATCCGCCGCAAAATCCCTGCGAGGCCCCGATCACGATGGTTGTCCCTGGTCCGGTCATCGGGTTCACCGTTCCGCCGACCCGCGAAACCGCAGCGATGATCTGCGCTTCGTATCGTGTAATGGCGTCCAGAGCCGTCCGCGCCTCATGCATATGGCCCGAGGCGATGGCACGCAACGCACCGACCACATCGCCGATGTCATTGACGACCTGTTGGTGGCGCTGAACATCCTCCAGCCGGTCGGTCATAGCGTTTCAGCCGCTTGGGCGACGAGTTGCGCGCATAGGTTGCGAATTTCGTCCGTCAGCGGGGCGTCCAGATCGGCAAGGTACGGGTCATTGTCCACACGGGTGGCCACCAGTGTTTTCAGCGCGTTGATCTGCCGAGGTGTGATCCTATCCAGCACGCCGGCCTCCAGTCCCGCCAAGAGGGCGATCTGTGTCCATGTCGACAGGTGCAGCAGGCGATCCTGAATAAACAGGGCGGCGATTCTCTCGCCTCGGATCATGCGGTCGGCCTGTGCCGCGTCGCCAAATCCGCCAAAGCGGGCGAACATCTTCATTTCCAGATACTGCGCATAGTCGAGCCTGAGGCGGCCAGCGACGGATTTCAGCGCCTTGGACTGGGCTTTGCCGCCGACCCGACTGACCGAGAGACCAACATCCACGGCAGGTCGCTGGTTGGCAGCAAACAGAGAGGCAGAGGTCACGATCTGCCCGTCCGAGATCGAAATCAGGTTGGTCGGGATATAGGCCGACAGGTTGCCCGCCTCGATTTCCGCGATAGGCAGGGCGGTGATCGAGCCACCGTTGCGCACCTTGCCTGACCGTTCCAGCAGGCGGGCGTGCAGGTAGAAGATGTCGCCCGGATAGGCCTCGCGTCCCGGAGGCTGCTGCGCCAACAGCGCCAGTTCCCGGTGCACTGCGGCGTGTTTCGTGAGGTCATCATAGACGATCAGCACGTCTTCGCCCTGATCGCGGAACCATTCGGCCAGACTGGTCGCGGCAAAGGGGGCCAGCCACCGCAATCCCGGCTCGCCTGCCGGGTCGGCGACCATGACAATCGTCCGGTCCATTGCATTCTGGCTGCGCAGGGTTTCGATGACGCGGGTTACGGCGGCACTTCGCTGGCCAATCGCTACGTAGATGGTGATCACCGGGCCGCCGCGTTGGGCGAGCATCGCATCCACCGCCAGAGAGGTTTTCCCGGTCTGGCGTTCGCCGATGATCAGTTCCCGCTGGCCGCGCCCGATGGCAAACAGGGCGTCGATCACCAGAATGCCGGTCTCTAGCGGTTTGCTGACAAAGTCGCGTTCGATGATTGTCGGCGCCGGGCGTTCGGCAGGCAGTGTCAGCGAGGTGACCGGATCGGGCAGGCCATCCAATGCCCGCCCCAAGGGGTCAATCACACGTCCCAGCATTTCGGGCCCGACGGGCACGGACAGGAGGTGTCCTAGTCGCCGGACCGTACAGCCGGCTGCGATGGCATCAGATCGGTCGAGAAACGCCGCTTTGATTTCGGCCTCTTCTATCGTCATGACAAAGCCGCGAACGCCGCCGTCAAATTCCAGAACTTCGTTCAGCCCGGCGCCTCTTAGGCCGGACAGCGAGGCGAGACCATCTGCGATGGCGGTGACGATGCCTCTTTCTTCGATAACTGCGCCAAGCTGGGCCTGTTCCAATCGTTCTGTCAGCGATGTGACGTCATAGTCAGTCATTGTTCATCGCCTTGCTCAGTTGGTTCAGGTCATCGGCCAGCGAATTTCGCAAAATGCCGTTATCCGACAGGATGTTGATCCCCATGATCAGGGTCGGATCGATCTCGACAGGCGCGGCGATCCCCAAATGCCGGTTGAGCGTCTGGACCTGATCGTCTGACAGGTCGGTGGCCGAGATGATCCGCAGATTTCCGCCACCCAACAGGGCCTGCCGGTCCGGCTGGTCCATCGTGGCCAGTATTTGCGCGATCCGGTCAACATAGCCATCGACATGACCGGGCTGCGCAGACAGGGCCTTGGTGCTGATCGCGGTGGCGAGTTGGCAAAGCGTAGCCTGTGCCTCGGCGGTGTGGGTCTGCGCCTCTTGGCGACGCCGACTGCGTCCGTCTTCGATGATGGTCGCGGCCTCTTGTCTGGCTTGGTCCAATAGCGCCGCGCGTTCGGCCTGTGCCTGTGTGCGGGCCTCGTTCAGGATCTCGATCCGGGCCTTGCTGGTGGCCAGCGTGGCTGCCTCGGCCTGTTTGCGCGCCTCATCGGCGGCGCGTTCCGCAGCCGTCGCCTGATCCAACAGGTGCTGGCTCCGGGCCTGACGGGCAGCGATCATCGCGGCCACTGGTCGGAACAGGAAATGCCGCAACAGCGCGACCAAAATGATCGCATTCGCCAGTTGCAGGGCAAAGGTCGTCCAATCAAACGTCATGACACAAACGGGTTCGCGAACAGCAGCAACAGGGCGATAACCAGACAATAAATTGCGGTCGTTTCGATCATCGCCAACCCGACAAAGAGCGTGCGGGAAATGGTCCCAGCCGCCTCTGGCTGGCGGGCGATCGCCTCGAGCGCGGCGGCAACGGCGCGTCCTTCGGCCAGCGCGGGACCGATGGCGCCAAGCCCCACAGCCAAGGCTGCTGCAATGATGCTCACGATTTCAATGTATTCCATTAATCGGGGTCCTTTTGCGATGTGGTTTCACTCTCTTCGCTGACCGCAGAGCCGATAAAGACCAAGGCGAGGGTGGCGAAAATATAGGCTTGGACAGCGCCGGTCAGCAGATCGAGCGCCATAAACGGGATCGGCACCAGCAGGCCGGCCAGCGACAGAACAATCCCGATGACAAAAACGCCGCTCATCACATTGCCGAACAGGCGGACCATCAGCGAAAAATGGCGCGTGATCTGTTCCAGCAGGTTCAGAGGGATCATCACCCACGACGGTTTGGCAAAGCCGGACAGCCAGCCCCACAGCCCCTTGGCGCGGATGCCCCATGTGACGCTGGCGCCAAACACCAGCACAGCCAGCGCCGCGTCGGTTTCCAGATGGGCGGTTGGCGGTTCGACCCCCGGGATCAGCGATGACCAATTCGCGGTCAGCACGAACAGCAGCAGGGTTCCGATCAGCGCGCGGAACCGCGCCGGATCACCAACGATGGTCGAGGTGATTTCACTGTCGAGCGTTTCGACCAGCATTTCGAGGATCGCTTGGGCCCGGCCTGGACCCATGGTCAATCGCCTGGTGATCAGGTGGCTGAGCAACGCCAATGCCGCCATGATCCCCCAAGTCGTCACCACAGACCAATGGATCGCCAGTGGACCGATGGTGAACGCAACCGTGGACGTCAGGGGGCTATCCATTACCGTGCCCGCCGCAGTGCAACGATGCGCCCGATCCCGATACCCGCAGCCGCGCCAAGCAGGGGGCCGCTGCCGACTAGGGCGCAGCCGATTAGAAAACCACTCAGAACCGCAAGCCGTCCCATTTGTAGGCCGACGCCGATCAAACGTCCCGTGACCAGCAGGTCGGTGACCCGCGACAGGGTGGAAAAATGGACCCAGCCCAGCAAAATCCCGAACAGGGTAGCCAGAAGTGTGAGGATATAGATCATTGATTTCGCATCCATTTTAACGCGACCCAGAACCCGAAGGCCACGCCCGCGACTAGGCCTGCTGCGGCAAAGGTGATCCCTGTGCCCATTCGCGCGTCGAGCCAGTTGCCGACATAGGCCCCTGCCAATGTCGGCAAAACGATCATCCAGCCCAGAACGCCGATCTGTCCGAACCGTTTGGCCAGCGACGGTTCTGGATCTGCCTTGCGAACACGGTCGAGCGCCTCGGCGCGGCGGGCGGCTTCTTCGGTTGGGTCATCGGTCATTGGTCGGCCTCTTCCAGCCCCAGCATGTCAGAGCCGTGGGCGAAACCTTTGACCAGATGGCGGATGGCGCGGGCGTGCAATTGCGCCGATTTGATGCGTTCAGCCCGTGCCGCATTGTCAAGCGCCAGTCGTTCGGCGCGGGCCTGTGCCTGCAATGTGGGCAGGTCATCGCCCAGCACGACGCTACGGCAGGCGATGGACACGCGGTCCCCGCCCGTGACGGTCAAAACCCCGCCCCGCACCACGCCAAAGTGCCACCGGCCCCCATCCTGACGCCAGCGGACGACCCCGGCGTTGATCACCGTCACCAGATCGACATGTCCCGGCCTGATGCCAAAGTCGCCGCTTGCGTCTTGGGCCCGCAGCGAGGTGATGCCGTCCGTAGTCACCGCGATGGTCAGGGGCGTTGTGATCTCTAGCCGCAGGGTCATGCGTCCCCCTTGGTGCGGCGGGCCTCTCGGGCTTCGGCCTCGGCCAGCGACCCGATCATGTAGAACGACGCTTCGGCCCAGTCATCGCAGTAGCCATCCATAATCCGCCGACAGCCCGCGATGGTCTCTGCGATGGGAACGCTACGCCCCTCCATGCCGGTAAAGGGGGCTGCGACGAAAAAGGGCTGCGTCAAAAACCGTTGCAGCCGCCGGGCGCGCGCGACCAAGAGCTGCTCATCGAGGCCCAGTTCTTCGACGCCGAGCAGGGCAATCACGTCGCGCAGTTCCTCGTAATGTTCCATCAGTTGCCGGACGTCGGCTGCGGTTTGGGCGTGCTCCGCGCCGACGATTGTCGGGTCGAGCAGGACCGAATTCGTCCTGATCGGGTCCACGGCCGGATAAATGCCTTGAGCCGCCAGATCGCGCGATAGCACCACGGTGCTGTCCATATGGGCGCTGATCGCGGAAACCGCCGGATCGGTGAAATCATCGGCGGGGACATAAACCGCCTCGATCGCGGTGATCGCTGCCGAGGGTCCGGCGGCAATCCGTTCGTGCAGTCCAGCCACCTCGGTTTCGAGGGTCGGCTGATAGCCCACGCGGGACGGCATCCGCCCCAAGAGGCCCGATACCTCGGCCCCGGCCTGAACAAAGCGAAACACGTTGTCCATCAACAGCAGGACGTTTTTGTGGTCCTCGTCCCGGATATGTTCGGCAATCGTGAGGGCGGTCATCGGCACCCGCCAGCGCGCACCCGGTGGTTCATTCATTTGTCCATAGACCAAGACCGTCTGGTCCAGCACGCCATAGGCCCGCATGTCGTGCAGCATTTCATGGCCCTCGCGGGACCGCTCGCCGACGCCCGCAAACACCGAAACGCCGTCGTAGCCCGCCACCATCGCGTGGATCAATTCAGTGACCAGAACGGTCTTGCCGACGCCCGCGCCACCAAAGAGCGCAGCCTTGCCGCCCTGCGCCATCGGCGCCAGCAGGTCGAGAACCTTGATCCCGGTGGTGAACGGTTCAAATCGCGGGTGGTTTTGCGACAGCGGCGGGCTGGGCTGGTGAATGGCGCGCACGGGCGCATCGCCAAGTGGCGGGCCGTCATCGCCGGTCTGTCCCAGAACATTCAGTAGCCGCCCCAGCACCGCCTGTCCGACCGGAACACAGATCGGACGGTCCGTCCTGACCACAGGGACCTGACGCGAAACGCCCTGCGTCGACTGTAGCGCGATGGCGCGAAATCTATGCCTGTCGACATGCGACTGCACCTCGCAGGTTATCTTGGCGCCGTCGGGGTCTACGATCACAGCGGTTTCGATAGCTGGCAGGTCGCCGTCACAATGAAAATCGATCACAGGCCCGCGCACGGCCACGATTGTGGTCGTCATGGTCGTGGCTCTTGGGTGACAAAGTGGCCCATCATCGATGCCCCTTACCAGAGTATCAGGGCCTGCGACGCGGTGCAGACCCGAGTGATTTTCCTCTCCTGCGGTCAGGGTAAGGCCAGTTCGGGATATAGGAATTGACCTAGATCAACACAGTTGGCGCGATCCGGTCACAAGTCTGTAATGCGCTGAGATATCGCGTGAATTTTCACGCGATAGCATTAGCCTGCCAGTGGCATCAGGCTAGATATTTTCAGGCGTAAAGATGTCGAACGGCAGGGTTGTGCGCTGGGTTCCTGCGCCCTCTCCGCCGTCAATCGCGCGGATCATCGCCTGAATCAGGGTCTGGGCCAGACGTGGGATCGGGTGCGAAATCACCAGATCCAGCGTCCCGTCCAAGAGCGCGGGTCGGGTCGGTGCGATCAATTCATAGCCAACGACCACCAGATCCTTGGGCTTGCCCGCTTCGCGGATGGCGGCCAGCGCCCCGGTGATACCGCCGCCGGAAATGAACAACCCCGCGAGGTCGCTATGGCTGGCCAGCAACTCTTGGATCAGGTCGCGCGCCACGGTCGACGATTCAAAGGTCGTCTGCGCTTCGAGCAGGGTCATGTCGGATTTGTGTTCGCGAAAATAGGACCGGAAGCCGCTCTCGTTCTGGTCCTGGTTCTTGAACCGGTGGTGGCCGACCAGCGTCGCGATTTTGCCGGGCCGCCGACACAGCCGGTCAAAGGTCCAGGCGGCGGTGCGGCCTACCTTCCAGTTGTCGATCCCGACATAGCCCACATTGCCGTTCGACAGGATCGGTGACACGAGCGCAATAACCGGAATCCCCGCGTCGGTCACTTCGTTGATGGCATCGACAATGGTGGGATGCTCTGGCACGACCAGCGCGATGGCCTGACAGGATTGTGCCATTTTGCGAATCTGCTCGGCGACCGTTTCGGGCAACAGGTCGCGCATGAACTGCAAATCGAGTTGAACCACAGGTTCAGATTGGTTCAAACATTCGCGGCTGATGGCCTGCCCCAGATCGTCATAGAACACCCGCCCTTTTTGTTGCAGCAGCACGCCAACCCTGACGGTGGCACGGGCGTTTATAACGGCGCTCTTGATCGTTCCAAGTCCATAAAATCCAATTTTTTCAGCAGCTTCATGAACGCGATCCAGCGTTGGCTTGCGCACGTCGCCTGCACCGCGCAACACGCGGTTCACGGTCGAGATTGAGACATCTGCCGCCTCTGCGAGGTCTTTGATCGTGGGTCGCGCCATTTCAATTTAATGCCAAAAAGTTTCAGAAACCGGAATCAATTTGAAACGGAAGATACGAAATAGCAAGCAGAGTTTGTCTCTTATTGATCTGTGATGGATCAAAATGGTTCATCCACCTCAGCAGAAGTTCGGGCAGGGATCTGCCTGTAGGAGGGGACACAATGGACGATCTGAAATTCGGCACCCGCGACAAGCGAGGGAATTGGACGCCGAACGATCATTTGGACATTGCGCCATTTTGGCGGGGCAAATTCAGTGAACTGGGCAAATTTGCCCTCGGCTATGTCTGGCCGTGGAATGCGTTCCACATGGCGACGGCTGTGCTCTATTGGATCTTTATCGTTCCGGACATGGAGACGATGAAAACCCTGTCGTGGGGCTGGGCCCTGTGGCTATTCGCGGCCAACGCGGTTGGCGTGTTCCTGTTGTTTGGCGGCATCGAGTTTTTCTATTACGTCAAACGCAAGCAAGAGACGCGGTTCAAATACAACGGCAAATTCCCGTCGGAGCACCCTTCTGACGTGTTTTGGTTCAAGAGTCAGAACCTCGACAACTTCCTTCGGACATATATCTTTTCGGTGCCGCTGTGGACCCTTTGGGAGGTCGGTGCGCTCTGGGCCTTTGCCAACGGCTGGGCGGAATGGCTGAACTGGGAGGACAACTGGCTCTATCTGTCGATGCTGGTCCTGTTGGTGCCGGCGATCCACGAGATCCACTTTTTCGTCATCCATCGGCTGATCCACACCGGGTTTTTGTACAAATACGTCCATTCGGTGCACCACAATTCGATCAACCCCAGCCCGTGGTCGTCGCTGTCCATGCATCCGGTCGAAGGCTTTCTCTACTTTAGCGAAATCCTGTGGTTCATGTTGATCCCGACCAACCCGATCGTGATGCTGTTCAACCTGCATTCCACCGGCTTTGGCGCGATCAACGGTCACATCGGCTTCGACCAGCTGGAACTGACCGAAGAGACCACGATGCCCAGCCACGCCTATGCCCACTATCTGCACCACAAGTACTTCGAGGTGAACTACGGCGGCGACGGTCTGATCCCGCTCGATAAGTGGTTTGGCTATTGGCACGACGGCTCGAAAGAGGCCGACGAGCAGATGAAAGAACGTTTCCGCAAGAAAAAGGCAAAGCTGGCCGCCAAGAAGGCGCCCACGCCTGCGGAATAAGGGCTGCCTGACCCGCGACCGAGGATCGCGGGTCATCAGAAAACCATGCGCATGACGCGCAAAAATTGGGAGGAAATCAAATGAAACTGTTCAATATCCTCGCGACCACCGCTCTGGTCGCGGCTATGGGGTCGATGGCTGCTGCCGAAGGCGCAAACATCTTTGTTATCGGCGGCAAGCCCGACGACCCGTTCTGGTCCCGCGTCAAGATGGGTGCCGAAGACGCAGGCAAAGTCGCCGAAGCCCAGGGTGGTTCGGTCACCTGGCTTGGCCCGCAGAACTACGACAACCTCGGCCCCGACGCTGCCGAACTGATCCGTCAGGCGATCGATCAGGGTGCAGACGCCATCGTCGGTCCGGACTGGGTTCCCGAAGCTATGGACCCCGCCTTTGAGGCCGTCGTCGCCGCCGGCATCCCGCTGGTCATCTATAACGCAGGCGGTCTGGATGCTGCCGACCGTCTGGGCGCGATGAACTACGTCGGTGCCGTTGATTACAAGTCGGGCTATGCCGCTGGTGAATACCTCGCCAACGCTGGCCACAAGAACGGCGCTTGCGTCAACACCCTGCCGGGTGCTGCCAACATCGAAGCCTTCTGTGCTGGCTTTAACGAAGGCATGACCGCTGCTGGCGGCGCCGGTTCGGTTCTCCAGCTGCCCGCCACCGCGTTCGGTGATGCGACCGCTGTTGCTCAGGCTGTGCGCGCGCACCTGCTGCAGAACCCGGACATCGACGCGATGTTCGCAATCGGTGACGCAGACACCAACGCAACCGTTTCGGGCATCCAGCAGGCTGGCAAAACCGGTTCGGTCCACGTGTGCGGCATGAACTTTAACGACTCGATCCTCGCCAACATTCAGGCGGGTACGCAGGCTTGTGCCATTGACCAGCAGGGCTATCAGCAGGGCTTCTTTGCCGTGTCGATCCTGAACAACTTTGTCAATTACGGCGCCACCATCCCGACCCGTGAAATCCTGACCGGCCCGGGCGTCATCGATGCCTCCAACGTCGAACTGGTGATCGCTGGCGTTCAGGCTGGCGCTCGCTAATCGCGACATCCCTGAAATCAAGAGGCCGACCGTCACGCACGGTCGGCCTTATCCGCAAACTCGTAGGGGACGGGTGCGGTCACACACGGACGGATAGACGATATGCAAACGGCAAGAGGCGAGGCCGGGTTCTCACTCGGTACGCTGATCCGCAGGCCTGAGACCGGGTCGTTGATTGGATTTGTGGCGGTTTACCTTTTCTTTGCGGCCCTCGGGGGGGCTGTGTTCATTGGCGCGCCCGGTTGGTCGAGCTGGCTGAACATCGCGGCAGAGGTCGGTATCATCGCGCTGCCGGTCGGACTGTTGATGATTTCGGGCGAATTCGACATGTCGGTCGGGTCTATCGTTCCGGCGTCGTCGATGACGGCGGCGATCCTGTGCGGCTACTTTGGGTTTGCCGCGCCAGTCGGCATCGTTGCGGCCCTGTGTGTTGGTCTGGCCATTGGCTATGTGAACGGCATTCTGGTCACGCGCACGACCATTCCCTCGTTGATCGTCACCATCGGTATGATGTTCGCGGTGATGGGGTTGACGCTGGGTTTTGCTGTGCTGATCAAGGGGTCGACCAGCGTTTCCTATGTCCCCGATCCGCTGACCAAATCGCTGCTGGGCCATTTCATCAACGGCATGTTCAACGTGTCGATCATCTGGTGGATCGGCTTTGTGGCGGTGTTTTACTTCCTTCTCCACATTTCCCCGCTTGGAAACTGGATCTATGCGCTGGGCGGTGACCGCGAGAGCGCCCGCAGCGCTGGCATCCCCACGGATAAGTTGACCATCGCGCTGTTCATGCTGTCCGGCTTTAACGCCGCCTTTGTCGGCGTCGCGCAGGTCATGACCTACCAGAGCGCGCAGGTCGCTGGCGGCCAGTCGTTTATCTTTAACTCGATCATGTGCGTGGTGATCGGCGGCGTGCTGCTGACCGGCGGTGCAGGCTCGGTGATCGGGATCGTTCTGGGCACCATGACCTTTGCGGTCGTGAACCAGGGCATTTTCTTTGCCGCGCTCGACCCCAACATCGGGTCGATCATCATCGGTGCGCTGCTGCTGCTGGCTGTTTTGTCGAACGACAAATTCCGCGCGCTCGCCATGTCTTATTCCAAAAAGAAGTGAGGGCAGGGACATGCTAAACAACCTCCTCAGCCGTCCCGCCGCCGCCTCCATCCTGAGCCTGATCGGCGTGCTGGCCTTCTATGTCATCTTTGGCGGCGTCGATCTGGCCAAGCTGTTCGGCGCAGCGAGCTGGATGAATTACGCCGCCCGTATCGGCATCGTGGCGCTGCCCGTGGGCCTGCTGATGATCGCGGGCGAGATCGACATCTCCATCGGGGCGATGATCCCTGCGGGTGCGATGACCACGGCGATTATCTCGGGCTACTATGGTCTGCCGATTGGTTTTGGCATTCTGGGTGCGCTGACCGTGGGTGTTCTGGTCGGCCTGTTCAACGGCATTCTGGCGGTGAAAACCAGCGTGCCGACGCTGATCATCACGCTGGGCACGCTGGTGGGGATGCAGGGGATCGTTCTGGCTGGCTCCAAATTGCTGACCGGGAACGCATCTGTCCCGCTGTCCGCGCCAGACTGGGCCAAGGGGATCTTTGGCGAATTGATGTTCGGCGGCAATCATCAGAACCTGATCCTCTGGTGGCTGGGTTTGACCGTCGTATTCTGGTTCGTCATGCACCAGAGCAAGTACGGAAACTGGATCTATGCCCTTGGCGGCGACAAGGTCAGCGCCCGCAATGCCGGTATCCCCGTTGATGCCATCACGATCCGCCTGTTCGTTCTGACCGCGACATCGGCGTCTTTTGTCGGGATGTGTCACGCGATGTTGTTCAACTCGGCCCAAGTGTCGGGCGGTATGAGCGACATTTTCAACATCATCGTCAGTGTGGTTGTGGGCGGGGTGCTATTGACGGGTGGCTTTGGCTCTATCGCTGGGGTTTTCATCGGCACCATCACCTTTGCCATCGTGATCAAGGGTATCGATTTCACCGACATCGACCGCAACTGGGCGAACCTCATCATCGGTCTGACGCTGCTTCTGGCCGTCGGCATGAACGAGAGCTTCCGCAAATTCGCCATGCGCGCCACCAAACGTAAACCCGCCTGAACGCGGAAAGGATAGACTATGACCGCTCCGGTTCTTGAACTCCGCAACATCGATAAATCCTTCGGGCCGATCGACGTCCTGCACAACATCACTCTTCAGGTCAAAGCGGGCGAAGTGCTCTGCCTCTTGGGCGACAACGGTGCGGGCAAATCGACCCTCATCAAGACGCTCGCCGGTGTGCACCAGCCGACGCGCGGCGACATCCTGATGGATGGTCAGCCCGTCCAGTTCAGCGGCCCGCGCGATGCGGCAGGGCGGGGGATTGCCACCGTGCACCAGTTCGGCGGGACCTTTCCACTGATGTCGATCGGCCGCTCCTTCTTTGTCGGTGTCGAACCGACCAAAGGCTGGGGCCCGTTCAAGCGGTTCGACCGCAAGACCGCCAACCGTATCGCCGTCGAGGCCGTGCAGAACTTTGGCATCACCCGTATCGACGATGGCGACCGTCTGGTCGGCGGTCTGTCGGGCGGTGAACGCCAGTCGCTGGCGATTGCCCGCGCTGTGCACTTTGGCGCGCGTGTGCTGATCCTGGACGAACCGACCGCTGCGCTCGGCGTCAAACAGGCGGCTCACGTGTTGCGCATCGTCAACGAAGCGAAACGTCGTGGGCTGGCCGTGGTGTTCATCACCCATCAGGTCATGCATGCAATGGCCGTCGGCGACCACTTTGCCGTGCTGATCCGCGGCGCAATCGCGGCAGATTTCCACAAGGGTGAAAAGACCCGTGAAGAAATCAGCGACCTCATGGCTGGCGGCGAATCCATGGCCGACCTCGAAGCCCAGCTCGGCACCAACGCCACTGTTTAATTAGGACTAAGATATGTCACTGCGAATTGCCGTTATCGGCGCAGGTCTGATGGGCGCCGACCACGCCAAAATCGTTGCAAATGATCTGCCGGGCGCGACGCTACAGGTCATCTGCGATATGGACACCAACCGCGCCCGCGCGGTGGCCGATGCGACCGGCGCACTGGATGTCGCCAATGATCCGCAGGCGGTCATCGCCCGCGCCGATATCGACGCCGTGATCGTGGCCAGCCCCGATTTCACCCACGCGCCCTTGTCGCTGGCCTGTATCGCCGCGCAAAAGCCGGTGATGTGTGAAAAGCCGCTGTCGCAGAAGGTAGAGGAATGCGAACAGGTCATGCAGGCCGAGATCGCATCGGGCCGCAAGTGGGTCCAACTGGGCTTTATGCGCCGTTACGATCAGGCCTATGTCGAAATGCGCCGCGCGCTGACCGATGGCACTATCGGCCGCGCGCTGATGATGCACAACTTCCACCGCAATGTGGAAACGCCTGCTTCGGACTTTACCGGCGCGATGGCGATCACCAACTCGGCCCCCCATGAATTCGACGTGATCCGCTATGTGCTGGGCACCGAATTCGCCAGCATCTCCGCGTGGCAGCCGAAACGCTCGGACGCGGTTGTGGCCCCTGTCGTCATGGTTCTGGAAACCGCCGACGGCCAGATCGTCAACATCGAAGTGAACAACAACGCCGCCTATGGCTATGACGTTCGCGCCGAACTGGTGGGCGAAAAGGGCGCGATTGCCATGAACAACGTGGCCTATACCCGCACCGACATCAAACTGGCCAGCTCGACCGCATATGATGCCGATTGGCGCACCCGCTATTACGAGGCCTACCGCCGCCAGAACACCGCGTTCCTCAAGTTCGCCCAGACCGGCGTGTTCCCGGAAATCGGCTCGTCCGCTTGGGACGGCTACTGCGCGGCTGTGGTCGCCAATACCGGCGCGCGCGCCCTGACCGAGGGCACAAAGCTGCCCGTTACAATGATGGCCAAACCGGAGTTCTACGCATGAAACTGGGATTTGTTTCCGACAGCCTTGGCGGTATGTCGTTTGAAGACGTGCTGAACCACGCCCAGCGGATGGGCGTATCGGGCATCGAAGTGAACACCTGTGGCTGGTCCACCGCGCCGCATTTCGACCTCAAGGGGATGCTGGGCAATGCCAAGGCGCAGCGTGATTTCAAGGATGCGTTCATCGACCGCGGTCTGGAGATCATCAGCCTGAACGCCAACGGCAACCCGCTGCACCCGACCGATCCGGCGCAGGGCGAAGGCCTCAAGAACACCATCCGCGTCGCGGGCGAAATGGGGATCAAAACCGTTTGCACTATGTCCGGTCTGCCCGCAGGGTCGGCCAACGACCTGATGCCGAACTGGGTCGTGTCGTCGTGGCCGCCGGAAACGCAGGAAATCCTGCGCTATCAGTGGCAGGAAAAGCTGATCCCGTTCTGGACCGAGATTGTCGCGCTGGCCAAGGAATGCGGCGTTGAAAAGATCGCGCTGGAACTGCACGGCAACCAGTGCGTCTATAACGTCCCGTCGCTGTTCAAACTGCGCGAAGCGGTCGGTCCGGTTATCGGTGCCAACCTTGATCCCAGCCACCTGTTCTGGATGGGTGCCGATCCCCTGATCGCCGCCGAGGCGCTGGGCAAGGCTGTCTACCACGTCCACGCCAAGGATACCTTCCTGAACGCGCCCAAGCAGGCCACCACCAGCCTTCTGGAAAACGGCAGCCTGATGGATATCTCGTCGCGCAGCTGGTCCTACATCACGCTTGGTTTCGGCCACGGCGAAGAGTGGTGGCGCCAGTTCTGCGACCGCCTGAAGATGGGCGGCTACGATGGCTGGCTGTCGATCGAACACGAGGACGTGCTGCTGAACTCGCTGGAAGGGCTGGAGAAATCCGTGACCCTGCTGCAGGGCGTGATGCCTTCGGCTCCGGCTGACTACAAACCCCAAGACATCTAAGAGGCCCCAGAATGGCACAGTGGATTGATGCCTGCGCGGCAGACGACATCGACGAAGAAGACGTGATCCGTTTCGACCACAACGGTCGGACCTTTGCGATCATCCGCGATCACGAAGACAACTACTACTGCACCGACGGTCTGTGCACCCACGAAGACGTGCACCTGTCGGACGGTATGGTTGTCGAAGCCACCATCGAATGTCCCAAGCATTCGTCGATCTTCAACTGCAAGAACGGCGAAGTGGAAACTCCGCCCGCTTGCGAGAACCTGCACACCTACGCCGTCAAGGTCGAAGGTGGTCGCGTTCTGATCGAGATCTGAGAATGGCCTTCACCTTCCCCCTTGCTGCCTGCGCTGAAATGCTCTGGCAGGACCGACCCATCGAATGGCGGGCTGCCCGCCTGACCGAGATGGGTTTCGGCGTTGGCCTGTGGAACTGGCCGAACCACGACCTCGATAAACTCGAAAAGGTCGGGGCGCATTACACGATCATGAACGGCTATCTGGTCGGGCGTCTGTCCGACAAGGAAGGCGCGGATATGCTGCTGGCCTCGGCCCGCGAAACCGCGCTGGTCGGCAAACGTCTGGGCGTGGATCGTCTGAACCTGCACGGCACGGGGCTGGGCGACTTCGGTCTGCCGATCCCGCAGCTCTCGGCCTTCGCGCCGGGGATGGAGCTGCGCGCCCGCGACACGCTCCATCGCATCTGTGACATGGCCGAGGAACTGGGCGTGGTCTTTACGCTTGAGAACCTCAACCCCGTCGATCACCCGGGCTGTCCGTTCGGATCGACTGCTGACGTTCTGTCGCTGGTGTCTGCGGTGAACCGTCCGCAGCTGCGCATCAATCTGGATTTGTACCACACCCAGATCGGCGAAGGGGACGTGATCCGCTGGGCCGAAGCCTGCATGCCGTGGGTCGGTGAATATCAGGTTGCCGACAATCCGGGCCGGTTCGAGCCGGGTACGGGCGAGATGCATTACCCCAACATCGCCCGCGCCATCTACGACATGGGCTATCGCGGCCCCGTCGGTATGGAAGCCTTTGCCAAAGGCGACCCCGAGGCCGCTCTGGCCGCTTTCCGCAACGCATTTACGATCGAGGTCTGACCCATGGGTATGTACCACAACCGTCCGCACGTCGAAGACCTGCGCAAGATGAAAAAGAATGGAGAGAAGATCTCCATGCTCTACGTCACCACGCTGGAAGAGGCCGCCGCTGCCGCTGCTGCCGGCATCCACATGCTGTCGATCGAAGGCCGGTTCTTTGACAACGATATGCGCGAAGCTGCCGGTGACTGTTTTGTTCAGGTCGGCCTGCCGTTCGGCGGCTGGGGCAGCTTTAACGGTCGCCCGCTCGCCACTGCCGAAGATTACCTGCGCGCCGCGTTCCATTACGCCGCGATGGGGGGCGATGCCTACTACTGCTCGGCCTCCTATGACATCCAGAAGGTCCTTTGCGATAACTACCTGCCGGTCATCGGCCACATTGGCCTGATCCCGTCCTACATCACCTGGACCGGCTGGCGCGCCGTCGGCAAGACCGCAAACGAGGCCGAGGCCCTGTGGCGTCACACCCAGATGCTCGAACAGATCGGCGTCTTCGGTGCCGAGCTTGAAGTCGTGCCGGATCGCGTCGCCAAGTACCTGACCGAGAATTCGTCCCTGCTGATGCTGGGTATGGGCGCTGGCAAATACGCCGATGCGCAGTACCTCTTTACCGAGGACGTCTGCGGCTATGGCGTGAACCACAAGCCACGCCACGGCAAGGTCTACGCCGACATGGGCCCCAAGATGAAGGCCCTGCAGGAAGAGCGTATCGCCGCGTTCAAGGCGTTCCGCGCCGATGTGGACAACGGCGGATATCCGGCAGCCGAACATTCGGTCGCCATCAAGGATGACGAATACGAAGCCTTCCTCAAGGCGGTGCAGTAATGTTGCGGGTGGGGGTTGTCGGTTACGGTACAGGTGGTCAGCATTTCCACACGCCGTTCATCGCGGCGGCGGAAGGCTGCGCATTGGCGGGCATTGTTGCCCGTGCTCCTGAAACCATCGCAAAGGTGCGCGCGGGCTGGCCGGATGTGCCGGTTTTCGCGAGCCTGACCGATATGATCGCCGCAGGTGTCTGCGATGCCGTTACGGTGACAACCCCGCCGCAAACCCGTCGCGCCCTCGTCCTCGAGGCGATCGAGGCGGGCCTGCATGTGATTGCCGATAAACCCTTCGCGCCCGATTATCAGGGCGCGATGGACCTCGATGCCGCGGCCAAGGCCAAGGGCGTCACGCTGTGCGTCTACCAGAACCGCCGTTTCGACGCGGATTTGCAGACCCTGCGCAAGCTGGTGCTGGACGACCGTCTGGGCACTGTCTGGAGCCTGCATTCCCGCATGGACCAGAACGGCGCGCATACGTTGGAACCCGGCCCCACCGGTGGCCTGCTGCGCGATCTGGGCAGCCACGTTGTGGACCAGATGATCTATGTCCTTGGCCCTGTGGCGGCTGTCGATTGCCAGATGGACTATGTCGATTTGCCCGAGGGTCAGACCGACTGTGCGTTCAACATCACGCTGCGGCATGAGAACGGCGCGCACAGCCATCTGTCGGCCAGCAAGCTGAACTACAACGACCAGCGCGAGTTGCGTGTCTACGGGTCCAAGGGGTTCTACCAGTCGATGACCTCGGACATTCAGGCGCAGGATATCTTTGCGGGCAAGCGTCCGGTGGATGATCTGGGCGCGTGGGGCTACGAGCCCGAAACCTGCTGGGGCACCCTGAAAACCGCCGCTGGGACCGAGGTGATCCCGTCCGAACAGGGCCGCTATCACGACTACTACGCCGCCTTTGCCCGCGCGATTGCCGACGGCACGCCGCCGCCGGTGACGGCCGCGCAGGCCGCAAAAACCATCGCCGTTCTGGATGCTGCACGAACCAGCGCCAGCACGGGAAAAACCGTTATTCTCTAACCCCTAAGGAAAAGCATTATGCTCAGAGTGGGTCTTCTTGGCGCGGGCCGCATTGCCGGTGTCCACGCAACCGCCATCTCGTCGAACCCCGGTTCTACCCTCGTCGCCGTGTCGGACAAGTTCCCCGAAGCCGCAGCCAAGCTGGCCGCGCAATATGGCTGCGAAGCCCGCGACACCGATGCGATCCTGAACGACCCGACCATTGACGCCGTTCTGATTGCCACCTCTACCGACACCCACTCGGACCTGATCGAGCGCGCTACCGCTGCCGGTAAATCTGTGCTCTGTGAAAAGCCTGTGGATCTGTCGCTGGAACGCGCCCGCGTGTGCCAAAAGAATGCCGCGGGCAAGACGGTGATGATCGGTTTCAACCGTCGTTTCGACCCGAACTTTGGCGCGCTCAAGGCCGCCGTCGACGCGGGCGAGATTGGCAAGCCCGAGCTGCTGTCGATCACCTCGTTCGATCCGGCCCCGCCGCCGGTCGCCTATATCAAGGTCTCGGGCGGGTTGTTCCGGGACATGATGATCCACGATTTCGACATGGCCAACTTTATCATGGGCGAGGCTCCGGTTTCCGTCTATGCCGCTGGTTCGTCGATTGTTGACCCGGAAATTGGGGCTGCTGGCGATGTGGATACGGCGATCGTCACGCTGACCTACGCCGATGGCCGCGTTGCAGTGATCAAGAACTCGCGCCGTGCTGTTTACGGCTATGACCAGCGTGTCGAACTGCTGGGGTCGACCGGTCTGTTACAGGCCCAGAACATGCTGGAAAACACCGTGGTCAAATCGACCACCGCTGGCGTGACCGGAGCCAAGCCGACCTACTTCTTCCTCGAACGCTACATGCCGGCCTATGCCGCTGAATGGGCAGCCTTTGTCAATGCCGTCAACGGTGGCACCGCGCTGCCGGTGACGCTGGATGACGGCGTCGCCGCGCTGGCGATGGCAGAGGCCGCGACGCGGTCCGCCAAAGAGGGGCGACCGATCCTCTTGTCAGAGGTCTGATACCCAGGACGGGCGCCTTCGGGCGCCCGTTTCGCGTCATGGCTTGACCAACCGGGGCAAAATCCCCTTGATGCGATGGTATACCAAAGTGGAGGGGCGAGATGAATCGCATCGACGGAAAAATTGCAGTCATCACCGGCGCGACCCAGGGGCTGGGTGCCGCTATCGCCCGTCAGTTCGCCGCCGCAGGGGCCGCCGGTTTGGTTCTGGTCGGGCGTGATCTGGCCAAGGGGCAGGCGGTCGCCGACAGCATCACAGCCGACACCGGCGTTCCGGTCCATGTGATCGCCGCGGATCTGGCCGATATCGACGCCGTGCGCGGTATCATCGCCCGCGCAGATGCCGAGTTTGGCCGTGTCGATGTTCTGGTGAACTCGGCCGGGTTTACCGATCGCGGCACCATCCTCAACACCACGCCCGAGTTTTTTGATAAAATGATGGCGGTGAACGTGCGTGCGCCGTTTTTCCTGATCCAGGACGCGGCCAAGGTTATGATCCGCCAAGGCATCGAGGGCCGGATCATCAATATCGGCTCTATGTCGTCGCTGGCCGGGCAGCCGTTTCTGACGCCCTATTCCACGTCCAAGGGGGCGCTGGCGACCCTGACCCGCAATACCGCCTACGCGCTGATGCGCAACCGCATCCACGTCAATCAGCTGGACATTGGCTGGATGAATTCGGACCACGAACGGCGGTTGATCGCCTCGGAAACCGGTGATCCGACCTTTATTGACCGCGCGGCGGCGGCCAAGCCCTTTGGCCGGATTCTGGACCCTGTCGAGGTCGCCAAGGCGGTCCTTTGGATGGCCTCGGACGACAACGGTATGATGACCGGTGCAGTGATCCCGTTCGATCAGTCGGTGTTCGGCGGGTATGAATCCGCGCCTGTTCCCGAAACCGCGTTCGAGGTCTAGCCTGTCGTCGCGATGAGCTACCCACCCGTCACGGCCTGGTGTCATGGCCACCGGGCCGTGTGATGTCATACGGATTCCGGCAGGTATAGTCGCGGTTCTAGGAAATGTTGGCCGCCCGACAGGGTCGGGTCGTGTTGCACGGCCCGGATCATCGTTTCGATCAGGTCGCGGCAGAGTTCCCGTAGCGGCGTCGAAATCACCATCGTGACATACCCGTCGGCCAGGGCAGCGCGGCGATCATCGGTCATTTCATTGGCGATCAGGCTGATTTTTCCCGGCGGACGGCGTTCGCGCACGGCGGAAATCGCGCCTTCGACGCCGCCGCCGGCGACATAGATTCCCCGCAAATCCGTATGCCGATCCAGCAGGTCGAGGGTCGCCTCGTAGGTGACCTGCCGCGTGTCGAGGTTCACAAAGGTATCCAGCACCTCGAACTGGGGTGCATGTTCGCGCAGATAACTGACAAATCCGGTCTCGCGCAGGACATGGCCGTGCCAGCGGCTGCCGCCAACGAAAATCGCGACCTTGCCGGGGTGGCGGACCTCTTTGGCAATCATCCATGCGGCGATGCGGCCGACCTTGATATTGTCCATGCCGTAATAGCTATGCCGCACATTCTGGGCGATATCGTTCAGCAGGGCAAAAAACGGCGTGCCGTCGCGCGCAAGGTCCGAGACGACCTGGGTCACGCTCTGATGGTTGACGGCGGCACTGCCGACGGCATGGCTGCGGCGGGCGACCTCGCGGATCGCGGTGCCAAAGTCTTCGGGGGTCGTCGCGGGGACAAAACGGATCAGCGCGGTGCCACGAATGTCGCGCCGTTCGGCCACCGCCGCCGTCAAAGCCTGGGCGAAGTTCTGATAGAAACTCTGGCGCTCTTTGGACAGGACAAAGCCAAAGGTCATCGCGGGCAGCCCTGCGTCGATCCGGGCGCGGATCAGGCCGCGGGCGTGATATCCCAGCCTCTCGGCCGCGTCGGCGACGCGCTGGGCGGTGGCGGGTTTGACGGTGGCCCGACCGTTCAGAACGCGGTCCACGGTGGCGACGCCCACGCCAGCCTCTGCGGCGATGTCGGTCAGGGTCGGGCGTTTTGCCATGATAATATCCTATCAAATGTTGCCCGAATTTTGATAGATTCTGATAGAAATGCAAGCCCCCTGACTCGGCCCTCTGTCGGCGTGCCGCTACAGTCGCCGCTATCCGTTCATCCGAGGGAGTGCAGCATGGGCAAGCGTGATTATTCGATGTTGGGGGCAGATGCCAAACGGGCGGTCGAAACCGGCCTTGCCGCGGCCGAGTGGTATCACACCGACATCCCGCGCAAGGAAATGAAGGAACTGATGCAGCGCGCCGATGGTCCGGCCATCCGCGATACCGTCATCCTCTTTGGCGCAATGGCGGTCTTTGCCGGACTCGGGATTGCTCTGTGGCCGACCGTTTGGTCGGTGCCGTTCTGGCTGGCCTATGGTGTGCTCTATGGGTCGGCGATGGACAGCCGCTGGCACGAATGTTCGCACGGCACCGCGTTCAAGACACGCTGGATGAATGATGTTATCTATCAGATCGCTTCATTCTGTATGATCAGAAATCCGCATACGTGGCGTTGGAGCCATGCGCGGCACCACACGGATACAGTCATCGTCGGGCGGGACCCTGAAATTGCGGTGATGCGGCCCGTTGTCTTTGCAAAGGTCGTCCTTAACCTTTTCGGGGTGCTGGACACCATCGACGGTGTGACCCGAATGGTCAAGAATGCCCTTGGTCAGGTCGGCGCAGAAGAAGCCACCTGGATTCCGGTGTCTGAACAGCCCAAAGTTATTCGGGTCGCCCGGATCTGGGTTCTGATCTATGCTGCAACCGCCGCTGTCGCCGTCTATACGCAATCGATCCTGCCGTTCATGGTGATCGGATTGCCGCGCCTCTATGGTGCATGGCATATGGTCATGTGTGGTCTTTTGCAGCACTGCGGGTTGGCGGATAACGTCACTGACCACCGTTTGAACAGCCGCACCGTCTATATGAACCCGATCAGCCGGTTCATTTACTGGAACATGAATTACCATGTTGAACACCACATGTTCCCGATGATCCCATACCACCAACTGCCCAAGGCGCATGAGCGTTTCAAACACGATTTGCCTGCGCCGAGCCTGTCTATTGCAGCGGGCTATGCAGAGATCCTGCCCGCTATGTGGCGGCAAATGAAGAACGAAGACTATTTCCTGCGCCGGGACCTGCCCGCAACGGCCAAGCCCTACCGCGAGGAATTTCACACTGCCGCCATGCCTGCGGCCGAATAACTGACCAACAAAGAGGAAGTGACCATGCCTTGGGTAGATGCCTGCGGAACCGATGATATCGACGCCGAAGACCTGATCCGTTTCGATCACGGGGGTCGGACCTATGCGATCTATCGCTCTTCGGACGACGACTACTTCTGTACGGATGGCAAATGCACCCATGAGGACGTCCACCTGGAGGACGGTCTGGTCATGGCGTACGAAATCGAGTGCCCCAAACACAACGCGACCTTTGATTATCGCACCGGAGAGGCGCTGCGCGCGCCGGCATGCGTCAACCTGAACACCTACAAGGTCAAGGTCGAGGCGGGTCGGGTTCTGATCGAGATCTGAGATGGCCGGGATCGTCATTGTCGGCGCTGGCGAATGCGGCACCCGCGCGGCCTTTGCGGCGCGGGATGCTGGCTATGATGGCGCGATCTTGCTGATCGCGGGCGAAGCCGGTCTGCCCTATGATCGCACCAAGCTGACAAAACCGATTGTGCCGGGCGAGGCCCCTTTTGGCGGCCTGTCCGCGCTGCGCAAACCGATTTGCCATGCCAACCAACTGGATGCCGCAGGGATCACCCTCTTGGCCGGCACGCCCGTGGGCAAGGTGAACAGCGACGCGCGGCAGGTGACGCTGACCGATGGGCGTGTGTTCGGTTATGACAGGCTATTGCTGGCGGTCGGTGCGACGGCGCGGCGATTGGCCTGCCGTGGTGGTGACCGGGCGCTGGGATTTCGCACGATTGACCATGCCCAGACCGTCTTTGCCAAGGCGCGCGGCAAGGTCGTGATCGCGGGTGCAGGGCTGATCGGGCTCGAACTCGCGGCGGTGCTGTCGGGGCAGGGCGCAGAGGTGACCTTGGTCGAGGCAGAGGCTCTGCCGCTGTCGCGTACGGTGCCTGCCGGTCTGGCCGAACGCCTCATGGCCCGCCATCAGGCCGAAGGGGTGCGGCTGCTGTGCGGCAGCGAAATCGAAAAGGTGACGCCGGGCTTTGTCACTCTGTCCAATGGCAAACGGTTGCCCGCGCCCAGCCTGATCGCCGCGATCGGTGTGGTGCCGAACACCACTCTCGGGGCGATGGCCGGGGCGATGATCGACAATGGCATCTGTGTCGATGCCCAGATGCGTACCTCGGTGCCGGGGATTTATGCCGCCGGGGACTGCGCCAATGTCACCCTGCCGAACGGCCAGCGTGTTCGCAGCGAAACGTGGCGCTGTGCCATGGCCCAAGGGATCGTCGCAGGCCAAGTGATGGCTGGGCAAACGGCGAGTTATGACGATCCGAATTGGCTCTGGTCCGATCAGTATGATCTGACGGTGCAGGTCGTGGGGCAGGTCGCAGATCGCCCAGATGCCCTGCGGCAATTGCCAGAGGCCGAGCTGCAATTTTCTATCGACAGCGACGGGGCGCTGATCGGCGTGGCTGGCATCGGGCGCGCGGCCGCGATGACCAAAGACATCATTCTGGCCCAGCGGCTGATCCGCGCGGGGGCCAAGGTCACAGCCCGGGCCCTGTCCGATCCGGCGATTGACCTGAAATCACTGTTACGCACGCAGGGCGACGTCTGACTGTCGTCCGCTAGATAAGGGGAAAATATGGGACTCTATCACAACCGGCCCACGGTCGCCGACATTCGTGCCCAAAAGGGCAAACGGCAATTGTCGATGCTCTATGTCGATACGCCGGAGGAGGCCGCCGCCGCCGCCGCCGCCGGGATTGACATGTTGTCGATCATTGATCCGGTCTGGACCCCCGAAATGCGCGAGGCCGCAGGGTCCTGTTTCGTTCAGGTTGGGCTGCTCTACGGGCAATTGGTGACAGCCGAGGATTATCAGCGCGCCGCGCATCGGGTGATGCAGATCGGCGGCGACTGCGTTTATTGCGCGTCGAATTTCAACACGATTGAACTCTTGGCCTCGGACGGTATTCCGGTGGTCAGTCACGTCGGTCTGATCCCGTCCAAGGCGACATGGACCGGCGGGTTCAAGGCCGTTGGCAAAACTGCCGACAGCGCAGTGCAGGTGTTTGAACACGTCAAACGGCTCGAACAGATCGGAGCCTTCGGGGCCGAGCTGGAGGTCGTGCCGGATCGCGTCGCCGCCGAGATCGCGAAACGCACAAACCTCGTCCTGCTGGGAATGGGGGCCGGGCCTTACGCCGATGCGCAATATCTGTTTGCAGAGGATGTGTTGGGCTACACACCGGGGCATAAACCCCGCCATGCGAAAACCTACCGGAATTTCCGCAGTGAACTGGATCGACTACAGGCCGAGCGCATCGCCGCGTTCAAGGAATTCAAGGCCGATGTCGATACCGGCACCTATCCGGCACCGGAGCATAGCGTTGCCATCAAAGACGACGAATTGGCGAAGTTTATCGCAGCCATCGACGGCTAAGAGTTGAACCCCCTGTCCAATACATGTAACAATCTTCATGTATTGGACAGCGAGTCGAGGGTTCCATGGCGTTTGATCAGCCATCTGCACGGTTAGAACATTATCCGATCACGTTTTTCGCCGTGGGGATGGGGACCCTTGGCCTGACCTTGGCGGTGCATGCCGCCGAACAGGCCTATGATCTGGGCGCCCACCTGTCAGGTTGGGTTCTGTCGGGGTCCGTCGTGATT
Source organism: uncultured Paracoccaceae bacterium (assembly GCA_937864535.1). Taxonomy (GTDB): domain Bacteria; phylum Pseudomonadota; class Alphaproteobacteria; order Rhodobacterales; family Rhodobacteraceae; genus Marivivens. Next base: position 66,095 of record CALMJS010000020.1, read on the forward strand.
TTGGCGCTGGTCAGCCTTGGTTATCTGGCCAAGGCCCTGCGTCATCCAGATGCGGTTCGGGGGGAATGGAACCATCCCGTTCGCATCGCCTTCTTTCCGGCGATGTCGATTTCCGTGCTGCTGCTGGCGGCGGCGCTGATTGACCGGGCGCCGGTATTGGCGAACTGGATCTGGATGGTCGGAGCGGCGATGCAGGGGGCGCTGGCCCTCTCGGTGATCGCGGCGTGGATCGGGCATCGCAGCTTTGCCCCGCTTCATATCAGCCCCGCGTGGTTCATTCCGGCGGTGGGCAATGTCATCGTGCCCTTGGCCGGGGCGCCGCTGGGGCACATCGACCTGTCATGGATGTTCTTTTCCGCGGGGGTCTTGTTCTGGGTCGTGCTGCTGACGCTGGTGATCAACCGGTTGATGTTCCACGATCCGCTGCCGGGGCGGCTGGTCCCGACCCTTGTCATTCTGATCGCGCCGCCTGCTGTCGCGTTTATTTCGTGGGTGCGGCTGACCGGCGGTCTGGATGCCTTTGGCCATATCCTGATCAGTCTGGCCTATGTGTTTGCGCTGATCGTCCTGACCCAAGTGCCCAAGTTTCGGCAACTGCCATTCTCTTTGGCGTGGTGGGCCTTGTCCTTCCCGCTCGCGGCACTGTCGTCGGCGTCGTTCCTCTATGCCCGGCTGGCCGGATCGGACGCGCACCGTGTGCTGGGCCTGTTCCTGCTGGTTCTCTTGGCCACGATTGTCGGGGCGCTGATCGGGCGCACCGTGCTGGCGATGGCCCGAGGAGAGATCTGCCGCCCCGAATGATCAGGACGCGAGGTGGTCCATTTCTGAGGGCAAACGGTTACGACCGAGCAAGCGTTGTTGCTGGATCGCGTCCGAAATGTCGCGGGCCGCAGCACGTAGATGGGGCAGGGTGCGGTCGATCCGCTGTTGGAACCCCGGTGAGCGCGGGCCAACCAGACAGATCGCGCCGATTGCGCGGCCTGTGATGTCCTTGACCGGGATCGCGGCGATCCGGCTCTCGCGGGAGAGCGGGTTATTCGCGACCAGATAGCCCAGCGACCGCGCCTCTTCGATATCGGCGCGGATATCGGCAACGTCAACACCGGCCTGTGCATAACGCGCGGCATTCTCGGCCAAGGTCGTTTCCACCCGGCCCGCGTTCATGAACGCCAGCATGACCCGTCCCCCGATCCCGAGCCCCAGAGGCCGCCGCGACCCGATGTCGGCATGACGAATGAGGGTCGGGATATTGCCAAACCGCCGATCCGCATAGACCGAGTCGATATGGGACGGTACCGACAGCAGCACGCTATCGCCGGTGATGCGCGTCAGTTCATCGAGATGGGCGCTGGCATAGCGCGTGATCGGGCAGCGGTTGAAAGGAGCCACACCGAGCCAAGCGGTCTCGGCCGCCAGCCGGTATCGCTGCGAGCCCAAGGCCCGTTCGACGATGCCTTCGTCCTCGAGCGCCTTGAGGATACGATGCGCGGTGGGATGGGCCAGCCCGACCTCATTGGCGATATCTACCAGTTTCTCGCCCTCTTCGCTGCTGCCAGCGAGGAGGCGGACAATCGCGAAAGACCTGCGAATACACTGCGTTCCGGTGATTTCACGGCGGCCTGCTGTGGTGATCTTCTCTTGGATAGTCATGGGTCCCCTCCCGGTCAAATGGCGTCGGCCCGGTCTGCCCGGGCAAGTAGTTCGGTCAATCCAGTCCGACGGACGTGGTCGGCGGTTTGGCTCAGGTGCCGCGACAACGCCGCAACCGCGCCGTCGGCATCGCGGGCCATCGTGCGGTCTAGAATGGCGCGGTGTTCGGCCTCGATATCGCGCTTGGTGTCAGCCTCGCTGCGGACCATGCGGCGGTAGCGTTCGGCCTGTATGTACAATTCGTGACGCAGGCGCAGCCACCATGGGCTATCGCAGGCGGCGACCAGATCATCGTGAAACTGTGCGTGCAGTCGTTCCCAATCTGGATGCGCCCGCCCTAGGGGCGACGCGCCGGCATGACACAGCCGATGCCAAGAGGCCAGCAGCGCCGCCTCCCATTCGATATCGCCCAATTCGATGGAACGCCGCAGGCAGCGGGTCTCGATCTCGATCCTGACCTGGGTGAGATCATCCAGATCTTCTTGGGATACCGTCGCAACGGTGAATCCTTTTTGCGGCATAGCGACCACCAGCCGTTCCGAGGTCAGGCGCGATAGCGCCTCGCGCACGGCACTGGGGCTGACACGGAACCGCGTGGCCAGTGCATCAATCATCAGTTTCGAGCCCGGCTGATAAACGCCATTCAGCAAATCCTCGCGCAGTTCGGTATAAACTCCGGCTGTTTTGCTGGCTGACATCGCTGGCTTTTCCCCCGTAGAGATCATCGAATCTCCAATATCGACCAAGTTAAAGAAAATCTATTTTTTGTCAAAACCACTTTTTTGTGACGGGTCATCGACTTTGATGCGGCTTTGTCCAGCATGTGGAACGAAACCCCGCGCCAACGTTGTCAGGTCGACCGTGCCGCCCCTATCGCAAGGGAGAAACGACCTGGAAGAGAGGCAAAAATGACCTCGTTTGATTATCGCGACTATGTTTTGGCGCCGGACAATCCGCGCGTCGGCCCGTCCCGTGGGTTGGACCCGGTGACCTATTCCGCGCCGATTCTGGCGACTGACCGCGCGATCGCGCTCAAGGCCGAATGGGACCGTCTGTTGGCGGAGCCCTTTGTTGGCATCACGCATGACGGCTGTGCCGAAGAGGGTCTGTTTGTCCTTGAGGATCAGGGCTTTGACCCCCGGGCGGCTGTAGACGCGGCCCATGCGATCCTGTCGACCATGACGGCAGAGCAGCGGGATGCCTGCTGTTTGCCCGTCGAGGCGACAGAGTGGCGGGCGTGGTACAATCCCGAACTGGTGTTCAATACCCTCGGCGTCCGGCTGGAACATCTGTCTGACGGGGCGCGAGACTGTTTTTGGGACCTGCTCGCGGCCTGTACCTCGGCCCGCGGGTTCACGAAAATCCGCCAGTTGATGAAGGCGAACCTGTTTCTGGGCGAACTCTACGATCTGCGCCAGATCATGAACGAATGGTCCTATCACTTTCATATTTTCGGCGAACCGTCGCTGACAGAGCCTTGGGGATGGCACATCTACGGCCACCACGTCGGGTTCAATGTGCTGATCCTTGGCCGTCAGATGGTGATTTCGCCGACCTTTATGGGCACAGAGCCAAACGACATCACGCTGGAAAGCGGCGAGAGTTTTTCGATGTTCAAGGAAGAGGAAGCCAAGGGTCTGGCCCTGATGCAATCCTTGCCTGAGGACCTGCAAGAACGCGCGACGCTGTTTACCCTGATGGAGGACCCGGCGATGCCCGCGTGGCGGTTCAACTTTGCCGATCAGCGTCATTTGGGCGGTGCATTTCAGGACAACCGGCGCGTTCCGGTCGAGGGCGTCTGTGTTGCCGAGTTTGACGACAGCCAGCGCGCCGCGCTCTTGGACCTGTGCGAGACGTTCTACAGCCACTGGCCGGACGGGCCGCGGGCGGCGCGGATGCGGCAGATCGCAACGCATCTGGACCGCACCTACTTTAGCTGGATCGGCGGTCATGGCGACGATGATCCGTTCTATTTCCACATCCATTCGCCGGTCGTCATGCTCGAATTCGATCATCACTCCGGCATGTGGCTGTCGAACGAAGAGCCGGCCAAATTCCACATCCACGTCATCAGCCGCATTCCCAATGGCAATGACTATGGCAAGGCGTTGATCGCCCTGCATCGCGCGCAGCAGGAGGGCTAAGATGACCCTGACCCTTTCGGATCCGACCTTATTCCGGCAGGCCGCCTATGTTGCCGGCCGCTGGGTCGAGGGCGATGGCATCGCCGTCACCAACCCGGCCAGTGGGGCCGTGATCGGCCATGTTCCCGCGCTGGGCGCAGAGGACGCGCGTGCCGCCATCGATGCAGCAGAGGGTGCCCAACGGAAATGGGCTGCCCGTATCGCCAAGGATAGGTCGAATATCCTGCGCCGTTGGTTCGACCTGATGATCGAGAACGCCGAGGATCTGGCCCGGATCTTGACCGCAGAACAGGGCAAGCCGCTGGCCGAGGCCAAGGGGGAAATCCTCTATGGTGCGTCCTTTATCGAGTGGTTCGCCGAAGAAGCCCGCCGCGCCTATGGTGAAATTGTGCCCGGTCATGCGCGGGACAAGCGGATTTTGGTGCTGCAACAGCCGATCGGCGTGGTGGCCGCGATCACGCCGTGGAACTTTCCCAATGCCATGATCACGCGCAAGGCCGGGCCGGCCTTGGCTGCGGGATGTGCGATGGTCCTGAAACCGGCGGGGGAAACGCCGTTCTCGGCGATTGCGCTTGCCGTATTGGCCGAACGGGCGGGGATTCCAGCCGGATTGTTTTCCGTCCTCACTGGCCCCAGCCGCGTGATCGGCGCCGAGCTGACCAGCAACCCCAAAGTGCGCAAGTTGACCTTTACCGGGTCAACCGAAGTGGGCGCCCAATTGTATGCGCAATGTGCCCCGACGATTAAGAAACTGGGGCTGGAGCTGGGTGGCAATGCGCCGCTGATCGTGTTCGACGATGCCGATCTAGAGGCTGCGGTCGAGGGCGCGGTGATCGCCAAATTCCGCAACAACGGGCAAACCTGCGTTTGTGCAAATCGTATATACGTCCAGTCGGGCATTCATGACGCCTTTGCAGAGCGGTTGGCGGCAAAAATGGCGACCCTGCGCACGGGCGACGGCACGACCGAGGGCGTGACCTTTGGCCCCTTGATCGACACCAAGGCCGTGGCCAAGGTCCGAGATCACATCACGGATGCCTGCGCAAACGGCGCAACTGTCCTGACCGGCGGCGAGCCGCACGCGCTGGGCGGGAACTTCTGGCAGCCGACCGTTCTGACCGGGGTGACGCAATCCATGGCCGTCGCGCGCGAGGAAACCTTTGGCCCTGTGGCCCCGATTTTCCGGTTCGACACCGAGGAAGAGGTGATCGCGCTGGCCAATGACACCGATTTCGGTCTGGCCTCCTATGTGTTCACCCTCGATCTGGCCCGCGCGTTTCGCGTATCCGAGGCGATCGAGGCAGGCATGGTCGGTGTGAACACCGGCCTGATCAGTACCGCCGAGGCGCCGTTTGGCGGGGTCAAGGCGTCGGGACTGGGCCGTGAAGGCAGCCGCCACGGGCTGAGCGATTTTTTGGAACTGAAATACATTTGTTTGGGAGGGATCGCATGAACCTCGTAGCGTTCGATGCGGGCGAGGGTCCGCTGTGGGGGGTGAGTGCCGAGGGGGGCGTTATCGCCCTGTCGTCAGAGTTTCCGCAGTGGCCCACGCTGGTTTCGGTGATTGCCGCAGATGCTGTGGATCAGGTGCTGGCCGCCGCCACAGGCCGCGCCATCACCCATCCAGAAGGCAGTTTTAGCTACCTGATGCCGGTCGCCGACGCGGGCAAGATCATCTGTGTCGGTGTCAATTTTCCGGACCGCAATGCCGAATACAAAGACGGCCAAGAGGCCCCAGCCTATATGTCACTGTTTCCCCGATTTGCCAGCAGCTTTACCGGCCATGGCCAGCCGTTGATCCGCCCCGGCGAGAGCGATCAACTGGACTATGAGGGCGAGATTGCCGTGGTGATCGGTCGCGGGGGGCGCCGTATTCCACAGGAGCAGGCGTTGGCCCACATCGCCGCTCTGACCCTTTGTAACGAGGGCACGATCCGCGACTGGGTGCGTCATGCGAAATTCAACGTGACGCAGGGCAAGAACTGGGACCGCTCGGGCGCGATTGGCCCGTGGCTGGTTCCGTTTCGCGATCCTTCGCAAATTGTCGATGTCACCCTTGAAACCCGTGTGAACGGCGAATTGCGGCAGTCAGATCGGACCGGGCGCATGATGCACCCGGTTGCGAAACAGATCGCCTATATTTCGACCTTTACCACGCTCGAGGCAGGCGATGTGATCGTGACCGGCACGCCGACCGGGGCAGGTGCGCGGTTCGATCCGCCGATCTGGCTTAAACCCGGCGATGTGGTCGAAATCACGGCCCAAGGCATCGGCACCCTTCGCAACGGGGTGGCCGACGAATGACACCGGATCAGATCGAAACCGCCGCCGAGGCGCTGTTTCAGGCAGAGCAGACCGGTGTCCAGATGGGGCTCTTGTCGGTGCAGTATCCGCGCATCACCCTCGACGATGCCTATGCTATTCAGGCAGCCCTCGTGGCGCGCAAACGGGCGGCGGGTCTGGGAGTGATCGGCTGGAAGATCGGTCTGACCAGCCGGGCGATGCAGCAGGCGCTGAACATCACGACGCCCGATTCCGGATATCTGATGACCGACATGCTGTTTGAAAACGGCGCGACGATCCCGGCCGGTCGGTTCATCCAGCCCCGGATCGAGGCCGAGATTGCCTTTGTCACCAAGGCGCCGCTGGTTGGCCGCGATATCACGCGGGCCGATGTGATCGCTGCGACAGACTATGTCGCGCCCTCGCTCGAGATTTTGGATACGCGGATTTTGCGGGCTGATCCTGCCACTGGCGCGGCACGCAAGATTTTCGACACCGTGTCCGACAATGCGGCCAATGCCGGGATCATTCTGGGCGACAAACGGCATCCGGCGGATGCCTTTGATTTGCGCTGGGTCGGGGCGGTGGTCAAACGCGACGGAGTGGTCGAAGAGACCGGACTGGGCGCGGGGGTTCTGGACGATCCGGTGACCGGCATTTTGTGGCTGGTCCACCGTCTGGCCGACTACGGTATGGGGATCAACGCGGGCGAGATCTTGCTGTCCGGGTCGTTCATTCGACCGATCGAAGCCCCTGCCGGATCGGTGTTCGATGCGGATTTCGGTCCGTTCGGCCGTGTGGCCGTCACCTTTGCGAGGGACTGATGCCAGCGCCTGAAAACACATTGAAAACCCGGCTGGCCGAGGGTCGAGAGAGCTTTGGCATCTGGCTGGGGCTCGCGGACGCCTATACCGCCGAAATCGCGGCAACGGCCGGGTTTGACTGGCTGTTGATCGACGGCGAACATGCCCCGAACGATATTCGGTCACTGTCGGCGCAGCTGGCGGTGATTGATGGCACGGGAACGGTTCCGGTCATCCGTCTTCCTGACGACGATCCCGCCAAGATCAAGCAGGCGCTGGATATCGGGGCGCAAACCCTGCTGATCCCGATGATCGAGAGCGGCGCGCAGGCGGCGGCCGCGGTCAAGGCCTGTCTCTATCCACCCGAGGGCGGGCGAGGGGTCGGATCGGCATTGGCCCGGGCGTCCAAATTCGGGGCGATCCCTGACTATCTGGTGACGGCGAACGACCAGATCTGTGTGATCCTTCAGGTCGAGAGTCGGGCCGGGCTGGCTGCGCTGGACGATATCCTGCGCATCGATCGTCTGGATGCGGTGTTCGTAGGCCCGTCGGATCTGGCGGCGGATATGGGCTATCCGGGCCAGCCCGGTCATGCCGCAGTCCGGGGCGCGGTGATGCAGGCCCTGCGCGACATTCGGGCCGCAGGCAAGGCCGCAGGCATCCTGACCACGGACCCCGCCTATATCGAGGAGGCGCGGCAAAACGGGGCGGTGTTCGTCGGCGTCGGGATCGATGTGACGATCCTGTCCGCGGCCCTGCGCGGGCTGGCCTCGCGCTATGTTTCGTCCCGTTCCGGCATGTGAACAGAACGGCGGGTGCGACGTTGCCCGCCGGGTCGGCTTGGCCTTTTGTCACCCTGACAGGGGCGCGAAAACCCAAGCTAACTATGGAGGAAACATGCATATTCCTGATCCGGTGTTGAACCCGCCGTTCAATATCACCCGCGCCAGCCACGTTGTTCTAACGGTGGCTGATCTGGACGCCAGCCGGACCTTTTATACCGATCTGGTCGGTCTGGTGGTCAGCGACCAAGATAGCGAAACCGTGTGGCTTCGCGGCCGCGAGGAGAACGCGCACCATTCCCTGGTTCTGCGCAAGGCTGGCCGCCCGGAGTGCCAGCGGATCGGCCTGCGGGTGCAGTCCGATGACGATATCCTCAAGGCCAAGGACTATTTCGACAGCATCGACGTCGCCGCGCAGATCGTCGAGGTCGAACATCAGGGCAAGACGCTGCATTTCCGCGACGCCAACGGGATGCCGGTCGAACTCTGCGCCTCGATGCCGTTCCGCGAACGGCTGTTCATGTCCTATGACCAGTACAAGGGCGCGGCTGCACAGCGTCTGGACCACTGGCAAATTCAGGCACAGGACGTCCGCAAGGGGCTCGATTTCTGGCACCCGCTGGGGTTCCGGACGTCGGAATACACCTATTCGACCGACCCCGATGGCACGGTGAACCTATGGGGCGTCTGGATGCAACGCAAAGGCAACCCGCATGATCTGGTGTTCACCAACGGGCCGGGTCCGCGTCTGCACCACTTTGCCTATCTGCTGCGTGATGCCCATGACCTGACCCACGCCTGCGACGTTGCCGGGGCGCTGGGGCTAGGCCGCAAGCTCGAGCGTGGTCCGGGCCGACATGGGATTTCGGGCGCGATGTTCATCTATTTCCGCGACCCGGACGGGCACCGGATCGAACTGTTCAACACCCATTACCAGCACATCGACATCGAACCGCCCATCGCATGGAGCCTCGATGATCCCCGTCGTGCCGATCAGTGGGGGCTGCCCGCGCAGCAGAAATGGTTCATGGAGGCGACCGAATTCGAAGGGGCGCCGCCCGTCGAGCCGGACCTCAAGGCGGACCTGCCGACCTTGGAAAAGTTCTTGCAAATCAACTAAGCAAAACCCCCGCCAGAGTGATCTGGCGGGGGTTTCTGTTAGTCGTTCAGCTTGTCCTTGCCGTTTGCCTGCCCCTTGACCCAATAGCCCGAGGCCTTGGTCCATTCGCGCGGATGGCCGCGGTCGTGGATGTGGTCGCGGGCGGCGCGGGCAACCGCAGCCTCTGCACCGATCCAGACAAAGCCGTTTCCAGCGGGCAACTCGATGCCCCGCAGCGCCTCGATCACCGGGGCCGGATTCGCGGCATCCTCTAGCGGGCGATGCAGCCAATGGGCGGTATGGGTCGCGGCGGTGGTCCAGACCTGTTCGTCGAGGTGGTCCGGCACGATCCCCAGCGTGATCACCGACACGTCCGCGCCCAGTTCCTCGACGCGGCGGCCCATCGCGGGCAGCGCGGTTTCATCGCCAATCAGCAGATACCAGTCGAACATCGGTGCAAGCACCGACGATCCGCGCGGCCCGCCGATTTCCAGCGTATCGCCCGGTTTCGCCTCGAGCGCCCAAGCCGTCGCCGGACCGGCTTCATGTACGGCAAAGTCGAGCGTCAGCGTCCGGGCCGCGGTGTCATAGTAACGCGGGGTATAGTCCCGCATCTGCGGTTTGCCTGCGCCATTGCCAAAGAACAGTTTGATGTGGTCGTCCGCCCCGAGGCTGACAAAGTCGGCAAGGTCAGGGCCGGATACCACGATGCGGATCATGTGCGGCGTCAAGCGTTCAGCGCTCTGTACAGTCAGCAGGCGGCGCCGGGTGTCAAAGCGGTGGCGCGTAAATACTTCGGTCATGTGTGTTCCTGAATTGGTCGGCCGTTACATGAACGACCGGATACTATTGGTTTTCCAAGCACCGTCCGGATCGGCCTGATCGACATAAAAGGTCAGCCCGATGCCGCGGGTCTGGCTCAGGTCGTGCAGGTGATCCTTTACGATCTGATAGGCGGCCCCGAAAAAGGTCTTGCGGATGTCTAACGCACGACCGGCTCCGATCCGGCACGTCACATTGACAAATCCGTGGTCCGGGTTGCCATCTGCGATCAGATAGCGGTCCACGGGAATGGCGCGGATACGTACGCCAGCGGTAGGAAAGACCTCGGGGGCGGTGCGAAAATGGGCCGCCAGTTTCTGCATCAGCCCGTCGATATCCGCGACAGCGTCCAGATTGCTGGAAAATTCGATGATGCAATGGGGCATGGCGACTCCTTTTATTTTCGTGCCTGCACAGTCCGATTTGCCGCGATCGGGACAAGGCTTGCGCGGCGCAATGTCCACACTGCGGACAACGGCGGGGCGGTTTCACATAGTGAACAAAACCCGGTGCCAAAGGTTGTCCGCCCGACTGTCTGACGGTTTCAAGGCAGCGATTGCAGACCCGAGGGGAGCCGCCGATGAACACCGAGGACCTGAGTTACAGCCACAATGGCACGACGATGCTGGGCCGTTTTTTCGCGCCCGAGGGCGGGGAAAGCCTGCCTGCGGTCATGGTCATTCACGGGGCGCACGGGCTGAACGGGTTTATCCTCGGCGTGTCGGAGACACTTGCGGCACAGGGCTATGCGGTTTTGGCGCTGGACCTCTGGGGTGGGCGTGAACAACTGGCCGACCCAGCGGAGATCGGGCCGCGTCTGGGCGCGATGGCCTCGGACAGGGGTGAATGGATGGCCCGGGTCGAGGCGGCGCGTCGCGCCCTGGCCGCGCAGCCGCAGGTCGATCCCGGCCGTATCGGTGCGCTGGGCTACTGTTTTGGCGGCACGACCGTTCTGGAGTATCTGCGCACCGGCGGGGCCATCGCGGCCGGCGTGAGCCTGCATGGCGGCCTCGATATGGTGGCGGACGACTGGTCCGCTGCGGCCGCGCCTGCGCTGATCTGCACGGGCGACCGCGATCCTATGGCAAAATCGACGGATGTCGAGCGGCTGACCAACGCCATGACCGACGCCGGAATGACGTGGGAGCTGCATCTCTATGGCGGTGTCCGTCATGCGTTCACCGAACCCGATGCGCCGGGCCGTCCGCCCTTTGCCCGTTATGATGCGCGTGCCGATCGCCGGTCCTGGGCCGCGATGAGCGCGTTTTTCCAAGAAACACTAGCCTAAGGACCAAAGATGGATCTGGGGATTTCGGGCCGTCGCGCCCTTGTTTGTGCCTCTTCGCAGGGGCTGGGGCTGGCTTGCGCCACGTCGCTGGCTGGGGAGGGGGTTCACGTGACGCTCAATGGTCGCGATGCCGACAAGCTGGCCAAAGTCGCAACCGACCTCGCCGCGCGGACGGGGGCCAAGGTCGATTTTGTCGCTGCGGATTTGACCAGTGCGGCTGGCCGCGCGACAATTTTGGCGGCCTGTCCTGAGGTCGATATTCTGGTGACCAATAACGCGGGCCCGGCTCCGGGGGCGCTGGATAACTGGGACGAAGAGGCGCTGCTGGGGGCGATCAACGCCAATATGATCCCCGCCGTGCAGTTGATCCGTGCCTATGTGCCGGGGATGCGGGCGCGCCGGTTTGGCCGGATCGTCAATATCACCTCGGCGATGGTCAAGGCGCCGCATTACATGATGGGCCTGTCGACCTCTGCCCGTGCCGGGTTGACCGCGATTTCCAAGGCGATCAGCGGCGAGGTCGTGGCCGACAACGTCACCATCAACAACATCCTGCCGGAACGGATCGACACCCCGCGTCAGGATTTCATGGCCAAGCGGCGGATGCAGCTAGAGGGCTGCACCTATGAGGAGGCCAGACTGTTCGCCTCTTCGACCATCGCGGCGAAACGGTTCGGCCGTCCCGAAGAGTTCGGCGATGCCTGTGCCTATCTGTGTTCGGCGCAGGCCGGGTTCATTTCGGGGCAGAACCTGCAACTGGATGGCGGCAGCTATGAGGGGATCGTCTGATGGTGGTGGACCCCGATTCCCCGCTCGGGCTCGAAATAGCGGCGTTTGAACGGGCGCGTCAGGCGGCGCTGGTCTCGGGTGACGTGGGCGCGCTGAATGCCGTGCTGCACGATGACCTGCTACACATCCATTCGTCGGGCATGGTGCATACCAAGTCCGAATTCATCGCCCATGTCGGACGGATGGGCGGTTTCGTTTCGATCGAACGCGGTGCTCTCGAAATCCGGCAGACCGGCGATGCGGTGATCGTGACCGGCCCGACCAAGAACACCGTGCGTCGATTGGAGACGGGCGAGGTCGCGACCCTGGACGGATTTGGCACGGTGGTCGCCGTGCGTGACGGTGGGGCGTGGCGGGTGATCCTGTCGCAAATCACCATGAACAAACCCCGTTCCGCATAATGAACAAACCGGACGATCCGCGTGGAGACACGGGATGTTCTGGTCAAAGATACCCAAGGACAGAGCGGCGGAATCGTCGCTCGGACATGAAAAACCAAACGACCAAACGACCGAACGACAATCGGGCGCAGCCAACGGGGCCGCGTCACAGGAATCCTGCGGCCATCGGGTGCGCAGTCAGAGAGGAGAATACGATGCTGGATATCGCAATCATTGGTGCGGGCCCTGCCGGACTGGCCACCGCCCTGCGTCTGCATCAAAAGGGGTTCCGCCCCAAGATCTACGAGGCAGCGCCCGAGCTGAAACCGCTGGGCGTCGGTATCGACATCAAGGTCTATGGCACCAAGGAAGTGACCGAGCTGGGGCTGCTGGAAGAGTTCCAGAAGATCAGCGTCGAGGCCAAGGACTCGATCTTCTATACCGGGTACGGCCAAGAGATTTTCGCCGAGAAATGCGGCAAACACATCGGCTATGACCATGAACAGCGGTTCGTTCACCGGGGCCGGTTCCAGTTCATGTTGCTGGATGCCGTGAAACAGCGCCTGGGCGAGGAGAGCATCACACTGGGCGCCCGTTGCAAATCGTTCGCGCAGGATGCCGACGGCGTGACCATCACGTTCGAGGACGGCACGACCGCCCGCCACGACGTGCTGCTGGGGATTGATGGCATTCACTCGGTGGTTAAGAAACAACTCCATCCGGAGGCGACCCGCACCCATTATTCGGGCGTGGCCATGTATCGCGGTGTGACCGTGATGCCCGCCTACGGTAACGGCGGGATGATCCTGCATATCGGCGATCCGATCCGTCAGGGGTCGTTGATCGTCTACCCGATCGCCAATGACGAGGATGAGAACGGCAACCAGTTGATCAACTGGGTCTGCGAACAGCAGGGCAAGCCCAAGGGGCTCGAGGATTGGAACGTCCGCGTTTCTCCTGATGAAATCGCCCATGTGTTCGACGACGTGTCGCTCGATTTCCTTGATGTGAACGCGATGATCCGCAACGCCCGCGAGGTCTATGTCTATCCGCTGATCGACAACGACCCGCTGGACCAGTGGTCCTTCGGCCGTGTGTCGCTGGTCGGCGATGCCGCTCACGCCATGTATCCGCGCGGCGGCAACGGTGTCTGTCAGGCACTGGTCGATGCGCGCGTCGTGGCCGACAAGCTGGCGACGATCGCTGATCCGGTCGAGGCGTTGAAAGCCTATGAGGCCGAGCGCCGCGAGTTCGTGAACCGACTGGTGATCGCCAACCGGGGTGAAGGCCCGGAGGTCATCCGCCGCATGGTCGAGGAGCGGTCGGGCGGTCAGCCCTTTGACCACATCGACAACGTCATTCCCCGTCAAGAGGTCGAAGACCTGTTCATGGAATACCACCGCAAAGCCGGGATGAAACGCCCCGACGATGCGAAAACCGCCCTCAAGGAAGTGTTCACCGAGGACAATTCCCGCCGCGTCGCCGCCAAGGCCGACATCCGCTAATACCAAACGAAAGCAAGACAAATGAACGCTGCAAAGCCTCGCGTCATTGACGCCAACATGCACTGGCTGCCCGACACGCTGTTTACCGACGAAAAACTGCGCGATGCCATGATGAACTGCATCCCGCGCCAGCACGGCATCCACGTCCGCATGGAGCCGGTCAAGGACAAGAACATCCGCCAGATCATCATCGAAGAGCCCAAGGGCACGGTGAACATCAACTACGCCGAAGGCCAGTACAATATCGACAGCCAGCTCGAGGACATGGACAAGGCCGGTATCGACCACGCCGTGTTCCGTATTCCGGTTTGGCAGGAATGGCTGGATCTGGAATGTTCCAAGCGTCTGAACGATGGTCTGGCCGACTATGTGTCGCGTTCGGGTGGTCGTTTCACCGCTCTGGCCGTTTGCCCGCCCTGGGGCACCAAGGACATGATCGCCGAGGTCGAGCGTTGCATCGACGATCTGGGCTTTAAGGGTGTCCAGATGGCCTGCAAATACGGCGACATCTATCTGGATGATCCGGCGTTCGAGCCCTATTTCGAATTCATCAACGACCGCAAAATTCCGGTCGTCGTCCACCACACCCCGCTGCCGGTGGATCATGGGTCGATCCTGACCTTTAACAACCAGCGCCGCCAGTATGGCCGCTGCATCGCCCAGGGCACCGCTGTGGGCCGCGAACTGTTCAGCGGCATGTTCACCAAGTTCCCGAACCTGCGCCTGTCGCACTCGATGCTGGGCGGTGGCTTCTTTGCGTTTGTTGATATGCTGGTTCCGGCGCCGCGTCACACCTATGGCGATGCCGTCGACCGGTTTGATACCGCCAACTCCAACCTGCGCGACCAGCTGAAAAACAACCTGTTCTTTGACATTTCCGGCCCGCCGCAGTGGGGCAAGAAACAGCTGGAATGCGCGGTCGAAGTGCTGGGCGAAGACAACATTCTCTACGGTGCGTCCTATCCGATCCGCAAGGACTGGTTCTTTGACGGTGTGCCGACAGTCGAGGCGCTGGACATCACCGATACCGCCAAGACCAAGATCTTTGCGTCCAACGCTGAAAAGCTGTTCGGGATCTAAGCGATGAAGCTGGCCCGTTTCACGCAAAATGGCAGCACCCGCATCGGAAAGGTCGTCGGCGATCACGTCGTCGACCTGACCCCGGTGGTCGGCGATCTGTCGATGCGTCAGGTGATTGCGGATCTTGCGGCGCTGTCCGCGGCGATCAAGGCCTTTGAAGGTACGTCCTATCCGCTGTCGTCGGTGCGGCTGGAAATCCCGGTCGACGATCCGCAAAAATTCCTCGCGATCGGGATGAACTACGCCAAACACGCCGAGGAGGCGCGGCAGGCCGGGATCACCATTCCCACCAGCCAGATGTGGTTCAACAAGCAGGTGTCCTGCCTGAACGCGCCATTCGATCCGGTGGTCAAGCCCAAGGATTCCGACAAGGTCGATTATGAAATCGAACTGGGTCTGGTGATTGGCAAGCAATGCCGCCACGTGACCCGCGAACAGGCCCGTTCCGTGATCGCCGGTTATATGATCGTCAACGATGTGTCGGCCCGCGATTGGCTGCCAAAGTCGCCGACATTTACCTTGGGCAAGTCGTTCGACACCCATGGTCCAGTCGGCCCGTGGATCACCACCGATGACGAAATTGCCGATCCGCTGGATCTGGAAATGAAGCTCTGGGTGAATGGCGAGTTGCGGCAGAACGCCCGCACCAATGACATGATCTACGATATCTATGATCAGATCGCCTATCTGACGACGGTTATGACCTTGATGCCGGGCGATATCATCGCCACGGGCACGCCCTCTGGCATTGGTGCGCCCAAGGGGATTTTCCTGCAACCGGGCGACGACATGCGTCTGTCGATCCAGGGGCTGGGCGAGATCGCCTGCACCGTCGTGGCCGAGGACCACGCGTAACTGTCCGCATTGTGGAATTTTCTGGCGTGCGGCATTGGCGCGCCAGAAATCCGCGGGGGATCGTCCCCGCAAATCGGGGCCAAGCCCCACATGGTAATGGGAGGATAACATGACATTTCTTAGCCGCGTGCTCGCCACGTCGATCCTGGCCTTGGGTCCATCGCTGGCGATGGCCGAAACCAACCTGATCTTTAACAGCTTCTTGCCGAAATATGACGAGCTTTATCAGACGGCCATCGCTGGCTTTGCCGCTGATATTGAACGTGAATCGGGTGGTGCGATCACCATCACGATCCCAGAGACCACTCTGGCGCCGTCGGACCGGCAATATGAAATGGTGCGCGATGGCATCGCCGATATGGCGATTGTGTCCTCTGGCGCCGTCCGTCAACTGGTCGTGCTGAACCAGATTGCCGACCTGCCGCTGCATTCGCCGTCCTCGCGGGCCGGGTCGATCGCGCTGTGGGAAACCTATCAGAAATATTTTGCCAGCTTTGAAGAATTCGCAGGCGTCCACGTCCTGTCGACCAGCGTGCTGCCGGGTCGTCAAGTACTGAACGTCGGGGCGACCGCGATCGAAGGCGCGGACGGATTTTCCGGCATCAAACTGTGGTCGCCTCCGGGTCGCCTGACAGGTGTTGCCAAGGGGCTGGGCGCGGTGCCGGTGAACTCTGAATTCACCGATCTCTACGAGTACGTGTCCAAGGGCACGGTTGACTCGGTGATCATGACGCCGGGTTCGGCCGCCGGTGCGCGGATCATCGACAACGTGACCCAATTGGTCAACGTGCCGGGTGGTCTGGGCTCGCTGTCCTTTACCGTCTTTATCTCCCAAGAGCGTTGGGAGTCTCTGACCGACGACGAACGCGCCGCCATCGAACGTGCTGCCGCTGGTCTGCCGGAACGGTCGGGCGCTGCTGCCGATGCCGCAGAAGCCGAGGTTGCGCCGCAGGTGGCCGATGTTCCCGCCTATACCTTTGAAGGCGAAGAAATGGCCAAGCTCGACGCGGTATTCGCTGCCAGCCTCGACGAATGGATGGCTGCCGCACGCGAACGTGGTCTGGAAAATCCCGAAGAGGTCGTGGCCTTCTACCGCTCCGTTCTGGATCGTGAACTGGCCAAGCCGGCGACGAACTAACGCGAAATCAATGTGGATGCTGCCGGCCTTGGGTTGGCAGCATCCGGGTTTGTCAGGGGGGCTGCAATGATAAACAAAATCAATACTGTACTGGAAATTGCCTGTCGGGTGGTGTCGGGCGTTTCGCTGGTGTTCATGGGGTTGATCGCCTTTGTCGATAGTATCGGGCGACCTTTGTCCCATCCGCTCCCGGGGGCGAGCGAGATGGTGTCCTTTGCGTTGATGGTGTTCTTTTTCTCGTCCCTTCCCCTCGTCGTGAAATCGGATTCTCATATTCGCGTGGGGCTGTTCAGCGATTTTTACGGACCCAAGGCGCGCAAGATCGAATCCGTCGTCGTGATCGTTCTGGAAACGCTGGCGATGGCCGCGTTTGCGTGGATGATTTTTGATCAGGCCGGGCGTCTGGGTCGATTTGGAACCCAGTCCGTCTACTTCGAGATGCCGATTGCACCTTGGGTTTACCTCGCCTGTCTGTTTTCGGCCTTTGCGATCTGGTTCGCCGTCTGGCCGCTGCTCTCTCGGGGTATTTCTGCCTCGCATACTTCGGACAAGGTGGACTGATGCTCGCGTTTGTTATTTTCGGTTCGCTCTTTGCGCTGATTGCCTTTACGCGCCTGCCGCTCGGGCTGGTGATGTTGTTCACCGGCACTGCGGGGATCGCGGCCATTCATCCGCGCGGGATGACTGCGGCTTTGGCCGTGTCAGAACAGCAGATCATGAACCTCGCGTTCAATTATCAGTTCTCTGTGCTGCCGCTGTTCATCCTGATGGGCGTGTTCATCGTCCGCGCTGGACTGGCCGAGGATCTGTTCGGCGCGGCGCGGAAATGGATGGGCCATTTGCCGGGCGGCGTTGGCATGGCGACGATCGTGGCCTGCGGCGGCTTTGCGGCGATGTGCGCCTCTTCGGCGGCAGCGGCGGCAACGATGGCCCGTATTGCCATTCCTGAAATGGAGCGGGCGAAATACGATCCCGGTTTCTCTGCTGGATCGGTTGCAGCAGGCGGCACCATGGGCGTTCTGATCCCGCCGTCGGGTGCCCTGATCGTCTATGCGTTGCTGACCGAACAGAGCGTGGGCGATCTGTTCATCGCCGGTGTGATCCCCGGTCTGTTGCAGGTGGTGGTCTATATCCTCGTGATGGCAGCCGTGGCCAGGTTCCGCCCGCAATGGGCGCCGGTTGGCGAACGCTTCACCATGGCAGAGCGGATCAAGTCGCTGGGCGCGATCTGGGGCGTGGTGGTTCTGTTCCTGTTGATCATGGTCGGGCTCGTGCGCGGATGGTTCACCGCGACCGAGGCGGGCGGGATCGGGGCGGGCGGGGCGTTCCTGTTCCTTGCTTTGCGGCGTCGCCTGACGCTGGCTGTGTTCCTCGACAGCCTCAAGGAAGCGGCACAGATCTCGACGATGATCTTTGTCGTTTCGGCAGGGGCCCTGGTTCTGAACCAGTTCATTAACCTGTCGGGCATTTCCGGCGCGACCATCGCCTTTATCAACGGGCTGAGCCTGTCCCCGATGATGATCGTCATCGCGCTGATCGGTTTCTATCTGGTGCTGGGCTGTTTGATGGACGGGTTCGCGATGATTTTCCTGACCGTTCCGATCATCGCGCCGATCATTTCCGGCCTTGGCTATGATCTGGTCTGGTGGGCCATCGTGACGGTGGTCGTCGTGGAAATCAGCATGATCACGCCGCCTGTGGGGCTCAATGTGTTTATCCTCAGGGCGATGTTGCCGAAACTGCCGGTGCTGCAAATCTTCAAAGGTATCGGGCCCTTTGTCGTCGGCGATATGGCGCGGGTGGTGATGGTCGTGGCGTTTCCGGCCCTGTCGCTGTGGTTGCCAAGTCTGCTGCACTGATCCTGATAACAGCGTCAATTGCGGGGCCGGTCATCGGCCCCGTTTCCGTTTGGCATAGCCCGACGTTCGCGCCCATCCGCGTGACGTGGCAGCGTCCGAGATGACCAATTTTCAAGGGCGAGAGGACTGGCGATCCCACGAGGACTCGAACCCCGAACCTGCTGATTAGAAGTCAGCTGCTCTATCCAGTTGAGCTATGGGACCGCTGACGCTGTCGTAGGGCGGGACAGCCTGCTGTGCAAGGGAAACTGTTAGGTTTTGACAGGTGCCGTCATCCAATTGCGTCGGTGGAACCGCCTGAGGCGTTGCATCAGCTCTTGGCCACTCGGCGTCGCTTTGGCCTCTGCAATCTGTTTTTGATGGAAGGCGATTGTTTTGGCGTTCATTGCCGCCAGTTCCCGATCTTGCAACAGGTCCGAAATCCGCTCGCGTACAGCGGCGGACCATCGTGTTATCCGTGTATCGACCATGTCGTTGAGATCGTAATACCGGAAATAATCCAACGAAATCGGCTCGTCAGCGTGGTTCGCGTTGCCACGCGCGGACTTCATCAGAAAGTTTTCCATGCTGCGGACGGCGTAATGGTTGATCTGGACCAGATCATAATGCGCATCGGTGCCTTGGAAGGACATGGGCCGATCGGCAAGGGTGCCGAGGTTGACAGGTGCGCCCGCCGCATTGATCCATTTGATGGTTTCACGCTGCACCTTGGTAACGTAAGGGGCGTGATTCCCGATCCGCTTGAAATTTGCGCCGCATCTGACCAAGGATTTGAGCCCCCGAGGGCGCGGCGTCGCATACTGTGTATCATCGCGCTTCATCGACCGGGTGAATTGGTCGATCACCAAGGCCGCGCTATCCCATTCGACATGCCCGTCGCAGCCAAAATTCAACTGGCAGGCCGAGAGAATATCGGCATCCCCCATGGCGGCGATGAGATCGGTGATCCGGCCGTCGCCGGTGTTGATGCAGATGAACTCGTCCACATCGATGTTGATATAGTAATCCGACCGTTTGAGCCGGGGCATCGTGTTGACGTAGTTCATCACCATCCAGTGATGTTTCGTGACCTCGACACTCATCGACGGGTTGGGGTAATGGCGCAGCACCCCCATCTCATCAAGTCGTTCCAGAATGATGTCTGTCCCGTCGGTACAGTCATTGGTGAAAACCAGGATATCGTTGATCCCGATCGCTTGGTGATAGGCGATCCATTCAAGGATAAACGGGCCTTCGTTCTTCATTGGGGTGATGCTGGTGACGCGCAAGGCGGCCTCGGATGTCTTGGCCCATTTTACGCATCCTGCGCGAGGAAATCCACGAGTGATTACCTGATGCCCGCTCTCTCCTCGGAGCGGGCATCAGGTGGGCAGGGGCTGCGGTCCTGCCTGTGCAAGCCGGGCTTTGTTACCAGATCGGGGATGGGTCCGAATGATTGCCGCGCTGCGATGCACAGGCCTGATTTACCGACGATTTGGCTGCGCTATTTTGATCTCTGTCAAAGTTAGCGCAACCTTTGCGAAGTTTTTTTCGACATTGTTCGCCGTTCAGGCGTCAGGACGCCGCCCTGGCCCCTGCCGCCAAGAGCCCGTGCGGGGCAATCGTAAGAGGGTCTTCCTTATTCGAGGCGAGGGCGAGGGCCGTTTGGTGATCGACACCCAGTCCACGTAGCAACACGACGATGATCTGTCTGGGATCAGGTCGATCTCCGGCACTGTCGCGGCTACAGACAGCCAACATGGTCGCTGAAATCATATCAATCGCAAACATCAGCGAAACATCGGTAAATCGTCCGGTTTCGATGCCTTGGGCAATGGTACGGGCCAAGAGATCGTGGATCAGGTTCTGATCGCCCAGGCTCTCGCGGCCCAGACCGGCGCTAAAGCTGCCGATCAGCGGATAGGCACGCGAGGTTTCCAGGAAGATCGAGAGCCCCCGCGCCAAACGGACGGCCGGATCGGGCTCGGACGCCAGTCGTGCCTCGATCAGCCGCGCGATCTCGGTCGATATCTCGGTCCGTGCCGCCTCGAACAGATCAGGCAATAGGCGGAAATAGTTGTAGAACGTCCCGCGCGACACCTTGGCCATATTGGTCACATCGTCGATGGTCGTCGCCTCGACCCCCTTTTGGGCGACGATGGTCACAGCGGCTTCGATCAGTTGCGATTTGGTTCTGGCACGACGTTTGTCAGCGACTCGGGAACGATGGGTGATCATGCTGCCTCCGATGTGTTCGGCGTGACCCGAAATACCGCGCAATAGAGCGCAGGCGCGAACAACAGCGTGATCAGCGTCCCGGCGATGATCCCGCCCATCATGGCATAGGCCATTGGGCCCCAGAATACCTGATGCGAGATCGGGATCAGGGCGAGGCTGGCCGCCGCCGCAGTGAGCAGGATCGGGCGCGCCCGGCTATCCGAGGCCTCGAACACGGCGTCCCAGCGGGATTTCCCTGCGTCGATCAACGCCTGGATTTCCGTCACGAGGATGATCGAGTTGCGGATCAGAATGCCCACCAGCGCCAGAACGCCAAGGATCGCAACGAAACCTAGCGGTGCCCCTGATGGCACGAGGGCCGCAACCACGCCGATCAGACCCAACGGCGCAACAGCCAGAACCACGAACATCAGGCGGAAACTCTGCATCTGCACCATGACCAGTGACAGCATGATCAGCACCATCAGCGGCACGACCGCGACGATGGGCGCTTGGCTCTCGGCGCTGGATTCGGCCACGCCGCCCAGATCGATGCGGAACCCGGCAGGCAGAGCGTCGTTCAGGTTCGCAATTTCTGGCGCGAAATCGGCGACAATGGTGGTTGGTTGATCGGCGGTCAGGACGGCGGCCTTAACCGTGATTTCGGGAACGCGGTTGCGCTGGTGGATCACGGGCGGTTCACTGTCCCATTCCAGCCGGGCAAAGGCCGACAGGGGGATCGGCGTCCCGGCCGCGCTGGCGATTTGCAACGACTCCAGCGAGGTCAGCGTTTCGCGGTCTTCCTCGGCGCCGCGTGCGATCACGTCGATCAGGGTTTGCCCGTCGCGCAGTTCGGTAACATTCGCCCCGTCAAACATCATCTGGAGCGACTGGCTCACGTCCTTTTGGGTCAGGCCAAGCGCACGCAGGCGTTCCTGATCCAGCACCACGCGCGCCACGCGGACCGGGTCGCCCTCATCGAGGGTGATGTTCCCTAGTCGTGGGTCGGCGGCCATCAGGGCGGCGATGGTGCGCGCCTCGGACAGCAAGACAGACCGATCCGGGCCGGAAACCCGATATTGAACCGGTTTGCCGACCGGCGGTCCGAGTTCGATCAATTTCGGGAATATCTCGACGCCGGACAGGGTCGCGCCATAGTCGAAGAGCGCCTGCCGGAGGGCGTTCCGCTCTTCGATACCTTTGGACATGATAACGATCTGACCCATGTAGGGGGCCGGGGTCGGCGCATCCAGCGACAGCAGGAACCGCGGCGACGAGCGGCCGACGTAGGTTGACCAATAGGCGACCTCGTCCCGCTGCGCCAGCCAGGCATCCAGATCGCGCAACGCGGTATCGGTATCGGCGATGGCGCTGTTGTGGCGCAGGGTGACATCCACCAGAATTTCCGGTCGGTCAGAGGCCGGGAAAAACTGTTGTTCGACAAACCGCATCCCGAACACCGACCCGCCAAAGAGGGCCAAGGTCACCGCGATAGTAAGCCATTTTGCCCGCATCGTCACCCGCAGCACGCGGTGGAACACACGGCGCATCGGGCCGGCCTTGTGGCTGTGGTGGGACAGTTTCGCGGGCAGGAACGTCACGCCCAGCAGCGGCGCAAACAGCACCGCCACCACCCACGACAGAAGCAGCGATACCGCGATCACGTAGAACAGCGAAATCGTGTATTCCCCAGCCTGACTGGAGTTCAGGCCAATCGGAATGAACCCGGCAACCGTCACGAGGGTCCCCGACAACATCGGAAAGGCAATCGAGGTCCAGGCATAGCTGGCGGCCTTGGTCAGGCTCTCGCCCAGTTCGAGGCGGGCAATCATCGTCTCGATCGCGATCATCGCGTCATCGACCAAGAGGCCCAGCGCGATGATCAGCGCGCCCAGCGAAATCCGCTGGAGCGTGATCCCCATGACATCCATGATGACAAAGGTCAGGGCCAGAACCAGCGGAATGGTCATGGTGACCACCAGACCCGCCCGCATGCCCAGCGACACGAAACTGACTGCCAGCACGATGATCACTGCCTCGGCCAGCGCGCGCAAGAAGTGGTTGACCGACTCTTCGACGACCAACGGTTGATCCGCGACCTTATGGAGTTCGATGCCCAGCGGCAGGTCCGCGGCGATCTTTTCGATCATCGAGTCGAGTTCCCGGCCAAAGTCCAGAATATTGGCCCCCTGACGCATCCCGACGATCAGTGCGACGGCCTGCTGGCCATTGTAGCGAAACAGCGAATTGGGCGGATCGACAAAGCCGGCGGTGACCGTCGCCACGTCGCTGAGGGTGAAATAGGCATCCCCGACGCGCAGCGGTGCCTGAGCCAGATCCGACGCATTGGCAAAACGGCCGGACATGCGCACGGCGATCTGCTCTTGTTCGGTGTGGATCACCCCCGAGGGAACAATCGCATTTTGCGCCGCCAAGGTGTTCAGCACGGCCGATTGATCCAGCCCCAGCGCCGCGAGTTTGCGGGTCGAGAATTCGACATAGACCACTGGGTCTTGGGTGCCGATGAGATCGACCTTGCCCGCGTCCTGAAGGGTCAGAATGCTGGATTTGATCGCCTCGAGCTGGTCCTTCATCTCTTGGGGGGAAAAGCCGTCGTAGGTAAAGGCATAGATGCTGCCGAACACATCGCCGAACCCGTCGTTAAAGGCAAATCCGGCAATTTCCGCGGGAAACTCGGACCGGATGTCGGTCATCATGTTGCGGACCTTTTGCCATGTCTGCGCGACCTCCTGGCCACGGGTTTCCGGCGTCAGTTCGACGTAAACCACGGCGCGGCCCGGAAAGGTTTCCGAGCGCGTCATTTTTAGATTGGGCAGTTCCTGGAGCTTTTTCTCGATCCGGTCGGTGACCTGTTCGCGGGTTTCCTCCGCGGTGGCGCCGGGCAGGGCGGCCGAGACAACCATGGTCTTGATGGTAAAGGACGGGTCCTCTTCGCGGCCCAGATTGCCGTAGGACAATATGCCCGCAACCAGCGAGACGATGATCATGAACCACACCATCGACCGATGTTTCAGGGCCCAATCGGATAGGTTGAACTTGGACATTATTCGACTCTTTCGCCCAGGGTTTGGCCTTCTTCGACCGAAGAGGTGCCGCGAATTAACACTTCGTCGCCAGCGGTCAGACCGGCCTCTACGATCCAGCGCAGATCCAGTCGCTCGCCCAGTGTGACGGCCACCAGTTCGGCCCTCCGCTCTGGGCCGACACGCCAGACATGGGGCGCGTCGTCGATCATGACGATGGCCTGTTCAGGGAGCGTCAGTACCGGCGTTTCCGGCAGGTCGAGCCGTGCCGTGATCAACGTTCCCAACCGCAGCGTCTGATCGTCGAGGGTAACATGCAGGCGATGGCCTCTGGTGCCGCTGTCGGCAATCGGCTCGATCAGACGCAGGCTACCGTGCCAGACCTGATCGGTTTCATAGCGCGGTTCGATAATGAACTCTGATCCGTCGTCCAGAATGGCCCGCACATCCTCGGGAACATCGAAAACCGCTTCGCGGCCTTCGTCGGTGGCCAAGGTGACAACCGGGGTTCCGGGGGTGACCATGCTGCCGGGGTCGGCATGGACGGCGATGATGATGCCATCCGCCGGGGCCACCAGTGTGCCGAATTGTGCGGCGTCCTGAGCACGGGTCAGGTCGGCCTTGGCCGCGGTCAATGCCGCATCCGAGGCGTCGCGCTGGGCGGTGATCGCCTCGATCTGGGCATCGCTGGCGACGCCGCGCCGCCGCAGTTCTGTCACCCGATCAAAACTCTGCTGCGCCAGATCGGCCTGCGCCGCCGCCGCTGCAACGCCCGCCTGCGCGGCGTCGACGTCCTCTTGGAGCGTGACCTGATCCAGCACCGCGATCGATTGACCCGCGGTCACACGATCGCCCAGTTCGACATAGCGTTCTGCCACCCGTCCCGAGGTCTGAAAGGCGAGAGTGGTTTGCACTTCGGCAGCGATCACGCCGGGAAAACTGCGCAACTGCGCGCTGACGTTCTCTACGATCTCCGACACGATGGGCCGCGGTGCGCCGGTCTCTTGGGCCATGGCCGGGATGCCAGCCATCAGGCACAGGACCAAACCGGCGCTACGCAACAGGGAACCGGTCATTTCTGCGCTCCGTCGATCGTGACCAAACGGTCCGGGTAGATCAGATGGGCGCCGTCGGTCACGACCAGTTGGCCCTCTGACAGCCCGTCGGACACCTCGATTTCATTTGTTGTAAATCCAGCGATATCAATGCCTTGCAAGTGGACGCGCTGGGTTTGCGGGTCGATGATCCAGACCGCCGGACCGGTTTCCCCGACAACAAAGGCAGAAGCGGGCAGAACATAGGCCTGTGCCACGGTCAGGCTGACCGTACTGGTCACCGCAGAGCCAAGGCGCGGCGGCGCATCGGTGTCCAGCACCTCCGCGCGGACCTCGACCGTTCCGGTGCGCTCATTGGCCAGAGGCGAGATGTCCGAAATCACCGCGATGTAGGTGGCCTGCGGGCTATCCAGCGATGTGAGCGTTAGCCGCAGCCGCAGAAAATCGGACAAGTTGTGAAAATCCGGCGCGTAGAACACCGCCTCGCGCTGACCATCGGCGGCCAAGGTCACGACGGTTTGTGCGGCCCCGACAACCTGCCCGGGTTCGACCAACCGTTCAGTGATGACACCGGAAACCGGGGCGAGGATGTTGGTATCGCGAATGGCCTGCTCGGCCTTGGCCAATTGGGCGGCGGCCTGATCGCGGGTGGACTGCGCCGAGAGCAGCGCCTCCTTGGCGGCGTCGAGGTCGGCTGTGGTCCCGGCTCCGCGCTCCAGCAGCGAGGCGGCGCGGTCGGCGGCCAGCATCGCGCGGGTCAGGGCCGCATCGCTGGCCGACAGTTGTGCTGCGGCTGCGCGCGCTGCCGCCATGGCTTGGGTCGGATCGACCGAGGCCAACAGCGCCCCCTGCGCCACACGATCCCCTACTGATACGGCAATCTCTGTCACCCGCCCGCCGCTGCGAAAACTGACCGGCAGGGATTGGGCCGCCTCGATCACACCAGTGAGCGTCAATTCGTGACGCGGCAGGGTTTGCCGGGCTTCGACGGCTCTGACGGTCAGCGGTTGGTCCGCAAAGGCTATGACAGGCACGGCCAGAGACAAGGCACAAACAAGCGTGGTAGATCGCCAACGGGACATCAGAACCTCGACTCCAATTTTTTTGACACTTTTGTCATTATGACGAGTGTGTCAATCTGGCACGTGGTCGCGACGTAGCGTCAATCAACTGTCAAAGTTCGATGATATCCACCGAATGCCCTGTCCTCTGGGTGCCATTGATGCGGAGCATCCCCGTCACCGGGGCCGCATCGGCGTAATCGCGGCCATAGCCGATGACGACGTGATCTGTAGTGACGAAACATGAATTGGTCGGGTCGTATTCAATCCAGCCCTGTTCGACGCCGCACCATGCCCGCACCCACGCATGCATCGCATCTGCCCCCTGAAGCCTGGGTTTGCCCGGCGGAGGCAGGGTCCGCAAAAAGCCAGAGACATAGGCCGCCGGAATGCCCAGACTGCGCAGGCCGGAAATCATGATCTGGCTGAAATCCTGACAGACGCCGTGACGTTTCTCAAAGGATTCGATGATCGGAGTATCGACCGTTGTCGCCTTGGCATCAAAGGACAAATCGTTGTGCAGTGCCTCGCCTAGTGCCTGAACGGCCTGGCGAACGGTCTGCGTCCCCTCGACCGCTTTGGCGGCATAGGCCGCGATCGCGGGGACCGGAGGGATTTGTTCGGTCGGAAACAGAAAATGGTGCGGTGATTGCGGCCCCAGATCGTGCAGCGCCGCCAGATCGACAGCCAGTTGATCGCGATGCGTGGACAGATCGGCGGCCGCGGCCTCCTTGCCGCGCCGAATGACTTCGGCCCGCATTTCGATCACCAGATCGTCCAGCCCTGCGGGCAACACGACCTCGTCCACGGTCGTTCCAAAAAAATCGGTAAAGCTGCGCAGTTCAATGGCCTTGGGCTGCGTCGTCAACCGGCAGCTGTTGACCAACTGCACACCGGGAATGGACTGCGGACGAACCCGCAGCAACTGTCGACCGGCACCGCTGGGGCGATCGAATTTATAGGTAATCTTGAGTGTCAGGCCGTATCGGATCATTGCAGATAGGCCTCTGACAAATTCGTCGACAGGGACGCAATGCGATTGCGCAGATCCGTGAGGCGCTCTGGCGTCAAATCCCGGGGTTCAGATACCGCCAAATCGGCGTAGATCCGCAGCACGGCCCGCGCCAGCGGCGAGAGATCGCCTTGGGTATTGGCGGCAGGCAACCGGTCGACCTGTTCGCGCAACTGGTCGATCTGGTGCCGTATGGATCGGGGGTTCAGCGGGTCCAGCGCCAAGAGGTCCAGCACCGTCTCGCGCGAGGTCGTGACAGTAAACCGCCTGCGGTGGGTCAGTGTGCTGTCGCCCACCTCGATCGCAAGGTCGAGCAACCCATCCGGCGCGTCTGGCTGGGTCAGGATCGACAGCGTCTGGGCCATGCCCGTCGCCCGTTCATGCAGGCGCCCGATGGTCATGAAACGCCACCCCATAAAGCGATACATGTTTTCGTGCATCAAACCGGAAATCCCCGCCAGTTTGCGCAACAACTTGGACAGGGCGCGTGCAGCATCGTCGCCGGGCGTGACCCGCGTGGCCATGCGTCGCGCGGTTTTGTCGAGGTCGGTCAGGGCCGACCACGCGTCGGGTGAAAATCGGTCACGCACCCGGCCCGCACTGCCGATAGCGGCATCGAGATTGACCAACAGCCCGTTCGGGATGCCCTTGGACGGATCAATGCCGTGCCACTCGAACAAAGGTGTCAGCGCCCTGAGCAGCGGGGATTCGGCATTGCCCGTTTCGGCCAGCCGGATGTTGTAGGCCCGCAGGAGACGCAAAACGCCTTCGGACCGTTCGACATAGCGCCCCAGCCAGAACAGGTTTTCCGCGGACCGGGACGGCAGGGCGCCCGGTTCAGCGCGCCGCAAAGGCTGGCTGGCCGGAGCCACCAAGGTGACATCGGACACTTTGCGCGGGCTGACGACCCAGACATCCGCCGCTGACCCGCCGCGTTGCATGGCGATGGCTGCCGGGTCCGGCGTTGCGCCAATGCGGGCATAGCCGCCGGGCATGACCTGCCATCCCATCGGCGTCCGCGCGAGGAATACCCGCAGCGCCATCGGACGTGGAACGATAGCGCCGTCGATCAGTGTCGGGGTCGTAGAGAGTGTTACTGCCTCTTGGGCGACCAGAGTCGGGCCGAGTTCGGCAAGCAGGCGGGCCAATTCCTCGGGCGGCATGTTGCCCGCGTTGACATGGGGCGTCGCCGGATCAAAGGGCAGCCCGCTGGCCAAGGCGGGGTTGAGGACCATTCTGCCCGGAGCGTTCAGAACCGCTTGGCGGGCGGCAGCATCGCCGCACCACCATGTGGCAATGTTCGGGATTGCCAGCCTCTCGCCCAGCAGGTCTTTGGCGAGGCTGGGCAGAAAGGCCATAAGGGCGCGGGTTTCCAGCAGGCCGGACCCCAGCGCGTTGACCATCGTCAGACTGCCTGCCCGCAGGGCCGACACCATACCCGGCGTGCCGATACGGGATTTGTGGTCCAGTTCCAGCGGATCGGCGTAATTCGAATCCAGTCTGCGCCACAGCACCTCGACCGGACGCAGGCCAGAAACCGTGCGCATCATCAATTGCCCGCCGGATACCGCGAGGTCTTCGCCCTGCACGAGGCTGACACCCAGATAGCGGGCGATATAGGCTTGCTCGTAATAGGTTTCGTTCAGCGGACCCGGTGTCATCACGGCCACCCGCCCGTTGCGGTCCTGCCGGAGCGCCATCAGCGCATCGCGAAATCCGCCAAAGAAACCCGCCAGCCGGTGTACATTCTCGGCCGAATAAATATCGGCGTACATCCGCGACGTGGCCACGCGGTTTTCCAGCGCAAACCCCGCGCCAGAGGGCGCCTGAGTCCGGTCCGACAAAACCCACCATTGGCCATTTGGCCCCCGGCCCAGTTCAAACGCGATAAAGTGCAGATAATGCCCCGAACGAGGTTGAACACCGACCATCGGACGCTGCCATTCCGAGTTGCCCGCAATCAGCGAGGTCGGCAGCCGCCCGGACTGAACCAGATCGTTTGGCCCGTAGAAATCCGCCATCAGCTTTTCCAGCAGATCGGCCCGTTGCATCAGTCCTTCGGACAGTTTGGCCCATTCGGCCTCTTCGATCAGGACCGGAATATGGCTGAGCGGCCAAGGCCGTTCCAGCGACTGCCCATCGCCGTATTGGCGGTAAAACACGCCGCTATTCATCAGGTATTGGTCCGCGCGGGCAATGTCGCGCGCCATATCATCGGCAGAGAGCGATTCCAGACGTGTCATCAAACGTTTCCAAAGGGGCCGAATAGCCCCTTCGTTCGTCATCATCTCGTCCTTGACCCCCGGCAAAGGGCGGTATTGTCCCAGACCGTGATTGGCCATTTTCCCCCGCCCCTTGGTCGTCTGCTCCGGTTAGACCCCTAACGGTCGTCTGAGGTCAAGGGTGAAGGGGAACTCTCTGTTGACCCGTTCGGTTCCGACCACGGGGAAATGCCCCGGACGGTAGCCATGCGGCTGGAACCGCGCCAGACGCCGCGCCTGCGCCTCGTTGCCATTCACAGGGAAGGTGTCATAGTTCCGCCCACCGGGGTGCGCCACCTGATAGACACAGCCGCCCAACGGGCGACCTGACCATTTATCAAAGATATCAAAGGTTAGCGGTGCATCAATCGGCAGAACGGGATGCATGGCCGAGGCGGGTTGCCACGCCTTGAACCGGACACCACCGACCGACTGGCCCGCGCCTATCGCCGTCAGGGGAACGCGCCGCCCGTTGCACAGCACATCGAACCGGTCGGGGTCTGCGGTGGTCAGTGTGACCTGCAACCGTTCGGTCGAACTGTCCGTATAGCGCACCGTGCCGCCGACAGCGCCGGTTTCGCCCAGAACATGCCACGGCTCCAGTGCCTGTCGCAGCTCCAGATGGGTGCCTTCGACCTCGGTTTCGCCGCAGAAGGGGAAGCGGAATTCCAACTGCGCCTTGAACCAGTCCTCTTGCAGAGCAAAGCCATGGTCCGCCAGATCGCGCAGCACGTCGCGGAAATCCTGCCAGACGAAATGGGGCAGCATGAACCGGTCATGCAGCGCCGTGCCCCAACGGGTCAGATCGCCGTCAATCGGGTTGGCCCAGAACCGTGCGATCAGCGCCCGCAGCAGCAATTGCTGGGCCAGACTCATCCTTGCATCGGGTGGCATCTCAAAGCCCCGGAACTCGACCAGCCCCAGCCGCCCTGTGGGACCGTCGGGCGAATAGAGTTTGTCGATACAGATTTCGGCCCGGTGCGTGTTGCCGGTGACATCAGTCAAAATGTTGCGCAGCAGACGGTCGGTGAGCCACGGCAGGGGCGACAGGCCCTGACCCGGTGCGGGTATCTGCG
Source organism: uncultured Paracoccaceae bacterium (assembly GCA_937864535.1). Lineage (GTDB taxonomy): Bacteria > Pseudomonadota > Alphaproteobacteria > Rhodobacterales > Rhodobacteraceae > Marivivens. The sequence continues at coordinate 96,277 of CALMJS010000020.1, forward strand.
ATAGTGCGATTTCCAGTTCATAGAGGCTGTCGTGCCGGGCTTCGTCGATGCGCGGAGCCTGCGAGGTCGGGCCGATGAACAGGCCAGAGAACAGGTAGGATAGCGACGGATGCCGGTTCCAATGGATGATCAGGCTCTTGAGCAGATCGGGGCGGCGCAGGAACGGGCTGTCATTGGTCGTCTGCCCGCCCACGACGACGTGGTTGCCGCCGCCGGTGCCGGTGTGCTTGCCGTCGATCATGAATTTCTCGGCGCCCAGTCGCGACTGCCGCGCCTCCTCGTAGACGCCGGTGGTGATATCCACGCAGTCCTGCCAATTGCGGGCGGGGTGGATGTTCACCTCGATCACGCCCGGATCGGGAGCGACGCGAATAACGTTCAGGCGGGGGTCATGCGGGGGCGCATAGCCTTCGATATGGATTTTCAGGCCCAACCGCAGCGCGGCGGCTTCGGCGGAATGCAGCAGGTCCAGATAATCCTCGAGCATCGCCATCGGCGGTATGAAAACACACAGGCGGCCATCGCGGGCCTCGACCGACACGGCGGTGCGGACATGGCCTTCGATTTCGGTGATGAGCTGCGGCATCATCGCCTGCGTCGGGGTCGAGGGCACAAAGCTGGCCATCGGTTGCGATTTGCGCCGCGCATCGTGATCCATCGGATCGGGTAGATCCGGCAAGGGGGCCGACGGGTCCATCGGATAGACATAGGGGTATTGTGCTGGCGACAGATAGGGCAGGCTGTTCAGCGGCAGACGATAGCCCACGGGGCTATCCCCCGGCACGAGGAAGACCTTACCCCGCCGTAGCCGCCACAGTTCGGAATACCATTTGCGTCGCCCATCCTTGGCCATCCACGGCTGCACCGGCAGCACGAAACCGACCGGATCGGTTAGCCCGCGTTCAAAGACCGTCCGCAGGCGGTGGCGCTCTTCGGGGTCCTTGAGCTTGGAGTTTTCGGGGGTGACGTTGTCCGGTAGATTGGCCTCTTTGACCAGCCATTCGGCGGGGTCCTCATAGGCGGGTAGGATGTTTTCCTCTGGCAGGTCCATGTCAGCGGCGATTTCGCGTAGCAGTTCCTGCGCCTGCAACGAGGTCGCACCGTGGTTCGTCGCCTCATCGGCGATCAGATCCGGGTTTTGCCAGATCGGCTGGCCATCGTGCCGCCAATAGAGCGAAAACGTCCAGCGGGGCAGGGTTTCGCCGGGGTACCATTTGCCCTGACCGTAGTGCAGGAACCCGCCGGGGGCAAAGCGGCTGCGCAGGCGGCGGATCAACTGATCGGCCTTGTCCCGCTTGGTCGGACCCACGGCAGCGGTGTTCCACTCGGCACTCTCGAAATCGTCGATCGACACAAAGGTCGGCTCGCCGCCCATCGTCAGGCGGACGTCATGATCGGCCAGCGCCTGATCGACCTTTTGCCCCAGCGCGTTCAGGTCATCCCATGCCGCATCGCTAAAGGGTTTGGTGATCCTCGGGTGTTCTGCCACCCGCGAAATCTGCATGTCGAAATCGAAACTGACCTCGACCTTGCCCGTGGCAGAAAAACCGCCGGCAATCGGTGCGGCGCTGCGGTAATGGGGCGTGGCCGCCAAGGGGATATGGCTCTCTCCGGTCAACAGGCCCGAGGTCGGGTCCAGACCGATCCAGCCTGCGCCGGGAATATAGACCTCTGCCCAGGCGTGCAGATCGGTAAAGTCCACCTCTGTGCCAGAGGGGCCGTCCAGCGCCTTGAGGTCCGGTTTCAACTGGATCAGATAGCCCGAGACGAACCGCGCGGCAAAGCCGAAATGGCGCAGCGCCTGCACCAGCATCCAGCTGCTGTCACGGCACGACCCGCTGCCGACTGTCAGGGTTTCCTCGGGGGTTTGCACGCCCGGTTCCATCCGGATGGTATAGGCGACGCGCCCCGATATCATCGCGTTCAGGTTCACCGCGAAATCGACCGTGCGACACCGATCACGGGGCACAGAGTCCAAAAATGCCTGAAATGCCGGGGTGATCGGGTCCGCTTTGCGGTAGATCGATAGGTCCTCTGTCAGGTCGTCGGCATAGTCAAAGGGCCATGTTTCCGCGTAATCCTCGGTGAAAAAATCAAACGGGTTATAGACGGTCATGTCCGCGGTCAGAGCGACCTCGATTTTCAACTCGGTCACCGGTTCGGGGAACACGTAACGGGCCAACCAGTTGCCAAACGGGTCCTGCTGGTGGTTCACGAAATGCCCGGCGGGCGACACCTTGAGAGAATGCGACAGGACGCGGGTGCGGCTGTGCGGAGCAGGGCGCAGGCGGATGATCTGCGGGCCGAGGATGACCGGCTTGTCATAGGTATAATGCGTGAGGTGGTAAATGCTGGCCTTGATCGACATTCTCTGCCCGTTTGTCCTGACTGTGGGGACAGTGTGGGAACCGCGCCGGGCAAAGGAAAGCGCGGGCCCGAAGACCCGCGCTATTTTGATGCAGCCGAGACTGAAAAGTCACGAGATGCCTACAATTTAGGCGACTTTATGCCAGATCAAACCGATCCGCGTTCATCACCTTGGTCCATGCTGCGACAAAGTCCTGAACGAATTTGCCGGCGTTATCCGATTGGGCGTAAACCTCGGAAATCGCGCGCAGTTGCGAGTTCGAGCCAAAGACCAGATCGACGCGGGTGGCGGTCCACTTCTGGGCGCCTGTCTTGCGGTCGGTTCCGACGAACTCGGCTTGTGCGTCCGAGGTGGCCTTCCACACGGTGTCCATCGACAGCACGTTGACAAAGAAGTCGTTGGTCAACGCACCTTCGCGGTCAGTGAACACGCCGTGCTTGGACCCGTTCACATTGCCGCCAATCACCCGCAGACCACCGACGAGGGCCGTCATTTCCGGCGCGGTCAGCGTCAGCAACTGGGCGCGGTCGACCAGCAACTCTTCGGCCGAGATGCGGAAGTCCTTGGCCAGATAGTTGCGGAACCCGTCGGCCAGCGGCTCTAGCGGTTCGAACGACTCAGCGTCGGTCTGCTCTGCCGTGGCGTCGGTGCGGCCCGGTGTGAACGGAACCTCGACCGGGTGCCCTGCTGCCTTGGCTGCGGCCTCTACTGCGGCGACACCGCCCAGAACGATCAGATCGGCCAGCGACACTTTCTTCGCGCCCTTGGCATCGAAACCGGCCTTGATGCCGTCCAGTGCTGCCAGCACGCGGGCCAGTTGCTCGGGCTGGTTCGCCGCCCATGCGTTCTGCGGAGCCAGACGGATACGCGCACCATTGGCGCCGCCGCGCTTGTCCGAGCCACGGAAGGTCGAGGCCGAGGCCCATGCCGTCTGGATCAGTTCCGGTCCGGAAACCGCTGCCAGCAGTTCGGCCTTGAGCGCGGCGATGTCCGCCGCATCGACCAGCGGGTGGTCGACAGCCGGCACCGGATCCTGCCAGATCAGGTCTTCGGCGGGCACGTCCTTGCCCAGATAGCAGGGCTTCGGGCCCATATCGCGGTGGGTCAATTTGAACCATGCACGGGCGAACTGGTCGGCAAACTCGGCCGGATTGTCCAGATACCGCTTGGCGATGGGACCGTAGATCGGGTCCATCTTCATCGACATGTCGGCGGTGGTCATCATCGGGCGATGCTTTTTCGACGGATCGTGGGCATCGACGACCATGTCTTCGTCGGCGCAATCGATCGGGTGCCACTGGTGCGCACCAGCGGGCGATTTGCACAGTTCCCAGTCGTATTTGAACAGCACCTTGAGATAGCCCATGTCCCAGGTCGTCGGGTTCGGCTTCCATGCACCTTCGATGCCGGAACCGATGGTATCACCGCCCATGCCGGTGCCGTGGGTCGAGGCCCAGCCAAGGCCCATCATTTCCAGCGGTGCGGCTTCGGGTTCGGGGCCGACCAGCGCGGCGTTTCCGGCACCGTGCGATTTACCAAAGGTGTGACCGCCGGCGACCAGCGCCACGGTCTCTTCGTCATTCATCGCCATCCGGCCAAAGGTTTCGCGCACATCGCGGCCCGAGGCGACCGGATCAGGCGTGCCATCGGGGCCTTCGGGGTTCACATAGATCAGGCCCATCTGTACGGCGGCCAGCGGGTTGTCCAGATCGCGCTCGCCCGAATAGCGGCTGTCCTTCTTGTCCGAGGTGGCCAGCCACTCGGATTCCGAACCCCAGTAGATGTCTTCTTCCGGCTCCCACACATCGGCACGACCGCCGCCGAAACCAAAGGGTTTGAGCCCCATCGATTCGATTGCGCAGTTCCCGGCGAGGATCATCAGGTCGGCCCAGCTTAGTGCGTTGCCGTATTTCTGTTTGATCGGCCACAGCAGGCGGCGCGCCTTGTCGAGGTTGACGTTATCCGGCCAAGAGTTCAGCGGCGCGAACCGCTGCGTGCCCGAAGTCGAACCGCCGCGACCGTCAGCGGTGCGGTAGGTGCCAGCGCTGTGCCATGCCATGCGGATAAAGAACGGGCCGTAGTGACCATAGTCTGCCGGCCACCACTCCTGGCTGTCGGCCATCAGCGCGAACAGGTCGGCCTTGACCGCATCCAGATCGAGAGACTTGAACGCCTCGGCATAGTTAAAGTCCGTGCCCATCGGGTTCGATGCGGGCTGGTTTTGGTGCAGAACCTTGAGGTTCAACTGGTTCGGCCACCAGTCGCGGTTTGTCCGCGCCTTGTTGGTGACATTGGGGTTGCCGTGCATGACAGGGCATTTGCCGCCGCTGGGTGTATTGCCGTCCATGTCGCTCTCCTGGCTTGGGTCAAAAACACAAAGGAGGCCAAGATCGCCGATCATCGGTGATTTGGGGGGCTCCTACTCCTGACGCAAAGCTAGCGGTTCCATTCCATCAGGGGAATTTATATTTTCTGATCGTTGTGATAAGATTTACTGATGATGAACCTTACTCTCAAACAACTGCGGTATTTCGATGCCGTCGCCCGGACCGGCCATTTCGGCCAGGCGGCGGCGGAATGCGCGATCAGTCAGCCTGCTCTGTCGATGCAGATCAAGGAACTGGAACAGTCGGTCGGGATCGTGCTGTTCGAACGGACCCACCGTCAGGTGCGATTGACCGGCTTTGGTCAGGTGTTCTGGGATCGCGCACAGACGATACTACGGTCTGTCGAGGAACTCTCGGATCTCGCGCGGGCGTCGCGGGGGCCTATGTCGGGGCGGCTGCGTCTGGGCGTCATTCCGACGGTTGCGCCGTATCTGCTGCCGCAGCTGATCGGGCATGTGTCGAAACAATATCCCGACCTCGATCTCTATCTTCGCGAATCCATCACGCCGCGGCTGATCCAGGATCTGACCGAGGGCCGTCTGGACGCTGCCATCGTAGCCTTGCCGGTGTCAGAGGCCAGTTTGGAGGAGGTGGCGCTCTTTTCCGAAAACTTTGTGTTGGTCCGGTCGCGGTCCGAGGCGGATTTACCCGTCCCAAGCAAAGAAAACCTGCGGGATATGCGGCTGCTGCTGTTGGAAGAGGGCCATTGTTTCCGCGATCAGGCCCTGTCGTTTTGCGATATGACCGCTCAGAAGCCCAAGGAGATGCTGGAGGGCAGCACCCTGTCGACGCTGGTGCAGATGGTCGGCGCGGGCATGGGCGTGACGCTGATCCCGGATATGGCCGTGACGATCGAAACCCGGTCCGCACCGGTCGCGATATCCCGGTTTTCCGACCCTCAGCCCAGCCGGACCATCGGTATGGTCTGGCGACGCCGGACGCCTTTGGTCAATCAGATCAAGGCTGTCGCCGACATAATGAAGCGCGAGTTTTAGGCTATGTTACTATCCTAACGGGCATGCGCCTAAAGGTAGGGGGAAACGCGACGTAATGGACCTACAGTCTCATAAGGTACTCACCCATGCTCGCATCCACTCGACTAGCGATAAAGCTACCCGCAGCCTTCTTGGCGCTGACCGTGTCCAGCGTCCTGCTTGTTGCGATCATTTCCTATATGTTTTTGCGGAATGATCTGCGCATTCAGGCTGACTTCGCACTGACCAATGCGGCCAATCAGCGAACCGCTGACGCGCAGGAAACATTGTCTGGCGTTGAATCTCTGCTCGAACTGTTGTCGAGGGATGTGGCTGTCTCCAGCTTTGTCAATTCCATGACAGGTGCGTTTATCGTGGTGGACGAGACCCAGTCCGACCCGACCACCTATCTGCGCAAGCTTTTTGTAGACGGGAACAGCAATGCCCCGGCGCAACGGTATTTGCTGGCAGAGGGCGCGGACGATCTGACCCCCTATTCGGCCCTGCACGCGGGTTGGCAGGACTGGGTGACCCGTCTGGTTCAGCATGTGGGGGCACGGGACCTGTATGTCGCCGATCTTGACGGCAATATCGTCTATTCCTGGAACAAGGGCAGTGAATTCGCCCAGTCGATCAACGGAGGCTCGCTGCCCCAGTCGGCGCTGACGGCGCAACTGAACCGCGCCCTGACCTCGGATGGTGTGTCGTTCACCTCGTTCGAAGTTTACTCGGGTCTGAACGAGCACATCAGCTTTGGGTCTGTGCCGGTGTTCGATAACGAAGGCGCGAAAATCGGTGCGATTGCGATTGCGTTCCCGATCTCGATGCTCGACGGCGCATTGGCCAAGCCGATGGGTATGCATTATAGCGTCCACACGATCCTTGTGAGCAAGAATGGCGAAGCTCTCGTCGGTCACGATGATGATGCCGCTGGCGGCCATTCGGACGAGGATGTCATGGGTGGCATCAGCAATTCCGAACTGGCGCAGGCTGCGCTCGCCGCAAGCACACTCGTAGAGATCGACCGGACCCGTTTTGACGGGCTGGAAATGGTCACGACCTATCGCAGCGTCGAGCTGGCAGGCCAGAAATATGGACTGATCGTCGAAGCCGAAAAAGAACAAGTATTTGCAAAGGCTGGCCAGTTGCGGCTGGTCATGGGCGGCATCGTCCTGGCTGTTCTGGCACTTAGCGCGCTGGTCGGTCTGTGGGTGGCCCGGTCTATCGTTCGTCCGCTGGACAAGATGCGGGAAACGCTGGACACGATGGCCCAGAACAAGGACCTCTCGGCCCGGTTCAACGTTGAGTCCAATGACGAAGTCGGTGCCTCTGCCCGGGCTGTGGGCGCAATTGTCGAGGTGATGGATCAGACCTTGATCAGTTTCCGTCGCGAGACAGTCGGGGTGTCGGGTGTTGCGCAGGAACTGTCCCATCTGGCGCAGGGTCTGGCTGCGAACGCGGAAATTCAGGCCGAAGCGGTCGAAGAACTGTCCGCCGCCGCCGAAGAAACCAACCAGCAGGTTCAGTCCGGCAGCGCTGCGGCCAAGGACATGGGCCGTCTGGCCTCGGCCACCTATTCGGTCGCTCAGGAAGGCAAGGAAAAGGTCACGCGGATGGTGAGCGCGATGAGCGACATCAGCCAGTCCTCCGAAGAAATCGGTAAGACCATCAAGGTTATCGACGAAATTGCATTCCAGACCAACCTCTTGGCTCTGAACGCTGCCGTCGAGGCCGCCCGTGCGGGCACCCATGGCCGCGGGTTCTCTGTCGTGGCCCAAGAGGTGCGCAACCTTGCGGCACGCTCTGCCAAGGCCGCTCAGGAGACCCGGTCGCTGATCGAGAAATCGGCCAATCAGGTGCGTCTGGGTGTGGATGTGTCCAACGATACCTTTACCGCGTTCGACAATATCGCCAACGACGTGGGCAAGGTTGTGACGCTGATCCAGGACATCGTGCAATCGGTAGACGAACAGGCCAAGTCGGTCACGCATATGAATACCGCGATCAGCTCGGTCGCACAGATTGCCCGTGACAGTACCTCGCAGGCCGATCTGATCGCGCAGACCGCTGAAAACCTGACGGGAACCAACGCATCGCTGCTGAAACATCTGGGTCAGTTCCGCCTGTCGGGCGGCATCCCCGATCAGCCGGTGACCATGTCGACCTCGGATCTGCGCAAGGGCCGTGGCTCCAGTTCGGCGCCGTCGAACCTGTCAACCCGGCCGGCGCGGTCCGTTATGAACATTGACCATGACGAACGATCGTTCGGATCGTTCTAAGAGGGTTCAGAGATGAAAAAAATCTATCGTTTTCTGGCTGTTCTGATCGTCGGCGGCGCTGGCGCGGCGGTTGCTCAGGACGCACGGCTCTTGGATGAGGTTCAGGTCGCGCAATATCGCGCCTGGGCCCAGTCGCCAGAGATCGTCGCGGCCGTTCAGGCCCAGAACAAAGAGACCACCGAGTATTCCGAGCGCGCCATCCTCGCGCTGGATAAAATCTGGCGGGGCGAGGTCATCCTGAACGGCGGCCCGATCATGTCGCCCGTGATGGACAGCCCGGTTTCGGATTTCCTGCGCGCCGAAGTTGCTGAATCGCACGGCATACTGTCAGAGATCATCCTGATGGATGCCAAGGGGTTGAACGTCGGAGCCAGCTCGCCGACCTCTGACTTTTGGCAGGGAGACGAGTCGAAGCACTCGGAAACCTACCCCAAGGGGTTCTACGCGGTCCATTATTCCGAGGTCGAGTTCGACTCTTCGACCCAGAGCTATCAGCAACAGGTGTCGTTCGTTGTCGCCGATCCTCTCACGCAGACGCCGATCGGGGCGATGACGCTGGGCGTCTATCGCCGCTGATCACTCGGCACACAGGGGGTGAGCCTCTGCCTTGGCGGCGCGCATTGCATCTGCCGGGCTGAGGCGCACCATCATGCCGCGCTTGCCGCCGTTGATCACCACGGTATCGTGATGCATCGCAGCCTGCTCCATTGCCGTGGGGCAGGCTCTTTTCTGACCAAAGGGGCTAATCCCGCCGGTATGAAATCCGGTCAGCCGCTCTGCCTTGTCCGGGGGCATCATCTGGGCCGATTTCCCGCCAAAGGCGCTGGCCACCTTTTTCATCGACAGGCTGTTGCCCGAGGGGATGACCACGCAGGCGGGCCTGTCATCAACCAGAACCATGAGCGTTTTCAGAACCTTTTGGGGGTCCTCTCCGATGGCGCTGGCGGCATGTAGACCGATTTTGTCCTGACCCTGTACATAGTCATATTCGATCACCTCGTAGGTGATCTTGGCAGCGCTGAGGGCGCGGGTGGCTGGGGTCTGTGTGGCCATCTGTCAATCCGTCAGGCGTGAACTTCGCGCCAAAAGGCGGGTAGCAAGAGAACAAAAAACGTCAGCATTTCCAGCCGTCCAAGATACATGCCAAAGGCCAGAACGACCTTTGCCTCGTCAGAGAGGGTCGCAAAGTTGCCAGCCGGCCCGATGATCGGACCAACGCCCGGTCCAACGTTTGCCAGTGCCGTCAGGGCGCCGCTGGCGGCAGTGGACAGATCCAGTCCGAGCAGCGTCAAAACCACCGACAACAGGCTGAAGGTCACCAGATAAAAGGTCATAAAGGTGATCACGCCGGACATTACGTCCGGTTCGATCATCCGGCCCTCATAGCGGATGCGGGTGATCCGCGCCGGGTTTTGCACCGACAACAGTTGGGCAACGATCGCCCGGGCGCAGATCAGCCAGCGCATCGCCTTGGCGCCGCCAGCGGTCGATCCCGTGCAGCCGCCCACCGCCGTGAGCAGGAAGAACGCCACCACGAAAATCGGCCCCCAGAGGGTGTAATCCGTGGTCGCGTAGCCAGTGGTCGTCACGACCGACACCACGTTGAACGCCACGAGTCGCAGCGCCTCCAGGTAGTTGATGCCGTTTGAAATGCTCAGCCAGATCGACATCGCCATGATGACCGCCAGCAGGCTCCAGAGCATGGCCTCGACCTGTTCGCTACGGAACGCACCGCGATGGATCATGCGGATGTACCACGCGAATGGCAGCCCGCCGAGCAGCATGAAAAACGTGCAGGACCACTGGAGGAACGGGCTGGTGAAATGGCCAAAGGACGCATCATAGCCGGAATAGCCGCCCGTCGACAGCGTGGTCATCGCGTGTGTTACGGCGTCAAACGTGTTCATGCCGCCGATCAGATAGACCAGCGCGCAGACAGCGATCAGCCCCAGATAGACCTGTAGCGTGGCGGTCGCGAACTGTGCCGAACTGCGCAGTGCCTTTTCGCCTTTGTCAGAGCTCTCGGTGCGAAACAGCTGCATGCCGCCGACCTTCATGATTGGCAGCAGAGCCATCGCCGTCACGATAAAGCCGACGCCACCAACCGCCTGTAGCGCGGCCCGCCAAAAAATGATGCCGCGCGGGGTTTGATCCAGTCCGACCATCACCGTCGATCCGGTGGTGGTGATGCCTGACATCGCCTCGAACAGGGCATCGACCGGCGAAAGCCCCCAGAACATGAGCGGTACGGCACCGGCACTGGCCGCGACCCACCAGACAGACGAGGTCAGGATAAAGGTATGCAGGCGGTTCAACCCGTCGAGATTGCGGTTGGACGCAAGGCTCATCGACCCGCCAATGAGCGCTGTCAGCACCCCGGCAAAGAAGAATTCCGAGGAAGTGCTGGGAAAGAGCAGGGCGTCGACAAACATCAACCCCGCAAAGAACAGCATCACGAGGCCGTTCAGGTAAACGATAAAGCTCATGACCGTTGCGGGCGACCGCCGCGAGTGGAACCTGACATCCTGTCCAATCCTGTTGTGACCACCCGGGGCATCGGTGCCCCGTTCGGACATCTCCTAGAATTGTCGAAGTCATCGGTAGAGACAATGGCTTGGCTGCGGTGCGGCGTTATTGGGCTCTAGCTGGGCTGTTTTTGCAATAGTGCCTCTGACCAGATTTTGGCGTAGCGGCGCATTCGGTCCTGATCGGTCGGTGCAATAACCTGTGTCTGTGGTGCACTAGCGTCCGGCAGGCACAGCAGGGCAGCACCGACACTGGTTCCCGTGGCGCTGGCGGCGATTTCGATGCCGTCCGGACGCAGACAGGCCAACATGGCAAGGTAATCGCTGTTGCGGGCAAAGGGGCCTTCGATCACCGTCGGGCCAGCGGCCCCGATCAGCGTCAGGCAGGTGTCTGTCATCAGCGCCAGGTAATAGGACAGCGCGACAATCTCTTGGCCTTCGGTCTGCGGCTTGGCGGTCCAGCTGTGGGTGCGTCCGGCAAACGGGCCGGTGGTTGGCTCGATCGCGGGCAGCAGGCAGAGGCCGTCCAGAACCGCGTCGCGATCCGCTTGGGTCGGGGTGATCGTGCGTCCCTGACGGATCAGGTCATATTCCCGTCCGCCCATGAACCGCGCGGTAGGAACCGGCTGGCCCAAGGCGTTGACGTTCATCAGTGTATCCAGCGCCGGATCGAGTGCGGGCACTGTCGCGCCCATCCCCATGACGATGACCCATGTTCCCGTCGAAACCACGGAAAACGCCCCCGTCCGTCCCAGCAAATGCGGATAGAGCGAGGCGTTTGAATCGTGAATGCCGACCCGCACGGGCGTCTCTGCCGGTAGGCCGGTCGCCCGGGCGATGTCCGCCGAAATGGTGCCCAGAACATCGCTGGATTTGCGCGCGGGGGCGATCAGATCACGGATGCCCAGCGTATCGACCAGCGGGGAAAAATCCCCTGCCTCCGGGCTCCACAGGTCGGTATGGCAGCCTAGGCTGGTCACATCCGTAGCCAGAGCCCCGGTCAGCCGATAGCCCCAGTACTGCGGATAGGTCACAATCGCCTGCAACCGGTCCCGCAAGGTCGGGTCCGTGTTGAACATCCAGTGTAATTGCGCCCCGACATTCAGCCCCATCGGTAGCCGGGGTGATCCGGTCTGCACGAAATTGGGGCGTAGGGCGGCATATTGTGCTGACAGGCTGTCCGGCCCGCCGTGTTCGTAATCCAGCATCGGCACCGCCTGTCCGTCCCCGTCGATCAGGGTGACCGACGCGCCATGGGTGGTGATGCTGATCTCGTCAATCTCATGCGTCCGGTGATATTCGGCCAGCCCGGACAGGAAAAACGCCCAATGGCCATCCAGATCGAAATGCGGCCAAGGACCATCGGTCAGGACGGTATTGGGCCGTGTCATCACGGCGATCTCTGACAGGCTGCTGCCGTCGACCAAGGCCAATTTGGCGTTGGTCTTGCCGACATCGATAACGGCGATATGGGTCATGGCATATGAAACACGTTGGTCAGCGGCGTCGCGACGGGTTCGTTATTGGCATGGGTTTCCATAATGTCAGCCATATAGGCCCACCATCTTTGCATCACCGGATGGGACGGCAGATCGTCCATGCCATGCGGCGTTGTCCGCCACAGAACGCCGAACAGGGTGCTTGTGTCCTCGTCCAGATGGATCGAGTAGTCCGAGACGCCTGCCTGTTTCAGGAGAGCAGACAGCTCTGGCCAGATTTCGTCATGACGGCGCTGGTACTCGGTCTTCATGCCGGGGTTCAGGCGCATTTTGAACGCGTATTTTTCCATCATTTCCTCAACATAGACCATAGGCGGGGCAGGGCGATCACACCGATCAGCAGCGCCCCGATAAAGATCGACATCACGATCCCCGGCACGTTCAACAGCCCCAGCCCAAAGGTCACCAGACCCATGACAAAGGCGGCAATCACCACGCCCGGAATTGACCCGGACCCGCCGAGGATGTTCACACCGCCCAGAACGACCATCGTCACAACTTCGAGCTCCATCCCCAGCCCGATTGACGGGCGGGTCGAGCCAAGCCGCGAGGTCAGGCAGACCGCCGCGATGCCGGACATCAGGCCGGTCAGCAGGAACAGGATAAACTTGACCCGGTCGACGCGGATACCGGAAAACAGGGCGCCGGTCGCGTTATTGCCGATGGCATAAACCGCGCGGCCAAAATTGGTTTTGTGCAGGACCACGCCATAGATCACGGCCAGAACGGCAAAGAGCACGAATTCGAAACTGATGACCCAGAACACATAGCCCTGCCCGAAATAGGAAAAGGCGCCCGGATAGCCACGATAGGCCTGATCGCCCAGAACGATGTAGCTGATGCCGCGAAACAGTGACATGGTGCCGATGGTCACCACGATCGAGGGTAGCCCCATCATCGTCACCAGAACTGCATTGAACGCGCCACAGGCCAGCCCGACACTCAGCCCGATCAGTACCAGCGTCAGGGTGGACACATCGAACTGTGCCGCCGCGCCCATCGCAGTCGAAGCCAGCGCGATGATAGACGCGACGCTCAGGTCGATTTCCCCTGCTATGATCAACAGGGCCATTGCAAAGGCGATCATCGCCTTTTCGGTAAAGTTAAAGGTGGCGTCCGACAGGTTCCACGCATTCAGGAAATACGGCGAGGCGAGCGAATTGGCGATAAAGATCGCAATCGCCACGGCGAGCAGCAGCGTTTCCCAGCTCTTGAGCCGTTTTTGCAGCGGGCTGGTCAGGCGGTCGGGAATGAAACGGTCCGTGCTGGTCATGCTTCTGCCTCGGTTTTCTTCAGGATGACGCGGCCTTTGCTGCGGCCAGCGCGGGTATTCACAGCAATCGCGATGATGATGGCGCTGCCAGAGATCGCCATTTGCCAGAACGGGCTGATGTTCACGACGGGCAGGGCGTTCTTGATCACGCCCAAAAAGATCGCGCCCAGAACCGCGCCGCCGACCGATCCGATCCCGCCAGAGATCGCGATACCGCCAATCACGCAGGCGGCCACGACGTCCAATTCAAATCCCAGCGCGATATCGACATAGGCGACGGCATAGCGCGACACCCAGAGATATCCCGTCAGCCCGGCCAGACCGCCAGAGGCGACGAAGGCCCAGAACTGCGTGCGGCCCACGTTGATGCCGGTGTAAACGGCGGCGTGCGGGTTGCCGCCGACGGCAAAGAACGCCCGGCCAAGCGTGGTGCGGGTCATTGCGACAAAGGCGATCAGGATAATCGCGATGGCCAGCCATGACAGCGCAGGCAGGCCGAGGAAGGCGACGCGCGGCAGCGCCTTGAACGCGGGGGTCATTTCATGGCTGTTGACCCATTTTCCGTCGGAAATCAGAAAGATGATGCCGCGATAAATGGTCATGGTGCCCAAGGTGACGACGATCGGCGGAATGCCCAGTTTCCATGTCAGCACCCCGTTGAACGCGCCCAGAGCCATGCCCATACCGATTGCTACCGCGACGATCACAAAGACCGGCACACCCGGCGCGGCAACGTTGATCATCGCACAGACCATCCCGGTCAGCGCGAGGGTGGCGGCGACCGACAGGTCGATACATTTCGTCAAAATGACGATCATCTGACCGATGGCCAGAATGATCAGCGGCGAGGTGTCGTTGAACACGGCCGCCAGATTGCCCGGCGTGACAAAGGCGGGAAAGCGGGTCGCGATCAGCCCCAGCAGCACCACGATGGCGGCTGTCAGGATGGCTTCGCGGGATTTGATCAGCTGTTTCATAGCGTTGCCTCTGCGATCCCGGCCGCATGGCGGACCAACGTTTCAGGGGTCATTTCGGGGCCAGAGACTTCGGCCACCATGCGGCCGTCGCGCATGACGATCACCCGGTCGGACATGCCTAGGACTTCGGGAATTTCCGAGCTGACCATGATGACGGCCAATCCCTGCGACGCGAGTTCGGCCATAAAGTCATGGACCGCGGCCTTGGACCCGATGTCGATACCCTTGGTCGGTTCATCGAGAATGATCACCTTGGGCTGGGTGGCCAGCCATTTGGCGATGACGACCTTTTGCTGGTTGCCGCCCGACAGGTTGCCGACAGGCGTGTCCAAGGAGGCGGCGCGGAGATCCAGACGTTTTGTATATTCACGCGCCAGCGCAAATTCATTGGCCAGATTGATGAACCCCTTGCGCGGGGTGCGGTTCAACGACGCCAAGGTGACGTTCTGGAAAATCGGCAGCGGGCGAATTGCGCCCTGAAGGCCACGATCCTCTGGCACGTAGACGATACCTGCATTGACTGCCTCGGCGGGCGAGCGGATCACCCTGATCTGGCCGTCGATTTTGGTCACGCCCTTGGACGGTTTGGTGATCCCGAACAGGGCCTGCATGAATTCAGACCGACCCGCGCCAACCAGGCCGTAAAAGCCCAGAATTTCGCCAGCGCGGAGAGTGAATCCGATGTCGGCAAATTCGGTCGGGTGCGAATAGCCGACCACTTCCAACACTTCGGCACCGATATTGGGGGTGCGTTTCGGGAAAATCTGATCGACCTCGCGGCCAACCATCATTTTGACCAGATCGCCCTCTGTGACGTCGGCGATACGTCCGTCCGCGACGAATTGGCCGTCACGGAACACCGTATAGCGGTCCGCGATTTTGAATATCTCGTCGAATTTGTGGCTGATGAACAGGATCGCCTTGCCCTGCGATTTCAGTTGCTCGACCAGATCGTAGAGTTCGTGGATTTCCTTGTGCGACAGCGCGGCGGTCGGTTCGTCCATGACCACCACACGGGCGTCAATCGACAGGGCGCGCGAAATCGCAACCAGATGTTTCGACGCAATCCCCAAATCGCGCAGACGGGTGTCGGGATCAATTTCTGCGCCGATGCTGTCCAGCAGATCGCGGGCCATCCGGCGCTGGGCGGCGGTGTCGATCAGGCCGAACCGGCCCTTGGGCGCATGGCCGAGAAAGATATTTTCGGCGACGGTGAGGTCGTCGAACAGGACCGTTTCCTGATGAATTGCGGTGATGCCGTGGGCGGCTGCGTCTTGGGCGGTGGGAAAGCTGACCGGAGTTCCGTCAACGGTGATCTGTCCGCCATCTGGCTGATAGATCCCGGTCAGAACCTTGACCAGCGTGGATTTCCCCGCGCCGTTTTCCCCGATCAATGCGGTCACTTGCCCCGGATACAGCGCGAGTTGTACCTCGGACAGGGCTTTGACCCCCGGAAATGTCTTGGTGATGCGGTCGAGCCTGAGGATCGGCGCGTCCGCGGCATGGTCTGCCAACATGGGATGTCTCGAAAAATAGGGCCGGTACGGGAAACCCCGCACCGGCCACTTGGAGGATTAGAAGATCGACTTGAACTGTTCGATATTCGAGGCGTCGTAGACAAACGGGTCGGCCATCGCGCCCGAGTTGGTATCATCCAGCGTGACGCTGCCCATGCGGCCCATCGGGATCGATGCGCCCGGCTCGGCGGTTGCTGCGCCGGTGGCCAGTGCGTGCGCGATCATCGTGGCCGAGTAGCCCAGATCGATCGGGTTCCAGATCGCAAACGACTGCGACGCGCCGGATTCGATCGCGCCAGCCATTTCAGACGGCAGACCCAGACCGGTGACGTTGATCTGGCCGATCTTGCCCGCGTCGGCGACAGCCTGCGCAGCGGCCACGATACCGACCGAGGTCGGCGCGATGATGGCGTCGAGGTCTGGATAGGACTGCATCAGGCCCTGAGCTTCGCGGTAGGATTTGTCGGCAAGGTCATCGCCGTAAACGGTGGTGACGACTTCGATCCCCGGGTAGTTGCCCATGACCTTGTTCATCTCGTCGATCCAGATGTTCTGGTTCGTCGCGGTGGCCGAGGCTGACAGCACGGCGACCTGACCGCCTTCGGGCAGGTGATCGGCGGCGAGCTTGATGATCATGTTACCGATCAGCGCGTTCGACGACGGGTTCAGGTGCATCTGGCGACCCTCTTGGGCAACGCCCGAGTCCCAGGAAATCACGGTGATGCCGCGATCCATGGCCTTTTTCAGGGCCGGAGCCACTGCGTCAGGGTCGTTTGCGGAAATCGCTATGGCGTCCACACCCTGCGCGATCAGGCTGTTGATCACTTCGATCTGGCCTTCGGCGGTGGTGTCGGTCGGGCCGGTGTAGATGATTTCTACGCCGCCGAGTTCGGCAGCAGCTTCTTCGGCGCCCTTGGCTGCGGCTTCGAAAAAGCCGATGCCGAGTGCCTTGACCACCAGCGCGATGCGCATGTCTTCGGCCTGTGCAGCACCGCCGACAAAGGCAGTGGCAACGGCGACAGTGGTCAGCATCTTCTTCATCACACTCATGATTTCCTCCCTGAAAGTGTGTTTGGGCGGGTCTAAGAGGCCGCCCCCTCTGCTCTCGCCGCCTCGACAGGGGCAACGATCAGCGTCACATCAGCGGCCTCCAGCATGGCCGCTGCTTTGTCCGGAATCCCCTCGTCGGTGATCACGGTGTCGATCCGGCTCAGCGGGCAGAGCACGAGGCTGCTGCGCTGAGAGAATTTGGAACTATCGGCCAGAACGATCAGCTCATCCGCCTGACCGATCAGCTTTTGTTCAGCCTGAATCAGCAGGGGATCAGCCTCCATCAGGCCCAGCGGCCCGATTCCCTGTGCCCCCATAAACATGCGGCGCGCATAGAAATTGCGGGTCACATCGTTATCGAACGGCGACAGGATGATGTTCTGTTCGCGGTAGATGGCCCCGCCCGACAGCATGATGGTGTTCTTGCTGTGCTTGAGCAGGTGTTCGGCAATCGGGAACGAGTTGGTGAACACCTGCATGCGGCGACTGGCCAGCGGATGCACCATCTGAAATGTCGTGGTCCCGCCGTTGATGATGATCGGTTCCCCGTCATCGCACAGGGCGACCGCAGCACGCGCGATTGCTTGTTTTTGCCTGATGTTGATCGTTTCGCTGATCGCAAAGGGGCGACCGGCTAGGCCGATGAACTGCGGCGGGTTTACCGATTCCGCACCGCCACGAACGCGGCGCAGTTTTTTCTGCATATGCAGGGTCGCGATGTCGCGACGGATCGTGGCTTCGGATGCGCCTGTCAGGCCGCACAGGTCTACGACTGTCACGACCGGACGGTCCTGAACAGCAGATAGAATAATCCTGTGGCGTTCTTTTTCGTGCATCGAGTCCTCCCTTGGCACTTAGGTTGGCGTTTCTTGCGTCATTTTGTCAATCATAAAAAATCATTTCCAATCATGCTGCACCCGCAAACGATCAATGATGATTGTTAGTGATTGACATTCTGTCGCTCTCCAGTCAGCTTTAACGTGAGCATTACTACCGCGCTTTTGGCGCGAAGGGAGGACAAGATGACCAATTCCGGTGCGGTATCGCGCCTTGTGAACGGCTGGGATGATGCCAAAGCCGCAGCGATGACCGAGTCGCAGAAGCTGCTGTACCGTTCTAACCTGCTGGGCTCGGACAAGCGGATCACCAATTACGGTGGTGGCAACACCAGTGCCAAAGTCATGGAAAAGGACCCGCTGACCGGTGAAACAGTCGAGGTTCTCTGGGTCAAAGGGTCGGGCGGTGACGTCGGCTCGATCAAGATGGACGGCTTTGCCACGCTCTATATGGACAAGCTGCGCGCGCTCAAGGGTATCTATCGCGGCGTCGAATTCGAAGACGAGATGGTCGGCTATCTGCCCCATTGCACGTGGAACCTGAACCCGCGGGCAGCCTCGATCGACACGCCGCTGCACGCCTATGTGCCGCGCAAGCACGTTGACCACATGCACCCCGATGCGATCATCGCGATTGCCGCGTCCAAGAATTCGCGTGAACTGACGGCCGAGATTTTCGGTGCCGATATCGGTTGGTTGCCTTGGAAAAAGCCCGGCTACGAACTGGGTCTGTGGCTGGAAAAATTCTGCCTCGAAAACCCGACTGCCAAGGGCGTTGTGCTGGAATCGCACGGCTTGTTCACCTGGGACGACGATGCCAAGGCCTGTTACGAGCTGACGCTGGAGATCATCCAGAAGGCGATGGACTGGTTCGCCGCGAAAACCGAAGGCATGGCCGCATTCGGTGGTGCAGTGCATCAGTCGCTGGACGCTGACGCCCGCCGCGCTGTCGCCGCCCGTCTGATGCCCGCGATCCGTGGGATGGTCTCTGGCCAACAGCATATGGTCGGCCATTTCGACGACCAGCCCGCCGTTCTGGAATTTGTGAACTCCAAGAATATGGAGCCGCTGGCGGCTCTTGGCACCTCGTGCCCCGACCACTTCCTGCGGACCAAAATCCGCCCGTTGGTCGTGGCCTTTGATCCGGCGAAAAACAACGTGGACGAGGTTCTGGACGGTTTGCCCGCGCAGGTCGCCGCCTACCGCGAAGATTATGCCGCCTATTATAACCGCTGCAAGAAAGACGACTCGCCCGCGCTGCGCGACCCGAACGCGGTCGTTTATCTGGTGCCGGGCGTCGGCATGATCACCTTTGCCAAGGATAAGGCGACTGCCCGTATCTCTGGCGAATTCTACGTCAACGCGATCAACGTGATGCGCGGCTCGTCGGCGGTGTCGGAATATTGCGGCCTGCCCGAGCAGGAAGCCTTCGATATCGAATACTGGCTGCTGGAAGAGGCGAAACTCCAGCGGATGCCGAAACCGAAATCGCTGGCAGGGCGCGTGGCGCTGATCACAGGCGGGGCAGGCGGCATCGGTGCGGCAACCGCCTACCGTTACCTGACCGAGGGCGCCTGCGTCATGCTGGCCGACATCAACGCGGCATCCTTGGAAGAGGTCCGTGCCGGTTTCGCCAAGCAGTTCGGCGCCGATGTGGTCCGCACGGTCGAAATGAACGTGACCAACGAACAGGCGGTGATCGACGCCTACGCCTATACCTCGGTCGAGTTTGGTGGCGTGGATATCCTCGTGTCGAACGCGGGCATCGCGTCTTCGGCTCCGGTCGAAAAGACCACGCTGGACCTGTGGAACAAGAACATGGACATCCTGTCCACCGGCTATTTCCTTGTGTCGCGCGAAGCGTTCAAGGTGCTGCGCCAGCAGAATATCGGTGGTTCGGTCGTCTTCGTCGCGTCGAAAAACGGTCTGGCCGCATCCCCGAACGCTTCGGCCTATTGCACCGCCAAGGCCGCGGAAATCCATCTGGCGCGTTGCCTTGCGCTGGAAGGCGCAGAGGCCGGTATCCGCGTCAACGTGGTTAACCCCGATGCCGTGTTGCGCGGGTCGAAAATCTGGGAAGGCGAGTGGCTGGAACAGCGCGCTGGCACCTATGGTACCGACAAGGAAGGCCTAGAGGAAATGTACCGCAACCGGTCCATGCTGAAACGGTCGGTCCTGCCCGAGGATATCGCCGAAGCGGCGTACTTCCTCGCGTCCGAGGCATCGGCCAAGTCTACCGGCAACATCATCAACGTCGATGCCGGTAACGTTCAGGCATTCACGCGCTAAGGTATGGTCATGAAGAACATTATCGCAGCCGAAAACGAAGCGCGTCTGGCCGACCTACAGGTCGATTACGACATGCTGGGCGAACAGCTCGACCGCCGCGGGATTGATATCGCCGCGATCAAGGACCGGGCCAAGGCCTTTGGTGTTGCTGTCCCGTCATGGGGCACCGGCACCGGCGGCACCCGCTTTGCCCGGTTCCCGGGTGAGGGCGAGCCGCGCAACATCTTTGATAAACTGGACGATTGCGGCGTCATCCACCGTCTGACCGATGCCACGCCCAAGGTGTCGCTGCATATCCCGTGGGACAAGGCCGATCCGGCCGCGATGAAGGCCAAGGCCGACGAATACGGTCTGGGCTTTGACGCGATGAATTCGAACACGTTTCAGGATCAGGCCGATCAGGCCCTGAGCTACAAGTTCGGGTCGCTGTCGCACAACGATGCCGCCACGCGCCAGCAGGCCGTGGACCACAACATCGAATGCATCGAAATCGGTCAGACGCTGGGCTCGACCGCGCTGACGGTTTGGATCGGTGACGGGTCGAACTTCCCCGGTCAGACCCACATGGCCCGCCAGTTCGACCGGTATATGGAGTCGATGCAGGCGATCTATGCAGCGCTGCCGGACGACTGGCAGATTTTCAGTGAACACAAGATGTACGAACCGGCATTCTATTCGACGGTCGTGCAGGACTGGGGCACTTCGCTGATGATCGCGCAGGAACTGGGCGACAAGGCGAAATGCCTTGTGGATCTGGGACACCATGCGCCGAACGTGAACATCGAGATGATCGTGTCGCGTCTGATCCGCGCGGGCAAACTGGGCGGCTTCCACTTCAACGACTCCAAATACGGGGACGACGATCTGGACAGCGGCACGATTGAACCCTACCGCCTGTTCCTCGTCTGGAACGAATTGGTGGATGCAGAGAGCCCCGATTTGAACCTCGCTCATATGATCGACCAGTCGCACAATGTGACCGACCCGATCGAGAGCCTGATGATTTCCGCCATGGAAATCCAGCGGGCCTATGTGCAGGCGTCGATTGTGGAACGCGGTGTTTTGACGGGATATCAGGCGGACAACGATGCGCTGATGGCTTCGGCCACGCTGCGCCGCGCGTTCCGTACCGATGTCGAACCGATCCTGCAAATGGCGCGGTTCGAGGCTGGCGCTGCGATTGATCCGGTGGCGACCTATCGTGCGTCGGGCTATCGCGCCCAAGTTGCCAGCGTCCGGCCCAAGGTCAGCGGCGCAGGCGGCGGGATCGTCTAGCACCTGAAACGGGGCGGGTGTCCGGTCTGGACCGCCCGCCCCTGTTCGCAATCCTGTCCAGCCAAGGATCAGGCGGCGTTGGTGGCCCGCTCTGCCTCTTGCACGGCGAGTTCGGCCAGTTTCATCGCGGCCTCGCGGCTGTTGGCGACGGCGATGAACAGCCCGTTGTGACAGAACTTGGCCCCTTGAACGCCGCTGGCCTCTTCGAAGGCTGCGTCCGTCAGACCTGCCCAAGCGGCAGGCAGATCGGCGCGCTGTTCAAAACTGTCGCCGCTGATCCGGATGCCGCCAATCGACCAGTCGCTGTCACGCGGATTGACTACGAACAGCAGATGGTCCGCACCCGCAGCGTCGATGGCCGAACGGAAGGGCATCCCCATCGGCAACTCTAGAATGCGCGAGGGACCAGCCTCCGCGATGGCTTTGGCAACGATGGCCTCGGCGCGCCGCTTGGCGGCCTTGTTGGCGATGGACGCTTCGACAAAGGCGGCGGCAATCGGCAGCGCCCGCGCAAAGGCCTGATCGTCCGCTTCGGGGCTGCGGTTGTCAAAAACCGGCTTCAGGCTCTCGAGCAGAACGGAAATCGTCAGCGATGTCAGGGGGCCGGCGACGGACGGGTTCATCGTTCCGTTATCCATCTGGTCGATCGGCAGGACAAAGCTCTTGTCAAAGCTGGCGTGAATGGCCTCCAGATCGGCCTCCGGAATATCCAGTGCGCGCAGGTAGTCGTGACCGTAGTGCCGCCAGATCAGGCCAAAGGAACTGTAGGGCTGGTCGTCGTCACGAGTGGGCACCGGGCGCTGGTGATGGTCAAAAATCCGCGCCGCTGCATCATAGTCGCGGCCCACGTCGTAGATGATCTTGCCCTCGCCGGGGGTAATCCAACCGCTATCGCGCGTGCGCACCAGCGCGGCCTGCGGAAAAAGACGGGTCAGAATGACCGAAGAGAGCAGTTCGTCTGCGTGAAAGCCGCCACTATGGGTGACAAGGTGCGTTATGGTCATGAAGGTCACTCTGGCTGGTCGTAAAATACAACGGGCGACCTGTTGGGTCGCCCTGAAGAAGTCATGCTATCCGGATATTTCGAGACAACTTTACCCCGATTTACAACGTTAATGGGTCCAGGCACCGCGACGGTTGGTGGCAAAATTTTCGCCATAGCCCATTGCGCGCAGGTTCGGTTTGCGGACTTTCGGCTCTTGGACCATGGCTTCGATGCCGTGGGCGTTGGCGTAGTCGATCGCAGCCTCTTTGCTGTCGAATTTCAGGCGAACCTGACTCTGGGTGTCGTCCGAGGAGGTCCAGCCCATCAGCGGGTCCATTTCGCGGGCCGAAGCGGGGGCGTATTCCAGAACCCACTCGCGGGTCTTGGCGGCGCCAGAGGACATGGCGGTCTTGGCTGGGCGGTAGATTCGTGCGCGCATCGGATGCCTCCTGATTGGTCGGGCCTCTTATCGTGAAAAACCGTTGCGGATTCAAGTGTTGATGGAGCCCTTGAAGCGGAACAAAAAGAGGACATTATAGGGGGGATACAGGAGTCTGCCATGCACAACAACCGCCCCGAAGATATGCCTATGCTGCATCGCGCCCCACAGCAGCGGGAAAAGCTGGAAGGCGGTCGGCGTTTTGTCATGAAAACCGCGTTTTCTCCGGCAGGAGACCAGCCCAAGGCGATTGCGGAGCTGGTCGCCGGCGTGGGCGCGGGGGAACGCGATCAGGTGCTGTTGGGGGCGACCGGCACCGGCAAGACCTTTACCATGGCCAAGGTGATCGAAGAGACCCAGCGCCCTGCGATCATCCTCGCGCCGAACAAAACGCTGGCGGCGCAGCTCTATGGCGAGTTCAAGGGGTTCTTTCCCGACAACGCCGTCGAATATTTCGTGTCCTACTACGACTACTATCAGCCCGAAGCCTATGTGCCGCGGACCGATACGTTCATCGAAAAGGAAAGCCAGATCAACGAACAGATCGACCGGATGCGCCACTCGGCCACGCGGGCGCTGCTGGAACGCGATGACGTGATCATCGTGGCCTCGGTGTCGTGCATCTATGGTATCGGTTCGGTCGAAACCTATTCGGCGATGACGCAGGATCTGTTCACCGGGAAATTATACGATCAGCGTCAGGTCATGGCCGATCTGGTTGCCCAGCAATATCGCCGCAACGATCAGGCGTTTTCCCGTGGCTGTTTCCGGGTTCGCGGCGACAGTCTGGAAATCTGGCCGGCCCACCTCGAAGATCGGGCATGGCGGTTTTCGTTTTTTGGCGAAGAGTTGGAGAGCATTACGGAATTTGACCCGCTGACAGGGTCGAAAACCGATACTTTCGAAAAGGTAAGGATTTACGCAAATAGCCACTACGTCACCCCGCGCCCGACGATGGCGCAGGCGATCAAGGGCATCAAGGAAGAGCTGCGCATCCGCCTGAAACAGTTGCAGGACGAGGGCAAATTGCTCGAGGCGCAGCGGCTGGAACAGCGGACCAATTTCGACCTCGAAATGCTGGAGGCGACGGGCGTTTGCAACGGCATCGAAAACTATTCGCGCTATCTGACCGGGCGCGGTCCGGGCGAGCCGCCGCCGACCCTGTTCGAATTTATCCCCGACAATGCCATCGTGTTCGCGGACGAGAGCCACGTGTCGGTGCCGCAGATCGGCGCGATGTATCGCGGCGACTTCCGGCGGAAAATGACCTTGGCAGAGCACGGGTTCCGTTTGCCGTCCTGCATGGACAACCGTCCGCTCAAGTTCGAGGAATGGGACGCCATGCGTCCGCAGTCGGTCTATGTCTCGGCCACACCCGCCGCGTGGGAGATGGAGCAGACCGGCGGTGTGTTCACCGAGCAGATCATTCGCCCCACCGGCCTGTTGGACCCAGAGGTCGAAATCCGCCCGGTGTCGATGCAGGTCGACGATCTGCTGGACGAAGTGCGCAGGGTGTCTGCGCGCGGCTATCGTACGCTCTGCACGACGCTGACCAAGCGGATGTCCGAAGACCTGACCGAATATATGCACGAACAGGGCATTCGCGTCCGTTATATGCACAGCGATATCGATACGATCGAGCGGATCGAAATCCTGCGCGACCTGCGGCTGGGGGCGTTTGACGTCCTGATCGGGATCAACCTGCTGCGCGAGGGCTTGGATATTCCCGAATGTGGCTTGGTCGCGATTCTGGACGCCGACAAAGAGGGGTTCCTGCGGTCAGAGACCTCTCTGATCCAGACGATTGGCCGGGCCGCGCGAAATGCCGATGGCCGCGTGATCATGTACGCCGACCGGATCACCGGGTCGATGGAGCGGGCTCTCAAGGAAACCGAACGTCGCCGGGCACGTCAGATGGCCTATAACATCGAACACGGCATCACGCCGCAAACGGTGAAAAAGAACGTCGAGGATATCTTGGCCGGGCTCTATCAGGGCGATACCGACCAATCGCGCGTCACTGCCAAGATCGACAAGCCGATGCACGGCGCCAACCTAGAGGCGGTGCTGGACGGGCTGCGCAATGATATGCGCAAGGCGGCAGAGAACCTCGAATTCGAAGAGGCCGCCCGCCTGCGCGATGAGATCAAGCGGCTGGAGGCGGTCGATCTGGTGATTTCGGACGACCCGCTGGCACGACAATCCGCCGTGG
This sequence comes from uncultured Paracoccaceae bacterium, assembly GCA_937864535.1. GTDB lineage: Bacteria > Pseudomonadota > Alphaproteobacteria > Rhodobacterales > Rhodobacteraceae > Marivivens. The sequence continues at coordinate 121,162 of CALMJS010000020.1, forward strand.
ATGAGGCGGTCGAAGAGAGCCGCAAGGCCTCGGGCCGGTCAACTGCCGGCAAGGCGGGTCAGCGCGGCGGCAACAAGCGTAGCAATCGCGGTCGCTAGATCAACGGGATCAGAGGGATACCGTTTCCACAAGCCGTCAGCACGGTAAGCAGGCAAAGGGTGATGATGATCCGCATGGTTAGGTCTCCTTGCGGATATCGTGGCCCTTTGCCTGTCGGGCTGCAAACGATTATCGCATCACGTGGACGGCGCATTGGGCGTGCCGGACTACCCGTGCGGCGGTCGACCCTAGCAGATAGTCGCCAAGGCCCGGATGGTGCGAGGCCATAACGATCAGGTCCGCGCCATGCTCTTCGGCCCAGTCCAGAATCGTCCGGCCCGCATGGCCGTCAACGACCCATGCATCTGCATTGGGCACACCCTCGAGGCGGGCAGAGAGTTCGGTGCGGATCGCTTCACGGCTTTCGTTGCGATAGTCGATCGGCAGGTAGGAAATCGCATAGGCCGGGATTTCCTCCATCACGTGCAGGAGGCTGATCCTGGTGTCCGGGCCGCTCAGGCGGCGGGCGACGTCCAGTGGATTGTAGCCATCGTAGGCGTGATCAAAGGCGACAGGGACGAGGATGTGTTTATACATAAGGGACCTCCGGGTCTGATACCCTAGGGATGAACCAATCGTATCGAGATCGCCTTGATCCAGATCACACTCTGTTACAGGAGGCAAAAACGTGGCGACCGCAATAATTCTGGGGGCCAGGGTAGGGCCGGATGGCGCGTCGCCCGCGCTGCGTCGGCGCACGCTGGCTGGCGCTGATCTGCTGCGGTCGGGGCGGGTGTCGCGGATCATCGCCTCTGGCGGGCGCGGGGATTACGCCCCGACCGAAGCCGAAGCGATGCTCGCCCTCTTGGTCGAGCTGGGCGTCGACACATCTGCGATCCAGCTAGAGCCTGCCTCGCGGACCACCTATGAAAACTTGGCCAATAGCAAACCCCTGATCGGCCAAGGACCGGTGATCATCGTCACGGACTGGTATCATATTCCGCGTGCGCTGATGACGGCGCGCGCGCTGGGGATTGTGGCGACGGGTCACCGTGCCAGCCTAAAGGGGACGACCATCCGCAGGCAAACGCTGGCGGCGCTGCGGGAATGTATTGCCCTGCCGGTCTATTGGTGGCACCTGCGGCGAAATGGGACTGGACGCCCTGCTTGACAGTCGGCGCGGCTCTGTGAACACTGCGCCCAGTGGGGTCGTAGCTCAGTTGGGAGAGCGCGTCGTTCGCAATGACGAGGTCAGGGGTTCGATCCCCCTCGGCTCCACCATTCCACGAAGTACGGGGCACCTTGCGGCACCCCGTTTCGCGTCAAACAGGCCGATCCATGCGAATGCGCGCCCAGATTTTACCGCTACAGGCCGTGGGCCAGACCAGACGGACCTGATCCTGCGCGGTGCCGTATTCGGTGTCTGCCCATGGCATGGCCGCGACCGTGCCGCCGCTGCTGTCGGTGATTTTGTCGTCAAAGGTCAGCGATTCCATCACCCGCGCCCGCCCGCCAAAGGGCAGGGTCGGCGTCCCGGTGACAACCCATGCCGTCGAGGCGGTGGTCTGCGTATGTTCAACCAAGGCGGGGTTGACCGCCTCGTTATCAACGCTGTTGTAGGTGTTGCCGACGAACAAAATGTTGCGCATCCGGCCATAGTCCAGATCGGCAAAAGTGGTATCCACCATTTCGACCCGTTCGATATTGCCATTCAGCACCCGGAAGGTATTGCCGATCACCGACAGCCCATGAATGAAATGGTCCGGGCCATAGGGTTTGACGACGATAAACCGGAACCAGTCGCCGACGTCGTTGGCATGGAAAATATTGCCGGTGATCGTCAGCCCGCCAAACGAATACTGCACGCCCATCGCAGGGGTCGCATCATGTTCGTTGGTCAATTCGATAAAATTGTTATCGATGTAGTTGCCGGTGATCACAGATTTGGTGTTGGGCGAGGTAAAGATAATCCCGCCCTTGCGCACGCCCAGAGCCTCGCCATCGCCATGGAACCAATGGTTGCCCACGATCAGGTTGCCGGTCCCGGCCAGAATGCAGAAATGTTTGAACCGCACGACGCGGGTGTCGCGGATTTTGACGTCATTGTGGTTGGCGTTGAACCCGATGGACACGCGGCTGGAGACCGGCAGGTCCATTTCATCCGACAGGAACTGGCATCGGTCAATCGCCAGACCCTGACAGCCCGATCCGATCGAGGTCAGACCGCGATCCTTGGGCCGGTTGATGGTGCAGTCGCGCAGCGTGAAAATGCCGCCGCCCCGCGCCAGCATGACGCCGCTGCCATAGCCCGCGCCGTTCAGTTCCAGATCGTCGAGGACAAAGTTGGTCAGCGATTGGAAACCCGAAAAATCGAGAAGGTAACGGAAGCGGGTAAAGGTGAAGACCTGCGTGCCTTCGGCATCGTAGAGCGGCTGGCTGAGAGTGACCGTCTGCTGGGCGATGTTGATGTCCTCGACATAGACCTCGCGGCCGACGCCGTTGCCGGTGACCAGCGCGCCGACTTCGATATTGGCGACATTGACCACGCCGGTCAGTTTGCGGTCGTTGCTGGCGGAATAGGTCGCCTGCGAAGTGGCAACGCCCGATTCCCATGCGGTGCCGGACTGCGCCTCTAGCTGGCCATTCGTGATCACTCGGCGCATCGCATAGCTGGTCTTCGACGCTTCGGCGGCCTGAAGATCGACGGGCCCTGATAGCAAAATCCGACGCCCGCAGAGGTCTAGCGATTCATGGTCGGCATTGTTCAGCAGCGCCTGAAACGCCTTGCGAAAGGCCAGTTCCTCGCTGCCAAAGGCATCGACATAGGTCGGAAAGTCGAAATCCTTGGCCAGCACCAGCCGTTTTTCGGTGGGCATGGTCACGGTGCCTTGGAATTTGATCCGGTTGTCGATGGTGACGTGATTGGCCAGATAATAGACACCCTCAGGGACGGAAACGATCCGTCCCCCAGCGGCGGCATCCGCGGCCTCGAACGCGGCGCTGTCATCGGTGACGCCGTCGCCCACCGCGCCATAGTCGCGCACATCGACCATCGTCATCATGTCGCGCAGATAGGCGCTGGTGATGTCTTCGATCTGGATGTCATCAATGCGCACGATGCCGCCATTCGCGCCCGTCAGGTCCAGCCCGAAATGACCATAGATCGCACCGTTCCACACCATATCGACGCCGCCCCGCGTGCCGGTGCCGACGATGGCCGAAACTTCGACCACCTCGCCATAGCTGGTCAGGGCGACCTCTGGGCCAGTTTCCAAGAGGCCCGTCACGTGGGCCCCCCCCGCGCCGCCCGCCCAGCCGGCGATCCGGACCGAAGGCAGCGGACCCGAGATCGCCTTGACCTTGGCGCTGATACGCAGATAGCAGCCCGGCAGAATGGTCGTCTCGCCCATGTAGCGCAGCTTTTGCGTGGTCGCGACCTTGACGATTTCCAGACAGCCGTCGAAATTCTGGTCCGAGGTGATCAGAACGCCCGAGCCAGAGCCTGCATAGGTGTCAGATCCGGGCGTGCCGTCGCCGCTGGACCAGACCGATAGACCCGCAGCAAAGGGCGTGGGTGTCAGGACCAGCCCGTCGGTAATTGCCTTGTTCATGCGTACCCCTTTTCCGCGGGCAGAGCTGCGCACTACGGCCCCGTGCCGTAGCGCGGGCTGGCTCTGCCCGTCATAACCGCCAGTGGACAGGCCCTAGGCCAGTCCTTGGGGGAAAGGGGTAACAGGTCGCGGTAAACAGGCCCGAACAGCACCGTGACGGTGCCCGTTCTGCACCGCAACACTCAGACGGTCGGGGCGGGGGCGTCCACCATGTCGACACCATCGACCCGCCAGCCATCGGCGGTTTCGATCATGTAGTAGTCGAGCAGATAAATCGACCCGTCCGCATCGGTGAGCATCACGCGCTGGACCCAGCGGGTGCCAAGCTGGGTCAGGCCCAGAAACCGCGCCTCTGAGTGGTCCCAGACCATCGGATAGCCGTATTGGACCATATGCCCGAAATTCGCGTCCGAACCAAAGAGCGACTGGATCGACGGGCTCGCAAAATCAAAAGCGCGGGACAGATCCCGCGCCTCGAATGCGTCCAGTTGATCGGTGATGACTGTCGCGATGCCGTCCCGATCCTGACCGAGGGCGGGCAGGGCGAGCATCGAAATCCAAAGTGCCGTGCGTATCATGGCGTATCCTCCTGTCAGAGTCATACGCCATGACGTGCGGTCCTGGATCAGTTGGCCAGTTTGCCGGCCAGACCGTCCTCGATCAGACGGATCGAGTTCTCGATGCCGTAGAGCGCGATAAAGCCGCCGAAACGCGGGCCCTGGCTGTCACCTAGCAGGACCTCATAGAGCGTCTTGAACCAGTCCCGCAGGTTCTCGAACCCGTGGTCCTTGCCCACGGCAAAGACCATAGACTGCAGTTCTTCGCCGTCGTTGCTGCCGTCCCATGCCTTGAGGCGGGCCAGCATATCCTCGATCGCGGCGCGTTCCTGTTCGGTCGGCGCGCGGAAGGTTTTGGTCGGTTTGACAAAGTCATGGTAGTAGCGCACGGCGAAACCGGCGGCCTGATCCAGATCGGGATGGGTTTCCGGTGCGGCCTCCGGCGCGTAACGCTGGATAAAGCCCCACATGGTGTCCTTGTCCTCGGCACCCGACACAGAGGCGAGGTTCAAGAGCATCGCGAAGGGCACGACCATCTTGGACACCGGCACGTTGCCGCTGTGGATGTGGTAGACGGGGTTCGCCAACTGACCCTTGAGGTCCTGCGTGTGATAGGCGTTCAGCTGCTGGTGATATTCGTCCATCATCTTGGGGATGATATCAAAGTGCAGCCGCTTGGCGGTCTTGGGCTTGAGGAACATGAAATACGACAGCGATTCCGTGCTGGCGTAGGTCAGCCACTCGTCAATCGACAGGCCGTTGCCTTTGGACTTGGAGATTTTCTCGCCCTTGTCATCGAGGAACAGCTCGTAAACCATGTGGTTCGGCTTTTTCGCGCCAAGGATCTCCGAGATGCGGTCGTATATGTTGGTGTTGGTCGAGTGGTCCTTGCCGTACATCTCGAAATCGACGCCCAGCGCGGCCCAGCGTGCGCCAAAGTCCGGCTTCCACTGGAGTTTGACGTTGCCGCCAGTGACGGGCAGGGTCCATTCCTTGCCGTCTTCGTCGTCAAAGGTGATGGTGTAGTCGTCCTTGTTGATCGACTTCATCGGCACATAGAGAACGCGGCCGGTTTCCGGATGGATCGGCAAAAAGATCGAATAGGTCTGCTGGCGTTCATCGCGCAGGCTGGCCAGCATCACGTTCATGATGTCATCGTATTTATCGACGGCGCGTTTGAGCACCTCGTCGAACTGGCCGGACTTGTAGAACTCGGTCGCCGAATAGAATTCATACTCGAACCCGAAGGTATCGAGGAAACGGCGCAGCATCGCGTTGTTGTGGTGGCCGAACGATTCAAACTCGCCGAACGGATCGGGCACGCTGGTCAGCGGCTTTTGTTCGTTGGCCTTGAGCATGTCCTGATTGGGGACGTTGGTCGGAACCTTGCGCATGCCGTCCAGATCGTCCGAAAAACAGATCAGACGGGTCGGAATGTCGCTGATCACCTCGAACGCGCGGCGGATCATCGTGGTGCGCAGCACTTCGCCAAAGGTGCCGATATGCGGCAGCCCCGACGGGCCATAGCCGGTTTCCAGCAGCACGTATCCCTTTTCCGGCGGCGCCTTTTCATAGCGTTTGAGTAGGGCACGGGCCTCTTCAAAGGGCCAAGCCTTGCTCTCCATCGCCACAGCGCGCACGTCGGTCATCTCAATGCTCTTCTTTTATCGACCCGCCCCCGTGGCAGGTCCCAAGCGCCTTCCCTATTGCCGCGACTGCGAACGGTCAACACAAAGCAGGAAACAAAGGGGGTTTTGACGGAAAACCGGGCGGTATTTCAGGTGCGGCGGTCGGATTTCCGGATCGGCTGGGGATCATGCATCCGATGAAGGTTTGATTCGGGCCTGTGTCCTACTTGTCCTAGGATCGGGCCGCGCCTATCTTGGGCTCAATCACGCAAAGGATTTTATCGTGTCCGATATCGAACATTCCCTCTCGGCTGAGGATTGCCTCATCGCGCTCATGATTGCGGTTTCCGCCAGCGATCTGCAAATCCGCACCGCCGAGCTGGTCCGGATCAACAACATGATCAACCATTTGCCGGTGTTCAGCGATTTTGACGAAGACCGACTGCCGCGGCTGTCGCGGACGGTGTTCGATCTGCTGGAACAAGAGGACGGCTTGGATGCGCTGTTCGGCCTCATTCGCGATAACCTGCCGGAAAAGCTGTATGAAACGGCCTATGCGCTGGCCTGCGATGTGGCAGCAGCCGATGGCAAAATTGGTCCGACCGAGGGCCGTATGCTCGAAGAAGTGCGTCACGAACTGAGCATCGACCGCCTGCATGCCGCCGCGATTGAACGCGGTGCCCGCGCCCGCCACATGACCCTGTGAGTCAGTAAACCGCGCCCCAGTGTTGCAGCAGCCCCTGTTGCAGCCGGCGGGCCCGTCCGGCCCATGACCGCGCTCCCGCGGGTATTTCCGCGTTGCTGTCGATGGCGGATTGGCGTTTGTCCAGATCGGCCGACATGATCGCAAAGGCGAGGGTCCGCCCGCTCTGGCAGTGGATGTATCCGGCCAGGGTCGAGGCAAAATTCAGGGTTCCGGTCTTTGCCTTGACCTCGGTGGGTCCGGTGATCCGGTTGCCCTTGTCGTCGGTCAGCGGGATCGTTTTCAGGATCGGCTCTAGCAAATCGGACACGTTCGGCGCCGCCAACATCTGTGCGAGGCTGGCCGAAGAACAGCGCGATGCGCCACTCAGGCCGCAGTGATCGTGAAGCGTAATCGCCGATCCCGTCCGTGCCAGCACCCAGTCATTGAGATCACCGGCCGACTCTGCGATGGATCGCGGGGTACTGCTTCTCACCGCCGTCGCCTTGAGCCCGATGGATTCGGCAACGAGGTTCGTCGAATATTTCAGGCAATCCTTGGCGATGTCGATCAGGGGGGCGGACCGCACGGTGGCGATCACTTGGCCGCTGGCTGGCGCTGACATGCGTTCAGCTACCGGTAGGGTCACGCCATCTGCGGCAGCTAGCGTCCGCAGCACATCGCCGCAATAGAGGCCGGGATGGCGCACTGGCAGCCAATAGCCACCGTTGTCGTTCAGCGCCGCCTTGGACACGGTCCAGTCGTCGAAATCGCCGTTCTCGGCGTAGGTGTAGACCGGGGCGTCACGGTCCACCACCTGCATCCGTGCGACAGATACCGCCGGGCTGACCTTCTCCGACCGGGCATCCATGCGAACGGTGAACCCGGAGCCCTGTTTTGCCCATTCGAAAAACACCCGGTTGTAGTTCAGGTTCAAGCCGCTAACCGACGGGTTATAGCCCAGATGGTCCATCTGGCCGGGTTCGATTTCTGCGGCATAGGGCAGGGCGCCGTCCCAGATCAGGAACCTGCCGGTGATCCGCCGGATCCCCGTAGCGGCCAATTGGCGGGACAGGTCGAGCAGGTCATCGGTGTCCATCGTCGGATCGCCAGACCCGGCCAAAATCAGATCGCCCGACAGCGTGCCCTCGCTCACAGGCCCCGTCGCGATCAATGTCGTGTCAAACACGAAATCCCGGCCGAGGGTTTCCAAGGCATAGAGCGCCGTCGCTGTTTTCGCCACGCTGGCAGGGGGCAGTGCCGTCATCGGGCTGAATTGGTCCAGCGTCTCTCCCGTGGCGGGGTCGATCAGAATGACGCTGGTTTGTCCCGAAACATTGGCCCGGGCGACCAGATCGGACGCTCCGCCCGCAGCGTCGCCCAACCGCATCGGCCCCTGTAGGCCCTCTGGCCGCAAAGGCGGGGCTGGCGCGGTTAAGGGAGAGCCGCCCAGAACAGTCGTCGCCGTCAAAGTCAAAAGCCCGCCAAGGGCAAATCGCCGTGTCAGTGTCATGCTCGGGAGCCTAGCAAAAACCCGATACGACGCAACGCCTGACAGGGCAGGTCAGACGGATTTTGGCCACTCGCCCCGGGCACGGATCGCACTGGAGGATTCGTGCGACAGGGGCAGGGTGACATGGCACCATGCGACAGGATCGGACCGCCCCAAGAGGTAGGACGATCCCGACGGAATGCGCCGGTCCGCATAGATCCGTGCTGCCCGCGAGGCCAAGGGCGCCGCGCCGTGACCGGGGCGCGCCAGCACGCCGACGGGAACCATGTCCAGAATGCTCCGCCAGTCCTGCCAGCGATCGAACTGCATCAGATTGTCCGCGCCCATCAGCCAGACGAACCGCACGCGCGGATACTGCGCCCGCAGGGCGGCGATTGTTTCGGCGGTGTAGCGGGTGCCCAATTCCGCCTCTAGGCCGGTGATGGTCACGCGCGGGGTCGACATGACCTGCGCAGCAGCAGCGATCCGGCGGTCCATACTGGCCGGGCCATTGGTTTTCAGCGGATTGCCGGGGCTGACCAGCCACCAGACGCGATCAAGGCCAAATCGTTGCAGCGCGACGCGGGTGATATGCGCATGACCAGCGTGGGCCGGATCAAACGACCCGCCCAAGAGCCCGATCACCTGACCGGGCTGCGCCGTTGGAAATCCTTGCCGCATGCCGTCCCCTCTTTGCGGGTCAGATCAACAATCGTATGACAGATTTGTAAAGCGTTTCCGGACATTATCGGAATTAAAATACCGGAAAACCGCAGATTGGGGCTGAAAGCCGGATAGCTATAGTTGTATTAGCGGTCAGAAGTCGGCAGTCTGACCCGCAGACAATTTGCCGAAACCCATATTGATTACCAAGGACCCCATTATGATCGAAGCGACGCCCTTGGACGGTGTTTTTGTGGTGACGCCGCGCCGGTTTCAGGATCATCGCGGGTTCTTTTCGGAATCGTGGAACCAGAAAACGCTAGAGGCGGCGGGGCTGTCGCTGCCCGCCTTCGTGCAGGACAACCATTCGCTGTCGCATCAGGTCGGGACCGTGCGCGGTCTGCATTACCAGTCGCCGCCCCATGCCCAAGGCAAACTGGTCCGCTGCGGGCGCGGCGCGATCTTTGACGTGGCTGTCGATATCCGCTCTGACAGTGCGACCTATGGCCAATGGTTCGGAACCGAGTTGTCGTTTGAAAACGGGCGTCAGTTGTGGATTCCGGCCGGATTTCTGCATGGGTTCATGACCTTGGAGCCCGATAGCGAAATCATCTATAAGTGCACTGATCATTACGCGCCCGATTGCGACGGCGCGGTGCGGTGGGATAGCTGCGGGATCGACTGGCCCGATTGCGGGACCCCGCCAGTTCTGTCCGACAAGGACGAAAAGGCGGTGCCCTTCTCTGACTTTGCCTCGCCGTTCTAGCTCTGGGATAAGGGATGACTATGAAGATCCTAGTGACTGGAGGCGCTGGCTTTATCGGGTCCGCTGTCGTGCGATTGGCGATCGCGCGGGGCCATAGCGTCGTCAATGTCGATGCGCTGACCTATGCCGCCTGTCTGGACAATGTCGCCTCGGTGGCAAACAGTCCGCGTTACGCATTTGAACACGTCGATATCCGGGACCGCGCCGCGCTGGACCGAGTGTTCGCGGACCATGCGCCGGATGCTGTGATGCACCTCGCCGCCGAGAGTCACGTGGATCGGTCGATTGATGGCCCTGCGGATTTCGTGGAAACCAACGTGACGGGGACCTTTAACATGCTAGAGGCGGCCCGAAAGTATTGGAGTGCCGCCGGACGCCCCGATACATTCCGGTTCCATCACATCAGCACCGACGAGGTGTTCGGATCGCTACCCGCCGATCCCTCGGTCAAGTTTACCGAAACCACCGCCTATGATCCGCGCAGTCCCTATTCTGCGTCCAAGGCCAGTTCCGATCATCTGGTCCGTGCCTGGCATGAAACCTATGGGCTGCCGGTGGTTCTGACAAATTGCTCCAACAATTACGGCCCTTACCATTTCCCGGAAAAGCTGATCCCGGTGGTGATCCTCAATGCGTTGGCGGGGCTGCCGCTACCGATCTATGGGGACGGGTCGAACATCCGCGACTGGCTCTATGTCGAGGATCACGCCGACGCCCTGTTGCTGGTTGTCGAACAGGGCCGGATCGGTCGTAGCTATAACATCGGCGGCGAGAACGAACGCACGAACCTGCAATTGGTGCAAGCGCTCTGCGCCATTCTGGACGCCAAACGCCCGAAACCAGAAGGCAGTTACGCCGATCAGATCACCTTTGTCACCGATCGGCCGGGGCATGATGCCCGCTATGCCATTGATCCGACGCGCATACGCCAAGAATTGGGCTGGCGTCCCAGTGTGACCGTGGAACAGGGTCTGGCCCTGACTGTGGAGTGGTATCTGGACAATGAACCGTGGTGGAGCGCCCTCAGGACGCGGTCCGGCGTTGGTAAACGATTGGGAACAAACGCGTAGATGGTAGAGATTTTTTCAGAAGTAGATCAAAAGAACATTATCGTCGTTTATGGGGCCTTGCGATCGGGCTCTACGATGCTCCGGTTGATCCTCAATCAACATCCGGACATTCATTGCCCCGGTGAAACGGATTTTGCCTTTGATTATCTATCGGCGGATTTGCAGTCCTTGGATCGCGACGGATTGGCGCGGGACCGGATTTTTCAGGACTCAGGCCTGACCCTGCCCCAGCGGGCGGGTGCGCATGGGGTTGCCGATATGATCGCCGAGGATCGCGCCCGGTCCGGCAAACGGTTCTATGTGCTGATGATGCATCGCGGTATGTCCAAGCTGACACAGGTGCTTCCACACGCATTGTATATACATAATTTGCGTGATCCACGGGATGTCGCGAAATCCTCTATCGGGATGGGATGGGCTGGAAACGTTTGGCACGGCGCTGGTCACTGGATCAAAACGGAACGCGGATGGAACGCTGCCGAGACTGACGGCCTGACGCAGATGACCCTGCGCTACGAAGAGTTGGTCGCCGATCCGGAGGGGGTTCTTGCTGCGCTTTGCGACTTTGTCGGGGTGGCCTTCACGCCCGAGATGCTGACCTATCATCAGCAGAGCAGCTATGCCAAAGTCGACGCCAATCTTGCCTATCAATGGCGCCGCAAACAGAGCCCGAGAGAGGTCGCCGAGGTCGAGTTCCTGCTTGGGGATCTGCTAGAGCGCGCGGGTTATGACCCCAGCGGCTATCCGGTAAAGAAACCGGGTCGCCTGCGCCGTCTATCGCTCGATGTGCAGCAGAAGCGAGCGGTCTGGGCTCGCCGGTTTGAACGATTTGGATACATTGATCCGATACTCGAGGCCATCGCGCATCGCCTCAAACAGCCGCAATGGGCCTATGCTGCCAGACGGCGGATGAATGAAACGGTGCGGAAACAGTTGAAATGACGACGCGGCACAGTTCAGGGCAAAGAGGCGGATCGTGATCCTTGTATTCGGCAAAACCGGCCAGGTGGCACAAGAGTTGGCACGGGTCATCCCCTCGGCGGTGTTTCTGGATCGGGCCACGGTCGATCTGTCTGATCCCGCAGGCTGTTCGGCTGCGATCCTCACCCATCAACCGCGGGCGGTGATCAATGCGGCGGCCTGGACCGCGGTCGATCTGGCGGAAACCCGGGAAGCCGCGGCAGAGCAGGTGAACGCCATTGCCCCGGCGGCCATGGCCCGGGCCTGCGCCGAACTGGGAATACCATTTGTCCATATTTCGACCGACTATGTTTTCGACGGGGCGGGCGATGTTCCATTTGGGCCAGAGGATGCGACGGGTCCCTTGGGGGCCTACGGCCGCACTAAATTGGCTGGCGAAGAGGCGATCCGTGCCAGTGGCGCGACCTATGCCATTCTGCGGACCTCTTGGGTCTTTTCTGCCTTTGGCACGAATTTCCTGAAAACCATGCTGCGCCTCTCGGAAACACGCGACGCCCTGACCGTTGTCGCGGATCAGATCGGAGGGCCGACCCCAGCAGCGGCGATTGCCGAGGCCTGCGTTCGGATTGCTGTAGCATTGGAGCAGGATCCTGCAAAATCCGGGACCTACCATTTCTCCGGTGCGCCGGATGTGTCCTGGGCCGGCTTTGCCAGAGAAATATTTGCCCAAGCGGGGCGTCCGGTGGCGATCACGGATATTCCGACCTCGGCCTACCCGACACCTGCACGCAGACCCCTGAATTCCAGGCTGGACTGTAGCGCAACCTATGACATGTTCGGGCTATCGCGGCCCGATTGGCGGCAGGCGATTGGCGTTGTCCTGTCCGAACTGGAGATTCCATCGTGACAAATCGCAAAGGCATTATTCTGGCCGGAGGCACGGGGACGCGGCTCTATCCCCTGACCTTGGCCGTGTCCAAGCAGTTGATGCCGGTCTACGACAAGCCGATGATCTATTATCCCCTGTCGGTCCTGATGCTGACGGGTATTCGCGAGATCGCGATCATCACCACACCGCAGGACCAGTCGCAGTTTCGACGTTTGCTGGGGGACGGGTCGCAATGGGGTCTGTCGTTCACCTATATCGAACAACCCAGCCCCGATGGCTTGGCGCAGGCCTATCTGCTGGCGCGTGATTTTCTGGACGGGGCGCCCTCGGCCATGGTGCTGGGCGATAACATATTCTTTGGCCACGGGCTACCAGAGGTCCTGCGTGCGGCAGATGCGCGGACGTCGGGCGGGACGGTGTTCGGCTATCATGTCTCCGATCCCGAACGCTATGGCGTGGTTACCTTTGACCGTGATTACAACGCGTTGGAAATTATCGAAAAACCGGCCAAGCCAGCGTCGAACTACGCGGTCACCGGGCTGTATTTTCTGGACGGGACTGCCCCCGACCGCGCCCGCGACATTCAGCCATCGGCCCGTGGCGAGCTCGAGATCGTGACGCTGTTGGACAGTTATCTCCAAGAGGGTGCGCTCAGCGTCGAGAGGATGGGACGCGGGTTCGCCTGGCTGGATACCGGGACGCACGGCAGTCTCTTGGATGCGGGCAATTTTGTCCGCACGCTGTCGGTCCGGCAGGGGATGCAAACCGGTTGTCCCGAGGAGGTCGCAGCGCTGAACGGCTGGATTGACCTCGAAATGCTCGAAGCGCAGGCAGATGCTCTCGCGAAAACCGAATACGGCGCCTATCTCAAGCGTTTGGTGCTGGAAATGCGCCAATAAGTTGGGTGAGTCTGAACGATTCACTTCCTCAATGCGTGTCGGATGCGGTAATGTCCCGAAAGAATAGTCAGGTATTGCTGTTTTATAGGTACTGATTTTTAACCGGACAATTCTGCGCTGGTCGGGCAGGTGTTCGATGCCGATGAATAGAATTGTCTACGAATGCTAGGGGTGCGCCATAATTATGCCGCGTGATAGTCTGTCTCTGCCCTGACTTACAGGAGAGTTTTAGGTTGCTCGATGTCGCGATCACTAGAACCGCTCCGGCGAAAGGGCGGAACATGTTCGCGAAAATACGCGCTGTCGGCGCGGTGGTCTGTGGGGGACTAATAGCGATGAGTAGTGAAGCCACGGCAGGCGTGGGAAATTCCAATCCTACGCTGGCCTTTAACCTGTCTGATCTGTCGGATTGGTCCACGGCGCAGCCATACATAGATCTCATGCGGTATTCGCGGTCGTGGTACGGCAATGCGAACGGACAGTTTGCCGCCTATTCGACGGCCGATCTGGTTGCGCTGAACGTTTTCGATGCCGATGGCTGGCCGACCTACATTCCCGAAGGCGTGTCTACCATTGAAACCATCTGGGCCTGGGGCGGGAGCTCTGCGATCGACCCCGTTATCGCGCAGTTGCGGGCAACGGTCTATGTTCTGGAATATGAGGGCGAGGGCACGGTGACGGTGTCTGGCGACGTCCGCATCCTGAGTTCCGAGCCGGGGCGTATCCTGTTGCAAAATACCGCCGGCGGCAATTTTGCGGTCGGGATCACATCGACGGACCCGAACCACACCGGAAACTATATCCGCAACATGACCTTGGTCGAACAACTCGACGAAGATCTGCTGGATGCGGGGATGACCTTTAATCCCGAGTGGATCAATCTGATCGACGACGCCCGTCAGATCCGGTTCATGGGCTGGCAGGAAACCAACTATTCCAAGGCGCAAACGGTCGACGACATCGTTTGGTCGAACGAGACGAATTTGACCAGCGAGGCGGCGCTGGATGATATGGTCCTACTGGCCAATCAGATCGGGGCAGATCCTTGGTTTTGTATGCCCCACCTTGCCGATGACGAATACGTCCGCGCCTTTGCGACCTATGTGCGCGACAACCTCGACCCCAGTCTGGTGGTGCGGGTCGAATATTCCAATGAATTGTGGAATTTTGCCTTTAGCCAAACCGTTTACCAGCGCGATCAGGCGCTGGCCGAGTGGGGAGAGGCGGCCTATCTGGATTATCAGGCGAAACGCGCCGTCGAAGTTGCGCTGATCTGGGAAGACGTGTTCGGCGATGAGGCCGAAAGCCGGTTGATCAATGTTCTGGGCAGTCAGGCCGCCAGCCTCGGGGTGACCAAGCAGTTGCTCAAGGCCGCTGTCTGGCTGGAAAATGAACCCGACACCTATGTGGTGCCGGCCAGTGTGTTCGAAGAGGTGGCGATCACCAGCTACTTTGGCTCCTCGACGATTTCCGACGCGACCCTGCGGGCGGATCTGATCAGCCGTATTCAGGCCGATCCCGATGCCGCGGCCGAATGGCTCTATGACCGGATGCTTGATCCGACCTATCAGTGGTCGATCCCCTATTCCGCTGCCATTTGGCAGCAGCAGGCGGATCTGGTTCATAGCTATGGTCTGGATCTCGTTGCCTATGAGGGCGGGCAGCATCTGCTGCATTCCTTTGCTGTATCCGGCCTGACAGAGCAGGATTTGACGACGCTCGTGTCGTTCCTGTCCGATTTCATCCGCTCCGAGTACATGGGCGAGCTGTATCAGGTTCTCTGGGACACATGGGCCAGCATTTCGGACGGGCCGATGATGCTGCTGGATGACGTGAGCTCGGTGAACAAATTCGGCGCTTGGGGGCATTATATCAACGTGCTCGATTATACGCCGCGGGCCGCGCTGATCGAACAGATGAACGCGCTGTCGCAACCGTGGTGGGATGCGCTGGGCGGGGACCAGTATCTACAGGGTATCGTTGTGCGCGGTGACATCATCGATGATATCCTGACCGGCACCGACCAAGAGGACTTTATGACCGGGGATGAAGGTGATGACATCTTTATCGCGGGGCTGGGCAACGACGGGATCAACGGCGGCACAGGCACCGACACGCTGTGGCTGACCGGGTCGCTGACCGATTACACCGTCGTTGTCGATGGCGAGGGCTATTTGATCACCGGGCCGGACGGTGTCGATTATATCTACGATATCGAATTCCTGCGGTTTTCCGATGGCACCACCTTTGACGTGTCGGCGGTGGACACAACGACCGGCGGCACCGGGCCGAAATTGCCGGGCTCCGATGCGGTTCTGCAGCCCGGGATCATGGACTATTCAAGGGCCACGAGCGGGGTCTATGTGACCGCTCTGTCCCGCTGGACCAAAATCGGCGCCGAATTGGGGCTAACCAGTGAAACGGCGTTTTTCGCGGCTCCGATCGCTGCGCCGGCGCTCAATATCAATGGCGTTTCGGTGTCGGTGAACTACTATTCGATCCATTCCGACTTGACCGACAACAACGGGACGACCGTCACGGGATCGGCTTTGACCACTGCGGATCTGTTGGGGGATGTGCGGACCGATATCCATACCGTGATCGGGTCGAATTTCTCGGACCGGATTTTTGGACGCGCCGCGAACGACAAACTGTACGGCAAGGACGGCGACGATATTCTCAATGGCGGTGCGGGGGATGATCAGCTCTATGGCGGCGCGGGCAATGACAAGCTGACCGGCGGTTTGGGAAATGACTATCTCTATAGCGGCGCGGGCGAAGATGTGTTCGAGTTCTCGCGGAACTGCGGCCATGATGTCGTCACGGATTATGGTGACAGTGACACCATCAATTTCGGCGACTTTTTCAGCGGGATCGCTGACCCCGCCGCAACCGCCAGTATGGTGAACGGCGTGTTGGTCTTTAACAATGGTATTTCGACCATTTCGATCTGGGGGCTGTCGATCTACGAGGTCGATCTCCTGGTCTGATGGCGTCGACGGGACCGGGGGACTGTGGCGCTGATCGCCGCCGCTTGCCGGTCCAGTCGGGCCCAGCACAGCCCCGCAAGCAGCCAGATAGGCGGCACCATCGAAGAGTTCGGGATCAGGTCGAACAGGTTCGCCGCCAGAATGAGCATGATCGCGCTGTCGATCGCGTCGATGCCCAAGGATTTGCGCCGTAGCCATAGCAGGATCAGCGCGCCGGTCAGCAGGCCAAAGAATCCCAGATAGCCGACCCATCCGTAGACCGTGACTGCGATGATCCAACTGCCGTCGGTCACGCTGATGTCGTCGCCGGTCTTGTCGTCATAGACCCGCGAACGCCCCCATATCCCCCAACCTGCCAGCGGTTTCTGGTTGGCGTGGGCGAGCAGGATTTCTTCGTTCTTGAGCCGGTATTCAAAGGATGACGCGCGGTCGGTGTCGATCATGGCGACAAAGTTGACAATCTGCTGATAGGGGACCAGCCCGGACCCACGGGTCAGCGGATAGCACAGCACCAACAGCGCAATTGCCGCAGCCACAAAGGTCCGCAGCCGGATCCAAGGCAGGATAAACAATGGCAAAAGGGCGACGGTCTCCATCGTGGCGCCGAGGTTTTTCGACAGCAGCAGTATCAACAGCAGCCATCCCGTCGCCGCCAGCCACAGAGTCCGCACGCGCCCCGTCGCTTGGGTTGCGAGCGTGCTCGCGGCCATAGTGGCCATCGCGATAAATATCCCGACACGCAGCCCGTGTTCCAGAAACACCATCGGGCGATAGCCGCCCTGCCGCACGTGCTGGGCAAAGCTGTGCGCCTGAAACCCGTAGATCCAGTTGTTGATCTGTGGGCTCATCCGCAATTCGACCAGCATTGGCAGGCTATAGGCCAATCCTGCCCAGGCCATGATGCGCAGGATTTCGATCTGCGCCTGACGATCCCGCAGATAATGGCGCGCGATCCAGAACGGCAACAACGTGATCGCAATCTCTTGCATCATCGAGGCGACATCGTAGGGACGAAGGCCGGGAATATATCGTTGGGCGATGATAATTGGCGCTTGGTTCGACACCCACGTGAACACAGGGGAAATCAGCAGCACCACGACGATCAACCGGATAAGACCCCGCAGCCGCGATTTTGGTAGCCTCGCCAGACCGCGGTCAACCGCGCGTGCATCGCCTGAACGTCGTGCGGCGATACTCGCCTTTTTCCGCTCTGATTTGGCCGCGAAATAGGCGAATATCGCCGCCGAGAGCGACGGGATCAAGGTCTTGTCGATGGCGGGCAGTAGCGGAAAATCAACCGCCGTCTTTTCCGGCAGCAGGAGATACCCCCAGATGATCGACGCGGCGACAGCACGTGGAATCGACATCCGCCGAAACAGGATGGCCGTGACGACCGGCCAACTGAACAGAGCCAAAAAGGCAATCGGATTGGGCATATCTCTTGTCTGGCGCGATCAAAATTCGGATTGTGATCTTTGTATCGACTTATGCCCTTCGCGTCTGTAGCAAAAGGCGTGGGCCGCCCGCCGTGGTGGCAAAGTTATTGTGATTGTGTTTGTTGACGCCGTAAGGGATTTGGAATGCCGACAGCCGAGCTCACGTCTATTGCCGTTATTGTCGTGAATTATGGGACCTATCAACTGGCGCTGCAGGCCGTGCAGTCCGTTCTGGATCAGCCGAACAAGGGCCATCGCGTGCATGTGCATCTGGTCGACAACCACTCGCCCAAGGGGGATGCGGCGGCGCTGGCGCTGGCGATGGCGGATCGCGGTTGGCAGGATCGCGTGACATTCTGGCCCGAGGCTGTCAATCACGGATTTGGCCGGGGCAATAACGTGGTGATCCACGCCCTCATGAGGGGCGAAAACGCGCCCGATTATGTCATGTTGCTCAACCCGGACGCGCATGTCGCCAACGACGCGGTCGGTCTGCTTGCGGATTATCTGGACGATCACCCGCAGGCCGGCGCGGTCGGGGCAAGTGTTCTCGATCCCGATGGTCAACCGGTTGCTGCGGCCTTTCGGTTCCCGTCGGTCCTGTCAGAGCTGATTACCGCGATCAACCTTGGCGTTCTGAGCCGCCTGTTCCGACATGCCTTGGTGCCGCTGCCTGCCGATCAACCCAGAGGGCCGGTCGACTGGGTGACCGGGGCGGCGGTGATGTTCCGCATGGAGCGGTTGCGGGCGCTCGACGGCTTTGATCCCGACTTTTTCCTGTATTTCGAAGAGGTCGAACTGATGCATCGTATCACCCGATCCGGTGCCGAGGTGCATTATAACCCCGAGGCCCGCGTCACCCATGTCGAGGGCGCAGCCACCGAGGTCAAAGGCACAACCGCGCAGCGCAAGGCCAAGCCGGGCTATTGGTATCGGTCTTGGCGCCTCTACCACCTGAAAACCCGTGGTCGGGCGGGTGCGCTGTTGGCTGCGGCGGCATGGATGGTCGGCGCGGCGATCAACTGGATCCTGTCTCGGCTGCGTGGTCGTAGCCCCCTGATGCCGCTGAATTTTTATCGCGACTTTTGGCGCGCTGTCGTGTGGCCCCTCTTGGTTGGGCGGGATATCGACCATGTCTGACGGCCGGGACCTGGGCGTCGTCGTCATTGGCCGGAACGAGGGCGAACGATTGGCACGCTGTTTCGCGTCGCTGGGGCGGCCCGCGCAATTGGTCTATGTCGACAGCGGATCAACCGACGGATCGGTTGCACTGGCCCGTGCCCGAGGTATCAGCGTCGTGGAACTGGACATGGATCGGCCATTCACCGCAGCGCGGGCGCGGAACGCAGGTCTGGACCGGCTGGACGAACTGGGCGCGCCGAGCTTTGTGCAATTTGTCGATGGCGATTGCGAAGTGAACGCCGATTGGCTGCAAACCGGCCTCTCCTTCCTGCGGGCCCATCCCGATGTCGTCGCCGTTGCGGGCCGCGTGCGCGAGAGATTTCCCGAGGCGACGATCTATAATGCCCAATGCGACCGGGAATGGAATACGCCCGTCGGCGAAACCAAGGCCGTTGGCGGGATCGCGATGATGCGGTTCGCAGCAGTCCGGGCGGCCGGCAATTTCAACCCGACCCTGATCGCGGGCGAAGAGCCCGAACTTTGCGTGCGCCTGCGGCAGGCCGGAGGCAGGATTTGGCGGATCGAGGCCGAGATGGTGCTGCACGACGCGGCGATGACCCGGTTTTCGCAATATTGGAAGCGCAGTCGCCGGGGCGGCTATGCCTTTGCACAGGGGGCGTTTTTGCACGGTGCGCCGCCTGAACGCCATTGGGTTGCGGAAACCCGGCGGGCCCTGCTGTGGGGGGCGATTTTACCGGCGTGTATCGTCGGCGGCGCTGTGATCCTGTCGCCATGGGCGCTGGCGCTGGCCATGATTTATCCGGCGCAGGTGCTGCGCATTGCACGGCGGGGCGAGGGGCTGACCTTTGCCGCGCTTCTGACGGTCGGTAAATTCGCCGAGGCTCTGGGCGTGCTCGAATTCCATCTCCGTCGCCTTATCGACCGGCCCTCTGGGCTGATAGAATATAGAAAGTCCTGAGATGGTCGCGGCTCAAACCTCGCTCAAGTCGAGAATGCTCAAGGCCGGGGGATGGAACCTCGTCGGTATTGTGGCGCTGACCCTGATCCGGTTGGGATCGAACCTGATCCTCACCCGTTATCTCGCGCCTCAGGCCTTTGGCCTCGTGATGTTCGCCTCGACCGTCGTGACAGCCTTTGAAATGTTTTCCGACCTCGGGATCCGGCAGTCTATTGTCCGCGAAAAGGACGCCCATACCGACCATTTCTTGCGCGTGGCCTGGACGGTCAAGGTCATGCGGGGCGCGGTCATCGCCAGTGGTATTCTGGCCGTTGCTATGGCGTTCTACCTGTTTGCCGAGGCACTCGCCCCCGCCCGGACCATCTATGCCGATCCTCGCATGCCGGGGATATTGGCGCTGGTGGCCTTCTCGCCGCTGTTGATGTCCTGCAGTGCGACAACGTTCGAACATGCGGAACGGGTGTTCAACTTCCGCTCGGTGGTCACGATCACGGTCTCGAGCAAGATCATTTCAGCCGCAGCGACCATCGGTCTGGCCGAGATGACCCCCTCGATCTGGGCTCTGATCGTCGGCATGTTGATCGGTTCGGCAGCGCATTGTCTTGGCACGCATTTCTATTTGAATACGCCGCGCATGCGATGGACCCGGGACCGCGAGATCGAAGGCCGTCTGTGGACCTTTGGCCGTTTCATCATGGGGTCGTCGGCCTTTACCATGCTGGCGACCAATACCGACCGTCTGTTGCTCGCCTCTTTGTTGCCCGCCACGGTCTTTGGCTTTTACGCCATTGCGATGATCTGGGTCGTCGCGGCCCAGCAGGCGGTGGGCAAACTGATCGGGTCTGTCGCCTTTTCTGGCGTCGCCGAAGTGATGCGGGACCGCCCGCAGGATATCCAGCGTTTCCTGCGGCGGGTGCAGTTCATTCTGGATGGCATATGCGCGGCGACGGCGGTCGCTGCGGTATTCATCGGTCCGATCATTCTGGACCTGCTCTACCCTGATCGCTATCAGATGGTTGGCCA
The DNA here is from genome assembly GCA_937864535.1 of uncultured Paracoccaceae bacterium. GTDB lineage: Bacteria > Pseudomonadota > Alphaproteobacteria > Rhodobacterales > Rhodobacteraceae > Marivivens. The sequence goes on from CALMJS010000020.1 coordinate 141,929, forward strand.
GTTTTTACGGCTGCTGGCGCCTGCGTTGATGGTGCAGCGATTTGCTCCTCTGGCGACGGTCATGCTCAATCTTGGCCATAGCCGCGCCATGATGATGAACAGTTTCCTGACCTTTGTGGGCGTGTTGATCGGTCTGCCGATCGGTTTCGCCTTGGGCGGAGTAAAGGGCGCGGTGATTGCGGCCGCGACTGCGCCGCTCTTGGCCTCGCTCTGGGCGATGTGGCGGACCCGCGCCACCTTTGGCCCCAAAGCGACAGCGATTTCGCTGTTCTGGGTGGTGGGGATTTTGGTCTGTGATGTGGTTCTGGCTGTGATGATCACGCTGCCAGAGATGTCTCAGTAATGGGTATAACCGCCGGCGTCATTGGTGTCGGGGTAGTTGCATTTGTTCAAGACAATTCCCAGAACATGGGTCAATTCCGATAGTTTTGTTTCCATAAAGTCAATTTGCGTCGTTGGCGTAACCTCTGCCTCGACGACAATTATGGCGGCATCGACATTGCGCACAAACCCATGGGCGTCATCGGCGGCCAGAAACGGCGGCATGTCGAACAGCATCAGGTCAGGCTGATACGTCGCATCGAACTGGTCCAGTAGTTGTCCGGCTTCGTTACTCTGAAGCAGTTCGGAACTGTGTTGGACGGTCCCTCTGTTCAGGCCGAAAATCAGGTTGTCGCCATATCGATATAGCGCCTCTTCGTGTGCCGAGGTCCCTGTCAGAACCGCCCCCATATCTGTCGTGGGCTCCTGACCCAGTAACGAATGCAGACGCGGGCGGCGCAGGTCAAAGTCCAGCACCATCGTTCGTTCCGCACTAAGACGGGCAAACGAAAACGCAAGGTTCGCGAGCGTGGTTGTCTTGCCAGCATTCGGTCCGGCCGAGGCGATCGCGATCCGGCGATAACCGGACCGGCGGGCCTCGTCTCGGATACGGGTCCGCAAAATGTCAAAATAACGGGCGTCCGGAGACGGTTCAAAGGCAATAATCCGGTTGGAAATCAGCTGTCGCCGGTCCACAGCCAGAGGTTTCAGCGCGGCCCAGGCATCTGATCCGCCGCCACTTCCGCGTGGCAGGCGGCTCTTGGAACCGTAGTCGACGGTTGACCGGTCCCCGCGTGCGGTTCGGGCTTTCTCTAGGGCTTTTTGGAGCTTTTCCATGTGTCGTCCCTCAGATGTACAGGCCAAGTTTCGCGGCGACCTTTTTGATGATCAGGTCAAACGGCATATAGTAGGTGTGGATCGCCCAGATTGCGACCGGAATGGCCACCCCGATCGCCAAGGAGAGTGCGGCCCGACGGACCCGCGTGCGCCGGATTTCCCGTTTCGTCCGCATATACGGAATAGTGGCCAGCGGCGTAAAGCCGAGCGCGCCGACCAGATCGGACGAGCGTTTGATCGTCCCCGACATCATTTCGAGCAAGAAAATCAACGCCGCGCCAGTGCCGCCGCCCGCCATGATGCCCAGGGCGGCCAACATCTTGCGGTTCGGCTTGACCGGTTCGGTTGGAACGCTGGGCTGTTCGACGACGCTGACGCGCTGGCCACGTGACAGACTCTCGATCCGTTCGCCCGTTGCCGCCCGTGCGAGGCTGTCGACCGCGCGGTCATACTGGCTCTGGATATTGGCGTGATCACGTTCCAGCGCCTCCAGCGCGATGGCATTGGCCGGTGTCTGCCGGATTTGTTCAATCACCTCGGCGAGTTGGGCATCTGTCGTTGCGCGCGTCTCTTGGAGTTGCGACACGCGCGTGTTGATTTCGGCCATTTGCAGGTCATACATCACCTTGCTGGGGTCTTCGGGCGATGTGTCATCGGTGGGCGTTTGATTCAAGATCGCGGCTTCTTGCTGTGCGATCTGGTTGCGCAGCAGCACGACCCGCGGGTTGGTGTCGTTATAGATCGCCTCAAGCTGGGACAGATCGCTGCGCATCTGTTGCAGGCGCTGTTCTTCGGGCGTGGTCGCGGTCTGTGTTTGCTGCGTGCGACCGGTCGCCTCATAGACCTGTGTCAGGGCGCGGCCCTGCTCTTCGAGCGTGGCGAGGTCGGCGTCGATCTGGGACATCCGGTCCTGAAGGTCGATCTGCAGATCGCGGTGGAAATCCAGACTCTCGGGCAGGGCATCGACATTGGCCAGCTTGAATTCGAGGATCTTGGCCGCGCTGGCGGACAGATTGGCCGAGAGGCGGTCCACCTCTTGCTGGAAAAATTCTTCGGTCTGGCCCGCACGACTGGAACGCAGGGCGACGTCCTGCTGCAGGATAAAGGTCAGATAATCGCCCAGAACCGCAGCTGCCTTGGTCGCCTCTTGCGATTCAAAGCTGATGGTCATCAAGGTCGCCTGACCTTGCCCCGTGGACCGTGTGATGGAGGTGCTCTTGCGCATCGCCTCGACGATCTGGTCGGGGCTCATCGCGTCCTGCTGGGCAAAGGGCGTGATCTTGGCCGCGATGGCCAGCAGGTTATCGCGGGCGAGCAGGCGGGTTTCAAAGATTTGCAGTTGTTCCTGGGCCGGCATCTGCACCGTTGACGCGGCGAGATCGTCGGGAATCTGCGCACTCTCGACCAGAATACGGGTCTGGGCGCGATAGATGGCGGGGAGCGAGTAGGCGGTAAAGATGCCGATGGCAGAAATCAGAGTAAAAACCAGCAAAAACAACGGCATTCGGCGCCAAAACTGTCGAATGTAGAAATGGAGTTCTTGTATCACTCTGCGCTACCCGCCGTTACATCGCCAAAAAACATGCCGTCGTTCAAAACAGCCAGAAAGTCTCTCTCTGTCACGCGCGGATGTTCCGCGCCCCATGCGTAGAGCATCGCCAGATCACACAATTGGTTGATCAGGCGGGGAATGCCGCCGGTCCGTTCCTGGATCAGGGGGGCCGCCGACGGGTCGATTTCCTTGCCGGTACCGCCAACCGCCTTGAGCCGGTAGGCAACATATTTCCGTGTCTGATCCACGCTTAGCCGGTCAAGGTGAATGCTGGCCGAAATACGCTGGGCCAGTTGCCGCATCTGCGGGCTGCGCACAATATCGCGCAATTCGGGCTGTCCAACCAGCACGAGCTGGATCAGCTCATCCTTGCCGGCGTTGATATTGGTCAGCATACGCAGTTCCTCCAGCCCTTCGGCCGAGAGGTTCTGTGCCTCGTCCACAAACAGAACGCAGCGGCGTCCGGCGGCATACTCCGCGAGAAGGAAATCCTGAAACCGTTGAAAACGCGCGACATAATTGTCCTGCAACCCCTTGGTGTCGACGTCAAAGGCGTTCAGGATCCATTGGAGCAATTCCCCGCGCCCGCCGCGGGCGTTGCTGATCAGGCCGACGGTCATATCCGCCTCGATCTTGCGCAAGATGGATTGCAGCATGGTGGTTTTGCCAGCGCCAATTTCGCCGCTCACCAGGGTGATCGGGGCACGCGACAACAGACCATACTCCAGCACGGTCATCGCAAGCCGGTGCTGCGGAGACCAGAACACGAGGTCGGGATCGGGCAACAGGGTGAACGGGCGCTCAGATAAGCCGAAGTATTCGGCATATAGTCCTTCGGTTGCCATGCCCAATCCGACCCAGTTTTCTACTTTGTTGTACGATTTCACGCATACTATGTAACGGTTAACACAAGTGAAACCCTAAATGATCAATGCTGGGCTGTGACTTCACATGCTTTTGCGGTACAGGTGTAAACGTAAAATTAGGCAGGACAATGGCGGAAAAGCTGTCCTCTGACCTTTTGATTAAGTGATATTGCGTGCTGTTACAGGTGACAGCGTCGAAAACTGGAGACTTCTGTGAAGAAATTGATTCTGGCGTCTATGTTGGCTTTGGCGGTTGCTGCCTGCGATACGGCGGAAGAACGGGCCGCAAAACATTATGCCTCTGCGATTGAGTATGTCGATGCGGGCGATACCGGCCGTGCGCTGATCGAATTGCGGAACGCATTGGAAAATGATCCGACACTGCGCGATGCGCGCTTGCTGTTCGCGAATCTGCTGCGCGATCAGGGACGCCGCGCGGATGCGATTGGGCAATATCGCTATATCACCGAAGTGAACCCTCAGGATTACGATGCCAACCGGGCCATTGCCTTGATCGCCTTTGACAGTGCCACGCCCGAGGATGCGCGCCCCTTTGCAGAGGCTGCAATCGCGGCCCGGGGCGACGACAACGAAATCGCTTCGGTTTTGGTGGCGCTGGATTTCCAAAAGGCCAAGACCGAGCGCGATACGGCGACTGCCTCTGCGGCGGTGCGCGATGCGCGTATCCTGCTGGACAAGGATGCGACCTTGTTCCGTGCGCGCCGGGTACTGATTTCCGAACTGGTCGATACGGGCGATCTGAATGCCGCGCTGGTCTTGATCGATGAGGGGCTGGTGCATCTGCCTGAGGATCGGACGTTCAACCTGATGCGGCTCGCGGTTCTGAGCCAGCAACAGGATATGCCAGGTCTGGAACAGCAATTGTTGAAAATGGTCAGCCTGTTCCCCGAGGATCTGGAGGCACAGGCCGCCCTCATCCAGTTTTACCTCCAGGCGGACCGTGTCGACGACGCCGAGGCCCTGCTGCGTGACCGGATCGACCCCGCCTCGGACAACCCCGAACCGCGCATTACCCTGATGCGGTTCCTGTCCGAGGTCCGTTCGGTCGGGGTGATCCGCGACGAATTGCAACAGTTGCTGGCACAGGATCCGCTGCCGGCCGACATCGCAGCCAATCTGTTGAACTTCAAAGCCATGCTTGCCGGTGCTGAATTTACGGTCGGCGATCGCGATGCGGCTATGTCCAGTCTGGAGGCGCTGGTCGACGGTGTCGAGCCCACCGCCGAGGTCGATACGGTCAAGGTGCAACTGGCCCGGATGCGCGAGGCCGTCGGCAATTCGGTTGGCGCGCGGGCGCTGGTCGAACAGGTGCTCGAACATGATGCGACCCATGTCGAAGCCCAGAAAATGAAGGCCGATTGGTTGATCCGTGATGGCGATGCCTCTGCCGCGATCGCGCTGTTGCGGCAGGTTCTGGCGGATGCGCCGACCGATCCGCAGGCCATGTCGCTGTTGGCTGGTGCCTATGAGCGCGATGGCCGCGCCGAACTGATGGCGGATATGCTCGCGCGGGCGGTCGAGGCCAGCAACTATGCCAAGCCGGAATCGATCACCTATGGCAACTATCTGATGCGTAAAAACGAACTCGCCTCGGCCGAGGATGTGGTTCTCAATGCGCTCCGCCGTGCCGGTGCCGACTATGATCTGACGTTGCTCTTGGCACAGGTCCATATGCAGATGCAGGATTGGGGTCGTGTTCAGCAGGATATCGACTATCTGCGTCGGACCTTCACCGATGCCCGTGCGCAGGCGACGGTAAACGAACTCTATGCGCAGTTCCTGGCGTCTCAGGGCAAGACCGAGGATCTGGCCGGTTTCCTCGAGGAACTGTCGGCGGCGGCGCCCGACGCTGTCGGCCCGCGCTTGGCAGTTGTGCGGAACTATCTGCGCAGCGGCGATCTCGACCAGGCCCAGGCGCTGGGTGCCCAGCTTGCGGCTGATTTCCCCGATACGCTCGAGGTGCAACTCTTGTCCGCTCAGCTCAAGGATATCGGCGGAGATCCGGCTGGCGCGATTGCAGATCTCAAGGCGATCGTCGCCGCGACGCCAACGGCAGAGCCCGCGTGGAATGCGCTCTATATCTTGCAACTTCGCGATGGATCCCCCGAGGCGCAGGCGACCTTGGATGCCGCGCTCGCGGCTTTGCCGGACAACCGCAATTTCCCGATGGCCTTGGCAACCCGGCTCGAACGCAACGGGGATTTCGACGGTGCGATCGCAATCTACGAGGGCATGTACGCCAAGAACGGAGACGATGCTGTGGCTGCGAATAACCTCGCGGCGATGTTGTCGGCCCATCGCACGGACGAAGAATCGATCCGCCGCGCCTGGGATGTCGCCCGGCGGCTCAGCGGTTTCGATGTCGCTGCCTTTAAGGATACCTATGGTTGGGCGGCTTTCCTCGCTGGTGAAATGACGCTCGCGGTTCCGGCGCTCGAGGCTGCGCGGGCTGGTTTGCCGCAGGACCCGTCGGTCGCCTTCCACCTGGGACAGGCCTACGCAAAGTTGGGCCAGGTGATCCAGGCAAAGGAACAGTTCGAGGCTGCAATCGGCATGATCGACGGGGGCAACGCGGATTATCCCTATCTCAGGCCGCAGGTCGAACAGGCTATTGCGGCGCTGCCGCAATAGGTCGTGCATCAATCCGAATGCGGATTTTGAGGTAAAATTGCCTCAGGTCCGGGCAAAAAACAGGGGCGGTCCGGGACAAAGGGCCGCCCTTTTTGCGCCGACGTGCTAGAAAAATCCCCAATAATAAAATTTGTGAGGCAATGATGTTGAGACCCTTTTTGACGGCTTGCGTGCTGTTTTTGTGTCTTTTGCCCGGGGTTGGGCGTGCAGAATACAAAATTGCGTCGGGTGACACGATTCAGATAGAGGTCGTCGAGGATGCGACCTTGAACCGTACTCTGCTGGTTCTGCCAGACGGCTCCGTAGATTTTCCGGGCGCCGGGTCGCTGCGGGTGGCGGGTCTGTCGACCAGCACCGTTCAGGCCGCACTTTCGGCGGCACTGGCCAGCCAGTTCAACATCCGCCCGACAATCTATGTCAGCGTTGTTGGTGTGTCCGAGCCGCAGGCCGAGGCCGTCGCTGCCAGCGCGCCTGAGGTCAATGTCTACGTCATGGGGGAAATCAATAAACCCGGCGTGATCGAGGATGCGGATGATCTGACCCTGTTGCAGGCGATCGCGCAGGCGGGTGGCTTTACACGGTTTGCCGCAACCAAGCGCATTGAACTGCACCGCATCGATCCTGCCACCCAGACCGAACAGGTCTTGCTGTTCAATTTCCGCAATGGCGGTGGCATCTCTGGTGCGACCGAATTGCGCGATGGTGACGTCATCGTCGTGCCAGAGCGCCGTTTGTTTGAATAGGCTTGATATGAAACGGATTTTGGGGGCCGGGGTGAGTGTTTTCGCGCTCGCCACCTTGGCCGTTGCCGAAGATACGCAGTCCCTGACGGTCCGACTGGGCGCGCAGGCGGGGCGAAATCTGGATCTGACCGCCGGCGGACAGGCGCTGGGGAGCAGCTATTCGACCGTTTTGTCCTATGTCGGCCAGAGTTCGACGCCGACTCTGACCTTTGGGTATGATGCAGAGACAGAGGTTGTCGGCGAAACCGCTGGTCTGCCTTCCGGTGGGCTGTCCGTCGGGTATCAGGGGGCTCGGACGGCGGTGTCTTTCGACGCTCGACTGGATCAGCAACGTGTTTCGGATTTGAATTATGCCCTAAATTCGAACGGATCGGTTGTGGCCTATCGTGGACAGGGCGTGCGCGAGGTCACATCAACAGGCCTCTCCGTTTCGTCCGGGCAGGACACGCCAGTCCGGTTTTCATTTGATGTGGGTCGTACCGAAATCGGTTATCGGGATACCGTCTCTGCGGACTTCTACGGTTCGGTTAGCCGGTCGCTGACCGGGGCGGCGATTTTCGATTTCACCTCGATGACCTCGGCAAGTGCGCAATTCTCCTACTCTGACTATGTGGCCGATAATCTGCTCGCGACCCAGCGTCAGAGCCGTTCGATTGTTTTCGGCCTTTCGCAGCGGATCGATGCGATCACATCTGCCACTTTGACGGTGGGGGAGACGTCCTTGGAAACCGGTCTTGGTGGTGTGAGTGTCGTATCCGATGGACCAAGCCTGAGCGCAGGTCTGGTTCGGGAACGGCAAACCGGCGAGGTTGGTCTGGAATTCAGCCGCGATCTGACCGCAACCGGACAGAGGCAGTCGCTGGAACTCAGTGCCAAGAGAGAGGCCCAGTCCAATGCCTTGAGCGGCAGTTTTGGGGTGACCAAGGGCGCTGCTCAGCGGGACTGGATCGGTGCGTTGACCTATGGAGCGGAATTGCCCCGGCAGGATGTGTCCCTGAGCCTCAGCCGGCAGGTAACCGTGGATGACGATAACCGGGATGTTTTGTCCACGTCTCTGGTCGGTCGCCTGCAACATGAGTTTACCCAGGCCGATCGTCTTGATCTGTCAGTCGGTTTCAGCTCCTTTGAAGAGACCGCGTCGCAGACCGACCGCCTCGATATGACCGTCAGTTATGATCGCGAAATGGCGCAGGATGTGCATGTGACTGCCGGGCTGTCCTATCGTTTTGCCGCAGTCACCGGCGAGGCCGATGGCGAGTCTCAGGCTGTCTTCTTGCGCATAAGCAAAGAGTTTGACACATCACGCTAGACGAAGTTGATCCAAGGGATCCGAGCGATGAAAACATGGCTGAAACCGGTGCCGATGGTCATACTCGGCTTGGTTGGACTGTGTATTTTGCCAGAACTGATCATCCGGTTGGCTCCATATAGCGATTTCCTCCGCGGGCGTGTGTATCAGAATTTTGCGTTTTGGCCGGGGTTGCTGGTGGACTGGCAGCCCAACTATTTTGGTCAGCCGGTGCTGATGTTCCTGACATATGGTTTCTTGCACGCCGGTCTTTGGCATCTGCTGTTCAATATGATGACGCTCGTTTCGATTGGATCGCCCCTCGTCGCCGAGTTGGGCCAAAGGCGTTTTGCTGTTCTCTACATCCTGTCCCAACTGGGGGGCGCGATTGGTTACGCTGTTTTGTCAACGCGCCCGCTCCCGATGGTGGGGGCTTCGGGCGCCTTGTTCGGGCTTGCCGGTGCGCTGCTGTGGATGCGGTTCCGGGATGACCTGGAGACGATTTCCGTTTGGGACACTATCGAGGATATGTTCCAGCCCATTTTGATGCTGATCTTGTTGAATGTCGTGATGTTCTTCGCGATGGATGGTCAGTTGGCATGGGAAACCCATTTGGGCGGTGCGATTGCGGGGGCCGCGGCGATGGGTGTACTGTGGAGGCAGGCAAAACATCGATCGTGACGGTCTCAGACTATGTGCCGCGAGTTAAGCAATCGTTGATGGGGGCCAAGAAATTATGTTGTCCCCGCACTTTTTTGTTATGCCCTTTGGGTTTGGTTTTTAAGAATTTGGTAATAGGGTCTTGCTAAGGTTTCTATGGCCGTTGTTTGAGGCAAAAAGTGCATGTCTGATTTGAATGCCGCTTGGGGTACTGTTCCGTTACGGCGACGTGGTTTGGGTCTGTTTTGGCTGGCAATTGCGACAGTTGCTGCCGGATCTTATTTTTACGAAGGGTTGGATGCCTTGCTGCGGGCCTGGGCGACCCCCGAATATAGCCACGGGCCGTTGATTCCGGTGCTCTCGGCGCTCCTCTTCTTGCGTCAGCTAAAGTCCGAGCCGGTCCGGTCCGGCCCGGTCAATCGCTGGCCGGGTGTCGCACTGTTCGTTCTGGCGGTTCTTCTGGGCGCCCTTGGCAAGTTTTCGCAAATTTCAGACGTCGTGGCCTATGCCACGATCCTCTGGGTCGGTGCGATTCTATTGATCAGCTATGGTTGGGATCAGGGCAAACACTTCTGGCCGCCGGTGCTGCACCTCGTTTACATGCTGCCGCTGCCGGGTGTGTTTTATTACAAACTCTCAACTTTCCTTCAGGGGGTGTCGTCCGAGCTCGGGGTGTCGCTCCTCGGTCTGCTGGGCATTCCGGTCTTTCTGGATGGGAATATTATCGACCTAGGCGTGATCAAGCTTCTGGTCGCAGAGGCCTGTTCCGGGTTGCGCTATCTCTTTCCGATCCTCAGCTTTTCCTATGTTTTTGCGGTGCTCTATCGTGGCCCGATGTGGCATAAGGCGGTCCTCTTGATCGCCGCTGCACCGATCACCGTTTTGATGAACTCTGTTCGGATCGCGATTGCCGGTATTCTGGTCCAGTATTGGGGCTTGGGGCATCTCGAAGGGTTTTCCCATTTTTTCGAGGGTTGGGTGATCTTTATGGTCAGCGTGATCCTCTTGTTCCTTCTGGCTTGGGTTATGTTGCAAATGCAGAAAACCCGCCTGTCGCTGGTTGATGCTCTCGATTTGGACACCAGTGGGCTCTGGCCGCAGTTTACCCGCCTTGGCCTTGTTGAACCGTCGCGGGCCTTGGCGATTACGGCCTTCCTGATGGCGCTGGCTGCGGGTGTCTGGGAAATTCGTCCGACGCCGGATCAGCGTCTGGTGGATCGAGAACCCTTTGCTCTTTATCCTCGAACGCTGGGCGATTGGACCTCTCGGCCCATGCAGCGCTATGGGGTTGAACTGGAACGTGCCCTGGGTGCGGATGACTACTACGGGGCCGTTTTCACCAAATCGCCTGATGTGCCCTATGTCGAATTCTTTTCGGCCTTCTATTACGACCAGACCAAGGGTGGGACGCATTCACCTGAAATCTGTCTTCCGGGAAGTGGCTGGGAGATTTCCCGTCTGGAGCGTGTGGATATAGGACCCCAGATGGGCCTGTCAGAGCCGTATCGCATCAACCGCGCGATTGTTCAGAAAGGCGAGTCGCGGATGTTGGTGTACTATTGGTTTGAACAGCATGGTCGCCATGTCGCATGGGACATCGAGGCGAAACTGATGCTGCTCTGGGACGGAATGGTGGTCCAGCGGACGGATGGGGCGCTGGTGCGTCTGACGACGCCTATCGTGGCCGGAGAAACCGAACAACAGGCCGAAATGCGACTGGCCGAAATGTTCAAACATACGGTCGAGGTGTTGCCCCGGTTTGTTCCCGGCCTCGACTGAGAGGCTATAATGAGAAAAGCGGGCCGATGGCCCGCTTCTTAACCTTTGCGATTGCGTTGATCCTTGAGGAACATCGCGAAAATTCGTGGTCCAACGACCAGATAGCGTCGCCACAGACGGCGCGGATTGCTCAGCAGCCGATAGAGCCATTCCAGACGGAGCTGCCGCATCGCCTTGGGCGCGCGTTTCTGGCGGCCGGTCAGGAAATCGACGCTGGCGCCGCAGCAAATGGCGCGGCCGTTGGTAAGGTTGCGATCCTTTAGATCGCGGGCCATGAATTCCTGTTTGGGGAACGACAGGCACAACAAGGTCAGGTCAGCGTTTGTCTGCTCGATGCGTTCGATGGTTTTTTGCCATTCGGTGCAGCCCGGCTGCATCATCGGAGCCTCGACAAACATCAATCCGGCATTGGGGAACCGCTGCCGCAGACGTTCAAAATATTTGGGCTGCGGGCCAACAACGGCAATTGTCCGATTGGCGCTGCGAGGGTCGTTCAACATATCGCGCACCAGATCGGCGCCCGGGTAGGCCATCAGATCGGTGTTTTGCAGGCCGGCCAACAGGTCGATAATCTGGCTGTCGCACATGCACCAATCAGCCCGCTGATAGGCCGCGAGGGCATCAGGCTCTTGGGAGAGGCGCACAAAATGATCGACGTTCGGGGTCACCAGAAATTCGAACGACTCGTTTCTGGGCGCAAACATTTGCGTTAGCCATTGTTCATGGCTGCCAACACTGAACGTGATGCCCAAGAAGTCTGCTCTATCCATTGGTTCGACGTGGTCCGGAACTCGCAAAGGGAGGGCGCTGTATGGCGCGAAAAATGACTTATCCTCCACCTTCACTGGAACACTCGCTTTCAACTGGCTAACAACTGCTGGGTCGTGGAACATGATCACAATCCTATGTTGGACTATGAACATCTTTACTCACAAAGTATAACAAAAAGTGGGTTGAAATCGGTCTTTTTTACGAAGGCAGTCCAATACTGTACAGGCCAAAGATGCGCAACGCATAGGAAGACAGAGCCTAAACCATGGCTTAGGCTCTGCTGTGCGGCAATTTTTGCTGAAACATTAGTCAAGATCTGCGGATTTTGCCCAAAGGTTTATCTGCTCCTCCCGGGCAAATTCGTCGATCTGGGCGAGCTCTTCGGCGGTGAACTCCAGGTTGCCAATCGCGCCGCAGCAGTCCACCACCTGCTCGGGTTTCGACGCACCGATCAACGCGGTGGTGATCCCATTGTCCCGCAGAACCCAGGCAAGGGCCATTTGGGCAAGCGTTTGCCCCCGACCGGCAGCGATGTCGTTCAGTGCGGCAATATTCGCCAAGGCGCGGGGGTTTAGCATATTGGGGTTCAGGCTCTTGCCTTGGGTGGCGCGCCCCTCTGACACGCCGGACAGGTATTTGGCGGTGAGCATCCCCTGGGCGAGGGGGCTAAATGCAATCGATCCAACGCCCAAATCTGCAAGAGTCTCCTTGAGCCCGTCCCGTTCCACCCAGCGGTTCAGCATGGAATAGCTGGGCTGGTGGATCAGCAGCGGCACGCCCATCTGCGACAGGATCACGGCAGCGTTACGGGTTTGCTGCGAATTATAGGATGAAATGCCGATATAGAGCGCCTTGCCCGAGCGCCAGATCTGTTCGAGCGCCCCCATCGTTTCCTCTAGCGGCGTATCCGGGTCAAAGCGGTGCGAATAGAAAATATCGACATAGTCCAGTCCCAACCGCTTGAGCGACTGATCGCATGACGCAATCAGATTTTTGCGGCTACCCCATTCGCCGTAGGGCCCGTCCCACATGCGATAGCCGGCCTTGGAACTGATGATCATTTCATCGCGCAAGCCGGCGAAATCGGTCCCGAGGATTTCGCCAAAGGCCTCTTCGGCGCTGCCGGGCGGAGGTCCGTAATTATTGGCCAGATCGAAATGGGTGATCCCGTGGTCAAAGGCGGTCCGGCAGATCGCGCGCTTGGTCTGGTGCGGCGTGTCGTGGCCGAAGTTATGCCAGAGCCCGAGCGAAATCGCGGGCAATTTCAGGCCGGACTTCCCGCAGGTGCGATAGATCATCCGGTCATAGCGGTCTGCCGCGGGGGTGTAATGTGTCATGGCTCTCTCCTCTGTTGGCGCTAACAAACCCCTTGGCCCGCCGCGTTGCAAGCCCAACCGGCCCGCCCGCATGATGATTGCTCATTCCGGCCCTTGCCGCTATCTAGGGGCCAAGCAAACAAAGGATTCATGATGGCCAACTATCAGTTCGTCTACTTCATGGACGGAGTGTCCAAGACCTATCCCGGCGGGAAGAAGGTCTTTGAAAACATCCGTCTGAACTTCCTCCCCGGCGTGAAAATCGGCGTGGTCGGTGTCAACGGTGCCGGTAAATCGTCGCTGCTGAAAATCATGGCCGGCTGGGACAAGGATTTCCAAGGCGAGGCCTGGGCCGCCGAAGGTGCCAAGGTCGGCTATCTGCCGCAGGAACCGAAGCTGGAAGAGAACCTGACGGTCCGCGAAAACGTCATGCTGGGCGTGAAGGCCAAGAAGGACATCCTCGACCGCTACAACGAACTGGCGATGAACTATTCGGACGAGACCGCCGACGAAATGGCGCGTCTGCAGGACGAGATCGACAGCCAGAACCTGTGGGATCTGGACAGCCAGGTTGACGTGTCGATGGAGGCCCTGCGCTGTCCGCCCGATGATGCGATGCCTGCCAACCTGTCGGGCGGCGAACGTCGCCGCGTCGCGCTGTGCAAGCTCCTGCTCGAAGCGCCGGACATGCTGCTGCTCGACGAACCGACCAACCACCTTGACGCGGAAACCATCGCGTGGCTGCAAAAGCACCTGATCGAATATCAGGGCACCATCCTTTGCGTGACCCACGACCGGTACTTCCTCGACGATATCACCGGCTGGATTCTCGAACTCGATCGTGGTCGCGGCATTCCCTATGAGGGCAACTATTCCGCATGGCTGGAACAAAAGGCCAAGCGTCTGGAGCAGGAAGCCCGCGAAGACAAAGCCAAGCAGAAGACGCTGGAACGCGAACTCGAATGGATGCGTCAGGGCCAGAAGGCCCGTCAGGCCAAACAGAAGGCCCGTATCAACGCCTATAACGAACTGGCCGAAACGTCCGAACGTGAAAAGATCGGTCGCGCACAGATCGTGATCCCGAACGGCCCGCGTCTGGGTGGCAAGGTGATCGAGGTTGCTGGCCTGAAAAAGGCGATGGGTGACAAGCTGCTGATCGAGGACCTGTCGTTCGACCTGCCGCCGGGCGGCATCGTCGGTGTGATCGGCCCGAACGGTGCCGGTAAATCGACCCTGTTCAAGATGCTGACCGGACAGGAACAGCCGGACGAGGGCACTGTGACCTATGGCGACACCGTCAAGTTGTCCTATGTTGACCAGTCGCGCGACGACCTCGACCCGAACGCTACCGTTTGGGAGGCGATTTCGGGCGGTGCCGAACTGATTGCGCTGGGCGATGCCGAAGTGAACAGCCGTGCCTATTGTTCGTCCTTCAACTTCAAGGGTGGCGACCAGCAGAAGAAAGTCGGCCTGCTGTCCGGCGGTGAACGCAACCGCGTGCACATGGCCAAACTGCTCAAGGATGGCGGCAACGTTCTGCTGCTCGACGAACCGACCAACGATCTGGACGTGGAAACCCTGCGTGCGCTCGAAGACGCGCTGACCGACTTTGCCGGTTGCGCCGTTGTGATCTCGCACGACCGTTTCTTCCTTGACCGGATCTGTACCCACATCCTCGCCTTTGAAGGTGACGCCCATGTGGAATGGTTCCAAGGCAACTTTGAAGACTACGAAGAAGACAAGAAGCGTCGTCTGGGTGCCGATGCGCTGGAACCCAAGCGTCTGAAGTATAAGAAATTTAGCCGCTAATTTCTGGTTTGTTCGATATGAAAAAGGGCGGCCTCGTGCCGCCCTTTTGCGTTTGGGGCCAGTGCGCAAAAGTCACAGTCGCGGGTCTGGGCGGAAACCCCCACTTGTGATCGGTGGATTCCCGCCGATCGCAAATCCGAATCGTTGCGAGCCGGTTGGTTTCTATGCCCAATCCATGCAACAAAAACACCGGGACGGTTTGGAGATTGGGATGGCTCTGTTCGTGATGGTAGGTCTGTCGACCCTCGTGATGTCGGTTGGATTGTATACTGTAGGGATGATCGGCCTTTGGGGCGCGGTTGGCCTGTTCATGATCGCCACCTTTGTGGCTGCTACCGCGTCGGTTCTGCGCGACGTTCAGGCAGAGGCCAGCGTCGTTCGTATCCAGCCTCAAACGCAGTTCGCCCGCCGCGCGTAACACAGCGGGCTTTCTGTTTTTATTTTGCGTAGATCGCCGCGCGGGCCGCAAAGGCGCGCGCGTCAGCAGGGGCAAGCCCCAGTTGGGTGGTCGGATCGAACGCAGCCGCCAGATCGTAGTCCGGCCAGCGCGCCGATGACAGCGAGCTGAGAGAAACCCCGTCTGACATCACCTGTTTGCACAGATCCTTGACAGCGGCTTGCGCTTCGGGGCGCGGCATGTGGCGGGCAAGGGCAAACGACAGCGCCTCGGCGTAGATCAGCCCGGTGCCATCGTCGATATGGTCCGCCATCGTGTCGGCAAAGGGCGTCACGCCCTCGGCCAGATCAACGCCGATCGACAGCGCACGACCAAACACCATGCACAATTGCGGCAGGGCCATCCATTCGGAAATCCACGCCGCGCCATCGCGCTGTTGCCGATGGACCGGCGCAAATTGCATCGTCGCATTCAGGCCGACGGCATAACGGGCCAGCGCCACCAGAACCGACGGCATCACCGGGTTTTGTTTCTGCGGCATGGTCGAAGACCCTCCGGCAGCGGGCAGCTTTACCTCGGCGATGCCGGTTTGGGTCATCAGGGTCAGGTCCTCGCCCATCTTGGCCAGTTGCGTTGCGACCTGCGTCATCCATGCCGCGAGCTCTGCAATGCCGCTGCGATCCGCGTGCCAGCTGGTGCCGGGGTCGGACAGTGCCAGACCCTTGGCCAATTCGGCGCGAACTTCGGCGGCGTGCTCGCCCATGGCCGACAGGGTGCCAGCCGCGCCGGACAGGCTCACCCGCAGGACCCGTGCCTTGATCGCGGGCAGCCGTTCGGCCAGATCGATCAGGGGGGCGCCCCATGCGGCCACCATCGCGCCAAAGGAGGTCGGCGTCGCGACCTGTCCATAAGTGCGGCCCGGCATCGGCGTCGCGGCATGGACCTCCGCCAGCCGCCCCAGAGCCGCGATGATCGTCGCCAGCCGCGTCTCGGCCAGACCGAGCATCTGGCGCAAACGCAACGCCAGCGCGGTGTCGATGATGTCCTGCGATGTCGCACCATAATGCAGCCATTGCGCATGTTCCGGGGCCTGCATCAGCGACCTGAATGCAGCGACGAGGGCGGGGATCACGACCGCATTCTTGCCGGTCTCCGGCGACAGGCCCGACGGGTCGATCTGCAATTCCAGACTGGCGCGATGGATCGCCTTGGCACTGATTTCCGGGATCAGACCGACGGTGCCCTGCGCCTTGGCCAGAGCGCCTTCGACGATCATCAGCGCCCGAACCTCGGCGGTGTCGGTAAAGAGGGCGCCGAACTCTTTGTCCAGCATAAGGTCACGATAGATCGCGCTATCAAACAGCGAAAAGGCCATGGCTCAGGTCCGTATCAGCGTATCGAGCACCGCAGCGAGATCGCCCGGCACCGAGAGAAATGGGGAATGCGAGGTGTTGAGGGTCACTACATGATCGCGCGGCCAATCGGCGGTCATCACCCGCTGGTACTCCGCCGGGATGGCCTGATCCTGATCGCAGATCACATAGCGCCGCGCGATCCCGGCAGAGCGATCAATCGTCAGCGGGGTTTCCTGTGGCAGGATCGGCTGCGGGGTCAGTCGCTCGAGCGCCCAAGCGATCAGGTCGTCGCTGACATCATGGTAGAGCGCCGCCTTGGCCGCCTCTGGCCGAAAGCGGAAGGTCGTCCGCGTCGCGTCCACCGACACAGCAGCGGGCAGGGTGCTGCCAGATTCGCGCCGGAGATCGACGAGGGCACGCCCGTTTTGGGGGACGTAGGCGCAGAGATAGATCAGTTTCGCGATCTTATGCGGGGCGCGTTCGGCGGCGGCGGTGATCGGGTAGCCCGCCATAGAATGGCCGATCACCACGGCCTGTGTGTCGATCGCGTCCGCAATCGCGGCGGCATAGCTGTCGAGGGTTACAGTGTCCGGCGGGGTCGTGTCCGCGCCATGCGACGGCAGGTCGATGGTGCGGACCGAATGGCCCAGTGCCGAGAGGTGCGGCACCAAGAGGTCCCAGCACCATGCCCCGTGACAGGACCCGTGAACCAGCAGAACCTCAGCCATGGCCGGTATCTTTGAGAAAGCCGGTCAGGATCTCCGCGTAGTCTTCGGGTTTTTCTACGCAGGGCAGGTGGCCCGCCTTGCGGATCAGGTGGAATTTCGACCCCGGAATCAGATCGACCGTTTCGCGCACCAGATCGGGCGGTGTCGATCCGTCCTCTGACCCGGCAATCCCCAGCGTCGGCAGGCGCAGTCCGCTGGTCGGCGTGTAAAAATCAGTCCCCGCAATTGCGGCGCAGCAGCCGGTATACCCTTCGACCGGCGTCGCGCAGAGCATATCGCGCCACGGTTTTACGGCGGGGCTGGCACAGAAATCACGGGCGAACCAGCGCTCCATGATGCCGTCGGCAATGGCTTCGATGCCCTTGGTCCGGACGGCGTTGATCCGGTCCGCCCAGCCCTCGGCGGTGCCGATTTTGGCGGCCGTGTTCGACAGAACCAGTGTCCGAACGATATCGAGCCGTTTGACGGCGATCCCTTGGGCGATCATCCCGCCAATCGACAGGCCGACAAACATCGCATTGCGCACAGTCAGCGCATCGCAGACCGCTTCGGCGTCGCTGACCAATGCGCCCATGGTATAGGGGGCGTCCGGGCAGGATGATTTGCCATGCCCGCGTTTGTCCATCCGCACGAACCGCAGGCCAGCGGGCAGCAAAGGCAGGACACTGTCCCAGAGTGTCAGATCCGTGCCCAAGGAATTGGCAAACACCACCGTCGGGGCACCCTGATCCAGGACCCCGTCTTCGCGGGCATAGAGGGTGACGTCCCCTCGCTGAATGAAGTGTTCGCGCATCTGCTGGCTCCGTTCCGTTTCCGCCTAAGATGCGGCCGGCTCCCGCACAAGCGCAAGGCTTGGTCGGATGAAATTGCCGCACTTAGGATGAATTTTCAGACCAAATCGCGGTCAGAGCAGCCGCGGAATGCCTGTCAGATCCGGCAGGGTATAGCGCGGCTGTGCATAGAGCCGATCCATCGGCTCGCCCGTGCGGTTCACCCATGCGGTCTGATAGCCATAGTTCGCAGCACCAGCGGCATCCCAGCCGTTGGACGAGACAAACAGCACTTCGCCGCGTTCGCAGATAAACCGGCTCTCGACCATTTCGTAGACCAGATCGTGCGGTTTATAGACGCCGACTTCTTCGACCGAGAGCACGGCATCCAACAGATGCCCGATACCGGCGGATTCAACAGCGCCGCGCAGCATTTCAGGCGATCCGTTTGACAGGATGCCGGTCTGAATGCCGCGCTGTTTCAACTCGGTCAGCATCGCGGGAACTTCGGGGTAGGGGGACAGGCCCCAATAGAGTTTCAGCAGACGGTCACGCAGGGCCTCATCGCTCAGACCGGCATTTTCCAATGCCCAATCCAGACCGTCCTTGGTGACCTGCCAAAAATCCACATGTTTACGGGCGACTGCACGTAGCCAGCTGTACTGGAGCTGTTTGTTGCGCCAATCGGCGGCAACCTGTGGCCAGACGGCGGCCAATGCCTCGTTCCCGGGTTCGGCGGCAGCCTCGCGCGCGGCGGCACTGACATCGAACAGGGTTCCGTAGGCGTCAAAAATACATGTAGAAATCAAAGTTGTCTTCTCCATCCCCGTTCGTCCTTTGTCGCAATCAACTTGTTACAAAACAACTGCATGGGACGCATAGCCGTTATGCGTTTTGCGTAATGGCTGTGCAGAGCGCCTATATTTCAGGCGCCGAGAGAATAGAGAATGAACGGCCAACCGAAATTGACCAGACAAACCAGCAAGGCGCCATAGGCGGCGAGTGTCCAGATGGCGATCTCTCGGTCCATCGGGCGGGCCTGAATATCGTTGGCGGTCATCAACCCGCGGATCCCGACAAAGGCGATAAATCCCAGCGTCAGGCTCTGATAGCCCACAGCAAAGGTCAGGGTGACCGCCAAGAGCGCACCCCCTGCCACCAGCGGCAAGAGCGGCCAGATCGCCGTGCCAGCGTCGGTAAACACCCGCCCGCCCGGCAAAGGTAAATAGGGCAAGAGGCCAAACGCCGAGTAGAGCGATGCCACCGCAGCAAAGGCCGCGAAGTGGTTGGTCACGAGGGGCGATGAGACTGCGGTCATTTGTGCGACGGCAATCGCCAGAACGATCACCGGCAGGGTCAGCCCCGCGCCCATCAGCGACACAAACGCCGCCTGACCAGGGCTAAGCTGTCCCATCCGCCACGACGGCAGGGCAGAAAAGGCGGGGATGGCGCGGAATGCCGCGGGCTGTCCGACCGACCGCAGAGCGAGCACATGGCCAAGCTCGTGCAGATACATCGACGCCAGAATTCCGGGTGTCAAAAACGGCCCGAAGACAAAGTAGAGCACCGCTGCGACGGCCCCGCCCAGAATCGCGCTCCGCCGGTCCGGCCAGTGGATGCTGAGCCCCGGCCAGCCCGCCCGTACTGTGCGCCAAATGGCCCAGCAATACCCCAGCGCGATGACCAGAGCCGGCATTGGATTACAGGTTATCCTGCTGCGGCATGCCCAAAACGTGGAAGCCGCCATCGACGCGGATAATCTCGCCGGTGGTAAAGGCACCTGCGTCCGAGGTCAGATAGACGGCGGTTCCGCCCACAGCCTCGAGCGTGGCATTGCTGCGCAGCGGGGCGTTTTGTTCCGTGTGGCGATAGGTGGCGCGCGCCCCGCCGATAGCAGCACCGGCCAAGGTCTTCATCGGCCCGGGAGAGACGGCATTTACGCGAATGCCCTGCGGTCCCAGATCGTTGGCCAGATAGCGGACCGAAGATTCCAGCGCGGCCTTGGCCACGCCCATGACGTTATAGTTGGGGGTTACGCGGTTCGACCCGCCGTAGGTCAGGGTGATCAGCGACCCGCCGTTGGGCATCAGATCGGCGGCACGCTTGGCCACGTCGATAAAGGAATAGCAGCTGATCACCATCGAATTGCAGAAGTTATCGCGGCTGGTGTTGATAAACCGGCCAGTCAGTTCGTTCTTGTCCGAATAGGCGATGGCATGCACGACAAAGTCGATGGTGCCCCATTTGTCCTTGAGCGTATTGAACGCCAGATCCATGCTCTCGCTGTTGGTGACATCGACATCGATCAAGGTGTTCGATCCGACCGAGGCAGCCAGAGGTTCCACGCGTTTGCCAAAGGCATCGCCCTGATAGCTAAAGGCCAGCTCTGCCCCAGCGTCCGCCATCGCCTTGGCAATACCCCAAGCGATCGAGCGTTCATTGGCGACACCCATGATCAGGCCGCGCTTGCCGTTGAGTTGGATCATCTGTCTTCCCCGAATTTTTGTGAGATGTCGCCTTTTTGCGGGCCATCGTCAAGTTTGCGAAAAATGCCTCTCAGAAATACAGCACTTCGAAATGCACGCAAAGGTTGTATTTTCCACCCCAAGACAAAGGCCGCGCACGTGGCGCGGCCTCTGATCAGCTTGGCTGTTAGCCGCGATACTTGGACAGGATCATCGACCCGTTGGTACCACCAAAGCCAAAGCTGTTGGTCATCACGCTGTCCAGCCCGGCATTCTCAACCAGCGAGGTGGCGATTTCGGCCGGGTTCAGTTTCGGGTCGAGTGTTTCGACGTTGATCGACGGCGCGATAAAGTCGTTTTCAAGCATCAGGAGGCAATAGACCGCCTCGGAGGCGCCGGTTGCACCCTGGCTGTGGCCGGTCATAGATTTGGTCGAGGACACCGGAGGGGTGGTGCCTTCGCCGAACACACGGCGGACGGCTTCGATCTCGCCGACGTCACCGACCGGGGTCGAGGTGCCGTGCGCGTTGATATAGCTGACCTTGCGGCCTTCGGGCAGGGACAGCAGCGCCAGACGCATCGCGCGTTCGCCGCCCTCGCCTGACGGCGCAACCATGTCATGACCGTCCGAGGTCGCGGCATAGCCGGTGACTTCGGCATAAATCTTGGCACCACGCGCCAGCGCATGTTCCAGTTCCTCGAGCACGATGATCGCGCCGCCACCGGCGATGACAAAGCCATCGCGGCCAGCGTCAAACGCCCGCGAGGCGCGGGTCGGCGTGTCGTTGTACTTGGACGACATTGCGCCCATCGCGTCAAAGAGGCATGACAGCGTCCAGTCCAGTTCTTCGGCGCCGCCAGCGAACATCACGTCCTGTTTGCCCATCATGATCTGTTCGGCCGCGTTGCCGATGCAGTGCAAGGACGTCGAACAGGCCGAAGTGATCGAATAGTTGATCCCCTTGATCTTGAACTGGGTCGAAAGGTTGGCCGAGATGGTCGAGGACATGCATTTCGGAACGGCAAACGGTCCGATCCGTTTCGGTGCGCCGGTGGTATCCACGACCTGATGGGCGGCATACATCGCGCTGGTCGACGGACCGCCCGACCCTGCGACCAGACCGGTGCGCACGTTGGACACCTGATCCTCGGTCAGGCCGGAATCGGCAATCGCCTGCTGCATCGAGATATAGGCATAGGCCGCACCCGGCCCCATGAACCGCAGGGCGCGCTTGTCGACATGTTCGGTCACGTCAATCTTGACGGTGCCTGCGATCTGGCTGCGGAAACCGCGCTCGGCCATTTCCGGGCTGGCTTCGATGCCGGATTTGCCGGCCTTCAGGCTGGCGAGGACTTCTTGGGCATTGTTGCCAATGGGCGATACAATGCCGAGTCCGGTAACGACGACGCGGCGCATGGGCTGCTCCTCCTGATATGTGCTGTGGCCTTAGGAGGCCGACAGGGCAACTTTCATGTCTTTGACGATATAGATGACTTCGCCGTCGGCCTCTACTATGCCATCCGCAACGCCCATCGTCAGGCGGCGGGTCTGCAGGGCCTTGGTAAAGTCGACTTTGTAGGTCAGCAGTTTGCGGTCCGGGCGTACCATGCCGGTCAGTTTGACCTCGCCCACGCCCAGAGCATAGCCCCGGCCTTCCCAGCCGCGCCAGCCAAGGTTAAAGCCGGTCAACTGCCACAGCCCGTCCAGTCCCAGACAGCCGGGCATGATCGGGTTGCCGGGGAAGTGGCAGTCAAAGAACCACAGGTCCGGAGTGATGTCGAATTCCGCGACGACATGGCCCTTGCCATGCAGGCCGCCGTCTTCGGAAATTTCGGTAATACGGTCCATCATCAGCATCGGCGGTGCGGGCAGCTGTGCATTGCCGGGTCCGAACAATTCGCCCCGCGCACATTTCAGGAGATCTTCCTTGTCAAAGCTGCTCGGATAGTTGGCCATACCGTAAGTTTCCCCTCTTGGGTCCAAAGATTTCGGGACCGTCTACCACTTGGGTGTTCCTAAGGGCAAGCATAACACATGCGGCACAGGGACGCCGAGCCCCATACCGCCTCCGGTTTCTGACATTTGCCATTGATCAACCTTTCTTTCAAAGGGTATTCTGCCTCAATCGTAGAGGAGTCATGTATGCTCGATGACCTGACAGATCGCGGAACAGAGTGGCTGGCTTCGGCCGGGCTGCGGCCGACACGCCAGCGTGTCGCCTTGGCGGCGCTGTTGGTCGGCGATGGGCATGACCGGCACGTCACCGCAGAGTGGCTGTTCGAGGCGGCCGTTCAGGCCAATGCCGATGTGTCTTTGGCGACCGTGTATAACACGCTCAAAGCGTTCTGCGATGCGGGCCTTTTGCGCGAAATCACCGTCGATGGATCGCGCAGCTATTTCGACACCAATATGACCGATCATCCGCATTTCTATTGGGAGGACGACGGCGTGCTGACTGACGCGCCATCGGACCAGTTGCGGATCGAGCGCCTGCCAAAGGCTCCGAACGGTGCGAGGATTGCCTCGGTTGATGTGGTGATCCGTCTGCGCCGCGACTGATCTAAGGTCAATATTCAGATCAACTTGGGGGCTGTGCTGTTTGGCGCGGCCTTTTTTGTTGATGTTTTCCAGTTGGAGATGACGTCTGACCCAAAGCAAAAGCGCCGCTGAAACAGCGGCGCTTTGTGATTCTCAAACCATTAGTCCCCTGAGGGTCTATCGTATTAGGCCGACTTGCGGCGGCGCACTACGGCGATCAGGCCCAGACCAGCAGCCAGCAACGGTGCCGATGCAGGCAGCGGAACGGCGGGCAGCTCAGGCTCACCCGGCAGAGCGACCGAAAGGCTGATGAAGCTCATCTGGCCAGTTTCCATGCCCCAGATACTTGTGGAAAGACCAGAAGTAATGTGAGTATTAGTCCCGAGCCGCTTAAGAGTCGTCGAATAGCCAAACAGATCGAGCGTGTAAGGAGAGTTCGTCATCGCGTTCACGCCGCCACGATAGCCCAACACGCCGATTTGCTCGCCTGCGGCGACCGAGATATTCAGTCCGGTCAGAGCGGTCGAGCTGTTAAGAACCTGATAAAGTATCGTGTAGTTACTGGTGCTGGACGGGAATAGTGGCACCGTCGTGTTGATCTTCACGATCGTTGCGTAAATTCCAGCTGTCGACGCGTATGTCGGAATATCCAGCCCGGTAATGACGAAGTCGGTCGGAGCGGTAAACCAGTAGCCGCGTGCCTGTGCGCTGTAGGTTGAAGTCGGCGAGCCCGGTTCGATCGTGTCCGTTACAGTCACAGCCGAGGCAGCGGAGCCGAAGCTCACTGCCAGCATGGCTGCGGTAATCAAATTTCTCAATTTACCCATCTTCCAACACCCGAGTTAATAAACAGTTACCTTTCGTATAGCTCCAAATAAGCTTTCAGTAAAGTTTTAAAACCATTGACCAGGCTCCATGAGCCCAAGGTCTAGGAGTTGCTGCGAATGCCACTCGAACCGCGTAGAATTTCGCCATTCAAAGCTATTTATGCTGAAAGTTGAGCCAGGATTGCGCTTCAGGGCCTTTGCCGTGCGGAACGAACAGACCGATGCGGTCAAATTGTGATGCCAGGGACACGAATAGGTGTTGTACTCGGCATCGTTAAACGTGTGGTCCTCTGACAGGCGAAGGCCTTTTTTCGAGCGGAAGATAGAGATTCGGTCGATCCGTCGTCGCGCTTGGGGGATGTGTTCCTCGAATCGCCACCGCAAGCCGCCATAATAGTCCAGTTGACGTTCCGTCGGATGGCCATCGTTCGATTTGTCGGGTCGGGCGAGAGCGTAATATCCCGATTTGTCCAGCATCGCCTCGTCGAGGGAAACCGCGTTCGGATAACGGCCCAGTTTGCCGGCATAGAGGTCGATCACATAGGTCAGCATCGAATCGCGCCGTTCCTCGGCATGAAAGGCCAGCATCTCGCCCACGGTGCGGTGTTCGCAGAACGGGAAAAACAGGTATTCCGCATTGTAACAGTAGAACAGCCAGAGGTTGGGCACTCTGTCGTTCAGGGCGTTGATGGCTTTGGGGACTGCATGAGGTGACGTAAGGTCATAGGTCACCCTGAGGATTTTGTCGCCGAGCTCTGGCGGGATCACGATTTCAGCGTCCGCAAACACGACTACCTTGTGAAAACCTAAATCTAGATGATGGCGGATGGTGCTGCCGATCTCGACCTCGTCCTCGGCCATGATCAATGCAACCGGGCCTTTGATCAGAATTTTTGGCGCTTGGGCAATAAAATCAGCGAGGTTGGCAAAGGTCATCATTCGGTTCCGGTTCGTACGGCCTTAACCTGTCTAAACTGTCGTGCCATTGCAAGATAGGGGACAAGGCGCTAGGTAGCTGCATTCTTGTCCTTGCTGCAAACCACCGGAAGCTGCCATGTCCGAGCCGAAAAAGTTGTTCATCAAAACCTACGGCTGTCAAATGAACGTCTACGACAGTGAACGCATGGTCGAGGCGCTGGGCGGCAATGGCTATGTTCAGGTCGATACGCCGGATCAGGCGGACATGGTGCTCTTGAACACTTGTCACATCCGGGAAAAGGCCGCCGAGAAGGTCTATTCCGAACTGGGGCGTCTGCGCCCTCTCAAGGAAGCCAATCCCAACCTCAAGATCGGTGTGGCGGGCTGCGTTGCGCAGGCCGAGGGCGAAGAGATCATGTCGCGCATGCCGCTGGTCGATCTGGTCGTCGGGCCGCAGGCCTACCACCGGCTGCCCGCCATGGAAAAGGCTGTTGCCGAAGGTCGTCGGGCTGTCGATACCGATTTCCCCGAAGAGGACAAGTTTGACACGCTCAACGAACGCCCCCGCGCCACCCGCGGGCCGACCGCATTTCTGACGGTCCAGGAGGGCTGTGACAAATTCTGCGCCTTCTGCGTTGTGCCGTATACCCGCGGTGCCGAAGTCAGCCGGCCCGTCGAGCGGATCGTCAAGGAGGCCCGTGATCTGGTTCAGGCAGGAGTGCGCGAAATCACCCTGCTGGGGCAGAACGTGAATGCCTATCATGGACACGATCGCGGGCTTGCCGGTCTGATCTGGGATCTGGCCGATATCGACGGGCTCGACCGCATCCGTTTTACCACCTCTCATCCCAATGACATGGATGATGCGCTGATCGACGCCTTTGGCGATTGTTCTAAACTGATGCCGTTCCTGCATCTGCCGGTTCAGTCGGGCAGCGACAAGATCCTCAAGGCGATGAATCGCAAACACACACGCGACGACTATTTGCGTCTGATCGACCGGATCAGGGCCAAGCGGCCCGATCTGATGCTGTCGAGCGATTTTATCGTCGGCTTCCCCGGCGAGACGGATCAGGACCATCAGGACACGCTGCAACTGATCCGCGATGTGACCTTTGGTCAGGCGTTCAGCTTTAAATACTCGTCGCGTCCCGGCACGCCAGCGGCCGAGCGTCCGCAACTGCCCGAGGATATCAAGACCGAGCGGCTGTATGAGCTTCAGGCGCTGTTGACACAGCAGCAGAAGGCGGCGCAGGACGGGATGGTCGGACGCGAGGTCGAGGTCCTGTTCGAGAAAAAGGGACGTATGCCCGGTCAGGTCGTAGGGAAATCGGGCTTCCTCCACGCGGTTTACGTGCAGGGACCTGAGTCGATGATCGGCCAGATTGCTCGCGTCCGGATTGTTGAGAGTGGCCCGAATTCGCTGGGCGGCGTATTGGTCTGATCGGCTCTAGTTCCCAACTGCAATCAATGTGCGACTTTGGTTGTGGATTGTCCGGGAAAACGCCACAATTGATGGGCGTTTGATCGAAATTCATCATGCCAAACGGATTTTTTCTCAATATACTTGAGTATCTTTCGTATAGAATAGTTGAGATGCCGATGGCTGGTCGGCAAGAGATAAAAAGGGTCAGATCGTGAAAGCGAAAATTTTGCAGACCTCCTTTGTCGCGCTGGGGGGTGCGATGCTGGTTGCCTCTGCCGTTGTTGTTGGAACAGTCGCAGTTGCGCAGGATATTCCCACCGTAACCGGTGAAAACTACGTGCCGACCATCTGGATCGATCCGGACGGATGCGAACATTGGGCGATGGATGACGGTTCCGAAGGGTTTATGGACGCCCATCGCCGGCCCGACGGGTCAGCGGTGTGCCATCGCAAGGATATCTGTGGCGTTGTGTTTTCGGACCAACTGTTCGTAACCGACAAATATGCCATCAACGCCTCTGGCCGTGAAAGCCTAACGCAGTTCTTTACCCAGTCGATGGCTAACGGCGTGTTCGGTTTCTTGGTCTATGGCCATACCGATAGCCGTGAATCCGATGAATATAACATGCGTTTGTCGCAAAACCGCGCCAACGCCGTCGCAGCCATCGGCCAAGAGGTCGGCGCCCGCGTTGTCGATGTCCGCGGGTTTGGCGAACGGGCGCCTCGCGCGGACAATGGCACCGCCGAAGGTATGCAGCAAAATCGCCGCGTCGAAATCTACTGTCTGCGGTAAGGGGTCAGAGATCATGTACAAGAAAATTGCTCTGACGTTTGTGACTGTCGCATCTTTGACTGCCTGCGGTCGTCTGGAAGAAGGCTATGAAGGGACTGGCTTTCTGGCCCTGGGTCGGATTCCCGATGACAAAGGCTATGACTACGGTGTGAACGCGCACCACCTGTCGACCATGGTGGCGGGCGTCTGGATCGATCCCGAGGGCTGTGACCACTGGATCATCGACGATGGCGTCGAAGGTTACCTGACACCACGCCTGACGCCCGATGGATTGCCGGTTTGTTCGGGTGTCGCAGCGCCGAACAGTGCGATCGGGCCCTATCACGAAGGAACGCCGGTGCGCGACGGGCTCTAATGCTCAAAAATTAGGCAGAAGATATTGGGCCGCGGAACCTCCCGCGGCCCAATACGTTGTATGTCTGTCATAAAGTAATGTCAGACTTGTCTTGTGGCCCGGTCTTTGAGACCATGAACCCATAAACCTCATGCAAGGAGAGTTGATTGCCAGTCGACATCTTGACCCCCGCCGCTGAGTTGGTCGTCGAGTATCCGAATAATCGCTTGCTCATAGATCTGTGTGGTGAACATGACCGGAATTTGGCCAAGATCGAGGAACGACTGGGAATACAGATTGCGCGACGGGGAAATCACCTGATCCTGATGGGCGAGGATGCCGCAATCGCACAGGGTGAAGAGGTCTTGTCTGCCCTCTATGAACGTCTGGAATCCGGTCGCAGCGTCGAAGCCGCCGATGTGGACCGCGAACTGCGTATGGGCGGCTCTGATGCCGGAATCGCACCGCAGGCCGGTGACCAGATGGAAATGTTCAAGGGCAACTCCGTCGAGGTGAAAACCCGTCGTAAACTGGTCGAACCGCGGACAGAGGCCCAGAAAACCTACGTTCAGAACCTGATGAAGAACGAGCTTTGTTTTGGCATCGGGCCTGCGGGCACTGGGAAAACCTATCTCGCGGTGGCTGTCGGCGTCTCGATGTTCATCGAAGGCAAAGTGGACCGAATCATCCTGTCACGACCTGCCGTCGAAGCCGGGGAAAAGCTGGGCTTTCTCCCCGGGGACATGAAGGACAAGGTCGATCCCTACATGCAGCCGCTCTATGATGCGCTGAACGATTTTCTGCCGGGAAAACAAACGGCCAAGTTGATCGAGGAAAAGCGGATCGAAATCGCGCCTTTGGCCTTTATGCGCGGGCGGACCCTGTCGAATGCCTTTATCGTACTGGACGAAGCGCAGAACGCCACCTCCATGCAGATGAAGATGTTCCTGACCCGTCTGGGCGAGGGGAGCCGCATGGTGATCACCGGTGACCGCAGTCAGGTTGACCTGCCGCGCGGTGTGACCTCTGGTCTGCATGATGCCGAACGACTGCTGCAGGGCATTCCGAAAATCAGCTTCAACTACTTTACGGTCAAGGACGTGGTGCGACACCCGTTGGTTGCCGCGATTATCGAGGCCTATGACAAAGACGCGAATGTCTGATCTGGTTCTTGCATGTGGCGCCTGTTATGGGCGCCACAACGCTTGGAACGGGTAGGCCTATGCAAATTGACATCGATATTACCGACACTCGCTGGACCGATCTCGGGCTAGAGTCGATCTGTGAACGTGCGGCCTTGGCTGTGTTAGAGCGGCTGGATATCGATGCGGATGACTGTGAACTGTCCGTTCTGGGCTGTGACGATGTCCGAATCCAAGAGTTGAACGCCGATTTCCGTGAAAAGGACAAGGCCACGAACGTGCTGTCCTGGCCTGCCGACGAACGCGGTGCAGAGATTGCCGGCGACCTGCCAGAGCCGCCAGAACCGGATATGTTTGACACCATCGAACTGGGCGACATCGCGATTTCGTATGATACCTGCGCCCGCGAGGCGGCGGAGGTAGGAAAATCTTTACATGATCATGCGATGCACTTGGTGATCCACGGGGTGCTGCATCTGTTGGGTTTCGACCACATTCGTGAGGCAGATGCTATCCTGATGGAGGGAATAGAAACTGAACTACTTGGCAAAATGGGTATAGCTAACCCATATTCGGATGAATGAAGGCCAGACAGTGACGTCATGGCCATAGGTTTGGAGACAATGGGCGACACGAGCGAAGGTCCTTCTATTGCAGCGCAGAGCGCGCAATCGGACCAAACGGATGGACAGCGCACCGGCTTTTTCGGTCGGATTATAGAGGCGTTCAGTCCAGCCGAAGAGACACCCGATATGCAAATTATTGGCGGCGAAAATCCCACCCCGGCGGCACGCGCCCTAGGGCTGTCGCATTTGCGGCGGATGCGGGTAGAGGATGTTTCGATCCCGAAACCGGATATTGTCGCGGTGCCGCTGGGCATCGACAAGGATGAACTGGTTTCAATTTTCCGCGATAGCGGTCTGACGCGTTTGCCGGTTTACGATGGCACGCTCGACACGCCGATCGGGTTCCTCAACCTCAAGGATTTCGCGCTCCAGCATGGGTTTAACGGTCATGCCGATGCGCTGGACCTCCGGACTTTGGTGCGCCCGCTGCTCTATGTTCCGCCGTCCATGCCGCTGCATATCCTGCTGCAAAAAATGCAGGCTGACCGGATTCACATGGCCTTGGTCATAGACGAATATGGCGGCACTGACGGTCTGGTGACGATCGAGGATTTGATCGAACAGGTCGTCGGCGAGATCGAAGATGAATATGACGTCGACGAGGATGATCGCTTTATTTGCGAGAGCCCGGGTGTCTACCTCGCACAGGCGAAAACCCCGCTCGAAGAGTTCGAAGAGGTGATCGGTATGGATCTGACCGCGGACGAGGAGATCGACGCCGAAGAGGTCGATACTCTTGGCGGTCTGGTGTTTATGCTGGCCGGTCACGTGCCGGCGCGTGGCGAAGTGATTCTCCACCCTGCCGGCCCCGAGTTCGAGGTGATTGACGCCGATCCGCGCCGGATCAAGCGGTTGCGTGTGCGCCTGCCAGAGGTCGCCGTCGCCTGATGACCCGCCTTCAGGCCGTTGTGCCAGTGTTGATCGGTGGCGCAATGGCCTTGGGTCAGGCCCCTTGGGGGCTGGTGTTTCCCATGTTTGCCGCGCTTGCCCTGTTTGCGGCGCAGGGCGCAGGTCAATCGTCCCCGCGCAGGGCTGCGTGGTACGCGTTTCGTGTCGGGTTCGGATATTTTTCCGTGGCTCTCCATTGGATCGTCTATCCGTTTCTGGTGGAGCCGGATCTCTTTGCGTGGATGGCCCCCTTTGCGGCGGTTCTTTTGCCCGCCGGGTTGTCCCTGTTCTGGGCGGGCGGCGCATGGCTGGGGCAGCGCCTCGGCGGTGGTCGGGCGGGTTGGGCGCTGGGCCTGATCATCGCTGAATTGGCGCGGGCCCACCTTTTTACGGGTTTCCCGTGGGTCCAGTTCGCGGATGCCTACCTCGACACGGTGACGGCACCGCAGATTGCCAATTTCGGCGCGCAGGGGCTCACGGTGCTGTTGATTGCGCTGGCCGCGGTGGCCTCTGTCGGGGCCGGGCGCGGATGGCGGGGCTGGATACTGCCGGTGGCGATCTCTGGCGTCTTGGCGGTCCCGCTTGGCCCTGACGTGGCCCCCGCATCTGCAGACGCGCCTATTGTACGGCTGGTGCAACCCAATGCCCCGCAAGAGGACAAGTGGAACCCGCTCAAGGTGGAGGAATTCTACCAGCGCATGCTCGCCGCCAGTGCCGCCGACGGCTCGCCTGACCTGATCGTCTGGCCAGAGACGGCAGTGCCGTGGCTGCTATCCGCCGGGGACCCGCTCTTGGCCGAGGTCGCCGAGGTCGCCGGAGGCGTTCCCGTCGCCTTGGGGATCAATCGCGGGCAGGACGGGCTATATTACAATAGCCTCGCGCTGGTGCGTGCCGGTGGCGAGGTTTTTGGCACCTATGACAAACGTCATCTGGTGCCGTTCGGGGAATATGTCCCCTTTGGCGAAGCCTTGGCCAGCCTTGGTATTCACGGACTTGCGGCCTCTGACGGTGCCGCCTTTGCTGCGGGCCAACCGAGCGCGGCGCTCGAGGTGCCCAATATCGGGCGAATCTGGCCACTGATTTGCTATGAGGGGATTTTCCCGGGCCTGTCCGACGGTGCGCAGGACGCGCGGATGATCCTTCTGGTCACCAATGACGCGTGGTTCGGACCAAAGGCCGGGCCGTTACAGCATCTGGCTCAGGCGCGGCTGCGGGCGATAGAAACGGGCGTGCCCGTCGTCCGCGTCGCCAATACAGGCGTGTCTGCGGTGATGGATGGCCAAGGGGCGGTCGTCGCGAGTCTGGGACTGGGGGCGCAGGGCTTTATCGATGTTGCGCTGCCAGATCGCGGCGCACGGCCCCTTTATTCGGTGTTAGGACCTTGGCCCCTAAGTATAGGGGTGATCGCGATACTCTGCATGATCCTGTTGCGCCGCCGTTATAAACCCATTGACCCGGAAGGGCAGTCGCTGTAGCGGTTTGCAGTCGATTTCCCCCCACAACGGCTTCCTGGCGTGGCGGGTTTACCTAATGGAGCGTTCCCATGTCACGTCTGGATTATGTCTTCACTTCGGAATCTGTGTCCGAAGGTCACCCCGATAAGGTGTGCGATCGGATTTCCGATACCATTCTCGATGCCTTCCTCTCCGAGGAGCCGCAAGCACGCGTGGCATGTGAAACCTTTGCGACCACCAATCGCGTTGTGATTGGCGGCGAGGTTGGTCTGTCCGATCAGGGCAAGCTGACCGAATATATGGCCAATGTGCCCGATCTTGTGCGCGGTGCGATCCGTGACATCGGCTATGAGCAGGAAAAATTCCACTGGAATACGGTGAAGATCACCAACCTGTTGCACGAACAGTCCGCGCATATCGCGCAGGGCGTCGATGCCTCGGCCACCAAGGACGAAGGGGCAGGCGATCAGGGCATCATGTTCGGCTACGCCACCAATGAAACCGATGCGCTGATGCCCGCGCCGATCCAATACGCCCATGCAATTCTGCGCCGTCTGGCCGAGGTACGCAAAAACGGCACAGAACCCGCGCTTGGCCCCGATGCCAAATCGCAGCTGTCGGTCCAGTATCGCGACGGTCGTCCGGTTGGCGTGACCTCTCTGGTTTTGTCGACCCAGCATCTGGACGAGAGTCTGACCTCGGCCGATGTGCGGGCGATTGTGGAACCCTACATTCGCGAAGTCCTGCCCGAAGGCTGGCTGACCGACGCCACCGAATGGTGGATCAACCCGACCGGAAAATTTGTGATCGGCGGCCCGGATGGCGACGCAGGTCTGACCGGACGCAAGATCATCGTCGATACCTACGGCGGTGCGGCCCCGCATGGCGGCGGCGCATTTTCGGGCAAAGATCCGACCAAGGTGGACCGCTCGGCCGCCTATGCGGCGCGGTATCTGGCGAAAAACGTCGTGGCGGCCGGATTGGCCGACAAGTGCACGATCCAGTTGTCCTACGCGATCGGTGTGTCCAAGCCACTGTCGATCTACGCCAACACTCAGGGCACGAATAAGGTCGATGAGGCCGCGATCGAACGGGCGGTATCGCAGGCGATGGACCTGACTCCGCGCGGGATTCGGACGCATTTGGGGCTGAACCGCCCGATCTATGCCCGCACGGCGGCCTATGGTCACTTTGGCCGCGCGCCAGAGGCTGACGGCGGCTTTAGCTGGGAACGCACGGACTTGGTCGAAACGCTCAAGCGGTCGGTCTGAAACTGCACTCTGGCCTGACCCAGCCGGGCCAGACCTCCACCTTGCCCGCCTCCCCAGCGGAGGCGGTGCTCAGGGGTGTGTATCATCGATTGCATTGTTATGATCGGCACCAACTGTCCAAGTCGTTAGGCCCGGAATGGCTCGGGATCGGCAGGACAACAGCGGAGCGCTGGCGCAATTTCCATCCGTTGCGCCATGGATGCCAAATTGATAAGGGGCGGCATGACCTCTTCGAACAAACATCCCGACGCACCCTGGCGCAATTTCTATGGCCGTATTCATGGCAAAACCATGAATCAGGCGCAAAAAGACTACTTGGTCGAGGATCTCGACGCGCTCTCGCCCGGTGCTGTGAGTTGGGACATCAATCCGACCCGACAGCCGTTGGACATGGCCGCCCGGTTCAAGGGCAAGCCAGTCTGGCTGGAAATCGGCTTTGGCGGCGGTGAACATCTGGTCCACATGGGCGAAACCTACCCCGAGGTGGAGATCATCGGATGCGAGCCGTTCATGAACGGTGTTGCGATGCTGCTGGGGAAAATCCGCGCCATGCAGACGCAGAACGTCGCGGTACATCCCGGCGATGTGCGCGATGTGTTTGACGTGCTGCCCGATCATTCGATCAGCAAGGCGTTTCTGAACTATCCCGACCCCTGGCCGAAGAAACGGCACCACCGCCGCCGCTTTGTGACCCAAGATCACCTCGCGCCGCTGTTTCGCGTGCTCAAGCCGGGGTCGGAATTTCGTGTGGCCACCGATATCCCCGACTATGTGCGCCAAACACTCGAAGAGGTGCCAAAGGCCGGGTTCGTCTCGACCGCCAAAGGCCCGGAAGATTGGCGAACGCCGTGGTCTGACTGGACCTCGACCCGCTACGAACAAAAAGCGCTGCGCGAGGGCCGGACCCCGCATTATCTGACATTTATTCGGCCCTAAGAGTTCAAATCCGCCTGAAATATTGAGCGTCATCAGGCGGATCGGTTGGGGCTTCTCGGACCCAAAGCGCAATTAGGGTTTTAGGTCTCTTAGCAATGTGCGGACATCGGTCATCGTGGCATAGAAGATTTGCTGAGAGTTCTGTTTGTCCTGATCGCTCCCAACGAGAGGGGTGGAAATTCTAGTGACGGTCGGAGCCGAAAAATGACCCTGATTTCGCTGACCGGCAGCGATTTCGGCGAGGGCGTTGAGCGAGGCGGTATTTAGGGTCGCGGGGGCGCTATTTCCCAATTTTAGTGTGCCGCTATTGGCCGCGAGAACTGCAGCTGCACTCCGCGACGCTACATATTTCAGGGTCTTTGCGCCATAGGTCAGCGTTGCAATTTTGGTACTGCCTGGCAAGTCAGCCCAATCAGTGGCGGCAGAGGCCGGGTCAATCATCAGTTGGGTGACGGTCAATCCGCCAACGATGACATAGCCACTGGTTTCGCCAGCAATGTTTGCATTCGCACGTGGCGTTGTTGTTCCGGCGCCAATTGTGCCGGAGAGGCCCGCGCGGCCGTTTCCGCTCCATTGAAAAACAAAAATGTTATTCTCTGCCGCGAATTCTTGAATGTCCGCTGTCGCCGCGTCCACTTCTTTGCTCAGCTTTTCGGTATATTGGGCCCGAACATCATCGGCCATGGTCGTAGTATCGACCAGAGCCTCTGCGGTGATCAGGTCAAGTCGTTCGAGTTTTTCTTGGAATTCATTAATGTCATTTAAAGTGGCTTCGTATTTATACTCGGTGACCAATGCGTAGGTTTCGCCTGTGGTCGATAGGCAAATGATAGACGTCGCCGGGCGTTGGCTGCTGGCTAGGCAGGGCGTCCCAACCGCAGGCACCGGCAGCAGGCCGTTTACAGCCAAAAAGCGCGATTGTAGGGGGTATCTGAGGTTGACCGGTTGCCGATAAATTCCGTCGTTGCTGGTCTGGATTGTCAGCCCGTCCAACGATGATGTGCCGGTCGGCAGGCAGCCAGCGAGGGCGACAGGCAGTAAAGATATCAGATATTTGATACGCATTTTTGCACCTAAAGCTAGAAGATATAGAATGATGGTGCGCCAAAAGTAGTATGAGTCAACTAGAATTGTATATACATAGCGCTTTGGTCTGGAATTCCAGTATTTTCGCACAGATATTGCCCCAGTCTGCCTCGGCAGGGATACCGCTGCAGTGCGGGAGAACTCTCAGGGGTAAGTTTTCGAACCTGATGGACGCTAACACCAGCCTGCGCTAAGACGCTGCGGAAGATTCAGGAGGTTTCCCATGTCCGGCCACGGCAATCCCATTCCGATGACATCCCGCAAGTGCGGCCCGCTCAAGGGCGTGGCGAATGTGCCGGGGGACAAGTCGATCTCGCACCGGTCGCTGATCCTTGGCGCGCTGTCGGTCGGCAAGACCGAGATCACCGGCCTGCTGCTAGGCGAGGACGTGCTGGATACCGCCAAGGCGATGCGTGCCTTTGGTGCCACCGTCATTGACCACGGCGAAGGCCATTGGACCGTTGAGGGTGTCGGCGTCGGCGGGTTCAAAGAGCCGGAAAACGTCATCGACTGCGGCAACTCGGGCACCGGTGTGCGCCTGATCATGGGCTGTATGGCGACTTCGCCGATTTCGGCGACGTTTACCGGTGACGCCTCGCTGCGGTCGCGTCCGATGGGCCGTGTGACCGACCCGCTGGCTCTGTTCGGGGCGAAATCCTATGGCCGTCAGGGTGGCCGCCTGCCGCTGACCATCGTCGGTGCCGCGAATCCGGTTCCGGTGACCTACAAGACGCCGGTTCCCTCGGCGCAGGTGAAATCGGCTGTGCTGCTGGCCGGTCTAAATGCACCGGGCAAGACCGTCGTGATCGAAAAAGAGGCCACCCGCGACCACACCGAACGGATGCTCGTCGGTTTCGGTGCCGAACTGACGGTTGAGGAAACCGCAGAAGGCCGCGTCATCACCTTGACTGGCCAGCCCGAGCTGAAGGCCCAG
The DNA here is from genome assembly GCA_937864535.1 of uncultured Paracoccaceae bacterium. Taxonomy (GTDB): domain Bacteria; phylum Pseudomonadota; class Alphaproteobacteria; order Rhodobacterales; family Rhodobacteraceae; genus Marivivens. The sequence goes on from CALMJS010000020.1 coordinate 177,412, forward strand.
ACCATTGTCGTGCCGCGCGATCCGTCGTCGGCTGCGTTCCCTGTGTGCGCCGCGATCATCACCGAAGGGTCGGACGTGCTGGTGCCGAATATCGGCCTGAACGACACCCGCGCTGGCCTGTTCACCACGCTGCGCGAGATGGGCGCTGACCTGACCTATGAAAACATGCGCGAAGAGGGCGGCGAACCCGTTGCCGACCTGCGTGCGAAATACAGCCCGAACCTCAAGGGGATCGAGGTTCCGCCCGCCCGCGCCGCGTCGATGATTGACGAATATCCGGTGCTGTCGGTTGTCGCGGCCTTTGCAGAGGGCGAGACTGTGATGAAGGGCGTCAAGGAACTGCGCGTTAAGGAATCCGACCGGATCGACGCGATGGCCAAGGGCCTGCGCGCTGCGGGCGTCGAGGTCGACGAGGGCGATGACTGGTGGATCGTCAACGGCCGCGGCTTTGGCAACGTACCCGGCGGTGCAACCGTCGAATCGCGTCTGGACCACCGTATTGCCATGTCGTTCATGGTGATGGGCATGGCCACCAACAATCCGATGAAGGTCGATGACGGCTCGCCCATCGCGACATCCTTCCCGATTTTCGAGCCGCTGATGGCCGAACTGGGTGCCGCTATCGAGCGTGACCTCTGATGACCGATAAACCCCGTCGCAACTGGCGCACGATCATTGTGACGGGGGTCCTCATCGCCTTTGGGGCGATGCGGCTCTTTGAAGTTTGGGTTCAGGGCGGTGCCCGCTTACCATAGGAGAAGGCCGATGAGATTCACCGTAGCAATTGATGGCCCCGCCGCCGCAGGCAAGGGGACGATTTCCAAGGCTGTAGCGAAGGAATTCGGCTTTGCCCATCTGGACACCGGCGCGCTCTATCGTGCGGTCGGGGTCAAGGCGGCAAGCGGTATGGACCCCGTCGAGGCCGCGCAGACCCTCACCCCTGCCGATACCGTGGGCGAGGCGCTGCGCACGCTCGAGGCTGGGCAGGCCGCGTCCAAGGTTGCCGTGATCCCCGAGGTGCGTGCGGCATTGCTGGAGTTCCAGCGCCGGTTTGCGGACCAAGAGGGCGGGGCTGTTCTGGACGGGCGCGACATCGGTACGGTGATCTGCCCGAATGCAGATGTGAAACTGTTCGTGACCGCCAGTGCCGAGGTCCGCGCCCATCGTCGCTGGCTCGAACTTGGCGGGGACGAGGCCGAGGTTCTGGCGCAGGTCAAAGAGCGTGACGACCGCGACATGAACCGCGCGGATGCACCGCTCAGACCGGCCGTTGATGCGATCCTGATTGATACCAGCGATCTGTCGATCGACGCGGCGGTCGCGCTGGCCACCGCCGCAATTCGCGCAAAACTAGCGTAGCGGCAGGATCGCACGCAGGCGGGGGCAGCGGAACCAGACGCCGCCCCAAGCGAACAGACCCATGTAGACCCCGAATAAAGTGTGCGAAAACAGTGGGCTACCGGCCTGCATTTGTGTCGCGATCGCCCCGCCAAAGACCGCAGTCAGCAGGACCGCGCCAAGGATCATGGTCGGCGGGTAGAGATAGATCAGGGTACAGATCAGTTCGATCAGCCCGATCAGCATCAGCGGGCTGTTGTCCCAGCCGAGCGCGACCATCGTGTCCTGAGCGACCGACATTCCGGTTAACTTGGGCAGGACCGACGCCCCGATCATGAACGCGCCCAACGTGCCGGAGAGGGCCCAGCCGATGGTTTTCAGAGTTTTGGTTTGCTGCATGGTGTCCCCGTTTCCTGATGGCGGCATCATTCATGACACGGGCAAGTGTGCAAGCCGTTACTGACTGACCTCGCGTTGGTCATAGGCCAATCGCGCCGCGTCTATTTCCGCGAGATGCGCAATGCCCCATTCGCCCAGTTTGCGCACGGCCTGCGCAAAGGATCGGCCCAGGTCGGTCATCTCGTATTCGACAGTCGGCGGCACGGTGGCAAAGGCGGTGCGCGTGATCAATCCGTCGCGTTCCAGTTCGCGCAGCGTGAGCGACAGCATCCGCTGGGAAATCCCCAAATGCCGCTTGAGTTCGTTAAACCGCATCACGCCGCGGCCATTCAGGGCGATCATGATCAAGAGGCTCCACTTGTCCCCGATCCGCGACAGCACACCATTGATTTTTTCACATGTGGCGGGGCTATGGCCGATGTCTTTCATGGGGTGGTTCCTTTTTGAATACCGGGTATCAAACATGTGCCTTCTTGCATGCTTGATGCGGTAATAAATATATACCCGGTTACAAAAGAATACCATACTCCTGAGAGAAGGCCTTACATGTTCTACGAAAAACTCGAATGGCGTTATGCAACCAAAGCGATGGACGCCACCCGTACTGTCCCCGGCGAAAAGATCGAGCGCATCATCGAAGCCGCCCGCAAGGCCCCGACCTCGTCGGGTCTGCAACCGTTCCAGATGCTGTTGGTCACCAATCCCGACGTTCGGGCGAAACTCTCCGCCGCGGCCTTTGGGCAAAAGCAAATCACCGACGGCACCGCAGTTCTGGTGTTTGCCGCATGGGATAATTACACCGAGGCCCGGATCGACGGGGTTGTCGATCTTCACGCCAGCATCCGCGGTGAACAGGTCCGCGAAGGGCTGAACGGCTATTACACCGGCCTCAAGAATTTGTACTTGCCGCGGTCGGAACAGACCAATTTTGAACACGCCGCCCGTCAGGCCTATATCGCCATGGGCTTTGCCCTGATGGCGGCCGCCCAGGAAGAGGTCGATGTGACCCCGATGGAAGGCTTCAATCCTGCCGAGTTCGACGAGATCCTGGGTCTCAAAGAACAAGGTCTGAAATCGGTCGTGACGCTGGCCATCGGTTATCGCGATACTGCCAATGATTGGCTCGCGCCGATGAAAAAGGTCCGTCGGTCCCGCGACCAGATCGTGACCGAGGTCAAGTAAAGTCCGGCGGGAAACCCCCTTTGGACTTGCATTTCGGGGCGGTCTGGTCTATTGGCCGCCCTGTCAGAAGCGGGGGAAAACACCTGTAGGCGCAGTATAGGGCAGGGTCGGACACTCCGGCCCTCTTTGTTTTGCGGTTCTGGCACCAACGACTCAAGACCGGCGGAACCAACCGCCTGGCCCGAAAAAAACGTTAGAAAAGGATATAGACGCCCATGTGCGCTAAGAACGCTATGGAGGAATTCGAAGCCCTCCTGCAAGAAAGCTTCGAAATTGACACCCCCGAAGAGGGTTCGGTTGTCAAAGGTAAGGTCATCGCCATCGAGGCCGGCCAAGCCATCATCGACGTCGGCTACAAAATGGAAGGCCGCGTTGATCTGAAAGAATTCGCAAACCCCGGTGAAGCTCCCTCGATCGCTGTTGGCGACGAGGTCGAAGTGTTCCTGCGTGCCGCAGAGAACGCCCGTGGCGAAGCTGTCATTTCCCGCGAAATGGCCCGCCGCGAAGAAGCCTGGGATCGTCTGGAAAAGGCCTATGCCGCAGAAGAGCGCGTCGAAGGCGCAATCTTTGGTCGCGTCAAGGGTGGCTTTACCGTCGATCTGGGCGGCGCTGTTGCGTTCCTGCCGGGCTCGCAGGTTGACGTTCGTCCGGTGCGTGATGCTGGCCCGCTGATGGGTCTCAAGCAGCCGTTCCAAATCCTCAAGATGGACCGTCGTCGTGGCAACATCGTTGTGTCGCGTCGCGCAATCCTCGAAGAATCGCGTGCAGAACAGCGCGCCGAAGTCATCGGCAACCTGGCAGAAGGCCAGAACGTCGAAGGCGTAGTCAAGAACATCACCGAATACGGTGCGTTCGTTGATCTGGGCGGCGTTGACGGTCTGCTGCACGTCACCGACATGGCATGGCGCCGCGTCAACCACCCGTCCGAGATCCTGTCGATCGGTGAAACCATCAAGGTTCAGGTCATCAAGATCAACAAAGACACCCACCGTATCAGCCTGGGCATGAAGCAGCTCCAGGACGATCCGTGGGATTCGGTGGAACGCAAGTACACCTTGGAATCGGTTCACCAGGGCCGCGTGACCAACATCACCGACTACGGCGCATTCGTCGAGCTGGAGCCGGGCGTCGAAGGTCTGGTCCACGTTTCGGAAATGTCCTGGACCAAGAAGAACGTGCACCCCGGCAAGATCGTTTCGACCTCGCAAGAAGTCGAAGTCATGGTTCTCGAAATCGACTCGACCAAGCGTCGCGTTTCGCTCGGCCTCAAGCAGACCCAGCGCAACCCGTGGGAAGTCTTTGCTGAGACCCACCCGGAAGGCACCCCGGTCGAAGGCGAAGTCAAGAACATCACCGAATTCGGTCTGTTCATCGGTCTTCAGGGCGACATCGACGGCATGGTTCACCTGTCCGACCTGTCGTGGGAAGAGCGTGGCGAAGACGCCATCCAGAACTACCGCAAGGGCGACATGGTCAAGGCCGTTGTCACCGAGGTCGACGTTGAGAAAGAGCGTATCTCGCTCTCGATCAAGAACCTCGCTGGCGATCCGTTTGCCGAAGCTATCGGCGGCGTGAAGCGTGGCTCGGTTATCACCGTGAACGTCACTGCCATCGAAGAAGGCGGCATCGAGGTCGAATACGAAGGCATGAAGTCGTTCATCCGTCGTTCGGACCTGTCGCGTGACCGCGCTGAACAGCGCCCCGAGCGTTTCGGCGTGGGTGACAAGGTCGACGTTCGCGTCACCAACGTCGACGCCAAGAGCCGCCGTCTGGGCCTGTCGATCAAAGCTCGCGAAATCGCCGAAGAAAAAGAAGCGATCGACCAGTACGGTTCGTCCGATTCGGGCGCGTCGCTGGGCGACATCCTGGGCGCTGCTCTCAAGGGCGGCAACTAAGCCTGGGTGCCAATTGGCGCTATCTGGAAACCCCGCCTTTGGGCGGGGTTTTCTTTTTGGGGTAGGGGGAATTCGATCTCGTGTTAAAGTAGAGCACATTTTTTACAAATACGGGTGCTCGCATGACGCCGCGCGATCTTTTCTTCGCATTGTTTGCCGTGATGGGTTTGACCACCTCGGTGCAGGCAACCACGATTACCCTGACCGAGGCGGACTTTGATGTCGGGTCCTATACTATTGCAGCGACCTCTGGCGGCGCAGGCGGACAAACTGTGTCCAGTACCACATCGGGCAACCCCGACGGTGCGCTGAGCGTGCTGACGAATTTCCATTCGGCCGTTTCCACGATCACCCTCTTTACCGATATGGTGGTGGACCTGTCGCAGGGCAGCATCCTCAGCCTCGATTGGCAGGTCGATTTCAATCCGCTCAATGCCTATGGGCAAGGTCAGGGATTTGGGTTGGTCGTGGCCCAGAACGGGCAGTATTTCCAGATCACGGATGTCACCTGGACCGTCGGTGGCTGGCACACCAAGGTGCTGACGGGGCTGACGGCTGCCAATTTCGGTGGCACGCTGGATCTCTCGCAGGGGGCGGGCCCGGTTCAGTTCGGACTGGTGACGGGGAATAGCAGTGGCAGCGGTATCCATGTTCTCTACGACAACTTTCAGCTGACACTCGAGACGACCCTGCCCGCGGTTCCGATTCCGGCAGGGCTGCCGCTGATGGCCGGGGCGTTGGGGCTATTCGGCATCATGGCGCGGCGCCGTTAGGACCAGGCTTCGATTCGCTGCAATGCGGCAGGGCGCATGTGCGCGATCTGACTATTTAACGGGACATTTGCCGGGGGGCGTTCCTAGCCAAATCGCTGCATTTTCAGGATTTTTACCCTTTGGACAGGGTTTCCATTTGGCGAAGCTGAAAAAGGTGTCGTAGGATATCGTAACGCGCCAAGACGTATCTGGGGATGTGTGAAGATGATCAGATCAGAATTGATTCAGAAGATTGCCGACGAAAACCCGCATTTGTATCAGCGTGACGTTGAGAAAATCGTTAACACCGTTTTCGAGACGATTACCGACGCTATGGCCGATGGTCACCGCGTCGAACTGCGCGGTTTCGGCGCATTCTCTGTCAAAGAGCGCGATGCCAGAATGGGCCGTAACCCGCGCACGGGTGACCCGGTAGACGTTGACTCCAAGCATGTGCCGTTCTTTAAGACGGGCAAACTGCTTCGGGATCGTTTGAACGGGTTCGAAGGTCCTGACGACGACGAATAAGAGAGACTCATGAAAACACTTCGCTACGCCTTTTGGGGCATCGTTGCCCTGTTGCTGGTATTGGTCGGGCTAGCGAACCGTGATCTGGTCACTCTGCGCGCGATGCCGCAGGCGATGGCGGATTTGATCGGCGTACCTGCCGACATCCAGTTGCCGTTGTTCGTGCCGATTTTTGCCGGAGTGGGCGTTGGGCTCTTGGTCGGGTTCCTATGGGAATGGCTGCGTGAACATCGGTTCCGCAAGGAGGCCAAGGTTCAGGGCCGCGAAGTGAACCGTCTGCAGCGCGAGTTGAGCGTGCTGCGGGATGCGGATGGCGACGGCAAGGATGATGTGCTGCAACTGATCGAACGGTCGAGCCTGCGCTGATGCCTGATGTCCGGGTCAAGATCTGCGGCCTGACGGACCGCGCTATGCTCGACGTGGCCTGTGCTGCTGGCGCGGGCTATGTCGGCTTTGTGTTTTTCCCAAAGAGCCCGCGCAATGTCACCATTGCACAGGCGGCTGAACTGGCGATCGAGGTTCCCCTTGGCGTGGCCAAGGTCGCGCTGGTCGTCGATGCCGATGACGCGCTGCTGGATCAGATCACCTCTGCCATGCCCTTGGATATGCTGCAACTTCACGGCAAGGAAACGCCGGAACGGGTCACGGAAATCCGTGCGCGGTATGGATTGCCGGTGATGAAGGCCGTCGGGCTGGCGACGCCGGAGGATGTCCGGCAAATCGATATCTATGCCCAAGTCGCCGACCAGATTTTGGTCGATGCAAAGCCTGCGCCCGCGTCTGATCTGCCGGGCGGTAATGGCATGGTCTGGGATTGGGCGCTGGCGCGTCGGAAATACTGGACCCGGCCGTGGATGCTGGCGGGCGGTCTGACGGCGGAAAATGTCGCGCAGGCCATTGATTTGACCGGCGCGCGTCAGGTGGATGTCTCGTCCGGGGTCGAGAGTGCGCCGGGTGTGAAAGATGCCGACAAAATTCGCGCCTTCATTCAGGCGGCCCGGCAATAAATCGGCGCTCAGGGATTCCCTGTCTCTTTACCCTCCCTGCCCAAGTCGCTAGGACTCTTGTCGAACTTCGGGGAGGCCGACATGGCAGACGATCTTTTCAACAGCTTCATGAATGGTCCGGACGACAAGGGCCGGTTCGGTAATTTCGGCGGACGCTTTGTCGCCGAGACGCTGATGCCGCTGGTTCTTGACCTGCAGGCCGAATACGAAAAGGCCAAGACCGACCCGACCTTCTGGGCGGAAATGGACGATCTGTGGAAGCACTACGTCGGCCGTCCGTCGCCGCTGTATTTCGCCAGCCGCATGACCGAAGAGCTGGGCGGCGCCAAGGTTTACCTCAAGCGGGACGAGCTGAATCACACCGGCGCGCACAAGATCAACAACGTGCTGGGCCAGATCATCCTCGCCCGCCGCATGGGCAAAACCCGGATCATCGCCGAAACGGGCGCGGGCCAGCATGGTGTTGCAACCGCGACCGTCTGCGCCAAATTCGGCCTGCAATGCGTGGTCTATATGGGCGCGCATGACGTGGAACGCCAGCAGCCGAACGTGTTCCGCATGAAACTGTTGGGCGCAGAGGTGATTCCGGTGACCTCTGGCCGCGGTACGCTCAAGGATGCGATGAACGATGCGCTGCGCGACTGGGTGACCAACGTCGAAGACACGTTCTATTGCATCGGCACCGTGGCTGGTCCGCACCCCTATCCGGCGATGGTTCGCGATTTCCAGTCGATCATCGGCAAAGAGGTTCGCTGGCAACTGCCCGAGCAAGAGGGCGAAGGCCGACTGCCGGATACCGTAATCGCCGCAATCGGTGGCGGGTCCAACGCGATGGGCCTGTTCTACCCGTTCCTTGACGATAAATCGGTGAACATCATCGGTGTCGAGGCCGGCGGCAAGGGTGTCGATGAAAAGATGGAGCACTGCGCGTCTCTGACTGGCGGGCGTCCGGGCGTGTTGCACGGCAACCGTACCTACCTGCTGCAGGACGAAGACGGTCAGATCCTCGAAGGATTCTCGATTTCCGCCGGTCTCGACTATCCGGGCATTGGGCCGGAACACGCATGGCTGCATGACGTCGGCCGCGCTCAGTATGTGTCGATCACCGACAAAGAGGCGCTCGAGGCGTTCCAGTTCTCTTGCAGGACCGAGGGAATCATTCCCGCGTTGGAACCCTCTCATGCCTTGGCGCATGTGATGAAAATCGCGCCGACCCTGCCCAAAGACCACATCATCGTCATGAACATGTGTGGCCGCGGCGATAAGGACATCTTTACGGTGGCTCGCCATTTGGGTGTGGACATGACCGGGCGCAAGGAAGGCCGGGATTCCCACTAAACTTGGGCATAAACCTTTGGATTAATCGGGGGCAGGGGCGTAAGAACCTCTGCCCTTATGCCATTCGGTCAATCCGCAAGACCTGCTATCCTATGTCTCGTGGCGGTCAGATGCAGGGATGTCCCCTGTACGTGACCTGAGGAGACCACGATGAAAAACGTAGTAAAGGGATTGGCCGTCGCAGTGGCATTGGCCGGATTTGTTCCCGCAGCACAGGCCCTGACCGTTAGCGAAGCGATTGCTGCGTCGCAGGCCGCTGGCTATTCCGTGTTGATGGTGCGCACGGCACGCGACGGCAGCGCGGTGTCTGCTCTCGTCACCGACGGCACCACCTATTACGACATCACCTACGACAGCACGACGGGCGAGGCGACCTCGACCACCGAAGTTACGGTGAACACCGACCGGGTTTCCACGTCCTCTGCGTCGGACGTGAATTCTGCCGTCGCCGCAGCCGAGGCCGCAGGCTATACAGTTCTGGCAGTCCGGACCACCAATAGCGGGGTCAAGGTTCTGGCGACTGACGGCACCACAATGTACGAAGTCGAATACGAAGACGGCACCGTCACGACCGAGGTCGAAGACAATCCGCATCTGGGCGGAGACGACCATGGTCGCCGGGGACGCGGATCGGATGACTCGTCCGATGACAGCAGCGACGACGACAGTGTCGATGACGATAGCGATGACGACCATGGCCGGGGCCGCGGTCGGGGTCGGGGTGGCGATGATGACGGCGACGACGATCATGGCCGTCACAGCGACGACGACTGAGAGTGACGACAACACGGGCTCCGGCGGATCTGGCCTCCGGGGCCCTAGCTTGACCAAGGAAAATGATGAAACGAGCCTTGCAGATATTGATTGTCCTGATCGGGCTTTTGGGCCCGACTTTTGCAGGGGCAATGACAATCGAAGAGAAGGTGATCGCCTCGCTTCGGGCCGAAGGCTACGTGGAAATCGTAGTGAGCCGCACATTCCTGGGGCGTTTGCGCTTTGTTGCCAGTGGTGAAAACGGTGTCCGCGAAATCATCGTTCAGGCCTCGAACGGTGAAATTCTCCGCGATCGGATCACGCGTCCGGTCGTCGCCACAGCGATTAGCCGCAGCGGTTCCTCTGGGTCGAGCGGGCCGAGTACGCCTGTTCCAACGCCGGGAGGAGGCAGCGTGATTACGACGCCGCCCTCCGGTAGCGGCGGCGGCACGACGAGCGGGTCAGGCTCCTCGTCCGGTTCATCCGATGATCGAGAGGATGACGACAAGGAAGACGACGACAAGGAAGACGACGACAAAGAAGACGACGACAAGGATGAAGAAGATGACGATGGTCGCGGGCGTGGACGTGGGCGGGGCGGTGATGATTAATGTGATGGCCCGTTTTGATCGTGCGCGTCTCGGTCTGTCGGCGATTATCGCGCTGCAAGTCATCTGCGCCTTGGTGTTTATCTGGGAACTCTTGGCCTCGATCGGTGATGGATTGGTGCCGGCTATCCCGTGGGCGGCCTATGAACTGGTCCAGATCGCCGCTGCGTTCGGTTTGATCATCGGCATCGTGTCTGCCGCTATGTTCATGCGCTATATGGCGGTTCAGGTGGATGATGCGCAGGCCCGTGTCGACCATGCCGAGTCGCGACTGCGTGCTGCCTCTGCCGCATTCTTTGACATGATGGAGGACAAGTTTTCGGAATGGGCACTGACCCCTGCCGAACGCGATGTGGCCCGCTTTGCCGTCAAGGGCATGACGACCGCCGAAATCGCCACACTGCGCAATACCTCCGAGGGGACGGTCAAGGCGCAATCCGCCGCCATCTATCGCAAGGCTGGCGTTAGCGGTCGTCCGCAGTTGATCAGCCTCTTTATCGAAGAACTGCTAGACGTCGAGGCCGAAGCCACTTCAACGGTGACTCACGCGGCGGAGTGAGCCTCTAGAACTGCCAAAGGCACGATTTCGAGTGCCTTTTGGTGGGTTGCCCTCAGGTTCACCTGCGGAGGGAACCCTTCTTCGACGGCCTGCATGAACCGTCCGGCACACAGGCACCAGCGATCACCGGGTTTGAGACCGGGGAAATCATACTGCGGCATCGGCGTTGACAGGTCGTTGCCGAGGTATTTGGAAAACGCCAGAAATTCCGCCGTCATCACGGCGCAGACCGTGTGGCTGCCCTGATCCTTTGCACAGGTGTCGCAGGACCCGTTGCGGAAATAACCGGTCATCGGGGCGAGCGAGCAGGCTTCGAGTGGGCCACCCAGAACGTTGATCGAAGCATCCTTGTCCAAAACTCTCTCCTAGATGTTCGGGGTCCAGTTGACCCATCTGCCGTGAAAGTCGGCCCTGCCCATGTCGATGCGCAGATCGCCGGGCCAAAGCCGCAGTAACAGTCGCGCACCGGGGCTCTGGCCGTCTGCCTCCATCTGGAACCACGCCAGCGGATGACTGCGGGTCGCGCTCTGGCCCAGACTCTGGATCAGGCTGCGGCCCTGTTCCTGCGCGGCCTTGGTCAGATATTGCCACGCGATGGTCGAATAGATCAGCGTGATCTCGCCGTCTTGCAGGCGTAAATGGGACCTGATCCACGCGATCGCGTCCGCCTCGACCAATTCGGGCGGGAGATCGTCGCTCAGGGCCATCTGGATGGCGGCCTTGGTGGTCATGGATCGATGCGGTTGGTCCGGCCAGAGATAGGCCAGCAGAGCGAGGGTATCTATCGGCGAGGCCGGATCTAGCGGATTGAGATCAATGCCGATCCGCCCCGTGATTTTCGGCTGGGTGGGCGGTGGCTTTACGCCGTTCCAGTCAGGCATGAGGGCGACCGGACTATGCTCTGGTCCCCAGGTTTGCCCGTCTATGATCAGGGCAAAACGGTCCCACATCAGGTTCAGACCTGCACTACAGCCGATTTCCACCATGTTGATTGGCAGCCCGTAGCGTTTCGTCAACCAGTGCCCTATCGCGATCAGAGGTGCGCTCCGGCGGATTTCGTTCGTCTGCGGAGCGTTCTCTAGCCAGGATGTCAGCAACGGGCCTTCTGACTGGAATGCCCACTCGATCGCACGCCAGACCATGTTGGGGTCGAACGCATTGGGCGGATAGCAGTGATGCAGCCCGCAACGCTCGAGGATCGCGAGGGCATGCAGCCCCCCGGCAATCCGCAGCGGCACAGAGTCGCCGGTGTAGGACATGTCTCCCGGCCAGTTCAGGATGCGCCCTGCCACGGAACCCATGTCTGCCGTCAGCCGCTGCGCAAAGAGCCGCATCAGGTCGGCCATAAAGGGCGACCCCAAGGCCTCGCAATTCGTGGCCTGCTGCAAGAAGGCTTCTTGGACACGTGGCGTCATTTAAACCTGTCTGCCAGCTTTTGCAGTGCGCTACGCGTATCCGCCGGTTCAGGCGGCTGTGCTGCGGGCGCCGAGGGCTTGGGCAACGGGCCTGTCTCGCTACGGCCGGGTTGGCCTGTTCCGGTCGAGGACCGCGGCGGGGCCACCCGCAAAGCGACCGCATTCAGGAATTTGGCGCCGTCGCCATCCGCCAGCGCCGCCGCGCCGTCGCTGATCCCGCGCATCATGTCGTCCAGCCAGTCGGCCTCGGCCTTGGCAAAATCGGCCAGCACATAGCCCGCAACGCGGTCCTTGTGTCCCGGATGGCCGATGCCCAGTCGGACCCGGTCGTAGGCTTCGCCGATATGCTGGTGGATGGACCGCAGGCCATTGTGCCCGGCATGGCCGCCGCCGGACTTTAGCCGACATTTGCCGGGGGCAAGGTCCAATTCGTCATGAAACACCACCACATCGGCAGGGGTGAGCTTGTGAAACCGCATCGCCTCGCCGACCGATTGACCGGACAGGTTCATAAAGGTTTCGGGCTTGAGCAGGATCACCTTGTCCCGGCCCAGCCGTCCTTCGCTGACCTGTCCCTGAAACTTGCTCCGCCACGGGGCAAAGCTGTGATCACCCGCAATACGGTCTACCGCCATGAACCCGATGTTATGGCGGTTGTTGGCGTATTTGCCGCCGGGGTTCCCTAATCCTACGAAAAGCTTCATATTGTCAGTCTATCTGTGTGTCTTGGGCTTTGCTATCTGGATTAAGCCTATACATGGGCTGTTAAACGATGTAAGCCCGCGCCTTCTCCTCCCGTTTGCCGAAAGCCCCTTGTGATGATCCCGACCCTTGCCGAAGCGCTGGCCGCGCGTGGTTACGAAACACTGACCTCTGTGCAGCAGGCCGTGCTGGACCCCGAATTGGGCGAACGGGACCTCTTGGTTTCCGCGCAGACCGGTTCGGGCAAGACCGTTGGCTTTGGTCTGGCGATTGCCTCGCAAATTCTGGACGAAGATGGTCGCGTTGGTCGCGCCGGTCTGCCGATTGCCGTGATCGTCGCACCGACCCGTGAACTGGCGCTACAGGTGCGCCGCGAACTGGATTGGCTCTATGCCAAAACCGGCGCTGTTCTGGGGTCTGCTGTGGGGGGCATGGACCCGCGCGAGGAACGTCGCGCATTGGAACGGGGCGTTCACATCGTCGTCGGCACGCCGGGTCGTTTGCGCGACCACACCCAGCGCGGTGCGCTGGACCTGAGCGAAGTGCGCGCCATCGTTCTGGACGAAGCGGACGAAATGCTGGACCTCGGGTTCCGCGAAGATCTGGAATACCTCTTGGGTGAGGCGCCGGATGATCGCCGCACGGTGATGTTCTCGGCCACTGTTCCGTCAGAAATCGAAAAGCTGGCCAAGGACTTCCAACAGGACGCCCTGCGGATCGAGGTTGCCGGCGAGAGCCGCCAGCATTCGGACATTTCCTATCAGGCGCTGACCGTCGCGCCGCAAGACGTTGAAAACGCTATCATTAACGTCCTGCTTTACCATGATGCCGCCAATGCCATCGTGTTCGCCAACACCCGCGCGGTTGTGGCACGTTTGACCGCACGATTGACCAACCGCGGGTTCCAGTGTGTGTCGCTGTCGGGCGAGCTGAGCCAGAATGAGCGCACCCATGCGCTTCAGGCGATGCGGGATGGCCGTGCGCGTGTCTGTGTGGCGACCGACGTTGCCGCCCGCGGTATCGACCTTCCGGGGCTGGAGCTGGTGGTTCACGCCGAACTGCCGCAGAACTCTGAAACCATGCTGCACCGCTCGGGCCGGACGGGTCGCGCGGGTCGCAAGGGGATTTCCGCGCTGATCGTTCCGCCCAAGGCCAAGGGTCGCGCGACCCGTTTGCTGCGTGGGGCGCAGGTCAATGCCGAATGGATGGACCCGCCGTCCGCCGACGCCGTGCAGGCCCGCGAAGAGGACCGCCTGCTGAACGACGGCATGTGGACCGAACCGGCGACCGACACCCAGATCGCCTTTGCCGCCCGTCTGTTGGAAAAGCACAGCCCGGAAACCATCGCAGCCGCCTTCTTGCGCATCTACCAGACGCGCCGTTCGGCCCCCGAAGAACTGGGCATGGCGACATTCGAGCCGTCGAAACTGCGCGATAAGGCCGATTTCGGCCCCTCGGTCTGGTTCAGCCTGTCGGTTGGCCGTGCAGAACGTGCCGAACCGCGTTGGATTCTGCCGATGCTGGGCAAGCACACCGGCCTGCCGAAAACCAAGATCGGGGCGATTCGCGTGCGCGATGACCAGACCTATGTCGAGGTCGCCCAAGACGCCGCCGATCAATTCGCAGCTGCGACTGCTGGCGGGCTAGAGCAGGGGATCACCGTATCGCCCGCTGACGCGCCGCCCGCCTCGGGTCCGCGTCCGGCTGGCAAGGGTGGTCCGCGTGACCGTGATCGCGGCCCGCGAGAGGACCGCGGTCCGCGTGAAGATCGTGCCCCCCGTGGCGACTGGAAACCGCGCGAGGATCGTGCGCCGAAGTCCGATTGGAAGCCGCGCGAAGATCGTGCGCCGAAAACCGACTGGAAATCCCGTGAGGATCGCGCCCCCCGTGAGCGTCGCGAGGATCGTCCGCAGTTCGATAAACCCAAGTACGACAAGCCCAAGTACGATCGTGCCCCGCGCGAGGATCGCGCGCCCAAGTCCGACTGGGCTCCGCGCGCCAAGGCCGATGATCGCGGGGGCAAACCGGACTATTCCAAGCCCAAACCGGCCTACAAGCCGAGTTCGGACCATTCGCCCCGGTCGTTCCGTGAGCGCCCGGATGGCAACCCCGAACGACGCCCCGCTCCGGTTTCGGCCGAGGATGGCGATAAAAAGAAAACCCGCTGGACCCCTGCGCAAAAAGACGCGGCCAAGTCCAAGGCGATGGCCGATCCGTCGCAGCGTCTGGCCGGGCGCCCGGGGCGTCCCGCAGGGGGCAAGCCGGGGACCAAAGCGCCCGCTGGCAAGTTCGCACCGCGCGGACCCAAGCTGAGCGGCGGCAAGTCCTTTAGCGCCAAGCCATCGCGCGGACCGAAAGGCAAATAATCTAAAGAAGAAGGGGCCGGTTGGCCCCTTTTTTGTTTCAGGATGTTCGATTTTTGCAATCGTGGAGATAAAAAAACGGGACCCGAAGGCCCCGTTTTCTAAACCAGATCCGAAACCGGATTATTCGTCAGCAGAGTTGTCAGCCGAGATCAGGCCCGACGGAGCCGAGATGTTGGCGATGACGAAGTCGCGGTCGATGGTCGGCTTTACGCCTTCCGGCAGCTGGACGTCGGAAATGTGGATGACGTCGCCGATTTCACGGCCGGTCAGGTCCACAACGATCTGCGACGGGATATCGCCAGCCAGAACGTTCAGTTCGACTTCGGCGCGAACCACGGTCAGCACGCCGCCGCGCTTGAGGCCCGGAGCTGCTTTGTGGTTTTCGAACTCGACGTGAATGAACAGGTTCACGCGGCTGGTGCGCTTGAGGCGCATAAAGTCGATGTGAACCGGCAGGTCTTTGACGACGTCACGCTGAACGCCGCGGCATACGACGCGGACGTCGTCCTGGCCTTCGACCTTCAGGTTGAACAGGGTCGACATAAAGCGGCCAGCGCGCAGCTTGGTCAGCAGCTTGTTAAAGTCGAGGTTGATTGCCAGCGGGTCAACGCCGCCGCCATAAACCACACCCGGTACCTGCCCGTCACGACGAGCTTGACGAGCGGCCCCCTTGCCTGTCCCCGTACGTGCAGTGGCGATAAGATCAGGAATCTCACGAGCCATGTTGAATTCTCCATAAGTTAGGGGCCGCCCTCCAAGGGTGTGCGGCCCGATGAAGCCGCGCTCTTACACGCGAATCCCTATTTTGGAAAGGGTAAATCACTAATCGCTCTTGCGGTGATGGCGCTAACATGTAGCGTGCGCCACAAGGCCGAGTCCGGGGAGGGGCAACATGATAAAAGCAATTCAGGTGTCACGGGCGCCGCTGTTTGGTCTGGGCACCATCGGGCTCTATTGGGGCACATTTGCCGCGATGGTTCCCGCGCTCAAGCAACAGGCCGGGGCGACCGATGCGCAGTTTGGCGCGGCGCTAATTGGCTCGGCGCTGGGCGGGATGGCGGCAATGTACGCCGCCCCGCGGGTGGCGGCGACACTGGGGCGCTGGACCCTGCCGACCTTGGCGGGATTTGTGGTTTTTGCGATGCAGCTGCCGCTCCTTGCACACGCCCCTTGGGTGATTTTTCCGATGATGGTCACCTTGGGCGTCGCGATCTCTGGCCTCGATATCAACGCCAACATGCGGATTTCGATCCTCGAGGAACGTCACGGCCTGCACCTGATGAACGTAAACCACGCGATGTTTTCGCTGTGTTTCGGTCTGTCCGCGCTGGTCGTTGCGGGGCTGCGCACCTCTGGCTGGACCGTTGCGCAGGTCTTTCCCGCCATGGGGCTGGTGGTCGCCGCCTGTGGCCTTTTGACGATCGAAGGCAAGTCCTGGCGGCCCGTGGACGGCGCTTCCGACGGCGATGTCGCCGCGCCCAAAGGCCTGCCTTGGCTCCTGGTCCTGATGACCGCGGTCATGCTCTTTGTCGCCTTTGTCGGGGAAAACGCGATCGAGGCCTGGTCGGCGCTGTTTATCGAACGCACTCTGGGCGGAGAGGCCGGGATCGGCGCCTTTGGCCCTACGACGCTTGGACTCGTGATGGCCGCCTTCCGCCTCATCGGGCAGATGACCACCGAAAAACTGGGCGAAGAGCGTGTTGTGTTCTGGTCGGGCGTTCTCGGGGTCGTCGGCACCGTGTTGATTGCCGCCGCGCAGTCGGTGGGAATGGTTCTGGTCGGGATCGGCATCACCGCCATCGGCATGGCCGTGATCGTGCCGACCGCCAATTCGCTCCTTGGAAAGGTCGTGCACCGAGAACAGCGCGCTCTGGCGATTTCCCGCGCCTGGACCTTTGGTTTCGCGGGTTATTTTATCGGCCCGTCGCTGATCGGCTTTATTTCCGAACTCGCCGGTTTGCGCGTGGCCTATGTGGTCGTGGCAGTGATGATTTCTTCAATCATTCCGGCCGTTCTGGTGATGAAGTCCCGCCGCGCCGCAAAATAAAAAGGGGCCTTCCGGCCCCTTTTCCTCTCAGGCCCAGCGGCCCTCGAAATCCTCTGGCACCAGCACCAGATCCCGGTCCACAGTCGTGACGTCCCGGCGACCGCAGAACGCCATCGACAGGTCCAGTTCCTTGTGGATGACCTCCAGCGCCTTGGTAACACCAGCCTCGCCCATGGCCCCCAGCCCGTAGATATAGGCGCGACCGATCATCACGCCCTTGGCCCCCAGACACAGCGCCTTGAGCACGTCCTGACCGGACCGGATGCCGCTATCCAGCCAGACCTCGGTCTGATCGCCCACCGCCCGGACAATCGACGGCAGCACGCGGATCGACGACAGCGCACCGTCCAATTGCCGCCCGCCGTGGTTCGACACGATGATCGCATCACAGCCCACTTCGACCGCTTTCTTGGCGTCTTCCACGTCCAGAACGCCCTTGAGAATGACCTTGCCGCCCCATTTTTCCTTGAGCCGCGCAATCATCGACCAATCCAGCCGCGGCTCGAACTGCTCTGCGGTCCAGGCGGACAGCGAGGACATGTCCGACGCGCTCTTGGCATGTCCGACGATGTTACGGAAACTGCGACGCTGGGTTTGCAGCATCTCCAGCCCCCATTGCACCCGCCAGGACATGTCCAGAATGGACTTCGCCGTCAGCTTGGGCGGAGCGGACAGGCCGTTTTTCAGGTCCTTGTGCCGCTGCCCAAGAATTTGCAGGTCGAGCGTGATCACCAGCGCGTCGACTCCGGCGTTCTTGGCCCGCTGGATGATGTTGTCGACAAACTCTTCATCCTTCATGACGTAGAGTTGGAACCAGAACGGAGCCTTGGTGTGTTCGCGCACGTCCTCGATCGAACAGATCGACATGGTCGATAGCGTGTAGGGCACACCAAACTTTTCCGCGGCACGGGCGGCCTTGATCTCGCCATCAGCGCGCTGCATGCCCGTCAGTCCGACCGGCGCCAATGCGACAGGCATCGCAACATCCCGTCCCGCCATCGTGCTGCGCGTGGTGCGGTTCGACATGTCGACGGCCACACGCTGGCGCAATTTGATCTGCTGAAAATCGCTGACGTTCTCGCGAAATGTCTGCTCGGTCCACGATCCAGATTCGCAATAGTCGAAAAACATCTTCGGCGTACGCCGTTTATGCAGACGCTTGAGGTCGTCAATGCAGGTAATGACGGGCATATCGGCTCCAAATCCTGAAATTGGTGCGGTTTCCTTACCAATATTCGGGATTTGGCGCAACGATTAGCTTGTTGCAGTTAGGCACTTGGCGTTGTGCTCAAAATCCAATGCGTACCAAAGCGGTCCTTGACCATGCCAAAGGCCGGGCTAAAAAACGTTGGCATCAATGGATGAATTTCGGCGCCGCCCACCGCGAGCGTTTCAAAAACCTCTTTCGTTCGCTCGGCACTGTCCAGCTGGATGGAAATCGACACGCCTTTCTGGTCGTCGCCATCAAAACCTGTCGGAAAATCAGAGGCCTGCAGATCGCCGACCTCCTCGCTCATCAACGCGGCATGCATGATGCGCCCGCTGGCCTTCTGCACCTCCGAGGCCCCCGGCATCTGGCCATAGTCCATCAGATCCAGTCGCCCGCCAAAGAGCGCCTGATAGGCTGTCATCGCCTCGCGGCAGGTGCCCTTGAAATGAATATAGGGTGTCATTCGATACTCCTGAAATGCCCCTTGATCTTACGCGCCCGGCGGACGCCCTCGCCAGCCTTTTGCTTGCCTTTGTGCTGAAAATATCCCGGGGGTTCGGGGGCAGCGCCCCCGGAGGCGCGGGCCGTCAGGCTTGCGCCTTTGCCGCGCTCGTCCTATTAGCGCCCTAGCTTCAAAACGGAGGGTCCGATGGGATTCAAGATGGGTATCGTGGGTCTGCCGAACGTTGGTAAATCGACCCTCTTTAACGCGCTGACCAAAACTGCCGCCGCCCAGGCGGCGAACTTCCCCTTTTGTACCATCGAACCCAACGTGGGCGAGGTGAACGTGCCGGATGCGCGGCTCGACACTTTGGCCGGGATCGCCGGCTCCAAGCAGATCATCCCGACGCGGATGACATTTGTCGATATTGCCGGTCTGGTCAAAGGCGCCTCCAAGGGCGAGGGTCTCGGCAACCAGTTCCTCGCCAACATCCGTGAGTGCGACGCCATCGCCCATGTGCTGCGGTGCTTTGAGGATGCGGATATCACCCACGTCGAAGGCCGGGTTGACCCCGTTGCCGACGCGGAAACCATCGAAATGGAACTGATGCTGGCCGACCTCGAATCCATCGAGCGTCGACTGGCGAACCTGACACGCAAGGTCCGCGGCGGTGACAAAGAGGCGGTCGAGCAGGAGCGCCTGCTGAACCTTGCCAAAGCCGCCATCGAGGCTGGCAAGCCCGCCCGTACCGTCGAAATCGCCGAAGACGACCGCAAACAGTGGCGCATGCTCCAGCTCCTGTCGACGAAACCCGTCCTCTATGTGTGCAACGTCGAGGAATCCTGTGCCTCGACCGGCAATGCCCAGTCCGAGCGTGTTGCGAAAATGGCCGCCGAACAGGGCAACAGCCACGTGGTCATTTCCGCCCGCATCGAAGAAGAAATCAGCCAGCTCGAAGACGAAGAACAGCAGATGTTCCTGTCCGAGCTCGGGTTGACCGAGGCGGGCCTCGACCGCCTGATCCGCGCGGGCTACGAACTGTTGCACTTGCAGACCTATTTCACCGTCGGCCCCAAAGAGGCCCGCGCCTGGACGATCAAAGAGGGCACTCTCGCGCCGCAAGCCGCCGGTGTCATCCACGGCGATTTCGAACGCGGGTTTATCCGCGCAGAAACCATCGCCTATGCCGATTACGTGTCCTGCAAGGGTGAAGTCGGCGCCAAGGAATCGGGCAAGATGCGCGCCGAAGGCAAAACCTACACCGTCAAGGACGGCGACGTTTTGCACTTCCTCTTTAACACCTGATTTCCGGTTCAATAAGACCATAGAACGGGGCGGGCAGGGGATACCCTTGTCCGCCTTCGCAATTTTGTAACCAAGTGGCCCAGTCGGGATGCCGGCCATCGCGCGGCAATGACGGGCGTTCCGGCGCGGCGGTGATCTCGATTCGCCCCGATGTGCTCCGGACACTGCGCATCGGTGTGTGAATCACCCAGTCCATCTCGGATAGGCGGCGGGTGAAATGTGGCAGGGCGAGTTCTAGCGGGTCATGGCGCACGTCGCACCATCCTGCGAACTGTCGCCGCCCCCCGGATAGCCCGACAGGATGCAGCGCCAGCCCGCGCTGTAGCCTCCGCAGGCTGCGCAATACCTCTTGTTCCATGGTTATCAGGGTTTGAACTTCCGCATCGTCCTCTGTCATCAGCCCCGGTCGCAGCCGTAGCCGCCACGCCAGCGCATACAGCCGATCGAACCGGTCAGATGCGTCATGCCAGGCAGCCGCATCGGCCATGATCAGGAACCGTTCAGGCACGCGCACCGCAAACTTTGGCTCTGGCAGAGGTGGCAAAAGACCCTCATCGTCAATCGTCCAAGTGACATGCTCGGGCGGGACGCGGCCCGACATCAGTCGGCCGGCGATCCTGCGCCACGCAGCTGCGGTCTTGGAAAAGGGTAGCGGGATCTGGAACATAGGGCAATCAGTGGCGTTTTGTTCATCATATGTTCTCAATCGGGAAAGGCAAGTCCCAGCCAGTCCGCCCACTTGGAATATCTTTCTTGCCACTATCTCTTGTCTTCCGCCCAAACCGCCGATAAACGGGTCAGCGGAGTGGTGGCCGAGTGGTCGAAGGCACACCCCTGCTAAGGGTGCAGGCGGGAAACCGTCTCGAGGGTTCGAATCCCTTCCACTCCGCCATTTGCCCTCGCGAAAGCGTTCTCCCGATCCGGCTGCGGCCGGATTTTTCTGTTGTTTTCGAGGGTTATGCGGGTGGGGCTTTGCACTTGCGTCCTCGCCACCGCAGCCGGACACGTTCTCTTGAGCCCGATATTCTCCGGACCTCTCGACTGCGCGCATTCGGTGTAGAGCCCGTAACCAGTTGAAAGTATAGGGACAGTTCCTCGCGCCACCTGAACACTTCGATGCCAGTGGCGTTCGTGGATCCGGTCACGCTGGCCGAGGCGCGGTCGTTGACTTTCGCGCATCGCCGCAAGGTGTTCCTGGTCTCGACGCCCACCATCCGAGGGTTGAGCCGGATCGAGCGGGAATACGAGGCGTCCGACCAGCGCCGGTTCTTCGTGCCGTGCCCGCATTGCGGCCACGCACAATGGCTGAAGTTCGACCGGCTGCGCTGGCAGAAGGGCCGCCCGGAGACGGCGGAATATCACTGCGAGGGCTGCGAGACGCCCATCGCGGAGCACCACAAGACGGCGATGCTGGAGGGCGGCGAATGGCGGGCGACCGCGACGGCCGCCGATCCGACCACGGTCGGGTATCACCTCTCGGCGCTCTACTCGCCGATCGGCTGGCTGAGCTGGGAGCGGATCGTGCGGGCTTGGGACGCGGCGCAGGGGTCGGACGAGGCGATCAAGGCCTTCCGCAACACGATCCTCGGCGAGACGTGGGTCGAGACCGGGGAAGCCCCCGACTGGCAGCGGCTCTACGACCGGCGCGAGCGCTGGACATCCGGCACGGTGCCCGCGGGCGGCCTGTTCCTGACCGCCGGGGCGGATGTGCAGAAGGACCGGATCGAGGATGCGTATGGATCAACTCATCTCGGTGCGGGGCGGCGAAAACGAGTAGGCCTCGGCACGCCGGGATTGCACTTGGGGAAAAGGATGCGCCGTCGCCGGAATGGCCGCTTCCTGCGCCGTGGATCGGTCACCCCGCGATCTTGCATATCTGCAAGCGGTCCGTCGCGCGGCAGGAGTGGGCACAAATCGGCTCTTTTGCTCCTGACATTAGTTGTTGACAAAAACAGTCAGGTTTGCTAGCTGAGTTCGTAACTTGTTGAAGGATACAAGATCATGAACTTTCCGACCCTCGCCGCCCTCCTGTGCCTTGTTGCCGGGCCACTGGCAGCCGAAGGCTTTCCCGTAACGATCACCCACGCCTTTGGTGAGACGACCATCGAAACCGAGCCGCAGCGCATAGTCGCCGTCGGCTATCGCGACTCCGATTTTCTCTATGCTCTTGGTGTCGCGCCCGTCGGCGTGCGCGACTGGTGGGGTGGCCATCCCTACGCGGCCTGGCCCTGGGCCGAGGCGGCGCGCGAGGCGACCGGCGCGACGCCCGAAGTCTTTTCGGGCGATGATCTGGACTACGAGGCCATCGCCGCGCTCGACCCCGACCTGATCCTTGGCGTCTACTTGTTTCCTGACCAGGACGTTTACGACAAGCTCGCAGCGATCGCACCGGTGGTGACCAACCCGCCCGGCTACCCGATGTGGGGCGTGCCGTGGACCGAGGAGATTCGCCTGTTCGACCTCGCCACCTCCGGCAGCACCGACAAGGCCGAGGCGATCATTTCCGAACTCGACGCGCAGCTTGCGCAGGCCGTCGCGGATTATCCCCAGTTGCAGGGTAAGACCGGCACCATCGTCTATCTCACGACGGAAAACGAACTGCGCCTCTGGGGTAGCACCGACGTGGCAAGCCGCTTCCTTGCCAACCTCGGTCTCGTCTTTCCCGCCGAGCTTGACGCGCTGGCGGCCGAGGATTCCAGCATCAGCGTCAGCCTGGAGCGGTTTGACATGATCGACCAGGACGTGATGGTCTGGCCGATCGAGAACCGGGCCGACCAGTCGCGCGAGAGGGTCGAGGAGATGGATCTGTACCAGCTCACCAACCTGGCGCGCGAGGGGCGTTCCGTCTGGCTTGACGATCCCGATGGGGCGCTTGCTGCCGCGCTGTCCTACCAGTCGCCGCTGTCGATCTCGATGCTGCTCGAGGTCTTGCCACCGCTTCTCGCTGCTGCGGTGGACGGCGACCCGACGACGGAAGTTCCACCGGCGCTGCTTCCGGCAGACTGACGAATACCCCGGGACGTGCAGCAACAGTCCCGGTGGCCCAGGCATCCGGCACGCTCCATGCTGTGCCGGATGCCGACCTTTCATTTGGCCAGCATCAGCAGCGGATTTTCAAGGTTGTCCTTGATCGCGGTCAGCAGGTCCGCTCCCAGCGCGCCGCCGCCTGCGGCGCGGGGCGAGGCTCTGGACGGTGGCGGTGTCGACCTTCAAGGCCGAGACCTACCGCTTCCTGCGGCTGGCGCGCCCGACCGAGGAGGAGATGGCCGACGGCGCGGCGTTCCCGCCCGGCTCGGTGCACCTGCCACACTGGGTCGAGAACGAATGGCTGGCCGGCACAACGATCGGGGCGGAGCGCTCTTTCGACCGCTGAAATCTGCCAATCCGTCAGAACGGCCGCCCTCAGGCAGTCATCCGGACAAGTCGCAAAGGCACCGGCAGGGCACGGATCGCCCGTGCGATCCGCTCTGCCAGGGCCTGCGGCCCGGCGTCGATCAGGATGCGGCGTGAGGCCGTCCGGCCTTGCGTGGCAGCGAGCAGACGCAGGCGCGGATGGGTCCGGGGCAGGCAACAGACGCAGCCCGGGCCAAGAAGCCAGTCAAGGGGCGATGTGGGCGGCTCGGATGTCTGCGCAAACACGGCGCATTCCGGGCGGGACTCGGCTTCCAGGCGCGCGATCAGCGCCAGCCGCGCCGCTGCGCTGTCGCCTTCGACCAGATGGACGTAGACTGTCATGGCGGGGGCAGTTGCGGGCGCAGAAGCTCCACATCCCCTTTGGTCACCGCCGCGACCGCCGAAGGGAACCGCAGGACAAAGCGGCGGCGGTCTGAAAGGGTGACGGTGACCACGGTTTCCAGATCGGGGCAGCCCGGTTCATGGCAGGCCAGTTCGGCCACCGCGATATGGTCCCTGTCGCCGAGAGTCATCAGGTCGGCGATCCATGCCTTCAGCCGGGACACCGCCTCGGCATCCGGGCGGGGGCGGCGGGAGAAAAGGCCCAGCATCAGCCCGCCCCCAAGGGCGCCCAGAGGACTCCGCCCTGTTCGTCGGCGGCCAGCAGCCAACCGGTCAGCGGCGTGACTGCAAGGAGCAGGATCGGCGCACCGGTCGGGCGCTTGACCGCACGGGGTTCGGCGATCTGGTCGATCTCGGAATAGATCACCGCGCCCGAGGAGTAGCCCGCCAGCACCGCCTCATGCCCCGGCAGGGCGCAGACGGCGGTGACGTAGCCCCG
The DNA here is from genome assembly GCA_937864535.1 of uncultured Paracoccaceae bacterium. Lineage (GTDB taxonomy): Bacteria > Pseudomonadota > Alphaproteobacteria > Rhodobacterales > Rhodobacteraceae > Marivivens. Next base: position 201,492 of record CALMJS010000020.1, read on the forward strand.
CCCGCCCCAGGCCAGTTGCATCGGGCCGCGCCCCATCGGCCCCTGCGCCCCGTCAAAGGGCCAGAGGATCGCCTCATCCGCGCCGGTTGTGGCAAGCCAGGGGAGTTTGCCAGCCCAGGCCCAGCCCTTCACCTTGGTCGGATAGCCCGACATGCGCAGGTCGGCCTTGTCGCGCAACCGCCAGCCGTGCAGCGCGTTTTCCTGCATCCGGGTCATGACGAAACGGTCGTCGGGGCTGAAGCAAACGGCGGTATGGCTGCCCGCCCATTTGAGGGCCGTGGGTTTCCACCCGCGCCTTTCCCGCGCCCAGATCGTGACGCCGCCGTAATGCGCCACGGCCAGCCGCCCGCCCTTGCGGTCAAAGGCGAGGCCGCCGACGGTCGAGGGCGCCTCCAGCACCTCGCGCCGCGTGCCGTCCCACAGATGCACCGCGCGGCCCACTGAGCAGGCAAAGACCCCGCCCGCGCCTGCCGCCACATGATCCACCCATTTGGGAAAGGCCGCGATCTCGGTCACCCCTTCTGGTGTGATGCGGCAGAACCGGCCGTCATCGCCGCCGGTGAGGATCATGCCCGATGGCTCGGCCGCCATAGACAGCACCGCGCCCTTGTGGACGGGCAGCGCCTCGGGCTCTGCGCCGGGGCGGAAGGCGCGGATCGCGCCATCGCCCCAGGCAGTAAAGGCGGTGTCGCCGACCGTCACCACCGCGACGGGAACGGCGTCGAAGTCGAACCTGCGCCCGCCCTTTTCGATGCGGGTAGGCGCGAGGGGGTCGTACCGTTCAAGCACCGGCATCAGGCGGCCCTGCAGGCGGCAAAGCCCTCGGCCAGCCCCATCTTGTCCAGATCGCGCCCGATGAACACCAGCTTCGAAGCGCGTGGCTTGCCCTTGGGCCAGGGGCCAAGGGGCGCGCCATCGGTCAGCATGTGGACGGCATGGACGACGAAGCGCTCGTCCTGACCCTTGAAGTCGAGGATGCCCTTCGACCGCAGGATATCCTGCCCCCGTTCCCGCAGAAGCTTGCCGAACCACGCCTGGAACTTGCGTTCATCGAGGGGAATGTCCGAGGCCAGCGAGACCGAGGTGATGTCCTCTTCATGCTCGTGCGTATGATCCTCGTCCAGGAAATCCGGCTCGATCTCCAGCACGCGTTCCAGACTGAAGGCATCAAGGCCCAACACCCGATCCAGCGCGACGCCGCATTTCTCGGTCTTCACGATCTTCGCATAGGGATTGATCGCCCTTCCTCGCCAAAGGCGATGGGCGTCACGCCTTCCGAGGCCGTGATGATCGCGGCCGTGGTGCCCGATGCTTCGACCAGCCGGTCCATCCAGCCCTCGAACCCAAGGCCATTGGCCACGATCACATCCGCGCTCGCAATGGCTTGGGCATCGGCAGGTGCTGGCTGAAACACATGGGCGTCGCCATCCGGGCCGACGAGCGTTGTCACTTCCACGCGGTCGCCGCCGACATTCTGCACGATATCGCCGAGGATCGAGAATGTGGCGATGACGTTCAGCTTGTCCTGCGCAAAGGCCGGGGCGGCGAAGGCCAGGGCGGCGGCAGAGGCGAGCAACAGACGACGGGTCAGCATGGGGATATCCTTTCAGGTTTCAAGATGGGCGCGCGGCCAGAAGCGGGCGGCAAGGCTGCCCGAGGGACCGAACACGAGGGAGAGGAGGTAGAAGGTTCCGGCGGAGAGGATGATCGCGGGGCCGGAGGGCAGCCCGGCGTGATACGAGGCGAGGAGCCCCGCGACGGACGAGACCGCGGCAACCGTTGCAGCTACGGCCAGCATCCCGCCGATGGAGGTCGCCCAGAAACGCGCGGCGGCGGCGGGCAGGATCATGATCCCCACCGCCATCAGCGTGCCAAGCGCCTGAAACCCTGCGACCAGGTTCAGGACCACAAGGCCCAGGAACAGGAAGTGCACCGGCCCGCTCCACCGGCTGACCGACCGCAGGAAGCGCGGATCGGCGCATTCCAGGACCAGCGGGCGATAGACCAGCGCTAGGGAAACGAGTGTCACCGTGGTGATCGCGCAGAGCAGCGTCAGCGCGGCATCGTCCAGCGCCAGCACCGTGCCGAACAGCACATGCATCAGGTCCACATTCGAGCCCTTGAGCGAGACGAGAAGGACGCCCAGGGCCAGTGAGATCAGGTAGAAGGCGGCCAGCGAGGCATCCTCGCGCAGCGACGTGAACCGCGCGACGGCCCCGGTCAGCACCGCGACGACCAGCCCCGCGGCGACCCCGCCAATGGTCATGGCGCCGAGGTTCAGCCCGGCCACCAGATAGCCCACCGCAGCGCCGGGCAGGATGGCATGGGCCATGGCGTCCCCCGTCAGGCTCATCCGCCGCAACAGCAGGAACACACCGACGGGCGTGGCTCCAAGCGCGATCGCCAGACACCCCAAGAGCGCCCGCTGCATGAAGGCGAAGTCGGCGAAGGGGTCGATCAGCCAGCTCATGCGGCGCCCTGCTTGGCAGGCTGTTCGGCGGGTCGGACGCAGACATTCGCGTCGTCGTCGAAGGCCTCGGACATCTGCCGCGCGCGGAACAGGTTCTCGGCGGTCAGGACGGTGTCGGTCGGCCCATGCGCCACCTTCTCGCGCGCCAGAAGCAGCGTTTCGGGGAAATGACGCCGCACCGCCTCGATATCATGCAGCACGGCCAGAACCGTGCGCCCCTCGCCATGCCAGCGCTGCACGACGGCCAGAAGATCGGCGGCAGTCTTGGCATCGAGCGCGGTGAAGGGTTCGTCCAGAAGGATCAGGTCCGCGTCCTGCAACAGAAGCCGCGCGAACATCACCCGCTGCACCTGCCCCCCCGACAGGGCCGAGATCGGGCGGCGTTCAAAGCCGGTCAGACCCACGGCGGCCAAGGCTTCACCCACGCGGGCAAGATCGGCGCGCGACAGCCCGCCAAAAGCCCCCGTGCGATGCCACAGGCCCATCGCGACGAAAGCCTGCACCGACAGGGGAAAACTGCGGTCCACTTCGGAGAGTTGCGGCAGATAGGCCACTCGCGCCGCTCCGCGCTCGATCCTGCCTTCAAGCGGCGGCAACTCGCCCATCACGCCTTTGAGGAAGGTGGACTTGCCCGCGCCGTTCGGTCCGACGATGGCGGTCAGGCTGCCATTCGCCAGATCAAGGTCAAGGTGATGCACCGCGGGATGGCGGTCATAGCCAAGGGTCAGGTCGCGCACGCGTAATGCCATGGCTCAGCCCGCCACCAGCCAGAGGCCCAGCCACAAGAACCCCGAGAGGCCAAACGCTAGCGCCAGCCGGGCCAAGGCCCCGGACAACAGAAGGTCGCGCTTCACGCCCGGTCCTCCGCGCAGTCACCGCAGCGGCCATGCACCTCGATAGTCTGGCGCGCTTCGGCAAAACCCTCGGCGGCAAGGCGCTGATGCAGGCTTTCCAACAGGCTGGGCGCTTCGACACCACGCACCGTCCCGCAATCGTCGCAGATCACCACCACGCCGGGGCGGATGGCCGCAACCGGAGCCCAGGCGCGCAGGGTTTCGATCCGGCGGATGAGGCCCGCCTCTTCCAGCCCCTTCAGTGCGCGATAGACCGTCGGCGGGGCCACAGCACCCCGATCATTCTGCATCCGGCCTAGAAGCTGATAGGCCGTCATCGGCGCATTGGCCGCGCGCAGATGACGCAGAACCTGCGCCTGATTGGAAGTCAGATGGTCTGCGCTCTGCCCCATCACAGCACCGTCGGGTTGGGCGCATCGCCATAGACGGCGACCGGATCGAACCGCTTCTCTGCCTCGACGAACCGCAGTGGCGCACCGGCCCGATCCCCAAACGGTACCGCGCGATAGAAGCAGGACCGATAGCCCACATGGCAGGACGCGCCTGACCCCGCTACCTCGACCGCCAGCCACAGCGCATCCTGATCGTCGTCGATCCGCATTTCGACCACTTGCTGCACAAGGCCCGAGGTCGCGCCCTTGTGCCAGACCGCCTGACGGGTGCGGCTGAAGTAATGCGCCTCTCCCGTTGCGATGGTCAGGCGCAGGGCCTCGGCGTTCATCCAGCCGATCATCAGCACCGCGCCATCGCCCGCGTCGGTGGTCACACAGGGCATAAGCCCGTCCATCGGAAAACGCGGAGCCAGGGTCTGGCCCTCTTCCACATCAAGAACCGAAAGGCGGGGGGCGAAGGTAATTGTCATTGGGGGGTTGCTTTCCACAGATCGCCCGGAGATATACGTTATAGTATAACATAGCGCAAGCAGGAAGCCTCGCCCCATGCCGAAACGTATCCCCCTGACGCTCATCACCGGCTATCTGGGTGCGGGCAAGACCACGCTGCTGAACGCGCTCCTGCGCGATGCGTCGGCGGGCCGGATCGCCGTTGTGGTGAACGAGTTCGGCGATGTGGGCCTTGACCACGACCTGATTGTCGAGACGACCGAGGAAACGGTGCTGCTGTCCTCTGGCTGCATGTGCTGCACGGTGCGCGGCGATCTGGTGCAGGCGCTGGAGGGGCTGTTCGAAAAGCGCAGCGCAGGGAAGCTGGATTTCGACCGCATCGTGATCGAGACGACAGGCCTCGCCGATCCCGCGCCCATCCTGCACACGCTGATCGTGACGCCCGGCCTTGGTGCGGCCCTGCGGATGGATGGGGTGGTCACCGTCTGGGATGCCGTGAACGGCCCGGCGACGCTGGATCGTGGCTTCGAGAGCGTCCAGCAAGTCGCGATGGCCGATGTGCTCGTGCTGTCGAAGACCGACCTTGTGACGCCTGCGCAGGCCGCAGCGTTCCGTGCTCGACTGGCCGCGATTGCGCCGGGGGCGAAAGTCGTGAACGCTACCCGCGGTGCGGTCCAGCTGTCAGAACTATTTGGACATGGCGCGCCCGACATGGACGGCGGATTGCCCGAGGCTGAGGCTTGGGTGAATTCGCCCGCCTATGCGCTGTCTTCCTTGCCGCTGCCGGTTCTAACCAAGCGCGGCGCGTCTTTGGCTGGCGCGGGTCCGAATTATGGCCTTTTCGGAATGGCTCCCACCCCGACCCCCAGCCTGATTTCTGCCATCACCCCCGCCGCGCATCACGACGACCGAATATCCTCGGTCTCGATGGTCTTCGATGACCCTATCCATCCGATCATGCTGGACATCTGGCTGGAAACCCTGATCGCCGCCCGTGGCCCTGACATCCTGCGCATGAAGGCGGTGATCTGGGCAGACGGCTTCGACACGCCCTTCGTGATCCACGGAGTGCAGCACATCATCGACCCACCCATCCGCCTTGCCCGCTGGACCGGCGCCGACCGCAAGAGCCGCGTCGTCATCATCGGCCGCGACCTGCCACGCGATGTCCTTCTGGAAAGCCTGGAGGTGCTATAGACCCGGCCCGTGGTGCAATCCCTTCCCGCATAGTCTCAGCGTCGATGATGGCAGCCTAGTTCTTGTGTACGTCGCAGCAAATGGAGTTGAGTTTCTTCGCCAAGGAGTTGGAGAAGGTTCGACGTCAGACCCATCCCCTCCGCCACTTGCACATTGCAAACCCGAAAACAGGTCCCTCGCGGGGCCTTTTTCTTTAGGTGCCAAAGGGGTTTGCAGGGATGTTCCGCCCTGCGGAGACTGGCCAACTGCGCGAGATCGGTCTCCGAACGTCCACCGTCTCCTTCCACCCGCCCCTCGCTCTCGGCGAGACGGGTTCAAAACCCCCATAGATTTCAATGAACTGGCGGGATGGCATTGCGCCCGCGTTTCGCTGGTTCCGGCTTGTCTCAAAGCAGATGGCGAGGCGACACGGGCGGCGTGGTCGTTGGTATGCCTTGGGAGTTTTGCGCAAAGCTTCCGGGGGACAGTAGAGATCGAGAAGTTCAGGGGGGCAACCGGCGTGGAGGGGGGCGCGCGGGATCAGGGCAGACTATCGGGGCAAGCCCTCTCCAGGCTCCTGAGAGATCACGAGCCTTCGCCGGGGATCTGTCTCTTCGGCATTCCCCTGAAGCCATGCAAGGATGTGCCGCGTGTCCTCTAACGAAACCGTTGCATCGCGGGAGACGCGGAACCCTGCCATGCGTTCAAGATCGCGCTGTCCCAGCATCGATCTTTCCAAGTATGTCCGGATCGAAAAGACCGGCATGGGATCTGGAAAGAATGACTTGGCCGCAGCATTCACGCGCAGCGTGCGCAAGACCAGTGCCCCGTCACCGTGAGGCATGAGCATGTCGTACGTCATGTCCTCCTTCAGCTTGGTCAGATTGTGCTCGAACCCCGAAGACAACATGGTTCGAAGGGAGCGCGCCTTCTGAAGGATCTGGAGGACATCGGCTTTCAGTGTCTCGGGGGTCGAAGCGCCGCGCTCCATCAACCTGGAAATGGCATGGTGCGAGATATTGGCGGCGATATTGATGTGCTAATTTACCTCTCCGGCGCGCGCGATACATAAAAGATCGGCAAGAATGGCCGATCGCTCAGAAAAGGCCTTCTCCTCGTCGCCGGTCATTGCAAATACATCAGTTTCACGGGCAGACGCCATCCGAACGGCGAACACAGCCTTCATGACCTTGTCCCATTGGGCCAAATGGACGCCGCCAAATGCAGGGCGCACATTCTTGGATACGCGCTCGATCACGCGGCCGGGCTTCTTGGAGGGAACGGATTCATGAAAGGCGGACAGTGCGGCCTTGCGCCGCGGCGAGTTCAACCAGTCTGTTATCACACTCAGGTCTGGACGATCCTGGATGAACTTCGTAGCGTGACCCTCAGCCAATCTTTTGTACAAGGCTTGCGCTCCCGGCCGCCAAAGAATTTTCACAGTATCAACAAGATGCAGAACGAAGGTCCAGCTTCAAGCCCTAAGGTGAACCAGGGCGTACCGTGGGGTTCATCAACGACTGGTGGGGCGTTGGACTGACCTTTGAACATACTACTGGATCTGGACGGGACGCTCGTCGACACGAATGCAAGCAGGTACGACGGCATCAAGTATGGCCGTGATCGAAGCTTTTCCCTGAACGATATCCCGGTTATTGCGGGCGCTCGGGAATTCATTGAAGCCGTGAAGAGTCGCGGGCACTCGGTGACGATCGTATCGGATTCCCACGGCGCTTATGTCGGCGCTGTTTCGGAGATTATTTTCGGCACGCCATGGCTGGCACTCGCCGATAAACCCAACACCGCGAAATTGAGGGCTTATCTCGAGAGCAATTTTGGCTTTCCATCTCGTTCGGTCGCAGAAGAGTTCTTGCTCGTCGGCGATACCCGCCTCGATATTCAGTTGGCGCGTGGACTGGCGATCCCGTCTGCTTTGCTTTTTCGGGGCACGGATGACGTTCCTCATGACCCCTACTATAACGAGGAGGCAAGTTGGGCACGCCGTTGCATGGAAGGTGCGACGTACAATTGCCGATCCTTCGATGAGCTTCTCGGCGTCATCGAGACGCCTGCCAAGCATCGCCTGGTTCTTGAAGACCGGATGGGTACAGCCGCCGCTCGCATGTTCAACGGCAGAAATCTCAACGACGGCCACACGCTCATTCGCGGCCTCGGCCGACAGCAACAAGGGCCGTGCGATGCCTATGGGGCAATCGGCAGGTACTACAAGTTCGGAAGCGAGGATCGTACCGAGGCCTTCCTTGCGGGGGTCGCGCGCGATGTGAGCCGGTACCTGCATGATGAAGTTATGGCACATGACTTCATCCGCTGGGACATGATCACCTGTGTTGCTGACAAGGCAACGACAAAGCCCCCGCGAAAGATGGCGAAACTTCTTCATGCGCTCGAGGTAGCCCTGCCGAAGGAAGAGCTTTTCGTTTGGTCGCCGGACGTGACAGGCAGTATTCGACAGGAAAAAAAGCGTGCGGGTCGAATGGGCTTCATCAAGCGCTTCGTGCGCCTAGAAAGCGATCTGGACCTTGAGGGGAAGAACGTCATTGTCGTCGACGACCAATACACCACAGGGGCAACGGCGATGTCGCATGTCGACATGCTCCTTGAGGCAGGCGTGCGGAACGTTCTCTTTGTGGCTCTCTTCTATTTGACTGAAGAAGTCCCGGTAGAGAAAATGTGCCCTCGATGCGGTAAACCGACCCGGATCAAATACCAAAAACGCGACGGCAAGCCATTCTATAGTTGCGTTCCACCGGCATATAATGGGACTGGCTGCGGCTGGATGGGGAACATGACAAATGGAAGAAACTGACCTCGCCCGCAGCCTCCTTGCGTTGCTGGAAATCAAGGGGGTCGGACCCGGAGCGATCAAGAAGAACTTTGCACGGATCGAGGCATCTCGATCCGTAGCCGAGGTGTTTGATACAGTGGTCTCGGCCATCGGGGATGTCGATGAAACCGGTTGGAAGGCTGCGCTTTCCAAGGCAGAGCAGTACCTCGAGAGATGCGCCGACGTAGGCATTGTAGCCGTGCCGCTCGGCGCCGCTAGGTATCCGGCGTCTCTCATGGAACTGGGTACGCCCCCCGCAGTGCTGTTCTGCCGGGGAAACCTGTCGCTGCTTGCATCCCCCATGCTCGGAGTGATCGGGACACGAAAAGCCAACCCGTTTGGTGAAACCGTCGCCGGGCGAGTCGGACGTCATTTTTCGGAGAAGAATGTTCATCTTTGCAATGGGCTAGCTGATGGCATCGACATCTGTTCGGTTACGCATGACGGCGCCTTCTTGCCGAGGGTCATTGGCGTGATGGCCTGCGGCCTCGATGTTTTAGAGTGCAATCTGACCTCCAAGAAAATCGCGGAGCGCGCCAGGAAACTCTTGGAAGCTGGGGGGCTCCTGGTTTCTGAATTCGTGCCGGGTGCGGCCGAGGACCAGAATTCCGTGATAGCGTCGTGCCGCCTCCAAGCAGGCTTGTCGCAGGTGCTGTTGCTAGTTCAGAGCAGCAGCGATGGCGGTTCGCGGTTCACCGCCGGGCATTTCGCCAAGTTGCCTCGCAAGCTCGCCTTCATCGTGCCGCCTGAGGCACAGTCGTCGGACGCCGCTTTTGGAGCCAATCTTCTCCTTCTCAAAGGCAAGGAGGGACTGGCCGAGTTTGTCGGCTTGAAGACATCAAAAACACTGAAGGCAGATCTTTTGCCGATGCGATCAAGGGACGACTATGACGGGGTCCTACACAACTTGAGAGGCATCCCGGCAACGTTCCTCTGAGCTTCTTCGGCCCGAGAAGATGGTTCCTCTCAACTGCGCCTGCCAGCCGATCAGCGCAGATCAAGATGCGCGGCGGCATACTTCACCGAAACGCCCGCGCACCCTGCTCCTGCCATGTCTCCCCGGCCAGAAAACACAGGTCGTACAGACTGACCGCGGATGGCTCGCGGCCGCAGGTCAGGCGTTTGAGGACCTCCGGCGCCAGATAGGCGAGACGCAGCTGGCGGCTGACATGGCGCTCGGCCAGACCGACGGCCTCGGCCAGTTCCTGGATCGAGGCGAACTCGCCTGCCTCCATGCGCCGCCGCCAGCCCCACGCCCGGCCGATGGCGCGCAGGATGTGCGGGTCCTGCGCCTGATCCTCGCTGGGGCTGTAATTGGCGGGCGGCATGATCTTGGGCCGCCCGTTCTTTTTGCGCAGCTTCAGGGGGATCAGCACGCGGATCGTGTCACTGCCGCGGGTCATTCGGCGGCCTCCATGTCGCGCGGCGCGATCATTTCGCGAATGACGCCCGCGACGCCTTCGCGCCGGATGTCGACCTCGAGCCCGGCGGCGGTGACGGTGACGCGTCGGACCAGAAGCTGGATGATCCGCGCCTGTTCGAGCGGAAATAGCTGTGCCCAGAGCGTGTTGAAATCATGCAGCGCCGCGATGGCCTCGGCCTCGGATACCTGATCGAGCTTCAGCGCCGCCAGCACCTGCGTGACCACCTCTGGCGTCTGCAGAATGCGCCGGACCTCGGCGACGATGGCGTCCTCGACCATGCCCGCAGGCAGGCGGGTCGGTGCTTGATCGTCGCCGCTGTCGTCCTCCGTCGTGCGGTTCTTGATCACGTCCATCGAGACGTAATAGCGGTAGAGCTTGCCGCGCTTCTTGGTTGCGGTCGGGGTCATGGCCGCGCCGGTGTCGGTGAAGATCAGGCCCTTCAGCGGCGCGGGCGTCTGCATGCGGCTGTTGCTGGACCGGGCGTGGCGGTTGCCCTGCAGGATGGCGTCGACCTGATCCCAGACCTTGTCGGTGACGATGGCCTCGTGCTCGCCCGGATA